>NZ_LMOA01000004.1:0-150110 GCF_001423155.1 Pseudomonas sp. Leaf127 | reverse complement strand
TGCATCGCCGATGGTAGTGTGGAGCTTCTCCATGTGAGAGTAGGTCATCGTCAAGATTCAAACCCAGAACCCCTGATCGCCTTGCGATCGGGGGTTTTGCTTTGCGCGGAATAAAATTAATGACCTGCAAAACGCTCTAACTGGACGCTCATCCTCGTACCCCTTAAGGTGCGCCCTTGAGTATCACTCTGACGAGTCAAGGAAGCAGGCATGCCCCACACGACCACGCTCACCGCCGGTTTCATGGTGGTTCATGGCAACCGACTGGATGAACTGCGCAGCCTGGTCGTGTCATGGATGCGACGTTATCCCCTGGCACCGCTTGAGAACGAAATCGCGCTGGTGCAGAGCAACGGTATCGCCCAATGGTTAAAGCTGGCCCTGGCAGAAGACGCCCAGGATGAAGACCAGGGCGGCTGCGGTATTGCAGCCGCTGTGGATGTGCAGCTACCCGGCAGTTTCATGTGGCAGCTCTACCGGGCCGTACTGGGCCGCGAAGAAATCCCGCTGACCTCGCTGCTGGACAAGGCCCCGCTGACCTGGCGTCTCATGCGTCTGCTTCCTGAATTGATTGACCGCCCGCATTTCGAGCCACTGCAGCGCTTCCTGACGGTCGATGCCGACCTGCGCAAGCGTTATCAATTGTCCGAGCGGCTCGCCGACCTGTTTGACCAATATCAGGTGTACCGCGCCGACTGGCTGGAAGACTGGGCCGCCGGCCGCCATCAACTGCGCTCTGGGCGCGGCGAGGCAAGGCCCTTGAGCCCTGCCAACATCTGGCAGGCCGAATTGTGGCGCGCCCTGCTGCACGATGTCGGTACCGAAGGCATGGCCCAAAGCCGTGCCGGTGTGCACCAGCGTTTCATGGCGCGCATCCAGAGCCTGGATCAGGCCCCTGCCGGCCTGCCGGCGCGGGTCATCGTCTTTGGCATTTCGTCGCTGCCGGCACAGGCACTCGAAGCGCTGGCCGGACTGGCGCGCTTCAGCCAGGTCTTGCTGTGCGTGCACAACCCTTGTCGCCACCATTGGGCCGATATCGTGGCGGACAAGGACTTGTTACGTCACCAGGACAAGCGCCAGGCGCGCAAGAGCAGCATGCCACTGGTGCTGGATCCGCAATCGCTGCATCAGCACGCGCATCCACTGCTCGCGGCCTGGGGCAAGCAGGGCCGTGACTACATCAACCTGTTGGACAGCCACGACAACCCCCACAATTACCGTTTCTGCTTCAAGGACGAGCGGATCGACCTGTTCAGCGACGGCGATCCCAAACACCTGCTGGGCCAGGTCCAGGACGATATCCTTGAACTGCGTCCGCTCGATGAAAGCCGCGCCTTATGGCCGGACGTCGACCCGCTGCAGGACCGTTCGATCCGTTTCCACGTCGCCCACAGTGCCCAGCGTGAAGTCGAGGTCCTGCATGACCAGTTGCTGGCCCGCTTCAGTCACGATCCCGAGCTGCGTCCGCGCGACATCATCGTCATGGTGCCGGACATCGACAGCTATGCACCGCATATCCGGGCCGTATTCGGCCAGATCGAGCGCGACGACAAACGCTTCATCCCGTTTACCCTGGCCGACCAGGGGCAACGCGGCCGCGACCCGCTGCTGATCGCCGTCGAACACCTGCTCAAACTGCCCGACAGCCGTTTTCCGGTCAGTGAAATCCTCGACCTGCTTGATGTGCCTGCCTTGCGTGCCCGCTTTGGCATCCAGGAGCGCGACCTGCCGACCCTGCATCGCTGGATCGAGGGCGCCGGTATTCGGTGGGGACTGGATGCCCGCCAACGTGTCAACCTGGGCCTGCCCGGCGCACTGGAGCAGAACAGCTGGCAGTTTGGCTTGCGCCGCATGCTGCTGGGCTATGCCGTCGGTGCCGGCGAAGCCTGCCAGGGCATTGAACCCTACGATGAAATCGGCGGCCTGGATGCGGCCCTGATCGGCCCGCTGGTCGCCTTGATCGATGCACTGGACATCGCCTACACCGAGTTCTCCAGCGTTGCCACTGCCCAGCAGTGGGGCGTGCGCCTGCAAACCTTGCTGCAGGTGTTTTTCCAGGCTGAAAGCGAACACGACGACTACCTGCTCGCGCAACTGGAAAGCCTGCGTGAAACCTGGTTGCAGACCTGTGAGTCGGTTGCCCTTCAGGACCCATTGCCGCTGACAGTCGTGCGTGAAGCCTGGCTGGCCGGACTGGACCAGGGGCGTCTGTCGCAGCGTTTTCTGGCCGGTTCGGTGAATTTCTGCACCTTGATGCCGATGCGCGCCATCCCGTTCAAGGTGGTCTGCCTGCTGGGCATGAACGATGGCGATTACCCGCGCGCGCAACCGCCACTGGACTTCGACCTGATGGGCAGCGACTACCGTCCCGGTGACCGCTCGCGGCGCGAGGATGACCGTTACCTGCTGCTCGAAGCATTGCTGTCGGCCCGTGACCAGCTTTATATCAGTTGGGTCGGGCACAGCATTCGCGACAACAGTGAGCGTCCAGCCTCTGTGCTGGTCGGGCAATTGCGTGATCATCTGGTCAGCGGTTGGCGACTGGCACAAGCAGACCCCGACGATAACCCGGGTGAGGCGCTGATCAAGGCGTTGACCCTCCATCATCCGCTGCAGCCCTTCAGTGTTCGTTATTTCCAGCAAGATTCTGGTTACTTCAGCTTTGCCCGCGAATGGCAGGCATTGCACGGTGAGCAAGATGCCAGTGCGCCTGTGCCCGCCACCCAGCTGGCTGCGCACGAGCCCCTGGAACCCCTGAGCCTGCAGCAGTTACATGATTTTCTGCGCAACCCGGTCAAGCACTTCTTCACCCAGCGGCTCAAGGTGTTTTTCGATCAGCGCGAGGCCCCGCTGGCCGATGAAGAACCCTTCGTGCTCGATGCCCTGCAACGCTATGGCCTGACCGAAAGCCTGCTGGGCGCCGCGATGCTCAAGCCAGACGCTGTCGAGCAGGCCTTGCATACCCAGGCCCTGCGCCTGCAAGGCAGTGGCCTGCTGCCCATGGCCGGTTTCGGTACCTCGCTGCAAGCCGAGTTACTCGAACCGCTGCCAGGTGTGCTGCAGCGCTATCACGCCTTGCTCAGCCGTTGGCCACAGCGGCTCGACAGCGCGTTGCCGGTCAGTGTCGAGCACCGCCAGGTGCAGCTTGATGGCTGGCTCGACGGCTTGCACCGTAATGCACGGGACGAACTGCTGGCCGTCACGGTCATCCCCAATGGCATTGGCTCGAAGAAAACCCGCAAGTGGCACCGGCTGATCCGGCCCTGGGTCAATCATCTGGTGGCCTGTGCCTGTGACCTGCACCTGACCACCGCGCTGGTGGCCACCGACGAAACCTTGTTGCTGCCGCCGCTGGACAAACAAACGGCTGGCGAAGCCTTGAACGACCTGCTCAGTGGCTGGCTCAATGGCATGCAGCAGCCTCTGCCGATTGCGCCAAAAACCGCCTTTGCCTGGCTCGGACAGCCGGCCGACAAGGCCGAGGCCGCCGCGCGCAAGGTTTACGAAGGCGATGGCCAGAACAGCAATGGCGAGCGTGCCGAAAGCACCGCCTTGCTGCGGCAGTACCCGGACTTCGACGCGCTGCTCGACAGCGAAGAATTCGCCGGCTGGTGCGAATCGCTCTACAAACCCTTGTATGACGCCCCCTGGCAGGGCGAGGAGGCGGCCGAATGAATCCTGTTACCTCAATCGCCCGGCCTCTGGCCCTGCGTTTTCCGCTGCGCGGCAGCCAATTGATCGAAGCCAGCGCCGGCACCGGCAAGACCTTCACCATCTCGGCCCTGTATGTGCGCCTGGTCCTGGGTCATGGTGACGAGCTGTCGCGATTCGGCCGTGAACTGCTGCCACCGCAGATTCTGGTTGTGACCTTTACCGATGCGGCCACCAAAGAGCTGCGTGATCGCATCCGTACTCGCCTGGCAGAAGCCGCGCGTTTCTTTCGCGACGAAATTCCGGCCCCCGATGCACTTGTCAGCGAGCTGCGTGACGAGTTCGCCCCTGAGCAATGGCCCTCCTGTGCCAGCCGGCTGGACATTGCCGCGCAATGGATGGACGAAGCGGCCGTCTCGACCATCCACAGCTGGTGCCAGCGCATGCTGCGCGAACACGCTTTCGACAGCGGCAGCCTCTTCACCCAGAGCCTGGAAACCGATCACAGCGAATTGCTCGGTGAAGTGCTGCGCGATTACTGGCGGCGTTTCTGCTACCCCATGGACGGCGCTGCACTGGCTTGGGTGCGCGAAAACTGGGGTGGCCCGGCGGCCTTGCTGACGCGTGTGCGCGGTTTGTTCGGACGTGAGTTCGAAGCCTCTGCGCAGGAGCCGGCACACCTGATCCTGAGCGTGCTCGAACAACGTCGCGCGGCGCTGGTCGAGCTCAAGGCACCTTGGGCCGCCTGGGCCAGCGAACTCTACACCTTGTTCCAGGGAGCCGTGGCCGCCAAGCACGTCAACGGCCGGCAGATCCAGGAGCGCTTCTTCAAGCCCTGGTTCGACAAGCTCACCGCCTGGGCACTGGATGAAAAACAGGAATACCTCGACCTGGGCACCGGCTTTACGCGCCTGACCCCGGAGGGTATCGCCGAGTCCTGGAAGGTCGAACCGCCGCAACACCCTGCTTTCGTGGCGATGCAGGCCTTGCAGAGCGCACTGGAGCGCCTGCCGACCCCCGATGCCGAATTGTTGCAGCACGCCGCGGCCTGGGTGAGCGCCCGCTTCGAAGCCGAGAAACACCGCCGCGCAGAAATGGGCTTCGACGACATGCTGCTCAGGCTCGACACCGCCTTGCTGGCGGCTGGCGGCGAGCGATTGGCGAGCCTGATTCGCGAGCAGTTCCCGGTGGCACTGATCGACGAATTCCAGGACACCGACCCGGTGCAATACCGGATCTTCGACAGCATCTACCGTCTGGAAGATAACGATGAGCAGACCGGCCTGTTCCTGATCGGCGACCCCAAGCAGGCGATCTATGCATTCCGTGGCGCCGACATCTACACCTACCTGCGCGCGCGCAAGGCTACTGCCGGCCGCTGGCATACCCTGGACACCAACTACCGTTCCAGCGTGACCATGGTCGAGGCGGCCAACCATGTGTTCCTTAGTGCCGAACAGCGTGAGGCCGGTAAAGGTGCCTTCCTGTTCCGTGACGGCAAGGATAATCCGGTGCCCTTTCAGCCAGCCCGGGCGCAGGGGCGCAAGGAGCGCCTTGAACTCGACGGCCAACCGCTGTCAGCCCTGACCGTGTGGCAACTGTCGAATGAGCAACCGGTGTCCGGTACGGTCTATCGCCAGCGACTGGCCGCCAGTTGCGCCAGCGAAATCGTGCGCCTGCTCAATGCCGGCACCCAGGGCCGCGCCGGCTTTGCCCGTGACGGGCAAGCCTTGCGCAGGCTGCTGCCGGCCGATATCGCGATTCTGGTGCGCGACGGCAAGGAGGCCCAGGCGGTGCGCAGCGAACTGGCCCGGCGTCATGTGCGCAGTGTGTACCTGTCGGACAAGGACTCAGTCTTTGCCGCCCAGGAAGCCCACGATGTGCTGGCCTGGCTCAAGGCATGCGCCGAGCCGGATGTCGAGCGTACCTTGCGCGCCGCGCTGGCCAGCATCACTCTGGCCTTGCCGCTGGCCGAGCTTGAGCACCTGAACCAGGACGAACTGGCCTGGGAAGAGCAGGTCATGAAGTTTCGTGGCTACCGCGGCCTGTGGCGCACGCAAGGCGTGCTGCCGATGCTGCGACGTCTGCTGCACGACTTCAAGCTGCCTCAGACCCTGATGGCCCGCAGTGATGGCGAACGGGTGCTGACCAACCTGCTGCACCTGTCCGAACTGCTGCAACAGGCCGCTGCCGAGCTCGATGGTGAACAGGCCTTGATCCGCCATCTGGGCGAGCACCTGGTGCTGTCCGGCCAGGCCGGCGAAGAGCAGATCCTGCGTCTGGAAAGCGATGAGCAACTGGTCAAGGTGGTGACGATTCACAAGTCCAAGGGCCTGCAGTATCCGCTGGTATTCCTGCCATTCATCTGCTCCAGCAAACCGGTGGACGGCACGCGCCTGCCGCTGCACTTTCACGATGAAAACGGTCAGGCCCGCATCAGCCTGCAACCGACCGACGCGCTGATCAAGCGCGCCGACGACGAGCGCCTGGCCGAAGACCTGCGCCTGCTCTATGTCGCCATGACCCGCTCCGAGCACGCCTGCTGGCTGGGCGTGGCCGACCTCAAGCGCGGCAATGCCAACAGCTCGCAGCTGCACCTGTCGGCGCTGGGCTACCTGCTGGGCGCAGGCCTGCCACTGAGTGACAGCGCGCAATTGGGCGAGTGGCTGAAGGCACTCGTCAAGGGCTGCCCGGCCATCGCCCTGCAAGCGGTGCCGGAGCCTGACGACACGCTTTTCAGCCCGCCGCTCAAACCGACCCGCCAGCTCAAGACATTGCTGCCCCGGCGCAAGGCGGCCGATCACTGGTGGATCGCGTCCTACAGCGCGCTGCGCATTGGCGATGGCATTACCGCCAGCGGCGACAGCGCCCCCGACACGCCGCTGGCCCAGAAACTGTTCGACGACGAGCGTCCAGAGACGCAGGCGGCGCGCGACCCCTTGCCGGGCACCAGCGACCTGCACCGTTTCCCGCGTGGACCGAACCCCGGCACCTTCC
Source organism: Pseudomonas sp. Leaf127 (assembly GCF_001423155.1). Taxonomy (NCBI): domain Bacteria; kingdom Pseudomonadati; phylum Pseudomonadota; class Gammaproteobacteria; order Pseudomonadales; family Pseudomonadaceae; genus Pseudomonas; species Pseudomonas sp. Leaf127. The sequence continues at coordinate 143,462 of NZ_LMOA01000004.1, read as the reverse complement.
TGCACGGTTTGCTCGAATGGGCGGGCAAAGAAGGGTTTGCCCTGGCAGCCAGCGACCCGGAAGGTGTGCTCGACACTGTTGCCCGACGTTGCAACCTGCGCGGCTGGCAGGCCTGGATCAAGCCGTTGACCGACTGGCTGCTGCACCTGTTACAGATGCCTTTGCTGACGACACAGGGCGCTCGCCCCCTGGCGCTGGCGGCACTGGACCAGCCCAACCAGTACCGCATCGAGATGGAATTCTGGTTCGCCAGCCATTATGTCGATGTCGCGCGCCTGGACGAACTGGTGCGCGCCCATACCCACGACAACGCTCCGCGTGCACCACTGCAAACCACCACCCTCAATGGCATGTTCAAGGGTTTTATCGACCTGACGCTCGAACATGACGGGCGCTATTACGTGGCCGACTACAAGTCCAACTGGCTGGGCGACGACGACAGCGCGTATACCGACGAGGCCATGCAGGCCTCGATCCTGGAGCATCGCTACGACCTGCAATACACCCTCTACCTGCTGGCCCTGCACCGTCAGCTCAAGGCGCGATTGCCCGGCTACGACTACGACCAGCACATGGGCGGCGCGCTGTACCTGTTCTTGCGCGGCAGCCGTGCGCCGGGGCAGGGCGTGTATTTCACCCGCCCACCCCGCGAGTTGATCGAAAGCCTCGACCGGCTCTTTCAAGGCCAGTCGCAGGCGGCGCTTCGCCCAGGAGAATTCGCATGAGCCGCACCTTCGCCCAACTGCTGCCGACACCACTGGAAGCCGACAGCCTGACCCGGCTGATGCCGCTCGCACGTATCGATGACCTGCTGCTGTTGCTGGACCGCTGGACCGAGCGCGGCTGGTTGCGGGCGCTGGACCGGGCGTTCGTGGCCTTTCTGGCGAGCCTCGATGCCCAGGCTGATCCGCGGGTGCTGTTGGCGGCGGCGCTGACCAGCCACCAACTGGGCCATGGTCATGTGTGCCTCGACCTTTACGAGACACTCAAGGCGCCGGACTTTGCCTTGTCGCTGCCGCCCGAGGGTGACCTGCACAGCGGGCCTATGCTGCTGCCGTCGCAACTGCTGGCCAGCCTGGATGGCGCGGCCTGGTGCCAGGTCCTGGCTGACAGCTCGCTGGTGGCCAGTGCCGATGACCACAGCCCACACGCCCTGCAAAAGCCGCTGGTCATGGCCGACCGGCGCCTGTACCTGCGCCGTTACTGGAACTATGAGCGGCGCATCGACGCCGTGCTGCGTCAGCGCCTGTCGGCCGAAGAAACCCCGCCGCCTGATCTGGCGGGGCGGCTGGAGGCGCTGTTCGGCAAGCCCGGTGCGGTCATCGACTGGCAAAAGCTGGCCTGTGCGCTGGCCACGCGCCGCGGGTTCAGCATCATCACCGGGGGCCCTGGCACCGGCAAGACCACCACCGTGGTGCGTTTGCTGGCGCTGTTGCAGGAACCCGCCGTGCACAGCGGCCAGCCCTTGCGCATTCGCCTGGCAGCGCCGACCGGCAAGGCGGCGGCGCGCCTGACCGAGTCGATCAGCCAGCAGGTCCGGCAATTGACCATCGACGAGACAGTGCGCGAGCGCATCCCCAGCGAGGTCACCACCGTGCACCGCTTGCTGGGCAGCCGGCCTGGCACCCGGCACTTTCGGCATAACGCTGGCAACCCCCTGCCGCTGGACGTGCTGGTGGTCGACGAAGCCTCGATGATCGACCTGGAAATGATGGCCAACCTGCTCGACGCCTTGCCACCCCATGCGCGCATGGTGCTGCTCGGTGACAAGGACCAGTTGGCCTCGGTGGAAGCCGGTGCTGTGCTGGGTGATCTGTGCCGCGATGCCGAGGCCGGCTTCTACAGTCCGCAGACCCAGGCCTGGCTGGAGTCGGTCAGCGGCGAAAACCTGCACGCCAGCGGCTTGCAGAGCGGCGATGACCTGCAGCACCCGCTGGCACAGCAAGTGGTCATGCTGCGGCACTCGCGGCGTTTCGGCGAAGGCAGCGGCATCGGTCAGCTGGCGCGACTGGTCAACCAGCAGCAATACGCCCAGGCCCGTGCCTTGCTGGCCGGCAACACCCATGCCGACCTGTTTGTGCGCGTACTCAAGAATGAACAGGACCTGCACTTCGAACAGATGGTGCTCGACGGTCACGGCAGCGGGCCGCAGGGTTACCGGCATTACCTGAGTGTGCTGGCGCAACAGCGTCCTGCGCCGCAGGCGGCCTTGAGCGACCCGTGCTGGACCGGCTGGGCCCGTGCGGTCTTGCAGGCGTTCGATGAGTTTCAATTATTGTGTGCGGTGCGCAAGGGGCCCTGGGGCGTCGAAGGGCTCAACCTGCGCATCACTCACGCGCTGTTCAATGCCGGGCTCATCGGCAGCGAGCAGCAATGGTACGAAGGCCGGCCGGTATTGATGACCCGCAACGATTACGGCCTTGGCCTGATGAACGGCGACATCGGCATTGCCTTGAGGGTGCCGGAGCGTGAAGGCCAGGGGCAGCACGTACTGCGCGTGGCGTTTCCTCGCAATGACGGCAGTGGGGAGGTGCGGTTCATCCTGCCCAGCCGGCTCAACGATGTCGAAACGGTCTACGCCATGACCGTGCACAAGTCCCAGGGCTCGGAATTTGCCCACACCGCGCTGATCCTGCCCGAGGCCCTTAACCCGGTGCTGACCAAGGAATTGATCTACACCGGCATCACCCGCGCCAAGCATTGGTTCAGTCTGCTGGAGTCACGCCAGGGCGTGTTCGAACAAGCCCTGCAACGCAAGGTCAAGCGCCTGAGCGGGTTGATGTTGGGCCTGTAACGATCGATGTGGCCATGCCAAAACCAATGGTTGCGCCTTTATGGCGCAGCCATGGCGCCTGACTTCGCTACCTGATTCCACCCCCCGCTGCCTTTGACGCGCTAAATGCAGCCGTCTAAACCGACACTTTCCAGCACGGCACTATTACAGAACAAAGGACGCAAAATGCTGCGAGGTTGATTTGCCTTTAGCGCAACGATTGCTTCTGAAATGCATAATTGTGGGAAAGCGGGGGCGTGCCTACCATCGGTCCATGGTCGCACCCCCCGCCACGCAAGGCCGGCAGTCGACTTTCCCCTAGCTGCCGGAGATTCTTACAATGACAACTGCGCAGATCACCACCGAGCCCCTGGCCTCGCGCATGCCCAGAAGCAAACTGTACAAACTGGTCATCGCTTCCTCCATTGGCAACGCACTGGAGTGGTTCGACCTGATCGTCTATGGCTTTTTCGCCATGACCATCTCCAAGCTGTTCTTCCCCAACACCGACGAAACCGTCTCGCTGTTGCTGGCACTGGGCACCTTTGCCGTGTCCTACATGATTCGCCCGCTGGGCGCGATTGTGCTGGGCTCCTATGCCGACCGCATCGGCCGCAAGGCGGCGATGCTGATTTCCATCTGGCTGATGATGCTCGGCACTTTCCTGATCGCGATCATGCCCACCTACGAAACCATCGGCCTGCTGGCACCCATCGGCATCTTTGTCGCGCGGCTGATCCAGGGCTTTTCTGCCGGGGGCGAGTTCGGCAGTGCCACCGCGTTGCTGGTCGAACATGCCCCGGAGCGCAAGGGCCTGATTTCCAGCTTCATGTTCGCCAGCCAGGGCATCAGCGGCCTGCTGGCCTCCGGTTTCGGCCTGCTGCTGACCACCACCCTGACCACGCAAGAGCTTGAATCGTGGGGCTGGCGCATACCGTTCCTGTTCGGCCTGTTGATCGGCCCGATCGGCCTGTACATCCGCCGGCACATCGACGAGGCCACCGAGTTCAAGCAGGCCGCACCGGAACACACCCCGGTCGGCACTCTGTTCAAGGCGCACAAGTACCGCATGGTGCTGGCCATCGGCGCCCTGGTGCTGTCGACCTCGGTGAGCTACGTCATCATCTACATGCCCACCTACGCCGTTAAGCAACTGGGCCTGACGGCCTCGATCGGTTTCGCCGGCACCTTGCTCAGTGGCCTGGTCCTGACCGTGTTGACCCCGTTCATTGGCCACCTCTCGGACGTGTTCGGTCGTACCCGCATCATGTTCTGGGCCGCGCTGGTCTTTGTCGCCAGCATCTATCCGGCGTTCTCCTGGCTGGCAGCCAACCCGACGCTGATGGCGCTGCTGGCCGTGCTGTTCTGGATGAGCGTGCTCAAGGCCGTGTACTTCGGTGGCCTGCCGGCCTTGATGTCGGAGCTGTTCCCGACCCAGGTCCGCGCCACCGGCATGGCCCTGAGCTACAACATCGGCACCACGATCTTTGGCAGCTTCACGCCGTTCTTCGTCGCCTGGCTGATCGGGGCCAGCGGCAACAAACTGGCCCCCAGCTTCTACCTGCTGGTGACCGGACTGCTCAGCCTCATCACCCTGCTGGCCATCCGGCAACAGCTCAAGCGCTCCTGATTGTTTGACAGCTTCCAATCACCTGAAGACTCTGGAGTGGGCTATGTTCGAATCACGCTTCAAGCAGGCGCTGGCCGCCACCGTTGGCCTGTGCGCGGCCAGCACGGCGCAGGCCGGTTTTGTCGAAGACAGCCACCTGACCCTGGGCCTGCGCAACTTCTACGTCGACCGCGACTTCAAGCAGGACAACGCGCCCAAGTCGCGTACCGGCAGTTGGTCGCAAGGCTTCGACCTGCAATTCAAGTCCGGCTACACCGACACGCCCGTGCAGTTTGGCCTGGATGTCGGCGCCGACTTCGCCTACCGGCTGGACGGCGGCAAGGGCCGCTCGCCCGATGGTGTGCTGCCGGTGCAAACTGACGGCAGCCCGGTACATGACTACGGCCATGCCAATGTCGCCGCCAAAGTGCGCTATTCGAAAACCGAACTGCGCATCGGTGACCAGCGGCCGAACCTGCCGGTGGCATCCTTCGACCCGACCCGCCAACTGGCGACCCGCTACGAAGGCGCGGTCCTTGAGTCCAGGGAAATCCAGCACCTGACCCTGACCGCCGGCCGGCTGTGGAGCATCACCGGGCGCGAGTCGGCCAATCGCGAAGACCTCTACCTGTGGGGCGACACCCCGGCGCAATCGAGCAACGGGCTGAATTTCGCCGGTGCCAGCTACGCCTTTACCCCGACGTTGTCCGGCACCTACTTTTACGCGCAGCTCGAAGACATCTACCGCCAGCATTACCTGGGGCTGGCGCACAAGCTGCCGCTCGGGAATGGTTTCACGCTCAAGACCGATGCGCGCTACTACAACACGAAGGAAGAAGGCCAGGCCCTGTCCGGCCGGGTCGACAACCGCACCTACGGCCTGATGTTCAGCCTCAACAAGGGCAGCCACACCTTCGGTGCCGGCTATCAGCGCATGATGGGCCTGGACACCTTCCCGACCTTCAACAACTACGCGCCGGCCCCTTACCTGATCAACTGGTCGGCGCTGGGTTTCGTCAAGCCCGGCGAGCGCTCCTGGCAGGTGCGCTACGACTACGACTTTGCCGGCCTGGGCCTGCCGGGGCTGAAATGGATGGCGCGCTGGATGGAAGGCAATGACATCGACCTGGGCCGGCAGAGCCACGAAACCGAGCGCACCTCAATCCTCAGCTACGTCGTCCAGAGCGGCCCGCTCAAGGGCCTGGGCGCCAACTGGATGAACATCGGCGTCAACGTGCGCGACACCTCCCGCTACGAAGAAAACCGCCTGGCCCTGACTTACACCGTCAATTTCTGGTAACCCGCCTGCCCACATCCTGGGCCTACAACCGGCTCACGGTCACCAGTTGCTCTTCCAGAAAACTCAGGAAGTAGCGAATCAGCACCGGCAACTTGCGCCCGGCCATGATCTGCACCTGCAGGCTGCGCTGGCGCAGTTGCGGGTCGCTCATGGGCACCAGCACCAGATTGTCGCGGGCAGCCGTGCCACTGACCGTGGCTGCTCCGCACAGGGCAATCACATCTGCCGAGTGGCGCACCGCGTTGTAGATGGCGCCCAGCGAGTGGCTGGCATAGGCCGGCACAAGCGTCAGGCCGTGCAGGTGGCAGGCGATGTCGAACAGGTAGCGGATGGTCGACCCGGCATGCGGCAAGGCCAGCGGGTATTCGCGCAATTGCTGTACGCTCAACGACGTGCTGCCGGCCAGCGGATGACTGGCCGGCATCAGTGCGCTGATCGGCGACTCGCAGCTCAGGGAAATCTCCACGCCCAGTGTCGGCGTCAGGCTGAAGGTCAGGGCGATGTCGACCATGCCTTCCTTGACCAGTTGTGACGCCTTGGCGGCATCCACCACCTGCAAGTCGAAGCTGGCCCCCGGATGAAAGCCGCGAAACTGCGCGCACACCCGTGGCAGGAACTCCCACGCCATGCCTTCCGGGCAGGCCAGGGCGATCCTGTGCTGCTGCAAGGTATTGAGGCCGCGCATCTCGGCGATGACGTTCTTGATTTCCAGTTGATTGCGGTTAGCGTAGGCCAGCAGCAGTTCGCCCGGCTCGGTCAACTGCATGCCGCGTGGTTTACGCTCGAACAGCAACACCCCCAGTTGACCTTCAAGATTGCTGATCTGGCGGCTCACCGCCGACACCGCGACATGCAAGTCTTCAGCGGCAGCCGACAGCGAGCCGGTCCTGGCCACGCTGTGGAAATAACGCAAGGGCAGGTCGTGCATCGCCGGGCTCCATTGGCAAACTGCTTCAAAAATGTGCAAGCCTGACTTGCCGTAAAGACAAGGATGAGTTGAAAACTTGATAATTGTTGCAAGTCAGGTCGTCACGTTAACCTGCCACGCATCGTCGGTCGAGCGCTTCGTGATTGCGTCCGCCCGCCACTGCCTGTCAGCAAGGAACCCTTATGTCGACCCCTTCTGCAAACACCCGCGCGCAGGCCATTGAGCTAGCTGCCCGGCACTACACCAGTGGCGCATTCCTGGAGATTCTCAACCGGCGCGTGGCACAACGAACCGAAAGCCCGAACCCTGATTGCGTCGTGCCGTTGCGCGACTACCTGCTGCTTGAGCTGCAACCGACCCTGCAGGCCCTGGGCTTCACCTGTCGCCTGGTGGACAACCCGCAGCCCGGCAAGCCGCCGCTGTTGTTTGCCCAACGCATCGAAGACCCGGCGCTGCTGACCCTGCTCAGCTACGGCCATGGCGATGTCACCCGTGGCCAGGACGAACTCTGGCAGGCGGGCACCGGGCCCTGGCAGGTCAGCGTCAAGGACGGTCGTCTGTACGGTCGCGGCACGGCTGACAACAAGGGCCAGCACAGCATCAACCTCGCGGCCCTGGAGGCGGTGTTGCAAGCCCGGCAAGGCCGGCTGGGCTTCAACCTGAAGATCATTTTCGAGATGAGCGAGGAAGTCGGCTCGCCAGGGCTGGAGCAGGCGTGTCGCGACAACGCCGAAGAACTCGCCGCCGACCTGTTCCTGGCTTCCGATGGTCCCCGCGTGCGCCATGACGTGCCAACGCTGTTTCTCGGCTCGCGCGGGGTGTGCCAGTTTCGCCTGACGCTCGATACGGGCAACGGCAATCGTCATTCGGGTAACTGGGGCGGCATCATCACCAACCCGGCCATCGTGATAAGCCACGCGCTGGCCAGCCTGGTCTCGCCCAGCGGCCAATTGCTGGCGGACTTCATGCGCCCGGCGCCGATGAGTGAGGCCGTGGCGACGCTGGTGCGCGACCTGCCGGTCGGTGGCGAAAGCTTTGACCCGCAACTTAATCCGGCCTGGGGCGAACCTGGCCTGAGCGTCGGCGAGAAGCTGTTCGGTTGCAACACGCTGGAAGTGGTCGGCCTGTCGGCGGGCAGTACGGTCAAAGTTATCGGCGCCATTCCGGGCCGTGCGGAAATGGTCTGCCAGTTGCGCTTTGTCGCCGGCACCCAATGGCAATCGCTGGCCGACAACCTGCGCCGTCATCTTGATGGGCATGGATTCGAAGCAGTGCAGGTCCAGGTCGAAGGCGGCTACGCGGCCACCCGGCTGGACCCGCAGCACCCCTGGGTCGGCTTTGTGCGCGAGTCGGTCAGCACCAGCCTCGGCGAGCCGGTCACCGTGCTGCCCAACCTGGGCGGCACCATTCCCAACCATTGCTTTGCCGATGTGCTGGGCCTGCCGACGGTCTGGCTGCCGCACTCCTACCCGTCGTGCCAGCAGCACGCGCCGGACGAGCATTTGCTGGAAAGTATCGTCGAGCAAGGTCTTAAAGCGGCCGCCGGGCTGTTCTGGGATCTGGGCGAGCACGCCGCCTCGCTGCGCGGCTCGCTGGGTTGAGATGTAGAAGCCGACGGCCCGCCGCGGGGGCCGTCGGCATCAGGCCGGTCAGCCGGCAGACGCAGGGGTTCTCCAGTCATCGGAGCCGGATGTGCCACAGATCTCGTGGGTCCAGGTGATCTTGCGATAGGTCATGTGGACATCTTCCAAATGAGTGAAGTGGGCGTTGCCCGGGTCCTGGCAGTTATGCATGTAGTCACGCATGTCCACGATGATCGCGTCTTCCAGTTTGGTGGTGTAGTAGTGCTCTTGCGTGCCGGATGCCGACGTACGGAACCACTGGATGACGACCTCGGTCAGGCGCTCGCCCGAGGTCAGCGCCGCCAGCAGCAGCGGCGAGGCCTTGTCGAATACCTTGGTGATGCACACCGGCTTGTGCACGCGTTGCCCGGTTGGCTGGCCGGACTGCGGATCACGCGGGATGATGACCTCGTGACTGAATCCCTGGACCATGACCTGGTCCTCGTGGCCCTCCTGGTAAGCGTTTCCGATCGAATCGGCGGTAAAGGCACCTGCGGTGATCAGGCCTTGCTTGGTGCCAGTGATAGACATGTAAGCGGGTGTAGCCATGAGTCATTCTCCTTCCAGTGAATAAACACCCGGTGGACATACCGTCCGGGACCCATGGGCTATACCAAAAAGCGTGCCGATTGATAAAAGTCCTTATAAATCATATTGATAGATAATTTTTTTGGTTTTTCAACGATTCAGGTCCGCTGAAAACCTGCTTTTTCGCGCAATACCCCGCATCCCCCTCTGCAAACCCTTGCGCAGTCACTTGCAAGCCTCGAACAGCCAGCCCTGCCACACGCTATCAACAGCCTTATCCACCGCCCACCGCGCAAGCCATTGCGCATCAAAGCCATACGCCTGTATCGAACCCGCCCGCGATAAATCCGCCGCCGTAGTCTTCAATGAATGAACACAGCAGCCCCATCGCGTGATGACATCGGCATTCGCACGCCAAGGAGAACAACAATGAATATCGCCTTCATCGGTCTGGGCAACATGGGCGCGCCCATGGCCTGCAACCTGCTCAAGGCCGGGCACCGTGTGCACCTGTTCGACATCGACAAGAACGCCCTGGCCGAACTGGCCAGCCAGGGCGGCAAGATCAGCGAGTCGCCCGCCCAGGCCGCGCAAGGCAGTGAACTGGTGATCACCATGCTGCCGGCCGCCGCCCATGTGCGCCGTGTCTACCTGGACGACAACGGCGTGCTGGCCGGTATCCAGCCCGGCACCCCGGCTATTGACTGCAGCACCATCGACCCCCAGACCATCCGCGAGCTGGCCGACATCGCCGCCGCTCAGGGCGTCACACTCAGCGATGCGCCGGTATCCGGTGGCACGGCCGGCGCCCGGGCCGCCACCCTGACCTTCATGGCGGGCGGCTCCAGCGAACACTTCGAGCGTATCAAGCCGGTGCTGGCGCAGATGGGGCGCAACATCGTGCACTGCGGCGACACCGGCACCGGACAGATCGCCAAGCTGTGCAACAACCTGCTGCTGGGCATCTCCATGATCGGCGTGGCCGAAGCCATGGCCCTGGGCGATGCCTTGGGCATCGACACTCAGGTACTGGCCGGGGTCATCAACAGCTCCACTGGCAGTTGCTGGAGTTCGCAGAGCTACAACCCCTGGCCCGGCATCGTCGACACCGCCCCGGCTGCGCGTGGCTATAGCGGCGGGTTTGCCGCCGACCTGATGCTCAAGGACCTGGGCCTGGCCGCGCAGGCTGCACGCAGCGCCCACCAGCCGGTCATCCTCGGGGCGCTGGCCGAGCAACTGTTCCAGGCCATGAGCCAGCGCGGCGAAGGTGGCCTGGATTTCTCGGCCATCATCCAGGCCTACCGGCGGTAGGACCGCTTCAGCCGGGAACCCGGTCTACACCGGTTCCCGGCCATGTCCAGAAAATGCCAAATAGCCACCCACCTTGTAAAACCTGTCACACCTTGTCCAACCTTTATGAATGCAGATGCATACGATTCTCTTTTACCTATCGAGTCGTAAGGATCTTCCATGCCTTCTCCATTCCGTCTGCGCCCTTCGGCTGTAATGATGAACCTGGCTCTGGCCGCACTGGCCAGCGGTCAGGCCCATGCCGATCAACCGTCCCAGGACCTGGCCAAGACCAGCCCTCAGGTGCTTGCGCTGGACGAGGTGGTGGTCACCGCCGCCGGTTACGAGCAAAGCGTGGAGCAGGCCCCGGCGTCGATCACGGTCATCACCGGCGAAGAACTGCGCAAGAAATCCTTTCACGACCTGACCGATGCCTTGCGCGATGTCGAAGGCGTGACGGTCAACGGCAGCGCCAACGAAACCGATATCTCGATCCGTGGCATGCCGGCCGACTACACCCTGATCCTGGTCGACGGCAAGCGTCAGAGCGCGCGTGAGTCGAGGGTCAACGGTAACCGTGGCTACGAGCAGAGCTTCGTGCCGCCGGCCGAGGCGATCGAACGGATCGAAGTGGTGCGCGGCCCGATGTCGTCGCTGTACGGCTCCGACGCCATCGGCGGCGTGATCAACATCATCACTCGCAAGGTCACCCCCGAGTGGGGCGGCTCGGTCACCTATGACTATTCGGCCCGCCAGCACAGCGACCAGGGCAATGCCCGCCAGACCCAGTTCTACCTCAATGGTCCGTTGATCGCGGACACCTTGGGTCTGCAGGCCTGGGGCCGTTATCTGGATCGCCAGGCCGATGACGACGTCGAGATCACCAACGGCTACACCAAGGCCGACCACAAGGACATCACCGCGCGCCTGGCCTACACGCCGACCGTTGACCACGACATCCTCATCGAAGGCGGCGCCACGCGCCTGAAGAACGGTGATGGCCTGAGCCCCAACTGGGCCACGCGCGAGCAGGAAAACAACCGCGACCACCTGTCCCTTTCGCACCAGGGCCGCTGGGGCTGGGCGACTTCGGACGTGTCGCTGGCCTGGGAAAAATCCAGCCGCGAAGGCCTGGCCACGGAAAGCCAGGCCGACGTGCTGGGACGCAAGCCCACCGTGGAAAACACCGTGCTCGACGCCAAGCTGGTAATGCCCACCGAGCGCAATATCACCACCACCGGCCTGCAGTGGAACGACACCCGCGTCACTGACTGGAACCAGGCGCTGGGCGACCGCAAGAACTACGAGTACTCGGTGGTGCAAAAGGCACTGTTCGCTGAAAACGAATGGTCGGTCACCGACACCTTCGCCCTGACCACCGGCCTGCGCATGGACCACCACGAACAGTACGGCGTGCATTTCAGCCCGCGCCTGTATGGCGTGTGGAACGCCACCGACGAGTGGACCTTCAAGGGCGGCGTGGCCCGTGGCTTCAAGGCGCCTGAGCTGCGTGCGGTGATCGAGGACTACGCCGTGCTGCGTCGCAACACCTTTGCCATGCTCGGCAACCCGGACCTCAAGCCCGAGACCAGCACCAACTATGAGCTGTCGGCGCTGTGGTCCAACCGCGACAACCTGTCGGCCGGCGCCACCGTGTTCTACAACGACTTCAAGGACAAGCTCTCGACCGTCACCACGACCGAGCGCTACAACGGTTTTATCGTCATGGAGCGGGTCAACGTCGACAAGGCCGTGATTCAGGGCGTAGAGCTCAACGGCCGTTGGGACGTGACCGACACCGTGGCGATCAAGGGCAACTTCACCTACACCGACTCCGAGCAAAAGAGCGGTGCCAACGCCGGCGCGCCCCTGGCGCTGACTCCCGAGCGCAAGGCCAACGTGCGCGCCGACTGGCAGTTCAGCGACCGCCTGGACCTGTACGCGGCGATCAACTACTACGGCAAGGAGTACGGCAGCACCCTGACCGAAGAACCGGCCCCGGCCTACACCACTGGCGATCTCGGCGGCTCGTATGAATTCAGCAAGCACCTGAGCTTCAACGCCGCCCTGCAGAACGTCACCGACAAACGCCTGGACGACGAAACCTATGGCAACGTCAACTACGGCCGCACCCTGTGGGCGAGCACCACGGTACGGTTCTGACAACCCGGCCGGACATCGATTCGCCGGGGGCGCCACAGGGCTTGTTCAAGGCACCCTCTGACCTGTGGGAGGCGGCTTGCCGGCGATGGCTATAGGGCAGGCGCAGCAGGTGTGTTGGTTTTGCTGGCCTCATCGCCGGCAAGCCGCCTCCCACCCGTTGGATGTCGCCCTGGATTTCGGGCCTGGCACCGGACTGTGGGAGGCAGCAACTGTCTGGCAATGACGGGTTTACAAGCGCTGCCTGTCTGTCGGCAGTCCTGTCCTCATCGCCGGCAAGCCGCCTCCCACCCGTTGGATGTCGCCCTGGATTTCGGGCCTGGCATCAGACTGTGGGAGGCAGCTCTGCTGGCGAAGGCGGCGGTACAGGCGCAACAGATGTACCGGTTTTACTGGTCGGATCGCCGCCCGAAGCAGAGCCCCCCTCCCACCTGTAAGGCATTCGACAAAACTCACCCTGACTGATCGGCATTACGGCTGCGCGCCAGGCAACCGCACCACTGCACACAGCCCCGTCGGCAGGCGATTCTCCAGGGTCAGCTCGCCGCCGTGGGCCTGGAGGCAGGCGCGGGCAATCGCCAGTCCTAACCCCAGCCCGCCGCCTTGGGCATGCTCTGTACCGCCCTGGCCCAACTGCACGAACGGCTCGAACACCTGGCTCAGCCAGGCCGGTTCGATGCCGGGGCCATGGTCGCGAATCTCTACACGAATATCCCCGTCGTCCTCTACCCAGGCGCGCAGCGTCGCGTCCCCGGCATGGCGCAGGGCGTTATCGATCAGGTTGGTCAGCGCACGCTTGAGCGCCAGCGGCCGGCAATGGCAGAAAATCGCCGTCTCGCGCGCCCAGCCAATGGCGTGCCCCATGCTGGCGTAGCGGCGCGCCAGATCGTCCAGCAAGTCGCTCAGGCACAGGCGCACCGTGTCTTCCTGCACCGCATCACCGCGCACGAAGTTCAGGGTCTCGCGGACCATCGCCTGCAACTCATCGAGGCTGTCGAGCATGTCGTCGCGCGCCGCGTCGTCATCAAGCAACTCCAGTTGCAGGCGCAGTTCGGTGATGGGCGTGTTCAGGTCATGACTGATCGCGGCCAGCATACGGGTGCGGCCCTCGACATGCCGGGCGATGCGCTCCTGCATGAGGTTAAACGCGTGCGTCAGGTCGCGGGCTTCCTGCGGGCCCTGCAAGGGCAAGGGCGCAATCCATTCGCCGCGGCTGACCCGCTCGGTGGCCTGTGCCAGGCGCTTGACCGGCTGCACCACGCGGCGCATGAAGAAAAACACGATCAACAGCACCGGAATCGTGGTCACCGGCAGGCTGTAGCTGAGGATGCGGCTCCACTCGTAGCCGCCGGTGGGGTGCTGGATGGCGTTCAGGTAGGCGCCACTTGGCAAGTCGATGCTGGTGCGCAGCCGCAACGGTGCCCAGCCGGCACCGCTGAACACCCACTCGCGGGCATTGCCGCCACTGGTGCGCTCCAGTTGCATACCGACGGATAGACCCGGTGGCAGGGTCAGGCGCTTGCCCAGATCAGCAATCAACCGCTGCTCTTCGGGACGCATGCCCCTGGCATCGGCCACAGGATGGCTGGCCACCCAGAAATGCGCTTCATCGGTCTGCATGGCGGCCAGCAGGCGCGAGGCGTTCTCGGGCGTCAGGTTCTCAGCCGCATGGTAGGCTGTGATCAGCCGCTCCAGCGCCAGCGTGCGCGACAGCGGGTGCAGCAGCGCGCCGGTGCGTTGCAGGTAAAGCATGGCAATCGCATTGCAGGCCAGCAGCGCCAGCAACACCTGCAGTCCCAGTTGATGCGCCATGCGCCTGGGCCACAGACGGCGCAGCACGCTCATGCCGGCACCTGCACGACCGGGCTGGCCAGTATATAGCCGTCGCCCCAGACCGTGCGCAGCAGCTCCGGCACCGCCGCGTTGTCACGCAGCTTGCGCCGCAGCCGGCTGATCTGTCGGTCGATGGCGCGGTCGAACACTTCGTGGTCGGGGCGGGTGGTCAGGTCGATCAGTTTCTGGCGGCTGAGCACCTGGTTGGGATGGGCAAGAAACACACTGAGCAAGCGGCTTTCCACGCGGCTCAGACGCACCATCGAGCCATCGCTGTGCACCAGCAGGCCGGTGCTGTGAGTAAAGCTGAGCCCGGCAAACGCGTGGCGTACCGTGTCGGCAATGACCGCTACGGCCGGTGCAGCGGCCACTGTCGCCCCGCGCCGGCGCAACAGGCTGTTGATCCGGGCCACCAGCTCACGTGGCTCGAACGGCTTGGTCACGTAATCGTCGGCACCAATGTCCAGACCCCGCACCCGGTCGGCGCTGGTGTCGCGGGCGGTCAGCAGAATCACCGGGATGTTCTCGCGCCGGTGCAGGCGATGGCACAACTCGAACCCGTCGCCATCGGGCAGCATCACGTCCAGCACGATGACATCAAAGCGTTGCTGTGCCAGCAGTTGCCACATGCCGGCCGCATCCTCGGCGGTGCGCACCTCGAATCGATGCCGGCGCAGGTACACCGCCAGCGGATCGCGGATCTTGCGGTGGTCATCGACTACCAGGATGCGCGGTGGGCAAGGGGCAGGGGAGGCAACAGAGCTCATCGAAAGACCTGGACGACGGCGGTTTTGGAGATGATTCTCATTAACGAGCCGGCATTCTAGCGCATCACTTGCCATTTGCCGCGCCTGCGACAATTGTTCGCACGCCGCAGACGTCAGACACCGAAGCTCCTGTGGGAGGCGGCTTGCCGGCGATGGCTGCCTCACAGGCACAGCAGAGGCTGCGCCTCTTCGCGGGCTCCCTCCCACAAGCGCTATGCAACGCTCAACACCGCGGTCAGCGACTGCATCGTTCATACGCAAATGGACGCTTCACCGCTGAACCTGTGGGAGGCGGCTTGCCGGCGATAGCGTTCTGTCAGTCACCGCCACCCCCGCGGCCCAGCCTCACCTTATGAGCCCCATGCCATCCGGCATACACTACCCCCGCACAAACCCCGCAATCGCCCCGGCCAGTACATCGTAGAACGCCTCGACCGCCGGCACGCCCCGGGCGCGCAGGCTGCCATGCACCATGCCGCTACCCACATGCACCTGCGCCGGCACGCCCGCCGCCTGCAAGCGCTCGGCATAGGCCAGGGCCTCGCTGTACAGAATGTCGTACTCCGCCACGCCAATGAATGCCGGCGCCAAGCCGTCGAAACGGCTGGCCAATAGCGGCATCGCCCATGGGTTTTGCCGTTGCGCAGGATCGGGCAGGTAACCGGCCACGGCACCGGCCAAGGCCTGCACCGACAGCGAGGGCGCGTCATGGTAAAGGCTGGCCGAAGGCTCAAGGCTGACGGGCGTCAGCACCGGATACAACAACGCCTGCCCCAGCGGCTGAGCATGACCCTGGTCGCGCAGCGCCTGGCACAGGCCGCCGGCCAGCGCACCGCCGGCACTGTCGCCAGCTATCACTACACGCTGTGGGTCCAGCGCTGCATGCAGCTGGCCACCGGCAATGGCATGCCAGGCACTCAAGCTGTCATCCAGCGCCGCCGGAAACGGATGCTCCGGCGCCAGGCGATAGGCAACCGCCACAATGGCGATCTGCAGCCGCTCGGCAATGGCGTAGGCAAACCAGTCATGGGTGTCCAGCGCGCCGTGGTCCCAGCCGCCGCCATGCAGGTACAGCAGCACCGGCCAGCCGTTCTGTGGCGCAGGCGCCGGCGGCAGGTACAGGCGCAGCGCCAGCGTGCCCAGCGTCAGGTCGCTCACCTCCCAGCCTTCGGGCCTGGGCGGCGTGAAATGCCGGCACGCGCGCAGGAACGCCTCGCGCCCGCCGGCCAGCGTGCCATCGCTGGCGCCCAGGCGCTGGCTGGTGTCCATGAAGTGGCGAATGCCGTTGTCGAGGTTGAACCGCTCGGTGAAACCGTTGCTCATGAGTTGGGCCTTCGAGTGATGTGGGTTCAGCGCACGCCCCAGTGGCAGCGGTGCGCGGTGATGCCGCAAAGTTCGGGGTCGATCCTCAGCAAGTGGCCGGACGCCGGTGCATTGCTCAGGGTCTCTCTGTTCAGGTCGTGACGTGAGCTGGTGATGTAAAGCGTGCTCTTGTCCGGTCCGGCAAAGGCCAGGTCGGTCGGGCCAGGCACTGGCAGGCCGATCATCCGGTCCAGTGTGCCATCGCTGCTGAAACGCACCAGGCTCCAGCCATCGCGCAGCGTAGTCCACACCCCGCCTTGCGTATCCAGCGCCAGGCCACTCAAACGCCCCGACCCTCTGGGCAGTGTGGCCAGCCGGCGTACCGTGGGCGAGTCCTTGTGCATCACGAACAGCGTGCCGGTCTGCGGCCCGACGGCATACACCGACGTGCCGTCGGCATCCCAGCAGACACTGTTGATCGGCTCCTGGAAGTGCCAGGTCGGCCGCAGCTCGCCTTGTGCATTGAGTTCACCCAGGCTGTAGCCGCTGGCGGTGTGCAGGCTGGCCCAGAGGCTACCGTCCGGGTGACTGGCCAAGGCCTGCAAGGGTTTACCCGGCCAATGGGCCAGAGGCTGTTCCTTGCCATGTTCGTCCAGCCGCGACCAGCCATGGGCATGGCTGACCAACAGGCCGGTTTGATGCAGCTCCAGTCCGTGAATCGGCGCATCGAAGCGGGCGAAAACCCGCTCGCCCTGACGGTCGAGGATACGGATGGTCGGTGCCAGGGTGTCGGCCCAGAACAGTGCCTGACGGAGCGGGCACCAACGCGGAAATGCCCCGTTGAATGACCAGTCGCCTTCCACCAGGTCCAGTTCACTGTCATTGATCCTGAGTGTGGTTTCCGACAGTTGCGCACCGACCCGCCGCGCGGCTTCAGCCAGTTCCGGTCCCAGCAGTTCCAGGCGCTCCAGGGTCAGGCGATAGGCCGGTCCGGCGACGCTGAGGGCGCCATGCACCTTGCCGGAATGATCGCGAATCGCCGCGGCCACGCAGCGTACGCCCGTACGGATTTCTTCGTTGTCGATGGCATAGCCGCGTGCCCGGGTGATACGCAGTTCGGCATTGAGCCGGCGTCGGTCCACCAGGGTCAGAGGCGTCAGGGGCGTCAGCGTCAGACCCCTGAGAATATCCTCGCGGGCGGCCTCGTCCATTGCCGCCAGGATCGCCTTGCCCTGGCCGGTGCAATACACCGGCTTGCTCTGGCCTAGGGTGGCCGCCGAGCGTTGGGTGTGGGCGCCGTCGCAACGTTCCAGCGACATCACCTGGTCACCGTCGAGCACTGCCAGGTAGGACGTTTCGCCTGTCAGGTCACGCAAGGCCCGCAGTTCGAAGCTGGCAGCCGCCACCAGGTCCGGCATGAGGTAGGCATTGCGCACCAGTTCCATATAGCGGAATCCAAGGCGATAAACCTTGCGGACCGGATCGCGACGGATCATGCCGCGCTCGATCAGCGTGGCGATGATCCGGTACAGCGTTGTGCGTGGCAGGCCCAAGGTTTCGGCCAGCCCGGACTGCGACACGCCATGGGGGCTGGAACCCACAGCCTCCAGTACATCCATGGCCTTTTCCAGTGCTCCGGTGCCTTCGCTGGCGGTGCTCATAAGAAATTCCCACTGATTGGAACAGATCGATCGGCGCAGCATAAACGCCGTTTGCTTCAAGTCAATCAGTCTTTAGGATCGCTCCCATCTTGGCCCTGAAGCCCTGTTTAGATTCCCGCCAGTTGGGAATTTTCGCGCTCAGGGTCGTTGGTCCGAGCCGGAGAACAACAATGACCGAGATCCACCACTACGCCGACAACCATCAGGATTCCTCCAAGCGCCAAGTACAGGTCAGCGATGCCGTACTGGCCAGGCTGGCTACCTGCAGCAGCGGGTCGCTGACCACCCAACTGTTCAAGCTGGGCTTTCGCCAGCCGGCGCTGGTCGGCCTGCGCGCCCTGAGCAAGGACATCAAGCCATTCGCCGGGCGCGCCTACACCATGCGTTTCATTCCGGCCCGCGAAGACATAGACACCTACGGCACCATGACCACCAAGCCTAATGGTGACAACCTGCAATGGCAGGGCGTCGAGCAGGTGCAGCCAGGCGATGTACTGGTGATCGACAGCCAGAACGATCCGCGTGCGGCTTCGGCCGGCAATATTCTGGTGACCCGGCTGATTGCCCGTGGCGCCAGGGCCATCGTCACCGATGGCGCCCTGCGTGACGGCAGCGAGATCGCCGGCCTGCCGCTACCGGCCTACGCCCGTGAAGTGACCGCCACCACGCGCATCTCCTACCACCACGTGGCCGACCTGCAAGTGCCGATCGGCTGCGCCGGTGTAGCTGTGTATCCAGGCGATGTGATTGTCGGGGATGCCGATGGCCTGACCGTCATTCCGGCGCACCTGGCCGAAGAAGTCGCTGAGTACTGCTCGGTGCAGGACGACCTGGAAAACTATCTGGCCATGCGCATCGCTGCCGGTGAGGCGCTGTGGGGCGTCTATCCGCCAAGCCCGGCCACCGTGGCCCAGTACCACGCCTGGATCGCCGACGGTCGTCAACCGATTCCGAGCATCATTGGTCATCAGGAGAACGTGTAATGGCCGAGCACAAACACGCGCAGACCATCCGCCGCTACTTCGACGCCTGCAATGAAGGCAGCTTCGAAAAACTGGTGTCGTGCTTTACCGCCGATGCCGTGCATTACTTTCCTGCCGGCCTGCCAGAGGTGCCTTGGCGCGGGGCCGAAACCATTGCCGCCAAGTGGGTGTGGTGCGTGGAAAACCTCGGCTCGCAGTGGACCATAGAGAAGATTCTGGTCAGCCACGACAGTGACGAAGCGGTGATCGAATGGACCCACTGGAAAGGCAAGACCGGCACCGCCCTGCGTGGCGACGAGTGGTACATCTTCGACAAGGACACCGGCCTGATCAAGGAGATCCGCGCCTACTATGCGTCGCCAGCGAACAGGGACGTGATCATCAACGAGCTGGTCGATTTCGACTATAACGGCCGTGGCTACCACCTCGCGCCGCTCAGCGGAGGTCAGTGATGCCTGTCGACCCTCAACTGCAACAGATCGACCTGGCCGTCATCGCCGTGGCCGCCACCGCCGAGTTCTGGGCCACTTCCAGCGCCACGGTGCGCAGCGCCTTGCTCGAGGGCCTGGCCCAGGCGCTGGAAGCCCACCAGATTGAGCTGGTGGCCCTGGCTGATGAAGAAACCCGCCTGGGCGCGGGCCGCTTGAGTGGTGAGGTCGCCCGCACGGCGTTCCAGTTGCGCGGCTTTGCCACCGAGGTGCGCAACGGCGTGCCCTATGCCTCGGTCGATGATCCGGCGATCGCCGGGGCACCGCCGGCTGGTCGTCCACGCCTGATCCGGGTCAATGAACCGCTGGGTCCGGTGGCGATGTTCTCGGCCAGCAACTTTCCGTTCGCCTTCTCGGTGCTGGGGGGCGACACGGCCTCGGCACTGGCGGCCGGTTGCCCGGTGGTGGTCAAGTCCCACTCCGGCCATCCACGGCTGTCGCAGGCAGTATTCGATATCGCCCAAGGTGTGCTCAAGGCACAAGGTTTGCCCGCCGGCCTGCTTGGGCTGGTCAGTGGCGCTTCGCGTGCAGCCGGGACGTATCTGGTGCAGCATCCGCACATTGCAGCAGTTGCCTTCACCGGTTCTTTCGGCGGCGGCACGGCACTGTGGCGTGCGGCCAACGAACGTCCCGTGCCGGTGCCGTTCTTCGGTGAACTGGGCTCGATCAATCCCTTGATCGCTTTGCCGGACATCCTGGCTCGTGACGGCCAGGCGCTTGCCAGCATCCTGGCCGGCTCCATTACCATGGGCTGCGGACAGTTTTGCACCAGCCCGGGCGTGATCGTGCTGCTGCCGGGGGAGGCGAGCGATCGTTTTGTCGATCACCTGGCCACCGCGTTGCAACCGCTTGCCACCCACGCCATGCTGACTCCGGCCATGCGCCAGGGCTTCGATCACGGTGTGGCGCAACTGGAGCAGGCCGCCCAGGCGCGTCCACTGTTCCAGGCGGCGGCCGACACCCGGGGACCGGCACCGCGCTTGTTTGAAGTCGACGCTCAGGCGTTCATCGACAATGCCCACTTGCGTGAAGAAGTATTCGGCCCTTGTGCTGTGGTCGTGCGCGCCGCGTCCGTAGCGCAAGTCAACCAGGTGCTCAGCGCCATTGACGGTACGCTGACCGCCACCCTGTGGGGCTTCGAGCAGGCCGATGAGTCCGCACGCAGCATCTATCGCAGCGCCCGCAAGGTTGCTGGTCGTGTGTTGTTCGGCGGTGTGCCGACCGGTGTGGCAGTCACGGCGGCGCAACAGCATGGCGGCCCGTGGCCGGCATCGACCCAGCCACAGACCACCTCGGTGGGCTATGCGGCCCTGCAACGCTTCCTGCGTCCGGTGGCACTGCAGGACGCGCCCGCCTGGACCCTGGAAAATCCGGGGACCTGCGCATGATGAGGCACCTGGTGATGTTCCGTCGGCTGCCTGGCGTGGACAAGAATCCCGAGCTTGAGGCGGCGCTGATTCAGGGCATGCACGATCTTGAAAGGGACATCGACTTCATCCGCGCCTGGCGCGTCTCTGCCAACGAGCTGGACCGGCCTATCTGCTGGGATTACCTGCTGGAGTCGAGTTTCGACGACGCCGCCGCCGTACAGCGTTACCTGCCGCACCCGGCGCATGTCGCCTTGGTGACGCAGTTGAAAACCTACTTCGAGTGGGCGGCGGTCGATTACACCGAGTGAGGCGTTGAGCCGAGCGGGGCAGCCTGATGGCAGGGTTGCCCTGATGCGCTGACAGACACTACAACAACAATAACTGGCGCATGACGCATGTGCCGGACGGAGACGCGTTATGCACAAGAAAAAGAATTACCGCTGGACGATCCTGACCCTGTTGTTCATCGCCATGGTGATCAACTATGTGGATCGTGCGGCGCTGTCCATCGCCATGCCTTTCATCACCCAGGAATACCACCTGACCCCATCTGAAAAAGGCATGATCTTCAGCAGTTTCTTCTTCGGCTATGCCTTGTTCTGCTTTGTCGGCGGCTATCTGGCCGACCGCTACGGTCCCAAGCGCGTACTCACCTATGCCATGAGCTTCTGGTCGGTGCTGTGCGGCACTACCGCCCTGGCGTTCAACTTCTGGTCGCTGCTGATCGTGCGTGCCCTGTTCGGGGTGGGCGAAGGTCCGGTCTCGACCACCGCCAACAAAGCCGTCAACAGCTGGTTTCCGATCAAGGAGCGTGCCCGCGCCATTGGCATCAATCAGGCCGGCGGCCCTCTGGGCGGTGCGCTGGCCGGCCCTATCGTCGGTTTCCTGGCCTTGTGGCTGGGCTGGCGTGCTGCCTTCGTAATCATCGCCGTGGTGGGTGTGGTCTGGGCCATCTGCTGGTACCGCATGGCCACCTCCACGCCAGTCGAACATCCGAAAGTGACCCCCGAGGAGCTGGCCGAGATCAACTTCGAGCGTGAAGTGCCGGTCACCACGGTCGAGAATGCGCCACGCACTCCAGTGCTGGAAATCATCCTGCAACGCTCGGTACTGGTCACAGGCATTTCGCTGTTCTGCTACAACTACATCCTCTATTTCTTCATGACCTGGTTCCCCAGCTACCTGATCGACGCCAAGGGCATCGACCTCAAGGCCATGAGCATCGTTACGGCACTGCCTTGGCTGGTGGGCACCGTGGGCTTCCTGGCCGGTGGCGTGCTGATCGACACCATCTACAAGCGCACCCACAAACGCCTGTTCTCACGCAAAGTGGTGCTGGTGACCTGCCTGCTGATCGCCGCTTGCTGCATCGCGCTGACCGGTCAGGTCGAGAGCGTGACCCAATGCGTGCTGGTCATGACCGTAGCCGTGGGCTTCCTGATGCTGACCGCGCCGGCGTACTGGTCGCTGATCCAGGACGCGGTGCCCGATCACCAGGTTGGCACCGCCGGCGGCTTCATGCACGGCCTGGCCAACCTGTCCGGCATCGTCGCCCCGACCGCCACCGGCTTTATCATTCAGTCGTCCGGCACCTACTCCAGCGGCTTTGCCCTGGCTGGCGCGTTGGGAATCGTCGGCGCCCTGATCGTGGCCTTTTTCGTCGGTGAGGCGAAGAACAAGCCAACACCGTCCTTTTCGCCCGCGTAAAGGTTCACCCTGGCGCAATGATCCAATCGAGGCCGGCGCGGCTGCAATCAAGCGTCGCCCGGCCCGCCACAGGAGGCTTCCATGCAGACTCTACTCATCACCGGTGCCGCCGGCATCGTCGGCACCGCCCTGCGCCCGCTGCTGCGCAGGCACTACGCGCTGCGCCTGTTCGACCGTCTGCCGGTGGCGGACCTGGCCGACAACGAAAGCGCCTTCATTGGCGACCTGACCCGCACCCGGGACCTGGTCGAAGCGGTCAAGGGCGTCGATGCCGTCCTGCACCTGGCCTGTGCCCATGGCACCGACATCCGCTATGCGGCAACGGTCAAACCCAACTACGACGCGACCCTGCAACTGCTTGAAGCTGCGGCGGCTGCGCAGGTCAAGCGCTTCATCTTTGCCAGCAGCCACCACGTACTGGGCCAGTACCCGGCCGACGCCCATGACGTTTATGACGACCTGCCTATCGCACCTGACAGCTACTACGCGATGAGCAAGGTATTCGGTGAGGCTGCCTGCGCCACCTTCGCCCAGCGCAGCGGCTTGGGCGTGCTGGTGGTGCGCATTGGTAATGCCGACCCGCTCGTCAGCGATGCCCGCCGTCTGCGGCTGTGGACCAGCGCGCGTGATCTGGCGCAACTGGTGCGCATCGGCCTGGAACATCCGGCCATCAGGTACGACGTGGTCTATGGCGTATCCGATTGCCCGCAGGCGTTTTTCAGCAATCATCACGCCCGCTCGCTGGGCTATGCGCCGCAGGACCATGCAGGGGATTTCCTGGCGCCTGGATTCCTGGCTCATGACGCCATGGACGCCAGCACCTCGGGCCGTCAGTTCCTGGGTGGCGCCTATGCCGTCAGCCCGCTGGCCTCGTGCCTGGAGGCTTCATGATCATTCACAAGATCGAGACCTTCATCGTCGAAATTCCCTTTGTCGATGGCGGCAAGGGCCAGGGCATTACCCCGACCACCTGGCACACCCTGGAGAATGTGCTGGTGCGCATTGAAGACGATCAGGGCCATATCGGCTGGGGCGAGTCATTCGGCTACTTCACCGCCGACGCCACCAAGGCCACCATCGACCGGCTGATCGCGCCGGTGCTGGTCGGGCAGAGCATCACCGACATCCAGGCCTGGAACCTCAAGACTCAGCGCCAACTGCACCTGTTTGGCCGCTATGGCGTCACCACCTTTGCCATTTCCGGTGTTGATAGTGCCCTGTGGGACCTGGCCGCGCAGCGCCAGGGCGTGCCGCTGTACCAACTGTTCACTGAACAGCCGTGCCAGCCAATACCGGCCTACGCCAGCCTGGTGCGCTATGCCGACGACCGGATTGCCCCGACGATCTGCGAAAAAGCCCTGGGCATGGGTTTCAAGGACATCAAGCTGCACGAAGTCACCGTGGCAGAAATTGCCGCCTGCCGGCGCGCCATCGGCGATCACGTCCCCCTGGCCACCGACGTGAACTGTAGCTGGTCGGCAGATGACACCCGTGCCTGGCTGCCTGCACTGCGTGACCTGAACCTGGCCTGGCTGGAAGAACCGATCTTCCCGCCGGAAGACTTCGCCACGCTCAACAGTTTTCGCGGCCAGGGCGTGGCGCTGTCGGCCGGAGAAAACTGGTGCACCGCCTTCCAGTTCGAACAGGCCCTGAAAGCCGGTGCCGTGGACTCGGTGCAGCCCAGCGTGACCAAGGTCGGTGGCATCAGTGAATGCCTGCGCATCGCCCGGCTGGCCAAGCAATATGACACGCCGGTCTTGCCACACTGCCCGTACTTTGGCCCCGGCTTTATCGCGACCCTGCATCTGGCCGCGGCACAGGCCCATGTCGCGCAGATCGAATACCTGTTTGTCGAGCCCCAGGGCTGGCTGTACGACATCGAAGGGCTGCGCAACGGGCACCTGTTTGATATTCCGCAGGCGCCGGGTCTCGGTCTGTCGATGGACGGGGCTGTATTCGAGCGGTTTCGTCGCGCCTGATCGAGAGGGAATACGCCATGGCACAACCTGAAGTGATTCTGCACAACGAACACCTGATCCTGCACCTGTTGCCCGAGTCCGGTGGCCGGACAGGGCGACTGCAGGTGCGCAAGCATGGGCTGGAGTTGCTCAAGCCCATCGATGCCCGCTTGCCGTTCGATCCACTGAACTGGCCACGTGCGGGCCTGTACCCGTTGATCCCGTATTCCAACCGCATCGCCGGAGCCGAGCTGGAAGTGGCCGGCCAGCGTCACACGTTGCCGCCTCATCCCGATGCCGTGCCGCACACCTTGCACGGCGTCAGCCACACCCGGCCCTGGGCGGTCGAATCGGCCAGCAGTACCGCCGCCGTGTTGAGCCTGGACTACCACGGCCCGCACTGGCCCTGGCCGTTCAGGGCCGAGCAGCAGTTCACATTGACCGATAAATGGCTGGCCGTGCAGTTGACGGTAACCAACCACGGCGATTCGGCTATGCCGGCCGGGATCGGGTTGCATCCTTACCTGCAGGCTTATCCGCAGATGTGCGTGGCGTTTGGCAGTCAGCGGCAGTGGGACATTGCGGCGGATTACCTGGCCACTGGCGAGTTTCACGACAATGCAATGAGTGTTGAGATAACCCCGTACGACTGGGCCACCGCTACCCGTGCCGACTACCTGTCGCAGTGGGGAGGCGAAGCCTCGGTGAGTTATCCACAAGGCCGGTTGCGCATCATCGCCGACCAGGTACTGGACCACCTGGTGGTCTTTGCCCCGGCCGGCACCGATTACGTGTGCCTGGAGCCCGTCTCGCACCTGGCCAACGGTTTCAACCTGGCCGCAAGGCTGGGTCATGACTGCACCGGCACACGAATGGTCGAGCCAGGCGCCAGCCTGACCAGCCACATCACCTTCGAGTGGGCCGACCTGCACTCGGTCACCACGATCACCCAGACGCGGCTTTAGCCGCGAAGAACGCCCTCACTGACATCGCGACGCAGGCGTTATCGGTCAAGGCCAATCACCGCTTGACCGTTTCGTCATACCGGCGACGGCTTCGTTCGCCTTGAAAAACGCTGTTCACCCCAACTCAAGAAGAATAAAAAACATGATCAATACGCCCAAGACACTGAACATCGCCGTTCGCCCGCTGACCCTGGCGATGGCCGTGGCCGTGGCCACTTTGCCCACGGTTGCCCATGCCGACTTTGTCAGCGACAGCAAGGCCTCGCTCACCGCCCGTAATTTCTACTACAACCACGACCTGCGTGACTCTACCGCGCCGGCCCAATCCAAGCTTGAAGAATGGGCACAGGGTTTCATCTTCAAGGCCGAATCGGGCTACACCCAAGGGCCGGTCGGCTTCGGTCTGGACGTCTACGCCGGCCTTGGCCTCAAGCTTGACTCCTCACCTTCGCGCAGTGGCACCGCCTTGTTACCAGGCGCTTATAACCGCGCCGGTGGCGCACGCAATGCCGACCCTCGCTCGGTTGATGAATACAGCGAAGCCACGGGCGCGGTGAAAATGAAAATCTCCAGGAGCGAACTGAAAGTCGGCGGGCTGTTCCCCAAAATCCCCTTGGTATCCGCTGGCGATGCGCGTTTGCTGCCCCAATTCTTTGAAGGCGCCATGCTCGGCATTCGCGAGTTCGACACGGTGGACCTCGACCTTGGCCAGATGCGCCAGGTCAATTACCGTGAATTTTCCGGCTCGCGCAAGATGCAGACCGGTAATTACCTGAGCGTCGAAAGCGACCGCTTCAGCTACGGCGGCGCCACCTGGCGCATCGCCCCGCAAGCCGCGATCGGCGTGTGGCAAGGTGAACTCAAGGATGTCTATCAGCAGAGCATGATTACCAGCACCCTGAGCCAGTCGCTTGGCAACTGGAAACTCGGCGCGCAACTTAACTACCTGTACACCCGGGAGACTGGCGACGAACTGGCCGGCAAACTCGACAGCCGCATGCCCTCACTGATGCTTTCGGCCAACCTGGGTGCACAGACCTTTCGCTTCGGCTACCAGTACAACGCCGGCGACAGTGCCTTGCCGTTCCTGCACGACACCGACCTGCCTGCCGTGGCCAATGCCGTGCAGGTACTGCGTTTCGACCGCGCCCAGGAACGCTCCTGGCAGGCCCGCTATGACTTCGACTTTGTCGGCGTCGGTGTGCCTGGCCTTGTGGCTATGGCCCGTTATGTCCACGGTGACAATTTCAAGTACCAAGGACGTGATGCCGAAGAGTGGGAGCGCAATATCGACCTGACTTACACCGTGCAAAGCGGCGCTCTGAAGAACCTGAGCCTGCGGCTGCGCAACGTGGAACTGGTGGGCGACCCAACCGGCCGTCGCGACGAGAACCGGTTTATCGTTTCGTACACCTTGCCGTTGTTGTAACGCCCAGGCTAGCGGCGCCGCCGGTCATTGGCATCAAGACGTCTGTGGCAACGAAGAGTCGGTGTTTGACGGCTCAGTCTTTTCCGTTTCACCAGACGCCTGTGGACTCTTGAAGCGATCTTCCTCGAACAGATCCTTCACGGTGTCCCAGAGGGTCGACAGGATCTTCATGGGTTTTAAAGGCCCATCATCCATCGTCCAGATAGCCTTGGCGATCAGGTCGTGCTCGAAATCATCCGGATACAGTGCACGATCAAGGACCGGCAGTGACCGGTAATGTTCGAGCGCGTCGCTCAGGGTGTTGGTGACATGGCCGGTGGCCTTGTAATCAGCCTGGCCCTGAAGGGCATTCGCCTGTCGCCAGGCTTGCTCCTGATCATCAGCGGCGCGCAAGGCGGCGCGGCGCTCATTGACCGTGAACGTATCGCTCTCATCAAAGGCAATCAGACTCAGTTGCTCGCGTGACAGGTCCTCGAACGGGTTGGTGGCGTTGCCGTTGAGAAAGTCGGTGGCCTGACGGGCCCGAGCCAACAGACCTGAATCATCGGTATCGGGGACTTCGGCATCGTGTGCAGCTTTATTGGCCAAGTAGCCTGCGCCCACCAGTTCACTGATCAACGCCTGGGCTTTTTGCGACAGGGCATGTTGATCCAGCGTGGCTTCGCGGATATCGGCGCGTACGGCAGCCTCGCTGAGCTGGCCGGCCAGGGACGACACGATCACACCGCTGGCGCTGGATGCGCCTGCGCTGTTCAGGCTTTCGCCGGTGGGCGTGTGCAAGACATTGCGGTTCACGCTGGTGGCCGAAGTGTTATTGATCACCAGGGTGAGATTGGAAAGAGGATTGAGCATGAGGTCCGTCCTTGAGTGAGGAGATGCATTCCTTTGGGCTGGCCCAACTCATCGGTTTAACGGCCGGCAAGGCGGATGCTTGAGTGCCTTGCTGGCGGCGGCCTGTCATTGAGGCTTGGGACAACTGGTCAGGGCCTCGCTCAGGGCGCGCTCGTGAGCCCGCTCAAGGCGTACCTCAAGGGTATGTACCAGTCGGGTGTTTGCTTCAGTGTTTGTATGAGCGCCAAGGCATGGCGGCTTTGCTCAGGGCTTAGCCAGATTGGACCTGTCGAGAGGCGGGCGTTCTCAAGAAAGTGCTGCACAGGAAACAGCCGGGGCGTACGGCTCACCCGATATATTTTTTCACAGTGATAAACCCACTCGCCTGAATTGACATAGACGTCGGCATAGACGGTTATGCCATTACCCATGTCTGTCTTGTAATACGAGGGTTTCATCGGGTAAACCAATACGCCCAGTACAAGCAGAGAGAAAGCCAGTGCCGGTTCGTGGCGCGACGGGCAGTGGGATTTATGTAGGCGGTTTCAGCAGCGATTGCGGGATTTGACTGATAGTCGCTTTTGCGCGGGGCTGGTAGGAGCGCGCTCTGCCCGCGACCGAGTGCGCAGCGCTCGCAAAATTGTCGAAACGCCACAAATTTATGACTTTGAACACCTACAAAATTGTCGAAACGCCACAAATTTACGACTGCTAACGCAGCCGGTCGCGGTGGTCCGGCACTCCGGCAAGCGCGCTCCTACAGCGCCGCCGATAGGAGCTGCATGCTAATCTGCGACCCTGTCACCCCCCCAGCCGAGACGCCTGATGTCCATCGCCGATAACCTCGTCGCCTTTACCCTGGCGGCCACCCTCCTGACCATCACGCCCGGCCTGGACACGGCGCTGATCCTGCGCACGGCCACGGTCGAAGGCAGGCGCCAGGCGTTGCGTGCGGCCTTGGGCATTAACGTTGGCTGCCTGCTCTGGGGCGCGGCGGTTGCCTTTGGGCTGGGGGCGCTGATTGCAGTGTCGGAGCTGGCCTTCAATATTCTCAAATACTGCGGCGCGGCCTACCTGTGCTGGCTGGGCCTGAACATGCTGCTGCGCCCGCGCCGCAGCGTGGCCACACCGCAGGCTGACACCGGCAGGCAGGGCAACGGGTTTATCAAGGGCCTGTTCGGCAACCTGCTCAACCCCAAGATCGGCGTGTTCTATGTGTCCTTCCTGCCGCAGTTCATTCCGCAGGGCGAGCCGCTGATTGCCTGGACCTTCGGGCTGGTGAGCATCCATGTGGTGCTGGGGCTGGCCTGGTCGCTGGCCCTGATCAGCGCGACCCGGCCGTTGGCCGAAGTGCTCAAGCGCCCGGCAGTGGTCACCTGGATGGATCGCAGCACCGGGGTGATCTTCATGCTGTTTGCGGCGCGCCTGGCGCTGAGCAAACGCTGATCAGTGGAAGTCGTAGTAGATCGTCCATTCGCCGGTGACCCGGTGCTTCCAGAACATCAGGCTGCCGCTGTCCACCACGTTGAGGTTGATCTTGTCGTCCGATGAAATCTGGAAGACGAACTCGAAGCCTTCGCCCGGATCGACCCCGGACTGGCAGAACGACGGGTATCCGCCGATCTTGTGCCTGTAGCTGTGGGTGATGTAGTCGAAGTAATCGGTGATGACACCGGCCGCTTCCAGCTTGCAGATTTCCTCAAACAACGGCTCCGGAATCCCGCCTTCATCCCATTGTGGATAGTCCTGCTCCAGGTAGGTGGCCTTGAGCGGGAAGGGCGTGAGGTATGAGGCCGGCGTACTCAGCTCCTTGCGCACCAGTTCATCGTCGTAGCTGTATTCGCGAATCAGCCACTGGTCGCCCATCGCATCGAAGCACTCGGGAAATTCCTCGGCCATGAACAGCGTCAGCACGCGGGTATTGGCTAGCAGCGGGCTGACATAAGGTAAGGCAGGCAGGTAGAACTGCGCTATCGGCAACAATGGCTGCCCGTCGGCCCCCAGCGGCAGGTCCTCATCGGGACGGCACAGAAAGACCCGGCCCAGCCAGCTTTCCTCGACCGTATCGGCCGGGCGAAAGCCACCGGCTTCGAACTCGGTGGCGGGTTTGACCAGGCGTCGCTTGATGTCCTCGATATCCATACTGCACTCCATCGAAAAAAGCAGGTTCTCGCAGGCGCTGCGAAGGTTCGTCTACCCGACCCATTTATGGCGCATGGGCAGAAGGCTTCGCTGCTGAAGCGGCGCCTACGGTTTGGGTTGGTCTGGATCAATAAAAATCGTAGTAAATCGTCCACTCGCCGGTCACCCGGTGTTTCCAGAACATCAGGCTGCCACTGTGCACCACGTTGAGGTTGATCTTGGGGTCCGAGGACACCTGGAAGACAAACTCGAAGTCCTCGCCCGGGTCCACGCCCGGCTGGCAGAACGACGGGTAGCCGCCGATCTTGTGCTTGTAGCTGTGGGTGGTGAAGTCGTAATAGCTGTCGAGGTCGCCGCTCTTCATCAGCGCGCAGATTTCCCGGTCCAGGTGCAGCGGGACGCCGCCGCCATCCCAGAGCGGGTAGTCCTCTTCGAGCTTCTCGGCCTTGAGGGGGAAGGCCTTGATAAAGGAGGCCGGTACCGTCAGGTCCTTGCGCACCAGTTCGTCGTCGTAACCGTATTCACGGATCAGCCAGCTGTCCCCCATCGGCGCGAAGACCTCGCCGAATGACTTGGCGATGAACACGGTCAGCACCCGGCTCTTGGCCAGTTGCGGGCTGACACAGGGCAGGGCGGGCAGGTAGAACTGCGCCAGAGGGAGCAAAGGCTGACCGTCGGCGCCCAGGGGCAGCTCTTCATCGGGACGGTACAGAAAGACCCGGCCCAGCCAGCTTTCCTCGATCGTATTGGCCGGGCGAAAGCCACCGGCTTCAAAGGTGGTGGCGGGCTTGGCCAGCTCGCGCTTGATGTCCTGAATATCCATGTACGGTTTTAACCACAGGCATTTATTAAACAGCTATGACCATACCAATGACGCCAAGGTTGCGGGCTGTAGGAGCGCGCTTGCCCGCGACCGAGTGCGTAGCGCTCGCAAAATCTCGGAAACGCTGAAAATTTACGACTGCTAACGCAGCCGGTCGCGGGGCAAGCGCGCTCCTACACCGTTTCCAGCCGGCTGAGGGCATCGTCCAGGACGGAGCGGGCGAGGTCGATCAGGTGGTGGGTCGAGAAGGCCAGGTTGCGCTGGCTGCCGCTGAGGCTGTCGGCGCATTCGTAGGCGGTGGCGGCGGCGCTGCGCAGCACGTTCATAACGTGAAGCAGGGAATCTTCAAGGCAGGGTGGGTCGGGGATTACTGTTTTCATGACATAACTCCGGGTGAGCCTCCCGAGGCACGCTGCTAAACGCACAATGGGTGGCGGCTTCGTCGCGGGTTAGCAGACCGGTGGAGTAATGTCATAAACCGGCGCACCCGAAGGTGCCCCACGCGAAGCCACCATAGGCGGCACTTGCGTGTGACATGACTCCAACAGGCTGCTAAACCCGATCACTGATGTTCAGCGACGAACGCAGCCTAGTGCCCGAAAAGACCACACGCAAGCGGCCGGGATTTTCTCGGAAATGTCGTACAAATGAAAGCGAAACGACTGCCGGAAATGGCTGGCAACACTGACATTTTCATGAGCGCAAGTACCCGATCTACCTCTGCACCCACTGCCCTCGAAAGTGAGGGCAGGTTTGGCCAGCTCGCGCTTGATGTCCTGGATATCCATGTACGGTTTTATCCACAGGCATTTATCAGACAGCCATGACCGTACCAATAACGCCAAGGTTGCGGGGGTGTAGGAGCGCGCTTGCCCGCGACCGGCTGCGTTAGCAGTCGTAAATTTTCAGCGTTTCCGAGATTTTGCGAGCGCTACGCACTCGGTCGCGGGCAAGNCCCGCGACCGGCTGCGTTAGCAGTCGTAAATTTTCAGCGTTTCCGAGATTTTGCGAGCGCTACGCACTCGGTCGCGGGCAAGCGCGCTCCTACACCGTTTCCAGCCGGCTGAGGGCATCGTCCAGGACGGAGCGGGCGAGGTCGATCAGGTGGTGGGTCGAGAAAGCCAGGTCGCGCTGGCTGCCGCTGAGGCTGTCGGCGCATTCGTAGGCGGTGGCGGCGGCACTGCGCAGCACGTTCATGACGTGGAGCAGGGAATCTTCAAGGCAGGGTGGGTCGGGGACCATCTTATTCATTGCATGTACCTCACTTGGGCCACCAGATGCTCGCTGCTAAACGAACGCAGGGTGGCGACTTCGACGCGGGTTAGCAGACCGGGAGGAACATGCAATAAACCGGCGCACCCGAAGGTGCCCCACGCGAAGCCGCCATAAATGGCTGCTTGCATGTCACATATACCTCAACAGGCTGCTAAACCCGATCGCTGATGTTCAGCGACCCACGCAGCCTAGTGCCCGAAAACATCACACGCAAGCGGCCGGGATTTTCTCGGAAATGTCGTACAAATGAAAGCGAAACGGCTGCCGGAAACGACCGGCAACACCGCCATTTTCATGAGCGCAAGTAACCGGTCTAGCCCCGCACCCAGCGTCCACGGCTCCAGCCACTGAACGCATCCACCGTCAGCACCAGTGCCAGGATCGCCAGGATTACCGTGCTGGCCTGGGCTTCCTGGAACAGGCTCAGGCTCACATACAGCATCTGCCCAAGACCGCCCGCACCGACAAACCCCAGCACGCTGGCCATGCGGATATTGTTCTCCCAGCGGTACAGGGTGTAGGCCAGCAATTGCGGCCAGAGGATCGGCAAGGTGGCGTAGCAGAACGCCTGCCAGGCACTGGCGCCTTGCAAACGAATCGCGGCGGCCGGTTGCGGCGGGGTGTTTTCCAAGGCTTCGGCAAACAGCCGGCCCAGCACGCCGGTGGTGTGCAGCGCCAGCGCCAGGGTGCCGGCGTTTGGCCCAAGGCCTGCGGCCAGCACCATCAGCACCGCCCACACCAGCTCAGGGATCGCCCGCAAGGCATTGAGCAGCAGGCGGCTGGCGCTGCGCAACGGCCAGCCCAGCCGCCCGGCCGCCGGGATCGCCAGCAGCAGACCGAAAACGGCTGCCAGCAGCGTGCCCAGCGCCGACATGGCCAGGGTCTCCAGCATGCCGCGGCCGATGGCCTGCACATGCGCGGCGCTGAAGTCCGGGTGCAGGAAACGCAGCACATAGCTGCCCATCTGCGCCAGGCTGTCGCCCTGGCCGATGCCCGGCAGGTCCATGTCCAGGTAGCGGAACGAGCCGATCACTGCCGCCAGGATCAGCCCGGCCAGCAACAGATTGCCGGCGCGCCTCATGCCAGCCGCCCGCGCAACAGGCGGCTGAGCTGATCAGCCAGCAGCACCAGCACCAGGAAGGTCAGCAACATGCTGGCCACCTCGGCGCCGGCGAACATGCGCATCGACAGGTCGATCTGCTGGCCCAGCCCGCCGGCGCCGACAAAGCCCATCACCACCGAAGCACGCACCGCGCATTCCCAACGGTACACGGTGTAGGAGGTCAGTTCAGCGGCGGCGCTGGGCAGGGTGCCGTAGAGCAGCGCGCTCAAGCGACCGCTGCCTGATTGCAGCAAGGCGTGGGCCGGGCGCGGGTCGACCGACTCGAAGATCTCGGCGTAGACCTTGCCGAGCATGCCGGCATAGGTGATGGCGATGGCCAGCACCCCGGCGGTCGGCCCCAGCCCCACGGCGCGCACGAACAGCAGCGCCCAGACGATCTCCGGCACGCTGCGCAGAAAGATCAGCAACCCGCGCACCGGCCAGCGCAGGCACTGACCGAGCAGCGCCGGACGCCCGCCGTTCGAGGCCGCCGACAGCGACAGCGCGCGGCTGGCCAGCAGGCTGGCCGGAATCGCCAGCAGCAGCGCCAGGGCCATGCCGGCGGTAGCGATGGCCAGGGTCTGTACGGTGGCTTCCAGCAACAGGTCGAGAAAGTCCGGCGCATGGGCCGGGGGCCAGAAGTCGGCAACGAACCCGCCCATGGTGCGCAGGTTGTCCGGTTGCAGCAGCACGGCCGGGTTCAGCTCGGCCTGATAGATGCCCGGCCACAGCAGCGCAATGGCCAGCAGGGCGAGCAACAACCTTGGCCAGGCGGCCGGGTCACGCTGATGATTGCGTTGAGCACCGCTCAGCATCGCGGGGTCCATACACCGTCCGGCGCCTGCACGCTGGGCGGCGCGCCCAATTGCTCATTGGCGTACAAGGCGTCGAGTTGCGCGCGGTCGACCGCAGCGGCCGGCAGGTCGAACAGGATTCGCCCCTCGCGCACGCCGATGATGCGGGCAAAATGCGCCAGCGCCAGTTCCACGGCATGCAGGCTGACCACCAGCGTCACCTTGTGCTCCAGCGCATGCCGGCACAAAAGCCCCAGCGTGTGGTCGGCCAGGCGCGGGTCCATGGCACTGACCGGTTCGTCGGCCAGCAACAGCTCTGGCGCCTGGTACAGCGCCCGGGCAATGCCGACGCGTTGTAACTGGCCGCCGGACAACTGCTGGCAGCGCTCGAAGAGTTTGTCGGCCAGGTCCAGGCGCGCCAGCACCTGGCGGGCGCCGGCGATGTCCAGCGGGTACAGCAGGTTCAGCAGGCTCTTGCCCAGGCCCCACTGGCCCAGCTTGCCGGCCAGCACCGCCGTGACCACCCGCTGGCGCGGGGGCAGGGGCGGCGCCTGATGGATCAGGCCGATGCGTGCCCGCAAGCGCTGGCGCTGGCGGCTGGAAAGCTGCCACGGCGCCTCGCCGAGCACCTGCAGCGTGCCGCCAGTGGGCGGCAGAGCGGTGGCCAGCAGGTTGAGCAGGCTCGACTTGCCGGCCCCGGACGGGCCGATGATCGCCACCTGCTCGCCCGGCTGGAGGCCGAGGTCGACGCCGCGCAGCGCCTCGGTGCCGTTGGCGTGACGCAAGGTCACGCCCGACAGGCGTAGCGTCATTTCAGCAGGTCGGCAGCGCGGGCAGCCTCTTCGATGCCCTTGTAGTTTTCAGGGGTGGTCTCGATGAAGCGGCTGGCCGCCTGCAGGTCGAGGATCGCCTTGTGCTGCGGGTTGGCCGGGTCCAGCGCCAGGAAAGCCTGCTTGATCTTCTCGGCCAGCGCCGGGTCCAGGGTGCCGCGCACGGTCCAGTTGTAATCGAAGTAGGTCGGGGTGGTGGCAAAGACCTTGACCTTGTCGGTGTCGACCTTGCCATTGGCAACCAGCTTGTCCCACACGCTGGCGTTGAGCACGCCGGCATCGACCTTGCCGGCCTGCACCCAGGCGGCGGTGGCGTCATGCGCGCCGGAGTAGGCCACGCGGCTGAAGAAGGTCTCCGGCTTGATGTCGTCCTTGAGCATGAAATAGCGCGGCATCAGGCTGCCCGAGGTGGACGAGATCGAGCCGAAGGCGAAGGTCTTGCCCTTGAGATCGGCCAGCGACTTGACGCTCGGGTCGCTGGTGATGAACTTGCTGGTGAACTTCGCATCCTGCTCGCGCTGCACCAGGGGCTTGGCATTGCCGGTCTTGAGGTTGACCTGCACAAAGGTGAAGCCGCCCAGCCAGGCCAGGTCCAGCCGGTCGGTGGCCAGCGCCTCGACCACCGCCGGGTAATCGGCCACCGGCACGAAGTCGACCTTCATGCCCAGTTGCTGCTCCAGGTACTCGCCCAGCGGCTTGAACTTGCGCAGCAGCTCGGTCGGCGCTTCGTCGGGAATGGCCGACACGCGCAGAGTCTCGGCAGCGTGGCTGGCCAGGGTGGTCAACGACAGGGCAATGCCGGCGGCGAGCGCCAGGGTGCGCTTGAACATGGGGAAATCTCCGGGGCGATGGCAGGCAGGAATGCACGATGAAGTGCGGCGATTATAAGAGCCGGGGCGGGAAAGGCCAGTTTCGCCGATACAGGCGTGTAAAGTTCAGGACCCTCATTGCACACAAATTAACCGGCTGAGTTTGCTGAATGTTGAATGCATCCCGTAGGAGCTGCTTCAGCAGCGAAGGGCGCAGAGACTGAAGTCAGGAGTGTCTATTGCTTCCCGGCTAAAGCCGGTCCTGCGGGTCCGGCGCTGTACATGGCGTGCGGGGCGCTCCTGCAGGACGTTGTAAGCACACGATTCAGAAACACCATGGACTCCCCCAACCCCACCCCCTAGACTTCCCCACCTGTTTCCAGTGACTGAGAGCATTGCCATGAGTGAGCCGATCCGCCTGACCCAGTACAGCCACGGAGCCGGGTGTGGCTGCAAGATTTCGCCCAAGGTGCTGGATGTCATCCTGGCCGGCAGCGGGGCGCAGAACCTCGACCCAAACCTGTGGGTCGGCAATGCCTCGCGTGACGATGCGGCGGTGTATGCCCTGGACGACGAGCGCGGTGTGGTCTCGACCACCGACTTTTTCATGCCCATCGTCGATGACCCGTTCGACTTCGGCCGTATCGCCGCCACCAACGCCATCAGTGACATCTATGCGATGGGCGGCGATCCGTTGATGGCCATCGCCATTCTCGGCTGGCCGGTCAATGTGCTGCCGCCGGAAGTGGCCCGTGAAGTGATCCGGGGCGGCCGGGCAGTGTGCGATGCCGCCGGCATTCCGCTGGCGGGCGGGCATTCGATCGATGCACCCGAGCCGATCTTCGGCCTGGCGGTCACCGGCGTGGTGCAGAAAAAGCACATGAAGCGCAACGACACCGCCCGCGCCGGTTGCACGCTGTACCTGACCAAGCCGCTGGGCATCGGCATCCTCACCACCGCCGAGAAAAAGGCCCGGCTGCGCGAGCAGGATATCGGCCTGGCCCGCGACTGGATGTGCACCCTCAACAAGCCCGGCAGCCGCTTTGGCAAGCTGGCGGGCGTGGCGGCCATGACCGACGTCACCGGTTTCGGCCTGCTGGGCCACCTGGTGGAAATGGCCGACGGCGCCGGGCTGACCGCACGCCTGGACTACGCCGCCGTGCCGCGCCTGCCGGGCGTCGAGCACTACATGGCCGAAGGCTGCGTGCCGGGCGGTACCCAGCGTAATTTCGACAGCTACGGCGCCAAGATCGCCAGCCTGACCGACGCCCAGCGTGACCTGTTGTGCGACCCACAGACCAGCGGTGGCCTGCTGGTCGCTGTCGAGCCGGGCGGCGAAGCCGAGTTTCTGGCCGTGGCCGCCGAGCTGGGGCTGCAACTGAGCCCCATCGGCACCCTGCTGGAGCGACAGACCCACGCCGTCGAGGTGTTCTGATGGCCGACAATACCCGCGACTACCGCCACCTGTTTCTCAACGACGTGCCGATGATGGATGCCCGGGCGCCGGTGGAGTTCAGCAAGGGGGCGTTTCCCGGCGTGCTCAACCTGCCGTTGATGAACGACATCGAGCGGCAGAAGGTCGGTACCTGCTACAAGCAGCACGGCCAGCAGGCGGCCATCGAGCTGGGCCACAAGCTGGTCTGCGGCCAGGTCAAGGCCGAGCGCATGGCCGCCTGGCAGGCCTTCGCCCAGGCCAACCCGCACGGCTACCTGTATTGCTTTCGTGGCGGGCTGCGCTCGCAGACCGTGCAGCGCTGGCTCAAGGAAGCAGGTGTCGATTACCCGCTGGTGACCGGCGGCTACAAGGCCATGCGCACCTTCCTGCTCGACACCCTGCACGCGGCCGTGACCGAATGCGATTTCGTGGTGCTCGGCGGCATGACCGGCACCGGCAAGACCGAAGTGCTGACGCAACTGCCCAACGCGCTGGACCTGGAAGGCCTGGCCAACCATCGCGGCTCCAGCTTCGGCAAGCGCGCCACCGGCCAGCCGGCGCAGATCGACTTCGAAAACCGCCTGGCCATCGACCTGCTCAAAAAGCGCGCCGCCGGCCTCGAGCAGTTTGTGCTGGAAGACGAAAGCCGCCTGGTGGGCAGCTGCAACGTGCCGCTGGAACTGCACCAGGGCATGCAGCACTGCCCGATGGTGTGGCTGGAAGACAGTTTCAGCGGCCGCGTCGAGCGCATCCTGCGCGATTACGTGACCGACCTGTGCGCCGAATTCATGGCATTGCATGGCGACGAAACCGGCTTCGAGCGCTTCGCCGAGCGCTTGCTGCAAAGCCTCGACAACATCCACAAGCGCCTGGGCGGCGAACGTCATCAGCGCCTTTCGGGGCTGATGCAGGCGGCCCTCGACGAACAACGCCGCAGCGGCGAGGTGGACCTGCACCGGGGCTGGATCGAAGGCTTGCTGGGTGAGTACTACGACCCGATGTACGCCTACCAGCGCGAAAACAAGGCGGCACGGATCGAGTTTGCCGGCACCCAGGACGAGGTGCTGGCGTACCTGACACAGCGCGGTCGCCCCGCCACCCCCCCGTAGGAGCGCGCTTGCCCGCGACCGAGTGCGCTAGCGCTCGCAAAATCTCGGAAACGCCACAAATTCACGACTGTAAATCTACGAAACGCCACAAATTTACGACTGCTAACGCAGCCGGTCGCGGGCAAGCGCGCTCCTACAGCCGAAGCCGAAGCCGAAGCCGAAGCCGAAGCCTGTGATCTAGGCCAACACCGCCACCAACGCCCGTACATACCCCGGCAAGGCGGCAAAATCCGC
The DNA here is from genome assembly GCF_001423155.1 of Pseudomonas sp. Leaf127. Lineage (NCBI taxonomy): Bacteria > Pseudomonadati > Pseudomonadota > Gammaproteobacteria > Pseudomonadales > Pseudomonadaceae > Pseudomonas > Pseudomonas sp. Leaf127. The sequence continues at coordinate 105,405 of NZ_LMOA01000004.1, read as the reverse complement.
CGCGCACAGCAACAGGGTACGTTCGGCCCATGGCTCGTTGAGCCGGCACACGGCAAAACCGGGCGGCCCTTGCCAGCGCGCCACCGCCGCCTGCGGCACGATGCCCAGGCCCGCGCCACGGGCAACCATGCGCAGCACGCCGTCGAACCCCTCGGCCCGTACCCGGATGCGCAGGCGCTTGCCGGCATGCAGCGCCTGTTCTTCCAGGTAGATGCCCAGCGCGCTGTTGGCCGCCAGGGCCACGAAATCATGGTCCAGCGTCTGGCTGAAACGAAGGCTGGTGTGCAGGCTCAGTGGATGATCCAGCGGCATGACCAGGCTCAGCGGGTCGTCACGAAAGGGCAGGGTCTGCAGGTCGCTGGCGTCCACTGCGTCGCTGACGATGCCGAGGTCGGCGGTGCCGTGGCGCAGGGCATGCAGGATGCGCAGGCTGGGCTGCTCCTGCAGGTCGATGTCGATGTGCGGGTGGCTGACCAGAAAGTCGGCGAGCAATTCGGGCAGGTGTTCGCTCAGGGTCGAGGTGTTGCACAGCAGGCGGATCTGGCCCTTGAAACCCTGGGCGTAGTCGGCCAGGTCCTCTTGCAGGTGCTCGACCTGTTGCAGGATCAGCCGCGCATGCCGGGCCAGCGCCTGGCCGGCCGGTGTGGGCGTGACGCCCCGGCGTCCACGCGCCAACAACGGGCTGAGCAACGACGCCTCCATGCCCTTGATGCGCGCACTGGCCGCGGCCAGCGATAAATGACTGCGCGCCGCCCCGGCGGTGATATTGCCGGTTTCCAGGACATTGAGAAAAAGCCGCAGGTCGGTAAGGTCAAAATGCATGGTGCAAGCGCCGTGTAGGAGCGACCCACGGTCGCGAAGACAATCAACCGGCCATCAGCCTCTGCCCAGGCCGAAGGCTGCCTGAGTATATGCCAGATGTTCAACCCGTCCGGCCTGCGCCATGCTGCACGCCATGAACACACTTATCGACTTCTATCAGCACCTGGGCTGGGCCCTGACCGCCCTGGTCATCGGCACCTTCATGCTGGCCGGCACGGTCAAGGGCGTGATTGGCCTGGGCCTGCCCACCGTGGCCATGGGGTTGCTGGGCCTGGCGATGGCGCCGGCGCAGGCAGCGGCCTTGCTGATCATCCCGTCCACCGTGACCAATGTCTGGCAACTGGCCAATGGCGGGCAACTGCGCGGCTTGCTCACCCGGTTATGGCCCATGTTGCTGATGATCGCGGTCGGCACCGGGCTGGGTTCGTGGTGGCTGGGCATCAATGGCGGACCGTCGATGACTCGCGCCCTGGGGGCGGCGTTGTTGTTGTATGCCCTGAGCGGGCTGGCGCTGCCGACGTTCAGCGTTCCGGCTTCGGCCGAGCGCTGGTTGGGACCGCTGTGTGGCCTGCTGACCGGCATTATCGCCTCAGCCACCGGGGTGTTCGTGATCCCGGCGGTGCCGTACTTGCAGGCGCTGGGCCTGAGCCGCGACCAACTGGTGCAGGCGCTGGGGCTGTCATTTACCGTCTCGACCCTGGCGCTGGCGGCGGGACTGGCCGGCACCGGCGCCCTGGGCGGCGATGAGCTGGGCGCGTCCTGGCTGGCGCTGGCCCCGGCCCTGCTGGGCATGTGGCTGGGTCAATGGCTGCGCCAGCGCATCAGCGCCGTGCTGTTCAAGCGCGTGTTCTTTATCGGGATGGCCGGGCTGGGCCTGCATTTGCTGATGCAGGGCTGAGCATGTCGATGCGGCGGATCTCAAAGTCGCGGGTCAGGAAGGCATCGCGTTGTTCGGCAAAGGCCGCCATGTGCGGCTGTGCCGAATGCACATCCAGATGCGCCTGGCTTTCCCACACCTCAAAGAAGATAAACAGGCTCGGGTCTTGCCGGTCGCGCAGCATGTGGTACTCGATGCAGCCTGGCTCCAGACGGCTGATAGCCACGTAGCCACTGAACAGCGCTTCGAATGCGGCGGACTTTTCCGGGCGGGTGTAGGCGTGAAGAATGAAGCTGACGCGCTCGCTCATGGCAGGCTCCTGGGCTGAAAGTGACCATAGTCTAAGTCAACAATCAGCTTTCGATTCGTGATTCCCGGGCAAATCTGATTTGCCCGCCGGCCTCTTTGTCCTGTCGGACGGGCTGGGTATTCTGCCGTCCATTCATTCAGCGAGCCCCTCGACGGGGCGCACCGGCAGAGACTTCCCATGAAAAAAATCCTGTTCCTCAACGGCGGCAAACAATTCGCCCACTCCGACGGCCGTTACAACGCCACCCTGCACCAGGCTGGCCTGGCCTTTATGGACCGCGCCGGTTTTGATGTGAAGGAAACCTTCATCGACGGCGGTTACGACGTGGCCGAAGAGGTGCAGAAGTTTCTCTGGGCCGATGTCATCGTCTGGCAGATGCCCGGTTGGTGGATGGGCGCCCCGTGGACCGTGAAAAAGTACATCGATGAAGTCTTCACCGAAGGCCACGGCAGCCTGTACGCCAACGATGGCCGTACCCGCTCCGATGCCTCGCAGAAATACGGTAGCGGCGGCCTGTTGCACGGCAAGCAGTACATGCTCTCGCTGACCTGGAACGCCCCGCAGCAAGCCTTCGACGACCCGAGCGACTTCTTCGAAGCCAAGGGCGTGGACGCGGTGTATTTTCCGTTTCACAAGGCCAACCAGTTCCTGGGCATGCAAGCGCTGCCGACTTTTCTGGCGGTGGATGTGATGAAACGCCCGGACATTGCAGGCGATGTGCAGCGCTATGAGGTGCACCTGGACAAGGTATTCAACGGCAAATGACGCCGTAGGAGCGCGCTTGCCGGAATGCCGGACCACCGCGACCGAGTGCGAAGCGCTCGCAAAATCTCGGAAACGCCACAAATTCATGACGGTGAACGCATACAGAATTCTGTGAAACGCCACAAATTTACGACTGCTACGCAGCCGGTCGCGGGCAAGCGCGCTCCTACCCGCGTCGAATTTAATATTCAATAAAGTCAGTTGGTTATTTTTTTGAGGGAGCGGCCGGGCGGCGCTACACAAGAATCCGGTTACCATCCGCGCGTGTCCCAAGCCCTGAGCCCGTCATGAAAACCCGATCCGATCAATTGCAGGTGTTTGTCACGGTGATCGAGTGCGGGTCAATTTCCGCCGCCGCCGAACAGTTGGGCCTGACGCCTTCGGCGGTCAGTCGCACCCTGACCCGGCTGGAGGCCCGGTTGCAGACCACGCTGCTCAACCGCACCACCCGGCGCATGGACCTGACCGAGGAAGGGCGTTCCTTTCTTGAGCGTGCCCGCGACATCCTGGAGCGCATGCATGACCTTGAAGAGCACCTGACCCAGTCCCGGCAAACCCCCGCCGGGCGCTTGCGGGTCAATGCCGCCTCGCCGTTCATGCTGCATTCGGTGGTGCCGCATATCGGTGAGTTTCGTCGGCTGTACCCGGACATTCAGCTGGAGCTGACCAGCAACGACTGGTTCATCGACCTGCTGGAGCACAGCACCGACATCGCCATCCGTATCGGCGAGCTGAGTGATTCGACCTTGCATGCACGTTCGCTGGGGTGCAGCGCGCTGAACATCGTCGCCAGCCCGGACTATCTACAGCGCTGCGGCACACCAGCCTCTGTCGAGGACCTGGCCGGGCATACCTTGCTGGGCTTTACCCAGGTCGAGACGCTCAACCAATGGCCCTTGCGCCATGCCGGGGGCGATCGCCTGCCGATCCGGCCGACCATCGCGGCGTCCAGCGGCGACACCTTGCGGCACCTGGCGCTGGCGGGGGAGGGGATTGCCTGCCTGTCGCACTTCATGACCCACGAAGACCTGCGCGAAGGCCGGCTGGTGACCGTGCTGGAGGCGGCCAACAGCGGCTATCGCCAGCCGATTCATGCGGTGTACTACCGCAATTCCAAGCTGGCGCTGCGCATCGAGTGCTTTCTGGATTTCATGCAGGACAAACTGGCCGAGTACGCCTGCAGATCACCCGATCAATGATGCTCGCGGGTGGCGCGGAATTTCACGTCCGGCCAGCGTTCTTCCATCAGCGCCAGGTTGACCCGGGTCGGGGCCAGGTAGGTCAGGTGACCACCGCCGTCCAGGGCCAGGTTTTCCACAGCCTTGATTTCAAACTCCTCGAGCTTCTTCTTGTCGGCGCAGTCGATCCAGCGTGCCGACCAGACGGTGATCGGCTCGTAGGCGCACTCGACCTTGTATTCCTCTTTCAGGCGGCTGGCGACCACATCGAACTGCAGTACACCGACGGCGCCCAGAATGATGTCGTTGCTGCGCTGCGGGAAGAACACCTGAGTGGCACCTTCTTCGGCCAGCTGCTGCAGGCCCTGGCGCAACTGCTTGGACTTGAGCGGGTCTTTCAGGCGCACGCGGCGGAACAGTTCCGGGGCGAAGTGCGGGATGCCGGTAAAGCCCAGGGCCTCGCCTTCGGTGAAGGTGTCGCCGATCTGGATGGTGCCGTGGTTGTGCAGGCCGATGATGTCGCCGGCGTAGGCTTCCTCGAGCATTTCACGCTCAGACGAGAAGAAGGTCAGGGCGTCGCCGATGCGTACGTCCTTGCCCAGGCGCACATGGCGCATCTTCATGCCTTTTTCGTAGCGGCCCGAGCAGATGCGCATGAACGCAATGCGGTCGCGGTGCTTGGGGTCCATGTTCGCCTGGATCTTGAACACGAAGCCGCTGAATTTCTCCTCGACCGGCTCCACGCTGCGCTCGCGTGCTTCACGCACCAGCGGGCGCGGGGCCCAGTCGACCACGGCGTCGAGCACATGGTCGACGCCGAAATTGCCAAGGGCCGTGCCGAAGAACACCGGCGTCAGCTGGCCGTTGATGAATTCGTCCTGGTTGAATTCGTGGCAGGCGCCCTGCACAAGCTCCAGTTGATCGACGAAACGGTCGTACTCGTCGCCCAGGTGGTCGCGGGCTTCGTCGGAGTCCAGCTTCTGGATGATCTTGGTCTCGGTGCGTTCATGACCGTGGCCCGGGGTGTAGACGATGATGTAGTCGCCGGCCAGGTGGTACACGCCCTTGAAGTCGCGGTAGCAGCCGATCGGCCAGGTAACCGGCGCGGCCTTGATCTTCAGGACCGCTTCGATTTCATCGAGCAGTTCGATCGGGTCGCGGATGTCACGGTCGAGCTTGTTGATGAAGCTGACGATCGGCGTGTCACGCAGCCGGCAGACGTCCATCAGCGCAATGGTGCGTGGCTCGACGCCTTTACCGCCGTCGAGCACCATCAGCGCCGAGTCCACCGCTGTCAGGGTGCGATAGGTGTCTTCGGAGAAGTCTTCGTGGCCCGGGGTGTCGAGCAGGTTGATCATGTGCTCGCGATACGGGAACTGCATGACCGAGGTGGTAATGGAAATGCCGCGCTGCTTTTCCATTTCCATCCAGTCGGAGGTGGCATGGCGATCGGATTTGCGCGATTTGACCGTACCGGCCACCGAGATCGCCTTGCCCATCAGCAGCAGCTTTTCGGTAATGGTGGTTTTACCGGCGTCGGGGTGGGAAATGATGGCGAAAGTGCGACGTTTCGCGACTTCGGCGGCCTGTTGCGTCATGGGGAATCGCCTGAAAAGGGAGTCAAAAAAGGGCGCAGATTATAGCGCAACTCGGGCCAATAACCGAACCGCTCAGTCGATCCGGGGTGGCCAAATGCTGCCTCGCATGGGAACCTTTGCGATTCCGGAGACGTCCATTCCCTTGTAACAGGCCATGTCAGGACTGTTTCAAGTGGCTGATTCGACTGCAAATCGGCTTGACGAAGCTGTGCTCATGGCATGTGTTTTCGCCCAGGTTCACGCCTGGATGGCGATCCACCTGCTGCTCTTCGCAAACCCTTCGGCTACGACCTGCAAAAGGCCGTGACAGGAGAGGCTTGCCGACTGAAAAAAGGAGTCCGCCCGTGGCAAATCGCTATGGCAAAGGGCTGATGGGAGGCGCGATTATCGTCGTACTCCTGGCCCTGCTGGTCCACTGGATCGGCATTGATACGTTCGTGAAGTACAAGGATGACCTGCTGTTCTACCTGCAAGCGCACTTGGTGCTGGTGCTGGTCTCGATGCTGGCGGCGCTGGTGGTCGGTATCCCTGCCGGCATTGCCCTGAGCCGACCGTCCATGGTTGGCCGCGCCGAACGCTTCATGCAGATCTTCAATATCGGTAACACCGTTCCACCCCTCGCGGTTCTGGCCATTGCCCTCGGGATTCTCGGGATCGGCAGCGGGCCGGCCATCTTCGCGCTGTTCCTGGCCTCGCTGTTGCCCATCGTGCGCAACACCTACGAAGGCCTGAAAAACGTTCCCGCCTCGCTCAAGGAAGCTGCCACCGGCATCGGCATGACCCCGCGTCAGGTGCTGTTCAAGGTCGAGCTGCCCAATGCCGTGCCGATTATCGTCGGTGGTGTGCGCATCTCGCTGGCGCTCAACGTCGGTACTGCACCGCTGTCGTTCCTGATCGGCGCCAACAGCCTGGGCAGCCTGATCTTCCCCGGCATCGGCCTGAACAACCAGCCGCAACTGCTGCTGGGCGCAGCCTGCACCGCCTTGCTGGCGCTGCTGCTCGATGGCCTGGTCACGCTGTTCAGCCGCCTGTGGCTCGAACGCGGGCTGACCCGTTGAGACCTGCCCCGTTCAGATAAGGAACCCTCATGAAAAAGCTTTGTTTATTACTGGGCCTTGGCTTGCTGTTCTCGGCATTCATCCAGGCCGCTGAAAAACCGGTGCTGCGCATCGGCGCCCGGGTGTTTACCGAGCAGACCCTGCTCGCCGAGCTGACCGCGCAGTACCTGCGCACCAAGGACTTCGAGGTGCAGATCACCGGCGGGCTGGGCAGCAACCTGGCGCGCAGTGCCCAGGAAAGCGGCCAACTGGACCTGCTGTGGGAGTACACCGGGGTGTCGCTGGTGGCCTACAACCATGTCGACGAACGCCTCGACAGTGCCCAGACCTACGCCCGGGTCAAGGAACTGGACGCCAAAAAGGGCCTGGTCTGGCTGACGCCTTCGCGCTTCAGCAACACCTATGCGCTGGGGCTGCCGGAAAAGACCGCCAAGGCCTATCCGCAACTCAACAGCGTCAGCGACCTGACCCAAGTGATGAAGGCTGAGGCCGACAAAGGCCACATCGTCGCGCTGGACACCGAGTTCGCCAACCGCTCCGACGGCCTCAAAGGCCTGGTCGAGCACTACGGCATGAACCTGGGCCGCGAGAACATCCGCCAGATGGACGCCGGGCTGGTCTACACCGCCATGCGCAACGGCCAGGTGTTCGCGGGCCTGGTGTACACCACCGACGGGCGCCTGGACGCCTTCAAGCTCAAGGTGCTGGAGGACGATAAGCATTACTTCCCGGACTACACCGCCGCCCCGGTGATCCGCCAGGCGTACCTGGATCAGCACCCGGAAATGGCCGACCTGCTCAAGCCGCTGGCCGAGCTGCTGGACAACGCCACCATGCGCGCCCTGAACGCCAAGGTCGATGTCGACCACCAGAGCCCGTCCACTGTGGCTGCAGAGTTCCTGCGCCAGCACCCACTCAAGTAAAGGAGGCACCATCATGGGATTTTTCGACGCCTTCTCGCACATGGACTGGGCCCAGGTCGCGCACCTGACCTGGCAGCACATCACCCTGGTAGGGGTCGCCGTGACCCTGGCCATTCTGGTCGGTGTGCCGCTGGGCATTCTGATGACCCGTTTTCCAGCCGTGGCCGGGCCGTTGCAGGCCAGCGCCACGGTGCTGCTGACCGTGCCATCGATTGCGCTGTTCGGCCTGCTGCTGCCGTTCTATTCGACGTTCGGCCAGGGCCTTGGCCCGTTGCCGGCCATCACCGCCGTGTTCCTGTATTCGCTGCTGCCGATCATGCGCAACACCTACCTGGCCCTGACCGGGGTCGAACCCGGCATCCGTGAAGCGGCCAAGGGCATCGGCATGACCTTCGGCCAGCGCCTGCGCATGGTCGAGCTGCCGATTGCCGTGCCGGTGATCCTGGCCGGCGTGCGCACCGCGGTGGTGATGAACATCGGCGTCATGACCATTGCCGCCACCATCGGCGCGGGCGGTCTTGGCGTCCTCATTCTGGCTTCAATCAGCCGCAGCGACATGTCGATGCTGATCGTGGGCGCGGTGCTGGTCAGCATCCTGGCCATCATCGCCGACCTGCTCCTGCAACTGCTGCAACGCACGCTGACCCCTAAAGGACTCTTGAAATGATCGAACTCCAAAACCTCACCAAGACTTTCCAGAGCAACGGCAAGGAAGTGAAGGCTGTCGATTCGGTCAGCCTGACCGTCAACGAAGGCGAGATCTGCGTCTTCCTCGGCCCTTCGGGCTGCGGCAAGAGCACCACGCTGAAAATGATCAACCGCCTGATCGCGCCGACCTCCGGCAAGGTACTGATCAACGGCGAAGACACCACCGGCCTGGACGAAGTGACCCTGCGTCGCAACATCGGCTATGTGATCCAGCAGATCGGCCTGTTCCCCAACATGACCATCGAGGAAAACATTGTGGTGGTGCCCAGGCTGCTGGGCTGGGACGCGCAGAAGTGCCACGACCGGGCCCGCGAGCTGATGAACATGATCAAGCTCGAACCCAAGCAATACCTGCATCGCTACCCGCGCGAGCTGTCCGGCGGCCAGCAGCAGCGTATCGGTGTGATCCGTGCCTTGGCGGCCGACGCGCCTCTGCTGCTGATGGACGAGCCGTTCGGCGCGGTCGACCCGATCAACCGCGAGATGATCCAGAATGAGTTCTTCGAGATGCAGCGGGCGCTGAACAAGACCGTGATCATGGTCAGCCACGACATCGACGAAGCCCTCAAGCTGGGCGACAAGATCGCCATCTTCCGCGCCGGCAAGCTGGTGCAGATCGACCACCCCGACACCCTGCTGGCGCACCCGGCGGACGATTTCGTCTCCAACTTCGTCGGCCAGGACAGCACCCTCAAGCGCCTGCTGCTGGTCAAGGCCGAAGACGCCGCCGACAACGCGCCCTCGGTCAGCCCGGAAACCCCGGTGGCCGATGCCCTGGAAGTCATGGACGAAAACGACCGCCGCTACGTGGTGGTCACCGACGGCGAGAACAAGGCCATGGGCTTTGTGCGCCGGCGCGACCTGCACCGCCAGGCCGGCACCTGCATGCAGTTCCTGCAACCGTTCAATGCCACTGCGGCCTATGACGAGAACCTGCGCATCCTGCTGTCGCGCATGTACGAGTTCAACCGCGCCTGGCTGCCGGTACTGGATGCCGAGAACGTGTTCCTCGGTGAAGTGACCCAGGAGTCGATTGCGGCCTACCTGAGCTCGGGCCGCTCGCGCGGGGCCAAGACCAGTATCGTGTCGCCGGCGGAGCTGGCGGCTGAAGCAGCGGTATAAGGCTGAATGACAAGGGTCCGGCGCTGCAAGGGCGCCGGGCCTTTCATGCGTGAGGATCGCTGATCCGAGGGTGACTTTAACTTTAGGACACTTCTAAAAATTACCTGCGTTGTCATTGCTGCGTTAGAAACAGGCTCGGAATGCCTCGCCTACGTTTTTAGAGGCACCTTTGAAGCGGCCCTGAACCGTATCGAATCAGGGTTCGGGAATATTGACTTCGTGAACGTAGAGTTCTAGCGCGACGGGGGTTGGTTTGTTTAGGCCGATAGCACCGGGCGTCCCGCAAGAGGCTCTGGCGTGCCATTGATTGACAACGCGTACTTTTTCGACAAAGCCCACATACTCACGCGTTGGCGCTTTTAACCATACCTGCCCGTATGAAGTGCCAGGCTTCAGGCTGGTCGCGTCTAACAACGTTTTTACGTTTCCGTTTTCCTGATAAAGCCGCCAGCCTGAGATATGCCTGTTGGCGATTCCCGGTTGTATATAAAGATCAACGCTTGTGACCGGCATATTCGGCAAGCCGACCTTGAGATGGCGGGTAACCAACAGGTTTTTCAGCACGTTGTAATCCTGTTTGTAGGAATGACGCGCCTTGATTTCGTAATGCACGTCGCCGTCATCCCATCGACGGCACAGAAAATAGAGTTTGAGTGGTTCGAGCGGTTGAGTGGTCAGGTTCAGGTGATCGTCCTCTTCGGTACGCGCATAAGAACAGGGGTTCGTGTTGCCTGGCACGACCTCCTCTGTTTCCAGCGTCAGCTTTGAAAAGTCGAAGGTAAACACACGGCCCTCGTCCGTATACTTCAGCGAGGCGGTGAATGAGCGTTCGGGCAGATAGGTGGACATGTTCATCTCCTTACGATGTCCTGGAATGTACGGAGCATTCTGTGGTTTCACGTCAGGGAGGGGGTACTGACAGAATTGTCAGCACTGAGAACGTTTTCGGCATTTTTTCGGCCTGATCAGGTCGCCTTGATTTCATCAAGGCAGGCGCTGTGGGGAACATCACCCTGTCATGTAGGTCCGTTACACAGTGGGTGCAGTGAAAACCGAGAGTGCCGTGTGCGAAAACGCGACATTTTTAGTTGATCTCAAGCCCCTCAGGTCCTAAAGTTCGCGCCGAACGTCCATGCTGGAAACGATCCATCCGGCTCAAGTACTGACGACGAGACAGCAAGGCCCAGGGGCGCCGCCCCCGTGGCCTTTTTGCTTTCGGCGACATGCCTTGGGAAGTAGGCGAACCAAAGTGGGGATACGGAGGACGTTCATTGCACCCATTTATTCATTTGTTTGCCCCTGGAGTCCCCTGAGCATGTCCATCAAGGTCGAAGACTATTTCGCAGCCGACACCTTCAAGAAAATGAAGTCGTTCGCTGACAAGCAGGAAACCCCGTTCGTGGTCATCGATACCCAGATGATCAGCCAGGCCTATGACGACCTGCGCGCCGGTTTCGATTTCGCCAAGGTCTACTACGCGGTCAAGGCCAACCCGGCAGTCGAAATCATCGAGTTGCTGCGCGACAAGGGTTCGAGCTTCGACATCGCTTCTATCTATGAGCTGGACAAGGTTCTGGGTTGTGGCGTGGGTCCGGAGCGCATGAGCTACGGCAACACCATCAAGAAATCCAAGGACATCCGCTACTTCTACGAGAAGGGCGTGCGCCTGTACGCCACCGACTCCGAAGCCGACCTGCGCAACATCGCCAAGGCCGCACCGGGCTCGAAAGTCTATGTGCGCATCCTCACCGAAGGCTCGACCACGGCCGACTGGCCTTTGTCGCGCAAGTTCGGCTGCCAGACCGACATGGCCATGGACCTTTTGATCCTGGCGCGTGACCTGGGCCTGGTGCCGTACGGCATCTCGTTCCACGTTGGTTCCCAGCAGCGCGACATCAGCGTCTGGGACGCCGCGATTGCCAAGGTCAAGGTGATCTTCGAGCGTCTTAAAGAAGAAGACGGCATCGTGCTCAAGCTGATCAACATGGGCGGTGGCTTCCCGGCCAACTACATCACCCGCACCAACAGCCTGGAAACCTACGCTGAAGAGATCATCCGCTTCCTCAAGGAAGACTTCGGCGACGACCTGCCGGAAATCATCCTGGAGCCAGGCCGTTCGCTGATCGCCAACGCCGGTATCCTGGTCAGCGAAGTGGTGCTGGTAGCCCGCAAGTCGCGCACCGCCGTCGAGCGCTGGGTGTACACCGACGTGGGCAAGTTCTCCGGCCTGATCGAAACCATGGACGAGTCCATCAAGTTCCCGATCTGGACCGAGAAGAAAGGCGAGATGGAAGAAGTGGTCATCGCCGGCCCGACCTGCGACAGCGCCGACATCATGTACGAACAGTACAAGTACGGCCTGCCACTGAACCTGGCCATCGGTGACCGCCTGTACTGGCTGTCGACCGGTGCCTACACCACCAGCTACAGCGCCGTAGAGTTCAATGGCTTCCCGCCGCTGAAGGCCTTCTACTTGTAAATCGTTTGCAGCGGTAAATAAAACCCATGAGCGATCATGGGTTTTTTTATGCCTGTCAGTTGACCGCCCCTACAGTGTTTAAAAGCGGCTTATTGGATCCTTTGCCTGGGAAAGTTATAGGTTGCTTTCGTCGTGGTTGAAAGGTGGCGTATTCCTACAACACGGGTCAGCGCACGTTGCTGTTTATTCTGTTCTTCATTTGCTAGTTTCCAAATGCCTTGCAAGGAAGAGGTGTCTGGTTGTTTCGACCAGTTTTTATAATAAGGAAATTGAAAATGGCAAAGGAAACATTGCAGCAACTCAATGAGGATTCAAAACCCGGCCTGGATGAATTGAGCCGCGTCGCCAATGACGTGTTCAGTGCCGCGTCGGGCACTGCTGAAGGCACAGGCCGCGACCCCGGTCTGTTGATCACCACCGAAGATGTCCGGAAAATCCGCCGTTATGTCGACACCGGGCTGGCGTTGCCCACCGATCCGCAGCAGATCAAACACCTGCTGGGCAATTACGAAAGCGATATCGTCGGTCTCAAGTCCGAGGACATTGTGCGCCTGTACCTGAGCATTCGTGCCCATGCCGGCAGTTGGTCGGTACTTGAGAACGACATGCGTGCGGTCGGCAGTGACCTGCATGTGTTTTCCGGCAACCTGATCGGCACGGTGCAGGAGACCGTCGACTACATCAAGAGCCTGGACGCCTGGCGTACCCTGGACCTGGAGGGCCTGACACCCGAGCAGGTCGAGCAAATGCCGCCTGCCAGCCTGGAAGAAGGTGACCGCAAGAAAATGCCCGGGCTGCTGGCACTGGTTGATGAGCTCAGGTTGCACATCAAGGCACACAGCGCCAGTACCTTGCGGGTCAGGGACGGTGTGGCGGTCTTCAAGGGTACGTTGCGCGAGGGCATCGCGCCTGAAGTCGCCTTGAAGATCAGACTGACCGACGCGGCGCAGTCCAGTGGCGACATTGCCGGTCTCAAGGACGAGATCAACACGCTCAACGAGCGTATCGAGCAAAAGATTCGCGAGTATGTGCAGTACAGCAAGTACAAGTGGGTCGGGTGGTGGTGGGGGCCGATTGGCGGGGCGATCAGCCTGTCGATCTATGGCCCGAAAGCGGCGGCGGTGCTGAAGGAAAAGAACGCGCTGGTCGAGCAAAAGAACGCACTGCAGAACCAGCTCAGGCAGCTCGACACGTTTATTGCCGACATGCACACGCTGGAGACCAGCTTGCAGGATCTCAAGATCAGGATCGATGGCGCCATCAGCAGCACAGGTGAACTGGAAAGCCTTTGGGTCTTATTGAAAGACCTGGTGGATTCGTCGGCCCGGCACTTGGAAACTTTGGATAACGTCCGGCTGCTGGTGATCTTCGTTTCGCGTTTCAAGAACATGATTTCCCATTGGCAGGATATACAGAAACATGCCCTGGACTTGCTCACGGCCTTTAATAAGGCCTTAAGCGAAAGTCGACGCTAACACCCCGGCCCACTAATAATCATTAAGGATGATGAGATGACCGTTCATAGACTGGAAACCCCTCTTCAATTACCCGCGGTCGACATGACCACCCTCAATACAGCACGCGCACAACTCAGGCACCTGGCCGAAGCGCTCACCGATATCTATCTGCCGGTCAAGCATGAAGCCCTGAAGGGCCTGCTCACCGAACTGGGCAACACCGACAAGGCTGCGCTGGATAGCCTGGCTCTGGTGCCCGGGCTACTGGATAACGACGGCTTGCAGGACCTGCTGAGTGCCTTGGCGCGACTCAAGGGCGACCCGCCTGACGAACAGACCCTCAAGGCCATCGACGAGATCAGCGCAGAAATCGAGTCGCAAGTGCAGGCAGCCCGTAGCGGCCTGGACAGCCGGGCGCGAGACCTTGACGATGCGCTGGTCAACCTGGCGCATGTGAACGTCGGTGATGTCGATCACCTGATCCCCCCGATCGAGGCAGAACTTGCCCGCCTCGATGCGGTGATCGCTGCCCAGGAAGGTCCCCTGGCCAAACTGCTCGAACAGGAAGGCATGCTCAACACGCTGATAGCCGATATCGAGGCCATCAGCCTCTGGGACAAGTTCAAGACCCTGGCCGACTCGCTGAAGGCGCTGATCGACATCGACCCCAGGAATCCGCTGATCGGTTCTATCAAGGCCGGCATCGAAGGCCTGGGCAACATGCTCAACCTGGCCAGTGAGTCGCTCAAGTACGAGCACCTGGTTCGACAGCGCGAGCGTATCCAGGCGCAACTCGACGACCTGCAAGGCAATGCCCGGCAATTACGCCTGCAACGCCAGGCCGAAAGCCGCAAGCTGGAACAACTCAAGCAACTCAAGCTGATCGAGGCCCCGCAGCAGAGCTATGCCCAGGAAATCGGCAAGCTGCTGGAGGCACTCAAGCGCTTCCAGGCCTTGCACCCGGCGCTGGCGCTGGAGCACATTGAGGCACAGGCTTCTGCCTTCATCGCCAATGGCCGGGTGCTGAGCGATTACCTCAACGAGCTGCGCCGTGCCTGGCGCAGCTAAGCCACAGGCTCTGGCCGCTGCCTGACAAGGACGTCGCGCAGCGCCATGCGGTCCGATTCATCCCCCAGATCGGCCGCACGCTGATGATAGGCTCCGGCCAGGGCACGCAATGCCGGGTGAGTCGCCTTGAGCAGGGACTGGCGACTGACCCTCAGGAAGTTCAGGTTGCCGCCCGCCAGGGCGGTTTCCAGCCAGGTCACGGCCTGTTCGATATCACCTTGTTCGGCCAGCACCGTGGCATGGCTGAACTGCCCGCGAAAATCCCCGGCTTCGGCCGAGCGTCGATACCAGGCATGGGCGGCTGTCTTGTCGCTTATACCCGCCAGACCTTCTTCCAGATAACGCCCCAGCAGGTTCATCGATTTGGCATGGCCTTGGCGGGCCGCCTGGGCGTAGCAGGCCATGGCCCGACGATGATCCTGTACCACCCCGCGCCCGGTGGCCAGCAGGTTGGCCAGGTTATACAGCCCCCAGTCAAAACCCTGTTCGGCCGCCTGTCGATAGTGCCCGGCGGCCTGCACGGTGTCGGGCGTACAGCCCCAGCCATGCTCGTGGCAACGGCCGAGCATGTTGCGCGCCATCAGATGCCCCTGCTGTGCGGCAATGCCAAACCAGGTCACGGCCAGTGCCGGGTCACGGGCGATACCGCGGCCATCGAGCAGGATCTGCCCCAGCAAGGCCTGGGCCTCGACCAGGCCGGTGCCGGCTGCGGCCAGGATCGCCTGGGCAGCGCGGGCCGGGTTTTCTTCCAGCATGGCGCGCAGGCCATCGCCGTCGAGCTGTTCCTGGCGCGGCAGGTTCCAGGTCATGTTCAGACCTCGACCCAGCGGCGCAGCAGGTTGTGATAGCTGCCGGTCAGTTGTACCAGCGCCGGGTGGTCCGGTACATCGCGGGCCAGTTGTTGGATGGCGCTGTCCATTTCGAACAGCAGGGCGCGCTGGCTGTCTTCGCGCACCAGGCTCTGGGTCCAGAAAAACGAAGCCAGGCGGGTGCCACGGGTCACGGCATTGACCTTGTGCAGGCTGGTGCCGGGGTACAGCACCATGTCGCCGGCCGGGAGCTTGACGCTTTGCGTGCCGTAGGTGTCCTGGATGACCAGTTCGCCGCCGTCGTAGTCGTCCGGGTCGCTGAAAAACAGCGTGGCCGACAGGTCGGTGCGCACCCGCTCGGCGCTGCCCTTGACCTGGCGCACGGCGTTGTCGATGTGAAATTCGAAGTGGCCACCGGCGGTGTAGCAGTTGATCAACGGCGGGAACACCTTGTGCGGCAGGGCCGCCGACATGAAGGTCGGGTTGCTCCACAGCCGTTCGATCATGGCCGCACCGATTTCCCGGGTCAGCGCATGGTCCTCGGGCAATTGCAGGTTGTGCTTGGCCTTGGCCGACTGGTAGCCGGCGGTCAGCTTGCCATCGGCCCAGTCGGTCTGCTCCAGCGCCTGGCGGATGCGCAGGACTTCATCGCGGGTAAACAAGCCAGGAATATGCAGGAGCATGGCGCAGCACCGGTGTGACGGAAGGTGGCGAATGGTAGTGATTCTTATTGAATGTGTACAACCTCAAATCGATGACGTGAGCCATATCGGCATGAAGGTTATGTGAAGGCCAAGTGTAAAAAGTGTAAAAAAGTCGCAAATGTTATGAATTCTCAATTGCTTATAGAATTTGTTTGCAATATGTTTCGCGCTTCAATTCCTGGGGGAGGGAATCACGATGTCGCGCCAACCATTACACACCACTTTGGGTTCATCACCGTCACTGGCCTCGGCCGTCGGTGTCGCCATCGCGGCCTTGTCGGCCGGGTCCATGGCGCATGCCGACGAGCAGAGCGTCACGCTGGGCGCCACCAGCATCACCGGCGAGCAGGCCGATACCGCCTACAAGGCTGAAGACTCGGCCTCGAAAAAGTACACGGCACCCCTGCGTGACACGCCCAAGAGCGTGACGGTGATTGCCCAGCAAGTGATTCGTGACACCGGCGCGACCTCGTTGACCGACGCCCTGCGCACCACGCCAGGCATTACCTTTGGCGCGGGTGAAGGCGGCAACCCGAACGCCGACCGGCCGATCATTCGCGGTTTCAACGCCGAGAGCGATATGTTCGTCGACGGCATGCGCGATGTCGCCGCCCAGAGCCGGGAAATCTTCAATATCGAATCGGTCGAAGTCAGCAAGGGGCCGGGCTCGGCCTTTACCGGCGCCGGCTCCACCGGTGGCAGCCTGAACCTGATCACCAAGGGCGCCCACCTGGGTAACGCCTACAACGGCGGCTATGCCTTCGGGTCTGATCAGACCCAGCGCTACACCCTGGACCTCAACCAGCAGGTGGGCGACACCTCGGCCGTACGCCTGAACCTGATGAAGCACGACGCCAATGTGGCCGGGCGTGACAACGTCGATGTCGGCCGCTGGGGCGTGGCGCCTTCGTTCGCCTTTGGCCTGGGCACTGACACGCGGGTCAAGGTCGACTACTACCACCTGGAAACCGACGACATGCCGGACTACGGCATCCCGTTGACCCTCACCCCCGGACGCAGCAAGTACGTGGTCGACAAGCCGGTCAGCGTCGACAAGAGCAACTTCTACGGCCTGACCGGCCGCGATTACCGCGAAAGCACCAACGACAGCGGCACCGTGCGCATCGAGCACGATTTCAATGACAACCTGACGCTGTCCAACAGCCTGCGCCTGTCGCGCTCGACGCTCGACTACATCGTCACCAACCCGGACGACAGCCGTGGCAACGTCGCCAACGGCACTGTGTCGCGCTCGGCCAAGAGCCGCAACTCGACTTCCAGCGGCTTCGTCAACCAGACCGACCTGACCGCGAAGTTCGACACCGGTGCGATCAGCCACAGCCTGGTCAGCGGCCTGGAGTTCACCTACCAGGACACCCACAACCGCGCCTACAACATTCTCAATGCGTCCGGCGGCGCCATCGCCAGCCTGTGCTCGGCGGCGCTGCTCAGCTCTGGCGATTGCACCAGCCTGTCCAGCCCTTCGCCCAAGGATGCCTGGAACGGCGTGATCAGCGACAGCGTGGCCTACACCGATACCGACACCAAGACCGGTGCGGCCTATGTGTTCGACACCCTGACGTTCAATGAGCAGTGGTCGCTGAACCTGGGCCTGCGCTACGACCACTACGACACGCGCTCCAGCGGGTTCGCAGCGGCGCGCGGCACCACCCCAGGCGGCACGTTCGACCGGCAGAAGACCACTGAACTGTGGAACTACCAGTTGGGCGTGGTCTACAAGCCGTTGCCCAATGGCAGCATTTACGCGGCGTTGTCGACGTCGAGCAACCCGTCGGGTGAAACCAGCGGCAACGGCGGGCTGGAGCTGGCGCTCAACAACGCCGACCTCGACCCGGAAAAGAACCGCAACTATGAAATCGGCACCAAGTGGGACCTGTTCAATGACAACCTGGCGCTGACCGCCGCGCTGTTCCGCACCGACAAGACCAACGCGCGCATCACCGACCCGGACAACACCACCTACCAGGCGCTCGATGGCGAACAGCGCGTGCAGGGCGTCGAGTTCACCTACGCCGGCAACCTCAGCAGTCGCTGGAAAGTCTATGGCGGCTACACCTACATGGAGAGCGAACTGGTCAAGACCACACTGGCCGCCGACCAGGGCAACCATATGCCGAGCACGCCGCGCAACAGCTTCAACCTGTGGAGCACCTATGAACTGGTGCCCAGGCTGGTCATCGGCGGTGGTGCCACCTATGTGGGCTCGCGCTTCGGCAACGAGGCCAACTCCATCGAGGTGCCGTCCTACTGGCGCTACGACGCCATGGCCAGCTACGCGCTGACCAAAAACGTCGACCTGCAACTCAATGTGCAGAACCTGACCGACAAGCGCTATTTCGACCAGGTGTTCCAGACCCACTACGCCCACGTGGCGGCAGGCCGCACCGCGTTGATGAGTGCCAATTTCCACTTTTGACCGGTGATACTCGCAAAGCCCTGCCTATGGTTATAGGCAGGGCTTTTTTGCGAGATGAGAATTAATAACAGTTAGCGCATAATGCGCGCCGCAATGGGCCAGCGAGGTGGCGGTGGTGTTCAAGAAAATCCTGTTTCAAGTGCACTGGTTCTTCGGCATCACCGCAGGCCTGGTGCTGGCGCTGATGGGCGTGACCGGCGCGCTGTATTCCTTCGAGGAAGAAATCCTCGATGCCCTCAACCCCGAGGTATTGCTGGTCGAACGGCGCGCAGCCACCTTGCCGCCAGCGGAACTGGTCAGCAAGTTGCAGGCGGCCACCGGCATGACCGTGGCCATCCTGCGTGTCGAAACCACCAGCAACCGGGTGGCCCAGGTCTATTTCCAGCCCAAGCCGGGTGAACGGCGCGGCCCCAAGCGCAATTTCGACCCCTACACCGGCGAGTTGCGCGGCGATGGCGTGGGCGAGGGCTTCTTTGACTTTGTCCTGAGCCTGCACCGTTTCCTGGCCTCCGGGCAGACCGGTCGCCAGATCACCGGCGCCTGCACCCTGATGCTGCTGTTTTTCTGCCTGTCGGGTCTGTACCTGCGCTGGCCGCGCAAGCCGCTGGACTGGCGGGTGTGGCTGACCATGGACTGGGCGAAAAAGGGCCGCAGCTTCAATTGGGACCTGCACTCGGTCTTCGGTACCTGGTGTTTGCTGGCGTACCTGCTGTTTGCGGTCACCGGCCTGATGTGGTCCTACCAATGGTGGAACGACGGCATGACCCGCCTGCTCGGCGACCCGCCCCCGGCCGGTGCCCAGCAACGCACCGGTGGCGCCGGTGGCCCTGGCGGCAAGCCGGCCCAGGCGCCCAGGCCGTTGGTGGTCGACTACGACGCGGTGTGGGCGAGCATTCGCGACACCGCAGGGCCCGACCTGGCCGGCTACAACCTGCGCCTGCCCGGCGCCGGCGGGCAACCGGCCACGGTGTTCTACCTGCTCAAGGATTCACCGCACCCGCGCGCGCTGAACATCATCAACCTGGACCCGGCCACCGGCACCATTAACAGTGTGGCGCGCTATGCCGACAAAAGCCTGGGCGCACAACTGCTGACCAGCAACTACGCCTTGCACGTGGGCAGCTACTTCGGCCTGCCAGGGCGCATCATCATGCTGGTGGCCGCGCTCTTGATGCCGCTGTTCTTCATCACCGGCTGGCTGCTGTACCTGGACCGGCGGCGCAAGAAACGTGACATCCGGCAGGCCCGCAGTGGACTGGCGACCGGCAGCGGTGACGGCGCCGACGCCTGGCTGGTGGGGTTTGCCAGCCAGAGCGGCTTTGCCGAACAGATGGCCTGGCAGACCGCCGGGCAATTGCAGGCCGCCGGCCTGCCGGTGCGCGTGCAGCGCCTGGGCGAGCTGAGCGAGCAGGACCTGCAGCAAAGCCGTAACGCGGTGTTCGTGCTCAGTACCTTCGGTGACGGCGAGGCCCCCGACAGCGCCCGCGGCTTCGAGCGCAAGCTGCTCGGCCAGCCACTGGCCCTGGCGCACCTCAACTATGCGGTGCTGGCCCTGGGCGACCGTCAGTACCCGCACTTTTGTGCCTTCGCCCAGCGTGTGCATGGCTGGCTGGTCGAGCGCGGCGGGCAGTCGCTGTTCGCCCCGATCGAAGTCGACAACGCCGACCCGGCTGCCTTGCAACACTGGCAGCAGCAACTGGGCCGGGCCACCGGCAGCACGCCGACAGCGGTCTGGCAGGCACCGGTGTTCGAGCGCTGGACCTTGGGCCGTCGCGCATGGCTCAACCCCGGCAGCAGCGGCTCGAAAGTCTTCATGCTCGACCTGAGCGCGCCAAATGCCACGACCTGGCAGGCCGGTGACCTGGTGGAAATCCTGCCGCGCAACAGCGACGCGGTGTTGCTGCGCCTGCTCGACGGGCTGGGCCTGACCGGTGCCGAACGGGTCAGCATCGACGGCCTGGAAGAAAGCCTGTTGCAGGCCCTGGCCAGCCGCCAGTTGCCGCAGCACCGGGCGCATCTGGTCGGCCTGCATGCCCAGGCGCTGGTCGATGTCATGGTGCCGCTGGCCGCCCGCGAATATTCGATTGCCTCGGTCCCGGCCGATGGCTGCCTGCAGCTGATCGTGCGCCAGGAACTCCACTGCGATGGCGGACTGGGCGTGGGCTCCGGCTGGCTGACTGAATACCTGCCGGTCGACGATGCGGTCAGCCTGCGGGTGCGTCGCAACAGCGGCTTCCACCTGCCGGCTGAACCGGTGCCGCTGATCCTGCTGGGCAACGGCACCGGTCTGGCCGGCCTGCGCAGCCTGCTCAAGGCGCGCATCGAACAAGGGCAGCACCGTAACTGGCTGCTGTTCGGCGAGCGTCAGCGGGCGCATGATTTTTATTGCGGTGATGAACTGCAAGGCTGGCTGGACAACGGCCAGCTCAGCCGCCTGGACCTGGCGTTTTCCCGCGATCAGGAACACAAGGTCTACGTCCAGGACCGGCTGCGCGACGCCCGCGACGAGCTGCGCGCCTGGCTGGCCGAAGGGGCTGCGATCTACATCTGCGGCAGCCTGCAAGGCATGGCCGCCGGCGTCGACCAGGTGCTCACCGAACTGCTCGGCGAACAGGCCGTGAGCGAACTGATCGAACAAGGGCGCTACAAGCGCGATGTCTACTGACCCACAATGCGTGCAGGACGGTTTGTAGGAGCGCGCTTGCCCGCGACCGAGTGCGCAGCGCTCGCAAATTCTCGGAAACGCTGAAAATTTACGACTGCTGACGCAGCCGGTCGCGGGCAAGCGCGCTCCTACAAAGCGGGTGTTGGCTGTGCGCTAGAACGTGTAGCGGGCCCCCGCGCCGGCGTACCACGAGCGGCCCGGGGCCGATTCGTAATAGCGGCCGTTGCTGTCGCCGACGATCACCGAGCCGACGTACTGGCGGTCCGTCAGGTTGTCCAGGCGCACCAGTTGATGAAAGGTCCAGGGCCCGACGTTTTGTTCCAGGCGGGTGCGCCAGTTGAACACCGTGTAGCCGGGTGCGGCCTTGTCCTGGTTGCTGTCCTCGACATACACCTGGCTGCGGTACTGGCCTTCCAGTCCCATGCTGATGCCTTGTACCGGACGCCAGACCAGTTCGCCGAACAGGCTGCTGCCGGGCACGCCAGGCAGGTGGTTGCCCTTGTCGATGGTCCGGTTGTTGGCCGTGAAATCCTGGTCGTAGGTCGCTTGCAGGCGGGTATAGGCCAGGGTGGCTTCCCACTGTTCGCTCAATTGGGTTTGCACGCCCAGCTCGAAACCCCGGCGCAGGGTCTTGCCGGCGTTCTGGTAGCTGGTGCGCCCGTCGGTGGCGCTGCCCACTACGATTTCATCATCGGTGCGAATCTCGAAGACTGCCGCATTGAGGCGGGTATTGCCTGCCACCCTGGCCTTCAGGCCGAGCTCGTACTGGGTGCTGGTGGCCGGCGACAGGCCGAAGTTGAAGCTTTCCACCACGCCCGGCGCGTAGGCCATCTCGGCCTGGGTCGGCGTCTCGAAGCCCTTGCCGGCACTGATATAGCCATGCAGGTCCGGTGTGAAGGCGTACATCACTGACAGTGACGGCGTGTTGCGCTGGTACTTCTTCGAGCCGCTGGAATCGCCGTTGGCCAGGTAGCGGTCATCCACGTCCATGTCCATGGTGCTGTGGCGCAGGCCGGCATCGAAGGTCCAGTTGTCGAGAATCCAGCGCGCCTGCACATACGGGTCCAGGCTGGTGGCGGTGTCGATCTCGTCGCGGCGCAGCTCACCCTTCACGCCCAGTTGAGTGCCGCTGAAATTCTGAAAGCCACGCCGGTCGTCGCGGCTGCGGTCGTAGTCGACGCCGGTGGTGACGGTCAACTCGCCGGGTACGCCCTGGATCGGCTGGATCCAGCGCAGGGTGCCGCCATGAAACTCACGGTCGAAGTCGACCACGCCGCCGCCGCGCTGGCTGTTGGAGGCCACGGTGCGCGGGATCGACAAGTACTGCACCACGCTGCGCCGGCCGGCATACAGGTTGAACTGCAAGGTGGCGTCGCCCACGCTGCGCTCGTAGTTCATGCCCACCTGCTGGTGGTCGATGCTCTTGCGCGTGTTGTAGGTCTCGGCCACCGCCGCCACCGAACGCGGGTCGTTCTTGTAGCCTTCCCAGGTCTGGCCCAGCGGGTCCTGGGTGCCGTTCTGTTCCAGGCTGCTGTAAATCAGCGCCAGCCGGCTGTCTTCATCGGGCTTGACGTGCACCTTGGCGAAAGTCTGGTCGCGCCGGGCACTGCTGTGGTCGCGGTAGCCGTCGGTGTCCAGGCGCGAGGCATCGACGAGAAAGCCGGCCTGCGCGTTGCCGCCTTCGGCTGACAGGCGGTTCTTGCGATAGCCGTCGCTGCCGAAGGTGGTGTCGGCGCTGACCGTGCCCGGGCCCTCACCGTCGCGGGTGAACATCTGGATCACGCCGCCGGCATTGCTGCCATAAATCGTCGAGGTCGGGCCGCGCAGCACTTCGATACGGTCGGCCACGTCCAGGTTCAGGGTCGCCGCCTGGCCCTGGCCGTCCGGGGTACTGGCCGGAATGCCGTCGCTGAGCAATTTCAGGCCACGGATGCCGAACGCCGAGCGTGCGCCATAGCCACGCGAGGAAATCTGCAGGTCCTGCGCATAGTTCTGGCGGTTCTGCACCACCAGCCCTGGCACGCGCGGCAGCACTTCGGAGAGGTTGACGCCCAGTTGGCCGTCCTGGATCTGCTGCAGTTGTACGGTGTCCACCGAGAACGGCAGGTCGAAGCCCGACACCGGGGCATAGCTGCCGGTGATGACCAGCGGAGTGAAGATCTCGTAGGTTGAAGCCTGGCCATTTGCAGCAGGGCTGTCGTCGGCCTGGACCAGGGTGCCGGCACCCAGGCCCAGCACCAGCGCGTGGATCTGCAAGGCGAGGGTGCCGGGGGCGAATCGATAAGGCATGCGGACCTCTCAGGATGAACGAAAACACAAACGCCGCGCCGGGGCAGGGGGGCGGGCGGATGCGCAAAAGGCGGTATGAAGACAATAGGGTGCCTCTAAAAACGTAGGCGAGGCAGTCAGTGCAAGGCAAAAACAGGCGAGGGAGCGGAGTTTACGGGTTGTAAATGAGCATTCCGAGCCTGTTTTTAACGCAGCAATGACAACGCAGGTAGTTTTTAGAGGTGCCCAATAGACGGTTCAGAAGGTGCATGGCCGCGGTATTGCGAGGCGCAGATCACGCATAGGCCAGACATCTGGCCCTCTCTCGTAGGAGCGACCAACGGTCGCGAAGACTGATGGCCAGACACCAGAATGTGATGCCCTGACCCAACCTCTTGCTCGCGGCCATAAACGGCGTGGCCCGCCCCGAAGGACGGGCCGAAGGCTTTACGGCAGGGCGTAGGCCACCACGTAGTCACCGCGCTGCTTGGCCTGGCGGGCGCCGCCGGCGGTGATGACCACGTACTGCTTGCCGGTTTTCGGCGAGACGTAGGTCATCGGGCCGCCCTGGCTGCCGACCGGCAGACGGGCTTTCCAGACTTCTTCGCCGTTGGCGCTGTTGAAGGCGCGCAGGTAGAAGTCCTGGGTGCCGGCGATGAAGATCAGGCCGCCCTGGGTCGACAGGGTGCCGCCCAGGGTCGGCAGGCCGATCTTGATCGGCAGGCCCATGGCGATGCCCAGGGGACCTGTGTCTTCAACGGTGCCCACCGGCACTTGCCAGGCGATCTTCTGGGTCTTCATGTCGATGGCGGTCAACGTGCCGTAGGGTGGTGCCTGGCACGGAATGCCGGCCAGCGACAGGAAGCGGTTCTTGTTCACCGCATACGGGGTGCCCTTGAGCGGCACCGCGCCCATGCCCGTGTTGATCGCTTCGCCACCGGCGGCGGCCTTGCCCTGGTTCTGCGAGGCAATCATCTCGACCCACAGGCCCAGGCGCATGTCGTTGACGAAAATGAAGCCATGCACCGGGTCGGTGGACAACCCGCCCCAGTTCAGGCCACCCAGCGAGCCTGGAAAGCTCAGCGAGCGGTCAGTGCCTGGCGTGGTGTACAGGCCGTCATAGCGCATCTTCTTGAAGTCGATGCGGCACAAAAGCTGGTCATACGGGGTGGCGCCCCACATGTCCGACTCGGTCAGTTGCTGGGCGCCGATCTGCGGCATGCCCACCGATTTGGGCTGGGTCGGCGAGTACGGCTCGTTGGGGATGTTGCCAGCCTTGACCGGCACTTCGTCGACCTGGGTCAGCGGTTTGCCGGTGGCGCGGTCGAGCACGTAGATCTGCCCGGCCTTGGTGCCGATCACCAGCGCCGGGACCGATTGGCCGTCGGGTCTGGTGAAATCGATCAGGCTCGGCTGCATCGGCAGGTCGAAGTCCCACAGGTCATTATGTACCGTCTGGTACACCCACTTTTCTGTGCCGCTGCTGGCGTCCAGCGCCAGGATCGAGGCGCCATAGGTATGGTCCAGTTGGCTGCGCTCGACGCCGTAGAGGTCGGTGGACGAGCTGCCCATTGGCAGGAACACGGTGTTCATGGCCGGATCGTAGGACATCGGCGCCCAGCTGTTGGGCGTGCTGCGCACATAGGTCTTGCCGTCGACCGGGGCCTGACGGTCTTGCGGGTTGCCAGGGTCGAAGGCCCAGCGCATTTGCCCGGTCATCACGTCAAAGCCCCGGATCACGCCGCCGGGCATGTCGGTCTGGACGTTATCGGCCACGCGTCCGCCCACTACCACGGTGGTGCCGGCCATCAGCGGCGCCGAGGACAACTGGTAGTGCGAGTCCGGCACATTGCCCAGGCCGGCTTTCAGGTCGACCTGGCCGTTGACGCCAAAGCCTTCGCAGAACGCGCCGGTGTCGGCATCGACCGCGATCAGGCGGGCATCGATGGTATTGGTCAGCAGGCGACGCTGGCAGTTGCCGGCCGGTACGCTGGCTGGAATCACCGGCGAGCTGCCAGGCCCGGCGGGCGCGGCGATCGGGGCGGTGGCGTCGAAATAGGCCAGGCCACGGCAGCGTTGCCACACGCCGGACTGGGCGTTGATTTCGTTCTTCCACAGCGCTTTGCCGGTGTCGGCATCCAGCGCAATGATGTTGTTGTGCGGGGTGCAGATGAACACCTTGCTGCCGATCTGCAACGGGGTGAGCTGGTCTTCGGCACCGTTGCCGTTGCTGACCGCGACGTCACCGGTGCGGTAGGTCCAGGCCACCTTGAGCTTATCGACGTTGCCGCGATTGATCTGGTCCAGCGCCGCGAAACGGCTGCCGCCTTCGGTGTTGCCGTAGTGTGCCCAGTCTTTCTGCGCGTTGGCCGGGTCCACCGGCGTCAGGCCGGGACCGGTGCCGGTCGGGGCAACGCTGGGGTGGGCGACGAACATGTTGCCAACGGCAATCACCAGTGCGATGGCCAGCACGCCGGCCAGGCCATACGGCGCTTTGCTCGGTGCAGCACCGCTGGCACGGGCCAGTTGCGGGTAGACCAGCAGCACGGCCAGGCCTACGGCACTGAACATGAACAGGCGCGAGAACAGCGGCCAGAACTGCAGGCCGACATCGGCCAGCGCCCAGGCGGCAGTGCCCAGCAGGAAGGCGCCGAACAGCCAGGCGCCGGCGGTGCGGCGTGCCGCGATCAGCACGCCGGAAACGGCCATGACCAGACCGCCAATGAGGAAATACCAGCTGCCACCGACACGCACCAGCGTGAAACCGTTGGCAGCCAGCACCAGGCCAAGCAGAACAATGATGATCCCCAGGCCCGACAGGATGAACCTGGCGACCCCGGACAGTGGTTGTCGATGTGTCATTTTGAAGCACCCATAGTGGAATCGGGCGATTATAAACCCAGGAATTAACCGTTTGGTTAATTCTTTCGCCCGGATACCTGGATCCCCGGTAGGAGCGCGCTTGCCGGGATGCCGGACCACCGCGACCGAGTGCGTAGCGCTCGCAAATTCTCGGAAACGCTGAAAATTTACGACTGCTGACGCAGCCGGTCGCCGGCAAGCGGGCTCCTACCGGGTCCCATGTCTGCTACGCGGCAGCGGGTGATTTCCCACAGGTGCCAAGATGCCTGCCTCAGCCGGCGACGAACTGTTCGGCGTAATGACACGCCACCTGCCGGCGATCTACCTCGCGCAGGGCCGGCACCTCGCTGGCGCAGCGCGGCGTCGCGTACGGGCAGCGCTTGTGAAAGGCGCAGCCACTCGGCGGGTCGAGGGGGTTGGGCAGTTCGCCGACGATCTTGATCTTCGGCTTCAGCGGGTCGGGGTGGATGGTCGGGGTCGCCGACAGCAGCGCCTGGGTATAAGGGTGCAGTGGACGTTCGTAAATAGCCTCCTTGGGCCCCATTTCCGCCGGCCGCCCCAGGTACATCACCAGTACCGTGTCGGCCACATGGCGCACCACCGAGAGGTTGTGCGAGATGAACACATAGGCGGTGTTGAACTCCTGCTGCAGGTCCATGAACAGGTTCAGCACCTGGGCCTGGATCGACACGTCCAGCGCCGAGGTCGGCTCATCGGCCACCAATACCTTGGGTTGCAGCATCATGGCCCGGGCCAGGGCGATGCGCTGGCGCTGGCCGCCAGAGAACATGTGCGGGTAGCGCTGGTAATGCTCGGGGCGCAGGCCGACCTGGCTCATCATCGCCTGGACCTTTTCGCGGCGCTCGGCACGGCTCAGGTCGGTATTGATCAGCAGTGGCTCGCCCAACTGGTCGCCGATCTTCTGCCGCGGGTTGAGCGAGGCGTACGGGCTCTGGAACACCATCTGCACGTCCTTGCGCAGTTGCTTGCGTTCGGCCTTGCTGGCGCCGGTGACTTCCTGCCCGGCAATCTGCAACGAGCCCGACGAGGGCTCTTCGATCAGGGTCAGGGCCCGGGCCAGGGTGGACTTGCCGCAGCCGGACTCGCCGACCACCGCCAGGGTCTTGCCGGCCTCCAGTTCGAACGACACGCCGTTCAGGGCGCGCACGGTGGCGTGGCCCTTGAACAGGCCACGGGAGACTTCATAGTGACGGGTCAGGTCGCGGGCAGTCAGTACGACGCTCATTACGCCACCTCCTGGTTCAAGGGATAGAAACAACGCGCCAGGCTATGCGCCTTGGGGTCCAGCGCCGGGCGCTGGACACGGCAGTTGTCGCGCACGTACGGGCAGCGCGGCGACAGCAGGCAGCCCATCGGGCGGTCGTAGCGGCCCGGCACCATGCCCGGCAAGGTGGCCAGGCGCTCGGCGCCCATGCTGTGTTCTGGAATCGCCGCCAGCAGCGCTTCGCTGTACGGGTGCGCCGGCACCTCGAACAGGCCCGGCACCTGGCCGACTTCCACCGCTTGTCCGGCGTACATCACGCAGACCCGCTGCGCGGTCTCGGCGACCACCGCCAGGTCGTGGGTGATCAGCACCAGGGCCATGTTCTGTTCTTTCTGCAGGCTCAGCAGCAGTTCCATGATCTGCGCCTGGATGGTCACGTCCAGTGCGGTGGTCGGTTCGTCGGCGATCAGCAGCTTGGGTTCGCCGGCAATCGCCATGGCAATTGCCACCCGCTGGCTCATGCCGCCGGACAATTGATGCGGGTAAGCGTCCAGGCGCTGGGCGGCGCCGGGAATCTCGACCTTTTCCAGCAGCTCCAGCGCGCGCTGGCGTGCGGCCTTGCCGGACAACCCCAGGTGCTGGCGCAGCACCTCGATGATCTGGTAGCCCACGGTGTAGCTGGGGTTCAGCGCGGTCATCGGGTCCTGGAACACCATGGCCAGGTCCTTGCCGATGATCTTGCGCCGCTGCCGGGCATTGAGTTTCAGCAGCTCGTGGCCGTCGAAGTTCAGCGCATCGGCCTGGATGATGCCGGGGTGCTCGATCAGGCCCATCAGCGCCATCATGGTCACCGATTTACCCGAGCCGGACTCGCCGACAATGGCCAGCACCTCGCCCTTGTCGACGCTCAGCGACAGGCCATCGACCACCGGCACCGTCTTGGCATCGCCGAAACGCACCGAGAGATTACGAATTTCAAGCAAAGACATGGGAATCTCCTCAGGCGGCGTTCTTGAGTTTCGGGTCCAGCGCATCGCGCAGGCCGTCGCCCATCAGGTTGATTGCCAGCACGCTGAGCAAAATGGTCAGGCCGGGCAGGCTGACCACCCACCAGGCGCGTTCGATGTAGTCGCGCGCCGAGGCGAGCATGGTGCCCCACTCCGGCGTCGGCGGTTGCACGCCCAGGCCCAGGAAGCCCAGCGCGGCGGCGTCGAGGATCGCCGAAGAAAAACTCAAGGTGGCCTGCACGATCAGCGGCGCCATGCAGTTGGGCAGCACGGTCACGAACATCAACCGGGGCAGGGTGGCGCCGGCCAGTCGGGCGGCGGTCACGTAGTCGCGGTTCAGCTCGCCCATCACCGCGGCACGGGTCAGGCGCACATAGGACGGCAGGGACACGATGGCGATGGCAATCACGGTGTTGATCAGGCCAGGGCCGAGGATGGCGACGATGGCCACGGCCAGCAGCAGCGAGGGCAGGGCCAGCATGATGTCCATCAGGCGCATCACGGTGGGACCGAGCAGGCGCGGGAAGAACCCGGCCAGCAGGCCCAGCAGGATGCCGGGGATCAACGACATGACCACCGACGACAGGCCGATCAGCAGCGACAGGCGTGAGCCGTGGATCAGGCGCGACAGCAGGTCGCGGCCCAACTCGTCGGTGCCGAGGAGGAATTGCCACTGACCGCCTTCGAGCCAGGCCGGCGGCGTCAGCAGAAAGTCGCGGTATTGCTCGCTGGGGTCATGCGGCGCCACCCAGGGCGCGAACAGCGCGCAGAACACAATGATGATCATGAATACAAGGCCGGCTACCGCGCCCTTGTTCTTGGCAAAGGCCTGCCAGAATTCCTTGGCCGGCGACGGGTAGAGCAGGCTTTGATCGACTGCTACCGCAGGAGTGTTATCGCTCATGGGAATGATCTCAGCGCTGATGGCGAATACGAGGGTTGGCAAGGCCGTAGAGAATATCCACGACGAAGTTGACCAGAATGACCAGGCAGGCGATCAGCAGGATGCCGTTCTGCACCACCGGATAGTCCCGGGCGCCGATGGCTTCGATCAGCCACTTGCCGATGCCGGGCCAGGAAAAGATGGTCTCGGTCAGCACCGCGCCGGCCAGCAGTGCGCCGACCTGCAGACCGAACACAGTCAGCACCGGGATCAGTGCATTGCGCAGCCCGTGGATAAACACCACCCGTGCCGGCGACAGCCCCTTGGCCCTGGCGGTGCGCACGTAGTCTTCACGCAGCACTTCGAGCATCGAAGAGCGGGTCATGCGCGCGATCACCGCCAGCGGAATGGTGCCCAGCACGATGGCCGGCAGGATCAAGTGGTGCAGCGCATCAAGGAACGCGCCCGGCTCGTCGCTGAGCAAGGTGTCGATGAGCATGAAGCCGGTGACCGGCGGGATGTCATACAGCAGGTCGATGCGCCCGGACACCGGGGTCCAGCCCAGGCTCACCGAGAAGAACATGATCAGGATCAGGCCCCACCAGAAGATCGGCATCGAATAGCCGGCCAGCGAGATGCCCATGACCCCATGATCGAACAGCGACCCTCGCTTGAGCGCCGCGGTGACCCCGGCCAGCAGGCCCAGTACCCCGGCGAACAGCAAGGCCGCCAGCGACAGCTCCAGCGTGGCCGGGAACAGCGACAGGAACTCGGTCCAGACGCTTTCCCGGGTGCGCAGCGACTCACCGAGATCGCCCTGGGCGAGCTTGCCGATATAGTCCAGGTACTGCGCATACAGAGGCTTGTTCAGGCCCAGGCGCTCCATGGCCTGGGCGTGCATTTCCGGGTCGACCCGGCGCTCGCCCATCATCACTTCCACCGGGTCGCCCGGAATCAGGCGAATCAGGGCGAAGGTCAACAGGGTGATGCCGAAAAAGGTGGGGATCAGCAACCCCACCCGGCGGGCAATAAAACTCAACATTATGTGGTGATCCTCATCGGCCTTCAGGCAAGCCGCCCGGCACCCTCGTGGGGGCTGGCGGTGTTGTTTACTTCACGCTCGTGGTCGAGAAGTTGTTATTGATCAGCGGGCTGACATGAAAGCCTTCGACGTTGTGGCGCCTGGCAATGAACAGCTTGGGGTACGCCAGGCTGATCCAGGGTCGCTCCTGGATAAACACCTGCTGTGCCTGCTTATAGAGGGCGGCGCGTGCCGCAGGTTCGCTCGTGCTGCGGGCCAGATTAATCGCTGCGTCGAAGGCTGCATTGCACCAGCGTGCGTAGTTTTCGCCGTTGCGTGCCGCCTCGCACCCCAGGTTGGGGGTCAGGAAGTTGTCCGGGTCACCGTTGTCGCCGGCCCAGCCGGCAAACACCATGTCGTGCTCGCCGCGCTTGGCACGCCGGAGCATCTCCGCCCATTCCATGACGCGAATATCCACTTTGAGGCCGATCCTGGCCAGGTCCGCCTGCAGCATCTGCGCACCCAGCAACGGATTGGGGTTGGTGACCGCGCCGCCATTGCGGGTGAACAGGGTCAGCACCTGGCCTTCGGGCACCCCCGCCTGTCTGATCAACGTACGGGCCTGTTCAAGGTCACGCGGCGGGTCTTGCAGCGCCGGGTCATGGCCGAGCAGGGTCGGCGGGTAGGGACCGACGCCGGCGGTGGCCTTTTCAGCGCCGAACAGTGCCGCCAGATAGGCCGGCTTGTCGAACGCCAGGTTGATGGCCTGGCGTACACGCACATCGGAGAGCCAGGGCCTTGAGGTATTGAGCGCCACGTAGCTGGTCATCAGGCCTTCAAGCTCGTCGATGGCCAGTTGCGGGTCGGCCTTGACCGCCTCGATGTCATCGGGCTTGGGGTACAGCGCCACCTGGCATTCATTGGCCTTGAGCTTCTGCAGGCGGGTATTGTTGTCTACCGTGATGGCAAAGACCAGGGTTTCGCTGGGTGGCGGGCCCTTGTAGTAGTCGGGGTTGGCCTTGAAGCGCACCTGGGCGTCCTTGACATAGCGGGTGAGGATGAACGGCCCGGTGCCCACCGGCCTGCTGTTGAGCCATTCGGTCTTGCCGGTCTTGAGCAACCGGTCGGCGTACTCGGCCGAATAGATCGAGGTAAACGGCATGGCCAGGTCGCGCAGGAACGGCGCTTCGGCCCGGGTCAGGGTGAAGCGCACAGTGGCGTCGTCCAGTTTCTCGATGCTTTTGAGCAGGGTGCGAAAGCCCATACTTTCAAAGTACGGAAAACCCACCGAGGACAATCGGTGCCACGGGTGGGCCGGGTCCAGCTGGCGCTGGAAACTCCAGAGCACGTCGTCGGCATTCATCTCACGGCTGGGAGTGAAGTCGGGTGTGGTCTGGAACTTCACCCCGCGGCGCAGGTGAAAGGTGTACACCCGGCCATCGTCACTGATGTCCCAGCGCTCGGCCAGCCCCGGCACCGGGTCGGCGGTGCCGGGTGTAAAGGCGACCAGCCGCTCCAGCACCGTCTCGGCCGAAGCATCGGCGCTGACCGCCGTGGTGTACTGCACGATGTCGAAGCCTTCGGGGCTCGCCTCGGTGCACACCACCAGTGGCTTGGCCATCAGCGTCGCGCTGGCGCACAGCAGTACCCCGACCAGAGGTCCATGCAGATACGTCGGTTTCAAGGTGGTTACTCCTGTGAGGACCTCAGTCCTTGAGGCTCACGCCGGAAAAGTTATTGCGCCCGAACGGGCTGACCCGGAAGCCTTCGACGTTGGCCCGCAAGGGCTGGCTGACGGTCGAATGGGCAATGGGCGTGATCGGCACCTGTTGCTTGAGGTAGCGCTGCGCCTGCTGGTACAGGTCGGTGCGCTGGCCCTTGTCGGTGGTGGCGATGGCCGCCTTGACCAGCCGGTCGTACTGCGCGTCGCACCACATCGAGTAATTATTGCCGCCAATCGCCGCGCAGCTGTAGAGCGTGCCCAGCCAGTTGTCGGGATCGCCATTGTCGCCGGTCCAGCCGATCAGCGAGATGTCGTGCTCGCCGTTTTTGGTGCGCTTGAGGTACTCGCCCCACTCATAGCTGACGATCTTCACCTTCAGGCCGACCCTGGCCCAGTCGGCCTGGAGCATTTCGGCCATCAGCCTGGCATTGGGGTTGTACGGGCGCTGCACCGGCATGGCCCACAGGTTCAGCTCGGTGCCTTCCTTGACCCCGGCGGCGCGCAGCAGCTCGCGGGCCTTGTCCGGGTCGAACGGTGCATCCTGAAGGCTGGTGTCATAGGACCACTGGCTGGGCGGCATGGCATTGACGGCCTTCTGGCCTGCGCCCTGATACACCGCGTCAATGATCGCCTGCTTGTTGACCGCCATGTCCAGCGCCTGGCGCACCTGCAGGTTGTCCAGCGGTGCATGGCGTACGTTGTAGGCGATATAGCCCAGGTTGTAGCCGGGGCTTTCGATCACCTGCAGTTGCGGATCGGCCTTCAGGCCCGGCACATCGGCGGGACGGGGGTGCAGGGTGACCTGGCATTCGTTCTTGCGCAGCTTTTGCAGGCGCACCGAGGCGTCAGTGTTGATGGCGAAGATCAACTGGTCGAGCTTGACCTGCTCGGGCGCCCAGTAGTCCGGGTTGCCCTTGTAGCGAATCTGCGCGTCTTTCTGGTAACGCTGGAAGGTGAACGGCCCGGTGCCGATCGGTTGCTGGTTGATGTCACGCGGCTTGCCGCTGGCCATCAGTTGTCCGGCGTATTCGGCCGAGAGAATCGAGGCAAAGCTCATGGCCAGGTTCTGGATGAACGCGGCATCGACAGTGTTGAGGGTAAAGACCACGGTCAGCGGGCCGGTCTTTTCCACCGAGCGGATCTTTTTGTCCAGGCCCATGCCGGTGAAGTATGGAAACTCGGCCGGGTAGGCGACCCGGAACGGATGGTCGGCCTTGAGCATGCGGTTGAAGGTGAACACCACGTCGTCGGCGTTGAAATCGCGGCTGGGGGTGAACACTTTGTTACTGTGGAACTTCACCCCTTCACGCAAATGAAAGGTATAGGTCAGGCCGTCGGCCGACACGTCCCAGGACGTGGCCAGGGCCGGCACGGCCACGGTGCCGCCCGGCTCGAATTCGGCCAGGCGGTTGTACAAAGGCTGGGCGGCGTCGTTATCGGTGGCCGAGGTGTATTGTGCGGTGTCGAAACCGGCCGGGCTGGCCTCGGAGCAGAACACCAGGTTGCTGGCGGCCTGTGCAGGTGCAGCGGCCAGCAGGGCCAGGCTCAACAATGAGGTCGTTGCGAGAAGTGGGCGCATGGTAGTCCTTGTTATTCGGGGGCGCTGATCGGTCGTAGGTGATCAGGCCCTTGGTGGGCGTGCCGGGCTTGTGGCCAAGCGCGCGACAGCCGGCAACTGTATGTCAGTCGCAGGCTGCGGTATGTCGGTCTAATGGCTGAAAATGTCGTAGGAAAAGTCCTGAAAGCGGCGGCGGCGCTCATCGCAGCACCGCCCCACGGCAATTTATTTCACCCCGACGCCATAGAAGGAGTTCAGGCCCAGCGGGCTGATCTTGAAGTCCTGGACCGAGCTGCGCATCGGCTGGTAGACCGTCGAGTGCGCGATAGGCGTGATCGGCAACGCCTCCTTGAGCAGGTGTTGCGCCTGCTTGTACAGCTCGGTGCGTCTGGCCTGGTCCGGGGTGGCCTTGGCTTCCTTGATCAACGCGTCGTAGGGCTTGTCGCACCACTTCGAATAGTTGTTGCCGTTGACCGCATCGCAGCCGTACAGGGTGCCCAGCCAGTTGTCCGGGTCACCGTTGTCGCCGCTCCAGCCGATCAGCATGGCGCCGATCTCGCCTTCCTTGGCGCGCTTGATGTACTCACCCCACTCGTAGCTGACGATCTTGGCGTTGATGCCGATCTTCTTCCAGTCGGCCTGGATCATCTCGGCCATCAGGCGGGCATTGGGGTTGTACGGACGCTGCACCGGCATGGCCCACAGGGTGATCTCGGTGCCTTCCTTGATGCCGGCTTCCTTGAGCAGGGCCTTGGCCTTGTCCGCATCGTAAGGGGCGTCCTTGATGGTGTCGTCGTAGGACCACTGGGTCGGCGGCATGGCGTTGGTGGCCAGCTGGCCGGCGCCCTGGTAGACCGAGTCGATGATCTGCTGCTTGTGCACCGACATGTCCAGCGCCTGGCGCACTTTCAGCTGCGCCAGCGGGTTGGGCTGGTCGCTGCCCTTGACCTTGTCCATGACGTTGTAGGCGATGTAGCCGAGGTTGAAACCGGCCTGTTCGGGCATCTGCAGGTTCTTGTCGGCCTTGAGCGGCTCAAGATCCGCCGGGCGCGGGTAGGCGGTGATCTGGCACTCGTTGCGCTTGAGCTTCTGCATGCGCACCGACGGGTCGGTGGTGATGGCGAAGATCAGGTTGTCCACGCGGACATCGTCAGGCGCCCAGTATTGCTTGTTGCCGGTGTAGCGGATGTTGGAGTCTTTCTGATAGCTCTTGAACACGAACGGCCCGGTGCCGATCGGCTTCATGTTGATGTCCTGGGGCTTGCCTTGCTTGAGCAACTGGTCGGCGTATTCGGCCGAGACGATCGAGGCAAAGCTCATGGCGAGGTTCTGGATGAACGCGGCGTCGACGGTGGCGAGGGTGAAGCGCACCGTGTTGTCGTCGAGCTTCTCGACCTTCTTGATGTTGGTGTCCATGCCCATGTCGGTGAAGTACGGGAACTCCGTGGGGTAGGCCTTACGGAACGGCATGTCCTTGTCGATCATGCGGTTGAAGGTGAACAGCACATCGTCGGCGTTGAAATCACGGGTGGGCTTGAAGTACGGCGTGGTGTGGAACTTCACGCCTTTGCGCAAGTGAAAGGTGTAGGTCAACAGGTCCGGGGCAATGTCCCAGCTCGTGGCCAGGCCCGGCACCACGGCGGTGCTGCCACGCTCGAACTGGCTCAGGCGGTTGTAGATCGCCTCGGCGCCGGCATCGAAGTCAGTGCCGGCCACGTACTGGGCCGAGTCGAAGCCTGCAGGGCTTGCTTCCGAGCAGAACACCAGGCTGGAAGCGGCCTGGGCGAACGGCGCGCCGGCCAGCAGGCTGGCACCGAGGAAAAACGGAACGACCGCGTGTTTGAGCATGGTGGCCTCAATTGTTGTCATTTTAGGAAGTGACCTGCCTTGTGAGCAGATCAGAAAGGGCTCCATGCAGGGTATATACCGAAAAGACAGTTTTGGCCTCAAAAGGACATCACGACGGATCGCGGGCGTACAGGAATGTCGCAACGTTGTACGAATTCGCAGAAGTTGAACGTTTGCCAGGGCTTTTTGCCATCATTATCGACGCAATTGTCCGACAATCGAGTGAGTGCCATGCACCCGATTGGAGCAGTCGTGTTTCGTTTCAACCCGCAGGGGCAACAGGCACCATCGACCCTGCCGGAGGCACGAGATCCGGGGCTCATCCACATGTGGGAGGCCCGAAATCCCGGACAACATCAATCTGGTGGGAGGCGGCTCTGCAGCGGGCGGCGATCCGATGATGAGGACAGGAAGTTGCTGCTTCCCACAGGTCTTGTGCCAGGCACGTGAGACTTTGGGCGACATCAATTCTGTGGGAGGCGGCTTGTTGCGGGCGGCGATCCGACGATGAGGCCAGCAAGGCCCATACACATGCTGCGCCTGTCCCATAGCCATCGCCGGCAAGCCGCCTCCCACAGTCTGATGCCAGGCCCGAAATTCTGGGCAACATCAATCCGGTGGGGGGCGGCTCTGCGGCGGGCGACGAACCGCCTCAGTCGGGAAACAGACACCCCGTGCGCGACTCAAGCACAGACCCCTCTGGCCAGCCCGACGGGTGACGGGATCGTGCTATTTACCCAGACTCACCCCATAGAACGGCGTCAGCCCGAACGGGCTGATCTTGAAGTCCTGCACCTCTTTGCGCATCGGCTGGAACACTCTGGAGTTGGCAATCGGGGTGATCGGCACCTGGGTCTTGAGAATCTGCTGGGCCTGTTGATACAGCTTGATGCGCTCATCCTGCGACGCCGTGATCTTGGCCTGCTGCACCAGCTTGTCGTAGGCCGGGTCGCACCATTTGGCGTAGTTGCTGCCCTTGACCGCTGCACAGCTATAAAGCACGCCCAGCCAGTTGTCCGGGTCACCATTGTCGCCGGTCCAGCCGTAGATCATGGCGTCATGCTCGCCGGCCTTGGCGCGCTTGATGTACTCGCCCCATTCATAACTGACGATATTGGCCTTGATGCCGACCTTGTCCCAGTCAGCCTGAATCATCTGCGCCGAGAGCCGGGCGTTGGGGTTGGAGGCGCGCTGCACGGTCATGGCCCACAGGTTGATGACCGTGCCTGGCGCGATGCCGGCTTCCTTGAGCAGGCGGCGGGCTTTTTCCGGGTCGTGCGGGGCGTCCTTGATGCCCGGATCGAAACCCCACTGGCCCGGCGGCAGGGCATTTTCGGCCAGTTGGCCGGCGCTGCGGTACACCGCCTTGATGATCGCCGGCTTGTCGATGGCCATGTCCAGTGCCTGGCGCACCTTGAGCTGGTCCAGCGGCGGATGGGTCACGTTATAGGCCAGGAACCCCAGGTTGAAGCCGGGCTGGCTGAGCACCTTGAGATTCGGGTCCTTGCTGATGTCTTCGATGTCCTGCGGGCGCGGGTAACCGCTGACATGGCATTCGCCGGCCTTGAGCTTTTGCAGGCGCACGGCAGCATCGGTGTTGATGGCGAAGATCAGGTTGTCGATCTTCACGTCTTCGGGTTTCCAGTAGGCGGGGTTGGCGGTGTAGCGGATCTGCGAGTCCTTCTGGTAGCGCTTGAAGACGAACGGCCCGGTACCGATCGGCTTCTGGTTCAGGTCGGCGGCCTTGCCCTGCTTGAGCAACTGGTCGGCGTACTCGGCCGACTGGATCGAGGCAAAGCTCATGGCCAGGTTCTGCACGAAGGCGGCGTCGACGTTGTTGAGGGTGAAGCGCACGCGCTGGTCGTCGAGTTTTTCGACACTTTTGATCGTGGTGTTCAGGCCCATGTCGATGAAGTAGGGCGATTCGGACGGGTAGGCCTGGCGAAACGGCTGGTTGGCATCCAGCAGGCGGTTGAAGGTGAACAGCACGTCATCGGCGTTGAAGTCGCGGCTGGGGGTGAAGTAGTCGGTGGTGTGAAACTTCACGCCCTGGCGCAGGGTGAAGGTGTAGGCCAGGCCATCGGGGCTGACCTCCCAGTCGGTGGCCAGCCCCGGCTCGACCTCGGTGCCGCCGCGCTTGAACTGGGTCAGGCGGTTGAACACGGTTTCGGCCGAGGCATCGAAATCGGTGCCGCTGGTGTACTGGCTGGGATCGAAGCCGGCCGGGCTGGCCTCGGAGCAGTACACCAGGGTGCTGGCGGCCTGGGCCATCGGGGCGCAGGCCAGCAGTGCGGCGGTCAGCAACACCGGTTGCAAGACAGTCTTGTCCATGAAGTCCCCATCGTCGGGCAGTGGAAAATGTGTCGATGGAGCATGCCGCACTGTTGGCTTTTCCTACAAGGGCTTGCGGTCTGCAGTCAGGGCCTGACGTCGATCCATGGCAGATTGCCCGGGTTTTGCGTTTCGGCCAGTTTGATCAGCCAGGTTTCAAAGAGGTCCTGAATATAGTCCCAGGTCTTGCGGCTTTCGCTGGTCAAGGTGTTCAAGGCCTGACGGCTGGCATTCAGGATCTGGTCCTGGAGCTTTTTCAGATCCTTCAAGGAGCCCGCCTGCTTGATCCCTTCCGGATGCTGCTCTGCCCAGTCGCTCAGCAGCCTGTCCTGCCAGTCGGCGTCATAAGGGTGGGTGAAATAGCTGGCCGCAATCGCCAGCGGGTCTTCGCCGGGCCTGCTGTTCCAGTGGTCGAGCATGGCCTTGGCCACTCTGGCAGAGGCTTGCGAGGCCAGCAGCCCTGCCGGTTCGTGCAAGGGGTGGTCGGCATGGTCCTTGGCCAGTTGCGAGTGCGAGGGGTCGGTGGAACCGTCCTTGTTAGGGTCGCCACCGAGCCAGGTCTGCGCCTCGTCAACGCTGTTGCCCACCAGCGTCAGCAGGCTGCTTTGCAGTTCGTTCCAGGCATTGCTGAGCAGGCGCAAGGGGGAGAGCCTGATCCAGCTCAACAGCTTTATATACGGATAGGCCTCGGTGGCACGCAGTTCGTCACAGAACTCCAGCCACTTTTCATAGCCCTCCAGCAGGGCCGGGTTGTGATGCTCACGTAACAGCACCTGCGTCATCCGCTCATTGGCGGTGCGTTCGCCAGGCTTGCTGAGGCTGAACTGCCAGCTTTCGGAGGGCGCAATCAGCTGGGCGAGAGGCTGGGCCAGGCTGGCGATGATATCGGCACCTGCAAAACGGCCGGTCACCAGGGGTAACTTATGACGACAATCGGCTTCCGAGGTCCATGGCAGCACCGCATGGCCGAGCTTGATCAGGCCCAGTTCGACAAAGTTGGAGTGGGCGAACAAGTCTTCCAGCACATGCAGGGCCGACCCCAGGCTGTGCAGCCCATCGGTTGTCCGGCCATGCTGCATGGCTTCCCGAAGCTGGCCCTGCATGAAGTCGACCGAACGCTGGATGTAGCGTTTCATCGAGGTGTCGGGATCGACCTGCAATAACGCGTCCCCGGTCACCACCCAGGGTTCGAAGTCTGGGCCGCGCTCGGCCAGGTCGAAGGTATCGGCCGCCTCCACGCGCGGGTTGTCGATGTGCTCGCTGGGGCGATAGACGCCAAGCCGGGTGAGGGTGACCAGGAAGCTGCCCTTGTCTTCCAGGCGCGGCTCGGCGAAGTGGCGGCTCGCCAGAATGTCGACGACAACGATCAGGGTGTCGCGGGACAGGACCTGAGGGAAGTTCTTTTTCATGTTTTTTCCACGCACCAGCTTGGGGTCCAGCACCTGCGAGTGGTCGCGCAGCCAGTTGCCGAAGTAGACCTTCTGGCATTCATTCTCGCTGAACCCCAGCTCCAGCAGGATGTTCTCGATCCGCTCATGGCTGAACTTGCCGTCTTCCTCACCGGTGGCCTCGAAAGACTCCCGGTGCGCGGCGGAGGGGGACTGACCGTGATTGCCCAGGGTCGCGCGGCAGGACAGCATGCGATGCAGCGCCTTGCGCGGCTCCACCTCAAGGGTGACCGGCTGACCTGCTGCATTCATGTAGCGGGCAACCGTGATCTGCTGCGGTCCGTCCCAGCCGGTCGCGGCCATGCGTTTCACGTAGCGCGTGCCTTCTTCGCTGATGGCGTCGCGTGACAGCGGCGGCGCGCCGGCAGACAGATCCTCGCGCAACAGGGTGTCGAGGTGATGACCGAATTCATGCAGCAGGATTTCCAGCAACTCCCAGGTGACCTGCGGGTGGGCCTGCACATAATCCAGCGCTGCGCTGTGAATACGAATTGTACGGGTGTGGGTGTCGTATTCGGCCGGGTAGAAGCCATCGTGGACGATATGGCATTGAGGGGCACGAATCTGCCCCTCGCGCAGGGCTGCTTGCAGGTTCAGGTAGGTCTGCGGTGCGATATCCAGGCCGAACACCGTTGCCAGCAGCATGACGAATTCCGGCTCGGGGCAATGCCTGGCCAGGCGGGTCAATTGCTCCAGAGCAAAGGTGCTGTGCATCAGGTGCCCGGTCGGGCGATGGCCCTGGAAGGCATGGCGCGGTCGCCCGCCGGCCAACAGCATGGCAGTGCGATGACGGGGACGGCGGGCAGGGGAATTAAGAGGATTCATCCGTGATTCCTTGTCTGGTTGTAAGTAATGTTTACAAGGCCGAGTGTACGGCTCACCAGCAGGATGAAAATCGGACGCAAGCGATGCGGTCTGTCAGATCATCAGGTTCAGACAAAGGAATCAGGACATCAAGGGGTAGGAATCGCGACCTGGCAGGTCGGGAGGGGCGAGCCGCCACTCGCCGCGCCCGGCCAGACTGTCAGGGAATCTGTACCTCGATCATGCCGTCGGCCGCCACGGTGACCTTGCTGGTGCCGGCCTCGACATCCGGGGCGACGGCTTCGGCGCGATCGGCCTTCATCATCATCGGCGCCGGCGAGCGCAGGTACGGTTGTGGGTAACCTGAGGTGTTGAGGTTCAGGTTGACCACTTTGTAGCCCTGGCCGCCCATGGCATCGGTGACCAGTTGTGCGCGGGACTTGAAGGCGGCCACCGCTTCCTTGAGCAGGTCGTCTTCGCTGGCCCGGCGGGTGGCCGACGAAATGGAGAAGTCCATGCTGTCCATCTTCAGGGTGGTGAGCAGGTCGCCGGTCAGCTGCGACAGGGCGGCGAAATCGGCGCTTTCCAGGCGCAGTTCGGCGCGCTCGCGCCAGGCGATGATCTTCTGGCCCTTGTCGTCGTAGACCGGCGAGCTGTTGCGGCTGCCCTGGCGTACTTCGACGGCCTTGACCTGGCGCGCCTGGCCGACGGCCTTGTTGAGGCTTTCGGTGATCTGCGCCGCCAGCTTGCCCGGATCGCGATCCTGGGCTTCGGTGTAGAGGGTGACCTGCATCAGGTCGCGGGCGACTTCCTTGTTGACCTCGGCGCGCAGCGAAACCTGGTTGAAACGCGGCTCATCGGCGGCAACGGCGGTGCTGGCCAGGACAGTGGCGCTCAGGGCCAGCACAGCGGCGGCAGGACGAAGCTTGGACATGTGAACTCCTTGTTGGCGAACAGCGGTCCAACGAGTGTTGGACAGCAACCTGCATCAGACTTCGCACCCGGGGTGCGGTTCAGGTGCCCAAGACTTTACCGTAAAAATCCTGTGGCGCATTGCCGCAGGATTCCCGGTCGTGGCCCGTGGCTGGTTATACTCGACCCGATCCACCCGCCTTCCGGGCGCCCAGCAGGAGAGCTCATGCTCGTCCCCGTCCAAATGCTTTCGGCCACACGGCAAAACCTGTGGCGCCTGACATTCATCCGCGTGATGGTCCTGGCCGCCCAGGCCGGCTCCGTGGGCATCGCCTGGCTGTTCGATGTCTTGCCGCTGCCGTGGCTGCAACTGTCGGTCACCCTGGCCTGTTCGGCCGTGCTCTGTGCCCTGACCGCCATCCGCCTGCGCACGCCGTGGCTGGTGACCGAGCAGGAATACGCCGTGCAACTGGCCCTGGACCTGATCATCCACAGTGCGCTGCTGTATTTTTCCGGTGGATCGACCAACCCGTTCGTGTCCTATTACCTGGTGCCGCTGACCATTGCTGCGGTGACCTTGCCGTGGCGTTACTCGCTGGTGTTGTCCGGCATCGCCCTGGCGCTGTATACCTGGCTGCTGGCGCAGGCCTATCCGCTGGAGAACTACCCCATCTCGCGGGAAAACATGCAGGTCTACGGCATGTGGCTGAGCTTTGTGCTGGCCGCCGGGGTTATCACATTCTTTGCCGCGCGCATGGCCGAAGAGCTGCGCCGCCAGGAGCAATTGCGCGCTGAACGCCGCGAAGAAGGGCTGCGCGACGAGCAATTGCTGGCCGTCGCCACCCAGGCCGCCGGCGCCGCCCATGAACTGGGTACGCCGCTGGCAACCATGAGCGTGCTGCTCAACGAGATGCGCCAGGACCACCACGATCCGGGCTTGCAGGAGGATCTGGCGGTCCTGCAGGAGCAGGTCGGGCAGTGCAAGCACACCCTGCAGCATCTGGTGCGCGCTGCCGAAGCCAACCGGCGCATGGCCGTCGAGTTCCAGACCGTGTCGCGCTGGCTCGACGAGTCGCTCAACCGGTGGCACCTGATGCGCCCGGAAGTGAGTTATCGTTTCCATCAACTGGGCAAGGGCAGCGTACCGATGCTGGCGCCGCCGCCGGACCTGACCCAGGCGCTGCTCAACCTGCTCAACAACGCCGCCGATGCCAGCCCCGACAACCTGCAGGTGATGCTCGACTGGGACAGCGACGAGATTTGCCTGAGCATTCGTGACCACGGTCCGGGCGTGCCGCTGGCCATTGCCGAGCAGATCGGCAAGCCGTTTTTCACAACCAAAGGCAAAGGCTTCGGCCTGGGTCTGTTTCTGAGCAAGGCCAGTGTCACCCGGGCGGGTGGTTCGGTCAGGCTCTATCGTCACGAAGAGGGGGGCACGCTCACCGAGCTGCGCCTGCCGCGTGACAAGCGAGGAGAACAAGCATGAGTGATGACACTACGGTCGAACCGGTCGAGGGCGAAGAACTGCCGCACCTGCTGCTGGTCGACGATGACGCCACCTTCACCCGGGTCATGGCCCGGGCAATGACCCGTCGCGGCTTTCGCGTCAGTACCGCAGGTTCGGCCGAAGAGGGGCTGGCGCTGGCCCAGCAGGACATTCCCGAATACGCCGCCCTCGACCTGAAGATGGACGGCGACTCGGGCCTGGTGCTGCTGCCCCGGCTGCTGGAGCTGGACCCGGACATGCGCGTGGTGATCCTGACCGGCTATTCGAGCATTGCCACGGCGGTCGAGGCCATCAAGCGCGGCGCCTGCAACTACCTGTGCAAGCCGGCCGATGCCGACGACGTACTGGCGGCCTTGTTGTCCGAGCACGCCAACCTGGACAACCTGGTGCCGGAAAACCCCATGTCGGTGGACCGCCTGCAATGGGAGCACATCCAGCGCGTGCTGACCGAGCATGAAGGCAATATTTCCGCGACCGCGCGTGCCTTGGGCATGCATCGACGTACTTTGCAACGCAAATTGCAGAAACGCCCGGTACGCCGTTGAAACCCGGGCCACCACTGGCAAAGCCGCAGGCTTGAGCGGTGGCGGCCCGGACCAAGAGAGTCAGTTCGCCAGCATCGGGCGATTACGGCATGACCGGCTGGCTTACCCGCATTTTCATGGCGTGTGATCATACAACCGCTGCGCTATGATTGGCCGTCTACAGATCGAGAAGAACCTTGCAGGATATGGAAAATCAGAGCGCTCCACCTCGCGCACGTCGTAAACATCGCAGTCTTGCGCAGGAACTGGTGACCGAGCTGTCCGAGCGTATCCGCTCCGGGCAGCTCAAGCGTGGCGACAAACTGCCCACCGAATCGGCCATCATGGAAGAGCAGGGCGTCAGCCGCACCGTGGTGCGCGAGGCCATTTCC
This sequence comes from Pseudomonas sp. Leaf127, assembly GCF_001423155.1. Taxonomy (NCBI): domain Bacteria; kingdom Pseudomonadati; phylum Pseudomonadota; class Gammaproteobacteria; order Pseudomonadales; family Pseudomonadaceae; genus Pseudomonas; species Pseudomonas sp. Leaf127. The sequence goes on along the minus strand of NZ_LMOA01000004.1, from coordinate 62,112 downwards.
CGCCTGCAGGCTTCGGGCCTGGTCGAAACCCGCCACGGCATCGGCACCTTTGTCCTGGACATGCCAAGCCCCAGTGGCTTTCGCATCGACCCGGCGACCATCGTCACCCTGCGTGACGTGCTGGCCATCCTTGAGCTGCGCATCAGCCTGGAAGTGGAGACCGCGGGACTCGCTGCCCAGCGCCGCACCGAGGAACAACTGGCCGCCATGCGCGCCGCGCTCGATGCCTTGAACGAAAGTGCGGCCCACGCCATCGATGCGGTGTCCATGGACTTCCAGTTCCATCTGCACATCGCCCTGGCCACCGGCAACCGCTACTTCACTGACATCATGACCCACCTGGGTTCGAGCATCATCCCGCGTACCCGGGTGAACTCGGCGCGCCTGGCCCACGATGACCAGCAGCATTACAACCTGCGCCTGAGCCGCGAGCACGAAGAGATCTACGAGGCCATCGCCCGCCAGGACGCCGATGCCGCCCGCGCCGCGATGCGCCTGCACCTGACCAACAGCCGCGAACGCCTGCGTCACGCCCACGAAGAAGCCGCCGCGCAAAACGCCTGACCCTGCGGCGCGCCGCTGTTGCGTAGCGAGCACCCGATCCGTAGGAGCGACCAACGGTCGCGAAAAGACCCGCAGGATTCACCGCGGCCTTCGCGACCGTTGGTCGCTCCTACAGGGGGATTTCCATGCCGATCATGGGGTGTGTCTGATGAGCGCGATTTCGTGCCGATGCCCATTACGCTCCGGGTAGAGTGATCGTATAACTTCTTTCCTTGATCAACCCCTCGCAAACGCCTTGTAATCAAAGGCTTACCCCCTCCAGCCAAGCCCCCGCAGAAAAATTTTGCAAATCCCTGTTGAGACATTTTATTTTCAGTTGTACGATGACTTACGACATCGGCACACGGCTGATGACTTATTCACCACAACAATGTCCCCCAGGGTGTTCGAACAATGAATCCACAAGAACTAAAGTCCATCCTTTCCCACGGTTTGCTGTCTTTCCCTGTCACCGACTTCAATGCCCAAGGCGATTTCCATCGCGAAGGCTATATCAAGCGCCTTGAGTGGCTGGCCCCGTACGGTGCCAGTGCCCTGTTCGCTGCTGGCGGTACCGGTGAGTTCTTCTCCCTGACCTCCGGCGAGTACTCGCAGATCATCAAGACTGCCGTCGATACCTGCGAAAAGACTGTGCCAATTCTGGCCGGTGTCGGTGGCCCGACCCGTCAAGCCATCGAAATGGCCCAGGAAGCCGAGCGTCTGGGTGCCAAAGGCCTGCTGCTGCTGCCTCACTACCTGACCGAAGCCAGCCAGGACGGCGTTGCCGCCCACGTTGAAGCCGTGTGCAAATCGGTCAAGATCGGCGTCGTGGTCTACAACCGCAACGTCTGCCGCCTGACCGCGCCACTGCTGGAAAAACTGGCCGAGCGCAACGAAAACCTGATCGGCTACAAAGACGGCCTGGGTGACATCGAGCTGATGGTTTCGATCCGCCGCCGCCTGGGTGACCGCTTCTCGTACCTGGGTGGTCTGCCAACCGCTGAAGTCTACGCCGCTGCCTACAAGGCCCTGGGCGTACCGGTCTACTCGTCTGCCGTATTCAACTTCGTACCGAAGCTGGCGATGAACTTCTACCACGCCATTGCTCGTGACGATCACGAGACCGTTGGCAAGTACATCGATGATTTCTTCCTGCCTTATCTGGACCTGCGCAACCGCAAGGCCGGTTATGCCGTCAGCATCGTCAAGGCCGGCGCCAAGATCGCAGGCTACGACGCAGGCCCGGTTCGCGCTCCGCTGACCGACCTGACTGCTGAAGAAGTCGACCTGCTCGCCGCGCTGATGGACAAGCAAGGCGCGCAGTAACTCCCACGACAGGCAAAGGCCGCTGAGTACGCTCCGCGGTCTTTGTCGTTGGACCCTCTGCAGGTGGAATCCGTTGTCGCCACCAACGCTTCCAAGGGGCCTGCAGCGCTACACCCAAAAAGCATCACCCGCGTAAAAAAAATAATGAGTGGGAGTTATACCGAATGCAAAAGTCCAAGCCGACGCACGTCCGCTATTTGATCCTGTTGATGCTGTTTCTGGTCACCACGATCAACTACGCCGACCGCGCCACCATCGCCATCGCAGGTTCCAGCCTGCAGAAAGACCTCGGCATCACTGCCGTAACCCTGGGTTATATCTTCTCCGCATTTGGCTGGGCCTACGTCGCCGGTCAGATTCCTGGCGGCTGGCTGCTCGACCGTTTCGGCTCGAAGAAAGTCTATGCCATCAGCATTTTCACCTGGTCGCTGTTCACCCTGCTGCAAGGCTATGTGGGTGAATTCGGCATCTCCACCGCCATCGTTGCGCTGTTCATGCTGCGCTTTCTGGTCGGTCTGGCCGAAGCGCCATCGTTCCCGGGCAACGCGCGCATCGTCGCCGCCTGGTTCCCGACCGCCGAACGCGGCACCGCTTCTGCGATTTTCAACTCGGCGCAATACTTTGCCACCGTGTTGTTCGCACCGTTGATGGGCTGGATCGTCTACACCTACGGCTGGCAGCATGTGTTCATCGTCATGGGCGCCGCCGGTATCGTGTTCTCGGGCATCTGGATGAAAGTCATCTACAGCCCGCGTCAGCACCCGCGCATCAACGAAGCCGAGCTTGAGTACATCGCCAGCAATGGCGGCATGGTCGACATGGACCAGGACAAGGGCAAAGGCAAGGACAAGGCCGCCAACAGCGGTCCGAAGTGGGATTACATTCGTCAGTTGCTGACCAACCGCATGATGCTGGGTATCTACCTGAGCCAGTACTGCATCAACGGCATCACCTACTTCTTCCTGACCTGGTTCCCGGTGTACCTGGTTCAAGAGCGTGGCATGACCATTCTTAAGGCCGGCATCATCGCCTCCTTGCCGGCCATCTGCGGCTTTATCGGCGGGGTACTGGGCGGGGTTATTTCCGACTACCTGCTGCGTAAAGGCCACTCGCTGACCTTCGCCCGCAAGGCACCGATCATCTTCGGTCTGCTGCTGTCGACCTCCATCGTCACCTGCAACTACGTCGACGTAGAGTGGGTCGTGGTCGGCTTCATGGCCTTGGCATTCTTCGGTAAAGGCGTGGGCGCACTGGGTTGGGCTGTCATGTCCGACGTGTCGCCAAAACAGATCGCCGGTCTCAGTGGTGGCCTGTTCAACACCTTCGGTAACATTGCTTCGATCACCACCCCGATCGTGATCGGCTACATCATCAGCAGCACCGGCTCGTTCAAGTGGGCACTGGTGTTCGTCGGTGCCAACGCACTGCTGGCCGTCATCAGCTACATCTTTATCGTCGGAGACATCAAGCGTGTGGAATTGAAAGAGCCGCCTGTACAGGGGCCTGCGCTGAACGACAGCGACCTTTCCCAAGCCAAATCCTGAGGAAACCGTGATGAACCTGATTCAACATGCCGATTCGCCACGGCATATCCGGCTCCACCCGCTGGATAACGTGGTTGTAGTGGTCAATGACCAGGGTGTGCCTGCCGGCACCCGCTTTGAGGATGGCCTGGAGACGATCGATAACGTCCCCCAGAGCCACAAGATCAGCACCGTCGACCTGGCCGAAGGGGATCCGGTGATCCGCTACGGGCAGACCATCGGCTATGCCTTGCAGCCGATCCCGCGCGGCAGTTGGGTCAGGGAAGACCTGTTGCGCATGCCGTCGGCGCCGGAGCTGGACAAGCTGCCGATGTCCGATGCCGTGCCGGAAAAGGAAGCGCCGCTGGAAGGTTATACCTTCGAAGGCTACCGCAACGCCGACGGCACCGTCGGCACGCGCAATATCCTGGGCATCACCACCACGGTGCAGTGCGTGACCGGCGTGCTGGACCATGCTGTCAAGCGCATCCGTGATGAACTGCTGCCCAAATACCCCAACGTCGACGACGTGGTGGCCCTGACCCACACCTACGGTTGTGGCGTGGCCATCACCGCCACCGACGCCTACATTCCGATCCGCACCGTGCGCAACCTGGCGCGCAATCCGAACCTGGGCGGCGAGGCGCTGGTGATCAGCCTGGGCTGCGAAAAACTGCAGGCCGGGCAGGTCATGCACGAGCAGGACCCGTCGGTGGACCTCAGCGAGCCGTGGCTGTACCGCCTGCAGGATGCCAGCACCGGCTTCAACGAAATGATCGAGCAGATCATGGAACTGGCCGAAGTGCGCCTGAAAAAACTCGACCAGCGCCGCCGTGAAACGGTGCCGGCCTCCGAGCTGATCCTGGGCATGCAGTGCGGCGGCAGCGATGCGTTTTCCGGCATCACCGCCAACCCGGCGCTGGGCTATGCCTCGGACCTGTTGCTGCGCGCCGGGGCCACGGTGATGTTTTCCGAGGTCACTGAAGTGCGCGACGCCATCTACCTGCTGACCTCGCGCGCCGAGAATCAGGAGGTGGCCCAGGCACTGGTGCGCGAGATGGACTGGTACGACCGCTACCTGGCCAAAGGCGAGGCCGACCGCAGCGCCAACACCACGCCGGGCAACAAGAAGGGCGGGTTGTCGAACATCGTCGAGAAATCCCTGGGGTCGATCGTCAAGTCCGGCAACAGCGCCATCAACGGCGTGGTCGGCCCCGGCGAGCGGGTCAGCAGCAAGGGCCTGATCTTCTGTGCCACCCCGGCCAGCGACTTTATCTGCGGCACGCTGCAACTGGCGGCCGGCATGAACCTGCACGTGTTCACCACCGGCCGCGGCACGCCTTATGGGCTGGCGATGGCGCCGGTGGTCAAGGTCTCGACCCGCACCGAACTGGCCCAGCGCTGGCCGGACCTGATCGACGTCGACGCCGGCCGCATCGCCACGGGGCGCGCCAGCATCGAAGAACTGGGCTGGGAGCTGTTCCAGTACTACCTGGACGTGGCCAGCGGCAAGAAAAAGACCTGGACCGAACACTACCGCCTGCACAACGACCTGGCACTGTTCAACCCGGCACCGGTGACCTGATCGCATGTAGGACCGATGCCAGTCAGTCAAGCTAAACGTCGTCGAGCGCAGGTCGTTGTTTCTGTGGGAGCGACCCGCGGTCGCGAAAGGGCCGGTGGATTCAAGATCTTCAGTGCCTGACCGCCTGCATTCGCGACCGTTGGTCGCTCCTACGGGGTAAGGTCAGTCAGTTAGCTGAATTTCGTCGAATGCAGGTCGCTGTTTCTGTAATCAGATGGACTCGCCCACGCGGTCGCGAAAGGGCCGGTGGATTCAAGATCTTCAGTGCCTGACCGCCTGCATTCGCGACTGTTGGTCGCTCGGGGTAAGGTCAGTCAGTTAGTTGAATTTCGTCGAGTGCCGAACCTGTGGGACGGCGCTCTGCTCGCGGCAGGACCGTCCGGCAATTGCCCTGCGTTTTATCTGACTTCTCTGAACTTTCCCCCCGATGCAGACCTCTTCTATTCAAGAGCGTCGCATTTGGCGCCGGGGCAATAAACCGAAAGGTCAGGAGGTTTCAGATGCCAATGTCAGAAACAGGGCTGTGGGGAGTCGTACTGCTGGTCGCGCTTATCATCCTGTCGGACCTGTGGGCCGTGATGCGGGTCCGCTCCAGCCACACCAGCGCAAGTAACAAAGCCATGTGGATCATCGGCATCGTGGCCGTACCGGTTCTCGGGGTACTGGCCTGGGTGGTTGCCGGTCCGCGACATCAATCGGGCCCGGCGCGTTATTGATATCCAGCCATGTTCAAGACCAGGTGGCCGAATGATGGGGATAGCCCGTCAAGCGGTCACCGATCACCATCTCACTGACCCAGTTGGTCAACATCGAGCTGTACACGCTCTGGCTGATGTCGCTGCTCAGCGCATGATCAGCGCCGTCTACCAGACGGTACGTCAGTGAATGGGCCTGCTCGAAGGCGCTGCGGTAACTCATCAGGGTCGCGTGCGGCACATAGTCGTCCCGCTCTGACTCGATCAGCAACACGTCCCCCTTGAATTCCTTGCACGCCGCCAGCGCGCGGTTGTCGGCGGCGGTCACCACCGAGCGCCTGTAGTGCGCCAGCCGGTCACGGTCCAGTGCCTGCTTGGGCATTTCCCAGTCGGCATCCCAGTACAGCGCCGGTACCCGCAGGGCCAGCCATTTGACCGGCCGCAGACGACTCAGAATCGTCGCCAGGTAACCGCCATAACTGCTGCCGATCACGGCAATGGCAGCGGGGTCCACGAGCGGATGGCTGACCAGCTTGTCATAGGCCGCCAGCAGGTCTTCCAGGCTGTGTTCGCGTGACACGGTAGTGCGCAGCGCCTCGGTGCGTTCATGGCCGCGCAGATCGAATGTCAGGCACACGCAGCCCAGGCCGGTGATGTTCTTGGCCCGTGCCAGGTCGCGTTGCTGGCTGCCGCCCCAGCCATGCACGAACAGGATCCCCGGCATTCTGGGGCTGGGGGTCAGGACGGTGCCGCAGATCGATTGTTCACCGACGGCAATTTCAATGCTTTCACTGCTCACAGTCATAAGGCTGGACCTGCGTGTATTTACGAAGAAAGCCCAGCTGAGGGTCTTCGCCCTCGTACAACACCTGGGCATGGGAGGGCAGCGGTGTGTCCCGGCCGTAAACCTCATGAGTCGAGACACACAGGCGTGACAGCGCCGGATCGGCGGCAAAGGCCAGCAGGGCGTGGATCTCGGCGGCGCTGGCACCGCCGATGCGCCAGGACTGCTCCAGCACCCCGGAGCAGGCCTGGCCTCGGGCATTGACGCCTTGGGCAATGTCGTAATTGCGCCGTGAGGCAATAAAGCCTGGCAGGCAGGCCTGCGCTGCCCGGTCATAGGCGATGGCCTGCTGCACGGCGCGGCGTACAGGCGCCTGCAGCGGCTGGTCGAGCAGCACGTCAAAGCCGCCGCGCACAATCCACAGGCATGAACCGCCATACACCGTTGCGCCCTGATTGTCGCGGGTCAGGCTCTGGGTGCCGTGGTAACTGGCCACGCCGCCTGCAACTGAAACCTGGCCGACGCTGTAGGTGACTACGTCCTGCAAGTCCTGCTCGATCACCAGGCCCCAGCGCGCCACTTCGGCAAAGTCCTGTTCGGCCAGTGCCGCTGTCAGTTCGCCAGAGTCCTGCGCAACGATCTGGCCGCGCCCGGCGGTGGCGCGCACCGGCTTGATGCGCACCGGGCCGTCAGCCAGCATCTGCTGCCCGGCCTGACGGGCGTCGGCCTCGCTGAACACGCTGAAACCGGCCAGCACGGCATCGCCGGCCTGATCATGAAAGGCCTCAGACCACCCTGGCGGGCGGGCACTGGCTTGATCGGGCAAGGCATGCGAAATGGCTTTGGTGGCCATGAATGGCTCACTCACCAGGCCACCAAACACATCATCCGCACCGCGAATGTTCAGCTGTCTGGCGCGCGGCGGGTCGACCAGCGTGTCGGAAGGCACGAAATACAGCGAGCGACCTTGAGGCTGCGCTGCATCGAAGGTGCCGGTGAACTCGCCGCCCAACAGTCGGGCCAGTTGCCGACCCAGGGCCTGGTGTACGACGACCTCATGCTGGCCGAGGATTTTTTCAGTGGGGAGCAGAACGACTTCGATACGACCCTGGCCTGTTCCTGATCCGCGCATGGACTGACTCCTTGGCGATGCCTTGTCTGCAATAACGAGGGCCGACCCTGCGGCAATCGTTGGCCGGCCTTGTAGCGTATGGAAGGACGATTGCGCTCTGGAGTTCCGGTGCACGGATAAGCGGTCGGCTTGAATGGCGCGTTGCAATGGCTTTGCAACAGAGCAGTGGTTATATCCCCGGCATTGGAATGATTAGGGGAGTACGACCATGGCAACGCTTACCAAATGGACGCTGCAGATCACCGCCTTGCTGTTGCTGGCCTGGTTGGCCAGTGTCGCCGGGCAGTGGAGCAGCCAGGTGGTCAACGGCAACAGCAGTGAACGGCTGGCGCAACTGCAGGCCCCCGGTGTGCTCAACGGACCGGTGATGGTGTCGACGCTCAAGAGCGGCGACGATCCCCAGGTACGTTGAAAACCGATGCACTGAGCCTTCATGACAGGCAAGAAAATGCAGGCAAAAAAAATGGCTCACCGGGGGAGGTGAGCCAAGGGGATTCATCAAAGGAGTGGGGTAACTTTAAGATCGCTGACGTGAAGAGGATGTGAAAGGGATGTGGACGAAACGAGAACGCGCTCGATTTATCCAGCCTGCCAGTCAGAACGCCAGCTTGAAGCCGATCAACCCCAGCATCACGGCCAGGCAAGGGCGCAATAACTCATCGGAAACCCGTCCGGCCATATGGCTGCCCATGTAGATGCCCGGCAGCGAGCCCAGCAACAGAAACCCGAGCAGTTCCCAGTTCATGTTGCCCATGCTCGCGTGGCCGATGCCGGCCACCAGGGTCAGCGGCACGGCATGGGCGATCTCGGTGCCCACCAGGCGGCGGGTCGGCAGCAGCGGGTAGAGAATGAACAGTGCCACCGTGCCCAGGGCGCCGGCGCCGATGGAGGTCAGGGCCACCATGGTGCCCAGCACCAGGCCGGTGATGACCGTCAGCCCATTGAGGCTGGAGTCCTTGAACAGCGAATGACCGTCGGCACGGTCATGGGCAAAGGCCAGCAGGCGCTTCTTGAACAGGATCGCCAGCGCGGTCAGCAACAGCACAAAGCCCAGGGCCTGCTTGATGATGGCATTGAGCGCATCGGGCGAGCTGTCCAGGCTGCTGAGAAACCACAGCGTCAGCAGGACCGCCGGCACGCTGCCAAGGGTCAGCCAGCCGGTGATCTTCCAGTCGATGTTGTCATTCTTCTTGTGCACGTACACGCCGCCGGCCTTGGTGATGGCCGCATACAGCAGGTCCGTGCCCACGGCAGTCGCCGGGTTGATGCCGAACCACAACAGGATCGGGGTCATCAACGAGCCGCCACCGACGCCGGTCATGCCGACGATAAAACCGACCACCAGGCCGGCCACTACAAAACCAAGACCGCCAACTTCCATCATCACGCCCTACACCACAGTTATCTGTTGTCAGGTAAAAAGTGGCGGGCAGCATAACGGCTTATATACCCGATGGTTATGAATATATGGACTAAGGTTATAACCGTTTGTTTTTTTATTGCCTGATGATTGGTTGCTGCACGGCTTTAGAAGGGCTGGATATAGCCTGTCCATTCGTCTGGCCACTGGTCGACTGCACGGATCAACTGTTTCTGTCGCCGCCTCATACAGGGTGCGACCGCACTGAAGCGGCTCGCCATGACAAGAGGATATGGAAATGGCCGAATCAGAAAATACCGGCAAAGAAAACCCCGGAAACTTTGCCAACGATCCTGAACGCGCCTCCGAAGCGGGTAAAAAGGGTGGCCATGTGTCAGGCGGCAATTTTGCCAATGACCCTGAGCGCGCCGCCGAGGCCGGTAGAAAAGGAGGGCAGGCTTCGGGTGGCGGTTCCCAGCAGAATGATTCTGCACAACAGTCCGGCAGCGGCGGGCAGCAAGACGACGACATGCAGCAAACGGACGACAACGCCGGGCAACAAGGCCAGGCCAGCGGCCAGCAGGATGAAGGCAGCGGCCAACAGGGCCAGGGTAGCCGGCAACAGGATCAAAGCGATGATCAACAAGGCCAGCAGGATGAGGACAGTGGCCACCAAGGCAAGCACGGAGGACAACAGGGCAAGGGTGGTGGTCAGCAAGGGCAGGACCAGGAGTAATGGCACGCAGCAGTGAAGCAAGGGGGCAATGCCCCCTTGCTTGTATATAGCCCCCCATCTGCGCACTTTCTCGCGCATTGAGACCTTTCCCGACTTCTTTTGTCAGGGCGCACCACGACCGGTGCGCCCGGCGTTGAGCCATAGACCAACGGCTAATCAAAATTCGTTGTACGACGTCTGGTAACGTGCCAGAATTATTTTGAAACAAATTGTCTCGAAGATTTTTCCGACGTCGAGGCAATCACCCGCCCTCTAAAAATAATTCAGGTGAACCATGAAGATTAAAGGCATCCGCTGGTGGATGGTCAGCCTTGTCACGGCCGGACTCGTCGTCAATTACCTTGCGCGCAATACCCTTTCGGTCGCCGCCCCGACGCTGATGACCGACCTGTCGATCTCCACCGAGCAGTACGCCAAGATCGTTGCGGCCTGGCAGATCTGCTATGCGCTGATGCAGCCGGTCGCCGGCTGGTTCATCGACTTCATCGGCACCAAGCTGGGCTTTGCGGTCTTCGCCATGGCGTGGTCAGTGGCCTGTGCAGGCGCGGCCCTGGCCACCGGCTGGCAGAGCATGGCGTTCATGCGTGGCCTGTTGGGCATGACCGAAGCGGCAGGCTTGCCGGCCGGGGTCAAGGCCACCACCGAATGGTTTCCGGCCAGAGAGCGCTCGGTGGCCATCGGCTGGTTCAATATCGGCTCGTCACTGGGCGCCTTGCTGGCGCCGCCGCTGGTGGTCTGGGCCATCCTGCACAGCGGCTGGCAGCTGGCATTTTTGATCGTTGGAGGGGCGGGCATCGTCTGGACCCTGTTGTGGCTGCTGCTGTACAAGCACCCCAGGGACCAGAAGCTGCTGAGCAACGAAGAGCGTGACTACATCCTCAGCGGCCAGGAAGCGCACTTTCAGGTCACCCGGCGCGAGAAGGGCGCCTGGAAGAAGATCTTCAAGGAACGCAACTTCTACGCCATCGCCTCGGCGCGCATCCTCTCGGAGCCGGCCTGGCAGACCTTCAACGCCTGGATCCCGCTGTACCTGATGACCGAACGGCACATGAACATCAAGGAAGTGGCAATGTTCGCCTGGCTGCCGTTCCTGGCCGCCGACATCGGTTGTGTGCTGGGCGGCTACCTGAGCCCGCTGTTTCACCGTTACTGCAAGGTGTCGTTGTTCACCTCGCGCAAGATGGTGCTGGTGTTCGGTGCCAGTTGCATGATCGGCCCGGCCTGCATCGGCCTGGTGGACAGCCCGTACACGGCCATTGCGTTGTTGTGCATCGGCGGGTTTGCCCACCAGACCCTGTCGGGTGCCTTGTACTCGATCACCTCCGACTCGTTCAGCAAGGACCAGGTGGCGACGGCCACCGGCATGGGCGGGATGTTCGGCTACCTGGGCGCGGCGGTGTTTACCCTGGTCTTTGGTGTGCTGGTCACGCAGATCGGCTACAGCCCGCTGTTCGTGGTGCTGGCAGCGTTCGACATCGTCGCCGCCGTGCTGGTATGGAACCTGGCCCGCGAAGTGCGCAGCGAGCCGGCTGCGCCACCTGTGGAGACGCTTGCACAACCGGCCTGATTGTCAGACGCCCGATCTGTAGGAGCGCGCTTGCCCGCGACCGGCTGCGTTAGCAGTCGTAAATTTTCAGCGTTTCGCAGATTTACAGTCGTAAATTTTCAGCGTTTCGCAGATTTACAGTCGTAAATTTTCAGCGTTTCGCAGATTTACAGTCGTAAATTTTCAGCGTCTACACAATTTTGCGAGCGCTGCGCACTCGGTCGCGGGCAAGCGCGCTCCTACCGGGGATTACGCCTTGCGCCAGGTCAGCAGCACGATCGCGCTGATCACCACCGCCGCCCCCAGCACCTGCCCGGTGCTCAGGCTCTGGTTGAGCAGCGCCCAGCCCAGGATCAGGGTCGCGATCGGCTCGATGTTCATCACCGGCGCGTTCTGCGCCATGTTCAGGCGCGGCACGCAGACGAACAATAAGGTGAACGCCATGCCATACAGCACCACCAGGCTGGCCAGTGCCACCCAGCCGGTGCTGCTGGACGGTGCCGACAACCCCGAAGGCATCACGCCACTGGCCCCGGCGACCATCATGCTCACAAACACCACCAGCAAGGTCAGCAGGCTGCGCACCGGGCCGCGCACCGCGGCCAGTTTGTGATCGGTGATCCACAAGGCACAGGCAAATACACAGGCCGCGCAGAAGGCCAGGCTGACCCCCAGGGTCCAGTGCGGGTTGGACTCGCCACTGCTGGCCAGGCGCGCCGGCACGTCCAGCGCCAGCACCAGGCCGACCAGAATCATGCCCATCAACAACACCGTGCGCCGCGTCGGGCGCGGTCCGCCCAGCGCCCAGCCGAGCAGCACCAGCAGGATCGGGAAGGTGTTGCCCACCAATAACGCCAGCGCCACCGGAATGCGCGCCACTGCCGAATACAGGCACAAACTCTGGGTGGCGATCAGCAGGCCCAGCAGCAATTGCCAGCGCCAGCTGCCCTTGGGCAGGCTCAGTGACTGGCGCTGCCACAGCAGCAGGCCGGCCAGGGCCAGCAAGGTGATCCCGGAGCGGCACAGGATCGCCAGCAAGACGCCGGTGCCGTCATCGAAAGCGAAGCGCGCCGCAATGTGATTGCCGGCAAAACAGCAGGCCAGCAGCGCGAGCAGGGCCACGGCCACGTGGCGTGGCAATGGAACAGGAGAAGATGCGGAAACCGCCATGAGCACAATCCATTTGCAAAAGGCCAGAAAAAGAAAAGGCGGGCCAGGATGGCCCGCCTTTCATTCATGCAGTATCAGAGAACGACGCTAGGCAACCACAGCGACAGGGCCGGAATGTAGGTCACGGCCATCAGTACCAGAAACAGCGCGGCATAGAACGGCAGCAACGCCTTGACCGTCGATTCGATACTGACCTTGCCGATCGCCGAGCCGACGAACAGCACCGCGCCCACCGGCGGTGTGATCAACCCGATGCCCAGGTTGACCAGCATGATCATGCCGAAGTGCACCGGGTCCACGCCAATGCCCTGGATGACCGGCAGCAGGATCGGGGTCAGGATCAGGATCAGCGGGGCCATGTCCATCACCGTGCCCAACAACAGCAGCATGACGTTGATGCACATCAGGATCACGTAGCGGTTGTCCGACAGGGTCAGGAACGTCGTGGTGATCTTGGCCGGGATCTGCATCAGGGTCATGACGTAGCCGAAGCTGGCGGCAAAGCCGATCAGGATCATCACGATGGAGATGGTCCGTACCGTGCGGTGCATCAGCTTGGGCAGGTCGCGCCACTTGTAGTCGCGGTAGATGAACATGGTCACGAAGAACGACCAGACCACCGCGATGGCCGCCGATTCGGTCGCGGTAAACACGCCCGACAGGATGCCGCCCAGAATGATGACCATGGCCATCAGGCCCCAGAGCGCGTCGGCTGCAATCTTCAGCGCCTGGCGCAGCGGAATCACTTCACCCTTGGGGTAATTGCGCTTCTTGGCGAAAATCAGGCACAAGCCCATCAGGATCGCGCTCATCAACAGCCCCGGCACGACACCGGCCATGAACAGCGAGGCGATCGACACCGTGCCGCCGGCGGCCAGCGAGTAGAGCACCGAGTTGTGGCTCGGTGGCGTCAGCAGGGCCTGCACCGAGCCGCTGACGGTCACTGCCGTGGAGAAGTCGCGCGGATAGCCCTTGCGCTCCATTTCCGGAATCAGCACCGAACCGACCGAAGCGGTGTCGGCCACCGAGGAGCCGGAGATGGCGCCGAAGAAAGTCGAGGCCACGATATTGACCAGTGACAGGCCGCCGCGGACAAAGCCCACCAGCACCCCGGCAAAGGCCACCAGGCGCCGTGACATGCCGCCCTCGGCCATGATTGCGCCAGCCAGGACGAAGAACGGGATGGCCAGCAGCGAGAACTTGTTCACCCCGCCGGCCACCTGGATCAGCATGGCTTGCAGGGGAATGTCGATCCACCAGGCGCCGATCAAGGCCGACAGGCCCAGCGCATAGGCGACCGGCATGCCGATGAGGATGAGCAGGATGAAACTGCCCAGGAGAATCAAGGCATCCATTCAGGCGGCTCCTTCGTTTTCTTCGATGTGGTCGAAGCGCACGACCTTGCGGTGGCTCTGATCGCCCAGGATGAGTTTTTCCAGCACAAAGACCAGGGTCAACAGCCCGCCGATGGGGATCGGTGCGTAGGTCATGCCGATCCGCACACTCGGCAGCGAGGCCATGAACTGGTTCCAGGTGGTCATGCACAGGCGCGCGCCGTACCAGGTCATGTACACGCACACCGCGATCATCAGAAATTGCACCACCACAGCCAACAGCTTGCGCAGTGGCTCGGGCATGCGGTCGGTGGCCATCGACACGGCCATGTGCGCACCGGCCCGGTAGCTGGCGGCCGCACCGATGAAGCAGAACACCATCATCAGCAGGATCGCCACCGGCTCCGGCCAGCTGGAGCCGGTGCCCAGCACGTAGCGGGCAAAGATGCCCCAGGGAATGATCAGCGTCATGGTCAGGATCGACAGGCCCGCAATCCAGATGCAACTGCTGTACAGCGTGTCGTTCAGGCGCAGGAAGAACGTTTTCATAGGCACATCCAAGGCTGCAGGGCGGTGGTGGCCGCGCCTGCAGGGGTCATCTGGGTGGGGAACGGTATTACTGGACGGCAGCGATGCGTTTCATCAGGTCGGCATACGGCGCGCCGTATTTTTCGCGAACCGGTGCAGTGGCGTCGAAGAAAGGTTTCTTGTCGACGGTGATGAACTCGACACCGGCGGCCTTGAGTTTTTCTTCGCTGGCGGCCGACTTGGCGTCCCACAGGGCGCGTTCTTCCATCTGCGCTTCGCGGGCGACCTTCTTGAGCAGCGCTTGCTGGTCAGGCGTCATCTTGTTCCAGGTGGTCTTTGAGATCACCACCGGCTCCGGCAGGATCAGGTGACCGGTCAAGGTGTAGTACTTGGCGCTCTGGAAGTGGTTGTGTTCCAGCAGGGTCGGCGGGTTGTTTTCCGCACCGTCGATCACGCCGGTCTGCAAGGCACTGAAGATCTCGCCGGTGTCCATCGCAATGCCGTTGCCGCCCATGGCGTTCATCATGTCGATGAACAGCGGGTTGCCCTGCACGCGGATTTTCATGCCCTTGAGGTCTTCGATCTTGCGCACCGGTTTCTTGGTATAGATGTTGCGAGTGCCGCCATCCATCCACGCCAGGGCCACCATGTTGAATTCGGAATTGGTGATCTTGTCGAGGATCTCCTGGCCGATCTCGCCGTCGATGATCTTGCGCATGTGGGCATGGTCGCGGAACACGAACGGCATGTTGAACACGTTTACGTCCGGCACGACAGGGCCGACGATGCCCAGGCTGACGCGGGCCATCTGCACGGCACCGATCTGCACCTGCTCGACCACTTCTTTCTCGGAACCGAGTACGCCGCCGGCGAACATCTGGAACGTGATTTCGCCGTTGCTGGCCTCTTTCAGTTTCTTGCCCATGTTCTCTTCGGCCACCACGGTCGGGTAGCCGGCCGGGTGGATTTCGGCGAATTTGATTTTCACCTCAGCGGCGGTCGCGGAGAGGCTGATCGCCAACGGAAGAACAGCAAGAAGCAGCTTGCGTTTGAAGGTCATGGTGAAACTCCGGTGTTGTTATTATCTGGTTTCGTTCGAATGTGAGTGCGGCAGTCAGGCATCAGCGTCGACAGGCAGGCTCCTCCAGGCCCTTGACGCCAGGGTTCAAGGCAAAGACCCCGCCCGCCAGGGGCTGGTCGCTGAGGTCGATGCCGCCGGGGCGTATCGAGGTGACAAACAGCGTGTCCAGGTTCGCGCCGCCAAAGGCGCACATGGCCGGTTTCTTGACCGGTACGCTGAGCGAGCGGTCCAGACGGCCGTCCGGGGTAAAGCGATGAATCTGACCGGCGTCGTTGCCACAGATCCAGTAGCAGCCGTCCTGGTCGATGGCCGCGCCGTCCGGGCGACCGGGCAGGGCGCGCATGTCGACGAACAACTGCTGGTTGTGCGGCGTGCCGCTGTCGATGTCGTAGTCGAAGGTCCAGATGGCCTGTACGTCCGGGTGCGAGTCGGACAAGTACATGCGCGTGCCGTCGGGGCTGAACGCCAGGCCGTTGGGCACGATCATCTTTTCCAGTTGCAGATGCAGACCTTCGCCGTCGTGGCGATACAGCGCGCCGACGCGGGCACCGGCCTGCATATCCATCAGCATGGTGCCGGCCCAGAACCGGCCTTGCCGGTCGCAGCGGCCATCATTGAAACGCATGCCGGGCCGGGCATGTTCGACCGCATGCAGCAACCGGCTGTCCAGCCCGCCCTGGTCATTGGTCTGCAGTTCGAACACGCCGCTCTGGCGGCCGGCAATCCAGCCCTGGCCGCGACGAGCGATACAGGCCAGCGGCTCATCACCCTGCCACACCTGGTGCTTGCCATCGGCCGCCCCCCAGCGATGCAACTGGCCGGCAGGGATATCCACCCAGTACAGGGCGTTTTCAGTGGCGTCCCACACCGGGCTTTCGCCGGTCAGGTTGCGCGCATCAACGAGCAGTTCACTGTGCATGTCAGGGCTTCCTTGCGCGTTGAAGGTCAGTCGAAGGGGCCGGCGGCCACGAAGGCACCGCCCTGGTAGACCATGGCCGGATCGTCGGCCGCCGGCATGGGCTGGGCTTCCACGGCCGGACGGAACACTTCGGAGGAGTCCTTGGGCTGATAGCCCAGGTGCGCGGCATGGCGGTTGTCCCACCAGACGTCGCGGTTGGCCGAGGCGCCGTAGACCACGGTGTGGCCGACATCGGGCGTGAACAGCCCGCGTTCGATCAACTGGGTCAGGTCGTCGTAGCTCAACCAGGTGCTGAGCATGCGGCGGTTCTGCGGCTCTGGAAACGACGAGCCGATGCGGATACTGACGGTCTCGATGCCGTAGCGGTCGAAGTAGAAGCTGGCCATGTCTTCGCCGTAGCACTTGGACAGGCCGTAATAGCTGTCAGGGCGGCGCGCCGACCGGGCGTCGATCTGCTCGTCCTGCTTGTAGAAGCCGATGACATGGTTGGAGCTGGCGAAGATCACGCGCTTGACGCCGTGCTTGCGCGCCGCTTCGTAGATATGGAAGACGCCGCTGATATTGGGGCCGAGGATGTCTTCGAAAGAGTGCTCGGTCGAGACGCCGCCAAAATGCACGATGGCGTCCACGCCGGCTACCAGGTCATGCACGGCAGCCTTGTCGGCGAGGTCGCACTGCACGACTTCTTCGTGCGGACCGGTCGCCGGTGCCATCGGGCTGATATCGGAAAGACGCAGGATCGCGGCGCTGCTTTTGAGGCGTTCGCGAAGAACCTTGCCCAGTCCGCCTGCTGCACCGGTGAGCAGCAGGCGATTGAAAGGTGTTGTGGTCATGGCCAGCTCTGCTAGTTGTTTAAATTGTTGTGCGTTATATGTTGTCGTATGACTGCGACGATTATCAGCAGTCATTTTGCTGCTTGTCAATTTGTCCCGACACGGCCTGCCCGATACAGCGCAGACCTGTAGGGGGCGGCTTGCCGGCGACTGCTGCGGCAAGGGCCTGCAAACGTGCCGGGTTACCCGCAGGGTGGCGGGCAACCTGAGCGCCGACTGCCTTTGATTCCTACAGAATCGACAGAGGGTAGTTGATGATCAGGCGGTTTTCGTCGAATTCGTTGGTGCTGAAATCGCGACGAATGCTGGAATTACGCCATTTCACGTTCAGGTTCTTGAAGGTGCCGCTCTGGATGACGTAGGCCAGTTCCGACTCGCGGATCCACTCCTTGCCATCGGTGATCGCGCCGGTGTGCACGTCCTGGCCGCTGATATAGCGGTTCATCAGGGTCAGGCCAGGCACGCCCAGGCCGGCGAAGTTGAGGTCGTGACGCACTTGCCAGGAGCGCTCGTTGGCGTTGTCGAAGCTGGCGTTGTAGCTGTCGTTGGCCAGGGTGCCGCCGCTGGTGCCGTTGACGCGCATCCAGGTGTCGCCGCTGACTTTCTGCAGGCCGACATAGAAGGTGTTGACGCCGTACTTGGCCGAGAACATGCCCGAGTAGGTCTTGTTGTCCAGGCGGCCGGCGCGGCGCGAGCCATCGTCCTCGCCCTGGAAATAGCCCAGGTTGGCACCCAGGGTCCAGTCGCCGATCGGCTGGCTGTGGGTCAGTTGCACATATTGTTGCTCGTAGACGTCCTTGAGCACCGCGTTCCAGACGCCTACCAGGGTGCGGTTCTGGTTGAAGGTGTATTCACCCCCGACGAAGTTGAAGCGGTCCGACAGGCCGCCGCCGTAGCTCATGTCTTCCATGCTGGCGTCGTTGCGCGGGCTGTTGGCGCGGAACTGGCCGCCGTAGAGGGTCAGGCCTTCGATTTCCTTCGAGGTGATCTGGCCGCCACGCAGGGTCTGCGGCAATGAGCGACCGTCGTCGGCGCGCAGGATCGGCAACACCGGCATCCACTCGCCGATTTTCAGTTCGGTCTTGGAAAACCGGGCTTTGGCTGCCACGCCCAGGCGCCCGTAGTCATCGGCCGGGCGGCCGTCGCTGTGCCGTGGCAACAGGGCGGTGCCGTAGGTGCCGCCACCGCCGTCGAGCTTGAGCGACCACATGCCCAGCACGTCCACGCCGAAACCGACCGGGCCTTCGGTAAAGCCCGAGCGGGCATCCAGAATGAAGCTCTGGGTCCATTCTTCTGCCTTGCTCTGGGCGTTGGCCGGGTCGACAAAATTACGGTTGATGTAGAAGTTGCGCAGGCCGAGCGTGGCCTTGCCGTCCTCGATGAAACCGGCAGCAGAACTGGCGCCGGGCAGGCTGGCGAGCAGGCTGGCACTGAGAAGGGCAAAGGGAAGGGGCTGGCGTATTTTCATTATTGTTGTGCTTCCGTTCAGGGTGAGACAGCCCGTCCACAAGGCATATGGCCGTGGCAAGGGCAGAGGTTGTCAGGGGCGTTTCGGGCCGCCATTTACGTGTGCAGGCAGGCCGCTACGGACTCTCGACAGCGCTTGATGAACTGAAAGAATGGGCCGGTGGCGAAGTACAGGAATGCGGTGCGCGGACGCGCTGGGATAAAGGCGACATAGGCGACTCACTCATTGTTGTTTTTGTTGTGCGTTATCGTATGACTGTCGCGATTATTAAGAAGCGTGAAAAACTTGTCAACGGCTGGGTTATTAGCCTTAAGTCGCAGGTACTGGAGGTTTCCCGGGCAATTCATAGACATAGCGGCTTGTGGCCAGCTAAAAATAATTAAAAGACATCTGATGACATGCTCGACCGTCCCGATAATGGCCGGTTTGCCCTTGCCTGCCTGGGGTCACCGCCACATTCATCAAACACAAAATAACGTGTTGATCTCTTGCCCGCGACCGGCTGCGTTAGCAGTCGTAAATTTTCAGCGGCCACACAATTTTTGCGAGCGCTGCGCACTCGGTCGCGGGCAAGCGCGCTCCTACCCTGTTTGCTGCGCCTCTGGTGCAGTAGACGATCAGCCCGGCGTCAGCGGGTTGCGCATGCCTTCGAACATGAAACGGGTGGTCATGCGCACGTTCTCGCGGTGCGCCTGCAGGTCGGGCGTGGCGCTGCTGGTCAGGCGCAGCAGTTGCAGATGTGAGTAGTCATTGAGCATGAACGCCGCTTGCATCACGTCCAGGTCAGGGCGCAGCTTGCCGGCGCCTTGCAGCTCGCGCAGCACACCGGCAATCTCGGCCTGCAGGCCGCCGTTGAGTTGGCGATAGGCTTCGGGCAGGTCGGTGCCGCCGGTAAGAATCAGCGGCAGCAGTTCTTTCCACAGCGACGCCGGCAACACGTCGAGGCTGTAGCCCACCAGCAGGCTTTCCATGTGGCAGAGCGCATCGACCGGGTCGTCGATATCGCGCACCTGCTCGCGCAGGTCATGAATGGCGCGACGGTCGGCTTCCCTGACCATTTCCAGAATGATTTCCTGCTTGCTGCCGAAATACTTGAACACCGTAGGCGCCGACACTCCGGCGACCTTGGCGATCTGCTCGATAGTGGTGGCCTGGAAACCCTGGCGCTGAAACAGCTCGATCGCCGCCGAGGCAATGGCCTGGCGTCGCTGCTGCTTTTGATGTTCCCGCAATCCGCTCACATGCACTCCTGAAAATCCCGATCCACAGCCGGATGATAGGCAGCCAGCGTTTCATTGGGCAAATATTTTATTGACTAAAGGTTTTTATAGGTTTAATTATTTTACCCAATTCCAACGCAGAGTCATTTTTCAGGACCCGTCCCATGAGCGAGATTGTCGAGCACCCCCTGGTCAACCAGTACCTGCAAGTCCATTCGGTCGCCAGGGCCGAGCAGGATGAACCTGCCCTGATGCAAGGCTTTCCCGCCGGGCAGGCGCAGCGGGTGACCTGGAGCAACTGGATGCGTCCACCGTTCAACCGTTGGGGCTTTCGGCATCTGGCGCGACTGCGTCCGAGCATCGACGTGCAGGCAGGCCTGTCGAGCGAACCCTTGCCGGTGGCGCTCCAGCCGCTCGACGCGTTTTCGTTCCAGAGCGTGTGCGGCCTGTCGGTCAATGTCATGGACCATTTGCTGGCCAGCAAGACCGACGGCTTTCTGGTCATGCACAAGGGCCAGGTGGTGCACGAGCGCTACTTCAACGGCCAGCAGGCCACTGACCGGCACATCATGTTCTCGGTGACCAAGTCATTGATCGGCACGCTCGGCGAGCAACTGATTCACCAGGGCCTGCTCGATGACACGCTGCAGGCACAGGTCTATGTGCCTGAGCTGCAAGGCAGTGCCTTTGGCGATGCCACGGTGCGCCAACTGTTCGACATGGCCGTGGGCATTGATTACAGCGAGGTCTATGACGACCCCGACTCGGAAAGCTCGCAATACGGTTATGCCTGTGGCTTCCAGCCGGCCCCGGCCGAATACGCCCGCTACGCCTCGCTGTACCAGTACCTGCCGTCATTGCACAAGCGCGGCGAGCATGGCGGCTTCTTTCATTATGTAACCGCCACCACCGAAGCCCTGGCCTGGGTCATGGAGCGCGCCTCGGGCGTTTCGTGTCACACGCTGCTGGAGCCGCTCTGGAAAGCCCTGGGCTGTGAGCGCGACGGCTATTTCATGGCCGACCCTTGGGGCCGCAGTGTCGCCGGCGCCGGCTTCAGCGCCACGCTGCGCGACATGGCCCGCTTCGGCCAGTTGCTGGCCGGTAAAGGGCTGCACAACGGTCAGCCGTTGCTGGCCGTCCAGGCCATCGAGGCGATTGCCGTGGGCAGTGATCCTCTGATCTATGCCGACAACCAGAGCTTTGCGCAATGGACCCCGGGCGCTTCCTACCGTAGCCAGTGGTACGTGTTCAACGATCACAGTCAGGCACTGATGGCCGGCGGCATTCATGGCCAGTACCTGTTCGTCGACCTGGTGTCACAGGTGGTGATCGTCAAGCAGTCCTCATTGCCTGAAGCGGTCACCGACCTCGATGCCGACAGCGTGCGCATGTTCCGCGCCATTACCCGGCACCTGGCGCAGCAGCCGGCCTGATTCGTCCATAACAAGATTTCCGGGCACCGGTTCCACCGGTGTCCTGGCCTGGCCCCGCCAGGCCTTGTGGCCGACTGCGCCACGTTTTCACTGCCCTGTAATACAAAAACAAATGCACAGGAGCTTCATATGTATGCAACGACGCGTTTTTCCTGCGTGCTGCTCGCCTGCGGCCTGCCGTTGGCCAGTTCGTCCACCTGGGCCGGCTATGCCTTCGAGGAGGGCAACCTCAAGGGCGAACTCAACTTCACTGCGGGGGCCGCGACCCTGAGCACGCGCGGGGTGAATTTCGGCGCCGGCCGGGTCGATATTCGCAATGGCAGCAATGGCGGCAGCAAGATTGACTGGCAGGAAATGTATATCAAGCCCGGCGTGACCCTGGATTATGCCCTGGGCAATGACGTCAGCCTGCTGGCCGGCGGCTCGATGGTCGCCGCCACCACCCTGGGCGATGGCGACGCCGGCGGTTTTACCCGCAGCTCCGACGGCAACGCCACCACCGAAGAACTCTACGCCGGCCTGCGCGCCGGGGCGTGGACCTTCACCGCCGGGCGGCAGAACTACAAGATCGGCACCGGCTTTATCGTCATGGACGGCAACCTCGATGCCTTCGGCGACGGCGCCTACTGGCTGGGCCCACGCACCGCGTTCAAGGACTCGGCGATCCTGGCCTGGCACCAGGGGCCCTGGCAGGCCCAAGCGTTCAGCCTGCGCACCGATGATCACCTGGGCGACTTTCGCCTGACCGGTGGCAACCTCGACTACGACCTCAATGGCCAGGTCACCCTGGGCGCCACGGCGCTGAAAGTCGACGCCCTGGCAAGCCAGGGTCGGGTCCAGGCCCGCCGCGACGGCATGCAGGTCTACAACCTGCGCGCGCTCAACGCAAGGCTGCCCGGCCTGCCGAACCTGAACCTCAACGGTGAATACGCCGTCGAGCGCGGCAGCGGCGCAGGGGTCGATTATGACGCCAGTGCCTGGTACGCCCAGGCCGACTACACCTTCGACAGCGTGCCGTTCACGCCCATGCTCGGTTACCGCTACGCAACGTTTTCCGGTGACGACAACCTGGCCGACAACCGCCAGAAAGCCTGGGACCCGCTTGCCAAGGGCTTTGTCGACTGGAGCACCTGGCTGGTCGGCGACGTGGTGGGCAACTACCTGCTGTTCAACAGCAACGAACGGGTCCAGCAGTTCTCGCTCAAGAGCCGCCTCAACGAAGCGTTCACCCTCGGCGCCATCCACTACCAGTTCTGGCTCGACAAGGACAACTACCAGGGCGCGCCGGTCAGTGACCGCCGCTTTGCCGACGAGACGGTGGTGTACCTCGACTGGACGCCCACGCCGCGCTTGTACACCTCGCTGTCCTATAACTGGGTCACGGCCAAGGCTGCTGCCAGACAGGTGTTCGGCAATGACGAGCGCTTCAGCGCTCTTGAGTTGTACTTCACCTACCGCTACTGACCTCGGCGGCATCGCAGATGCCAGGGCTGAACGACATGATGACGACAAACGTGCAAACCGGGCGCTCGTTACCGGCGCTCGAGTGGGTGATGACGATCGAGGTTACGGTCGCGGCCGTTGACCTGGGCGAGAGTGCCGATGGCCGGCGCAGCAACTACCCGATCCTGGGCGGGCACTTCGAAGGGCCTGCCATCCGTGGCCAGGTGCTGGCCGGGGGCGCCGACTTCTATCGGCAACGCGCCGACGGCGTGGGTGAACTGGACGCGCGCTACAGCCTGCAGACCGATCAGGGCGAACTGATCAATATCCACAACACCGGCTTGCTGCTGCTGAGCGAGCAGGGCCGGGCGCTTGAAGCGCAGGGCCACTGGCCGCTCGACCCGATGCACTACCGCTGCACCTGCACGCCACGCTTCCAGGTCCCGCTCGGGCGGCTGGCGTGGTTGAGCCAGGGGACGTTCATCGGGCGTGCGTTGTACCCGGCTTCTGATCAGGTGGTCATCCACTGTTATCGCCTGGCCTGACCGAGCACCCACGGGCGGCGGTGCCGCACCTGACAACGAACTTCACACGCTGGCATGATCGCCGGACGACGGCCAGCCGTACGGGTATTTCTCATGAAAACGACTCATCAAATGACGGTGCGTGCAGCCTGCATCTTTATTGCGGCCGCCTCGATCATCGTGATCGGCGTGCAGCCGATCTTCATCGGCCTGCTCACCGAGCGCCTGGCGCTGACCCTGGTGCAGCAAAGCTGGGTCATGTCAGCCGAGATGTGCGGCTCGATTGTCGGCACCTTGTTGTGCCTGCCGATGATCCGTCGCCTGGGGGCACGCAGCATCGGCCTGAGCACAGGGCTGTTGTTGTTTCTGTCCAACTTCTTTACCGCCAGTGTCTTGCAGTTCGACCACCTGATGGCCTTGCGCCTGGTGTCGGGCGTGTGCGCCGGCGTGCTGTACTCGTACGCCATCTACTGCCTGGGCCGGATGAGTGGCCCGGACCGTTCCTACGGCATCCTGCTGTTCGTACAGACGGCGCTGTTTGCCTTCAGCGCGGTGGTCATGCCGATGGTTGCCGAGCGCTGGGGTTTTTACTGGGCGATCGGGTTCCTGACCGGCTGGTATGCGCTGGTGTGCCTGGCCTGCCTGTGCCTGCCGGCCCGGCAGGTCGACGAGGTGGTACCGGCGCGTACAGGCGGGCACCTGTCGGGGCTGACAATCATCGGAGTCTGCTCGCTGGCCGGCATGCTGTTGCTGCAGTTGTCGATCTATTCATTGTGGGGCTTCGTCGAAGGCATCGGCAGTGACGCCGGCATTGCCCCGGTAGACATTGGCTGGGCAATCAGCATGGGCCTGCTGGGCGGCTTGCCGGGTGCGGCCTTGCCCAGCCTGCTGGGGCGCCGGTTGGGACGGGTGCCGATGATCCTAGCCGGCTCGTTGATCGTGCTGGTGTCGATCTTCATGCTGGCCTACCGCATTCATGACACGGTGGACCTGGCGCTGGCGGTGTTCCTGATGAACCTGGGCTGGAACCTGGCCTTGTCCTACTACATGTCCTCGGTCGTCACCCACGACCCGCAGGGGCGCCTGACCCGGCTGGTGGGCGTGGTGCAGGTCTCGGCCGCCGCCGCCGCGCCGACCCTGCTGGCGTTGTTCATGCAGGAAGACGGCCGGCAAAGCATCTTCGTGCTGTCGGCGGCCACGATCATGCTCGGCGGCGTGCTGATGCTGGTCATGCTGGCCCTGACCCGCAAGCATGCCGGCGATTCATCGCTGGGCACCTCTTCGTAATCGGCATTGTCGCCAGGCGGCCCGCAGCGGGTCGCCGTTTTCCAACGCCTGTGCAAAAAGGTGAAGCCATGTTTACCACGTTACGTGCACAAATCATTTGCCTGGCCGGTGTCTGCCTGGCGCTGCTGACCGGCGTGCTGGTCACGCTGGCAAGCCTGGGCATGGGCGAGCACCTGCCCCTGCTGGGAATCCTGGCGTTTGTCGTGCTGATGACGGCGGTGGCCGTGGCCACGGCCCGGATCGTCAGCCCGCTGCGCACCCTGGCAGCCATGCTCGGGCAGATGGCCCACGGCCGCGCCGACCTGTCCACCCGGCTCGACGATGCCCGTGCCGGTGAGCTGGGAAGGGTGATGCGTGATATGAATGCCTTTCTCGATCAATGGCAGCCGGTCATCCAGCAGGTGCAGAGGGCGGTGGGCCAAGCGACCGCTGTGACAACCCGTTCGATCCAGGCCGGCGAGCAGAACCTGGCGGCCATGGACCGGCAGCGGCTGGACATTGTCCAGGTTGCCACGGCGGTGCAGCAGATGACCGTCGCCGCCCAGGACATCGCCCGCAGTACCGCGTCGGCGGCGCAGACAGCCGGTGGCATTCTGCAGACCATCGAGGACGGCACCGGGCTGATCGAGCGCACCACGACCCTGGTCGCCAGCCAGGTCGATGAGCTGGCCCGGGCCGACCAGCAAGTCGAGCAGCTGTCGGCCAAGAGCGGGCGCATCGGCAGTGTGCTGGACATCATTCGCGACATCGCCGAGCAGACCAACCTGCTGGCCTTGAACGCGGCCATCGAGGCCGCGCGTGCCGGTGACCACGGGCGCGGTTTTGCCGTGGTGGCCGACGAGGTGCGCAACCTGGCCAGGCGCACCCAGCACTCGGTCGAGGAAACGCGCAGCATTATCGAGGCCCTGCAACAGGACACCGCCGGTGTCGTGCAGTCGATGGCCGCCAATCAACAGCGTGGCCGCGAGACGGCGCAGCTGTTCGACACGCTGATCGAGTCGTTGTACGGCGTAGGCGAGGGCGTGATACAGATGTCGGCCATGAACAGCCAGATCGACGGCGCCGCCCAGCAACAGCACGTGGCATGCGAGCAGATCAATGCCGGCGTCACCCGCGTACGCACCCTGGCGGCCGACCTGGACCACCACGCCCGGACCGCACTGACCGACCTGGCCACCCTGCACACCTGCGCCACCGACCCGCACGCCTTGCTGCGCGCTTGCCCGCGACCGGCTGCGTTAGCAGTCGTAAATTTGTGGCGTTTCGCAGATTTCTGCGAGCGCTGCGCACTCGGTCGCGGTGGTCCGGCATACCGGCAAGCGCGCTCCTACCACCTGCTCCAGGGTTTCCCGCAGGCGCGGTGTCAGTTCATCGGCTGCGCAGCAGTCGTAAATTTTCAGCGGCCACACAATTTTTGCGAGCGCTACCGCACTCGGTCGCGGGCAAGCGCGCTCCTACCAGTGCAGTACAGTGCATCAAGACAGTGTTGCCACCTGCTCCAGGGTTTCGCGCAGGCGCGGGGTCAGTTCGTCGAACAGGGTCTGCACCGCGCGCAGGTCGCGGCAGTCCGGGCGGGTCAACAGCCAGACTTCGGTGCTGCAGCCCACCAGCGGCGCGCTCAGGGCTTCGACGCCGTGCAGGTCGCAGGCGGTGAAGTCGGTCAGGGCCGCCACACCCAGGCCGGCGCTGACCAGTTGCGCCACCGCCGCCATGCTGCTGCAACGATAGCGTGGCACCACCTGTGGATAAGTACGTTCGCGCCAGGTCACCGACACATGGTCAGGCATCGAATCGTCCGGGGCCACCCACGGCACCGAGGCCGGATCGTCGTGCAGGGCCTGGCGAAAATCCGGGTGCCCGCAGATCACATAGGCGGCGCTGCCCAGGTGGCGACCGACCAGATGTTCCGGTGGCGTATCGGTCAGGCGCAGGGCGATGTCGGCATCGCGGCGGCTCAGGTTGGCAAAATTGTTGGACGTCGACAGTTCCAGGTTCAGCGCCGGATACCCCGGCATGAAGCGCGCCAGCGCCGGCAGCATCAGGCTGTGCAGCACCGCCTCGGTGCAGGTCAGGTGTACGGTGCCGCTGACCACCTGTTCGCCCTGGCGCAAGGCCATGCGCGCCGCGCCCAAGGCCTGTTCGGCGCGCTCGGCCTGCTCGGCCATGGCCTGCGCGACCTCGTTGGGCACATAGCCGCGCCGGCTCTTTTCGAACAGCGCACTGCCCAGCGCGCTTTCCAGCCGTCTTATCGAACGGAACACCGTCGAGATGTCGACCTGCAGCAATTCCGAGGCCCGCGCCAGGGAGCGTCCGCGCACCAGCGCCAGGACCAGGGCGAGGTCGTTGTGGTTGATCTCATATTGCATGGATGCAAACTCAGGTTGCCAAAACGCCAATATTTATTGCATCGATTGTAATTTACAGTGAGTTCGCGCTGCCAAGCTGTTTCGGCAGATCGCCATGAAAAAGCGTCAAACAGTCAACTTTCGGGGCTCAAGGCAGAACACAAACAAGAATGCCGCTCTCGCTTCATACGCCGCCTGCTTGTCCATCCTGCCGTCTGCAATGCCCCACACAAAAACCATCAAAGGTGTTCAATCATGTCGTCGGTATCCCCGCGCGCCATCGTCTCCAGTGAAGTCAGTGAGTTCCTGCGTACTCACCCCGAAGTGCAATATGTCGACCTGCTGATCTCTGACATGAACGGCGTGGTGCGCGGCAAGCGCATCGAGCGTCCCAGCCTGCACAAGGTCTACGAGCGCGGCATCAACCTGCCGGCCTCGCTGTTCGCACTGGACATCAATGGCTCGACGGTGGAAAGCACCGGCCTGGGCCTGGACATCGGCGATTCGGACCGGGTCTGCTACCCGATCCCCGGCACCCTGGCCTACGAGCCCTGGCAGAAGCGCCCCACCGCGCAACTGCTGATGACCATGCACGAACTCGACGGCGAGCCGTTCTTCGCCGACCCGCGCGAAGTGCTGCGCCAGATCGTTGCCAAGTTCGATGCGCTGGGCCTGACCATCTGCGCCGCCTTCGAGCTGGAGTTCTACCTGATCGACCAGGAGAACATCAACGGCCGCCCGCAACCGCCGCGCTCGCCC
Source organism: Pseudomonas sp. Leaf127 (assembly GCF_001423155.1). Taxonomy (NCBI): domain Bacteria; kingdom Pseudomonadati; phylum Pseudomonadota; class Gammaproteobacteria; order Pseudomonadales; family Pseudomonadaceae; genus Pseudomonas; species Pseudomonas sp. Leaf127. The sequence continues at coordinate 34,538 of NZ_LMOA01000004.1, read as the reverse complement.
ATTTCCGGCAAGCGCCCGCACTCGACCCAGGTGTACCTGATCGACGACCTGGACGAGTACGCCGAATGCCTGCAGGACATTCTCGAAGGCGCCAAGGAGCAGGGCATCCCGGCCGACGCCATCGTCAAGGAAAGTGCACCGGCGCAGTTCGAGGTCAACCTGCACCACGTCGAGGACGCGCTGCTGGCCTGCGACTACGCCGTGCTGCTCAAGCGCCTGATCAAGAACATTGCCTACGACCATGAGATGGACACCACCTTCATGGCCAAGCCCTACCCGGGCCAGGCCGGCAACGGCCTGCATGTACACATCTCGTTGCTCGACAAGGCCACCGGCCAGAACATCTTTGCCACCGAAGACCCCGAGCAGCATGCGCCGTTGCGCCATGCCATCGCCGGCATTCTGGAAACCATGCCGGCCTCGATGGCGTTCCTGTGCCCCAACGTCAATTCGTACCGCCGTTTTGGCGCGCAGTTCTATGTGCCCAATGCGCCGAGCTGGGGCATGGACAACCGCACGGTCGCGGTGCGCGTGCCGACCGGCAACCCCGCCGCCATCCGTATCGAGCAGCGCGTGGCCGGCGCCGACGCCAACCCGTACCTGATGATGTCGGCGATCCTGGCCGGCATCCACCACGGCCTGACGCAAAAGCTCGAACCCTGCGCGCCGATCGAGGGCAACTCCTACGAGCAACTGGACCAGAGCCTGCCGAACAACCTGCGCGATGCCCTGCGCGAACTGGACGACAGCGAAATCATGAACCAGTACATCAGCCCCGCGTACATCGACATCTTCGTGGCGTGCAAGGAAAGCGAAATGGCCGAGTTCGAAGTCTCGATCTCCGACCTGGAATACAACTGGTATCTGCACACGGTGTAGGCGCGCGCTCTGCCGGAATGCCGGACCACCGCGACCGGCTGCGTTAGCAGTCGTAAATTTTCAGCGTCTACACAATTTTTGCGAGCGCTTCGCACTCGGTCGCGGGCAGAGCGCGCTCCTACAGGCCATGCGGTGTCATTTCAACAAGAGAACAACCATGAACATTCCGCCACGTGATTACTGGGAACAGCTGTTCCAGAACCTGACCATCGAAGGCCGGGCCTTTATCGATGGCAAGTATGTCGCCGCCGTCTGCGATGCGACCTTCGATTGCCAGAGCCCGGTCGACGGCCGCCTGCTGGCCCAGGTGGCCAGTTGCGATGTCGATGACGTCAACCGCGCGGTCAGCGTCGCCCGTGCCCGCTTCGACAGCGGTGTCTGGGCGCGCCAGGCGCCAGCGGCGCGCAAGCAGGTGCTGATTCGCTTTGCCGAGCTGATGCAGGCCAACGCCCATGAACTGGCGCTGCTGGAAACCCTCGACATGGGCAAGCCGATTGCCGATGCCGTAAAGATCGACGTGCCCGGCGCGGCCAACGCCATTCGCTGGAGCGCCGAGGCGGTCGACAAGCTGTATGACGAAGTCGCCGCCACCCCGCACGACCAGCTCGGCCTGGTCACCCGCGAGGCGGTCGGCGTGGTGGCGGCCATCGTGCCGTGGAATTTCCCGCTGATGATGGCTTGCTGGAAGCTGGGGCCGGCACTGGCAGCCGGCAACTCGGTGATCCTCAAACCGTCCGAGAAATCGCCGCTGACCGCGATCCGCATCGCCGCACTGGCGGTCGAGGCCGGGCTGCCGGCCGGGGTACTCAACGTGCTGCCCGGTTTCGGCCACACGGCTGGCAAGGCTTTGGGCCTGCACATGGACATCGACACCCTGGTGTTCACCGGCTCCACGCGCATTGCCAAGCAACTGATGGTCTATGCCGGCGAGTCGAACATGAAGCGCGTCTGGCTGGAAGCCGGCGGCAAGAGCCCCAACATCGTCTTCGCCGATGCACCGGACTTGCAGGCGGCAGCCGAAGCCGCCGCCAGCGCCATTGCCTTCAACCAGGGCGAGGTGTGCACCGCCGGTTCCCGCCTGCTGGTCGAGCGCTCGATCAAGGCGCGCTTCGTGCCCATGGTGGTCGAAGCGCTCAAGCAGTGGCAGCCCGGCCACGCCCTGGACCCTGCCACCCGGGTCGGCGCGCTGGTGGACGCCACGCAGCTGGACACCGTGCTGGGCTACATCGAGGCCGGGCATGAGGACGGCGCGCACCTGCTCAGCGGCGGTCGGCGCACCTTGCAGGAGACTGGCGGGCTGTATGTCGAGCCGACCCTGTTCGATGGCGTCGACAACGCCATGCGCATCGCTCGCGAGGAAATCTTTGGTCCTGTGCTGTCGGTGATGACCTTCGACAGCGTCGAAGAAGCCATCCGCATCGCCAACGACACCGTCTACGGCCTGGCCGCCGGGGTCTGGACCGCGGATCTGTCCAGGGCACACCTGACCGCCAGGGCGCTGCGCGCCGGCAGCGTATGGGTCAATCAATACGATGGCGGCGACATGACCGCGCCGTTCGGGGGCTTCAAACAGTCGGGCAACGGTCGCGACAAGTCGCTGCATGCCTTCGACAAGTACACCGAACTCAAAGCCACCTGGATCAAGTTGTAAGGGCGCAGGCCTCCTGCGCCCCGGAGAATCGACCATGCAGCAACATGTACAGAGCTACTACGCCGACTCGCGCAACCGCCACGACGAGTACCCGGTGCTGACCGAAGCCATCGAGACTGATGTCTGTGTGATCGGCGCCGGCTACACCGGGCTGTCGACCGCCTTGTTCCTGCTGGAACACGGCTTTTCGGTCACGGTGCTGGAGGCGGCCAAGGTCGGCTTCGGCGCTTCGGGGCGCAACGGCGGGCAGATCGTCAACAGCTACAGCCGCGACATCGATGTCATCGAGAAGACCGTCGACCCGCACCAGGCGCGCCTGCTGGGGGACATGGCCTTCGAAGGTGGACGTATCATCCGCGAGCGGGTGGCCAGGTACGGCATCCAGTGCGATTTGAAGAACGGTGGTGTGTTCGCGGCCCTGACCAGCCGGCAGATGGGTCACCTGGAGTCGCAACAACAGCTCTGGGAGCGCTATGGCCATAAACAGCTGGAGTTGCTCGACACCGCACGCATCCAGCAGATCGTTGGCACCGACCGCTATGTGGGCGGCATGCTCGACATGAGCGGCGGCCATATCCACCCGCTGAACCTGGCGCTGGGCGAGGCTGCAGCAGTGGCCAGCCTGGGCGGGCGTATTCATGAGCAAAGCCCGGCCACGCGTATCGACCGTGGGCCGAACCCGGTGGTGCATACGCCGCTGGGCCAGGTCCGGGCGAAGTTCGTGGTCGTGGCCGGCAACGCCTACCTGGGGGACCTGATCCCGGAGCTGGCAGCCAAGTCGATGCCGTGCGGCACCCAGGTGATCACTACCGAACCGTTGGACGATGAACTGGCCAACAGCCTGTTGCCGCAGGACTATTGCGTCGAAGACTGCAACTACCTGCTCGACTATTACCGCCTCAGCGCCGACAAGCGTCTGATCTTCGGTGGCGGCGTGGTGTATGGCGCCCGTGATCCGGCCGACATCGAGGCGATCATCCGGCCCAAGCTGCTCAAGGTCTTCCCGCAGCTGAAAAACGTCAAGTTCGACTACACCTGGACCGGCAACTTCCTGCTGACCCTGTCGCGCTTGCCGCAGGTTGGCCGGTTGGGCGACAACATCTACTACTCCCAGGGCTGCAGCGGCCATGGCGTGACCTACACCCACCTGGCCGGCAAGCTGCTGGCCGAGGCCCTGCGCGGCCAGGCCGAGCGCTTCGACGCCTTTGCCGGCCTGCCGCACTACCCGTTCCCGGGCGGGCGCCTGCTGCGTGTGCCGTTCACGGCGCTGGGGGCTTCGTACTACCAACTGCGCGACCGGCTGGGGGTGTAAACCCCCGCCGGGTAGGAGCGCGCTTGCCCGCGACCGGCTGCGTTAGCAGTCGTAAATTTGTAGCGTTTCGCAGATTTCGAATGTGTTCACACGCATAAATTTGTGGCGTTTCATCAATTTTGCGAGCGCTACGCACTCGGTCGCGGGCAAGCGCGCTCCTACCGGGGGCGGCTGTACCGTCAGATACGGATTTATCACGAATATTGCTTTGATGCGGGGATCCACCATGTCTCGTCTTCCTCTGATTGGCGTCACCGCCTGCCGGCAGATGCTGGGTAAATACGCCTCGCACACCGTGGGCGACAAATACGTCGAGGCGGCGGCCTTTGCCGGCCTGCCGCTGGTTTTGCCGGCCCTGAGCACGCCCACCGACCCACAGCTGTTGCTGCAACAGCTCGACGGCATCCTGTTCACCGGCTCGCCCAGCAATGTCGAACCACACCACTACCAGGGCGCGCCCAGTGCCGAAGGCACGCAGCATGACCCTTTGCGCGATGCCACGACCTTGCCGCTGCTGCGTGCGGCCATCGCCCAAGGCGTGCCGGTGATGTGCATCTGCCGGGGTTTCCAGGAACTCAACGTGACCCTGGGCGGCACCTTGCATCAGCGGGTGCAGGAACTGCCGGGCTTTCTCGACCACCGCGAGCCGCACAGTGACTCGCTGGCCGAGCAGTACGCGCCGCAACATGGCGTGACGGTGCAACCGGGCGGGGTGCTGGAGCGCCTGGGCCTGGCCACGCAGTTTCAGGTCAACTCCCTGCACAGCCAGGGCATCGACCGGCTCGCCCCGGGCCTGCGCGCCGAAGCGCTGGCGCCCGACGGGCTGATCGAAGCGGTGTCGACCCAGGATTCGCCAGGCTTTGTGCTGGGTGTGCAATGGCACCCCGAATGGCGCTTTCTGGAAAATCCCGAATCGCTGCGCCTGTTCGAAGCGTTTCGTGAGGCCTGCCAGGCCTACGCGCAGACACGCAACCCGTCGTAGGCGTGGCGTTGGCCGCGAATGATGCGCCGCACGATCAGGTGGCGCCCGTTCTCGGTTGAAACCGGTCCTACAGGCCAATAATTCCAATAAAGCGGCGGACACTGAATGAGTCACAACGGCGAAACTTCTGCGCGCACCAGTTCCAAGGGGCTGGCCAGTGGCAGCCTGGGCCTGCTGGCCTGCGTGGTGCTGGGCATCTCGACCATCGCGCCGGTCTATACCCTGACCGGTGCGCTGGGCCCGACCGTGCGCGAGGTCGGCGCGCACCTGCCGGCGATCTTCCTGGTGGGCTTTATCCCCATGTTGCTGGTCGCCCTGGGCTACCGCGAGCTCAACGCTGCCGAACCCGACAGCGGCACCTCGTTCACCTGGTCGGCACGCGCCTTCGGGCCGGTGATGGGCTGGATCGGCGGCTGGGGGCTGGTGGCCGCCACCACCATCGTACTGTCGAACCTGGCCGGGGTGGCGGTGGATTTCTTCTACCTGTTCCTGGGCCAGTTGACCGGCCGCGCCGAGCTCATCGCCCTGAGCGATAACGTGTGGATCAACATCCTGACCTGTTGTGCGTTCATCGGCATCGCGGTGTGGATCTGCTGCCGCGGCATCGGCACCACCATGGGCGTGCAGTACGTGCTGGTGGCGCTGCAACTGTTCGTGCTGCTGGGCTTTTGCATCGCTGCCTTTGGCCAATCCCCGCAGGGCCCTGCGCTGGCATTCGACCTCAACTGGTTCAACCCCTGGAGCATCGGCTCGTTCTCCTCGTTTGCCGCCGGGCTGTCGCTGTCGATCTTCATTTTCTGGGGCTGGGACGTGTGCCTGACCGTCAGCGAAGAATCGGTCAGCAGCCATGCCGTGCCAGGCCGGGCCGCCGCGCTCACCGTGCTGGTGATCCTGGGGCTGTACCTGGTGACCGCGATTGCCACCCTGCGCTTTGCCGGCGTGGCCGACCAGGGCCTGGGGCTGGGCAACCCGACCATCCAGGAAAACGTCTTCGCCCACCTGGCCGGTCCGGTGATGGGCCCGCTGGCGATCCTGATGTCCATCGCTGTGCTGGCCAGCACCGCCGCCTCCTTGCAGTCGACCTTCATTTCGCCGGCCCGCACGCTGTTCGCCATGGGCTACTACCAGGCCCTGCCCAAGCGCTTTGCCAGCATCTGCCCGCGCTCGCTGACACCACGCTTTGCCACCCTGTGCGCCGGCGCTGCGGCGGCGATCTTCTACGTCAGCATGCGCCTGCTCAGCGAGAACGTGCTGGCCGACACCATCACCGCGCTGGGCATGATGATCTGCTTTTACTATTCGCTGACCGCCTTTGCCTGCGTGTGGTATTTCCGCGCCAGCCTGTTCGACAGCCTGCGCCATTTCCTGCTGCGCGGCCTGTGCCCGCTGCTGGGCGGCAGCGCGCTGGCGGTGATCTTTGCGCAGACGGCCGTGGACAGCGCTTCGCCTGACTTCGGCAGCGGCTCGCACATCGGCGGAGTAGGGCTGGTGTGCATCATTGCCGTGGTGATCCTGCTGCTGGGCGTGGTGCTGATGGGCATCTTCCGCTGGCTGATCCCGGCGTACTTTTCCGGGCAGACCTTGCAACGGGCGACCCTGCGTGCACCGCAAGCGCTGGAAGCCGGAGCCTGAATCATGCACACCGAGCAAGGGCTGCTGCGCCTGTCGATTGCCGTCACCGTGCTGGTGGCGGCCTTCGGCATTGTCTTCGGCCTGCTGTCGGGCTCGTTCTCGATTGTCTTCGACGGGGTCTATTCGCTGGCCGATGCGAGCATGAGTGTGCTGGCGCTGATCGTCGCCACGCTGATCCGCCGGCACACCACCGAGGGCGAGGCCAGCCGGCGCCTGGCCGAGCGCTTCAACATGGGCTTCTGGCACCTGGAGCCGATGGTGCTGGCGATCAACGGCACCTTGCTGTGCGGGGTGTCGCTGTATGCGCTGATCAACGCCATCGGCAGCCTGCTCAATGGCGGGCGGCACCTGGAATTCGGCTTTGCGATTGTCTATGCGGGGTTGACCACCCTGGTGTGTTTCAGCCTGGCGGCGCTGGCGTTTCGGGCCAATAAACGCATCCGTTCGGATTTCGTGGCGCTGGACGCCAAGGCCTGGGTCATGTCCGGCAGCATCTCATTGGCACTGCTGATCGCCTTTATTGTCGGGGCACTGGTGGAGGGCACGGCCTATGCCTGGCTGGCGCCGTATATCGACCCGGCCGTGCTGGCGATCATCTGCCTGATCATCATCCCCATTCCGCTGCTGACCATCCGCCAGGCGTTTTCGGATGTGCTGATGGTGACCCCGCCGGCCCTCAAGCAAGCGGTCGACGAAGTGGCCGCGCAAGTGGTGGCCCGCTATGGCTTTATCGACTGGCAGGCCTATGTGGCCAAGGTCGGTCGCGCCCGGCAGATCGAGCTGTACTTCATCGTGCCCCAGGACTGGCCGGCCTGGACCCTGGCCGAGTGGGACGCGGTGCGCGATGTCGTGGGCGAGGCCATCGGTGCCGAAGGCCCGAACCGCTGGCTGACCATCGCCTTTACCACTGACCCGCAGTGGGCGCGCTGATTACTGCACGCGCTCGCCCAGCGCCTTGCGGCAATGCACCATTGCATCGCGGATCATGAAATTGACCAGGGTCGGCGACACGCCCAGTTCCTTGGCGATGTCCTTTTGCGGTACACCGTGCAAGCGATAGCTTTCAAAGGCGTAGCGGGTGCGCCTGGGCAGTTCGCCAAGTGCGGCGTCGACGATCATCAGCGTTTCATGGTCCAGGTTCTGGCTTTCCGGGGTGGAGCCCTGGATGGCGACGTTCAGGCCTTCCTCTTCGGTGCCGGAGTATTTCTGCTCCATGGCCTGCTTGCGGTAGTGATCGATCGCCAGGTTACGCACGATACGAAAGACATAACTGATCTGTGCTCTGAGGGGCAGCGCCATTTTTGGCGTCTTGGCCAGTCTCAGAAAGGCATCCTGCACCACATCTTCAGCCCGACTGTGGCAGCCGGTGATCCGCGCCGCCGTTTTGATCAGGGTGGTACGGTTATCCAGTAAGGCTTCCAGAAGTGACGGTGCAGAAGTCTCTTGAGCGGGCTTTACGGATCCATATTCCTGCATGATTGTGCCTATGCGACGTAAGTTATAAAGAGGTCGATATCCCTGTGGCGGACACAAGGTAGTGCTGGCACCAAAAGCTGTCAAATGATAATCATTATTTTTTAGATTATTAGTAAAGTGCCATTTTTGTGCTATTACAGGCCGCCTGTGCGCCTCGCCGGTGCACTCCTGGCCATCATCACGGGCTAATTTTTTTCACGCGTTGCCCGTCTTCAACTGCATGTAAACGCGGTCGTCTCCCAGCCACGCAGGCTGATACAGAGCGCCGTGCCCCACGCATGGATTGAGGACAGGTACAGCGATGGCAAACTTCTTCGAGCGCCCGACAACTCTGGCTCACGCCTTGATGCGCCATGCCGTGCGGCGTGGCGATGAACCGGCCTTGCGGTTTCTCGATGGCCAGCGCGAAGACGGCCTGGTGCTCACCTACCGCCAGCTCGATGCCCGGGCGCAGGTTATCGCCCAGGCCCTGCACCGCCAGTTCCAGCCCGGCGAGCGCGCCCTGTTGCTGCTGCCCAGCGGCCCGGACTACGTGGCGGCGTTCTTTGCCTGCCTGTACGCCGGGGTGATCGCGGTGCCGGCCTACCCGCCGGAGTCGACCCGCGCCCAGCACCTGGAGCGCCTGCTGTCGATCGTGGCGGACGCCGAGCCAAGCGTGATCCTGACCACGACGCACTTGCTGCCGGCCCTGGGTGAAACCGAAGCGCAGCACGGCACGCGCCTGCCCCGGCTGCTGGCCGTCGATGAGCTGGCCGGCGAGACCGCCGGTGCCTGGACAGCCCACACGCCAGCGGCCGGCGACATCGCTTTCTTGCAGTACACCTCCGGTTCCACCTCGACGCCCAAGGGCGTGCAGGTCAGCAATGCCAACCTGGAAGCCAACTCGTTCCTGATCCGCCAGGGCTATGCCATCGACGCCGGTGACGTGATCGTCAGCTGGCTGCCGCTGTACCACGACATGGGCCTGATCGGCGGCCTGTTGCAAGGCATCTACAGCGGCGTGGGCGTGGTCTTGATGTCGCCGCAGTATTTCCTTGAACGCCCGCTGCGCTGGCTGGACGCGATCAGCCGCTTCGGCGGCACCATCAGCGGTGGCCCGGACTTCGCCTACCGCCTGTGCTGCGAGCGCATCAACGACAGCAAGCGGGCTGAACTGAACCTGCGCCACTGGCGCGTGGCCTTTTCCGGCGCCGAACCGATCCGCCAGGACAGCCTGCAGGACTTTGCCACACGCTTTGCCGCCTGTGGTTTTGATGCCAGCCACTACCTGGCCAGCTACGGCCTGGCCGAGGCCACACTGTTCGTTACCGGCAGCCGGCCGGGGCAGGGCATCGACAGTCTGCAGCTGGACGCCGAGGCGCTGGGTGCCCACCGGGCCGTGCCGGGGCAGGGCAGCACCCTGGCCAGTTGCGGCTGGCCACAGCCGGAGCACCCGGTGCTGATCGTCGATACCGCGACCGGTGCAGCGCTGGGTGAAGGCCTGGTGGGCGAAATCTGCAGCGGCGGGCCGAGCATCGCTTGTGGCTACTGGCGCAACCCCGAAGCCACGGCCAAGGCGTTCTTTGAGCGCGACGGTGGCCACTGGCTGCGCACCGGTGACCTGGGCTTCCTGCATCAGGGTCAGTTGTACGTCAGCGGGCGGATCAAGGACATGCTGATCGTACGCGGCCAGAATCTGTACCCGCAGGACATCGAGCGCACCGTCGAACGCCACATCGACGCGGTGCGCAAGGGCCGGGTCGCGGTGTTTGCCGTGCAGCACGACGGCGTCGAATCCTTTGGCGTTGCCGCCGAGGTCGGGCGCCGCGCGCACAGCCAGCAAGCGCCCGGGCAGTTGATCGAACAGATTCGCCAGGCCGTCGCCGAGGTGCATCACGAAGCCCCGGCGCTGGTGGCCCTGCTGGAACCGGGCAGCCTGCCCAAGACCTCCAGCGGCAAGTTGCAGCGCTCGGCCTGCGCCGCGCAGCTCAAGGACGGCACCCTGCAGGCGCTGACCCTGTGGCGTCTGGGCGAACAGGCGGCTGCAACCAAGACAGTCAATGTCCAGACCCTCGCACAACGCATTCAGCATGCCTGGTGCCAATCGCTCAAGGTCGAGACCCTGAGCCCCGAGGCCAGCTTCTTCGGCCTGGGCGGCAACTCGATCCAGGCCATCCAGATGATCGCCGAGCTGCGCGACGAACTGGGCCTGGACGTGCAACTGCGCACGCTCTACGAGGCCCCGACCCTGGCGCAATTCACCGCCGCTGTCGAAGGTCGCCGTGCACCGGCCACCGGCATTGCGCGGGTGCCACGCGACGGCGCCCTGATCCAGTCGGCGGCGCAGAACCGCCTGTGGTTCCTCTGGCAACTGCAACCGGACAGCGTGGCCTACAACATCCCTGGCGGCCTGCGCCTGCGCGGCGAGCTGGACGTGGTGGCAGTCGAGCGCGTCTTCACCACCCTGATCGCGCGCCACGAAGCCCTGCGCACGCACTTTGGGCAACAGGACGGCATCGGCCTGCAACGCATCCTCGGTCATAGCGGCTGGGAACTGGTGCGCGAAGACCTCAGCGAACTCCCGGCGTCCGAGCGTGAAGCCCGCGCCCGTACGCTTCAGGAAGCCGAAGCGCACAACCGGTTCGACCTGGAGCAAGGCCCGCTGTTGCGCATCAAACTGGTCAGCCTCGACGACGAGGATCACCTGCTGCTGGTGACCCTGCACCACATCGTCGCCGACGGCTGGTCGCTGGGCATTCTGCTGGACGAATTCGCCCGCCTGTACGCCGGCTACAGCCAGGGCCAGGACCCGCAGCTGGCGCCGCTGGGCATCCAGTACGCCGACTACGCCGCCTGGCAGCGCGACACGCTCGATGCCGGCGAACAACAGCGCCAGCTCGACTACTGGCGCGAAGCCCTGGAGGGCGAGCGCGAGCCGCTGGCCTTGCCGCTGGACCGTCCGCGCAGCGCCACGCCCTCGGCCGCCGAACGCCTGGGCCTGCGTCTGGACAAGGCGCTGGGCGAGCGCGTGCAGGGCCTGGCGCGCAGTTGTGGGGTCAGCACCTTCAGCCTGTTACTGGCCGCGTTCCAGGCCTTGCTGCAACGCTACACCGGCCAGCACGACATCCGCGTCGGGGTGCCCAATGCCAACCGTCCGTTGCTCGAAACCCAGGGCCTGATCGGCTTTTTCATCAATACCCAGGTGCTGCGTGTGCAGGTTGATTCACGCCAGGATTTCCTTAGCCTGCTGAGGGCGGTCAGCGCCCGCGTGCAAGCGGCCCAGGCCAATCAGACGATCGACTACGAACAGGTTACCGCTGCCCTCGGCGATGCAGCCGGTTTCGAGGTGATGTTCAACCACCTGCAACGCCACACCGATGCGCTCAAGCGCCTGCCCGGCCTGCTGGCCGAAGAGCTGCCGTGGCACAGCCGCGAGGCCAAGTGCGACCTGCAACTGCACAGCGAAGAAGACCCGCAAGGGCGCATCCGCCTGTCATTCGACTACGCCGTCGCGCTGTTCGACGCCGCCACCGTCCAGCGCCTGGCCGGGCACTTCGTCAGCCTGCTGGAGCAGGTCTGCGCCCACCCTGACCAGGCACTCGGCGACCTGCCGTTGCTGGCTGAACAAGCCTCCCGGCAACTGCACCGCTGGGGCCGTAATCCGCAGCCGCAACCGGGCTGGCAACTGGCGCAGCGCCTGTCACTGCAAGCCGCCCGCACACCGGGGCAAACCGCACTGAGCTTTGCCGGCCAGTCGCTGAGCTATGCCGAACTCGAGCGTCAGGCCAACCACCTGGCGCTGCGTCTGCAAGCGCAAGGCGTCGGCCCGGAAGTACGCGTCGGCGTGCTGGCCGAGCGTTCGCTGGAGTTGATGATCGCGGTGGTTGCCCTCGTCAAGGCCGGCGCTGCCTATGTGCCGCTGGACCCGGATTACCCGCGTGAGCGCTTGCAGTACATGCTCGCCGACAGCGCCATTGCTTTACTGCTGGGCCAGCAACAGGTGCTGGACACCTTCGACGTACCGGCACGCATCGTCACCTTGGCGCTGGACGATGTCGCCCGCAGCCCGGGCGCCGACAGCGCACCTGTCATCGAGGTACACCCGCACACCCTGGGCTACGTGATCTACACCTCCGGCTCCACCGGCCAGCCCAAGGCGGTCGGCAACAGCTACGGCGCATTGGTCGAGCGCCTGGACTGGATGCAGCGCGAGTATGCGGTCGGTCCGACTGACGTGCTGCTGCAAAAGGCGCCACTGAGCTTCGACGTTTCGCTGTGGGAATGCTTCCTGCCGCTGATCTCTGGCAGCCAGCTGGTGCTGGCTGCCAATGGCGAACACCGCGACCCGCAGCGGCTGGTAGAGCGGGTGATCGAACATGGCGTGACCCTGCTGCACTTCGTGCCGCCGCTGCTGCAATTGTTCATCGACGAAGATCAGGTCGAACACTGCGCCAGCCTGCGTCACCTGTTCTCCGGTGGCGAGGCGTTGCCGGCCGAACTGTGCCGGCGCATCCGGCAGCGCTTGCCGAATGTGACGCTGCACAACCGTTATGGCCCGACCGAAAGCGCCATCAACGTCACCCACTGGACCTGTGGTGCAGAGCGCGGCGCACGGGTGCCGATCGGTCGGCCACTGAGCAATGTGGTCACCGAGATTCGCGAGGGCGACTGGCAACTGGCACCCCCCGGTGCCCGGGGTGAACTGCTGTTGGGCGGCAGCGCCCTGGCGCGTGGCTACCTCGGCCAGCCGGCGCTGACCGCCAGCCGCTTTCTGCCGGCTGAAGAGGGCGCTCGCGTGTACCGCAGCGGCGACCTGGCGCGCTGGCGCAGCGACGGCGTGCTGGACTACCTCGGTCGTCTTGACGAGCAGGTCAAGCTGCGCGGCGTGCGCATCGAGCTGGACGAAATTCGCAGTGAAATGCTTACCCAGCCCGGCGTGCGTCAGGCCGTGGTGATTCTTGGCGAAGGCGCCGGCGGCGGGCAGTTGCTGGCTTATCTGGTGGTCGATGGCGATGAGTCGCCAGTGGAACTGAGCGAGCGCATTCGTGCCGCGCTGCGCACTGCCTTGCCCGAGCCGATGATCCCGGCGCATGTGCTGCGTCTGGCAGAACTGCCTTTGACCCCGAGCGGCAAACTCGACCGCCGTGCCTTGCCGCAACCGGAGGCTGCGCAACGTGAGTACCGTGCGCCGCGCAACGAGCTGGAGCGCGCACTGGCGGCGATCTGGAGCGACATGCTCGAACTGGAACAGGTCGGCCTTGATGACGACTTCTTCGAACTGGGCGGGCATTCGTTGCTGGCCACCCGCATCGTCTCCCGTGCGCGGCAGGCCTTCGGTGTCGAACTGCCGCTGCGCAGCCTGTTCGAATCGCGGACCCTGGAAGCCTTTGCCGCCTGGGTGACCAGGGCGCAGGCCGATGGCCTGGTCGACCGCCAGGGCGCCATTGCGCTGATTGACCGCACTCTGCGCGTGCCGCTGTCGTATTCGCAGCAGCGCATGTGGTTCCTCTGGCAACTGGACCCGGACAGCCCGGCGTACAACGTCGGTGGCATGGCGCGCTTGCGCGGTGCGCTGGATATCGATGCCTTCGAGCGGGCCTTGCAGACTTTGATTGCGCGCCATGAAAGCTTGCGCACCACCTTCCCCAGCGCTGACGGCAAGCCCTGGCAGCGCGTGGCGGCGCAGTCCGATGTGCGCATGGCACAACGGGACATCAGCGCGCAGTCGCCTGCCCAGCGGCAGGCGAGTATCGAGCGCCTGGCCGATGAGCAGGCGCATGCACCGTTCGACCTGGAACACGGCCCGTTGCTGCGCGTCTGCCTTGTGCGCAGCGGCGAGCAGGAGCATCACCTGCTGATCACCCTGCACCATATCGTCACCGAAGGCTGGGCGATGGACATTTTTGCCCGGGAGCTGTCGGCGCTGTACGGCGCCTTTGTCGAAGGCCATGAATCGCCACTGGCGCCGCTGCCGGTGCAATACCTGGACTACAGCGCCTGGCATCGCCAGTGGCTGGAAGCCGGCGAACTGCAACGCCAGCGCGAGTACTGGCTGGCGCAACTGGGTGGCGAGCAGCCGCTGCTGAGCCTGCCTACCGACCGGCCACGCCCTGCGGTGCAGAGCCATCGTGGCGAGCTGCACCGCTTCGATCTGGATGAGGCACTGGCCCGTCAGGTCAGCCGCTTCAACCGCGAGCGCGGCCTGACCCTGTTCATGACCATGACCGCCGCCCTGAGCGTGTTGCTGTACCGCTACGGCGGTCAGGACGACCTGCGCATCGGCGTGCCGCTGGCCAACCGCATCCGCCCGGAAAGCGAAGGGCTGATCGGCGCGTTCCTCAACACCCAGGTGCTGCGTATCCAGCCGCACGGGCAGATGCGCGTCAGCGAACTGCTCGATCAGGTGCGCCAGGTGGCCATCGACGGCCAGTCGCACCAGGACATTCCGTTCGATCATCTGGTCGAAGCCCTGCACCCGCAACGCAGCGCCGCGTTCAACCCGCTGTTCCAGGTGATGTGCAATGTGCAGCGCTGGGAATTCCAGCAGCAGCGCACGCTGGCCGGCGGCGTGCAGGTCGACTACCTGGTCAATGATGCCCGCGCCACCAAGTTCGACCTCAACCTGGAAGTCACCGACTTCGACGCGCAACTGCGCTGCTGCCTGACCTACAGCACCGACCTGTTCGACGCCGAGCGCATCGAAGCCATGGCCGGGCACTGGCAACAACTGCTGCGCGCCATGCTCGACGCACCGGACACCCGCCTGAGCGAACTGCCGCTGTTGAGCGCCCCTGAACACCAGGCCTTGCTCGACAGCGGCCGTGGTCCGGCGCTGAACGAAACCCCGCCCGGCGTGGCGGCGCTGTTCCAGCGTCAGGTCCAGGCCACGCCGTACGGCCGGGCGCTGACCTGCGCCGGCGAGTCGCTGACCTACGCCGAACTCAATGCCCGGGCCAACCGCCTGGCGCATCGACTGATCGAACTGGGCGTCGGCCCCGAAGTGCGCGTGGGCCTGGCCCTGCGCCGCTCGCTGGACATGGTGGTCGGCCTGTTGGCGGTGCTCAAGGCCGGGGGCGCCTATGTGCCGCTGGACCCGGAATACCCGCAGCAGCGCCTGCGCTACATGATCGAAGACAGCCACATCAGCGTGTTGCTGGGTCACGACATCCTCTTCGAGCAACTCGCGCCGCTGCCGGGCAATGTCTACGCCTGGAGCCTGGAACAGGACTTGCCGGCGCTGGCCGGCTATCCGGGCAGCGACCCTGCACAGCGTTGCCTGCCCGGGCATCTGGCCTACCTGATCTACACCTCCGGCTCCACTGGCCTGCCCAAGGGCGTGGCCGTGGAACATGGCCCGCTGGCCATGCACTGCCAGGCCGTGGGCGAACGGTTCGGCACTAACCCGGCTGACTGCGAGCTGCATTTCTACTCGATCAACTTCGACGCCGCCACCGAGCGCCTGCTGGTGCCGCTGCTGTTCGGCGCCGAAGTGGTGCTGCGCGAACAGGGCCAGTGGGACGCCGAGTCGATCTGCGGTCTTATTCGTACCCACAGCATCAACGTGCTGGGCTTTACGCCCAGCTACGGCGGGCAACTGGCGCAGTGGCTGCGCAGCCGCGACGAGCAATTGCCGGTGCGCCTGATCATCACCGGCGGCGAAGCGCTGACCCCGGAGCACTTGCACACCCTGCGCGACAGCTTCAGCCCGCAGACTGTATTCAACGCCTACGGCCCGACCGAAACCGTGGTCATGCCCACCGCCTGTGCCGCGCCCGAGACGTTGCCCGAAGGGCTGGGCAGCGTGCCGATCGGCCGCGTGGTCGGCGCCCGCCAGTTGTATGTGCTGGACGCCGACCTGGCGCTGGTGCCGGCCGGTGCCAGTGGTGAGCTGTATGTCGGCGGCTACGGCCTGGCGCGGGGGTATCTGGGCCGCGCCGGCCTGAGTGCCGAACGCTTTGTCGCTGATCCGTTCAGTGCCGAGGGCGGGCGTCTGTACCGCACCGGCGACCTGGTGCGCCAGGGCCGCGACGGCCAGCTGGAATACCTCGGGCGTATCGACCAGCAGGTCAAGGTGCGCGGTTTCCGCATCGAACTGGGCGAAATCGAAGCCAGCCTGCTGGCCCATGAAAACGTCCGTGAAGCGGTGGTGCTGGCGCTTGACGGCCCGTCCGGCAAGCAACTGGTCGGCTACCTGCTGGCCGAGTCGGCGCAGGCTAACGATGAGCTGATTGCCGAGCTGAAAGCACAGCTGCTGGTCGCGTTGCCCGAGCACATGGTGCCCGCGCACCTGATGGTGCTGGAGCGCTTCCCGCTGACCGCCAACGGCAAGCTCGACCGTCGCGCCCTGCCGCAGCCGGACCTGGCCGCCGCCCAGAACGACTACCAGGCACCGCGCAATCCGGTCGAGCAGAGTCTGGCCGAGGTCTGGCAATCGGTGCTCGGCGTGCCGCGCATCGGCATCGACGACAACTTCTTCGCGCTGGGCGGCGACTCGATCCTGTCGATCCAGGTGGTCAGCCGTGCGCGCCAGGCGGGCGTGCATTTCAGCGCCAAGGACCTGTTCCTGCACCAGACCGTACGCACCCTGGCCGCCGCCGCCAAACAGAGCCAGCGCCTGAGCATCGACCAGGGCCCGGTGCTGGGCGAGACGGCGCTGACGCCGATCCAGCACTGGTTCTTCGAGACGCCGCAAAGCAATCCGCAACACTGGAACCAGTCGCTGCTGCTGCAAAGCGCCCAGCCGCTGCAGGCGCCGCTGCTGGAGCAGGCCCTGCAAGCACTGGTGGCCCATCACGACGCCCTGCGCCTGCGCTTTACCGCACTGGCAAAGGCCGAATACGCGGCGCACGATGCCACCCAGGCGCTGCTCTGGGTGCATGAGGCGGCGGATGCTGCGCAGCGTCTTGCGCTGTTCGAACAGGCCCAGCACAGCCTCGACCTGCAACACGGCCCGCTGCTGCGGGCGGTGCAGGTGCCGGGCACGCCGCAGCGTCTGCTGCTGGCCATCCATCACCTGGCGGTGGACGGCGTGTCGTGGCGGGTGCTGCTTGAGGACCTGCAAACGGTGTATCGCCAACTGGAACAGGGCCAGACAATCAACCTGCCGGCCAAGACCAGTTCGCTGCGTGACTGGGCCGGTCGCCTGCAAGCCTATGCCGGCAGCGAGTCGCTGCGTGAAGAACTGGGCTGGTGGCAGGCGCAGTTGCAAGGTGCAAACAACGAGCTGCCGCGGGATTTCAGCGGTGAGCCGAACCTGGAACGCGATGCGCGCCGGGTCAGCCTGACCCTGGACGCCGACACCACCCGCCAGTTGCTCAACCAGGCCCCGCAGGCCTATCGCGCCCGGGTTGACGATCTGCTGCTCACCGCGCTGGCCCGCACCCTGTGCGCCTGGACCGGGCAAGACTCGGCCCTGGTGCAGCTTGAAGGCCATGGCCGCGAAGCGTTGTTCGACGACATCGACCTGAGCCGCACGGTAGGCTGGTTCACCAGCGCCTACCCGCTGCGCCTGACACCCGCCAGTGATCTCGGCGCCAGCCTCAAGGCCATCAAGGAACACCTGCGCGGCGTGCCGCACAAGGGCCTGGGGCATGGCGTGCTCAGCTATCTGGCCGATGCGCATAGCCGTCGCGCCATGGCTGAATTGCCCGAAGCGCGGATCACCTTCAACTACCTGGGCCAGTTCGACCAGGGCTTTGCTGCCGACGCGCTGCTGCGGCCGCTGGACGAGGCGGGCGGTGCACAGCATGCGCCGGATGCCGCACTGCCGAACTGGCTGAGCGTCGACGGTCAGGTGTACGGCGGCGAGCTGACCCTGCGCTGGACCTTCAGCGACAAGCTGTTCCGCCCGGAAACCATCGAGCGTCTGGCCGCTGCCTATCAGGCCGAACTGCGCGCCCTGATCGCCCACTGTGTGGCGCCCGAGGCCGGCGGCATCACGCCATCGGACTTCCCGCTGGCGCACCTCAGCCAGCCGCAGCTGGACGCCTTGCCGCTGCCGTTCAACGCCATTGACGACATTTTCCCGCTGACCCCGATGCAGGAGGGCATGCTGCTGCATACCCTGCTGGAGGCCGGCACCGGCATCTACTTCATGCAGGACCGCTACAGCATCGACAGCGTGCTCGACGTGCCACGCTTCGAGCGTGCCTGGCGTCTGGTCGTAGCCCGCCACGAAGCGCTGCGTGCCTCGTTTGTGTGGAACACCGGCGAGCAGATGCTGCAGATCATCCATCGCGGCGACGGTGACGGCGTCGAGTTCCTTGACTGGAGCGAGCTGCCCGCCGACGGCCATGAAACACGCCTGCAAGCGCTGCTGGAGACCGAGCGCCTGGCCGGCTTCGACCTGCTGCAAACGCCGCCGCTGCGCTTGCGCCTGATTCGCCTGGCCGCCGATCGCCACTGGTTCATCATGAGCAACCACCACATCCTCATCGATGCCTGGTGCCGCTCGATCATGATGGGCGATTTCTTCGCCTTCTATCAGGCGCTGGGCGAAGGCCGCGAGGCCAACCTGAGCACGCCGCCGCGCTACCGCGAGTTCATTGCCTGGCTGCATCACCAGGGCCTGGAGCAATCCAGCACCTACTGGCGCCAGGCACTGAGCGGCTTCGAACGCCCGACACTGATCCCCAGCGACCGGCCGATCCTGCACGACAACGGTGGCATGATCGTCGGCGATGCCTACAGCCGCCTGCTGCCGGAACAAGGCCTGCGCCTGAAGGAACTGGCGCAAGCGCATCAGTTGACCGTCAATACCTTCGCACAAGCGGCCTGGTCGCTGGTGCTGCGTCGCTACAGCGGCGAGCGCGACGTGCTGTTCGGCGTTACCGTGGCCGGTCGCCCGGCGAGCCTGCCGCAGATGCAAAATTGCGTCGGCCTGTTCATCAACAGTATTCCGCTGCGGGTGCCGATGCCGGCCGCCGGCGAGCGCCTGAGCGTGCGCCAGTGGTTGCAGCAACTGTTCGAGCGCAACCTGGCGCTGCGCGAGCATGAGCACCTGCCGCTGGTGAGCATTCAGGAGTGCAGCGAACTGCCCAAGGGCCAGCCACTGTTCGACAGCCTGTTCGTGTTCGAGAACGCCCCCGTGGACGCCACCGTGCTGCAAGGCGCCGAAGGCCTCAATGCCCGATCCGGTTCCGGGCGCACGCACACCAACTACCCGTTGACCGTGGTCTGCTACCCCGGCGACGACCTGGGCCTGCACCTGTCCTACGACCGGCGCTTCTTCGACGCCCCGACCATCGAGCGCCTGCTGGGCGACTTCCAGCGCCTGCTGCTGGCCCTGGCCGACGGCTTCGACCAGGACTTCTCGGCGCTGGCGCTGGTGGCTGATGAGGAGCGCCGCTTCCTGATCGAAGACTGCAACCGCAGCGAACGTGACTACCCGCTGCAACAGGGTTATGTGCCGCTGTTTGAAGCAAACGTGGCCGCCCACCCGCAGCGCATCGCCGCCGCTTGCATGGGCGAGCAGTGGAGTTATGCCGAGCTGGACCGTCGCGCCAATCGTCTGGGTCACGCGTTGCGGGCGGCCGGGGTGCAGCCCGACCAGCCCGTGGCGCTGATGGCCGAACGCAGCCTGCCGTTGCTGGGCATGATGATCGGCACCCTCAAGGCCGGCGCCGGCTACCTGCCGCTGGACCCGGCGCACCCGCAACAGCGCCTGGCGCAGATCGTCGACACCAGCGCCGCGCAAGTGCTGGTGTGCAGCGCCGCCTGCCGCCAGCAGGCCGAAGAGCTGCTTGAAGAGCTGGGCTGTGCCGGTGGCCGGCCGCGCTTGCTGGTCTGGGAGGACCTCCAGGCCGGCGAGGGCGATGATTCGTCTCCGAACATCGCCGTGACCGGCCAGCACCTGGCGTACGTGATCTACACCTCCGGCTCTACCGGCGTGCCCAAGGGCGTGGCGGTGCAGCAGGCGGGCATGCTCAATAACCAGCTGAGCAAGGTGCCGTATTTCAACCTGGACGAACAGTCGGTGATCGCCCAGACCGCCTCGCAAAGCTTCGACATTTCGGTGTGGCAATTCCTCGCGGCTGCCCTGTGCGGTGCGCGCGTCGAGATCGTTCCCGACCTGATCGCCCACGACCCGGCCGCCTTGCTGCGCCATGTGCAGGACACCGGCATCAGCGTGCTCGAAAGCGTGCCGTCGCTGATCCAGAGCCTGCTCGCCGAACCGCCGGCCATGCTCGATCACTTGCGCTGGCTGCTGCCTACGGGTGAGGCCATGCCCCCGGCGCTGGCGCAACAGTGGTTGCAACGCTACCCGGCGATCACCCTGGTCAACGCCTACGGCCCGGCCGAGTGCTCCGATGACGTGGCGCTGTTCCCGGTGGATCAGGCGTCCACCGCCGGCAGCTACCTGCCGATCGGCACGCCGACCGACAACAATCGCCTGTACCTGCTCGACGATGAATTGCAGCCCGTGGCGACCCTGGCCCAGGGCGAGCTGTTCATTGCCGGCACCGGGGTCGGCCGTGGCTACCTCAACGATCCGGCGCGCACGGCGGCGGCGTACCTGCCCGATCCGTTCGGCGCGCCGGGTGAGCGCGTGTACCGCAGTGGCGACCTGGCCCGGCGTCGTGATGACGGCGTGCTGGAGTATGTCGGTCGTGTCGACCATCAGGTGAAGATTCGCGGCTACCGCATCGAGCTGGGCGAAATCGAAGCGCGGCTGCGCCAGTGGCCACAGGTGCACGACGCCGCCGTGGCGGCGCAACACACCGCCACCGGCCAGTACCTGGTCGGCTATGTGGTCGGCAAAAACGCTACGCCAGACGTTGACGCACTCAAAGCGCACCTGGCGCAGAGCCTGCCCGAGTACATGGTGCCGCGCCACTGGCAGGTGCTCGACAAGCTGCCGCTCAACCCCAACGGCAAGCTCGACCGTAAGGCCCTGCCGGCGCTGGCGTTCAGCGTCAGCGACTATCAGGCCCCGACCACCGGACTGGAAACCACCCTGGCGCGTATCTGGGGTGAGGTGCTGGGCGTGGAGCGGGTTGGCGTCACCGATAACTTCTTTGACCTGGGCGGGCATTCGTTGCTGGCCACACAAATTGCCTCGCGCGTGCAGCAGACCCTGCAGCGCAGCGTGCCACTGCGGGCGATGTTCGAGTGCAGCACGGTGCAGGAACTGGCCCGCCACATCGAACAACTCGACGGCACGGCACTGACCGAACAGAAAGTCAGCGCCCTCGACGACCTGATGTCCCGCCTGGAGGCGCTGTAACGGTGACCCCTGTGTAGGAGCGCGCTTGCCCGCGACCGAGTGCGCAGCGCTCGCAAAATTGATGAAACGCCACAATTTTACGACTGCTGCGCAGCCGGTCGCGGGCAAGCGCGCTCCTACCGGGTCTCTGTTGGCCAGGCAATAGCGTTGTATCAGGGACACAGTGGAATTTTCCAAGGCTTTTTACATCATTCAGGAGCGCACCCATGAGCACAGCGTTTGCCGAAAGCCCGATCAAGGCCCACGACGAAGAAAAGGACTACCGGTTCGAGGACAACCCGATCCTGGCCCGGCAAAAACAGCAGGAGTCCAACGCACGCAGCTACCCGCGGCGGATTCCGCTGGCGCTCAAGCGCGCCCGGGGCCTGTATGTCGAGGACGTCGAAGGCCGCACCTTCATCGACTGCCTGGCCGGTGCCGGCACCCTGGCGCTGGGGCATAACCACCCGGTGATCACCGATGCCATTCGCCAGGTGCTTGACGATGAACTGCCGCTGCACACCCTGGACCTGAGCACGCCGGTCAAGGACCGCTTTGTCCAGGACCTGTTCGCCATCCTGCCGCCGGCCTTTGCCGCCAGGGCAAAGATCCAGTTCACCGGCCCGACCGGCACCGACGCGGTAGAAGCGGCGCTGAAACTGGTGCGCATCGCCACCGGGCGCAGCACAGTCATTGCCTTTCACGGTGGTTACCACGGCATGAGCCAGGGCGCGCTGAGCCTGATGGGTAACCTCAAGGCCAAGACTCCGCTGGGCGCGCTGCTCAGCACCGGCGTGCAGTTCATGCCGTTCCCCTACGACTACCGCTGCCCGTTCGGCCAGGGCGGCGAGGCGGGGGTGCAGACCAACCTGCATTACCTGGACAACCTGCTCAGCGACCCGGAAAGCGGCGTGCAGCCGCCGGCGGCGGTCATCGTCGAAGCCGTGCAGGGCGAAGCCGGTGTCATTCCGGCGGCCAACACCTGGCTGCGTGGCCTGCGCGAAATCACCGCGCGGCACAAGATTCCGCTGATCATCGACGAGATCCAGACCGGTTTCGGTCGTACCGGCAAGCTGTTCGCCTTCGAGCACGCCGGCATCGTGCCGGATGTGGTGGTGATGTCCAAGGCCATCGGCGGCAGCCTGCCGCTGGCGGTGATGGTCTATCAGGACTGGCTCGACAGCTGGCAACCGGGTGCGCATGCCGGCACCTTCCGCGGCAACCAGATGGCCATGGCCGCAGGCTCTGCGGTGATTCGCTACATCGAAGAGCACAACCTGGCCGGCCACGCTGCCGACGTCGGCCAGCGCTTGCGCCACCACTTGCTGGAGCTGCAAAAGAAAGTGCCGCACCTGGGCGACGTGCGCGGCCTGGGCCTGATGCTCGGCGTCGAAGTGGTCGACCCGCACGGCCAGCCCGACGCCCAAGGCCACCCACCAACCGACGGCGCGCTGGCCGGGCGTATTCAACGCGAGTGCCTCAAGCGCGGGTTGATCCTGGAACTGGGCGGCCGTCACAGCAGCGTGGTGCGCTTTCTGCCGCCGCTGATCATCACCGACGAACAGGTCGATGAAGTGGCACGGATTTTTGCCAGGGCGGTGCAGGCGGCCGTGGCGTCGGCGTGATAAGGCTGACCCAACGCAATCGCCCAGAAACCACAAGACTTTTGTAGGAGCGCGCTTGCCGGGATGCCGGACCACCGCGACCGGCTGCGTTAGCAGTCGTAAATTTGTGGCGTTTCATAGATCCCTGATGAGTTCGCAGTCAAAAAATTGTTGCGTTTAATCAATTTTTGCGAGCGCTACGCACTCGGTCGCGGTGGTCTGGCATACCGGCAAGCGCGCTCCCCGTGATCCTGGCTTAATTTTTTTGTGCATCACTCGTTTAGTCCTTAGAGCCGGCCCGGCGCCGCTCGCGACCTTCAGCCTTACTACGGAGCCTCACCATGACCTCAGTATTCGACCGCGAAGACATCCTGTTCCAGGTGGTCGTCAACCACGAAGAGCAATACTCCATCTGGCCCGACTACAAGGAAGTCCCGAAAGGCTGGCGCACCGTTGGCAAGAGCGGCTTCAAGAAAGAGTGCCTGGCCTACATCGAAGAGGTGTGGACCGACATGCGCCCCTTGAGCCTGCGCAAGCACATGGAAGAACAGGCGCGCCTGAAACAAGGCGACCACGCCGTTCACTGAGGCCTTTGCCATGACCACCGTGCAACTCTTCTGCCTGCCGTATTCTGGCGCCAGCGCCATGGTCTATAGTCGCTGGCGGCGCGCGCTGCCCGAGTGGCTGAGCGTGCAGCCGGTCGAGCTGCCCGGCCGTGGCGCCCGCCTGGGCGAGCCCTTGCAGACCGACATGCAGGCCCTGGCCCGGCAACTGGTCAGGGAACTCATCCCGCGTATCAACGGCCCCTACGCGCTGTTCGGGCACAGCCTGGGCGCGCTGCTGGCCTTTGAAATGATTCATGCCCTGCGTGAGTTCGGCGCACCGTCACCGGTGTCGCTGTTTGCCTCTGGCACCGCCGCGCCCAGCCAGCGCGACGACTACGCCCGCGGCTTTGCCGACCCCAAGACCGACGACGAACTCAAGGCCGAACTGCGTGACCTGAACGGCACCGCGCAAGAGGTGCTGGACAACCAGGAACTGATGGACCTGACCCTGCCGGTCCTGCGTGCGGATTTTCGCCTGTGCGGCCTTTACGAATACCGCAGCCGTCCACGCCTGGACTGCCCGATCCATGTGCTGGGCGGCAAGCAGGACAAGGCCACCCAAGAGCAATTGATTGCCTGGCAGCTCGAAAGCGCTGCCAACTTCTCGCTGGAAATGCTGCCGGGCACGCATTTCTTCATCCATGAGCAGCAAGCCAAGGTGCTGCGCATTCTCAGGCATTGTCTTGAGGTGGATGTGCGTCGGTCTTCACGGCTTGCGTGTGCGTGATGGTTGTTCGCGGTTAAAACCGCTCCTGCGGATATCACCGTCCGTAGGAGCGGTCGGGCGGCGAACCGCTTTAGCCGCGAAAGGCTCTAATCCAGAACCCGGCCCAACCGCCAATAACCCATAAACGTCAGTGCCCGCTTATCCAGCCCCAACGCCCCGACCAGATGCCGACGAATCGCCATGACCGCGGCCGACTCCCCCGCGACCCAGGCATAAAACTCACTGTCCGACGGCTTGGCCAGGTCCCACAGAATCTGCGTGTCGATATCCACTTCATGGATCTTCTGCGGTGCGTTGAGGCGGGCCGCTGATGCCGGCAGTGTCGCCAGTTCCAGTGCGGCCCGGCGCATGCCATCGCCATGCCCGAGCGCCAACTCATCACGCACCAGCCAGTTGACCTGGGCATTGGCCGGCTGGCGAATAGCCAATCGGTCGCCGGCCTGCGGCACCTCGATAAACGCCTGCACCTGCGGCGGCTGCGGCCGATCAGCCAGTTGCTCGAGAATCCCGGCAATCGCCGGCAACGCCGTCTCGTCGCCTATCAGCAATACATGGCGAATGCCTGCCGGCGGCTGCCATTCATAACCGCCCGGATCGCCTGGGTAGTCGGCATGGGGCGCCACCATCTGCAATCGGTCACCGGGCCGGGCATGCGTGGCCCAGCGTGAGGCCGGGCCGGTTTCGCCATGCAGCACGAACTCCACCTCCACCTCGGCCCGTTCACGGCGCAAGGCGCGGATCGTGTAGGTGCGCATCGGCGGTTTGCTGGCCGGGTCCTGGCTGCGCAGGGTCTGGTGCCAGTTGTCCTCCAGCGGCAATTGCGGCGGCTGGCCGTCGGCACCGGGAAACAGCAGCTTGACGCGCTGGTCCGGGGCCTGTGTCTGCATGTGCTGCACTTCAGGGCCGGTGAAGACGAAGCGGGTCAGGGACGGGCTGATGTCGATGCGTTGCCTGAGGATGATGTCGAAGAGGCGATAACTGGGGCGTTTCGCCGGGAGGACTTTCTGTACGGCGCTGCGCAGGTTTTTGCCGAGGGTGGAGAGCATCGGAAGCCGCCTTCTACAAGGATCGATACCTGAATGACGAGCCGTGACTGGCGGGGTTTACCTGGTGCCCGCCGGCTAATTTTCTGGGTCGCGTACTCGTTCAGCCTGAAACAGACGTGTTCCCGGGCGCCCGAGGTTTATTCCATGAGTGAAGTGCTGAGTTTCGATATCAAGCCGCTGCAAGCGCACAAGGGCACCCTGCCGCTGCTGATCCAGGCGCCCGAGCCGGGCATGAGCTTGCAGGCGGCATTTGACGGGTTGAAGCCGCTGGTGGACCGGCACCTGATTCAGAGTGGCGGCATCCTGTTTCGCGGTTTCGAGGTGGCCGGCAACGAAGCGTTCCGCGAATTCGCCTCCTCGTTCGGCCATCCATTGCTCAACTACGAGTTCGGCTCGACGCCACGCAGCAACGTCGCCAAAGGGGTCTACACCTCCACCGAGTACCCGGCGCACCAGAGCATTCCGCTGCACAACGAGCAGGCCTACACCCTGGAATGGCCGATGAAAATCTGGTTCTACAGCGTGATACCGGCTGAAACCGGTGGCGAGACACCGATTGCCGACAGCCGCGAAGTCTACCGGCGCATCCCGGTCGCGATTCGCGAACGCTTTATTGAAAAGCGCCTGATGTACGTACGCAACTACGGTAACGGCCTGGACGTGGACTGGGATCAGGTGTTCAACACCGAGGATCCGGCAGTCGTCGAGGCCTACTGTCGCGCACACAATATCCAGTGCGAATGGAAAGACGACGGCGAGCTGCGCACCCGGCAGGTCTGCCAGTCGGTGGCCCGGCATCCGGTGACCAAGGAGTGGGTCTGGTTCAACCAGGCGCACCTGTTCCACATCTCCAACCTGCAACCGGAAGTGCGCGAAAGCCTGCTGGACATCGTCGACGAGGAAGATCTGCCGCGTAACGTTTATTACGGCGACGGCAGCCCTATCGAAGACAGTCTGCTGGACGAGATTCGTGGCGTGCTGGACGAGTGCACGATCAGTTTCCCGTGGCTGAAAAACGATGTGCTGATGCTCGACAACATGCTTGCTGCGCACGCGCGCTCGCCGTTTACCGGCAGCCGCAAAGTCGTCGTGGCGATGGCGCAGGGGTATTCGCAAGCGCTTCGTGGCTGACCTTCATACGCTGGGCGACAACCTCCCGACCGGCCCTTGATGGGCCGGTTTGCATTTGCGCCGGCGGGCTAAATCAACCCCTTGTTGTTTCGTTCTAGTGGGATCGACCGGGCCTTCTGGCCCCGCTTCCTATTCGACAAGGACGCATTGCATGAATGCCCAAGACGCACTGAGACTCGCCCGCCGCTTTATCGAACTGCCCCTGGAAAAACGCCGCCTGTTCCTCGTCGGCTTGCAGCAGCAGGGCGTGGATTTTTCCCTGTTCCCCATCCCTGCCGATGGGGTCAGCGATGCGCGCGACGGGCTGTCCTATGCCCAGCAGCGGATGTGGTTTCTCTGGCAGCTTGACCCGCAAGGCGCCGCCTACAACCTGCCCATGGCCGTGCGCTTGAATGGCGAGCTGGATCAGGCCGCCTTGCACAGCGCCTTCGATGGCCTGATTGCACGTCACGAGACCTTGCGCTGTGTGTTCAGTGAGCAGGATGGTCAGGTCCGCCAGCGGATTGTCGAGCTGTTTGCGGTGAACATCGTATGCCACGATCTGACCGGGCTGGATGCCGATAAACGCGAAGAGCAGGTTCGCGCATTGGCCGACGCCGAAGCGTTGGCGCCCTTCGATCTGGCCGAAGGACCATTGCTGCGCGTGCAACTGTTGAAACTGGCCGATCAGGCGCATGTGCTGCTGCTGACCCTGCACCACATCGTGGCCGACGGCTGGTCCTACAACGTGCTGATCGATGAATTCATCCGCCTCTACGACGCCGCCAGCAGCGGCAGTGAAGCGGCGTTGCAGCCGCTGCCGATCCAGTACCGCGACTATGCCCTGTGGCAACGCAGCTGGCTGGAGGCCGGCGAGCAGGATCGCCAGCTGGACTACTGGCGCAGCAAGCTGGGCGACGAGCATGCGCCGCTGGAGTTGCCGCTGGATCACGCTCGCCCACTGACGCCAAGCTATCGCGGTGCGCGTCATGAGTTTCAGATTGAGCCGGCGCTGGCCGAGCGCTTGCGCGGCCTGGCCCGCGAGCAGGGTGTGACGCTGTTCATGGTGTTGCTGGCGGCGTTCAAGGTGTTGCTGCATCGCTACAGTGGTCAACAGGCGATTCGGGTCGGCGTGCCGGTGGCCAACCGTAATCGCGCTGAGGTTGAAGGGCTGATTGGCTGCTTTATCAATACCCAGGTGCTGCACACCGAGATCGATCCGCTGATCGATGTGCGTGAGTTGTTGCAGCGGGTCAAGGAGACGGCGCTGGGCGCACAGGCGCACCAGGAGTTGCCGTTCGAGCGTTTGGTCGAGGCGTTCGAGCCGCAACGCAGCCTGGGGCGCAATCCGCTGTTCCAGGTGCTGTTCAATCACCAGCCGACCGTGGTCGATGCCGGGCAGATCACCACCCGCTCCGGGCTGGCGCTGGAAAAAGTCACGCTGGACAAACACAGCGCCCGCTTCGACCTGTCGCTGGACACCTACGAAAGCGCCGGCCGGTTGCAGGCGGTCTTCACTTACGCGCTGGATGTGTTCGAGGCCTCGACCGTCGCCACCTTGCAGCAACACTGGCTGCAATTGCTGGAAGGCCTGACTGCCAATCCGGGGCATGCAGTCGGTGAGTTGCCGCTGTCATTGCCTGAACTGTCGCCAGCCACTGAACAAACAAACGGCGCAGGCGTGTGCATTCATCAACTGATCGAGCAGGCCGCCAACGCCAATCCGCAGCGTGTGGCGGCGATCAGCGGCGAGCAGCAGATCGATTACCTGACACTGACCGAACGGGCCAACGCCTTTGCCCATGTGCTGCTGGAAAGCGGCGTACAGCCTGATCAACGGGTTGGCGTGATCGCTGACCGCTCCATTGACATGCTGGTGGGCATTCTGGCGGTACTGAAGGCCGGTGCAGCCTATCTGCCACTGGAGCCTGATCAGCCACATGGGCGCCTGGACTTCATGCTGGCTGACAGTGATGTGCGTCTGGTACTGGCCAGGGCTGACTGGAATGGCACGTTGCCGGAAGGTGTACAGCGGATTCATCTGGATGCTGCGCTGCGCCGCAGCGACGCGCCTGCGGTAGCGGTTGCCGCGGATAACCTGGCCTATGTGATTTACACCTCCGGCACCACCGGCACGCCAAAGGGCGTGGCGATCAGTCATGCGGCGCTGGTGAACTATGTGCAAGGCGTATCGCGCCGCTTGCCGCTGGATGACATCCAGAACCTGGCGATGGTCACCACCCCGGCGGCGGACCTGGGCCATACCGTGTTCTACGGTGCGCTGAGCGCCGGCAAGACCCTGCATATGCTCGACAAACCCGCCGTGCTCGACGCCGATGCCTTCGCCGCCTACATGCACCAGCATGCCATCGATGCATTGAAAATCGTGCCTTCGCACTTGCAGGCCATGCTCGCCGCCGGCGCGACGGCCTTGCCACGCCGTTGCCTGATCGTCGGCGGCGAAAGCTGCCCGGCCGGCCTGCTGGCGCACATCGCGCAACTGGCGCCCGAACTGCGCGTAATCAACCACTATGGCCCGACGGAAACCACCGTCGGCGTCCTGACCCATGACATGGCTGGCCAGCCGGTACTGGGCCGCCCGCTGGACAATATCCGTGCCCAGGTGTTGAGCGATTGCCTGCTCGCGGTGCCAGGTCTTGCACGGGGCGAACTGTTCATTGCAGGGGCTGGCCTGGCGCGGGGTTATCTGGGCCAGGCGGCCCTGACCGCCGAGCGCTTCGTGCCTGATCCTGCCAGCGCCAAGGGGTCGCGGATGTACCGCACCGGCGATTGGGTGCGCCGCAATGCCCAGGGCGAACTGGTGTTTGCCGGGCGCATGGACGGCCAGGTGAAGATCCGTGGTTATCGCGTAGAACTGGCAGAAATCGAAAGCCGCCTGCGCCAGTTGCCGGCCATCGGCAACGCTGTAGTGCGGGTCATTGGCGAGGACGCTGGCGGGCAACTGGCTGCCTGGGTGGTACCGGCAACGCCGGTTTCGGGTGACACCGCGCAACAGGCGTTTGTCGACGCCATTCGTGGCGAGCTGAAACAGACCCTGCCCGAGCACATGCAGCCGACCCATATGCAGGTGCTGGCGCAACTGCCGGTCACGGCCAACGGCAAGGTGGATGTAAAAGCGTTGCCTTCGCCGGTGGCGAATGTGGCAAGCCATGTGGCGCCGATGACGGCGTTGCAGATCCGGCTGGCTGACATCTGGGCGCAGGTGCTGCAGGTCGAGCGGGTGGGGCTGACGGACAATTTCTTTGCCCTGGGCGGGCATTCGCTGCTGGCGACGCAGGTGGTGTCACGGGCGCGCAGGCAACTGGACGTCGATATCCCGTTGCGTGCGCTGTTTGATACCCGTGATCTGCACGCTTTCGCATTATCTGTTCAGCGACTCGGTCACGCCAAAGACCCTGATATCCAATTGCTTGATCGCAGCGCGCCGCTGGCGGTCTCCCATGCCCAGCACCGGCAGTGGCTGTTCTGGAAGCTGAACCCGCAGAGCGCGGCGTACAACACGCCGCTGGCGGTCAAGCTGCAAGGCGCACTGGATTGGCAGGCCTTGCAGGCCGCTTTCGATGCGCTGGTCGCCAGGCATGAGTCGCTGCGCACGATTTTCGAAGAGCAGGACGGCCAGCCATTGCAGCGGATTCTGCCAGCGGCACCGGTTGTCATCCACGCAGAAGACCTGAGTGGGCAGGGCGCTGATGCGGTCACTCGTCGAATCGAAGAGCACGTCGCCAGCGTCTTCGATCTGTCTGTCGGACCACTGATTCGCGTCACGGTATTCAAGACCGCAGACGACGAGCATCTGCTGACGTTGCTGATGCACCACATCGTCTCCGATGGCTGGTCGATGAGCGTCATGGTGCGTGAGCTGGCCGCCAGCTATAACGCCCGGGCCAGCGGTCAAGCGCTGAGCCGGCCAGCCTTGCCGGTGCAATACGCCGATTACGCCGCCTGGCAGCGCCAGCGTCTGGCCGATGGGCAATTGCAGACTCAGTTGGCCTTCTGGAAAGCGCAGCTCGAAGATGATTTCTCAGTGCTGCAATTGCCGGCCGACCACCCGCGCCCTCAAGAGCAAAGCTACCGGGGCGGGCGCATCGATATCCACTTGCCGGCGCAACTGACGGATAAGTTGCGTGCGCTTGCCGTAGGCGCTAACGCCACGTTGTTCCATGTGTTCCTGTCGTCCTTTGCGATCCTGCTGTCGCGCTACAGCGGTAGCGAGAAGATCAATATCGGCATTCCGGTGACCAACCGTAATCGCCATGAGCTGGAAGGGCTGATCGGCTTTTTCGTCAACACCATCGTTGCCCGGGTGGCGGTCGATCCGGTGCAGACGTTCGATGCGCTGCTGGCGTCGGTCAAGGAGACCACGCTTGAGGCGCAGGCCAACAAGGATGTGCCGTTCGATGCGCTGGTCGAGGCGCTCAAGCCTGAGCGTACGCTGGGGTACAACCCGCTGTTCCAGGTGATGTACAACCATTTGCGCGATGTGGGCGATCAGGTCTCCAGCGACAGCCTGCAGGGGCTTCACGCGCAAGAAGTCGACCTGTCCGAAAGCAACGCGCAGTTTGACCTTGTGCTGGATACGATGGAGCGTACCGATGGGCTGATGGCCTCGTTCAACTACGCTTGCGATCTGTTCACTGCCGAGCGCATCGAGCGCCTGGCAGGCCATTGGGTCAATCTGCTGGAGGCGCTGGTGCAGGCGCCTGCGCAGACTGTTTTCGAACTGCCGTTGCTGGATCGGGAACAATACCGGCAGATCACCCATGACTGGGCTCATGCACAACAGCGTTACCCGAACGATCAGTTCGTCCACCACCTTATCGAAGACCAGGCACGCAAAGCGCCAGACGCCATCGCCCTGGTCTCTGATGAGCAGACACTGAGTTATCAGACCTTGAACCGGCGCGCCAACCGTCTGGCGCACAAGCTGCAAGAACTGGGTGTGGGCCCCGACACTCGGGTCGGCATTGCGGTTGAGCGTGGCCCGGACATGGTGGTGAGCGTGCTGGCCGTCTTCAAGGCCGGTGGTGCCTATGTGCCTCTGGACATTGAATACCCGCAAGAGCGTCTTGCTTACATGCTGCAGGACAGCGGGGCCGGCCTGCTGTTGACGCAAGCGCATCTGCTTGAGCGCTTGCCGGTGGCCGAAGCGGTGCAGACGCTGATTGTCGAGCCGTCCGCGCACTGGCTGGAGGATTACAGCGAGGTCAACCTGGTCATTGATGAGCATCCGCAACGCCTGGCTTATGTGATCTACACCTCGGGGTCGACGGGGTTGCCCAAAGGCGTGACCGTGGCCCATGGGGCGCTGGCCATGCATTGCCTGGCAGCGGCCGAGACGTACGCGATCAACGCGCACGATTGCCTGCTGCAATTTGCATCCGTCAGTTTCGATGCGGCGGCCGAGCAGATCTTCATGCCGCTGGCTCAGGGCGCGCGTGTCGTGCTGGGTGATTTCGCTCGCGGATCACTGGAGCAACTGGCTGCGCAGATTCGCCGACAGGGTGTTTCCGTTCTCGACTTGCCACCTGGCTACGCCAGCCAATTGCGTGAAAGCATCACCCAGGAAGAGGCACTCAGCGTTCGCGTTTGCATCCTGGGGGGAGAGGCGTGGGACGTACGTCTGGCTGACGGGGCAGGAGGCCTGCAGGCTCGGCAATGGTTCAACGCCTATGGCCCGACCGAAGCCGTTGTATCGCCCTTGATCTGGCCGGTGGATCAGGCCCATGCAGGTACATCGGGCCGTGCGCCTATCGGCAGACCGGTAGGCGAGCGGCGTGTCTACGTGTTGGGTGATGCGCTGGAGGTGGTTGCGCCGGACAGTCATGGAGAGCTGTTTATCGGGGGGCAGGGCCTTGCCCGTGGCTACCATGCACGTCCCGCGCTGACGGCCGAACGCTTCATTCCCGACCCGTTCGACGAGCAGGGCGGCGGGCGCCTGTACCGCAGCGGTGACCTGGCGCGCTACTTCGACGACGGTGTGATCGAATACGCCGGTCGCGTCGACCATCAGGTGNGACGAGCAGGGCGGCGGGCGCCTGTACCGCAGCGGTGACCTGGCGCGCTACTTCGACGACGGTGTGATCGAATACGCCGGTCGCGTCGACCATCAGGTGAAGATCCGCGGTTTCCGTATTGAACTGGGTGAAATCGAAGCGCGCCTGCAGGAACAGGCCGCCGTACGCGATGCCGTGGTGTTGGCGCACGAGGGGCCGAACGGCCCGCAACTGGTGGCGTATGTGGTGCCTGCCCGAACGGTTGAAGGCGCCGAGTCTTCTGCACTGCGCGAGACCTTGCGCGGTGCACTCAAGAGCAGCCTGCCGGACTACATGGTGCCGGCGCACCTGATGTTCCTTGATCTCCTGCCGCTGACGCCCAATGGCAAGCTGGACCGCAAGGCCTTGCCAGCACCGGAAGGTCATGTGCAGCCGCACTATCTGGCGCCACAGAGCACCCTGCAGCAACAGATTGCAGGCCTCTGGCAGGACGTCCTCAAACTTGAGCGCGTAGGCCTGACCGACAACTTCTTCGARCTGGGCGGCGATTCGATCATTTCCCTGCAAGTGGTCAGCCGCGCCCGCCAGGCCGGGATTCAGTTCACCCCCAAGGACCTGTTCCAGCATCAGACGGTGCAGGCCCTGGCCTTGGTGGNCTGGGCGGCGATTCGATCATTTCCCTGCAAGTGGTCAGCCGCGCCCGCCAGGCCGGGATTCAGTTCACCCCCAAGGACCTGTTCCAGCATCAGACGGTGCAGGCCCTGGCCYTGGTGGCGCGGCGTGCCGAGGGAAGGGTCATCGACCAGGGCCCGATCACAGGTTCGTCACCGCTGACACCAATCCAGCARTGGTTCTTCGCAGAATCCATTCCCGAGCGTCAGCACTGGAACCAGTCGGTCTTGCTGGCACCGATTCAGGCGCTGGACGCCGCTCATCTGCACGGCGCCTTGCACGTGCTGGTGCAGCAYCACGATGCCTTGCGCCTGCGCTTCGAACAGCAGCCAGACGCGTGGCAGGCTGACTATCAGGGCAGCGCTTCAGATTCAGTGTTGTGGACCCGTCAGGTCGCCGACGTTCMAGCGCTGCAAGCCCTGGGCAACGAGGCGCAACGCAGCCTKARCCTGGCACAGGGGCCGCTGCTGCGTGCGGTGCTGGCCGAACTGGCGGATGGCAGCCAGCGCCTGCTGCTGGTCGTGCATCACCTGGTGGTCGATGGTGTGTCGTGGCGGGTGCTGCTCGAAGACCTGCAACAGGCCTACCGTGCACAGGTCGAGGGGCAGAAAGTGGCACTGCCGGCCAAGACCAGCTCCTTCAAGGCCTGGGCGACGCATTTGCAGGACTACGCCGTCAGCCCGRTCTGCGAAGCCGAACTGGGCTACTGGCATGAACAGCTRAAAGGCAGCAGCGATGCCCTGCCTTGCGACCATCCGCAAGGCGGCCGTCAGCGCAAGCATGCCGCCTACGCCAACACCCGTCTGGACCGCGAGCTGACCACGCARCTGTTGCAGCAGGCACCGGCGGCTTATCGCACGCAGATCAACGACCTGCTGCTGACCGCGCTGGCGCGGGTGRTCTGCCGCTGGAGCGGTCAGGCGCAGGCCTTGATCCGCCTGGAAGGCCATGGCCGCGAGGACCTGTTCGACGACCTCGACCTGACCCGCACCGTGGGCTGGTTCACCAGCATGTATCCAGTCATGTTGAGCCCGCAGCCGGAGCTGGGCGCATCAATCAAGCAGATCAAGGAGCAACTGCGCGCCATCCCCAACAAGGGCATCGGTTACGGCCTGTTGCGTTACCTGGGCAACGCCGAAGCCCGCCAGACCCTGAGCCAGCTAGCGCAAGGYGAAATCGTCTTCAACTATYTGGGCCAGTTCGATGGCGGCTTCGATGATGACACCAGCCTGTTCGTCCCGGCCAGGGAACACGGTGGACTGGAGCAAAGCCCCGAGGCGCCGCTGGACAGCCTGCTGAGCCTGAACGGYCAGGTGTATGACGGTGAGCTGAGCCTGGACTGGACCTACAGCCGCGAGGTGTTCGACGCGCAGACCATCGAGCATCTTGCACAGGCCTATGCCGACGAACTCAAGGCACTGATCGCCCATTGYTGCRACCCGCGCCATCGCGGCGTGACGCCATCGGACTTCCCGCTGGCGGCGYTGACCCAGGCRCAGCTCGACAGCTTGCCGATGGCCGCCGAGCAGATCGCCGACCTGTACCCGCTGTCGCCGATGCAGCAGGGCATGTTGTTCCACAGCCTGTACGAGCAGGAAGCGGGCGACTACATCAACCAGATGCGGGTGGATGTCGAAGGGCTGGA
>NZ_LMOA01000003.1:0-151950 GCF_001423155.1 Pseudomonas sp. Leaf127 | reverse complement strand
CTTGCCGGCGACCGAGTGCGCAGCGCTCGCAGAAATCTGCGAAACGCCGCAAATTTACGACTGCTACGCAGCCGGTCGCCGGCAAGACGGATGGCCGCCCCCGCGCTCCTACAACGCTACGCGGCTGAKTGCCGCTTCGAAATCGCGCACAACCCCCGGTGTGTCGAACAGCGCAAACTGGAAAAGGTGCAGGGGYTGTTCTGAAAACAACCGCCTGAYGTACAGGCGGTTGCTGKYGTGGCCGYSCCCGCGCGCTCATCAAACATAAAATAACTTATTGATTTTATTGGCTATAAAATTCACACCCGTAGGAGCCCGCTTGCCGGCGACCGAGTGCGCAGCGCTCGCAGAAATCTGCGAAACGCCGCAAATTTACGACTGCTACGCAGCCGGTCGCCGGCAAGACGGATGGCTTGCCGGCGACCGAGTGCGCAGCGCTCGCAGAAATCTGCGAAACGCCGCAAATTTACGACTGCTACGCAGCCGGTCGCCGGCAAGACGGATGGCCGCCCCCGCGCTCCTACAACGCTACGCGGCTGATTGCCGCTTCGAAATCGCGCACAAACCCCGGTGTATCGAACAGCGGTGAGGTGTCGCGGGCCTGGATCAGACGCTGACGCAGGCCGGGCAACAGATCGGGCTCGGTCGCCAGTTGCACGGCGCGGTCTTCGTAGTCGGCCAGGGTGGTGGTGATCAGCTCCGGCAGATCCAGCGCCGTCAGCAGGCTGCCGGCCATGCGCGAGGCGAAGGTGCGGCCTGAGCGGGTGAGCACCGGCAGTCCCATCCACAGCGCATCGTTGGCCGTGGTTCCGGCGTTGAACGGGTAGGCATCCAGAAACAGGTCGGCGGCCGTGTAGCGCGCCAGGTACTCCGGCGGTGCCACCCGCGGGGCGAACAGCAGGCGAGCCGGATCGATGCCTTGCGCCTTTGCCCGGGTGCACAGGTTGTCCTGGGCCCAGCGGTTATCGGCCAGCAACCACAGCAGGCTGTCAGGGGCGCGCTGCAGGATGCGCATCCAGCAGTCGAAGACCTCCTCGTTGAACTTGTAGTTGTTGTTGAACGAGCAGAACACGAAGCGATCATCCGGCAGGCCGCACTGGGCCCGGGTCGGCAGGGCTGCCACCGGTCGTTGCCGGTCACTGCACTGGTAGATCTTGTCCAGGTACAGCGGCGTTTCGCTGTAGTAGGGTTTTTCGGTGTCAGGAATCAGGTAGCGGTCGGCAATCACGTAGTCGATGGCCGGCAGTCCCGTGGTGCCGGGAAAGCCCAGGTACGTCATCTGCACGGGGGCCGGCCGATAGGCCACGATGTCCGCGCGCGCCCCGGATGTCAGCCCGTGCAGGTCGATCAGGATGTCGATCTCATGGCTGCGGATGCACTGCGCCGCGGCCGCATCACTCATCGCACCGATGAGCACAAAATGATCCATGGCCTGTTTCACCCGCGCACGCAGCGGCGAGCCATCCTCGCGGCTCCAGCAGAAGCCGTAGACCTCGAAGCGCTCGCGGTCGATCAACTCGAACAGCTCGACCGTCAGCAATGACACGGCATGCAGGCAAAAGTCTGACGACAAGAAGCCGATGCGCAGCTTCTGGTGGCCATACCCTTGCGCCGTGGCCAGGGCCGGCACGCGCACATTGACCCTTTCCTTGACGAAATGCATGGCCGCTGCCAGTTGCAGGCCCGGGTCACCACTGCCGGCCAGCAACGCCAGAGGCGAAGACGCCTTGAGCAGATCGCCTTTGCTCAAACCTTCAGGCGCGTCGTACACCGGCCATACGCATTGTTTCTGACGCAGGTGCACCCAGTGTTGAATGACCTTGGGCTGGACCGGATCGGCCAGCAGGCTGGTGTGCAAAATGGCTTCGGCGGGCTGTAACTGGCGGGTTTCTTCCAGCAGCCGGCCCAGGTTGTTACAGGTCAGCACATACAGGTCACGGCTCTGCTGTGCATCGACCAGGCGCTTGTCGAGCATCGATTGCCAGGTGGCCAGTGCTTCCTGCGGCTTGAGCTGACGCTCCTGCAGCGAGCCCAGGTTGAACCAGGCCTGGGCGAATTCGGGGTTTTGCGCGATGGCTGCGCGATAGGCCTGCTCGGCGGCGTCTATTTGTCCAAGGCCGGACAGCGTAACGCCCAGGTTGAACTGAATGATGTAGTTGATCGCCGAATGACAATGCCCAAGCCAGCGCTGATACAGCGTCGCGACATCGTGGGGACGCTGGGCGGCATTGAGCTGGTCGGCGATCTGCAGCAGTTGCATCGGCTCCAGCGCAACACGTTCAGCGCGTTGCAAGGCGCTGGCAAACACCGCATCGAGGTCCGGGCTATCAAGGTTCTCGGTCTGCATTGAAGGCTCCACACAAAAAAATACCGGGCTTTCGCAAGCCCGGTATCAAGGTCTATCAAAGGTTTAACACTGAATATCAGCTAATCCAAGTCTGAACATCGGTGGCCACCAGCAATTGCACGTCACCGTCGTTGTACACGTTGTAGCTCGCGCCATCGACGGTTGCCGTGCCTGCCGCTTGCCACTCGCCGGCAGCGCCCTGGACGTGGACTGTATCGTTCTGGTCACCGTTGATGATCATCTGCACCGGTGCAGCAGCACCATTGCTCACATCAACCTGTCCGGCCTGGCCCAACTGGCTGACGGCCTGAGCATCCAGGGTCAGCGAGGTGGTGGCGCCGTTGTCGGCCGCCAGGTCGATGCTGCCCAGGGTATGGGCACCGACGACCGATACATCCAGTTGCGTCAGGTCGATGGACTGACCGCCGTTGCCATCGGTGCGGAACCACACGTCAGCAATGGTGTGGGTCTGGCCATCACCGGTTTCGAAGCTGCTGTGCAGCCCGATCAGGTTGCCGTGGTTCAGCTCGGTGGTAGTGGCCACGTCCAGGTTGAACTGGGTGATGCCCAGGTCTTTCAGGGTGTGCAGCTCGCCCGCCTCACTGATGCCATCGTTGTTGCTGTCGACCCAGACCTGCAGGGCACCGAACAACTGGTCGCCGGCATTTACTACGCCGTCGTGGTTGCTGTCCATGCTCTGGAGGGCTTCGAAACCGTCCTTGGCCAGCGAACCGTCCGGCAGGCGGAACGAGGAACCGAACAGTTCGGAGCCATCGTTGATCTGACCGTCGCCATTGACGTCCAGTACCAGCAGGCCATCACCGCCGGCAGTCCAGCCGGTGGCTTCCTTATGACCGTCGGCGTTGAGGTCAAAGCGCGCGCCGGTGGTCAGGTGGGAGGTCTGCACGCCGTCACCGTTGAGGTCCAGAACCAGCGGCGTGGACAAGGCCAGCGCGTCGATCTGGGCTGCACTCATCGCTTGCAGCTGCACGGCGGTGAAGGCATCGACCTGGGTCATTTTCAGGTGCGACAGCTGATCGGTGGTCAGTGCCGCCGCCTGGGTGGCGGTAAGCGCCTTGACTTGAGCGGTGGTAATCGCCGCCAGGTCAGCCGTTTCGATCGCGCGGACCTGAGCGGTGGTCAGCGCCGCGATATCGGCGGTTTCCATCGCCGCAAGCTGCGTCGATTTCAGGGCCACGATTTGCGCCGTGGTCAATGCAGCAACCTGGCCGGTGGTCATGGCCTTGATCTGTGCAGTGGTCAAGGCCGCGACATCAACAGTATCCAGAGCGGCGACCTGAGTGGTGGTCAAGGCCGCGATCTGGGTCGTTTTCAGCGCAACCACTTGAGCGGTGCTCAGCGCCTTGACCTGAGCGGTGGTCAGGGCTGCAGTCTGAGCGGTGGTCAGGGCCGCGACACTGGCCACCGACAGGGCGGCGACATCGGCGGTCTGCAGAGCAGCGACCTGGCCTGTGGTCAGGGCAGCGATCTGGGCCGTTTTCAGCGCGGCGACCTGACCTGTGGTCAAGGCGACGATCTGGGCGGTGGTCAGAGCAGCTACATCAGCGTTTTCCAGCGCGGCCACTTGAGTGACTTTCAGTGCAGCCACTTGGGCTGTGGTCAGGTTGGCCACCTGAGCGGTGGTCAGGGCCACGACTTGAGCGGTGGTCAATGCCGCCACATCAGCGGTTTCCAGCGCGGCCACCTGGGTGGTGGTCAGAGCGGCCACCTGAGTGACTTTCAGTGCAGCCACTTGCGCGGTGGTCAAGGCCACGATGCTACCGGTGGTCAGTGCCGCGACATCAGCGTTCTGCATCGCTGCAAGCTGGGTCGGTTTGAGCGCTGCCACTTGCGCAGTGGTCAGGTTGGCCACTTGAGCGGTGGTCAAGGCCACGACCTGAGCGGTGGTCAAGGCCGCCACATCAGCGGTTTGCATCGCAGCGACCTGGGTGGTGGTCAGGTTGGCCACCTGAGCGGTGGTCAACGCAGCCACTTGTGCAGTGCTCAAGGCCACTACTTGCGCGGTGGTCAGCTTGGACACCTGGGCGGTGGTCAGTGCAGCAATGCTGGCGACCGGCAGGGCGGCCAGGTCGGCCGTTTCAATGGCCGCCACTTGCGCGGTGGTCAGTGCCGCCACCTGAGCGGTTTTCAGTGCTGCGATCTGCGCGGTGGTCAATGCTGCGATCTGACCGGTGGTCAGCGCCGCGACATCAGCATTCTGCATCACTGCGATCTGTGCAGGCTTGAGTGCTGCCACTTGCGCGGTGGTCAGGTTAGCCACCTGAGCGGTGGTCAACGCGACGACCTGAGCGGTGGTCAGCGCCGCTACGTCAGCGGTCTGCATGGCCGCCACTTGCGTGGTGGTCAACGCCGCCACTTGAGCGGTGCTCAAAGCGGCCACCTGGGC
Source organism: Pseudomonas sp. Leaf127 (assembly GCF_001423155.1). NCBI lineage: Bacteria > Pseudomonadati > Pseudomonadota > Gammaproteobacteria > Pseudomonadales > Pseudomonadaceae > Pseudomonas > Pseudomonas sp. Leaf127. The sequence continues at coordinate 147,196 of NZ_LMOA01000003.1, read as the reverse complement.
GGTGGTCAAGGCCACAACCTGAGCGGTGGTCAATGCTGCCGTTTGAGCGGTAGTCAGCGCCTTGATGCTGGCCACCGGCAGGGCCGCCAGATCAGCCGTTTGAATGGCCGCCACCTGGGTGGTGGTCAACGCGGCAATCTGAGTGGTTTTCAGCGCAGCGATCTGAGCGGTACCCAGCGCAGCAATCTGAGCGGCGCTCAGAACTGCGAAATCGGCGTTCTGCATCGCCGCCACCTGTGCCGGCTTGAGTGCCGCCACTTGCGCGGTGGTCAGGTTGGCCACTTGGGCAGTGGTCAGGGCCACGATCTGAGCGGTGGTCAGGGCCGCTACATCAGCGGTCTCCAGCGCCGCGACCTGAGTGGTGGTCATCGCCGCGACCTGGGCTGTGGACAGGGCCACAACCTGAGCGGTGGTCAGTGCCGCGATCTGACCGGTGGTCAAGACCGCGACATCGGCGTTCTGCATTGCCGTGATTTGTGCAGGCTTGAGTGCCGCCACTTGCGCGGTGGTCAGGTTAGCCACCTGAGCGGTGGTCAACGCGACAACCTGCGCGGTGGTCAGCGCCGCGACATCAACGGTTTCCAGGGCGGCAACCTGCGCGGTGGTCAGGTTGGCGACCTGAGCGGTAGTCAGTGCTGCCACTTGGGTGGCAGTCAGTGCTGCCACTTGCGCGGTGGTCAGTTTGGACACCTGAGCGGTAGTCAGTGCGGCAATACTGGTGATCGGCAACGCCGCCAGGTCAGCCGTTTCAATGGCCGCCACCTGCGTAGTAGTCAGAGCCGCGATCTGGCTGGTTTTCAGGGCTGCTACTTGAGCAGTGGTCAGGGCTGCGATCTGACCGGTAGTGAGGGCTGCGACATCGGCGTTTTGCATCGCTGCGATCTGGGCAGGTTTGAGCGCCGCGACTTGGGCTGTGGTCAGATTGGCCACCTGAGCGGTGGTCAACGCGACAACCTGAGCGGTGGTCAGCGCCGCCACATCGACGGTTTGCATGGCCGCCACTTGCGTGGTGGTCAGCGCCGCCACTTGAGCAGTGGTCAGACCGGCCACTTGCGCGGTGCTCAATGCCACCACTTGCGCGGTGGTCAGCTTGGACACCTGAGCAGTGGTCAGTGCCGCAATGCTGGCGACCGGCAGGGCGGCCAGGTCGACTGTTTCAATGGCCGCCACTTGCGCGGTGGTCAGCGCCGCGACCTGGTTGGTTTTCAGCGCGGCCACCTGAGCGGTGGTCATGGCCACGATCTGACCGGTGGTCAGGGCCGCGACATCAACGGTTTCCAGCGCTGCAACCTGGGCAGGCTTGAGCGCAGCCACTTGGGCGGTGGTCAGGTTGGCCACCTGGGCGGTGGTCAGTGCTGCGACCTGAGCAGTGGTCAAGGACGCCACGTCGACGGTTTGCATGGCCGCCACTTGCGTGGTGGTCAGCGCCGCCACTTGAGCGGTGGTCAGACCGGCCACTTGCGCGGTGCTCAATGCCACCACTTGCGCCGTGGTCAGCTTGGACACTTGCGCGGTGGTCAGCGCTGCAATGCTGGCGACCGGCAGGGCGGCCAGGTCGACTGTTTCAATGGCCGCCACTTGCGCGGTGGTCAGGGCGGCGACCTGAGCGGTTTTCAGTGCCGCGATCTGTGCGGTGGTCAGGGCCACAATGCTGCCAGTGGTCAGGGCCGCCACATCGGCGGTTTCCAGCGCTGCGACCTGGGCAGGCTTGAGCGCGGCCACTTGAGCAGTGGTCAGGTTGGCCACCTGGGCGGTGGTCAGTGCTGCGACCTGAGCAGTGGTCAAGGACGCCACATCAACCGGTTGCATGGCCGCCACTTGCGTGGTGGTCAACGCCGCCACTTGAGCGGTGGTCAACGCCGCCACTTGAGCGGTGGTCAGGGCCACGATGCTGCCAGTGGTCAGCGCCGCGACGTCGACAGTTTCCAGTGCTGCAACCTGTGCAGGCTTGAGCGCGGCCACTTGCGCGGTGGTCAGGTTGGCCACCTGGGCGGTGGTCAGGGCCACGACCTGAGCAGTAGTCAGTGCCGCGACATCAGCGGTTTCCAAGGCTGCTACTTGCGTAGTGGTCAGGTTGGCCACTTGAGCAGTAGTCAGGCCTGCGACCTGGGCGGTAGTCAAGGCCACCACTTGAGCGGTGGTCAGTTTGGACACCTGAGCGGTGGTCAGGGAAGCAATGCTGGCGACTGGCAGGGCAGGAATATCATCCGTTTCAATGGCAGCCACTTGAGCGGTGGTCAAAGCTGCGACCTGAGCGGTGGTCAATGCCGCCACTTGAGCGCTGGTCAGGGCCACGATGCTGCCGGTGGTCAGGGCCGCGATATCAACGGTTTCCAGCGCTGCGATCTGGGCAGGCTTGAGCGCCGCGACCTGATCGGTGGTGAGGTTGGCCACCTGAGCGGTGGTCAGGGCCACGACCTGAGCGGTGGTCAGGGCTGCCACATCAGCGGTTTCCAGTGCCGCGACCTGTGCGGTGGTCAGGTTGGCCACCTGAGCGGTGGTCAGTGCCGCGACCTGAGCGGTGGTCAAGGCGACGACCTGGTCGGTGGTCAGCTTGGACACTTGCGCGGTGGTCAGTGCCGCAATGCTGGCGACTGGCAGGGCAGAAATATCAGCCGTTTCAATGGCCGCCACTTGCGCGGTGGTCAGGTTAACCACTTGAGCGGTAGTCAGTGCCGCCACTTGGGCACTGGTCAGGGCCACGATACCGTCAGTGGTCAAGGCCGCGACATCAGCGGTTTCCATTGCTGCGATCTGGGCAGGCTTGAGCGCCGCCACCTGATCAGTGGTCAGCTTGGCCACTTGGGCAGTGGTCAGTGCCACGATCTGAGCAGTGGTCAGGGCCGCGACATCAACCGTTTCCAGCGCCGCGATTTGCCCGGTGGTCAGTGCTGCGACCTGAGCGGTGGTCAAAGCGACCACTTGGGCAGTGGTCAACGCCGCGATGCTGCCGGTGGTCAGGGCGGCGACATCAACAGTTTCCAGTGCCGCGACCTGGGCAGGCTTGAGCGCTGCGACCTGATCGGTAGTCAGGTTGGCCACCTGAGCGGTGGTCAGGGCCACGACCTGAGCGGTGGTCAATGCCGCCACATCGGCCGTTTCCAGCGCAGCGACCTGTGCGGTGGTCAGGTTTGCTACCTGAGCGGTGGTCAGTGCAGCGACCTGAGCGGTGGTCAAGGCGACGACCTGATCGGTGGTCAGCTTGGACACTTGCGCCGTGGTCAGCGCAGCAATGCTGGCCACTGGCAGGGCAGCAATATCAGCGGTTTCAATGGCCGCGACTTGCGCGGTGGTCAGGTTGGCCACTTGCGCGGTGGTCAGTGCCGCCACCTGGGCAGTGGTCAAGGCCGCGATGCCATCGGTGGTCAGGGCGGCGACATCAACAGTTTGCATCGCCGCAATCTGTGCAGGCTTGAGTGCCGCGACCTGATCGGTGGTGAGCTTGGCCACCTGGGCGGTGGTCAGTGCCACGATCTGAGCGGTGGTCAGGGCGGCGACATCAGCCGTTTCCAGCGCTGCGATCTGGGCAGTGGTCAGCGCCGCCACCTGGGCGGTGGTCAGAGCGGCGACCTGAGCGGTGGTGAGGGCTGCGATACCGTCGGTGGTCAGCGCCGCCAGGTCCACGGTTTGCATCGCCGCGATCTGTGCAGGCTTGAGGGCAGCCACTTGTTCGGTGGTCAATTTGGCCACTTGGGCAGTGGTCAGTGCCACGATCTGAGCAGTCGTCAGCGCTGCTACATCAGCTGTCTCCAGCGCTGCGATCTGGGTGGTGGTCAAAGCCGCGACCTGGGCGGTTTTCAGTGCCGCGACCTGAGCGGTGGTCAGTGCCACGATGCTGTCGGTAGTCAGGGCCGCAACATCGACAGTTTCCAGCGCCGCGATCTGGGCAGTCTTGAGCGCGGCCACTTGCCCGTCGGTCAGGTTGGCCACCTGAGCGGTGGTCAGAGCCACGATCTGGGCAGTGGTCAGTGCCGCGACATCAGCGGTTTCCAGCGCCGCGACCTGGGTCGTGGTGAGGGCCGCCACTTGAGCGGTAGTCAGCTTGGCCACTTGGGCTGTGGTCAAGGCAACCACTTGATCAGTGGTCAACTTGGCCACCTGAGCGGTGGTCAGCGCTGCAATCTGAGCGGTCGTCAGTGCGGCGACATCAGCGGTTTCCAGCGCCGCGACCTGGGTCGTGGTGAGGGCCGCCACTTGAGCGGTAGTCAGGCCTGCGACTTGAGCGGTGGTCAAGGCAACCACTTGATCAGTAGTCAACGCAGCGGCTTGAGTAGTCGTCAGCGCCGCAATGCTGGCAACCGGCAGGGCAGCAATATCGGCCGTTTCAATGGCCGCGACTTGAGTGGTGGTCAGGTTAGCGACTTGAGCGGTGGTCAGGGCTGCCACTTGGGCCGTGGTCAGGGCCACGATCTGATCGGTGGTCAGTGCCGCAACATCGACAGTTTCCAGCGCCGCGATCTGGGCAGTCTTGAGCGCTGCCACTTGTTCGGTGGTCAGTTTGGCGACTTGGGCGGTGGTCAGGGCTGCGACCTGATCGGTGGTCAGTGCTGCGACATCGGCAGTCTCCATCGCCGCGACCTGGGTCGTGGTGAGGGCCGCCACTTGAGCGGTGGTCAGGCCGGCGACTTGAGCGGTGGTCAAGGCAACCACTTGATCAGTAGTCAACGCAGCGGCTTGAGTGGTCGTCAGCGCAGCAATGCTGGCCACCGGCAGGGCAACAAGATCAGTCGTTTCAATAGCAGCGACTTGACCGGTGGTCAGGGCCGCTACTTGATCGGTAGTCAGTGCCGCCACTTGGGCTGTGGTCAGGGCTACGATCTGTCCGGTGGTCAGAGCGGCCACATCGACGGTTTCCAGCGCTGCGATCTGGGTCGGCTTGAGGGCCGCCACTTGAGCAGTGGTCAGGTTGGCCACCTGGACGGTGCTTAGTGCCGCGACCTGAGCGGTAGTCAGGGCGGCGACATCGACGGTTTCCAGAGCGGCTACCTGGGCGGTGGTCAGGTTGGCCACTTGAGCGGTGGTCAGGCCGGCSACCTGAGCGGTGCTCAAGGCAATGACCTGAGCGGTGGTCAGCGCGGCGGTCTGGGTGGTGCTCATCGCGGCAAGGCTGGCGACCGACAGGGCAGCGATATCAGCTGTTTCAATGGCGGCCACTTGGCCGGTGGTCAGGGCGGCGGCCTGAGCGGTGGTCAAAGCGCCCACCTGGGCAGAAGACAGCGCCACGATCTGGCCAGTAGTCAGGGCGGCGACATCGACAGTTTCCAGTGCGGCGATCTGAGTCGACGTAAGGGCTGCGACCTGGGCGGTTGTCAGGTTGGCCACCTGGACAGTGCTCAGGGCCACGACCTGCGCCGTGGTCAGCGCCGCGACATCGACGGTTTCCAGAGCGGCGACTTGGGCGGTGGTCAGGTTGGCCACTTGAGCGGTGGTCAGGCCGGCGACCTGAGCGGTGCTCAAGGCAATNCCGGTGGTCAAAGCGGCGGCTTGTGCGGTGGTCAAGGCGCCCACCTGGGCAGAGGACAGCGCCACGATCTGACCTGTGGTCAGGGCGGCGACATCGACGGTTTCCAGGGCGGCGATCTGGGTCGACGTAAGGGCGGCCACTTGTGCGGTGGTCAGGTTGGCCACTTGAGCAGTGCTCAGGGCCACGACCTGAGCGGTAGTCAGGGCCGCGACATCGACGGTTTCCAGAGCGGCGACTTGRGCGGTGGTCAGGTTGGCCACTTGAGCGGTGGTCAGGCCGGCGACCTGAGCGGTGCTCAAGGCAATGACCTGAGCGGTGGTCAGGGCAGCGGTCTGGGCGGTACCCAATGCAGCAAGGCTGGCCACCGACAGGGCGGAAATATCAGCGGTTTCAATGGCTGCTGCTTGAGCCGTGGTCAGGGCCGCGGCCTGAGCGGTGGTCAAGGCGCCCACCTGGGCAGAGGACAGCGCCACGATCTGGCCAGTAGTCAGGGCGGCGACATCGACGGTTTCCAGCGCGGCAATCTGGGTCGGCTTGAGCGCGGCCACCTGGGCAGTGGTCAGGTTGGCCACCTGAGCGGTGGTCAGGGCTACGACCTGAGCGGTAGTCAGGGCGGCGACATCGACGGTTTCCAGAGCGGCGACTTGGGCGGTGGTCAGGTTGGCCACTTGAGCGGTGGTCAGGCCGGCGACCTGAGCGGTGCTCAAGGCAATGNGCGACATCGACGGTTTCCAGAGCGGCGACTTGGGCGGTGGTCAGGTTGGCCACTTGAGCGGTGGTCAGGCCGGCGACCTGAGCGGTGCTCAAGGCAATGACCTGAGCGGTGGTCAGCGCGGCGGTCTGGGTGGTGCTCATCGCGGCAAGGCTGGTGACCGACAGGGCGGCAATATCAGCAGTTTCAATAGCGGCCACTTGACCGGTGGTCAAAGCGGCGGCTTGTGCGGTGGTCAAGGCGCCCACCTGGGCAGAGGACAGCGCCACGATCTGACCTGTGGTCAGGGCGGCGACATCGACGGTTTCCAGNCCGGTGGTCAAAGCGGCGGCTTGTGCGGTGGTCAAGGCGCCCACCTGGGCAGAGGACAGCGCCACGATCTGACCTGTGGTCAGGGCGGCGACATCGACGGTTTCCAGTGCTGCAACCTGGGTCAGCTTGAGGGCCGCGACTTGCGCGGTGGTCAGGTTGGCCACCTGAGCGGTGGTCAGGGCTACGACCTGAGCGGTGGTCAGAGCCGCAACATCAATGGTTTCCAGCGCAGCCACTTGAGTAGTGGTCAGGTTGGCCACTTGATCTGTAGTCAACGCAGCCACTTGAGCGGTGGTCAAGGCGATCACTTGTGCAGTGGTCAACGCGGCTGCTTGAGCGGTGGTCAGTGCAGCAATGCTGGTAACCGGCAAGGCGGCAATATCAGCAGTTTCAATAGCGGCCACTTGGCCGGTGGTCAAGGCTGCTACCTGAGCGGTGGACAGGGCCGCCAGTTGGGCGGTGGACAGCGCTACGATACTGCCGGTGCTCAGGGCAGCTACATCAGCCGTTTCCATTGCCGCGATCTGGGCAGGCTTGAGCGCCTCTATCTGCCCGGTGGTCAGGTTGGCCACTTGAGCGGTGGTCAACGCCGCGATCTGAGCGGTGGACAGGACCGCAATGTCATCGGCTTCGATGGCCGCCGCTTGTGTAGTGGTCAAGGCGGCCACTTGATCAACAGTCAGGTTGGCCACCTGAGCGGTGGTCAAGGCAATCACTTGATCGGTGGTCAATGCAGCGGCTTGAGCCGTGGTCAGCGCGGCGATACTGGAGACCGGCAGGACAGCGATATCATCCGTTTCAATGGCGGCGACCTGGGTGGTCGTCAGCGCCACGACCTGAGCGGTGCTCAGGGCGGCTACTTGGGTACCGGTCAGCGCGACGATTTGACCGGTCGTCAATGCTGCAGTTTGTGCAGTGGTCAGCGCAACCAGGCTGGCCAGGGGCAGAGCCGCAAGGTCGTCGGTTTCGATGGCCGCTACCTGAGCGGTGCTCAGCGCGGCGATCTGAGTGGTTTTCAGCGCGTTTATCTGATCAGAGGTCAGGGCTACGACCTGGGCGGTGGTCAATCCCGGAAGTTGTTCTGTGGAAAACGTGCTCAGGTTGACCCCGGTGATGACCGCCACCTGATCGGTGGTCAGTGCTGCAACCTGGTCAGTGCTGAAAGCAGCAATGTCCTCAGTGCCAAGATCTGCGATGGTTGTGGTGCTCAAGGCAGCAACTTGCGCGGTAGTCAACGAAGAAATAAAGCTCATATACGCGTCCTGTTTAAGGTCATAACCGCGCCGTCAGCGTTGCCGCCTTAGCTTGATGTAAAGAATGGGTTGCCCATGTGTCACCGTTAGCGACCGGGGCTGAATAAACATTAAGAACTTTTTAAGTGGCTTTTTGCCTTTTTTGGTTTTTTGGTTATTAAAAAATTTTGTTTTAGAGGCTAAGGCCGATAAACGGTAGTATCACATAGCTATTACGGTTTTTTGAACAGCGCTTTTTTTCCGACGCGCGATCAACGGTACGGGTGCATGCAGGGTGCGTCATCACCTTGACCCCCTGTAGCTCTTCACCTAGTGTGCGTTCCAACCACCTCTGGCGATCCAGCAAGCGCCTGGATCGGCCCCGGCCACCAGCATTCTTCCGTCGCGCTATCGTTCGAAGGGTTTTCTGCAGCACCAGGCGGTGCCCGGAAAGCCCTCGGTGTGGGCACTAACTCTGAGGTAACAGCAATGATTGTGAACGGCGACAATTTCAACATCACCAACCTGCCCCTGTTCAAGCACAGCCTTGAAGGCTTGCGCCAAAGCGTCGCCACCCCGGACAGCTTCTACAGCTCCGATAACGTCATTTGCTGGAACCGCAACTTCAGCTTCATGACCGACGAAGGCTTCATGGAAATCATGCGCCGCAACGCCACCTCCAACATCGAGATGACGATCATCTGGCGTACCTACATCCTCTGCCACTTCGCCACGCTGGCCCGCAGCCTGCCGGGTGATTTTGTTGAAGTCGGGGCCTACAAGGGCAACACCGCCAATGTCATTGCCGATCGCATCGACATGGCCACCAGTGGCAAGCAGTACTACCTGTATGACGCGTTCGAGCATCAGGAAGATGATCCGCACCACGCCATGCCCGAGCATGGCCCGCAACTGTTCAACCAGGTCAAGGAACGCTTTGCCAACTACCCGTTCGTGAACGTTATCCAGGGGTATGTGCCGGATTCGTTCGCGCAGGGCTTTCCGGAGAAGATCGCCTTTGCCCACGTCGACCTGAACCAGGCGCCGGCTGAAGTCGAGGCGCTCAAGCGCATCGTCCCGAACATGGTGCCCGGCGGCGTGCTGGTACTCGATGACTATGGCTGGTGGAGCTACGGCTCGCAGAAAGCCGCCGAAGACCCGCTGCTGGCCTCGTTCGGCCTGAGCGTCCTGGAGTTGCCGACAGGCCAGGGCCTGGTGATCAAGCCCTACGCCTGATTGCATGCCCTGCCGGTCGCCCGGCCGGCAGGGCAGCAGGTTTCAGACCAGTTGGTTGTAAACCTCGACCGTGCGCTCGCACATCCGCTGCGCCGTAAATAACGCTTCGAAACGCGCCCGGGCCTGGACGCCGAAGCGGGCGGCTTCCTCGGGGTTGTCCCACAGGCGGCGCAAGGCCTCGCGCAGGGCCTGCGGATTTTCCGGCGGCACGGCCAGCCCGGTTTCGCCGTCGATATTGACGAACGTGGTACCAGTGCCGATCTCGCAGGAGATCATCGGCTTGCTGTACATCGACGCTTCCAGCAGCGATATACCGAATGCCTCCGAGCGCAGGTGCGAGGGGAACACCAGCGCCTGGCTCAGCTGTAGCAGGCAGGCTTTGTCTTCATCGTCCAGGCGGCCGAGAAAACGCACATTGCGCAATTGCAGGCGCTCGGCCTGTGCCTTGAGTTCCTGCTCCTGTGGGCCACCGCCCAGAATCAGCACCGGGTAATCCACACCTTCCAGGGCATCGAGTAGCGTGCTCAGGCCCTTGTAGTAACGCAGCACGCCGACGAACAGGAAAAACCGCTCCGGCACCTGTTGCTGCCAGTGCGCCCGGCGCTCGGGCGAGACCTGCGGGTACGCGGTCTCATCCAAGCCATATGGCACCACCACGGTCTTGTCGGCAAAGGGCTTGAGGGTTTCGCTGGTGCGCTGGTAATTGGGCGAGGCGACCAGAATGCGGTCCATGCTGCCCAGCATGCGGTTCATCAGCGGCGCATACAGCTTGAGCAGCGTTCGCTGCTTGATGATGTCCGAGTGATAACTCAGCACCGTCGGGCGACCATGACGGGTGGCAAAATGCACCAGGTCCATCATCGGCCACGGAAAATGAAAATGCACCAGGTCCGCTTCGGCGGCCATGGCCTTGAAGCGGGCAAAGGCGGGCAGTGAAAAACCGGTGGACGCCAGGTTGAAGTTTTCCTTGACCCGCACCACCGGGTGATCGGCCACCTGGATGCGCTCAGGCACTGGGTCGGGGCTCAGGGTCAACACCTGGCCTTCGACGCCAAAGGCGCGACTGCCCTGGCAGAGTTGAAACATGACCTGTTCGATACCACCGGTGGTGTCGGGGTAATAGGTCTTGAAGAAATGCAATACCTTCATGGGGGGGCTCGTTGGTAGGAGCGCGCTTGCCCGCGACCGAGTGCGTAGCGCTCGCAAAATCTCGGAAACGCTGCAAGTTTACGATCTGAAATCTGCGAAACGCTGCAAATTTACGACTGCTGACGCAGCCGGTCGCGGGCAAGCGCGCTCCTACAGCGGTCCGGTCAACCGGCTGACAACATCCAGCGCAGGGTGTCGTGCAGTGGCGGGGTCTGCCAGTCCGGCACATGGGTGCGCAAACGGGTGTTGTCGCCACACAGGGTCTTGACCTCGTTAGCCCGGACGAAGGCCGGGTTGACCTGCACGTCGATGGCCTGGCCGGTGATGTCCCGGCACATGTCCAGCACTTCACGCAGCGAGTGGGTCACGCCCGAGCAGACGTTGATCGTCTGCCCGATCGGGCGGCTTTGCAGCAGCCCGCGATAGGCGCTGACCACGGCCCGCACATCGCTGAAATCACGCCAGACATCCAGGTTGCCGAGTTCGATAGTGTCGGCCTTGCGGACAAAGTGCGACACGATCTTGGGCAGCAGGAAATTATCGGCCTGGCCGACACCCGTGTAATTGAACGGGCGGGCAATGATCAGCGGCAGACGGTCGTGCCAGAGGCTCGCCATGTATTCCATCGCCAGTTTGCTCACCGCGTAATCGTTGGCCGGTGCCGGCGCGGTCGACTCGTCGAGCAGACCGCTGGAGGCATTGCCGTACACGTTGGCACTGCTGGCCAGCAACACGCACTCAGGCGTCTTGCCGCAGGCCGCAATGGCCTCCAGCAGGTTACGGGTGCCGATCAGGTTGACCTGGTAAAACGCATCCGCCGCGCCGTGGCCGACAAAGGCCAGCGCGGCCAGGTGCACGACGATGTCCGGCTGGATGTCGGCCAGCAGTGTGCGCAGGCCAGCGGCATCCGTCAGGTCTGCCTGGTAGTAACCGGCACTGTTCGAAGGCTGGCTCCCGGTGCCGACCACCTCACAGCCGCAAGCGGCAAGCTCGGCGGCCATGAACTGTCCCGTGAAGCCATTGATACCTGTAATCAGGGCACGCTTACCGGCGATAGTCATCAGAACGAGAAGCCCTTTTCGTTGCGACGCAGGTCAGCTTCTACCATCATGCGGCACAGCTCTTCCAGGTTGGTCTTGGGCTCCCAGCCCAACACTTCCTTGGCCTTGGCCGGGTTGCCGATCAACAGCTCGACTTCGGCAGGGCGGTAGAACTTCGGATTCACCGCGACCAGCACCTTGCCGGTGGCAGCATCGATGCCTTGCTCGGCCTCTTCCTTGCCTTCCCACTGCAGGGTGATGCCGACTGCCTTGAACGCCATGCTGACGAAGTCACGCACGGTTTCGGTACGGTTGGTGGCCAGTACGAAGGTGTCCGGCTCGTCAGCCTGCAGCATGCGCCACATGCCTTCGACGTATTCCTTGGCAAAACCCCAGTCGCGCTTGGCGTCCATGTTGCCCAGTTCCAGCTTGTCGAGCAGGCCCAGTTTGATCTTGGCCACCGAGTCGGTGATCTTGCGGGTCACGAACTCACGGCCGCGCAGTGGCGACTCGTGGTTGAACAGGATGCCGCTGGTGGCGAAGATGCCGTACGACTCGCGGTAGTTGATGGTCATCCAGTGCGCGTAGAGCTTGGCCACGCCATACGGGCTGCGCGGGTAGAACGGCGTGCTCTCGATCTGCGGGATGGCCTGGACCTGGCCGAACATCTCGGAGGTCGACGCCTGGTAGAAGCGGATCTTGGTATTGACGATGCGAATCGCTTCGAGCAGGTTCACAGCACCCAGGCCGGTGATTTCGGCGGTGGTCACCGGCTGGTCGAACGACACACCCACGAAGCTCTGGGCCGCGAGGTTGTAGACTTCGGTGGCTTCGGTGGTTTGCAACAAACGAATACTGGCAGAAAGGTCGGTCAGGTCGTATTCGACCAGGTGCAGATTCGGGTTGTTCTGGATGCCCAGTTCTTCGATACGCCAGAAGTTGACGGAGCTGGTACGGCGATAAGTGCCGTAGACGGTATAGCCCTTCTCGAGGAGCAGTTCAGCCAGGTAGGCGCCGTCTTGACCTGTGATGCCGGTAACGATTGCTTTCATGCTGGGGGTTTTACTCCATTGAAAAGAGTGGATAGCCAAGGACGACTGGCGCAAACATCGGCCAGTAAACGAAAGGACGCGATGATACAGGTTAGGCCGCTTATATACGACCCGCCAGGCCATGTGACTGGTGGCGCGGGGTCTGTATCGAAACAGCAGAAATGTTGTAGTCCGACAGCGCCCCGAGGGGGCGAGAGCGGCTAACTGACACTCAAAGCGGTATTTAATTCCCTTGTTTCATTCAGGTGAAGTACACCGGCCTGTGCACGGCCTTGACATACAGGCCTCGAGGCCGCTGAACCAATGGCCTGTTGCCTCATCCAACCCCCTCTTCAATACGTTCCGAAAACGACTAAACGATGACTATTACGATGAAGGCGATATAGTGCGCCTCCAGAAATGGCTTTTTGGCTTTTCTGCGTTTCGCTGCCCGACGCGCAAAGGACTTTGCTGCCAGGGGGCAGGCCCCGTCAGGGAACCCTCGAAACACACTTTCAAGCGTGAGGCCGTTCGGCCGCACCCTTATCAGGAGTCATGAATGTTGGAGTTGTTTAGAAGCCTCTGGGATTACCGGGGTTTCGTGTTTTCGTCCATTCGCAACGAGTTTTCCGCGCGTTTTTCCCGCAGTCGTCTGGGGGGGCTGTGGATGATCATCAACCCGCTGGCGCAAGTTGCAATTTATGCGCTGGTGCTCTCCAACGTGCTGGCTGCCAAACTGCCCGGCATTGAAAGCAAGTATGCCTACGCCCTTTACCTGATGGCCGGGATATTGGCCTGGAGCCTGTTCTCGGAAATCATCGGCCGCTGCCTGACCCTGTTCATCGACCAGGGCAACCTGATGAAGAAAATGCGCTTCCCGCGCATTACCCTGCCGGTGATTGTCGTCGGCTCGTGCCTGCTCAACTACCTGTTGCTGTTCGTGGCGCTGCTGGTGGTGTTTGCGCTGCTGGGCCAGTGGCCGCAATGGCAGATGCTCTGGCTGGTCCCCCTGACCGTCGTCGTCACCGCACTGGCGGTCGGCCTGGGCCTGATCATCGGCGTGCTCAACGTGTTCGTGCGTGATGTGGGCCAGGTGATTCCGATCCTGTTGCAGATCTGGTTCTGGTTCACCCCGGTGGTCTATCCGCTCAACATCATTCCTGATGAATTCAAAGGCTACATGGCCATGAACCCGATGTTCCCGATCGTCAGCGCCTACCACGACGTACTGGTCTACGCCCGGGCGCCGGACCTGCAAAGCCTCGTAATGACCGCGGCGATTGCCGTGGTGCTGCTGGGACTCGGGTTGTTCATGTTCCGCCGCGCCGCACCGGAAATGGTGGATGTCCTATGAGCCTGTTGAGCGTCAACAACCTGGGCAAGGCCTACCGCACCTATGCCAGCGAGCTGCAACGCATCGCCAGCTGGTTCGGCGTGCCGGTCAAGGCCCGCGAAGAGCACTGGGTGCTCAAACACATCAGCTTCAACATCGAGCCGGGCGAGGCCATCGGCATCGTTGGCCAGAATGGCGCGGGCAAGTCGACCCTGCTGAAAATGATCACCGGCACCTTGCAACCCACCGAAGGCCACGTGCAGGTCAATGGCCGCATTGCCGCGATCCTGGAACTGGGCATGGGCTTCTCGCCCGACCAGACCGGCCGCCAGAACGTCTACCACGCAGCCGGGCTGATGGGCTTCAACGCCGACCAGATCGACACGGTCATCGACGACATTGCTGCATTTGCCGAAATCGGCACGTATTTCGACGACGCCGTACGCACCTACTCCAGTGGCATGCAGATGCGGGTGGCCTTTGCCGTGGCCACCGCATTCCGCCCCGACATCCTGATCGTCGATGAGGCGCTGTCGGTCGGCGACAGCTACTTCCAGCACAAAAGCTTCGAGCGCATCCGCGAGTTCCAGCGCCAGGGCACCACGCTGCTGATCGTGTCCCACGACCGGGGCTCGATCCAGGCCTTGTGCGACCGGGCGATCCTGCTGGAAAAGGGCACCGTCATCAAGGACGGCAACCCTGAAGAAGTGATGGACTTCTACAACGCGCTGATCGCCGAAAAGGAAAACTCGACCGTGCAGGTCCGCGAGCTGGACGACGGCTCCGTGCAGACCCGCTCCGGCAGTGGCGAGGCCAATATCGGCCTGGTGACCCTGCACAATGCCGCCGGCGAGCGTATCGAGTACGTCAGCGTCGGCGAGCCGGTGTCGCTGCGCATCCAGACCCAGGTCAACAGCGCCATTCCCGAACTGGTGGTGGGCTACCTGATCAAGGACCGCCTCGGCCAGCCGGTGTTCGGCACCAACACCCATCACCTGGGCTGCACGTTGCATGACCTGCAGGCGGGCGAGACGCCGGGGTATTCGTTCAACTTCATCGCCAACCTTGGCGTGGGGTCCTATTCCGTGGCCGTCGCCCTGCACACCACCGACAGCCATCTGGCACGCAATTATGAATGGGTGGATTTAACGCTCGTGTTCAACGTAGTCAATATTTCGCAAAGCGAGTTCGTCGGCCTGGCCTGGATACCGCCGAGCGTGGAGTGCCAACGATGAGTGGGCTTTTCTATCGTGCCTTTGAAGACCGTCACCGCGGCTCGCGTGAGTTGATCCACGAGCGTCAGCAGATCTATGTGCCGTTCCTTGAACCCCTCAAGCAGCTCTACCCCGAGCGCAAGGCGCTTGACGTCGGCTGCGGGCGTGGCGAGTGGCTGGAAATCCTGCAACGCAACGGTTTCGACCCCCTGGGCGTCGACCTCGATGCCGGCATGCTCCAGGCCTGCCATGACCTGGGGCTGCCGGTCGAGCAGGGCGATGCGCTGGAGATGCTCAAGCGCATGCCCGACGAGAGCCTGGCCGTGGTCTCGGGTTTTCATGTCGCCGAGCACATTCCGTTCGATGTCCTCAAGGACCTGGTCAGCGAAACCATGCGGGTCCTCAAGCCCGGCGGATTGCTGATCCTGGAAACGCCCAACGCGGAAAACCTGGTGGTCGGTGCCCAGTATTTTTACCTCGACCCCAGCCACGAACGGCCGATCCCGCACCTGCTATTGAGCTTTCTGACCGAATACTGCGGCTTCGAACGCTCCAAGGTGCTGCGCCTGCAAGAGCCGGCGCCGCTGGTCGAGGGCGACGAAGTCAACCTGGTCAGCGTCCTGTTCGGCGTCAGCCCGGACTACGCCATCGTGGCCCAGAAGCAGGCGCCTGCCGAGCAGATGCAGACCTTCGATGCCGCCTTCGAACGCGATTACGGGTTGTCGCTGGACCTGCTGGCCACCCGTTATGACCACCAGGTTTCGCGCTCCAGTGCCCAGATCGAGCATCTTGAAGCCGCTGTTCGCGAGCTGGCAGCGCTTAATGCCAGCCATCACGCCCAGCTGCATGAACTCAGCCAGCGTGCCGAGCAGGCGCACTTGCGCTGCCAGCAGATCGAAGAGTTTGCCGTCGGGCAAGTCGAGCAGCGTCATCTTGAGTCCCTGCGCGTCAATGCCGAGATCGAGCATATGAGGGTGCAGAATCAAGCCTATCAAGCGCAGATCAGCGCCTTGCTGAGCAGCAGTTCCTGGCGCCTCACCCGGCCGCTACGCGTTGGCCTACGCGCAGCGCGCTGGGGGCTCAGGTTGCCCAAGCGGGGCATGCGCTCGGTCCTGTTCCGTTCAATGCGTTTTGTGCTTGACCGGCCGGTACTGACCCTGCGCGTGAACGCGCTCATCAAGGCCCATCCCGGCCTGTTCCAGAAGGCCAGGCAGTTTGCTCTGGACCATGGCTTCATCGAGCCGTCTCTGAGCGAGTTGAATCCAAACATCATGCAAGCCGATGAAGACGAATTCGCGCACCCGAGCCCGCGAGTGGCTCATGTCTACGCCGAACTCAAGCAAGCTTTTGAGCGCAAGGAAAACCGTTGATGCGTATTGTCATCGATCTGCAAGGCGCACAGTCCGATAGCCGCTTCCGGGGTATCGGCCGCTATTCGCTGTCTCTGGCCCAAGCCATGGCCCGCAACGCCGGCGAGCATGAAATATGGCTGGTCCTCAACGGCCAACTGGCCGACAGCCTCTCCGATATCCGCACCGCCTTTGCTGGCCTGGTCGAGCCGCAACGTATCCGCGTGTTCTCCGTGCCAGACGCCGTCAGCGCCAACCCCAGCCCCTGGACCGTGCAGGCGGCCGAAGTGCTGCGCGAAAGCTTCATCGCCGCCCTGAACCCCGACGTGGTGCTGGTCAGCAGCCTGTTCGAAGGCTACCAGTCCAACGCCGTTACCTCGATCGGCGTGATTGCGACCCGTTACCAGACCGCGACGGTGCTGTATGACCTGATCCCGTTGCTGAACAAAGAGGTGTACCTGGGCACGCCGGAGCTTGAGGCGTACTACCAGCGCAAGATTGACTGGCTGAAGAACGCCGACACGCTGTTGGCCATCTCCGACTCTTCGCGCCAGGAAGCCATTACCTGCCTGGGGATCGATCCGCAGCGTATCGACAATATTTCGGCCGCCATCGGTGAGCAATTCAAGCCCGATGACGACCTGCCTGGCCAGGCCGAACGGCTGCAGCGGCTGGGCATCAAGGCGCCGTTCATTCTCTACGCGCCGGGCGGTTTCGACCCGCGCAAGAACTTTGCGCGCCTGCTTGAGGCCTACAGTCGCCTGTCCCAGAACCTGAAAAGCCGCTATCCGCTGGTCATCGCCAGCAAGCTGCATGCTCCGCAGCGGGCCGAGTTGCAGGCGCTGGCTGAAAAGTTCGCCATACGCCCCAACGAGCTGGTACTGACCGGGTATGTCAACGACCAGGACCTGATCGGCCTGTACTCGCAAGCCACCGTGTTCGTGTTTCCATCCGTGCACGAAGGCTTTGGCCTGCCGGTGCTCGAAGCCATGGCCTGCGGGGCGGCGGTCATCGGCTCCAACAGCAGCAGTGTGCCTGAGGTCATCGGCTGCGATGAGGCCTTGTTCGACCCGCTGTCGGTCGAGTCCATCGCCGCCAAGCTGACCCAGAGCCTGGAAGATGAAGCGTTCCGCCAACGCCTGATCGACAGCGCCCGCCAGCAATGCATGAAATTTTCCTGGGACGCGTCGGCCAGAAAAGCCATTGCCGCACTTGAACTGCGCCATCAGCCGCGTCCGGCCGAGGCGCAGGA
Source organism: Pseudomonas sp. Leaf127 (assembly GCF_001423155.1). NCBI lineage: Bacteria > Pseudomonadati > Pseudomonadota > Gammaproteobacteria > Pseudomonadales > Pseudomonadaceae > Pseudomonas > Pseudomonas sp. Leaf127. Next base: position 129,872 of record NZ_LMOA01000003.1, on the reverse strand, counting down.
CACCGCACCTGACGAGTTGCTGCAGCGCCTGGTGGCCTTGACCGACACCGTCCCCAGCGATGCCGAGCTGTTCCGGGTTGCCAAAAGCATTGCCTTCAACGTGGCCGGTGCCGGGCAGCGGCAACTGCTGCTCGACGTCTCCAGCATCGTGCAAAAGGATGCCAAGTCCGGTATCCAGCGCGTGGTCCGCAGCCTGTTGCACGAGTTCCTAAGCGCCCCGCCCGAAGGCTTGAATGTGCGCCCGGTGTATTACGCCGAAGGCCGCTATTACTATGCCAATGCCTTCACCTCGCGCATTCACCCGCCGTTTCCTGACACCGAGGACGCGCTGATCGATTTTGCCCAGGACGACATCTACCTGTCCCTTGACCTGAACATGCACCTGGCCAATCAGCTTTACCCGCTGCATCACCAGATGCGCCTGATGGGCGTGCAGATCAGCTACATCGTCTACGATCTGCTGCTCCACCATCGCCCCGACTGGTGGCCAGAAACGACCGGCGACATGTTCAATGACTGGCTGCACAAGATCGCCCTGGCCGGCAGCAACCTGATCTGCATCTCGGCTGCGGTGGCCACCGAACTGCAGGCCTGGCTGGACACGCACCCCGAGCTGTATGCCGGTAACCAGCCACGAGTGAGCAGCTTTCACCTGGGTGCCGACATCGACAACAGCCTGCCATCCACCGGCCTGCCGGACGACGCGCCGCAACTGCTCGACCTGCTGCGCCATCAGCCCAGCTTCCTGATGGTCAGCACCATCGAGCCGCGCAAGGGTCACGCGCAGGCCCTGTCGGCGTTCGAGACGCTGTGGGCGCAGGGGCAGCAAGTCAACCTGGTCATCATCGGCAAGCGTGGCTGGCTGGTCGATGCCCTGGTGGCGCGGCTGGAATCACACCCGGAAAAAGGCAAGCGGCTGTTCTGGCTCGAAGGCATCAGCGACGAATACCTGGAAAAGGTCTATTCGGCTGCCACCTGCCTGATCGCGGCCTCCGAAGGAGAAGGCTTCGGCTTGCCGCTGATCGAGGCCGCCCAGCACCACATGCCGATGATCATCCGTGACCTGCCGGTGTTCCGTGAGATTGCCGGCGAGCACGCGTTTTACTTCAGCGGCCTGAATCCCGCCGACCTGAGCACTGCGGTCATCGCCTGGCTGGAGCTGTACCAGGCCGGCAACCACCCGGCCTCGTCCGCCATGCCATGGCTGACCTGGGAACAGAGTGCGGAGCAGCTCAAGGCACAACTGGCCTAATCTTCCGGGCCCGCCCACGCCGAGGCGTCTATGCGCCACGGCGGCACCCTGTGGATGTCAACGACAGCTTCATCAGTCTGGTGCCAGGCCCGAGATCCTGGGCGACATCCAACCGGTGGGAGGCGGCTCTGCCGGCGATGAGGCCAGCAAGGCCCATACACCTGCTGCGTCTGACACACAGCCATCGCCGGCAAGCCGCCTCCCACAGTCCGGTGTCAGGCACAAGATCCTGGGCGACATCCAACCGGTGGGAGGCGGCTCTGTCGGCGATGAGGCCAGCAATGCCCATACACCTGCTGCGCCTGACACACAGCCATCGCCGGCAAGCCGCCTCCCACAGTCCGGTGTCAGGCCCGAGATCCTGGGCGATATCAACCCTGTGGGAGGCGGCTCTGCCGGCGATGACGCCAGCAAGGCCCATACACCTGCTGCGCCTGACACATAGCCATCGCCAGCAGAGCTTGTGCCTCCCACAATCTGGTGTCAGGCACGAGATCCTGGGCGACATCAACCCTGTGGGAGGCGGCTCTGCCGGCGATGAGGCCAGCAATGCCCATACACCTGCTGTGCCTGACACATAGCCATCGCCGGCAAGCCGCCTCCCACAGTCCGGTGTCAGGTACAAGATCCTGGGCGACTCAAGCCTGTGGGAGGCGGCCCGCGATGAGGCTAGCTCACCTCAGCCTGGCAGGTGGGGTGTCACTTTGCGAATGCCCAGGCCTTGAGCACAAAGAAGTTGAGCACCGGCACGATGAAGATCGCCGCCAGCAGGCTGAACAGATAGTGCACCTGCAACAGCGTACCGATGTAGGCAATCAGTAGCGTCAGCCCCAGTGACAGCAGCGAAGCCACGAAAAACCGGTAGTACTTGTACAGGCTGATCGAGGTCTTGAAGGTGTAGGTGCTGTTGAGGAAATACGACACCAGATTGGCCAGCATGAAGGCGACACCGTTGGCCAGCGTCGGGGAGAAATGCAGGAGTTCGACGCACACGACCACGGCGGCAGCATGGATCAGGGTGTTGCACACCCCGATCACGGCGAAGGTCATGAACTGCAGGTTCATGAGGGACTTGATGGCGTTCACTTAGCTGATGATCTCGCGAATGATGTACACCGGCCGGCGCTTGCTTTCGGCAAAGATCCGGCCCATGTACTCGCCCAGCACACCGATGCCGATCAATTGCACGCCGCTGGTGAACAGGATCGCGATCATGATCGACGCATAACCGGGCGTGTCGATACCGAAAAACAGGGTCTTGAGGATCAGGTAAATACCATACAGAAACGCCAGCGAAGAAATGGCAAAGCCCAGGTAGGTCCAGACCCGCAAGGGCACCGAGCTGAAACTGGTGATGCCCTCGATGGCGAAGTTCCACAGCTTCCAGGTATTGAAACTGGTGTGGCCGTGCTCGCGTGCGGCCACCTTGTACTCAAGGGTGGTGGTTTTGAAACCGACCCAGGCAAACAGCCCCTTCATGAAGCGGCGGCTCTCGGGCAATGCCTTGATGGCCTCGACCACCTTGGCATCCATCAACCGGAAATCGCCCACGTCGGCAGGAATGTCGATGTCCGAGATGCTGTTGTGCAGGCGATAGAAATAGTTGGCGGTGACCCGTTGCACGGCGCGATCGGTGTCGCGGTCCGTGCGCTTGGCCAGCACGACTTCAAAGCCTTCTTCCCATTTTTGAATCATCTCGATGACCATCTCGGGCGGATGCTGCAGGTCCGAGTCGATCGGCACGACAGCATCGCCACTCGCGTGGTCAAGACCGGCCGACAGGGCGGCTTCCTTGCCAAAGTTGCGCGAAAAATCGATCACCTTGATAAAGGACCAGACGGCCTTGGCCTCAATCAGCTTTTCCAGGGTCTTGTCACGGCTGCCGTCATTGACGGCCACCACTTCAAGATCGTAGCGATCCTGAACGTGCAGCCTGAGCGCCTCGATCCGTTCAAAGAACGCGAACACGCCGTTTTCTTCGTTATAGAACGGGGCGACCAGAGAGATTTTCTTGCGCGCGGCAGAGTTCATACGACTTATTCCTTGGACTCATGGGCTTTGCAGACAAAAGCAAAATCAACGCGATTGCAGTGGAGGGTCACGTTGGCCGGGAACAACGGCGTGATCGACTCCACCGATCCATAAACCGACTGGTTGAAAACAAAGGCTGAACGGGCCCGGTCAGCCTGGCTTATTTCAGTCTGCAGGCTGGCCGTGTCGCACGGTGGCTGGTGCCGGGCGATATAACCGGTATTGAGGGTCAGGCCGCGTTCGGCGCTGTAACGCATCATGGGCATCAGGGTCTGCAGAACATCAGGACTCGGGCAGCGGAATTTCGGATAGAAATACAGATGGGCCGCCTGCGGGCCAAGTTCCTTGTCCCACAACGCGGTGGTCAGTATCTGGCTGGGCGGCCGATTGATCGTGTCGACGAAGTTATGCCGGACGCTGCGCAGATCCATCACTTGTACAAACAGTAACGCCAGCATCAGACCCGCAAATACAACCCGGCGGGTGTGACGGTAGAGCATGACGACCGTGAACACGATGATGCAGTACCCGACCGGCCAGAAGAACCGACCCGAAGCCCGGAATTGCGAAGTCAGGATGTCCATGAAGGCCGGGTAATTGAGTGTCAGCACCTCGACAGTACCGAAATAGATCCGGTTCGACAGGGCATAGAGCGTGAACAACAGCATCAGGATGAACAGCGACCGATGCCGGGTAAACGTAGGGCTCGGGTGGGTCTGGTGCACACGCAGGGCGATCAGGAAGGCAAGGATCACGCCCAGGCCCAGGTAGTTATAACCCTCGCCCTGACCCGGCATAGAGGCATTCGGAATACTCATCAGGCTGGCACCGGCAATGGGCGACAGCAGGTTCATCGAGTAAACGCCAAAGCCACCTTCAGGCGCGACGGCTTCGCGTGGCAGCGGCAACACGGTAATCAGCAGACTCAGGCCGATCACCACCACCGGCAGCGCTGACCAGGCGAGCTGCCGCAGGCTCTGGTAGCTACGCACGGTGAAAAAGGTCGCGATGTAAATCGCTGTCGCCATGGTGAACAGGTAGATGTTCAGGTAGAACGCCATCGCCAGCCACAGTGTCCAGGCCACCGGCCTTAACTGCGACAGCCGTGCCGAGCGGATGTACAGCGCCAGCGCGCCCAGCACGATCCACTGCGAAAACAGCGAGGTGTGCGGCACCCGGGCCAGAAACGCCGGTGACAGGATGAACAGCACCACCAGGGTGATCAGTGCCAGCCATGAGGCGATGCGCAACTCCTTGAGGATCCACCAGGCACACACCGCCTGCAGGACAAACGCCAGGCCGATCCAGACGCCGAAGGGATTGAAGGGCGCAACATGCGCCGGCACGAACACTTTCAATAACAGTGAGTACAGCGGCAACGCATCGAGAAACGTAATGCGTGTGCCCACCGGGTAGTTGAAACTGTCGAACGCCAGCAAGGGCCAGCTGAACGGTGCCTGGAAATACGCATTGAAGCCGGAGATGTACTGCGTGACATCCTCGGTTTCGGTATTCCAGTACGACGACGTGCCGAGCAGAAAACCGTCAGGGAAATAGCGGAGTATGAAAAACACCGCAATTCCGATGGCGATCAACAACCCGACCCACCCGGTCGATTTCAATTGGTTGTCACGCATTGCACATCCTATGGGGCAGGGGAGGCGATAACAGCACATGACGTCAGGCAACCGTGCATAACGTTATTGTCATCGCGTGTACAAGCACAGCTATTAATGCCCTGTTGATCAGGGCATTCGTGCGACTTGAAAGGGGCGGCAGGATACCAGAGAACTTACACACTCGACATGAGGGACGTGAGGCGACCCTGCGCCTCACGTGCAATTGAACAGGTCAGTGCTGACAGAGCGACCTATTGATATCAGACATAGCGCCGACCCTGATCGTCGTAGTCATACTCGTCGTCATCGTCATGATCATCGCCCTTGAACACTGCCGGACCGTCCATGGTCAACAGCACCGAGCCGTTGTTCCAGGTCAGCCAGGGTGTGGCTTCGCTGCCCCTTTCTGAGGTGACGCCCGAAGGGCTGAGCACGATGTGATCCTGATCGATCTCGATCAGGCCGATCACATAGGTGTAGATGCCGCTGCTGACCTTGCGGCCGAAGAAGCCTTTCTTGCCATCGGGGAAATCGAATGCACACTCGACCACCTGATCGCCATATTCCATGCGCATTCTGGGCTTGAGCGAGGCCACCGAAACGTTACCGTTGTTCACCGCCGAATAGACGCTGCACACCAGCGCGACCTTGCCGCCCAGTTGCCTGGAAATGTGCGGGTTAATCTCGACGGTTTCCTGTGCCGGTTGCGAGGCACTGGCCTGGACCACATCGCCGGTGTGGAACACGAACGGATAGAGATCGAAGGCACCGCGTTTTTCCGGGGCCTGGATGATCGACATCTTGCCATCGGGCCGCAGAATGCCGATGCGCAGGTCCAGGTCGTCGTTGTCCCGGCCATCGCCATTATCGATCCAGGTGGCACTGACCCGAATGGCCCGTGGGGCGCTCGGTCCCTTGTCCAGCGTGACCTTGTGGGTCGCCCCGGGTTTATCGAGGGTGATCACCGACTTGGTGATGTTCACTGTCGGGGCTGGGGCTGGGGCTGGGGCTGGGGCCGGGGCCGGGGCCGGTGCTGGTGGTGCTGGCTCCGGTTCCTCGACATCGATGCCGTACAGCCCGCACAGCCCCGCCAGACCGCTGGCAAAGCCCTGCCAGACCGAACGTGCCTTGACCTGGTCATTGCGCACGTACAATTCGAGCACAATGATTCCGGTTTCCGCGCTGAAGGCACCCGGGGCCAGTTCGAGCACCTGAGTCCCTGTCGTCACCTGCGCCTGCAAGGCCTGGACCTCGGCAAAGCCTGCACTGCCGCCATCCTGGGTCAGGGTAATGGCGATTTTCGAAATACCGGCCGGCAACCGGGCAAGGTCGAACCGAATGCTGTGGCTGACCGTACCGCCCGCTGTCACCGGGTCAGAAAACGTAGCGGCGCCCGAGGCATGTACCGGCGCATTGAAGAACACCATGCCGCTGTCATCAAGCACCTTGCCACTGTCAGTGACCAGAAACGCAGTCAGGTTGACGTCCAGCCGGGCATCGGCGCCGTGGGTCACCACGACCTGGCCCTGGGTTTGATCGAGGGTTGTGTTTTCACCGGGTTTGAGGCTTTGGCTCACGGCTGTTTCCCTGTTCCATGGAGAGGCTGCCGGGCGGTCTACCGCTCCAGCTGCGAATGGCGTTACCGCGCGATGGTAGCGCCTGCTTTCCGGCCAAGGCCAATACTTTACTCAGGTCGGTGGAAGGCTGCTCTGGCTCAGTCACAGACGCCGCAGGTATATCGGCCTTGCTGGCCTCATCGCCGGCAAGCCGCCTCCCACAGGATTGATGTTGTTCTGGATCTTGTGCCTGGCACTGGACTGTGGGAGGCAGCAACTGTCTGGCGATGGCGATGGCGATGGCGATGGGGCAGGCGCAGCAGGTGTGTTGGGCTTGCTGGCCTCATCGCCGGCAGAGCCGCCTCCCACAGGATTGATGTTGTCCTGGATCTCGTGCCTGGCACTGGACTGTAGGAGGCAGCTCTGCTGGCGATGGCTATGTGACAGACGCAGCAGGTGCACCTGTACTGCAGAGCAGCCTCCTGCTAAGGCTATTTACAACTGATTGGCAAAGCGGCCCACCGCGCCGACCACTTGCCTGGCGCCTTCCTGGATTTCGACGATCACCGAGCCTGCCTCGTTGGCCAGCGCCAGGCCCTGTTCGGCCTGGCCGCGGCTGTTGGCCATGCCGCGTACCGCTTCGTCGGTGAGGTTCTGGTTCTGCTGCACCACCGTGACGATCTCCTCGGTAGCGGCGCTGGTACGGCCAGCCAGTTGCCGCACCTCATCGGCCACCACGGCAAACCCGCGCCCCTGTTCGCCGGCGCGTGCGGCTTCGATGGCGGCATTGAGGGCCAGCAGATTGGTTTGCTGGGCAATACCCCCAATGGTCTGCACGATCGAGCTGATCAACAGCGACTGCTTGCCCAGCGCCTCGATACCCGTGGACGCCGACTGCATTTCTTCAGAGATCCGGCGCATGGTCTGCACAGTGTTCTGTACCACTTCGGCACCCCGTCGGGCGCTGACATCCGTTTTCTGGGAAATCTCGAACGCAATGCTCGCCGCCTGGCTGACTTCTTCTTCGCGGGCCACCTGGTCGGTCACCACTGTGGCGAACTTGACCACCTTGTAGAGCTTGCCCTGGGCGTCATGCACCGGGTTGTAGGTGGCTTCCAGCCAGACGGGGCGGCCGTGGCTGTCGACCCGCTTGAAACGGCTGGCGACGAACTCACCCCGGTTGAGGGTGGTCCAGAAATCCTTGTAGCCGCTGGAAGCAACCTCGCCCGGGTCACAAAACAGGCTGTGGTGCTTGCCCTTGATCTGCGCCAGCGTGTAGCCCATGCCGTGCAGGAACTGCTCGTTAGCGGTCAGCACATGCCCGCTCAGGTCGAACTCGATCACCGCAGTAGAGCGCAGCAAGGCCTGGATAAAGGCGGCGTTCTCGGCGGCTGTGTCGATGCTTTTGCTGATGTCCGAACCACGACAATGAATGCTCTGCAACTGTCCGGTCTGATCCATGATCGGCTGCCAGATGGCGCTGATCCAGGCCAGGCTACCGTCGGCCCGCAAAAAGCGATACGTATCGGTCACCGCCTCACCTTTCTGCACTCCCAGCCTGAGGTTGCGGTAGCAATCGAGCTGCTTGACGTAACCGGGCACCAGGTCGTCCATCGGCTTGCCCAATAACTGATCGGCCCGATAGCCGAGCATGCGCAGGAATCGATCGTTGGCATCGACAATATGAAACCGGGTATCCAGCGTCAGGCTTATCAGGCAGGCATCAACGCCTTTTTGCATTTGCCGGTACATCGACAACTCGGACTGCAGCGCCTGTAACTCCGTTTTCAAGCGAGAATTGAACATGGCAACACCGACGATAATGAGAGGGGACACTCTGTTATCGGCAAGCGTAGTCGGGGTTTTAAAAATACCGGCCATAGAATGCAAAAAGCCTCGAATAATCGAGGCTTTTCATCATGAACCGACGCTTACTGATCAGTGCCGGCCTGGCAGCTGAGCAGGTCTTCGTCTTCGATCACGAATTTTTCCGACGCGCTGATCTTCTGGCCTTCGACGATGCACTCGTCGGCGTCTTCATCCACCAGGCGCACATCCCATTTGCCCGGTTTGACATTGGTCAGGCTCAGGACCATACCTGGCTTGAGTACTTGCTTGCCCAAGTGGTCATCACCCCAGTCTTCCTGGCTGGTCGGCGCGAAATAGATCTCGTGGATTTCCCAGGACGACTTGTTCTCGATCTTGATCGTTGCAGCAACAGCAGGCACGGCTTGCATCAACAGGATCGACGCGCCAATAGCAGCAAGGGCTTTCTTCATGGGATTCTCGAACGAGGAGGGGAGTGATATTGAATCGCCATAATAATAGCGAAAACCTGCCCTGTCGCGGGCCGGATGAAAGAAATCATCCGGCTTGCCCACCTCGCGTGACCTGGTTACCCGTAGGAGCGCGCTTGCCCGCGACCGAGTGCGCAGCGCTCGCAAAATTTCAGAAACGCTACAAATTTACGACTGTAAATCTGCGAAACGCTACAAATTTACGAGCGCTAGCGCACTCGGTCGTGGTGGTCCGGCATTCCGGCAAGCGCGCTCCTACTACACCTTGAACACTGCGCGATCTGATTACTTCGGCAAGCGCCCGTAACGGTCTTCGAAGCGCACGATATCGTCCTCGCCCAGGTAGGCACCGGACTGCACTTCGATCAGCTCCAGCGGCACCTTGCCCGGGTTGGCCAGCGAGTGCTTGACGCCCAGCGGGATATAGGTCGATTGATTCTCGGAGAGGATCAGCTCCTGCTCGCCACAAATGACCTTGGCGGTGCCGGATACCACGATCCAGTGTTCAGCGCGATGGTAGTGCATCTGCAGCGACAGGCACTCGCCCGGCAATACGCTGATGCGCTTGACCTGATAACGGTCGCCCATGTCGATCGTGTCGTAGTGACCCCACGGGCGATTGACCAATGGATGAGTGACAAACTCCGGACGCTCTTCGGCCTGCAGGCGCTTGACCACATCCTTGACCTGCTGGCTGTCGTGCTTGTTGGCAACCAGCACGGCATCCTTGGTCTCGATGACAATCAGGTCCTCGACGCCGACCGTGGCCACCAGACGGTGGTGCGACTGCACCAGGCAGTTATTGGTGTCGATCGCCAGCACATCGCCTTCGAGGCGGTTGGCGTTGGCATCGTGCGGGCCCACATCCCAGATGGCCGCCCAACTGCCCAGGTCGTTCCAGCCGGCATCGAGCGGCACGACCAGCCCGGCGCCGGTGTGCTCCATGACCGCGTAATCCACCGACTCGTCGGCACACAGCGCGAACTGCTCGGCCGGCACGTGCGAGAAGTAACTGTCGACCTGAGCGTGTGCCAGCGCTACGCGGCAGGCATTGAGGATGTCCGGGCGATGACGCTCCAGCTCGGCCAGAAAGACCGAGGCGCGGAACATGAACATACCGCTGTTCCACAGGTAGCTGCCAGACGCCAGGTATTCAGCCGCCAGTTCAGGCGACGGTTTTTCCTTGAACGCCGCAATGGCAAAGCCGCCCTGATCGATGGCCTGGCCGCACTGGATGTAGCCAAAGCCGGTTTCCGGATGCGTCGGGGTAATGCCGAAGGTCACCAGGCGGCCGGCCTCGGCATGCGCCTGGGCCACTTGCACGGCCTGACGGAAGGCGTCTTCGTCATGAATATGGTGATCGGCGGCCAGCACCAGCAGCACAGGATCCGTGCCATCGGCGGTCGCTTCCAGCGCAGCCAGGGCGATCGCCGGTGCGGTGTTGCGCGCCAGCGGTTCAAGAATGATGCGGCGGCTGCCGATCTTCGCCACGCGCAATTGCTCGGCGACGATAAAGCGATGATTCTCGTTGCTCACCACCACGGCCGGGGAATGCTCCAGGCCTTGCAGGCGCGCCAGCGTGCGCTGAAACATCGTTCCCTGGTCCTGACCGTCCAGTGCCAGGAACTGTTTAGGGAAGCTCTGTCGCGACAGGGGCCACAGACGCGAACCACTACCGCCAGCCAGAATTACGGGGGTGAACATAGAAACTCCATTCCTTAGCCATGAAGGCGTCATGAGGCCGGCATTATCCGGGGGCTGTAATAGGGATGCAATACACGCTCAATACGCCCGCGCGCGAGTACGACCTTCAAAACGCCCGGAAATTTCCCGTATGGCCTGATGTCAATGCATATCCAGCCAGTCAGCACATGGTAGTCTGCGCGCCCTGCCTGGCAGCGCCTGCAGTGATTGGCCCGAATTGACGCTATTCGCCGCCGAAATACCCTGAACATCGCGATTCAACCGATTGAAGTAGAGAACAGCAAAACATGGATATAGGCTTGAGCTGCACCGTCTGGGCCGGTGGCGCACGAACGGGACATCTGGACGGTATCGGTATCTATTCCCAGGCACTCTGGCAAGGCCTGACGGCCCTGAGCCAGGATAACGCGCTGCGCATCAAGCCCTATGCCTTTGGCAAGAACCTGCCGCCCATGCCCTTTGGCGCACCGCAAGTGCTGGCCAGGGACTTTCGCATCCATGCCGTGCTCGGCGGGGTGCTCAAATGCCCCCTGAGCCGCTCGGCCGACATCGCTCGCGACGTGCAGTTGTTCCATGCCACCGACCACCATATTCCGCTGATCCGCGGTGTGCCGACCATCGCCACCATCATGGACGTGATCCCGCTGCTGCATCCGGAGTGGATCAAGCAAGACCTCAAACGCCTGAAAAGCTGGCTGTTCGTCAACAGCATCCACCGCGCCGACCACATCATCACCATCTCCGAATACAGCAAGCAGGACATGGTCACGCACCTGGGGATCGAGCCTGAGCGCATCAGCGTCACCCCGCTGGGCGTGGACCCGGTGTACTTCCAGCGCGTGGAAGACGCCGAGCGTGAAGCGGTACTGGCCAGGCATGGCCTGCAGCCGGGCTTTTTCCTGTCCATCGGCACCCTGCAACCGCGCAAGAACCTGCTGCGGGTGCTCGACGCCTTCGAGCAATTGCCCGCCGAGGTGCGCCAGCAGCATCCGCTGATCGTGGTCGGTCGCGATGGCTGGCACAACGAAGCGCTGCTGCCCAGGCTTGAAGCGCTGCAACAGCGTGGGGAAGGGCGCTGGCTGAGCTACCTGCCGCAAAGCGATGTATTCGCCCTGTTGCAAAGCGCCGGCGCCCTGGTGTTTGCCTCGCTGTACGAAGGTTTCGGCCTGCCGGCCATCGAAGCCTTTGCCGCGCAGTGCCCACTGATCGCCTCCAACAGCACCTCGCTGCCGGAAGTCACCGGCGAAGCCGCCTGGCCGGTCGACCCCAACAATGCCGACAGCATCAGCGCCGCCATGCAGGCCGTGCTGGCCCAGCCTGAAGAACGCGCCCGCAAGGTCCGCCTCGGCCTGGAGCGCGCCCGCCAGTTCACCTGGAGCGCCTGTGCACAGCAGACGCTGGACGTGTATCGAAAGGTACTGGCGCAAAAGCACTGACGCGCAAACCGGCTGCGCCTGCCCCACAGCCATCGCCAGCAAGCTGCTTCCCACAGACTGGTGCCAGGCCCGAAATTCAGGGTCACATCAAACCTGTGGGAGGCTGCTCTGCAGGCGATGAGGCCAGCAAGGCCCATACACCTACTGCGCCTGTCACACAGCCATCGCCAGCAAGCTGCCTCCCACAGTCTGATGCCAGGCCTGAGACCCTGGGCGACATCAAACCTGTGGGAGGCTGCTCTGCAGGCGATGAGGCCAGCAAGACCAACACACCTGCTGCGCCAGTCCCATAGCCATCGCCAGCAAGCTGCCTCCCACAGTCTGATGCCAGGCCTGAGACCCTGGGCGACATCAATCCTGTGGGAGGCGGCTTGCCGGCGATGAGGCCAGCAAGTCCAAAACACCTGCTGCGTCTGCCCGATAGCCATCGCCAGCAGCTTGCTGCCTCCCACAGATGCTGTAGTGCTGCCTCCCACAGGTCTTGTGCCAGGCACAAGATCCGGGGCGCTTATCAAACCTGGGGGAGGAGGCAGATCAGCTTGTGAGAGGGGCTCTTTCAGCGAATCCCGGTCGGGGCCGGCTTGGCCGGTTCCTGGGCCACGGCGGTGCCGCCCAGCCACACATTGACGCTGTCGACACTGTCCTGCGGCGGGCGACCGGCCCAGCGGTTCAGGATGAACAGGTTGGTGATGAAATCGTACTGCGCCTTGAGCAGGTCACGCCGTGCCTTGAACTCGGTCTGCACGCTGTTGAGCACATCCACCGCATTCACCACGCCATACTTGAACGCCTGCTCGGCAGCATTGCTCGACTCCTTGGCCGACTCCAGTGCGTTCTTGTTGGCGCGCACCTTCTCGACACTGGAAAACGCGGTCAGGTACGAATTGGTCGTCTCCTTGACCACCTGGCGGCGCGCGGCCTCAAGTTCCTGCTCGACCGCCAGTTGCTCGTCATACAGACCCCGCACCCGCGCCGAAGTGGAGCCACCGCTGTAGATCGGCACCTTCAAATTGATACTGGCTACATAGCTGTCAGTGCGGTTGGTCAGCGTATTGTCGTAACCGACGTCACTTTGCTGACCACTGAGGCTGAAGCCCAAGGTCGGATAATGCCCGCCTTTGCCCTCGCGCACGGCCGCATTGGCAACCTCGACGTTGCTTTCACGCGACTTGAGCATCGGGTTGCTGTCCATCGCTTGCGCGACCCAGCTTTCCAGCGAGTTGCCCGGCACCTGAAAGGCAATGTCGTTACGAATACGGCTCAACGGCTCAACAATTGGCCGCCCCACCAGCTCCGATAACGCGGCTCGCGTGATGCGCACCTGATTGCGTGCCTCGATCTCCTGCGCCGCCAGCAAATCGACCCGCGCCTTGAGGTCCAGCACATCGGTCTTCTTGGCAAACTGACGCTCGTACAGCGCCGACACCAGGTCCAGGTTCTTCTGTGTGGCACGCCGCTCGGCCATCAACAGCTCCAGCTCGTCATCGGCCGACAGCGCAACAAAGTAACGCTGGGCCAGATCGACCGTGGCTTCCGCCTGGGCATCGTCGGCCTGCTGGCCCTTTTGCTTGGTGACGCTCTTGGACTTCTGATAGCCCTCCCAGACCGCCTTGTTGTACAGGTGCTGGGTCAGGCTCAGGCCATAGCTGGAGTTGTTATAAATCTCGCGCTCTTCAGCCTTGCGCAGTACCCGGTTGAAACTGCCGCTGGCCGACACCTGCGGCAGCAACGTACCGAAGGCCTCACGCTCTTTCTCGACCGCCGACTTGGCACGCAGGTAGGCTGCCAGAACACGCGGGTCCTCAAGGCGCGACTGTCGAAACAGCTCCATCAGGTCGACGGTCTGCAGCGATTCACGAGTGACCTGAGGCGCATCCGGCTGGGCGGCCTGGGCTTGGGGAACAGTCAGGCCCAAGGCCAGAACGAGTGGTAATAAACGCAGCACGGTCACTCCTCGATCATCGATTTGGCCAAGACGTTGCGAGCTGGCTTGAGCAAATACTCAAGCATCGTGCGGTCACCAGCATTGATCAGCACATCGGCTGGCATGCCAGGCTGCAGCCTACGGTTTGCAAGCTTCTTAATACCATCATCCGTGAGCTTCACTCGTACCAGATAGTAAGCTTCGCCGTTTTGTTCGTTAGTCAGACGGTCAGCAGAGATACGAACGACGGTGCCCTCAATCACTGGAGTTGTGGCGCTATTAAAGGCACTAAAGCGAATGTCAGTCAGCTTACCCAATTCGACACGGTCGATATCCACTGTCGAAATATGCGCTTCGACAACCAGTTCGGAAGACTCCGGCACGATGTCCAGCAATGGCGTTGCAGGGCTGACCACACCACCAACGGTGTGCACCTTCATATCCAGTACCATGCCGTCTTCGGGCGCGCGGATTACAACTCGTGACAGGCGGTCCTCAAGGGCTGATGCCTTCTCCTGAAGGTCGAATACCTTGGCTTGTACATCGCTCAGTTCATTCACTACATCAGAACTGAATTTCTTGTTCAGTTGTACGATCTGAAGTTCGGTCTCGCTGATCTGCAACTGGGTTTTGGTGATCGTCGATTCATGGTCAGCCACCTCAGACTTGAGCATGTCTAACCGACGCTCTTGCTCGAGTAATCGCTGTTTTTCGACGAATCCCTGTGCCAGCAAAGGCTTGAGTTCGCTGATTTCACTGCTGTAAGAGCGTTGCAAGCTGCCCTTTGTGCGAATCATGTCCTTAAGGCCAATGATCTGCTGCTTCAACTGGCCGATACGCTCTCGCTGTACAGAGATCTCTCCCTGCCTGGAGAGCTTGCGTGCCCTGAATACCTGTGCCTCGCCTTCAATCGCTTCTTGCGCACGCTGGCTATCAGTATCTTTAATGACTAACGCAGGTATTTCGTCAAGATCATCGCGCTCGGCCCGCAAGCGTGCTTCCTTTGCCTTGGCAGAAACCAACTGGTTGCGAGTGGATTCATATTCAGCACTTAGCTGTGCTTCATCCAAGACGATCAGTGGGTCGCCTTTATGTACCGTGTCACCGTCACGTGCCAGCAACTCCTTGACAATACCGCCTTCCAGATGCTGAACCGTCTTCCGATAGCTCTGTACCGTTACCACACCGGTGCCGTATACAGCGCTGTCCAGTGGCGCGAAGGCTGCCCAAGTACCAAAAAGGCCGAAAGTCACTAGTACGATTGTCATCCCGATGCGGCGAATACCGCGATCGGAAGTCGGCATATCATCAGATTGCTCATCGGAATGCTTTTCGAGCACATTCACTGCTTTACTGCTCATCTACAAATTCCTTTCACGCGCCAGGTTGCGCGGGAGCAACGTCGGTACCGGTTGAGGCCGTTTTCTGTTGAGCCTGAAGTTGCGCTGCTTTGGCCTGCTGCTGAGCGAGTTCGGCAATTACCTGTTCGCGTGCGCCATACATGCTTATGGTGCCATTGCTCAACACCATTACCCGATCAAGGCGTGACAGGATGCTTGGTCGGTGCGAGATGATGAAAACCGTGGCGCCGGTTTCCTTGACCTTCTGCAAGGCCACGCTCAATGCACGCTCGCCGACATCATCCAGGTTGGAATTGGGTTCATCGAGCACGATCAGGCGGGGACTGCCATACAAGGCACGTGCCAGGCCGACACGCTGACGCTGGCCACCCGACAGGTTGATGCCTTCGCTGCCGATCACGGTGTCGTAGCCATCAGGCTGTTGCAGGATCAGTTCATGCACACCGGCCATACGTGCAGCCAAGACAACCTTGTCAGGATCAACCTTGCCGAAGCGGGCAATATTATCGCTGATGGTCCCTTCGAACAGCTCGATATCCTGGGGTAGATAGCCCAGATGCGGACCAAGAAGCTCTTTATCCCAACTGCTTATATCAGCTCCATCCAGGCGGACCGTACCACCCTTTGGAGTCCATATGCCCAGCAGCGCACGAGCCAAGGTCGACTTGCCTGCACCGCTAGGACCGACGATACCTACGATACTGCCGGCTGGAGCCACGAAGCTGATATTACGAATGACGGCAGATTTTGCACCTGGTGGAGAAACCACCAGATTCTCGACCTGAATATGGCCCTCGGGGTCAGGCAGTGTCATGCGCTGAGGCTCAGCGTTAAGGTGTTCCATGGTCTCGTTCAAGCGCTCATATTGCACGCGTGCTGAGATAAACCCTTTCCAACTACCAATCATTTGGTCGATAGGTGAAAGCGCACGTCCTAGCAAGAGCGAACCTGCCATCAGCAAACCAGGGTTCACTTCATGAAGAATGACCAAGTACGCACCGATAGCCAGCATCATTGATTGAGCCCACAACCGGAATATCCGAGAAATCGAGCTGATAACACTGCTTTTGTCACTGGCATTGGACTGCAGTACCAAAACGCGCCGCTGCCGCTTGGCCCAGCGCCCCATAAGGGTATCGAGCATACCCATTGACTCGATGACCTCGGCGTTGCGTAGCGTTTTGGTGGTCTGCAAATTAGCGATCACGCTTTGCTGGTTAGCGTCCGCAAGAGCTTTACCTGTGTAACGCTGATTCAGAAAGGCCAGCACAACCAAGACAATTGCAGACGCAACGGTCATCCAGCCGAACCAGGGGTGGAAAAGGAACATGACAGCGGTATAGATCGGCAGCCAAGGCGCATCGAAAAAGGCAAAAAGACCGTTACCTGTCAGAAACTGCCTTAAGGACGTCAGATCATTCAGCGGCTGCGCCGATGCATCCATACCACCACTGTTGAGTGCTTTTTTAAAGCTGGCTCGGTAAACATCGCGGCTGAGCAAGACGTCCAAGCGGTTACTGATACGCACCATAATTCTTGAACGAACCCATTCCAGAGACCCCAAGGTCAGCATCAGGATGGTCAGAATCAGGGTCAACATGATCAGGGTTGGAGTGCTTGAGGTAGGCACCACTCGTCCAGAAACCTGGATCATGTAGAAGGTAGGAACCAGCATCAAGGCGTTTACGAACAGGCTGAAGAAGCCAACGGAGAGAAAACTGCTTTTGCAGAGCTTGAGGGCTGCCTGCAAATTATTTTCGTGTGAACGACTCATAGAATCCGTACTGATGAGGGGGCGGCAAAGGCGCGGCAGTGTAGCACCGGCCTTGGTGCAGGTGCAGCATTAGAGGGCCATCAAATTAACCAAAGCGCTGTTAAACACAAGTGAATATTTCCCCAAAAGCATTGGCAAGCGTCTGAAAAAATGCCAAGCGCCGCTTCTTAACTTCAAAAAAAGTTCCATTTTTCTTGTGAAAAATGCAAATAGCAGTCTTAGGTGCGCGCTAGAGGGGGCTGTCTTAGCGAGCCTGCCACCACTGAGGATCCTGCATAAGCAAATAACGCCGCGGCATAACTTGCATGTCGCGCTACAGCAATTATCAGCAGCTCTCCATGACATATACAAACCTGTGGTTCATGAGGACAGCGTTCGCCATCATTTGTTCCGTGGGGAGAAAAATAATACCAAGCGTTTTTTACCTGTGGGCGGGTTCGAAAGGGCCCGAAAGGCCGGAATCCTTGCTTGGGAGGCGATGTCGTACGACGTCGAGCATGCGTCGACTGGGCTGCGGAGACGCCTTGCGGGTAGTAGCCTCGTCTTAGGTCAAGATGAACATGCATTGCACTATCACAGGTCAGTTTTCGATGGCAGGCTCATCTCGAGGCAGGGAAAATTTCCCACACCGCCTATGGAATTTTCCTATCAAGTCAATTGACTTTTCCCACAAATGGATTACCCTCTCGACTTCGTGACTCGAACTGGGTCGCCTGAACAATTACATCTAGAGAAGTTGGTTAGCGGCTTCGACGCCGCTAATAGATGTAGCCGCTCAAGATGAGAAGGAAGCTTATTGAGTGCAGTCGCAAAAACACGATGGCCTGAAAATCAATTCCCGGATCACCCTGC
Source organism: Pseudomonas sp. Leaf127 (assembly GCF_001423155.1). Taxonomy (NCBI): domain Bacteria; kingdom Pseudomonadati; phylum Pseudomonadota; class Gammaproteobacteria; order Pseudomonadales; family Pseudomonadaceae; genus Pseudomonas; species Pseudomonas sp. Leaf127. Next base: position 112,066 of record NZ_LMOA01000003.1, on the reverse strand, counting down.
TGGAACCGGGAATGTACATTTTCCGCTACGCCTCCCAGCCCACCGCTGAAAAAAGCGTCTGCATCGCCTTGCAGCAAGCGCCGCTGGGCAAGGGTGCGATCGATTTTTTTCCGGCTGAAGGCGTGAGCAAGAACATTCTCACCAAGCTGGGTGACTGCATCATCGGCCGTGTCAAAGGCGGCGTCACCACGGTTCTGATCACCGAGTACTTCTTGGCTAATCATGAAGTTGAGCCAGTGGATTTGCGTATTGATCGCATCGACACCTCGCCGGCCATCATGCGCAATCTCAAACCTAACATTTCTGCTCCAGACACTGCAGCCCTGCCCAGCACCGCTTCTGGTGCAGTCGTATTGACGTTGACCGGTCATATCGAACAAACCGGCGATGTCACGGTCATTAACCAGTGCCTGGGCGATGAAGCCGGGCAAAATCGCCTTGAAGGCTTTGCCATTAATTGGGCAAACAAGCCTCAAGGTATTGATCTGGCTTACACCACCACGCTGGCAGGTGCAGGCCCAGGCCAGAAAGTGACGACAGGTAGCTTCACAGGTGCTCGTAATAAAGCTGCAGCAATCGTAGCGGTAGGCTTCAGCCTGATTGGCGCAGAACGCGCCGACTATGAACTGGCCGGCCATGCGGTATTTGCTGGTGGCGAGCGACAAGCCATTGTGAGCGACCAGATGATTTTTGGACCCAGCGGCACTGAGCCTCTGGTTGCACTGAATTTAACGATTACTCCCAGAAACGAGATCAACGCCCTCCGCCATACATCTCTCAGGGAACAACCTGCGATTACGCAGACAGATAGCAACATAGGCCAATTGGCCTGATATGGCAGGATTTGACTCATGGCATTGCAATACGATACCCCAGTAACGAGCACTGAATTCGCAGCAGCACTGGCTACCAACACCAACATTTCCGACTCCACCGCTGCTGCTATCAACAGCGTACTGGGCCTGGATTCTTCGGCATCCCTGGTTGTAGCCGGCTGGAATGGCGTTGGTGCTGTCAATGCACCTGTTGGTCAAGTTATCGACGTTCTGTCGATCAACGTTGCTGGCACCGCCCCGGTTGATCTGACTCTGCCTACTGGCACTGAAAACGCTCCAGTTATCATCATCGACAGCGAAGCTGACGTGACCCTGACCATCGGCGACGACGCTGCTGCCTCGGCTCGCGTTGCTGGCGACGTAGCTGTAGCTGCCGTTGCTGACGTTGACGGTATTGCTCGCGTAGTAGTTGGCGGTAACGGCGACGACACCATCACCTACAACGGTACTGAAAACGTACTGGTAGCTGGCGGCGCTGGCAACGACACCATCACTACCGACAGCGGCGATGACGTCATCGTGACTGGCGAAGGTAACGACGTTATCGACGCAGGCACTGGCTACGACACCATCGAAGTGACTGCTAACTTCGCTGACTTCACCAAGTCGGTATCGGCTGACGGCGAAGCACTGGTTCTGACCGGTGTTAACGGTTCGGCTGGCAACAGCGTTACCGTAACTGGCGGCGAGATCGTAACCTTCGCTGGTGGCGAAACTCTGACCATCGTTGAGTCGCAAGAAGAAGCACAAGCTCTGAGCCTGTACCAAGCCCTGCTGGGCCGTGATGCAGACAAGGACGGCGCTGCTAACTTCATCAACGCTGTTGACGGTGGCGCTTCGCTGGAAGCCGTTGTTGGTGACTTCCTGAACTCGAACGAGTATCAGACCATCGAACGCACTGACTTCCTGAGCGACCTGTACACCGGTCTGTTCGGTCGTGAGACTGACGACACTGGCCTGAACGGCTGGCTGTCGGTGTTCGAACAAGGTGCAAGCCGTAGCGACGTGATCGCCGGTATCGCTGGTTCCGCTGAAGCCTCGGCTCTGAGCAACGACTCGTTCGTCTCCGCTCTGTACGAAGCTGCACTGGGCCGTGACACCGTAGGTGCTGAAACCAATGGCTGGATCTCGCTGCTGGAGTCGGGTGCTTCGCGCACTGACGTCGCCAACGACATCTTCGCCTCGGCTGAAGCCAACACCAAGACCAACACCGAGTTCGTTGACTCGCTGTTCGAAACTGTTGGTGGCGATGCTGCAACCAAAGCTGGCTACCTGCTGGCCCTGGAAAGCGGTGCTTCGCACGCAGACGTGGTTGTATCGGTCATCGGTCAGGCTGACCTGAACGCCGACGCTACCCACGTAATCGTGGTGCCAGGCGCAGTCTAATCACTGCTCCGCTGCAACAAAGCTGAACACCTCCAGCCGCAAGGCTGGGGGTTTTCAAAAAGGGGCACCTTCGGGCGCCCCTCTTTCATTTAACAGCGAAATACCATGCCCATGTCTAAAGACGTCGTACATGAGCGAGGCACGCTCATGGATCATTTCCATCGCCAGCGCCAAAGCGGCCAGCATGGCGATGCCGCGGCTTGTCTGGAACGTGCGCTGCAAACCCCCGAATACCGTCCTGAAGCCTTGATCTGGAAAGGTATTCAAGCGCTGCAGGAACAACGCCCCACCCACGCATTCATCTACCTCACCAGTGCCGCCAATGCGCTGCCCGACCGGGCTGACGTTCGTGCACTTGTAGGTCGCAGCATTCTCGCCCAGCAGCAGCCCGCGCTCGCTGCACGGCAACTGACCGCTGCCTGGCAACAGATGCCCGCCGACCCGGCGTTGCGCATCATGCTCTGGCAAGTCCGCAGTAAAACCGAAACCCCCGAAAAACTGCGCAAGCAGATCCTCGCCCGCCTGCCGGAAATCACTGACCCTAAAGAGCTGCACCTGGTGCTGAGCCTGCTGGCCACCCAGCCCAACCCGCTGGCCAGCGTGGGCGTAGTGACCTATGAGGTTGAAACCGGTGAGGTCCAAGGTTGGGCCGTGGATCTTAGAAATCCTGGATCGGTCGTTGGCCTGAGCATTATCAATGCCGGGCAAAGCACTCAATGTGCGGCCGACAAACCTCACCCGCTGCTGACCCAGGCGGGCTTTCCGGCTGCCCATGGTGGCATTCAGGAAATCATCCGCGATGCGGCACTCACGCTGGACGTGCAGTTCAGCGACGGTACGCCCTTGCTGGGCAGCCCGCTGTTGAATCAGCCGCCTTTCGTGTCACCGGTGCAAGTGGGCAAGACCCGCAGCCGCCAAGAGCCGGTCGATATCCTGGTGCCGGTGTATGACGGTTATGAAGAAACCCTCGAGTGTCTGAACAGCGTCATCCGCAGTCGGGGTGCGAACCGCACGGCGCATCGTCTGGTGGTACTGGATGATGTCACCCCCAATGCCCAGCTACGCGAGGCGCTGCTGGCCATGGCCGCCGCCGGCGACATCGAGCATGTGATCAACCCGGTGAACCTGGGCTTTATCCGCAACGTCAATCGCGGCATGGCCCTGAGTCCGGAGCGCGACGTGGTATGGCTCAACGCCGATACCCGCGTGCACGGTGACTGGCTGGATCGCCTGCGCGCGGTCGCCTACAGCGACAAAGGCATTGCGTCGGTGACGCCGTTTACCAATAACGGCGAGCTGATGAGCTTTCCCGAAAGCCGGGTCAGCCACCCCATGCCCACCGCCGAGCAACAGGCACACCTGGACGATCTGGCGCGCCAGACCGATAGCCCGGCCATGGAAATCGAGACCGGTTGTGGCTTTTGCCTGTACATCAAGCGTCGCGCCATCGTCGAGGTCGGTTATCTCGACGAGGTGCACCTGATGCGCGGCTACGGTGAAGAAACCGATTGGTGCCTGCGCGCCCGTAGCCATGGCTGGCGACACATGGGCGCGCCCAATGTGTTTGTGGCGCACCAGGGCGGTGCGTCGTTTGGCGACGAAAAGATCATTCGTGTGGCGTACAACAACGCCATTCTCAGAAAGCGTTATCCGGATGCTTCGGCGCGGTATAGCGCTTTTTGTTTGAGAGACACTATAAAACCGGCACGGCAGGCGCTACAACGTGCTCGTCTTGGTGAGCTAAGCGATCACATCGCGACACATCCAGAGAGACGATGGCCTAAGACGGGCTTGAAACAGCTACATCTGCACACTGGCAAACTCGATGACATGCCACTGAGCCTCATCTGGCGATATGAAAACCAGCAGGTCTGGGTAACGCTTCAAGCGAACCTACAACCGCTTGCTTTTAGTCTTGACTACCTCTGGCCTTCTGAACATGAGCGCTTATTAGAGGACCTTAAAATCCTCCCGATTGATGAGATTTTTTATCAGCAACTGAACAGTTGCCCTCGCTTATTACTCGATTTACCTCATCAGTTAGGTAAGCCGTATCGTGTTGTTTGCCGAGACGATCAGTTGTTGAAGTCAGACAGTTCGTATGACTGGTCTGCTTTTGCACAATTGGCAAGCAGCGTCCAGCTTCCTTTTAAAGCTTTGCAAAAGCGCTACGCTACAGCACTGCCAACCGTAAAGTTTTCTGTTGGTAAACAGCACAGATTCGTTGCGGCAGCCAAAAACACCTCCAGTGTGCTATTGATTGCAGATGAGTTGCACAGTGCCGAACTGGCGCATCAATGGCTTGAGCTAGGTCGTCGCATCACTCGTGAAAAATTACCCATACAACTGTTGACCTACGGAAACAGTCCTTGGAGTAAAGCCTTGGTAGCCACTGGTGCAGTTCATGCCTTACCTAATGTTCAAGGCCTTGATGCTGTTGAGTGTATGCTGCTTTCTGGCTGCAAGGCAGCGATAAGCCTAGAGTGCAATCCAGACGCTGATTGGAATGCACCGGCTCTGGCTAGCGAATTATGCGTACCGTTATATGCTCCGCCAGGCACATTTACAAATGAGGCCGGCGCAATTTCTTTTAAACTGCTACCTCTTTCTCTGGGCCAGGTCTGATGCCAAATGAAGTCTTGAACAAGCCCAACGCAGGCGAAAACTCTACTTTCAATGGCGCCATTACAGGCCTGTACGGGGATGTGCTGCAGGGGTGGGCGTTCAACAGTGCACAACCAGACCAGCGCCTGATCATAGATATTTGTATCGACGGCGCCAGTGTTGCTTTGGTGCGAGCTGACCAGTTCCAGCCCAATGCTCAAGCGGGTGACCAGTTTCATGGCTTCAGTGCGCAGCTTCAACAGCACTGGCTTGAGGGTGCTACACGTATCAGCGCCATGGTCGCTAACCAGGACCATTGGCTCGATGGTCAATTGCAGATACCTGTTTTGCCGAGTAAGGAGCCAGCACCTGTAGCGGCTATCGTTTGGCATAGCGGCGGACTGCGTATTGGCGGATGGTCATGGGATCCACAAGCGCCACAGCGACATGTCCAAGTTACAGTGCGTGAAAGTAATAAAGTACTTGGTAGGATATTTTGCGATAAGCATCAGCAATCACTCAGCTACCGCAGCAGTAGCGATCATGGATTTGTTTTTGACCTCCCATGGTCATTGGCTGACGGGAAACTACACATCATAGATGTTGAAAATGATTTGGGACAGCCTTTAGCTGGCAGCCCAATCAAGGTGTGCTGCTGGCCCGAAGGGCTGGAAGGCTTGCTGCACCAGTATGACCAGATTCCAGATGAGCAGACCATGACACTGCTCACTCAAGTGGCAAAAGAACAAGCATTGTACTTACCCAAGAGCGCAGGCTTCGGGCATTACCCTCAATGGTTCGAACTCTTTCAACACAATGCCCCGCCGAAAAACCGGCCATCTCAAGGTAAACTGGGTCTGTTGTTGATCAGTGAGGGCGATATTGCATTAGAAAGCATCAGTCTGGGCAGTCTGCGTAGCCAGAGACCAATGCAGTACCAGATCGCCAAGGGCTCGGCCGAAGACATCCTGCCTGCGCTGGCCCATCTGCTCAAAGATGGGTGCGACCGTATCGTGCCACTGTTTGATGGTGACCGGCTGGGCGTCAATGCACTTGAGCATTTAAGCGGTTTGCTCGACAACGGCAATGCTTGGGCATATGCCGACTGCGACCGTGACGGTTCACATGGCGAACGAAGTCTGCCTTGGTTCAAGCCGGTTTGGGACATTGACCTGTTTATCGGCGCCGATATCTTTACGCCCGGAGCGATCTTCAGTTCAACCATCCTCAATCAGGCATTGGCTCTATTGACCCCACTTGATGGACTGAAGTCACTTAACTGGCATTACCTGCTTGCCGGTATCGCACTGGCAACTGAAATGAGCCATGCCCGCGTAGCGCATCTGCCACAGGTCTTGTATCACCGCCATCATCTGGCTCCGGCCAGTCCTGAAGAGGCGGCAGCCTCAATGGACCGTCACCAAGCCATAGCCTGGTTGTGCCAGTGTCTGACTCCGGGCGCGCTGGTAAGGGCCTTGCCTAAGTATCCAGCTTTGCTGCATGCACAATGGCCGCTACCAGCCGAGCTGCCAAAAGTCAGTCTAATCGTTCCCACGCGAGATCAAGTTGGACTGTTGCGCACTTGTATCGACGGCTTGTTAAAAAACACCGACTATCCGAATCTAGAAATCATCGTTGTCGACAATCAATCTAGCGATCCGGCCACGCTGAGTTATTTAGACGCATTGCCTGCTCAAGGAGTAAAAGTGCTGCCTTACCCGCAGCCCTTTAATTACTCGGCCATCAATAATTACGCAGCAGATCATGCGACTGGCGAGCTGCTTGGTTTGGTCAACAACGACATCGAGATTATCGAAGCGGGCTGGCTGAAAGAGATGGTCAGTCAGCTGCTACGCCCGAATGTGGGGGCTGTTGGGGCCAAGCTGTTATGGCCTAATCGTATGGTTCAACATGGTGGTGTTGTAGTGGGAGTCAATGGGCTGGCTGCGCACACAGGCAACAACCTTGAGCAACAGGACCCAGGCTACCTGGGAATGAATCAGATTACACGCCGACAAAGTGCCGTAACAGCAGCTTGCCTATTGTTACGAGCATCCATCTTTGACGCAGTGGATGGACTGGACGAGCGCGCCTTTCCGGTGGCTTTCAATGATGTAGATTTGTGTCTGCGCATTCAGCAACTAGGTTTACATTTGATCTGGACGCCTTTTGCACAACTGATTCACGCTGAGTCAGCGAGCCGAGGTAAGGATCAAATCCCAGAAAAACGCGCTCGTGCATCACGCGAACAGCAAGGGTTTATTGAGCGCTGGTCGCACGTTGGTCAGAATGATTTGTATTATCACCCAGCCCTTAGTTTGGACTACCTGAGTGGTCCTTACGGCGGCTTGGCAATACCGTGCCGGCCGCTTAAGGTCAGGGCCGGTAAGGCATTGGTTCAGACCAAACGGTAATTTTATGAAAATTAACATATTCCATATTAACGAAACCTTGACCTGCAAATAATGAATCATGCTGATGACGCGAACAGTAACAAACAGGAACTTCATGTGGGCAGCAACCCTCATGCGAAGGGATGGTATGTGCTGTTGTGCAAAGCAAAGCAGGATCATGTGGCTGAAGAAAATCTGATGCGGCAGGGATTCACATGTTATCGGCCGGAAGTCATCGAGACAACCAATGGAAAACCGGTAAAAAAATCGCTTTTTCCTGGTTACATATTCGTTTTTTTAAGTAGAAATCAAGATTGGTCCCCTATTCGCTCGACCAAAGGTATCCAGCGTTTTGTTCAGTTTGGAGTCGAGCCTAAAAGTGTTTCTGCAACGATTATAGACGAAATCAAAAAACGATTATCTGGATTTGCGTTGAGTCAAACCACAAGCTGCAGTAGAGAACACTACTCTGTATGGCTTGAAGAAATATTCAAAGAAGCTGACTCATTGACGAGGACATGCCTCTTGATCAAGCTTATGCAGAAAACGATGTAACGGTTGATACACCACATGCCACGATCCTTAATAGGCTGACACAGCAAACCTGGAATCGTGATGAAAATAGGCACCGTCGTCAAGAATGCACGCTAAATCTTGGGGCGGTAGCGTGCCGAAAACTGAACAGTAAGAGTCTTACAAGAGTACTTCATGAAAAATACCATTTTGGTGACGGGGGGAGCCGGATACATTGGCTCACATGCAGTATTGGCACTGTTGGAAGCTGACCACCAGGTCGTAGTGCTTGACAATCTAAGCAATAGCTCTTCGTCATCACTGGAAAATCTCTACAAAATCACAGGAAAGAAACCTGTTTTTTTTGAGGGCGATATTTCTGATGAAAAACTTTTGGGTTGTATATTTGAAAAATATAAGATTGACAGCGTTTTTCATTTTGCTGGACTCAAAGCAGTAGGTGAAAGTGTCAGTGAGCCTGTCATCTATTATGAAAACAATGTGGTTGGCACATTGCGTCTTTTGAAATGCATGGCAACCAATAATGTTTTCAAATTCATCTTCAGTTCTTCAGCTACCGTTTATGGAGAACCCGCTCATATGCCCATCAGCGAAAGTTCGCCCACAGGAAAGCCCACCAACCCTTATGGTCGAACAAAGTTGATCATTGAGGAAATGCTTGGTGATTTCAGTGCTGCTGACCCGCGCTGGAGCATTGCCATTTTAAGGTACTTTAATCCTATTGGCGCACATGAAAGTGGGCAGATTGGCGAAAACCCCAAGGGAACGCCCAACAACCTTCTTCCTTATATCAGTCAAGTGGCGGTTGGGAAAAGAAAAGAATTAACTATTTTTGGCAATGACCATGCAACACACGATGGTACCGGTGTGCGGGATTACATCCATGTGGTGGACTTAGTCGATGGACATATACGTGCCCTTAAATTTATAAGCAATGAGTCGGGTATACACACATGGAACTTGGGCACTGGTCGTGGCTACAGTGTGCTTGAAATTGTAAATGCTTTTGAAAAAATAGCAGAGAAGCAGATACCCTATCGTTATGCTGAGCGCAGATTTGGTGACATTGCAGCATCATGGGCTGATGCTCAAAAGGCCGCACGTGAATTAAAATGGACAGCCATAAGAACTTTAGACGACATGATACTCGATACGTGGCGATGGCAGAGTAACTACCCGGAAGGGTATCCAGAGATTCAATAACATCCTGATGAGCCGTAATCTTTCAAGGAAAATTTTGTGAAACCATCCAAAACCATCACCACAAACAAAGCTATTCCAACAAGCGCTGTCAGTACTCCAGTCGCCAAGCCAAAGAATGTCGTTACATCACCACCCGTTGTCATAAACAACATTCAGAAAAAGCCAGAATCGATTATCCCTGTGAATGGTGGCACAGAGATCCTTATAAAGGTCGATGAAGCCTTTATAAAGAATGGTGAGATGACCGTTATTGCATGGTCAACGCATACACAGCTGAATTTCTGCATAGCCTCGCCTGACGAAGCCATTCCGTGCGAGACATTGTTAGTCGAAAGACCGGATGTTTTGGCGCTGATTGGGAAAAGTCAACCTGTAAAAGGCTATGTCATTAAAACAAAAGTGACGACGGAGCAATCAGTTAAGCCATTATTTTTGACATTTAACATTAGCGGCACTGTATATGTTTCGCCAATAACGCTTGATTGCAAAATTGAAAATCTAGAATTAGTTGATTCAAAAAAATCTAAAGCGCACATTGATTTTTGCGGTGCGATAACAAAAAAGTTTGGTGTCCTTGCAGGCTGGTGTATTGCCAAACCTGGTGTTATAACATGGTTGATGGATAGCAAGGGAAATAAAAAAGACATAAGTCAATGTCTGAGATTTCATCGTGATGATATTACTCGAATTTTTTCTGATGAATATGCTTCGCACACAATATACTCAGGCTTTGTGACTAATTGGCCATATCCACAGGATCCAGAAGACTTATTGGCCATCGTTGAAGAGGATAAGGGTGTTTTTAAAAAAATCACTTTAAACAGATGGACTCCTATTTCAAACGATCCTGTTAGCTACGCCAAATATGCTTTTCAAGTTCCAACACCAGCCCAAGACTTTAACTATCGCTTGGACAGTTGGGAAGGTGAAGCGATCAGTACTTTAATCGAAGAGCGAAACGCAGCTCATCGGCTTTCGGAAATTGACCCTGTTGTTTGGAAGTTTGGTGTTCAAAAAAAGGAAGATATTAAATACAGTATTATCATTCCATTGTATGGTCGCTGGGATTTTATAGAACATCAACTCAATGAGTTCTCTAAAGACAGAGCATTCTATGAAAATGTCGAGATTGTCTATGTTTTCGATGATCCTGCACTCATTACGCCTGTGGTTAACGAAGCAGAAAACCTGCTAAAACTGTATGGGATCCCATTTACTTTTGTATGGGGACACCGTAATCGAGGTTTTTCTGGCGCTAATAACCTCGGGGTAAAATACTCTCATGGAGAGTATTTGATTCTCTTGAACAGTGATGTGTTCCCGACACACACCGGTTGGGTTGAGCAACTGTGCAATGCCCTCGAAGCCAATCAAGACTATGGCATTATTGGTGCGAAGTTGCTATTCCCGGACGGTGGCCTCCAGCATGGGGGAATGGAGTTTGTTTATTCTCAAAGCTGGTCCGTTTGGCTCAACAAACATCCGCTTGCCGGGTTGGACCCAAATATTGATAGCTCTAAAGATCTGATGGAAAAGCCCGCAGTAACGGGTGCCTGTATGGCAATCAGCAGAGCTACCTATATAAAAATTGATGGGTTTGACGAAGGTTATTTGATCGGTGATTTCGAAGACTCTGATCTGTGTATGAAAATACATGCTGAAGGTCTAAGAATTGGCTATTTGCCTTCTGTAGTGCTTACTCACTTGGAACGTCAGTCGTTCACATTACTTGGTGACACATCATTTAGAACCCTGGTCGTTCGTTACAATGCTTGGCGTCATAGCAAGAAATGGGGCAATGATATTAAAAACCTTATGACAGATATCGAGGCTAAGTAATAATTATGAGTAATCACCGTGTATTGGTTCTAGCGCATGGCCATCCTGATTTTAACTTGGGAGGTGGTGAGATTGCGGCCTATAACCTGTTCAAGGCTTTTAAAAATAATCCAGATGTAGAAAAAGCCTGGTTTATTGGTCGCGTAGACCGTGGCAATGGTGCAACTGGTGCGTTCAGCACACGCCGTGAGGATGAGTATCTTTGGGAGCAGTCGTTAGGAGATTCTTTTTTAATTAAAGCAGCTAATCCCTATTCGGTCTGGCACAGTTTCAGAGCCATGATTAGAGCCCTGAAGCCGACTAAAGTTTATGCGCATCACTACTTTCACCTAGGGCTTGAATACTTTAGAATCATCAAGCAAGAGCTCCCTGATGCAGAGTTGATTGTTACACTTCACGAATACATGGCCATTTGTCACCAGCAAGGCCAAATGGTTAAGGCAGGAACTAATAAGCTGTGCACTGAATCATCGATCGATGATTGTCACCGTTGCATACCGAGTTTTAGCCGAGAGCAGTTCTGGTTGAGAGAGCAGTTTATCAAGAACCATTTTGAATTTGCTGACCACTTTGTTTCGCCCTCTGAATTCCTTCGTCAGCGATATATCGCCTGGGGCATCGACCCTAACAAAATAACTGTAATTGAAAATGGTCAGGATGAATGTTTGCCTGCACCGCCGAGGCCAATAACATCTCCCCATCGTAATCGATTTGGTTTTTTTGGTCAGATTAATCAGTTCAAAGGTGCAGACCTTCTGCTGGAGGCCATTAGTCGTTTGTCCCCAAAAGAGCGGAAAAAGTTGGTAGTTGAATTTCATGGTGCAAATCTCGAGCATCAGTCGCATGAATTTCAACGTCGTATTAAAGACATGATGGATCCGTTGATTGCTGAAGGGTGCGTACGATGGGCAGGCCCTTATCAAGCAAGCCAACTTAAAAATAGAATGTCTAAAGTCGACTGGGTTATCGTGCCGTCGATCTGGTGGGAAAACTCGCCTATGGTTATTCAAGAGGCCTTTATTTACGGCCGGCCTGTGATCTGCGCAAATATTGGTGGTATGGCAGAGAAGGTAAAAGACGGTGTTGATGGTCTTCATTTTGAAGCAAGAAACTCTATCGATCTTGCCGAAGTTTTATTGAGCGCGGCTACGGCAGAAGGGCAATGGGAGACACTGCACAGTAATATCGTGAAACCCATCAGCTATACTGATTGCGCAAAAGTTCATTTAGATCTGTTACAGCGTCCGAATAATTTGGCAAAAATTAATGTGGTATCATTAGCCCCGTCAATTGCCTGAGTTAAGCTTATGATAGTAGAGCCTTTTCCTGTGTTACTCATACTAAAATTATCAGGCATTAGCGCTCTAACTATCAACATGGAGTTAGTATGAAAAAAATATTTACATTTGGTCTTAATGAGTCGATTCCTGCTTCTGCAAGCATTGGTACAAAGGAACTGTACAATCTTGTTGGTCATAATACTGGTAATCTTGCATTTCACTATGCGATCAATCGTTTAATAAATACGGTTCCTCGTACAGTTTCTTGGAGCTCAAGTGCAGAGCAAATTAACCTCATGGGCGACATTGGCATTATGCCTTGTGCGAATCAGCTAGGCAGCCATATGAATATGGGGGGGCTAGCTAACACATTTAAAAATTTGAAAACTAATATGTTGGCCATTGGTTTAGGCGCACAAGGTGGCGTGGGCCATGACGATATACCGGTTCTTCCTCAAGGTACACTATCTTGGCTTGAGGAATTAGTTGCTCGAGCTGCATCTGATAAGCCTAACATTACAGTAAGGGGCGACTATACTCTTAAGGTTATGGAGCATTACGGATTCGGTGATAAAGCTATTTCGATGGGCTGCCCTTCCCTTTTAATAAATAAGTCTAGGAACTTGGGTGAGCAATTAGAAGAGCGCTATAAGTCTAACTATCAAAAAGTTGCCATTGCATCAGGTCATCCTAACTGGAAAGCGCTTAGTGCTATTGAAGCATCGCTTGTTAGGATTATGGAAGATACACACGGCATGTACATTGTACAAGCCACTGATGAAGCAGTAGCTTTGTCGCGAAATGATTTCGATCTAGTTAATCCAGCTTACATTTCAAAGCTTAAATCTTATCTAAAATTAAATCTTGATGACGCTCAGTTTACACAATGGATCAGGAAGTATTTTATATCGTTTTACAATATTCCTGCTTGGATGGAATATTTAAAACGATTTGATTTTATAGTTGGAGCACGGATTCATGGCGTTATGCTTGCTATCCAAGCAGGTGTTCCTGGTCTTTGCATCGCTCATGATTCAAGAATTCGAGAGCTGTGCGAAAAAAGTAAAATACCGTACGTTATGGCTGATCAGATCAAAGATGGTATAACCCTTAATGATTTAAAAACGCTTTCTGAGTTTGACGGAAAAGCATTTGATAAAAATCGTGAAACCATTGCAGAACAATACAAAATGTTTTTTGCAAACAATGGGGTTTCTATTCGCTAGCTAGATGCTAAGCGACATATATCTTACTGTGAGGAAGAACTATGAAGCTGTCTGGTAAAGAAGCGTTTGAAATTGCTAAATGCAATCCTAATAGGTTAATGCAATCCTGGGCAAAGGACCTTCCTGATTACCCAACGGTTCCTCATACTGGGAAATTCAAGCTTCCTGCCAAGGGGAATTTTTTCACTATCGGATCTTGTTTTGCAAGAAACATTGAAAATGCTTTAAGAAATAGTGGAGTATCTATACTCAGCAGTGTTCCGCCATTGCCAGGAGAATATTACGAAATAGGAGGCGACGCTCGCACAGGCTACCAAAATGTTTACACACCAGGCTCTGTACTGGAAGCAGTAAGCCTTTGCTCTGCCGAGAATACGCACCACTCAATTTTCGGATCGAACGATAAATACTTTGACTTATTAACGTCTGGTTTAGCCCCGTTGGAACTCGATGCAGTAAATAGTATCCGAGACGGATTAGTCGCTACTTATAAAAAACTCCCTCAAGCAGATGTTGTTATAATTACACTTGGATACAATGAGTCTTGGTTGTATAAACCTCAAAACACCTATATAAATCGCACGCCTTCCCACGTCAGCTTAAGACGTAGTATTGAAGACTTTGAGTTTGAGTTGCTGGGTTACAATGAGTGCCTGTCTTTAGTAAAAAGATCACTAGAGATTATTCACGATCTTTCGCCCAAGTGTAAAATCATCCTAACTGTATCTCCAGTACCGCTAAGCGCAACTTTCACAGATAAAAGTGTTGTTGTTGCCAATCAATTGTCAAAATCAACATTGCGTACTGTTGCTTCAGCGCTGGCTGAAAATTTTGAATATGTAGACTATTTCCCAAGTTACGAAATTATCATGAACTCAGAACGATGCAAGACTTTTCTGGAGGATGGTATTCATGTTAAGTCTGAGCCTGTAAGTAACGTCATAGCTCAATTCAAATCAGTTTACTTCAGTTAATTGGTTTATAGAAAGCATGGTGATGCTTTTAAGTTTCATCATGCCTTCACTTGAAATGTCTTGATTTAAGTTTTATTTTGCAAATTGCAAGGCTTCAATTCTTGAGAGATTAACTTTGTATTTCTAGGGTGCGCGCCATGCCTACTTCATTTAAGCTTTCTTTTTTTCTATTATTACTTTCTTCTTCAGGATTAGCACAAGCAAAAGACACTGGTGTTCGAATTTCTGTCACAAATGATACAGAAGAAACCGTATTTGATTGGAGTCAAGATAAATGCTCCGATGAAAACATTCCAGACTCCCCCGCTCGTGCTTTCAAGTCAGCAGATGGGCAGGTTTATCTTTACGCAACTCACTATGTTAATGTGCCGTTAGTAGGGGCCTCATTAAAAAAAGTTAAGCCTGTATGCAGCAATATCTTTACTGCATCCATGGATCCTGACCCAGAACGTTATAATGCTCGGATATGGCTTCAGTCATTTTATACCGAAAATAATGGCAAAACTGTTTATAGCCTAGGCAGCTCTGACTACCATGCATCTTGGTTTAATAAGTGCCCTGATGAAAATGCAAGAAACAAAGGCTGCTGGTGGAGCTCGATAGTCTTAGCGCGTTCTGATGACGGGGGTAGGAGCTTTATTACTGCTCAACCTCCTAAACATATCGTAGCCCGATCGCCTAATTATTTTTCTACTGATTCAAAAGAGCCATCCGGGTTTTTTACAACTTCAAACATATTCAAAAAAGACCAATACTACTATTCGTTTTTTTATTCGGGTAAAAACAAAGATCAGCCCAAAGGTAATTGCCTTGCTCGTACATCTGATCTAAATGATGCTTCTTCTTGGCGTGCATGGGATGGAAAAGATTTCAATCAACAATTTGCCACTTCGCCTAATAAGTCTTTAGATAGTAGTCAGAGCCAATGTAAGGTTATTGAATCCTTGCCTTACAAAATAAGAAGCCTTGTGTGGCACGAGGCAAGTAAAAAATACATTGCTGTATTTGAAGATGTCAAAAAAGACAAAAGCATAGATCATGGTATGGAGGTTAGCTTTAACTATTCTTGGTCTGAAAACCTATTTGACTGGAGCAAACCCATCACAATAATATCCGTAAAAAAATCGGATACTTGTCGCAAACCTCAAGTTTCAGCAGCCTACCCATCGATAATAGACGAGGATTCTACAGATCCTAATTTTGGTACCGTAGGCAATAGTGCTTACCTCTACTATACCCGATTCAACTTATCAGATGGGTGTCGCTTAACGCTTGACCGAGACTTGGTCAGGGTGCCGGTCAGCATTAATTAATATTCAATTAATAACTATTTATAGGTATTGCATGATCCTAGTCACAGGCGGAGCCGGCTTCATCGGCTCAAACTTCGTTCTCCAGTGGTGCGCTCGCAACGGTGAGCCGGTCATCAACCTCGATGCCCTGACCTACGCCGGCAACCTGGCCAATTTGCAGTCGCTGGAAGGCAACGAGCAGCACCATTTCGTGCAGGGCAATATCGGCGACGCCGACCTGCTGGCCAGGCTGTTCGCCGAGCACAAGCCACGTGCCGTGGTTCATTTTGCCGCCGAATCGCACGTCGACCGCTCCATCACTGGCCCCGAAGCTTTCGTCGAAACCAACGTGATGGGCACTTTCCGCCTGCTGGAAGCGGCTCGCGCGCACTGGAATGGCCTGCAAGGCGAAGAGAAAGCGGCGTTCCGCTTCCTGCACGTGTCCACCGACGAGGTGTATGGCACGCTCAGCGCGACCGATCCGGCATTCACTGAAACCACGCCCTACGCGCCCAACAGCCCTTACTCGGCAAGCAAGGCGGCCAGTGACCACCTGGTACGTTCTTACCACCACACCTACGGCATGCCGGTGCTGACCACCAACTGCTCGAACAACTACGGTCCGTTCCACTTCCCCGAGAAGTTGATCCCGTTGATGATCGTCAACGCACTGGCCGGCAAGGCGCTGCCTGTCTATGGTGACGGCCAGCAGATCCGCGACTGGCTGTATGTCGAAGATCACTGCTCGGGCATCCGCCGTGTGCTGGAAGCCGGCACCCTGGGCGAGACCTACAACATCGGTGGCTGGAACGAAAAGGCCAACATCGACATCGTGCGCACCCTCTGCGCGCTGCTCGATGAAATGGCGCCGGCCACTGCCCGCAAAGTCATCAACCAGAAGACCGGCGAGCCGGTACAAGGCTATGCCGAGCTGATCACCTACGTCACCGATCGCCCCGGCCACGACCGTCGTTATGCCATCGATGCCCGCAAGATCGAGCGCGAGCTGGGCTGGAAGCCGGCAGAAACCTTCGACACCGGTATCCGCAAGACCGTGGAGTGGTACCTGGCTAACCAGGAATGGGTTACTGGCGTCATGGATGGCAGCTACCGTGACTGGGTCCAGAAGCAATACGAGGTCACGCCAGCGTGAAAATCCTCTTGCTCGGCAAAAATGGCCAGGTGGGCTGGGAACTGCAGCGTGCCCTGGCGCCGCTGGGTGACGTGATTGCGCTGGACCGTCAGGGCGGCGAAGGCCTATGTGGCGACCTGGCTGACCTGGAAGGGTTGGCCGCCACGGTGCGCAAGATCGCGCCAGACGTGATCATCAACGCAGCGGCCTACACCGCCGTGGACAAGGCCGAGACCGAAACGGAACTGGCCGATGTGATCAACGGCCAGGCCCCGGGCGTGCTGGCCCGCGAGGCCGCGGCGCTGGGCGCCTGGCTGGTGCATTACTCCACCGACTACGTGTTCGACGGCAGCGGCGAGCAGCGCTGGGAAGTCGACGCACCGACCGGCCCGCTGTCGTCCTATGGTCGCAGCAAGCTGGCTGGCGAGCAGGCGATTGCCGCCAGTGGTGCCAAGGCCATCGTGCTGCGCACCAGCTGGGTGTACGCCGCACGCGGTCATAACTTTGCCAAGACCATGCTGCGCCTGGCCAAGGAACGCGACACGCTGAATGTGGTGGCCGACCAGTTCGGTGCCCCGACCGGTGCCGAGCTGATTGCCGATGTGACCACCCACATTCTGCGGCAGATTTTCGCTGCCCAGAACGCAGCAGCCCTGAGCGGTGTCTATCACCTCGCGGCAGCCGGTGAGACCTCCTGGCACGGCTTTGCCCGCTTTGTGCTGGAGCATGCCGAGCGTAATGGCGTGGTGTTGAAGGTTGCCCCCGATCAGGTTGGCGCGATCAGTACCGAACAATACCCGGTACCGGCCCCACGCCCGCGCAATTCGCGCCTGGCATTGGGTAAACTCGAAACCACTTTTCAACTGAAGATGCCGCTCTGGCAACAGGGCGTACAACGTATGCTGGACGAAACCCAGCAATAAGGACTGACTCAATGGCTCGTAAAGGCATCATTCTGGCTGGCGGTTCAGGCACTCGCCTGCACCCGGCCACCCTGGCAGTGTCCAAGCAACTGCTGCCGGTGTACGACAAGCCGATGATCTACTACCCGCTCAGCACCTTGTTGCTGGCCGGTATCCGCGACATCCTGATCATTTCCACGCCGCAAGACACCCCGCGCTTTCAGCAACTGCTGGGCGACGGTAGCCAGTGGGGACTGAACCTGAGCTATGCAGTGCAGCCAACACCGGACGGCCTGGCACAGGCGTTTACCATCGGTGCCGACTTTATCGGCAACGATCCGTCGGCCCTGGTGCTGGGCGACAACATTTTCTACGGCCATGACTTCCAGTCGTTGCTGCTCAATGCCGACAAGCGTGAGTCCGGCGCGTCGGTATTCGCGTACCACGTTACCGACCCTGAACGTTATGGCGTGGCCGAGTTCGACGACAGCGGCCGTGTACTGTCGCTGGAAGAAAAACCCAAGGCGCCGAAATCCAGCTATGCCGTTACCGGCCTGTATTTCTACGACAACCAGGTCGTCGACCTGGCACGTGATCTGAAGCCTTCGCCCCGCGGCGAGCTGGAAATCACCGACCTGAACATCCTGTACCTCGAGCAGAAGCAACTGAACGTCGAGATCATGGGCCGTGGCTATGCCTGGCTCGACACCGGTACCCACGACAGCCTGCTCGAAGCCGGTCAGTACATCGCCACACTGGAGCGCCGTCAGGGCCTGAAAGTCGCTTGCCCTGAAGAGATCTGCTTCCGTGCCGGCTGGATCGATGCCGAACAAGTGGAGCGCCTGGCGCAGCCGCTGCTCAAGAACGGCTACGGCCAATACCTGAAGAACCTGCTCAAAGAAAAGGTGTTTTGATGCAAGCCACTCCTCTGGCCATCGCTGAAGTCGTGCTGTTTACCCCCAAGGTATTCGGTGACGAGCGTGGTTTTTTCTACGAGAGCTTCAACGCACGCGCCTTCAAGGACGCCACAGGGCTTGAGCCGGACTTCGTCCAGGACAACCACTCGCGCTCGGTGAAAGGCGTGCTGCGCGGCCTGCACTATCAGTTGAACCCGCATGCGCAAGGCAAACTGGTGCGTGTGGTGCAGGGCGAGGTGTTTGACGTGGCGGTGGACATTCGCCGCTCGTCGCCTACGTTCGGCAAATGGGTGGGCGCGCTGCTGTCGGCGCAGAACAACAACCAGTTGTGGATTCCGCCAGGCTTTGCCCATGGGTTCATCACCCTGAGCGACACGGCCGAGTTTCTATACAAGACTACTGATTTCTATTCGACAGAATGCGAGCGCTGCATTGCCTGGAATGATCCGGAAATCGGGATCGAATGGCCACTGGACTGTACGCCGCAGCTGTCGGGCAAGGACCAGTTGGGTGTGGCGTTGAAGGGTGCAGACTTGTTCGACTGATCGGTCTGAAAAGGCGGAGCGTGCTTTTAGCGCGCTCCGGTTTTAACGCAGACTCATTCAGTCGTCTGCCTTCCACTGCTCCGCTTGCGAGCGATGCACCATGCGCAGCAGTGCATCATCCCTGCCTTGCTCTTCGGCCAATACATAGTCAGGCATCTGATTTTTTCTGATCAGGGTGCGCAGCATGCGATTGAACCCGTTGCGCGGGCTTTCGCTGCCACTGCGTTCGTAAAGTAATCCGAAGCTCCAGCATGCAGAGTTTTTGCCGGCCGTTTTACGGGCCAGGCGGTAAAGAAAGCGTGCCACACCGCTTTCGAGCTGAAAATAGTTCGGATTGACCGCCAGCACGTCTGGTTGATGCCCATTGGTGATCTCTTCATACATCCAGTCAGCTATCCGGAATGCCAGGCTCTCGATCGTTTTGGTTTTCGCGTGGCTGATGACCTTGAACGGGCCTATCAGGTTCTCACCTTCGGTGATGAGCTTGGATGTACCCTTCACGTTACGCACACGCTCGATTTTGACTTGGGTCGTGCTCAGGCGATCCAGCGCCCCGATGACAGCTGCTCTCTGATGCCCACCGTCCTCCTTGCCGCAGAACGTCAGCACATCTTTGATGGTAGGCCTGAAAATCTGCCCGGGCTTCTTGCCCTTGCCTTCTCGAAAACGATTCATGGCCTCGGTCAGGTGCGATGCGGCCATGAGGACGAGATCGTAGTCATAGACGGATGCCATGCCCAGCGGCCCTGAAACCACTCGTACAAACCCGTCGGGCAAGTGGTAGGTAATGGTGGTATTCGCGCGCTTGATGTTCTTCGATAAGCGAAATATAGCCACGTCCATGACCAGCCGACTATCCCGGCAACTTGCTTCATAGATCATGGGGCAGTAGTCATCTGGCTGCAGCTGTGTAGCTTTTTTCCGCGACTTCCTGGCGGCAGGTGGAGCCGTTTCATCTGCTTCAGGGATCGTTGCTACAGGTGCCGCCAGCCTCTTGGCCTGCTTTGCCACGGGCATCGTGCTTTCCAGTGCATCGTCCTTCACTTTTCTGGATTTGATGTCTTCGATGCGCTTGGCGTTGCGGCTGGTCGGCATGCGTGAATCCGTCACAAAGTGGCCGCCGCTGAATTACGGCGCTTGGGATGATAGGAGGTTTGGCGCCGAGGTAAAACAGCGAGGTCATTTCTGGAGGTGTGTGTGAATTACGGAAAAGACACACTTTGAGGCTGCCTGGCCCAGGTTTTAAAGGCTTGCATGGGCGCAAACACCGCTGAAAACCGTAATTCAGACACGGGAGAGCCACCCTCGGTTAAAAACCGTAATTCACACACCGAAGGCCGTAATTCACGCACGGTTTTCCGTAATTCACACACGACTTACCGTAATTCACACACTCACCCACAGGCTTATAAACAGGCTCAACCCCTTGATCTGTAAGGCCTGAAGCGAGTTATTCACATAGCCCAAAACTATATAAAACTGTTTAAAAACTCTTAAAACTGCTGAGCAGGGAAAAAACGCAGGCCGGGACGCTGACTCAGGGCCTGCTGGCGAGTGCACGTCATCCTTGGCGAGGCCGTGTCTGAAAAAGCCGTACCGGGCGGGTGTGTAAAGTACATAAAAAGGGCTGTTTTGCTGGTTCTTGCTACATCCATCAGGCGCTTGGCCCCCGCATTTACAGGGCTTTCAGCGTTTCGACCGCACATTTCATGTACTTTACACACCGCCCTGCAGGCCGCTGCATCAGCCACCAACGCCGTGTTTTCGCAGCCCTACGGATGGGTGATTTACGCCTTCCCCCATGCTTTCACCCGCTTCATAACCCCCACGGTCTTCCGAAGGCCTGCAAATACGGGGTTTCGGTCGGTCCTTGAGACGGCTTTGCGTAAATTACCCATCGCTTGCGCTGCTTGGCTTTGCCGGCATTCCGGCAGAGCCCCCTCCCACTGGGCAGGGCGGGTAATCTCCTACACGCTCCAGTAAGAAATATCCCGTAATTCACACACACGTCCTGCAACACGCGTTGCCGCGCTCTGATTTTTTCTTACCGTACAAGCGCCTACCATCGTGCGCTGCCCGTTCTTGCTGGCATGTTTTTCACGATGGAAGCTTTGCCATGCCGACCGACGAGCGACTTCGCCCGCTTTACCTGAGACACCCCTTGCCGATGGACCCGACTGTGCCGTACGAGCCGACCGAGCGCCCGGCTGGCCATCAGCCGCTGCAGCCCGTGGAAGCCGGGTATTGGTTGCACGAGCCGTTGCTCTACGACGATGACATCGACGGCGTGCCGATCACTTACGTCATGGGCGCCAATTACCATCCGCCGATGGAGTACCTGGCCGAGAGGTTTCTGTCCAGGGCGCCTCTGGGCCTTACCACGCCGATCCGGTTCACGCTGAATGATGGTTACCTTGAGCTGTCGGCCGGGTTTCATGGCATGGCCCTGGTCGAGGACTACGCCATCGTGAAACTGGCGCGCTCATGCTTGACCGAGGCAACAAGGGCGTATCGCAAGGACGGCAGCGTGCGGCCCGCGCAGACTGTGGTGATGCCTCTGGAGGCCGTGCTGGACCTTTACCGCCAGAACCACGGCGATTACGCCGACAACGCGCTGAGCAACGCCTTGCAGCGCCTGAGCACGACGTTTCTGAAGACTGAGCGCAAGTTTATGAGCAAGCGGGTGCCGCAGACGGTTGTGCTTCATGCGAGCCTGATCAAGGCGTTCAGGGTGACGCGTTGCCCGCAGACCAAAGACATCCTGTGCCTGGAGATCCAGGTGGCTGACCAGATGTACAGGGATGTTGTGGGGACGATGGGCAGGAGGTCGTAAGCGCTTATAGTCAGAAAGGTGTTTGTGTTCACACCTGTTCCTGTTTTTTTTATTACGTGGGTACGCCGCAAAGCCCCGTATTTACTGATTGTTCGCAGCGTTCTGACTGTTCCTGTGGCGTTCAGGTTCCTGTGAATGATGCTTTCAGATCTGGACGTTCTGACCTCAGAGATCCTTCTCATGAAATGTGCCTGTGATTTCAAAACGGCGGGAACATTGGGAATGCAAGGAAAAGCCAATGTTTACGGGGGGATTGGCATGTGTTCGTCATTCCCGTCACGATTTTGTTGGGTACAATTGGCGAAGCTCCGACTCAACACGAACAGCCCTACACCTGCAGGCACGTTTTCAGACAGCCTGAATACGGCTGGCCCGGTTGCACGTCATGGTGATGCCCGGTATGGTTTCCGCCAAGCCATGGTAAATCCCATGGCCGGGTGTGGAAGCCCGAATAGACAGAGGCGCAACAGCGCCCAGACCACGACTGAGAGCGCTTTTTTTGCGTCTGAGGTTTCGTGCTATGGCGGCTGTGCGTTGGAGGCTTCGGCCTGCCGGTTTCCTTTGTCACCGGTCTTCCACACCTTCGCACAGCTGCCACCCTTCATGTGGAAGTGAAGCCAGCAGCTCTATCTGACGAAGGAGCTACATCAATGCCTACCCATAGTCCGTCCAGAATCCGTGCTTTTGCTCATCGCCGCATGGCCCTGAGTGCACTGCACGCCGATTCATCCCTTGCTACACGCCTGGCCCGCTACAACCGCCACATGGCCCGCGCTCGCGCCTTTGAACAGGCCGAGGGGACTCAGCCATGCCCGGATTGCGTCGTCTCGACCTGACCGGCTGCCCCTGAGCAAAACGGGATCGCGGTCACCCTGGCGGGTGGCTGCGATAGTGATCTGAATTCCAGGGCCACAGGGCCGGCGGAACATTCATGAAAAATCAAAACGGCGCACTGGCGCCAACAGGATCGGCTTGCCTGAAAAAAGCCACCGAACTGTTTTTTATCGTTCATCCCAAGGTCGCCAAGCCGTTGCTTGGACCGTTCCTGACCCGTGCGGATGCCGAATGCGCACGGGTTGTTATTCGCAGCGCTGGCGCTGCTGTCGAGGCCCGTCAGGTCTTTGCGGTTGACGATTTCATTCGCGGGCATGCCGTTAACAATGGGTGGGTGTGCCGGGCCTTGCTGGGTATTGCCACTCAATGGAGGCAGGCATGAACGTCTCTTCGAAACGCCTCACCCTCGATCATCTGCCCAGACTGTCACCGCGTCCGGCGCAGGCCAGCGACCACACCGGTAAACAGCGCGGCAAGATGACCGCCATTGCCTGGGCTCGTGCCAGTCATTCGGGCAAGGGCACCGTATGGCTGTGCCGTTGCGCCTGTGGCTTGTACGAATACCGTCGGCCCGGCACTTGGTTGAGCAAGCCGTTTCCTGAAGACATGTGCACGGTGTGCCAGCGCGCCCAAGGCCCTAATGCCCGGCAAACGGCCCCCGTGCGCTTCCAGCAATGGATTGATGGCCTGCACAGTCTCGGCCTGACCGATGAGGAAATCGCCCGTATTCAGGCCCTCAAGACCAAGGTAGAAACCCGAGGCAAGACGGCCGCCGAAATCCGCGAGCAGATCGCCAGGGGTGAGGCATGAAGGTCGAGACCCTGCTGTTTCGTGAGGCCCTGCAATCGGCCTATGGCGTGCTCGACTGGGTGCCGATCGGCGATGGCGAGATCCATCGCTTTCATGTGCCGGGTGACAAGCCGGGGCGGCTCAATGGGTGGTACGTGTTGTTTGTCGACACGATTGCGTCGGGTGCATTCGGCAGCTGGAAGGCTGGCGGTACGCATACCTGGTGCAGCCGGCAACCGCATACTCGCCAAGAGACCGAGCAGGTGCGCCAGCACATCGAGCAGGCGCGCATGCGACGGGAGGTCGAGCGTGTGCGCGGCCAGAAACAGGCCGCCGAGTTGGCGCGAAACTGGTGGCGCAGGGCGCAGCCTGCCGATCCTGGACATGCGTATCTGGTGGCGAAACAGGTCAGTGCCTACACCCTGCGCCAACGCGGTGATGAACTGCTGGTGCCGTTGTACGAGTATGGCCATCTGGTCAATCTGCAGCGTATCGGCGCTGACGGTCGCAAGCGCTTTTTGCGTGGCGGCAAGGTGCAGCGCAGTTATTCGCCGCTGGGCACGGTAAAGCCTGACAAACCCCTGTGCATCTGCGAAGGCTGGGCCACGGCGGCCACGTTGCACCACAGCGGCTATGCGGTGGCCGCGGCGATGAATGCGGGCAACCTCAAGCCCGTGGCGCAGGCCTTGCGGATGCGGTATCCCCATCTGCAGATCATCATCGCCGGCGACGATGATCGACAGACCGAGGGCAACCCGGGCCGCACCCTGGCCAATGCCGCTGCGGTGGCGGCGTTCGCAGGGGTCGCCTTTCCGGACTGGCCCGCCGAGGCGCCACTGACCCTGACCGACTACAACGACCTGGTGGTCTGGAGGCGTGCGCATGGACGTGCCTGAACAGACTTTCATCAGCTTGCATTCTGATATGCCGATGATCGCGCCTGAACGGCCTTGCTGGGCGGTGTATGAACATTGGGTGAGTAATGAAAAGGGCCGGCGTCTGCGGCCCGGTGTGTACTGGCATGGCTACAAACGCATGCTTGGCGACGAGGAATCAGGCTGCGAGCAGAGTTTGCCTATCGTCGATGAGTGGGTGTCGACCCCTGTGACGGTGGTGGCCCGTACTACCAACAGTGATGACGGCAGCCATGGGCGCTTGCTGCGTCTACTGACCGATGATGGACCCAAGGAGCTGATCATCGCCATGGAGGCGTTCGGTGGGAGCGGCGAAGAGATTCGACGGCAACTCTTCCACATGGGCGCCATTATTCTCATGAAGAAGCGTGGCCAGTTTATGGATTACTTGCTGGAGCAAAGGCCTGTCGAAGCCTTCGCGACCACAAGCCGACCGGGCTGGCATGAGTCCGGCGCTTTCGTACTGCCTGGCCTTACCCTTGGCAGCGACAAGGTGCGTTATCAAAGCAATCCTGCAACTCAGGTGCTGTTCAACCGTCGTGGCAGCCTGGATGGATGGCAAGTCGAAGTCGCTACCCGATGCGCAGGCAATCCGGTGCTGACACTGGCCATCGGCTGCGCTTTGGCAGGTCCGCTGCTGAGCCTTGTGGGTGTCTTGGGTGGCGGCGTGCATCTGGTGGGCGACAGCTCCAGTGGCAAGTCGCTGGTGCAGTTGATCGGCTCGTCGGTCTGGGGCGATCCGGGGGTGTTTGCGGCGTCCTGGGACATGACCAAGGGCGGGCTGGAAATCGAAGCCTCCAGCCGCAACGACACCATGCTGCCGCTGGACGAGATCAAGCGTGCCGACCCCAAGCGCATACAGGAAATGGCTTACAGCCTCGCCAATGGCCAAGGCAAAGGCACCATGACCCGCGACCGTGAAGCGCGGGGCAAATTGAGTTGGCGCCTGTTGGCGCTGTCCAGTGGCGAGCGTTCCTTGTCCATGCATGCGGCCATCAGCGGCAACAGCGCTCATGCCGGGGCCGAGTTGCGCATGGTCGACGTCAACGCCGGCACCCGCACGCACCGCGCCTTCGATGAACTGCACGGGCTGGCGGGGGCTGACTTTCATCGGGCGCTGACTGTGGCCGTCAGCAAGCATCATGGTCATCTTGGGCCCGCGTTCGTCGAGTGTCTGCTGGCCAGTGATGATCGGGCCGGGTTGCTGCAGGAGTTCGCCAGTGTTCGTGCCCGCTTTATCGAAGACAACGCCCAGGCCGGTCGGGTGGCGGATCGCTTCGCCGTGATCGCGCTGGCGGCGGAAATGGCAATCGCCTACCACCTGTTGCCCTGGACGCCGGGCAGCGCTCTGGATCATTGCCGATTGCTCTATGGCGAATGGCTGGCCCAGATCGGAAGCGGAAACGCCGAAGACCGCCAGATCCTCGCCAGCCTCTCGGACTTCATCGACAAACATGGCAGCAGCCGCTTTTCATGCATCAAGCACGACACCACCGACCTCAAGGTGCATAACCGTGCCGGCTACTGGGAGGTGACGGGCGAGCGGCGGTTGTACCTGTTCAACAAACCGGCGCTGATCGAGGCGGGTAATGGCCATGCGTTGAGCCGCATCATCAAGGCGCTGGAAGGCGTGGGCGGCCTGGCCAAGCGCGACAGCGACCGCAAGCGGCATACCAAGAAGTATCGGCTGCCGGGGGGCGGTTCGGCCGGGCTTTATGTAGTCGACCCCGAAGTCATAGGGACCCAAAGCGCTTGAGTGTTCAGGTCATGCAGGCGTGCCACAAGGTGAGGTTGCTCATAATTAAGCGGCGACCTAGAATCAGTATGCGCCAATGGCGTACTAAAGGAGTTGTATGATCTTCATCGAAACACCGGTGTTTACCTCAGATTTGAAAGACCATCTGGATGATGATGAATACAGGTCGCTCCAGCAGCATCTGGCTGAACATCCGGACTCCGGCGCTCTCATCGAGGATACCGGAGGATTGAGGAAGGTCCGCTGGGCGGCGCATGGCAAAGGCAAGAGCGGTGGAGTGCGAGTGATTTATTACGCTCTCACTTCTGCAAGCCAGATACGCATGATATTGATCTACCGGAAAGGAATCATGGATACCTTGACCGACAAACAGAAGGCTCAGCTTCGAGCCCTCAACAAAGGGTGGAAATGATGGAAAAGAACCTGTTTGATCGTCTTGTGGAAAGCATGACGCAGATGGACGAGATTGATCGTGGTGAGCGTCAGCCATCGCGTGAATTTCACATCAATGCACTTCAAGTCAGAAAGATCCGCCAGGCAACCGGGCTTTCCCAGGTGACGTTCGCTAAACGTATCGATGTGGCGGTAGGGACGCTGCGCAACTGGGAGCAAGGTCGCCGTGAACCTGAAGGGCCAGCCCGTGCATTGCTGCGAGCCATCCATAACGATCCGGTTCATGTGTTGGCGGCATTGCGCTGAGCCGGGTTAGCGGACTGCCTGTTACCTGAAGGGCGATGAGCAGTACCGGGGCTGTGGAGCGGGTCCTGCGCCGGCTGCGTGCTGTACCCGGCACCTCAGGGCGCTGGAAGGCGTGGGCGGCCTGGCCAAGCGCGATAGCGACCGCAAGCGGCACACCAAGAAGTATTGACTGCCGGGGGGCGGTTCGGCCGGGCTTTATGTGATTGATCCGGAGGCTATCAACGGCGAAAGCACGCGATGAGAAAACACCGGACTGTGGGAGGCGGCTTGCTGGCGATGGCTATGTGTCAGGCGCAGCAGGTGTATGGGCCTTGCTGGCCTCATCGCGGGCAGAGCCCCCTCCCACTGGATTGATGTCGCCCAGGGTCTCGTGTCTGGCATCAGGCTGTGGAAGGCAGCTTGCTGGCGATGGCGATGGGACAGGCGCAGCAGGTGTGTTCTGCATGCATCAGACGCTTGCAGGGTAGACCTCGATAAAAGCCGATACAGGTCACGGCCTGGCCAATGGTTACCTTTGACCGACAATCACTTGCCCCTCACGCCACATCCGCCACAATGGGCGCTTTTTAGTTAGGACTGCCCGCCGATGCCTGTCTTTTTTACTCCTTGGCGCAAAGCCCTGGTCATTTCGTCGCTGGTGTTGCTGGCCGCGTGCGACAACACCGATAACACCGCCAAGCCCACGCCACCGGTCAAGCCGGCCGAGCCGCACACCACGTACCGGCAGGCCGGCTGGGACGAGCTGCCGGCGGTGGCGGATGCCGACCTGCAGGCCGGTTTCGGTGCATGGCGCAGCGCCTGCACGCGGCTCAAGGCGGATCCGGTGTGGGGCGCGCCCTGTGCGGCGGCGGCCAGCCTGGCGCCGGCGCCTGAGGCGATGGCGATCCGCAGCTTTTTGCAGGCCAACCTGCAGGTCTACAGCTTGCGTGCTGAGGGCGGCAGCGCCGATGGCTTGATCACCGGTTATTACGAGCCGGTCTACCCCGGCAGCCTGACCCGCACCGAGCAGGCCACGGTGCCGGTGTACGGCATTCCCGAGGACCTGGTGGTGGTCAACCTCGACAGCCTGTACCCCGAGCTCAAGGGCAAGCGCTTGCGTGGCCGGCTTGATGGGCGGGTGCTGAGGCCTTATGACGATGCCGCGACCATCAACGCCCAGGGCCTGCAAGCGCCGGTGATTGCCTGGCTGACCGACCCGATGGATTTGCAGTTCTTGCAGATTCAGGGGTCGGGCCGGGTGAGCCTGCCGGATGGCTCGCAGGCGCGTCTGGCGTATGCCGACCAGAACGGTCATCCGTACCGCGCCATTGGCCGCTGGCTGGTGGAGCAGGGGGCCTTGAAGAAAGAAGAGGTCACCATGGGCACCATCGCCGGTTGGGCCAAGGCCAACCCGCAGCGGGTGCCGGAGCTGCTGGCGAGTAATCCCAGCTATGTGTTTTTCACCCGGAATCCGGACAGCAACGAAGGTCCGCGTGGCTCGCTGAACGTGCCGTTGACCGACGGTTATAGCGTGGCCATCGACCGCAAGGTGATTCCGCTGGGCAGCCTGCTGTGGCTGTCGACCACCCGCCCGGATGGCACGCCGCTGGTGCGCCCGGTGGCCGCGCAGGATACCGGCGGGGCAATTGCCGGTGAAGTGCGTGCCGACCTGTTCTGGGGCACCGGTGACGCCGCCGGGCACCTGGCCGGCGACATGAAACAGAAAGGCAATGTGTGGCTGCTGTGGCCCAAGGGCACGGCATTGCCGGCGCAGTAAAGCCCCTCCCACAGGATTGAGGTCGCCCAAGGTCTCGTGCCTGGCACCAGACTGTGGGAGGCGGCTTGCTGGCGATGGCTATGTGTCAGGCGCAGCAGGTGTGTTGGGCTTGCCGGCCTCATCGTCGGATCGCCGCCCGGGGCAGAGCCCACTCCCACAGGATTTAAGGGCCACGTTTTGTCATTGTCAGAAGGTTGGTTGTAGCCATGTAAAGGCCTATCATGGGATATACAAGTGACATATCCCAAGAGGTGTTCCATGGAGCAAGGTGCTGTTTTTCAGAGCAACCGTAGCCAGGCAATCCGCTTGCCAAAGGCGGCAGCGCTTCCCGATGATGTCAAACGGGTCGATGTCGTGGCGATTGGCAGGACACGAATCATTACCCCGGCGGGCGAGTCCTGGGACAGTTGGTTTGATCAGGAGGGTGTTACTGGCGATTTCATGACTCATCGGGAGCAACCCTCTGATCAGGAACGCGAGTCGTTCTAATGATCAAGTACATGCTCGATACCAATATCTGCATTTTTACCATCAAGAACCGCCCTGAGTCGGTCCGCGACCTGTTCAAGCGGCACCACGGTCAAATGTGCATCAGCACGATAACGTTGATGGAGCTCATGTACGGCGCAGAAAAGTCTTCAAGGCCTGAACGTAATATGGCAGACGTTGAAGGGTTCACGGCCCGTCTTGAAGTGTTCTCCTATGACGTGAATGCAGCTGCGCATACCGGCCAGCTTCGTGCCGAGCTGGCAAAGGCAGGAGCGCCGATCGGACCTTATGATCAAATGATTGCCGGTCACGCGCGTGCTGAAGCGCTGATTCTGGTTACCAACAATCTTCGTGAGTTTGAACGAGTACCGGGTTTGCGAATTGAAGACTGGGTGACAGCCAAGGGTGAGTCATAGCCGGTCTGCACTTCTCTGCCTGCGAAAGGCTGGAATCATGACCATCGCGGGCAGATCGGGGCGCCGACCGGCCCCTTCCACAGGATTGATGTCGCCCAGGACCTCGTGCCTGGCACCGGACTGTGGGAGGCAGCTCTGCTGGCGATGGCTATGTGACAGACGCAGCAGGTGTGTGGGTCTTGCTGGTCTTTCCCACAAGTGCTGCAGCGAAAGGCCAGAAGGTCAATAATTTGGCGTTTTTTAAACGTCTACTCAATATAAAACCAATCATCACATAATATTGACAGTGGCAGTTTGATGCCACACTATGTCTCTTATGACGAACGGTATTACACAATCATGACAGGCCTGTTTTAACGCTGGTCAGCCGATAAGCATCCTCCGTATCATGCGCGCACTCTAGTTATAAGCCCGCTTGCCGATAGCACGGGTAATCGCTTAATCCACTCGTCTTCTCTTCAGGTTCAAGTTCTCGACGTTCTGGTTTTACGGCCAGTGCTCAATCATTGCGGTTGAGGCCTGTCTGTGCATTCGTATTCATGGAGTAGAAAGGTTTGGGGCCTGTCACCTTGGCCATCCGGCATTTGCAGGATGAGCATATTTTACTGCGCCAGGGAGGCCTCTACTGGATCGCGCATGATCTGCCAGCGGATGCGCAGATGCTTGCCTGTCAGTTCCTGGGCGCCTTGTCGGCGCAGCATGAGGCGACGCTGGTGTGTGTCGGCACTGAACCTGAAGCCCTTGCCGGGCGCCTTGCTGCGGACAGCGGCCCCTCTGTCTTGCGCCTGTTTGCCGTGGCCGCTGACGCGGCAGCCACGGCGGTATTGCCGGCCCTGAGTGTCGACCTGCAGCGCATCCGCCTGGCCCGGGGCAGCCAGTTGGTCTTGATGGTGCCGGCCGCCTGGCTGGACACGTTCGACACGCTTGAACTGCAACGCTGGTGCGTGCATATGCGCCAGTGGTTATTGTCGTTCGAGGCCACGCTGTTGGTATTGAGCAGCGGGCAGTCGCCACAACTCCATCAATGTTTGCTGGGCTTTAACGAGCAACTTTCCGGGCTGGCGCAGTTGTATCGCCAGGATGGTGCGATTCGTTATCAATTGAATTACTGGCACAGCCCACTGGGCGTTTGTGCCGCACAAATGTTCGAGCTGCAACAAGGCGCCTGCGGCTTTGCCCTGGACAAGACGCAACGCGCTACAGCGAAGTCGCGCACCGACGATCAACGCATTTACCTGACCCAGCGTCTGGTACTTGAGGGCGCGCCGCCCTTGTCCAGGCAGTGGCGGCTGTTCGAGCAGCGCAGCGAGCTGTTGCAGCAGGCGCGCAGTGCGCGTGCTGCCAGCGTCATCATGGCGCTGGAGAGCAACAAGGATGTGGAGGCGCTGGCCGGCCAGTTGCACGAACTGCGTGAGCACTGCGGTGTGTCCCTGAAGATCATCGTGCGCGAAATGGAGCCTTGCCTGCGGTATCGCGATGAACGTCTGCTGCTGGCCAGCGGGGCCAATCTGATCGTGCCGTGCAACACCACGCTGGCCCGCTTTCTGAGCATGGTTGAAAGCGTCCAGGGACAGGTCTGGCGTCACCGCCAGGCGTCCGACATCGAGTCGCTGCTGGATCGGCTGCGCCCGCCGGCCCAGCGCGGCCTGCTGGACCCCAAGGCGTTCATCGACCTGCTCGATCAGGTCTATGGCGGCGCCGGCGGCGAGCTGGATCACCAATTGCTCAGGCTACAGCCTCGCGGTGAATTGAACCTGGAACAGTACCTGGGCCAGATCACCCTGCGCCGCTTCGGCGATGTCGCCTGCGTGGTCGACGGGCAGTTCTACCTGTTTCTGTTTGCCTGCCGCGGCGACGGCCTGGAGCCGGCGCTGGGCAACGTCTGCCGCCTGCCGTGGCGCGACCTGTTCAGTGACTGCACCGTGCTGCCCGGCGTGGACGCCTTGCCGCGCCAGGCCTTTGTGCTGGCGCCGGTGATGCAGGACCTCTCGCAGCAGGCGCTGCAACAGGTGACCGCCGACCTGCACCGGTCGATCAATCAGGCCGGCTTTGTGCCGCAACGCATCACGCTCACGCTGTCGGAGCCCGGTTCATGAATTACGCCCAGTTGCTGCAGGTCATGGCCGTCAGTGTATTGCTGACGGTGGCGCTGCTCCTGCTGCTGCGCAGTGTCCGCCAGCGCCTGGCCCGCTGGTGGCAGACCTGTTTGCCGCCACGTCACCTGAAACCGCGTGGCGTGCGCCGCCGTCAGTCTGCCGATGCGACCGGGAGTGATGTCCATGAGCAGCCTTGAACGCGACAAGGCCGTCCCGGCGGCCACGGTCTGGACCTGGCCGGGGCTGGGCCTGTGGAACCTGTATTTCATCGTCAAACTGGCGCTGTTCTGGGCCGGCTACCTGAACCTGCAACTGCTGCCGAACCTGGTGCTGGCTGCGGTGCTGCTGGTGCCGTTGCCGCATCGTTACCTGGTGTGGCTGCGCACGTTGATTGCGGTGCCGGTGGGCGTGGCGCTGTTTTATCAGGACACCTGGCTGCCGCCGTTCAGCCGCTTGCTGGACCAGCCGGGCGTGTTGAATTTCAGCAGCGAATATTTGCTGGAGCTGGCCGGGCGGTTTATTGACTGGCACCTGTGCGGCCAGTTGCTGGTGCTGACCGTGGTGTACTTCTTTGTGCGCCAGTGGCTGCGCCTGACCACCCTGACCCTGGCCGGCTTCGCCTGGCTGGGCAGTGCCAGCCTGCTGGCCATGCAGGCGCCGGCGCCGCAAAGTGTGGCGCCGGTTCCGGGCGTTGCGGCCGTCAGCAATGCCGAGCCCGACAGCCCGACGCTGGAAGCCTACCTGCAGAAGTTCTACACCACCGAGGCCGCACGGCAGGTCAAGTTCGAGCCGTCGACCTCGGCGGCGCAGCCGTTCGACCTGTTGCTGATCAATATCTGTTCCATGGCCTGGGACGACCTGGAGGCGGTGGGCCTGCGCGACAATCCGCTGTTGCAACAGATGGACATGGTCTTCGACAACTTCAACTCGGCCACCTCCTACAGCGGCCCGGCGGCCATTCGCCTGTTGCGCGCCAGTTGCGGCCAGCAACCGCACAGCAAGCTGTACGGCATGGCCGCCGAGCAGTGCCTGCTGATGGACGACTTGCGCAAGCTGGGTTTCAGCAGCCAGGTGATGCTCAACCACACCGGCCAGTTCGAGGGCTTTATCGATGAGGTGCGCAGCCAGGGTTCGCTGCCGGCGCCGCAGGTCAGCACCGCCAACCTGCCACGGGCACTGGTCGGCTTCGATGGCTCGCCGATCTGGCGCGACCGCGAGGTGCTCGACAAGTGGTGGCTCAACCGCGTCGGCCAGCAGGATGCGCGCGTGGCGCTGTTCTACAACACCACCACGCTGCACGACGGCAACCGCGCGCTGACCGCCGATGGCGGCACCCGGAGCGCCGACTACAAGCCGCGCGCCCAGGCGCTGATCGACGACTTGAACACTTTTCTCAAGCAACTGGAAAAGAGCGGCCGGCGCGTGGCGGTGGTGATCGTGCCCGAGCACGGCGCAGCCTTGCACGGCGACCGCATGCAGATCGACGGCATGCGCGAGATTCCCAGCCCCTCGATCACCCATGTGCCGGTCGGCATCAAGCTGGTGGGCATGGGCAAGCCGCCGGCCAATGGCCCGATCCATGTCAGCGCGCCAAGCAGTTATCTGGCGCTGTCGCAGATCATCGCCCGGTTGTACGCCGCCGGCCCCACGGCCGAAGGCCAGGAGCCGGACTGGCAGGCGTTGCTGGCCAACCTGCCGCAGACCCCGATGGTGTCGGAGAACTCAGGCACCGTGGTGCTCGATTACGCCGGCAAGCCTTACGTTCGGATCAAGGAGAAGGGCGCATGGCTGCCTTACCCACAACGGTTCAAATGAACAAAGCGGCGCTGACACGTAACGAGCGTGCCGACGACATCGCCAGGCTCAAGGCTGACCTGAACCTGGCGGACCTGCACTACGTCGATATTTCCGCGCAGCTGGAACTGAGCCAGGCGCTCAAGCGCTGGCCATTGCTGGTCGAGCTGATCCGCGCCGACGAGCCGGATGAACAGGCCGTTGATGACCAAGACGAGCGGTCCATTATTCGTGAGGCGCGCCTATGACGGTCCTGAGCCTGTCCGGCGTGCGCGGCGGGGTGGGCACCACCTCGCTGCTGGCCGCGCTCGGCTTTGCCCTGCAAAGCCTGGGCGAACGGGTGTTGATGATTGACCTGTGCCCGGAAAACCAGCTGCGCCTGCATTTCAACCTGCCCCTGGAGCAGTCGTCGGGCTGGGCGCGGGCGATGCTTGATGGCCAGCCCTGGCATGAACACGCCTGGCGCCTGACCGAGCAGTTGCACCTGCTGCCTTATGGCCGCCTGAGCGCGGCCCAGAGCCATGTGGTCGAGCAGCGCCTGCTGACTGACCCGCTGCTCTGGACCCGGCGCCAGGCCAGCCTGGCCGGGCAATACGACTGGCTGTTGTTCGACCTGCCGCAGCGCTTGCCGGGTCATGCCGCGATGGGACCGTGCCTGCTGCCGATCCGGGTGGCCGAAGCGGATCCTGCGTGCCTGGCGCTGTTGCAGCAGGCCCGGCAGGAGCCCGGTCATGTGCCGCCCCTGTTGTTGGTCAATCGTTTCGATCCGGGCAGTCAGTTGCAGCGCGACCTGTTACTGGTGTGGCGCAACAGCCCGGGCAACCGCCTGCTGCCGTTGACCGTGCACAGTGATGAGGCCCTGCGCGAGGCCATGGCTTTTCGTCAGCCGGCGGGTCAGTACGCCCCCGACAGCCTGGCCGCCCAGGATGCGCTGAGCCTGGCGACCTGGTGCCTGACCCGGCGCCACGAACTGGAGGCCGCATGATCGGGCGCTGGTTTCCTTACCGGGCCTTGCGCCGCCAGCATGACTGCTATCCGCCTACCGCGCTGTGGCTGGCCACGCTGAGCGCGCTGGCCTGGGTGTTCCTGCGCCTGGAGTCGCCGGTCTGGCAGCGCCTGATCGAACAGCGCCGGCGCTGGTACCCGCACCTGGCCGACAAGGCGCCCGGTGCCGGTGATCCGCTGCGCATCGTGCTGCAAAGCCTGTGGCTGATGCTGTTCCAGCCCTGGCCCGAAGTGCGCCGGCGGCCGATGCCGGCGTGGCTGCTCCAGGCTGGTCGTTTCAACCGCGGGCTCTGGGCGCGGCTGGCGCATTTTCTCAATAACTTGCCTGATCAGGTCAGCCAGAGCCGTTCGATGCAAGGCAGTAGCCAGTGGTGGGCGACCCTGGGGCGACGCCAGCAATTGTGGCTCAACACTCTGTGTGCCGTGCTGGGCGTGCTGCTGGTGGTGATGTGCATCACCGAGCCGTTCGGCCTGATTTCGCAAGTGGCGTTCGTGGCCCTGCTGTGGGCCGTGGCGATGCTGGTGCGACGTGTGCCGGGGCGCTTTCCGACCCTGCTGCTGATCATGCTGTCGCTGATTGTGTCGTGCCGTTACCTGTGGTGGCGCTACACCGCGACCCTGAACTGGGACAGCCCGGTGGACCTGGTGCTGGGCGTCATTCTGCTGGTGGCCGAGACCTATTCGTGGCTGGTGCTGGTGCTTGGTTATATCCAGACCTGCTGGCCCCTGCAGCGCCAGCCTGCGCAATTGCCGCGCGACACTGACCTGTGGCCGACGGTCGATCTGCTGATTCCGACCTACAACGAAGACCTGTCGATCGTGCGCGGCACCGTGTACGCGGCACTGGGCATCGACTGGCCGCACGACAAGCTGCGCATCTCGATCCTGGACGACGGCAAGCGCGAGTCGTTCAAGCAGTTCGCCGCCGAGGCCGGGGTCAACTACATCACCCGCACCGACAACAAGCACGCCAAGGCCGGTAACCTCAACCGGGCGCTGGGCCAGCTCACCGGCGAGTTGATCGCCATTTTCGACTGCGACCATGTGCCGGTGCGTTCTTTCTTGCAACTGACCGTGGGCTGGTTCCTGCGCGACCCGAAGATGGCGCTGGTGCAGACCCCGCACCACTTTCTGTCGCCGGACCCGTTCGAGCGCAACCTGGACACCTTCCGCAAGCGCCCTAACGAAGGCGAGTTGTTCTACGGCCTGGTGCAGGACGGCAACGACATGTGGAACGCGGCGTTCTTCTGCGGCTCGTGTGCAGTGTTGCGCCGCGCGGCGATCGAAGACATCGGCGGCTTTGCCGTGGAAACCGTCACCGAAGATGCCCACACCGCGCTGCGCATGCACCGTCGGGGCTGGAACTCGGCCTATGTGCGCATCCCGCAGGCCGCGGGCCTGGCCACCGAGAGCCTGTCGGCGCACATCGGCCAGCGGATTCGCTGGGCACGCGGCATGGCGCAGATCTTTCGCACCGACAACCCGTTGCTGGGCCGCGGCCTGACGTTCTTCCAGCGCATTTGCTATGCCAACGCCATGCTGCACTTTCTGGTCGGCCTGCCGCGCCTGGTGTTTCTCACCGCGCCGCTGGCGTTCCTGTTGTTTCATGCCTACATCATCTACGCCCCGGCGGTGATGATCGTGCTGTATGTGATTCCGCACATGGTCCACGCCAGCCTGACCAACTCACGGATTCAGGGCGAGCACCGCCTGACGTTCTGGGGCGAGGTGTATGAAACGGTGCTGGCCTGGTACATCGCCCGGCCGACCACCGTGGCGCTGTTCAATCCCAGCAAGGGCAAGTTCAACGTCACCGCCAAGGGCGGGCTGATGAGCGAAAACCAGTTCGACTGGGCCATCGCCCGGCCTTACCTGGTGCTGGCGCTGCTCAACGTGCTGGGCCTGGGCTTTGCCGGGTGGCGGCTGGTGTATGGGCCGGCCGATGAGATCGGCACGATTCTGGTCAGTTGCCTGTGGGTGTTCTACAACCTGTTGATCGTCGGTTCCGCCGTGGCGATTGCCGCCGAAGTGCGCCAGGTGCGTGAAGCCCACCGCGTGCTGGCGCGCCTGCCCGCTGCGCTGCGCCTGCCCAATGGGCGCTTTTACACCGGCACGCTGGTCGACTATTCCGATGGCGGCGTGGGCCTTGAGCTGGATGCCGGGCTGGCGGTCACGATCGGTGAGCGGGTGTTGCTGATGATGCAGCGCGGCAATCGCGAATTCCTGTTCCCCGGTGTCGTGACCCGCAGCCACCGCAACCTGGTCGGCATCGCCTTCAACGAGCTGTCGGCGGCGCAGAAGATCGATTACGTGCAGTGCACCTTCGCCCGTGCCGATGCCTGGCTGAACTGGAACGAAAACTTCACCCCCGACCGCCCGCTGCACAGCTTCGTCGAAGTGCTGCGCCTGGGCGCGACCGGCTATTACCGTCTTTATCAGTACCTGCCGTCCTGGCTGCGCACCCTGGCGCGGCCGCTGGTGCGTGCCTGCGCCTGGCTGATCAGCTATGTGCCACGGTTCGCCAGGACGTCTGCTTCTTCAATTTCCCGATCGGTGTCTGCCCCATGAGTCGTTCTTTCACTTTCAGGCTTGCCAGCCTGCTGTTGCTGGCCATGGGGTGCGCCCACGCACAGACACCGACACTGCCGGGCGCGGTGACACCCAGGGCGGCCGTGCCGGCGCCGGTTGCAGCCCCCGTGGCCGCGCCGGTGCCGCCGAGCTGGGGGGTCGAGCACAGCTTCGAGCGCCTGGGCCGGACTGCCGACAGCCTGTTGCTGGGCACGCGCACGACCGATCAGTTTGAATTCACCCTGCGCCGCGACCGCATTGCCAGCCAGGCCGGGCTGCAGCTGGAGTACACCCCGTCGCCGGCGCTGCTGCCGACGCTGTCGCACCTGCGCATCTACCTCAATGATGTGCTGATGAGCGTGGTGCCCATCGAGAAGGAGCAACTGGGCAAGAAGACCGTGCGCCAGGTGGCGCTGGACCCGCGCCTGGTCAGTGACTTCAACCGCGTGCGCCTGGAGTTCGTCGGGCATTACACCGACATCTGTGAAGAGCCGTCCAACAGTGCGCTGTGGGTCAACATCAGCCGCACCAGCCAGGTGACGCTGACCGAGCAGGCGCTGGCGATCAAGAACGACCTGGCGTACTTTCCGGTGCCGTTCTTCGATGCCCGTGGCTACGGCATACCGACCCTGAACATGGTCTTTGCCGGCCAGCCGACCCTGGGCGAGCAGCGCGCCGCCGGGGTGCTGGCCTCGTACTTCGGCAGCCAGGCTGCCTGGCGCGGCACGCAGTTTCCGGTGCTGCTCGACCAGTTGCCGGCGGCCACGGCCGAGCGTCCGGCCGGCGCCTCCATCGTGTTTGCCACCAACGGCCATCGCCCGGCATTCCTGAGCGACCTGACGAAGTATCCGGCGGTCGAGGCGCCGGTGGTGCAGATGATCGATCATCCGCAGGACCGCTACAGCAAGGTGTTGCTGGTCATGGGTCGCGACGAGGCCGATCTGCTCACCGCCGTGCAGGCCCTGGCGCTGGGCGGCGATCTGCTGCGCGGCGAGCGGGTGGTGATCGATAAGGTGCAGCAGTTGCAACCGCGCCAGCCTTACGATGCGCCGAACTGGATGCGCACCGACCGCCCGGTGCGCTTTGCCGAGCTGATCAAGTACCCCGAGCAGTTGCGCGTCAGTGGCCTGCAACCGCAGCCGATCAACGTGGAAATGAACCTGCCGCCGGACCTGTTCGTCTGGCGCAACCAGGGCATCCCGCTGCAGACGCGCTACCGCTACACGCCGCCGCCGTTCAATGACGGTTCACGGCTGAACATCAGCCTCAACAACGAGTTCATCAGCAGTGTGCCGTTGCAGGTCCACAGCAATGACCAGCTTGAAGAGCTGCGCATGGCGGTGTTGTCGAGCGAGTCGGCTAACGTCAACGAGAAACTTTCGGTGCCGGCGCTGAAAGTGGGCGACCGTAACATTCTGCAGTTCAAGTTCAGCTTTACCACCACCGGCGGCAGCGCCCAGCGCGACCGCTGCCAGACCTCGCTGCCGATCGATGCCCAGGCGGTGATCGATGATCAGTCGAGCATTGATATGTCGGGCTATCACCACTACATGGCGATGCCCGACCTGTCAGCCTTTGCCCGCAGCGGTTTTCCGTACAGCCGCATGGCCGACCTGTCCGACACCGTGGTAGTGCTGCCCGCGCAGCCCAATGCGTTGCAGTTGAGCACTTACCTGGAAGCGCTGGCCGGCATCTCGGCCCGCTCCGGCCTGCCGGCCATGAAGCTGCAGATCAGCGATAACTGGGAGCAGGCTGCAAAACAGGACGCCGACCTGCTGGTGCTGGGCACCTTTGCCCCGGACATGCGCACCAATAACGACCTGAGCCTGTTGCTCGACCGCTCCCGCGACTGGCTGTTGCAGTCCAGCGAAAAGGGCCGCTACAGCGAGTCCAACCCACCCTCGACGCGGGTCGAGGTGTCGGCGCAAGGGCCGATTGCAGCCATCGTCGGCCTGCAGTCGCCGTTCCATGCCCAGCGCAGCATCGTCGCCTTGCTGGCCACCGAAGACGCCGACTTCCAGTTGTTGCGCGAGGTGCTCAGCGACAGTGGCAAGCTCAATGCGGTGGCCGGTTCCGTGGCCCTGATTCGCAGCAGCGGTGTGTACAGCCAGATCGTCGGCGAGCGCTATTACGTCGGCAGCCTGCCGTGGTGGCTATTGCTTTGGTACACCTTGTCCGAGCATCCGGTGTGGCTGGCGGTCATGGCGGTGTTCGGTGTGCTGCTGACCTCGCTGGTGGTCATGCGTGCGCTGCAATGGGCGGCCCGCCGTCGCCTGGCCTATGGGCAATAGACCGGTGCGCGCGCTCAAGGCGGTGACCGTGCGCTGCACCTTGCTGCTGTCGTGCCTGAGCGCTGCGGCGCTGGCGGCCGAGGCGCCGCAGTCGGGGAGCGAGCAGCAGCAATGGCTGTTGCAGCAGATGCGCATGGGCGAGGCGCTGTACCGCGATGACGTGGTCAACGACGCGCTGGCGCGCCTGGAGCTGGTCGCCCCGCAGCACCCCCAGGTGCTGTTGGGCAAGTTGGTCCAGGCGCTGGCCAATCCGGCCGCTAACGAAGCCTGGATCAATCAGCTGCTGCGCGAGCTGGACCAGAAACACCCCGATTCGCTGCAGCGGCGCCAGGCTTACGCGCTGGTCAGGTTGCGCAGCCAGGAGGGCCAGCAGGCCTTGCAACAAGCCCGGCTGCTGGCCGCTGCCGGTCGCTTCGAAGAAGCCACCAAGGCGTTCGAGCAGGTCCTGGGCGAGCAGCCGCCGAACCTGGCCATGGCGCTGGAATACTGGGGCAGCCGCAGCCGCCTCAACGGCCAGCGGCCGGTGGCCATCAAGCAGTTGCAGGCCCTGGAGCGTGATTATCCCGGCAATACCGGGGTGCGGCAGATGCTGGCCAGCCTGCTGATGGCCGACCAGCGCGACGGCGATGCGCTGGCGGTGTTGCACCAGCTGGCCGGCGATCCGCTGGCCAGCAACAGTGCTGCCGAGACCGAATACAACTACCTGCTCAAGCAACCGATCAACCCCGAGACCTTGCGCGCCTGGCAGGCCTTTATCGGGCACTATCCGTATTCGCCGCTGATCAAGGACGCCCGCCAGCAACTGGCCGACCAGCAACGTTTGCAGGGCGACCCGGCCTGGCAGGCCGGTGTCCAGGCCAAGCGTTTGCTGGAGCAGGAACCGGCCACGGTCAGCGACAGCGCGCGCGCCGAGCAACTGCTGCGCCGGGCCCTGAAAGCCTACCCGCAAGACCCAGGCCTGTACGGTGCGCTGGGCACCGCCCTGGCGCGTCAGGACAAGAATGCCGACGCCTACGCGGCGTTCACCCAGGCGCTGAAGCTGGAGCAGGACACCTCTTACATCAGCAAGTGGCAGGACCTGCAGAACGCCGCGCGCAACTGGATGGTGCTGCAACAGGGCGACCAGGCGCTGGCGCGCAAGGACTATGCCGGCGCACGCAAGGCGTATCAGCAAGCCCGCAGCCTTGATGCTCAGTCAGCCGGGCCCCTGATCGGCCTGGCCGAGGTGGCCCGTGGCGAACTGAACGACATTCAGGCTGAAGCCTTGCTGCTGCAGGCGCGCAAGCTCGAGCCAGGCAATGGCAACGTGATCCGTGCCCTGGTGCGGCTCTATCGCACACAGTCCGACGAGCGTGCCGTGGCCTTTCTCAATACCCTGCCGGCGAGCAACCAGGCGGAGTTCGCCGCCTTGCGCCAGAGCCTTGAACTGGCGCGCATGAACCAACAGGCCGATCAGTTCAGCCAGCAGTCCGATTGGGCGCAACTGGTGCCCTTGCTGAAAAAGATTCGCGTGCTGGACCCGGACAATCCGTGGCTGGCCTACCGCCTGGCGGCGGCCGAAGTGGCCCTGGGCAACCCGCGCCAGGCCGATGATGCGTTCGCGCAATTGCTGGTGCGTCAGGGCAACAACCCTGAGGCCCGTTATGCCCACGGTCTGTACCTGGCCAATGCCAACCGCGACAGTGAAGTGCTGGCCAGCCTGGGCAAGATTGCCAAGGCCGGCTGGACCGACAACATGCGCGAACTGGCCACCCGTATTGAACGCCGGCAGTTGCTGGCGCGGGTCGAGCAGTTGCGCAACAGCGGCCAGGAGCCACAGGCCATCGCCTTGCTGCTGCGCAACCCGACTCTCGATGACTATGCCACCCTGGCCGACTGGGCCACCCAGCGCAGCGACTTTCCGGCGGCCGAAAGCGCCTACAGGAAAGTGTTAGCGGCCGATCCGCACAATGCCGATGCGCAACTGGGACTGATCGAGGTCTTGCTGGCCACGCAGCGGGTGCCCGAAGCGCGCCAGGCGCTGGCCGGCCTGTCGATGCCGCCCCAGGCCTCGGCCAATTGGCAAAGGCGGCTGGCCAACGCCTGGCTGGGCGCCGGCGACAAGGCCCGTGCCCAGGCGCTGCTCGCCGATTTGCTCAAGACCCCGCAGAGCGACCCGCTGATCTATCGCGATGCGGCGCGCCTGCAGGCCAAAGACAATCCGCAGCAGGCACTGGACCGCTACGCTCAGGCCATGGCCGCCGCCGGCCTGATCAGGCCTGACGAGGCCAGCCCCAGAAACAACGTTGCCCTGACCCGTGCCAGCCGCGCCCAGGACAGCGACGACTGGTTGCCACGCGGCCTGCGCAGCGATGTCGAGGAGCTGTACAAGGCGCAGAATACGACGGTCAACGTCTATCGCGACTTCACCGTGCGCACGGACAGTACTTCGCCGGGCATTTCCGACCTGACCACCCAGACCACGATCGTGCGCGTCGACACGCCTGTGGCCCAAGGGCACGGTTTTATCCAGGCCGAGCAGGCCGATC
This sequence comes from Pseudomonas sp. Leaf127, assembly GCF_001423155.1. Classification (NCBI taxonomy): domain Bacteria; kingdom Pseudomonadati; phylum Pseudomonadota; class Gammaproteobacteria; order Pseudomonadales; family Pseudomonadaceae; genus Pseudomonas; species Pseudomonas sp. Leaf127. Next base: position 70,235 of record NZ_LMOA01000003.1, on the reverse strand, counting down.
TCAAGGCCAGTGATTTCGAGACCGAAAACGGGGTGCACACCGAAGCGTTCGGCACCTGTGCCGTGCGGGTCCGTGACCGCGCCACCGGTGAGCTGGTGACCAACGGCTGCCGCAGCACTTCACAAAGCGTCAGTGGCCCCAGCCTGGCAGTGGGCTGGAAAAACGATCAGGTGGCGGTGGACATCGGCCATACGCCGCAGGGGTTCGAGGTGGGCAACTGGCTGGGCGGCGTCGCCTACAGCGGTGCCTGGAAGTCGGTGGGCTGGACCGTGACCGCTTCGCGCCGGCCGCTGACCAATTCGGTGATCTCCTACGCCGGTGCCGTGGACCCGGCCACCGGCATACGTTGGGGCGGGGTGACCAGCAACGGCTTTACCCTGAGCCTGAGCCATGACGAAGGCGGTGTCGACGGTCTGTGGGCCAGCCTGGGCACTCATTGGCTACGTGGCAAGAACGTGGTCGACAACTACCGGCTCTCGGCGATGGCCGGTTATTACTACCGGCTCAGGGACAGCGCCGACGAGCGCATGCGCACTGGCCTGACCTTGATGTACTGGGGGTATGACAAGGACCTGAGCGAGTACACCCTGGGGCAGGGCGGCTACTACAGCCCGCAGCAGTATTACTCGATCGGCGTGCCGCTCAGCTACGCCTGGCGCAATGCCAACTGGTCGGCGCAAGTGGAAGGCTCGGTGGGCTGGTCGTTCTCCAGTACCGAAAGCAGCGACCTGTACCCGCTCGACGGACCGGCCGGCAAGCTGTTTGCGCAACAGGCCAGCAACGGCCTGGACATTGACGCCGACACCACCCTGAGCAAGTCCGGGAGCAGCAGCACCGGCGCCAGCGTGCGCATGCAGGCGCAGGTCGAACGGCGCCTGAGCAACAACCTGATGCTGGGCACGGGCGTCTCTTTGCAGCACAGCGAAGGTTATGCACCGAGCCGGGCCATGCTGTACCTGCGCTATAACTTCGACGAATGGCAAGGCAACCTGCCCATGCCGATCGAGCCGGTCTCGCCATATGCGGACATGCGCTGAAGGTCGGCGTATCGCGGTGCCGATCAGATTGTGGCGAGGGGCCGGCCTCCCGATCTGCCCCAGGTGACGATGAGGCCAGCAAGACCTACACACCTGCTGCGCCTGTCACATAGCCATCGCCAGCAGAGCTGCCTCCCACAGTCCGGTGCCAGACACAAAATCCGGGGGTCAAATCAATCTGTGGGAGGGGGCTATGCCCCGGGCGGCGATCCGACGATGAGGCCAGCAAGGCCCATACACCTGCTGCGCCTGTCCCATAGCCATCGCCAGCAAGCTGCCTCCCACAGTCCAGTGCCAGGCACAAGACCCTGGGCGACATCAATCCTGTGGGAGGCGGCTTGCCGGCGATGAGGCCAGCAAGCCCAACACATTTACTGTCCCAGCCCATAGCCATCGCAGAGCTGCTTCCCACAGGTGCTGTGTTGCTCTGAATATGCCATTCCTGCCTGAAACATCTTGCGATACCCCATGCACTTGCTTGCGGCAGTGAAGCCTTACATTGGGCTTCCATACTCAAGTGAACAAGGGCAAGGGAATGCTTGAAACTTCACATTCATCTGACCTGCGCGCAGGTCGATTTTCGCAAACGGGCCAACTCTACCTGGTGACCGCGACCACAATCGCCAGAGAGCCTGTGTTCGCCCAATGGTCGTTCGGACGCCTACTGGTCAAAGAGTTGAAACACGCGCAGGAACGGGGACAGGTCCATTCACTGGCCTGGGTCGTTATGCCCGATCACCTGCACTGGCTGTTCGAGTTGCGTACAGGCTCACTGGCGGAAATCATGCAAAGGGTGAAGTCAAAAACGGCAAAGGCAGTCAATAAAGCCTGTGGCCGGCAAGGCACGCTCTGGCAGGATGGCTATCACGACAAAGCGGTACGCCGGGAGCAGGACCTTGTGCACTTTGCTCGTTATATTGTCGCCAATCCTGTTCGAGCAGGACTGGTCAAAAGCGTACGGGACTATCCACTTTGGGATGCTGCCTGGGTCTGGCTGCCTCCCCCAGCTCTTGTGCCAGGCACAAAACCCAGGACCATATCAACGTGTGGGAGGCTGCTCTGCAGGCGATGAGGCCAGCAAGCCCAACACACCTGCTGCGCCTGTCACACAGCCATCGCCAGCAGAGCTGCCTCCCACAGTCTGGTGCCAGGCCTGAAATTCAGGGTCACATCAAACCTGTGGGAGGCGGCTCTGCCGGCGATGAGGCCAGCAAGGCCAACACACCTGCTGCGCCTGTCACGATAGCCATCGTCATCGCCAGCAAAGTTGCCGGCTGGCCTTGGTTGTGTTCAAAAATAGTTCTTTGATGTGTATAGCTAGATAGCTAGCTATGCGCATAAAAATGCATATTGGCAAAAACAACAAGATTAAGTCGCCAAAAAAATGACTATTTGAACGCGTGCTATTTCTGTCGAGCGCGCTCACACCCTAATTGGTATCAAATTATTGACACTGTCACGTTGATATTACACATTACCGCCTAATGCTTTCTTACAGGGGCTGCTGCTCCCAGCCTTTTAAGAGGTCGACCCCGATGCATCGCGCCGATGATATAGCCAACTTGTTCCAGAAACTGGATACGAGTACGGACGCCTATGTGGAAATAAACACCGAATTCGATTTTCAGGAGCCACCTGCGCCTCCAGCGCGCCCGGTGGCTGTGGCGGTAAAGCCGGTGATCGTGACGTGTGTTTCGCCGCCGGATTCTCAGTCGCCCTTGATGGCGCAACAGGCCAGTGCGCCTGCATTACAGGCCCCGGCGATGCCTGTGGCAGCTCCTGAGCCTGGCCACGCTTCGACGTCCGCGCCAACGCCTGCGCGCCCTGTGGCGATGTCATTGCGCTCGCTGTTGGCCGAGGTGGCCAGTGCCCGTCAGGCCGAAGCGGAAAAGCGCAACCATGAAGCCTTGCAACAGGCGTTGTTCAAGTCGGCACCGCCTGCCATCCAAGCCTGTGTGATTGCGGTCGTGTCGGCCAAGGGCGGGGTCGGCAAGAGCACATTGTGCGCCGCGCTGGCGCGTCTGGTTGGGTTGCCCGGCGGGCGCACGGTGGCCGTGGAGCTCGACCCCCAGAATTGTCTGCATCATCACTTCGATGTCAGTCCCGATGTCGCCGGCCTGGCCCCCGGCAGCCTGCGCGGCGAGGCCTGGAGTGACCTGCTGCTGACCGGCCCGGACGCCACCCAGGTACTGCCTTATGGCACGCTGACGGCCGACGAGCGCAGCACCCTGGAACAGTACCTCGATAACGACCCGCACTGGCTGGTCCGGCAGCTCGAGCGCCTGAATCTCACCGCTCACGATGTGCTGGTGCTGGATGTTGCATCGGGCCCGTCGCGTTACCTGGACCAGGCACTCAACTCGGCCAGTCATGTGCTGGTCGTCGTCGATACGGAGGCGGCTGGCTATCTGACGCTGGAGGCCATGGAGCGTGCCCTGGAACCGCTGGCCGAGCGCTGCCAGCCGCCGGTGTGCCATTACGTGATCAACCGCGTCGAGGCTTCCCGCAGTTTCAGTGCCGACATGCATGAAGTGCTGTGCCGTCGTCTGGGCGAGCGTTTGCTGGGCCGGGTGCGGCTTGATCAGAAGATCGCCGAGGCGCTGGCTTTCGGTGCACCTCTTTTACCGGCTCAGGCCCCGACGAAGGGCGTGCAGGACCTGTCTGAGCTGGGACGCCGCCTCACCGCCCTTCTCATGGCCGGGCGAGGGCAAGCGGTGGAACGCTCATGAATGCGCCGTTACCCGAAGTGCCTGGGCTGCCGACCTCTGCGCAAGGACGGCTGCAGCGCTTGCAGGGGTGGTTTGATGCTCGTCCACCGGGCACGATCAAGCGGTTGAAGCGGGCCGGCATGCTGGTGGGGACGCTGCTGTTTTTCTCGATCATTTCAGTGCCCTTCGACCTGCTGACCCAAGGTGTTTTCGGTGTCATGTGCTTCTTCGCAGCCGTGCTGCTGCGCCGATCGGCCAGCCGTCTGGCAATCCTGGCGATGATCGTGCTGTCGCTGGTCATGTCGCTGCGCTACGTGTACTGGCGCATGACGTCCACACTGGGTTTCGAGAACAGCCTCGACATGGTGTTTGGCCTGGGCCTGTTGCTGGCCGAGCTGTATGCGCTGGTGGTGTTGTTGTGCGGCTACCTGCAAACCTGCTGGCCGCTGCGTCGCAACCCGGTGCTGATGCAGGGCGCGCCGGACACCTGGCCGGTGGTGGATGTGTTCATTCCCACCTACAACGAGTCGCTGTCGATCGTGAAGCTGACCCTCTTTGCCGCCCAGGCCATTGACTGGCCGCGCGACAAATTGCGGGTGCACCTGCTCGATGACGGCAAGCGCGACGAGTTTCGCGAGTTCTGCGCGCAGATCGGGGTCAACTACATCACCCGTGATAACAATCTGCACGCCAAGGCCGGCAACCTCAACGAAGCGCTGAAGGTTACCGATGGCGAGTACGTGGCCATCTTTGACGCCGACCACGTACCGACCCGTTCTTTCCTGCAGATGGGCATGGGCTGGTTCATCAAGGATCCCAGGCTGTCGATGTTGCAGACGCCGCACTTTTTCTTTTCGCCGGATCCGTTTGAAAAGAACCTCGACACCTTCCGCAGCGTACCCAATGAAAACGAGCTGTTCTATGGCGTGGTACAGGACGGCAGTGACCTGTGGAACGCCGCGTTTTTCTGTGGCTCGTGCGCCATCATCCGCCGTCAGGCGCTGGAAGAAATCGGCGGCGTGGCGACCGAGACGGTGACCGAGGATGCCCATACCGCACTCAAGCTCAGCCGCGCCGGCTACAACACCGCTTACCTGGCCATCCCGCAGGCGGCGGGCCTGGCCACTGAAAGCCTGTCGCGGCACATTCGCCAGCGGGTGCGCTGGGCACGTGGCATGGCGCAGATCTTTCGTACCGATAATCCCTTGTTGGGCCGTGGCCTGACACTGGGCCAGCGGTTCTGTTATTTCAACGCCATGCTGCACTTTTTCTATGGCCTGCCGCGCCTGGTGTTTCTGACCGCGCCGCTGGCCTTTCTGTTTTTCGATGCGCGCATCTTCCATGCCTCGGCGCTGATGATCGCGGTGTACGTGTTGCCGCATATCCTGCATTCCAGCCTCACCAACTCGACCATGCAGGGGCGTTTTCGCCATTCGTTCTGGAACGAGGTCTACGAGACGGTACTGGCCTGGTACATCCTGGGGCCGGTGATCATGGCCCTGGTCAATCCCAGGTTCGGTGGCTTCAACGTCACCGACAAGGGCGGGATCATCGACGAGAAGTTCTTCGAGTGGCGCCTGGCGCGTCCGTACATCGTGCTGCTGGGGCTGAACCTGTGCGGTCTGGTGGTGGCCTTGACGATGCTGGTCCGGGGCAGCAACGAAGAAGGGGTGGCGGTGACCGTGCTGATCAACCTGGCCTGGACGCTGTACAACATCATGATCACCGGCGCGGCCGTGGCCGTGGCCAGCGAAACCCGCCAGGTGCGCCGTGAGCCGCGGGTGGCCGCCAGCCTGCCGATCCGCCTGGAGCGGGCCGACGGCAGCGTACTGGACGCCGTGACCCTGGATTTTTCGCAACAGGGCCTGGGCCTGCGGTTGCCCGAAGGACAAGGCATCGCACGGGGCGAAGCCTTGCAGGTCGTGCTGTTTCGCAAAGACACGCTCAGCCGGTTTCCCGCCACTGTGGTCTTCAGCCATGGCTCGATGGCCGGTGTGCAGTTCGACCCTCTGACCCTGCGCCAGCAAAGCGATCTGGTGCGCCTGACCTTTTCACGTGCCGACACCTGGGCGGCGACCTGGGGCCGCGGCGCCATCGACACCCCGCTCAAGGCCATGTGTGAAGTCTGCAAGGTCAGTCTGCGCGGGGTTCGCGAGCTGTTGAGCGCCACCCGCCAGGCCTGGCACACCCGTCGTACAGTTGAACCCGCTGGCGACTCTGTAATGGAAAAATCATGATCTGCAAATCGATTGCCAGCCGCCAGGCCGGCGGTGCATCACGCTGCCTGGCGGCCTTTGTGTCGTCGCTGTTGCTACTGGGGAGCAGTGCCTCGAGCATGGCCGCTCCGGCCGCCCCGTTGATCAGCCCGCCCGTCGCGGTGCCCGCACCAGGCGTGCCTGGCAACGACATCTCCGTCACGCTCGAGCAACTGGGGCGCAATTACCCGATGGTGCTGCGCGGCGTTGATTCGAACGACACAGTCAACTTCAACGTGCGCGCCGACAAGGTGGTGACCGGTGCGCGCCTGACGTTGCAATACAGCTATTCACCGTCCTTGTTACCGGACCTGTCGCAGATCAACGTGCTGGTCAACGACGAAGTGGCGGCCAGCCTGCCGTTGCTCAAGGAAGGCGCCGGCCAGCCGCAGAGCCGCACGGTCGAGATTCCGGCGCACCTGATCACCGAGTTCAACCGCCTGAGCCTGCAGTTCATCGGCCACTATTCGATGGGCTGCGAAAACCCGCAGCATTCCAGCCTGTGGGCGCGGATCAACAGCGACACGCGCCTGGACCTGCAGGTTTCACCCTTCACCCTGGCCAACGATCTGTCGATTCTGCCGCTGCCGTTTTTTGATCGCCGTGACGACCGTGATGTAACGCTGCCGGTGGTCATGGGCGCCTCGCCCGACCACGCCACGCTTGAAGCCGCCGGCGCACTGGCGTCCTGGATCGGCGCGCTCAAGGGCCCTTCGCGAATCGCGACGTTTCCGACGCATTTCGACAACCTGCCGGCTGAGGGCAATGCCCTGGTGCTGCTCAAGGGCAGCGGCCCCCTGCAGCTGGGCGGCCTGACGATGCCGGCTGCCAAGGGGCCGACCCTGACGATGATGCAGCACCCGAACGACCCGGGCAGCAAACTGCTGGTCATCACCGGTCGTGACTCGGCCGAGCTCAAACTGGCGGTCAATGCCGTGGTGCTCGGCAGCCAGGGCCTGGCCGGCAGCAGCGCGTTGATCGAGCGGGTCGAGGTGCTCAAGCCACGCCGGCCTTACGACGCGCCGAACTGGCTGCCCAGCGACCGGCCGGTCAAGCTGGGTGAACTGATCGAGACCCGCAAGCTGGATGTGGTCGGTTACGCACCGGGCGATATCACCATCCCGCTGAACCTGCCCCCGGACCTGTTCAACTGGCGTGAGGAGGGCGTGCCGTTGAAGCTCAAGTACCGCTACACGCCTCAACAGCGCTTCAACAACTCGTCGATCATCGTCAGTCTCAATGACCGCCTGATCAGAGCCGAGTCGCTGCCGTCGGAGGAAAAGCTCGCCGGCTCGATCCTGTCCAGCCTCACCGGCGACAACACCATGGTCAGCCGTGAAATGGACATGTACCTGCCGCTCAATGCGGCGGCCCTGCAATCGCGCCTGCAACTGCGCTACATGTACGACTACATCAAGCAGGGCGAGTGCCAGGACATCATCATCGACAACATGCGTGGCAGCATCGACCCCGAGTCGACCCTGGACCTGAGCGGCTACGACCACTTCATGGCCATGCCGAACCTGGGCGTGTTCAAGGATTCGGGCTTTCCGTTCACCCGTATGGCCGATCTGTCGCAGACCGCCGTGGTGTTGCCCGACAGCGCAACGGGCGAAGACATCAGCGCCTACCTGAGCGTGCTGGGCCGTTTCGGCGAGTCGACCGGCTACCCCGCGACCGGGGTTTCGGTGATCCAGGCGGCAGAGGTCTCCAGCGCCGCCGACAAGGACATTCTGGTGGTGTCCTCGGGGGCCAGCCAGCCCCTGCTCAAGCAATGGGCCGAGCACCTGCCAGCCCTTGGCGAGGGCCAGGGGCGCAGTTTCGAGATTTCCGACCTGGCTTTTCGCTTGCGTGACTGGATGAGTCCGGACCTTGATGAAAACCTGCGGCGCGCCCGTGTCGCCGTTGTGTTTTCCGGGAGTGCGCAAAGCACGTTCCTGACCGGTTTCGAATCGCCCTTGCACAAAGGACGCAGTGTGATATTAATGTCCAGTGGCCAGTCTTCTGGCCTGGCCGACATGACCCGTGCGCTGGATACCAGCGATAAGGTGCAGGGCAGTCTGGTCGTGGTGCGTGGTGATTCGGTCGAGGCCCTGGTGGCCGATCAGCAGTACTTCGTCGGTGAGTTGAACCCGGTCAAGTACGTGCAATGGCTGATGTCACGCAATGTCCTGTTTGTCTTGCTCATCCTGGCGGTCTGCGTTGCCCTGGTCAGTGGCCTGGCCTATCTGGCGTTGCGCTCGCTGGCCAAGCGTCGTCTGGGAAATGGATAACCCATGTTGGCTTTACTGATGACCCCACGTCGCAGGATGTGCTGGCTGGCAGCGTTGCTGGCCTCGGCAATACTGACTCCCCTGATGGCCGCCGAGCGATGCGACGGCCCGACCTGGCCACTGTGGCAGAACTACGCCCAGCGCAATGTCCAGGAGGATGGGCGCATGCTTGAATCGAGCATGGAGCCCAACCACAGCACCTCCGAAGGCCAATCCTACGGTATGGTCTTCGCGCTGGTGGCCAATGACCGCAAGCGCTTCGACGCGCTGTGGTCATGGACGGTCGCCAACATGATGGGGTCTGACAAGACTCGTCTGCCAGGCTGGTTATGGGGGCAGGGCAAGGATGGTGCCTGGCAGCTCCAGGATGCCAACTCGGCCTCCGATGCCGATTTATGGATGGCCTACACGCTGCTTGAAGCGGCGCGGCTCTGGCAGGCCCCGGCCTACCGCACCGATGCGCTCGCGTTGCTCAAGACCATCGAGTCGCGACTGGTCGTCGACCTGCCAGGTGTAGGCAAAATGGTGCTGCCCGGTCCTGAAGGCTTTACCCAGCCCGATCACTTATGGCGCCTGAATCCCAGTTACCTGCCCATTCCCTTGTTGCGCCGCCTGGCCAAGGAGGCGCCGAACGGTCCCTGGAAGGAAATCGCCGACAACACCCTCAAGATGATCCAGGCCTCCAGCCCCAAGGGCTTTGTGGCAGACTGGCTGGCGTATCGTGGCACTTCGCCAAAAACCGGCCTTTTCGTGATTGATCCTGCCAAAGGCGAGCTGGGCAGCTATGATGCGATCCGCGTTTACCTCTGGGCTGGCATGACGCCAGCCTCTGACCCGCTGGCGGCTGCTCTGCTGGCACGCCTGGACGGCATGTCGGCCAGCACCGCCTCGAGTGGCGTGCCGCCGGAAAAAGTCCAGGTCATGAGCGGCGCGAGCGAGGGCCAGGCGCCTTTCGGTTATTCGGCGGCGTTGTTGCCTTACTTCCAGGCCAAGGGACACACCTGGCTGGTTGCGCAACAACGACGCCTTGTCGAGCAGGGGATTGCCCGGGTCATGAAGCATGACCCGCAAGACCGCTCGGAACCTGCTTATTACAACCTTATGCTCAGCCTGTTTGCCTTGGGCTGGATTGAACAACGCTATCAGTTCCGCTCTGACGGAACGCTTGAATTGTCTTGGGAGACTTCATGCCCGCCAGTCGCCACACGTTAGTTATCGGGCTACTTACAGCAATCGCCGCCAACAACGTTGCCAATGCTGAAACCTCCGCTGTACAGGCTCAATTGATTGAGCAGGGCCAGTACTGGCAGGCGCGTTCGAATGCCTCGCGGGCAGCCGAAGTCTGGCAGAAAGTACTGCAACAAGACCCCAACCAGGTGGATGCGCTGTATGGCATGGGCCTGATTGGCGTCAACAAGAACCAGCCGCAGCAGGCCCAATCCTACCTGGCACGCCTGCGCGCCCTGTCGCCGATGCCAGCGCAGGCGATCCAGCTGGAGCAGGACATTGCCCTGACCCAGCCGGAAAACAAGGCCTTGCTCGAGGAGGCCAGGCGCCTGGCCGATGCCGGTGAGCGTGACAAGGCCACGGCGGCGTTTCGCAAGCTGTTCAATGGCCGTGTGCCTCAAGGCTCTATCGGGCGTGAGTACTACACCAACCTGGGTTTCAGCAATGTTGACTGGCCCGAGGCCCGCCAGGGCTTCGAGCGCCTGATCAAGCAGCGCCCGAACGATTCGGTGCTGGCGCTGTTTTTCGCCAAGCACCTGGCGCGCCGCGAAGACAGCCGCGAAGAAGGCATCCGTGCCCTGGCCCGGTTGACCACCCACCCCGATATCGCCGGCGACGCCGACCAGAGCTGGCGCCTGGCGCTGGTCTGGAGCGGGCCGCCGACGGCGGCGCAGGTGCCATTATTCGAGGCGTTTCTCAAGACCCATCCAGATGATCAGGAAGTGCGTGATCTGATGAACAAGGGTCGCCAGCAGGCCGGCACCGGTGCCGGTGCTTCAGGCTGGCAGCAGGACCCGCAGGTGGCCCGTGGCCTCAAGGCCCTGGAGAAAGGCGACCTGCCCACCGCTGAGGCGGCCTTCAACGAGCGGTTGAAAACCAAGGCCGACGATGCCGATGCCCTCGGTGGCCTGGGCGTGGTGCGTCAGCAACAGAACCGCCCGGCCGAAGCCGAGCAACTGCTGACCCGCGCCGTCCGCCAGACCGGTGGTGGCCGCTGGAAAAGCGCGCTGGAAAATGTCCAGACCTGGGCGCAACTGCAACAGGCCCGCGACCTGCAGGCCAAGGGGCAGGGCGGCAAGGCACTGGAAACCGCCGCCCAAGCGGTGCGTCAGAACCCGGCCAATGTCGATGTGCGCCTGGCCCAGGCCGATATCCAGGCCCAGGCCGGTCAGTTCGAAGCCGCGCATGCCAGTTATCGCCAGGTGCTGGCCGCCGACCGTGGCAATGCACGGGCCACGCGCGGGCTGATCAATGTCCTGGCCCAGAGTGGCCAGGTCAATGAAGCGCTGCGCCTGATCGACACCTTGTCCGCAGCCGAACAGGCCAAACTGGACGACAGCGGCAGCTTCAAGGCCTTGCGTGCCATTCAGGTCGCACGCCTGGCCGAGCAGCGCGGTGATACGCCGGCCGCCCAGGCCGCCCTGAGGGAGGCGGTCAGCAACGATCCGGACAATGTCTGGACGCGTTTCGACCTGGCCCGCCTGTACCTCAAGACCAATGAGGCCTCCAAGGCCCGGGCGTTGATCGACGACCTGCTCAAGAGCCAGCCGAACAACATTGATGCGCTCTACACCAGCGCCTTGCTGTCGGTGGAGATGGGCCAGTGGAAAGATGCCCAGGCCGCGTTTGCACGCATTCCCGTTGACCAGCGCACCCCTGAAATGAAAGCGCTGGCCGAAGAAGTCACCATGACGGTGCAGGTCAACCTGGCCGTCAGCATCGCCAAGCGCGGTCAGCGTCAGGAAGCGCTGGCGCTGCTTGACCGGCTGCTGCCGATGGCCAGTGCCACGCCGGAGCGTCAACTGACGCTGGCCAGTGCCTACATCGACGCCGGCGAGGTCGAGCGTGGACGTGCCATGGCGCGCACGGCCATTGCCCAGATCCGCACGCCCTCGACCGATCGTACGCTGCAATACGCCGGCGTGCTGCTGACCGCAGGCGATGATGCACAGGTCAACCTGATCCTGCGCAACCTGCAAAGCCAGTCGATGAACGCGCAGACCCGCAAGCGCTATGACGATCTGCTGTACCAATACCGTATTCGCCAGGCCGACCTGCTGCGCGAAGGCGGCGACCTGACCGGTGCCTACGACACCCTGGCCCCGGCCCTGGCCCAGCGCCCTGATGATATTCAGGGTGTGTCGGCGCATGCCCGGCTGTACACGGCCAAGGGTGACAGCGCCAAGGCGTTCCAGCTCTACAAGCCCTTGCTGCAGCGTCAGCCCAATGACCCGCAAGTGCTGTTGGGTGCGGCCGATGCGGCGGTCAAGGCCAATGACCGCACGTTTGCCGACCAGGCACTGGCGCAGTTCCTGAGGCTGGGGCGCTATGACGCGCTGACGCTGACCGAAGCGGCGCGCATCTACGAGAGCATTGGCAAGAGCGGCGCCGCCGAGGAATTGCTGCGCAAGGCGGTTTCCATCGAGCAGGGCGAGAAGCAGCGGGCGCTGGCCATGCAGGTCACGCCGTCCGCAGGTCCGAGCGCTGCCAGTGCCTCGCGCAGCGTGGCGGCCAACGACGCAATTCCGGCACCGGCCCAGGCCACGCTCAACGGCGACGCCGACAGCAGTGCGCTCACCGGTGCCCAGAGCGCGCTCAACCGCATTCTTGAAAAACGCAGCGGCTATGTCAGCCAGGGGCTGAGCGTGACCAGCAACAACAGCGAGGCCGGCCTGGGCAAGCTGACGATGGTCGAGGCACCGCTGGAGGTCAATATTCCGCTGGGCGACAACCGCGTGGTGGTACGTGCCACGCCGGTGACGCTCAACAGCGGCAGCGTATCGGCCGATGCCGGCAGTCGCTTTGGTGATGGGTCGGCCGGTGCTGCAGGGTCGAACCGTGAAACCGGCGTGGGCCTTTCGGTGGGCTTCGAGCGCCCGGCCGAAGGCCTCAAGGCCGACATCGGCTCGACGCCGATGGGCTTCCAGTACACCACCGTCGCCGGTGGTGTCAGCGTGGATCGCCCCTTGGGTGAAAACCCCAACCTGCGTTACGGCCTGAACATCTCGCGGCGCCCGGTGACCGACAGCGTGACCTCGTTCGCAGGCTCCACCGACGACCGCAGCGGCCTGTCCTGGGGCGGCGTGACGGCCAACGGTGGCCGTGGCCAGATCAGCTACGATAACCAGACCATTGGCGGCTACGGCTACGGTTCCTGGCACAAGCTGGTGGGTAACAACGTCAAGGCCAACAGCCGTGGCGAAATCGGCGGTGGCGTCTACTGGTACCTGAACAACACCGAGAACAGCAAGCTGACCGCCGGTGTCAGTGTCATGGCCCTGAGCTACGACAACGACCAGAACTACTTCACCTATGGCCATGGCGGCTATTTCAGCCCGCAGAGCTTCTTTGCCATTGGCATCCCGGTGATGTGGTCGCAACGTTCCGAGCGTTTCAGCTACCAGGTCAAGGGTTCGGTCGGCGTTCAGCACTTCAAGCAGGATGGCGCAGAGTACTTCCCCGACGACAGCGCCATGCAGGCCGCTTCCGGGCAGAGCTATGACGGGCAGAGCAAGACCGGCATCGGCTACAGCCTGAGTGCGGCCGGCGAGTATCGCATCGGCGGCAACATGTTCCTGGGGGGCAACGTGGGGCTGGACAACGCCCGCGATTACCGCCAGCTCAGTGGTGCCCTGTACATGCGCTACATGCTCGAGAACATGACCGGTCCCATGGAGTTACCGGTCAGTCCTTACAGCTCGCCTTATTCCAACTGATTGAGAGAACCCGATGCCTTCCGTACTTGCCGGTATGACGCTCCTGGTGCTGGGGGAAAGCCATATGAGCCTGGCCGACCACCTGATGGAGCCGTTGCATGACAACCTGACCCGTCAGGGCGCCATCGTGCATTCGATCGGCGCCTGCGGTGCCAGTGCCGGCGACTGGTTGCTGACCAAAAAGGTCGATTGTGGTGCCGAGCAGAAAGGCGACGGCAAGATCGTCATCAAGGGCCGTGACGCCACTACCACGCCCATTGGCGACCTGATCGCCGCCGACAAGCCGGATCTGGTGGTGATTGTCATCGGCGACACCATGGCGTCCTATGACAAGCCCTCGTTTCCCAAGACCTGGGCCTGGCAGAGCGTCACTGGCCTGACCAAGGCCATTGCGGCCACCGGCACCCGGTGCGCCTGGGTAGGGCCGGCCTGGGGCAAGGTGGGCGGCATGTACCAGAAGAACGATGCACGCACGGAAATGATGTCCAAGTTCCTGGCGTCCAACGTGGCCCCTTGTACTTACATCGACTCGCTGAGTTTCTCCAAACCAGGTCAATGGATCACCACTGACGGCCAGCACTTCACCGTGGCCGGCTACAAGGCCTGGGGCACCGCCATTGGCAATGCGCTGGGGCAGTTGCCGGCCTCCAGCGTCAGCGCCGGCGGAGCCAAGAAGTGACCTGCGTGCGCTGGATGGCGAGCGCAGGTGCTGGCCTGCTGGTGAGTCTTGGCGCGCATGCCGCCGAGATTGCCCTGTACCCCACAGGTCCCGCTGAAGACTCGGCGTTCATCCGTTTCGTCAACGCCGCGTCGGTACCGCTGGAGGTGATCGCCCAGCCGGGCCAGGCCCCGCTGCGCCTGGAAACCGCTGCGCCGGTGTCGGCGTTTTTTCCGGTGCAGGCCAAGGGTGCGGTGAAAGGCACGCTGGTCAGTGGTGCACAGACGCTGGAAATGACCCAGACCGTCGCTCCTGGCGAGTTCGCCACGGTGGTGGCCGTGCCACGGGCCGATGGCGGGGTCGCTCAGGTCGCGGTGCGTGAAGCGCCCGATGACTTCAATGCCCTGAAAGCCTCGCTGGCGTTCTTCAGCCTCGATGCCGGTTGCGTGGAGGCCAGCCTGCGTCCTGCCGGGCGCACGGCCGATCTGTTCAAGGCCGTGGCCGACGGCACCCTGCAACGACGCGCGATCAATCCGGTCAGGCTGGCGGTGCAACTGGTGTGTGCCAATGCCACGGTAGGTGAGCCCCTGGATCTGGGCGAACTCAAGGCCGGCGAACGCTACAGCGTACTGCTGTTGCCGTCGGCCAGCGGCCCACGGCTGTTGTCGACTATGGATGCGTTGTCCCACTGATCAGATCGGGCAGTTGTCGTCATGGTCTTTGCCTCCCTTGAGTTTCTCCTGCTGTTTTTGCCGGCGTTCATGCTGGTCTACTCGTTGGGACGGCCGTCGTGGCGCAACACGATCCTGCTGGTCGGCAGCTGGCTGTTCTATGGCTGGCTGAGCCCGTTGTTCCTGGCCTTGCACATGGTGTTGACCGTGGTGGCCTGGGGCGGCGGGCTGGTCGTCGACCGCACGCGTGAAGGCACCACCGCGCGCCTGCGCTGGCTGGTGGGGCTGATCGTGCTCAATGTCGCGGTCCTGTGCTGGTACAAGTACGCCAACATCCTGGCCCTGACGGCCAATGAGCTGATGACCGCCTATGGCGCCATGCCCTTCGCCTGGCAGCGGGTGGCGTTGCCGGCGGGGTTGTCATTCATCGTGCTGCAGGCCATTTCGTACCTGGTGGACGTGCACCGGCATACCGTGCCGGTGGAGCGCAGCTTCATCAATTACGCTACCTACATCTCGATGTTCGGGCATTCGATTGCCGGCCCGATTATTCGCTACGACTGGGTGCGGCGCGAACTGAACCAGCGCTATTTCAACGGGCAGAACTTCGCCCTCGGCGCACGGCGCTTCATGATCGGCATGAGCATGAAAGTGCTGGTGGCCGACACCTTGTCGCCGCTGGTGGACGTGGCCTTTCATTTGCCACAGCCGACGCTTGTCGATGCCTGGATCGGCTGCCTGGCGTATTCGCTGCAGCTGTTCTTCGACTTTGCCGGCTACAGCGCCATGGCCATCGGCCTGGGCCTGATGCTGGGTTTTCACTTTCCGGAAAACTTCGACCGGCCCTACCTGGCGCGCAGCATCCAGGACTTCTGGCGTCGCTGGCACCTGTCGTTGTCGAGCTGGCTGCGCGATTACCTGTACATCGGCCTGGGCGGCAACCGTCATGGCACCTGGAACACCTACCGCAACCTGTTCCTGACCATGGCCATCGCCGGCTTGTGGCACGGTGGCGACAGCTGGAATTACCTGCTGTGGGGCGCCGCGCACGGCGTCGCGCTGTGTGTCGACCGCGCCTGGTCGCATTCCAGCCTGCCGGCGGTGCCCAGGCCGTTGGCGCATGGCTTGACGCTGTTGTTCGTGTGCCTGGCCTGGACGCTGTTTCGCTCGCCCGACTTCCATACCGCCATGACGATGTACGCCGGTCAGTTCGGCCTGCATGGCGTGGCCCTGGGCGATGCGCTGGCGGTGACGCTGCGCCCGGCCCATGGCATGGCCGCGCTGCTGGGCGTGTTGTGTGTACTGGCGCCGTTGCTGCAGCCTCGGGTCGAACAGCGCTGGTCGCACAATGGGCTGTTCGTGGCGGGCGCGGCAATATGGCCGGTGGCGGGCTTCTTGTTGTCATTCGCGCTGATCGCCAGCCGTGAGACGGTGCCGTTCTTGTACTTCCAGTTCTGAGGGGCCGGCCATGACCCGATCGTCCAACGCACCGCCACCGCCCAGCGAGCTGGCACAGCGCATCAGTCCGGTGGCCGGTGTGACCCTGGCCGTGTTCATGGGCATCGGCCTGCTGGCCTGCGGGTGGTTGATGGCCAGCGGCAAGGTCCAGTGGCTGCCGGCCAGGGTCGACCGCGACACACTGCTGCACGGTGAGGTGACCCATGCGCTGGCCAGGCAGTTGTCCGGTACGTTCCTGGCGCAGCAGGCGGCCAATCTGGAGCGCGGCGCCAGTTGGCTGCTGCTCGAGGACACCGGGCCGCGCGTGCGCCAGGGCTGTCCTGGCTGGCTGTTCCTGACGGACGAACAGCGCATCAACCGCCATGCCCAGGCCAACGAGCGGGCCAAGGCCCAGGCGGTCATCGACCTCAAGCAGCGGCTGGACAAGCAGGGCATTGATCTGTGGGTCGTGGTGGTGCCGGACAAGAGCCGCATCGCCGCCAATCAACTGTGCGGGCTGTATCGCCCCGGGCAATTGCACAACCGGGTGACGCGCTGGAGCGGCATGCTGCAGGCCGCCAATGTCCACACCCTGGACCTGACTGCCGTTTTGCAACCCTTGGGCGATGCGGCCTTCTTGCGCACCGACACGCACTGGAGCGAAACCGGCGCCAGTGCCGCCGCCAATGCCGTGGCCCGGCGTCTGAAGGACATCGGTTTCAAGGCCACCCCGAGCCGCACCTTCGACACCCGCGTGGCCCCGCTGGCGCCTCGCCCCGGTGACCTGGTGCGCCTGGCCGGGCTCGACTGGCTGCCGCTGTCGTTGCAACCGGCGCCGCAAAGCGTGGCCCGGACCACCATCAGCGAGAAGGTCGAAGCGGCCTCGGTGGGCGGTGAAAGCCTGGATGACCTGTTTGGCGATGCCGACCTGCCCAACGTCGCACTGATCGGCACCTCGTTCTCGCGCAATTCGGCGTTCGTGGACTTTCTGCAACGGGCGCTGGGCGCGCCGCTCGGTAACTTCGCCAAGGACGGTGGCGAGTTTTCCGGCGCCGCCAATGCCTACTTCGCCAGCCCGGCCTTCACCCAGACCCCGCCCAGGGTGCTGATCTGGGAGATTCCGGAGCGCGATTTGCAGACGGGGTATGTGCCGGTGGAAATCGGGCGGCAGTGAGCGGTATATCCACTCTTGTAGCTCGCCCCGTGTCACTGACACCGCGCCAAGGCGGAGCGCTGTCGCGCAGCAAACACTGGGCTGTGGGAGGCGGCTTGCCGACGATGGCGATGGGGCAGGCGCAGCAGGTGTGTTGGCCTTGCTGGCCTTATCGCCGGCAGAGCCGCCTCCCACAGGATTGATGTTGTCCTGGATGTTGTGCCTGGCACCAGGCTGTAGGAGGCGGCTTGCCGGCGATGGCTATGGGGCAGGCGCAGCAGGTGTATGGGCCTTGCTGGCCTCATCGCCGGCAGAGCCGCCTCTCACAGGTTGATGTGATCCTGGATTTTGTGCCTGGCACCAGGCTGTAGGAGGCGGCTTGCCGGCGATGGCTATGGGACTGGCGCAGCAGGTGTGTTGGTTTTACTGGCCTCATCGCCGGCAGAGCCGCCTCTCACAGGTTGATGTGATCCTGGATTTTGTGCCTGGCATCAGGCTGTAGGAGGCGGCTTGCCGGCGATGGCTATGGGACTGGCGCAGCAGGTGTGTTGGTTTTACTGGCCTCATCGCCGGCAGAGCCGCCTCCCACAGGATTGATGTTGTCCTGGATTTTGTGCCTGGCACCAGGCTGTGGGAGGCGGCTTGCCGGCGATGGCTATGGGGCAGGCGTAGCAGGTGTGTTGGCCTTGCTGGCCTCATCGCCGGCAGAGCCGCCTCCCACAGGATTGATGTTGTCCTGGATGTTGTGCCTGGTATCAGGCTGTAGGAGGCGGCTTGCCGGCGATGGCTATGGGACTGGCGCAGTAGGTGTGTTGGTTTTACTGGCCTCATCGCCTGCAGAGCTTCCTCTCACAGGTTGATGTGGTCCTGGATGTTGTGCCTGGCACCAGACCGTGGGAGGCGGCTTGCCGGCGATGGCTATGGGGCAGGCGCAGCAGGTGTATGGGCCTTGCTGGCCTCATCGCCGGCAGATCGGGACGCCGACCGGCCCTCCCACAGATTCGATGTGATCCCGGATTTACATAGCTATGACGTTTATATATAGCTATCTATCTAGCTATATATATTGATAGCACCTTCAACCATCCCTGCAAAGCCCGGATACCGGGGGTTGAGCAGGTAATTGAACTCATGCGCCACCTGCACGCTGGGCACGGCCAGGGCCAGGCTCTGGTTGGATGCCAGCCACTGATCACCCAGCCAGGCGGTGGTGGCCGGGGCCGGTTCGCCGCGCCAGTCAGCGGGCAGGTCGGCGCAGGGCAGGTGCAGGACCTGCTCTTCATCCAGGGCCAGTTCGAGCATGGCGAAATGGCGCATGACCGCGCCGTCGTTCAGGTGCATCAACGTTTCGAGACGGGCCAGGGCCTGGCTGCCGGCGCCGTACACGCAAGCCTGGCCCTTGCTGTTCCAGCGGCCGCCATGACGACTGGCCACTTCGCCGTCGAAGGCCTGGGCCAGCCAGCGGCGCTTGATCAGTCGATAGATGCGGATCACGCCATCACTCCATGCTCCAGGCGTGCGATCAGGTCGAGCACGCTGTGCGATTCAGCCGAGGTGATGAGCATGTCCAGTGGTCGGCGCTGGTCCAGGCCGGCGACCGGGTGGATCAGCCAGCGTTGCACGGCCTCGGTATGGCCTTCGAACAATTCCAGCGCGGCGGCGTAGATCGAGGCCAGGCGAAACAGGCGGTCGCCTTCCTCGACATTGAAACGGCCGGCTTTCAGGCGTCGTTGCAGGGTGGCCGGGGCGATGCCCAGGTGTTCGGCCAGGGTCGAGCGATTGATGTCGAGGGCGTTGGCCATATGATCGAACACCGCATAAGGCAATCCTTCGCGCAGGGCGTCATGCAGTTGCACGCCACGCGGCGCCAGACCCAGCCAGTGCCAGAAATCTTCGGCCGAACCTGTTGTCCGAGGGAAGTCGAAAGACATGGGAAATTCCATTTGACCCAATAGTTGACTGCGCTGTGTAGCACACTTGCATACAGGTCGGATCGTTTGATGGTTGTATTCTATCCATTCGAATACATCCTGTTACATGTGTTAAGGCTCTGACATAATCGCGCCGCAACGCCCCAGCCCGCTTGATTTTTGAAGTAACGGACTACGTTGATGAGCTATTTTTCGATCGAATTCGGTCTGTTTTTCCTGCCTTTTTTCATTCTTTACTGGTGTCTTTGTGCCAGTACGCGCTTACAGAATGCGCTGTTGCTGGCCGCCAGCTATGGCATCCTGGCAACCTTCAGCCTGAACTTTCTCTATGTGCTGTTGGGCTACACCCTGGTGGTGTGCGGCCTGGGGCACTTGAGCGCGCGCTGGCCGGGCCGCTGGTTTGTCCGCGGCCTGATCCTGACGGTGGTGCTGGGCTGTTTCTATGCCTTCAAGTACCAGGACCTGATGGCCAGTGCCGTGCAGGCCGCCGGCTTGCCGCTGCAGTGGCCGGTGCTGCAATTGCTGCTGCCGGTGGGGCTGTCGTTCTACGTGTTCCACTCGGTCAGCTACCTGGTGTCGATCAATCGTGGCGAGCTCAAGCCGGTGGCTTTACCGGACCTGGCCTTGTACCTGGCGTTTTTCCCCAGCCTGATTGCCGGGCCGGTCAACCGCGCCTTGCATTTCATGCCACAGATTCGCCCGCCCGAGGTGCGCCAGGTGCTGGACCCTTACCGCGCGCTGGGGCTGATCGGCCTGGCGGCGGTCAAGTTGTTCCTGCTCAGTTCGTGGCTGGCCAATGAATGGGTCGACCCGGTGTTCGATACACCGTCCGCCAGTTCGGCCGAGCAGATCCTGCTGGCGGTCTATGGCTATTCGCTGCAGATCTACTTCAACTTCAGCGGCTACACCAACCTGGTGACCGGCATTGCGCTGCTGCTGGGCTTTCGTCTGCCGGAGAACTTCAACTACCCGTACCTGGCGCATAACCTCAAGGAGTTCTGGGCGCGCTGGCACATCAGCCTGTCGCGGTTCATCCGCGACTACATCTACATTCCCCTGGGCGGCAACCGCCACGGGCTGTGGCTGGGCATGCTGTACATGATGATCGCCATGCTGATTTCCGGCCTGTGGCATGGAGCAAGTGTCAATTTCATCGTCTGGGGCGCGCTGCACGGCGTGGGGCTGGCGATCTACAAGCTGTGGGCAACCTGGGGCCCGGGCGAGTCGAACCACCCGGTGGCGCGGCTGCTGGCCCGCCTGTTGACCTTTCACTACGTGGCGCTGGCGTGGATTTTCTTTCGCAGCGCGACGCTGGACGACGCCATTGAATTGCTCAAGGGCCTGGGCGGCCTGTCCCTGCAAGGGCTGGACAGCGAAGCAGGCATCAGCGTGCTGGCGTGTGGCGTGATGCTGCTGTTGTACCCGGCGTGGGTCAGTTTCATGCGTGAGTTGTTCGCGGCCAGCCAGCGAATTCCGGCGGTGCTGTATCCGGTGGTGCTGGGGCTGTTCATTTCTGTGGTCATCTTTGCCTCGCCTGCCGGCGTACCGGGTTTTATCTATGCCAGTTTCTGACACCGCCATGGCCGGTCGCAGCCTGTTCATTGCCCTCAAGACCCTGATGATGCTGCTGGTGGTCATCGGCATCCTGAGCTGGCTGAACCAGGATTCCATGCGCCTGTATTGCCAGCAGAAGTACCACAGCGGTTGCGAACTGCCGGGGCTGGGCGAGTTGCCGGCCTGGCGCCTGGGGGCGGACATTACCCGGTCGCTGGGGCAGGGGCGCGAGGCCTTTGTGGCCGCTCTTTCGGGGCATGAAGCCGCCCCCGGAACAGCGCAGGACGAGGCTGTCGAACCTGCGGTGCCAGGCGTGCCGGTTGTGGAACTGCCGCCGTCAGTGGCTGCGGTCACGGTCATCGCCGGAACCCGTGACGCGCCAGGCTTTGTGGCGCCGGCCGACACTGCTGCCCTGTCTGGCGCAACGCCCGAGCCGGCCAGGCCCAAGCCGGTAGAGCCTGCTGCAGTGGCGGCCCCAGTTCCTGCCTCAATACCTGTACCGGGTGCACCAGCCGTGGCCTTGTCACCGGCACCGGTGGTGCCGGTCACGCCGCACCGCCGGCGACCACCAGGTGCGCCACACGTGGTGCTGGAGCCGGGTGACGAGGTGTTCTTCGTGGGTGATTCGCTGATGCAGGGCGTGGCGCCGCACCTGGCCAATTCGCTGCTCAAGCGCTACAACATCAAGAGCATCAACCTGAGCAAGCAGAGCACCGGACTGGCGTACCCAGGGTTTTTCAACTGGCCGCAGACGGTGCATGAAACACTGGAGGCGCATCGCAATATCCGCCTGATGGTGATCTTCCTGGGGCCCAACGATCCATGGGACATGCCCGAGTCGCGCGGCAAGCCGTTCCTGCGCTTCAAGAGCGAGGCCTGGGAAGCGCTGTACCGTCAGCGCGTGCGCTCGATTCTCGAGCAGGCGCAGCAGTTCGATGCGCAGGTAATCTGGGTCGGGCCACCGAACATGAACGCGGCCAAGCTCTCCACAGGCATGCAATACCTGCGCGAGCTGTACCGCACCGAGGCGCAGCAGTACCAGCAGATCTACCTGTCGGCCAACGAGGTGTTCGGTTACCAGGCAGAAGATTTTTCGTTCTACATGACCGACGAAGCCGGCAAGAAGAGCAAGATCCGCGTGGATGACGGTATCCACTTCACGCCATTCGGCCAGAAACTGATCGCCAACAAGGTGCTCACCCTGATCGATGTTCACCAACCTGGCTTATCGGAGCGTTGAGTTGAAGCACGCCATTTGTTTGCTGCTGTTGGGACTGTCGCTGGGCACCAGCACAGCCCGGGCAGAAACCCCCGTCGCGCCCAAGCGCATCGTGACCAAGGCGTGGACGCCGCTGTTGCCCGCCACCCGGCAGGATCCGAACCTGGCGCTGTTGGCCAGCAAGCTCAAGGCCTCGCGGAGCAAGCGGGTCAGTATCGTCCAGCTCGGCGACTCGCACACCGCGGCCGACCTGTTCAGCGGTGAAATGCGTCGGCTGTTCCAGCAGGACTACGGTAACGGCGGGATCGGCTTCATCGCCGCCACACCGGTGCCTGGCACGCGCTATGACCAGGTGATCATCACCACCGGCAAGCGCCAGTGGGACCTGGTGTCGAGCCGCAACCAGCAGAGCTCGCAGTTTCCGCTGGGTGGTTATCTGTCGGTGCCGCTCAGCAGCCGTCCCGGCGTGAACCTGGCCAGCCGCGAGCCGGATGAACAGCGCTACAGCCTGTCGACGCTGTACCAGGCCAGCCGCAGCACGATCCTCCAGGCCCGCGACAGTGCGACCCAGGCCAGGGCGCTGCCGGTGACCCAGGGCCAGTGGCGCTTCAGCCAGCCGATCAACAATGTGCGCCTGCCGGTGGACCTGAGCTTTGCCAGCGGCAACGGTCTGGCGGTTGGCGGCTGGTTGCTGCAATCACAGCGCAACGCCGGCGTGGAGTACTCGGCGCTGGGCATCAATGGCGCGACGTTCGATGTGGTCGACAAGTGGCAGGCCGGCTGGCTGGAGACCCTCAAGGCCTTGCGCCCGGACCTGTTGATCCTGGCCTATGGCACCAACGAAGCCTATGACGACAGCCTGGACACCGTGCTCTACGAGCAGCGCCTCAGGGAACGCCTGCAGATGCTGCGCAAGGCGCTGCCCGGTACCGTGCTGCTGGTCACCAGTGCGCCAGATTCGGTGCGCAACAAACGCGCGGCCCGTTGTGAAGACAAGCAGGCCAACCACCTGCGCCAGGTGATCCAGATCCAGCGTCGAGTCGCCGCGCAGACCAGTGCGCTGTTCTGGGACTGGCAGGCGTTCATGGGCGGCAACTGCTCGATCGAACGATGGCAGGCCCGCGACCTGGCCCGGCCGGACCTGGTGCATATGACAGCCGATGGCTATCGCCAGAGTGCGCAGGGGTTGTACGCGTATTTCAAAGGGGTGGTGGGGCGGCGGTGAACCCAATGGCTAGATATATAGCTATCTAGCTAGCTATTGAAGTCTGCCTGTGACCAGAACCCTGAAAGATCACCTTTCAACGGTTCTGGCTTGCCGGTGCCAGTGAAGGGTGTTCTGCGGATGTCCTCGATCAATTCATTGACCGAGGCAAGCGTCACAATGTTTTACATCCCCGCAATCGCTTCCAGCTCATCGGCACGGCGGGCCGTGGCGTCAAGCACGCAGCTGCTGCTGTTGATGCGGTCCATCGTGCCGCCGGTCTGCTGGGCATAGAACATGCAGTTGGCGTCGCGGTATTTGAGCCACTGGCGCTGGGCGTCGAGCAGCAGGTCTTGCTGCGTTTTATCCAGCGTGGCCATGGCGGCCTTGTACTGGGCGTTCAGGCGGCCATCGTGGCGTTTGATCTCGGCACCGATGCACTCGACCATGGCGCTGGTCACGCCACCGGCAGTGTCGATACAACGGTCGTAGGTGGTGCTGTATTGCGGCTCCTTGGCGTGGACGGGCAGGGCCAGGACGGCGAGCAGCAGGAGTGAGCGGCGCATGGGGCAGGTCCTTCTAGCGGTCAGGATGATCGGGCAATCGCCAGCATACCGGCTTGATTCAGACAGTGCGCCCTGGCAATTGATCCTCCACGTCCGATCCCTGACCCAAGACAGACACACCTGCTGCGCCTGTCATATAGTCATCGCCAGCAAGCTGCCTCCCACAGTCTGGTGTCAGGTCCGAAATTCAGGGTCGCATCAAACCTGTGGGAGGCTGCTCTGCAGCGGGCGGCGATCTGACGATGAGGCCAGCAAGGCCCATACACCTGCTGCGCCTGTTCCATAGTCATCGCCGGCAAGCCGCCTCCCACAGTCTGGTGTCAGGTCCGAAATTCAGGGTCACATCAAACCTGTGGGAGGCTGCTCTGTTGCGGGCGGCGATCCGACGATGAGGCCAGCAAGACCAACACACCTGCTGCGCCTGTTCCATAGTCATCGCCGGCAAGCCGTCTCCCACAGTCTGGTGCGAAGTCCGAAATTCAGGGCCGCATCAAACCTGTGGGAGGCTGCTCTGCAGCGGGCGGCGATCCGACGATGAGGACAGGACAGCCGACAGATAGACAGGGCTTGTAAACCCGTCATGGCCAGACAGTTGCTGCTACCCACAGGTCTTGTGCGAGGCACGAGACCTTGGGCTACATCAATCCTGTGGGAGGCGGCTTGCCGGCGATGAGGCCGGCAAGGCCGATATATCTGCTGCGTCTGTTCCGTAGTCATCGCCGGCAGCTTGCTGCCTCCCACAGGCCCGCGTCGAGGCTTGACTGATCGGCATTAACCCTGCGGATTACCGCAGGAGGCGTCCCTCAAGGCTTCTTCAAGGCCCCCAGCGTCGGGGTTTCGTCAAAGAAGTTCCACGGCTTTAGCAGCACGTTGACCCATTCGGTCGGCATGATCGGCCATTCCTCGGCACGCGCCACGTGGGTGGTGCCGGTGGTCAGCCACACGACGTTGTCGGTGTTTTCGATCGACTGGTTGTCGGCGGTGAACTGCGCCAGCCCTGTGTCCTTGGCCGAGCGGTTCGGATAGAGGCCCTCGGGGTAGAGTTCCTGCGGGTTGTAGCGCGAGACCCAGAGCTGCTTGTCCATGAAGCTCAGGCGGTGATTGATCCACTCATCCTTGCCGAAGTTGGCGCCCTGGGCCACCGGGTGAGTGCCGCCGGCATACGGGATCAACTGATATGACACGGTGTTGCCGACCTTGTTTTCCTTGCTCGGGTTGCTCAGCAGGCGAATGGTCGAGGGGTCGAACTTCTGTACGGCCTGTTGCTCGTCCGGCACGGTGCGTTGCTTGACCTGCATGGTGCTGGTGCGCGGCCCGCCACGGTCGTTGCTGGCCACCACCGGGTTCATCTCGACCAGCGAGTTGTTTTCGCCGTCGACGTCCATGTCCAGGCGGAAGTTGTAGATGTGCTGGTGCGTGGTGCCGACGATGTTGTGGTCGATCAGCGTGCCGTACTGGGTGTCATGGGCGGCGGTCTTGTCGCGCATGGTGCGGGTGGTGACGCCCTTGACCGCTTCGATGCCGGTGGCGCCGGCGTTGATGCCGATGGTGCCGTTCTGCTGGAAGACCCAGTCGAAGATGTAGTCGTAGTTGCCCACGGTGCTGACCCAGCGGATCACCAGTTCGCGGCGCTCGGCGCTGACGTTGGGCTGGCCCATTTCCTGGTGCTTGTACTCGGGACCGGCGTAGCGTTCGAAGATGGCGATGGCGCGCGGGATGGTGGTCGGCGCGCCGGTGTAGTCGGCAATGGTGGCGTCGAGCAGCACGGCGTTGTCGGGCGCGTCCTTGCCCGGCTGGATCGGCGAGGTGAGGGTGCCCATGCCGTATTCACCCGAGTCCAGGTAGGCCTTGAAGTACCAGCCTACGTCCGGGTCGCCGTAAGGCACGACCATGCCGCCAAGGTTGCCCTGGTACATGACCTTGCGCTTGGTGCCCTTGTCGTTGTAGCTGACGGTGGACAGCACAGGCCCCACCCGCGAATCCAGGCGCAGGTGCAGGTCCCAGTTCTGCCAGTGGATGCTGTTGCCCTTGATGGTGTAGTTCTTGCCTTCGGGCTCGATGATGTCCAGCGGCTTGACGGCGGCCTGGACCCGGTCGCTGCCGTTGTAGGCGCGTGGAGCCATGGGCACGGGAATCACACCATCGTCTTCGATCTTGATGATCTTTTTCTGCCCCAGATCGACCACTGCCACCAGGTTCTCGATCGGGTGGGCCCAGTAGTTGCCGTCGCCGACATCCTGATAGGCAACCACCTTGAGCAGGCGCTTGTCCTGTTCAAGGCCGTCCTTGTTGTCGAAATAGCCGACGGTCAACGGCGTGGTGATCACCTTCTTGATGTCGGTGATACCGCGCTTGGCCACGGCCTGGGCGTATTCAGGGCTGGTCTCGATGATCGATTGCAAGGTGGCGAAGTCATCGAGCAGGACCATGCCATGCACGCCCTCGACCGGCTGCCACGACAACAGCTGCTTGCTGGCCAGGTCAACGCGCGCCTCGATGACATGCGGGCCGTGCAGCATGGTCACGTTGACCTGGCGCGGCTGATTGACCGC
The DNA here is from genome assembly GCF_001423155.1 of Pseudomonas sp. Leaf127. NCBI lineage: Bacteria > Pseudomonadati > Pseudomonadota > Gammaproteobacteria > Pseudomonadales > Pseudomonadaceae > Pseudomonas > Pseudomonas sp. Leaf127. The sequence continues at coordinate 44,074 of NZ_LMOA01000003.1, read as the reverse complement.
CTTGCCGGTCAGGGCGAAATCCCAGACCCTGGCCTTTTCCGGCTCGTTGAGGGTGATCAGGCTGAAACGCAGATCCGGCTTGTTCTTGTCCGAAGCCTTGATGATGGCCACGGCCTGCTCGATTTCCTGTGCACTGAGCGGGTTGAGCGGGTGCGGCAGGGACTCGACGACGAAGGTCTTGTCGAGCCCTGACTGGAACACCTGATTGATGAAGTCCTTGGACATGTAGGCGGTCTTGCCCTTGAACACCACCGGCACGTCCAGCGCTACGCGCTTGCCGTTGAGTTGCGCTACGGCGGCACCCGGCTTGACCTTCACGTAGGCGCCGTCCTTGGTGATGGTGAACAGGTCGGCATAGTCGTCCCACTTCACCCGCGCGCCGAACGTTTCCAGAGTCGATTGCAGCGGCACCATTTCGGCCGCTCCACCATGCGCCTGGGCCAGCATGGGCACTGAGGCGATGGCCACGGCCAGGGCCAGTTGCCTGAGTGCCATACGCGGGCCGGTGAGTCGTTCATTAAACATGGTGTGAGTCCTCAGGAGCCGGTCGGAAATTTTTTATGGTTCTTTTGGTAACAATAACGCTCACGCTTTTTTGAATCCCTGCCAGGCAGTTTGTTGGGCGTGACAGCAACAACAGCGTCAGTGTTTAAAGAGTGAAATCATGAAGGCTTGACTGTAGTCCGCCGGCGCCATGAGCAAGTAACACAAATTGGCAATTGATGAATGAGGGCCGTTCAAAAGGCGCGCAATAGAACGCTGCACCGTGCGGGAGCAATAAAACTTCGATGAAGCTGCATGACCGTGCGACCGCGGCTGTTTTTATTCGCTAGTTGCCGCTGCAGACCGCATTAAGAGGGGCGGCATGAGTGTTGCAATATTTTGAAATGACCGTCTCAGCCTGCGGATTATCAGAAGCTGCTTTCCGGATTTGCCCATGCGCCAATGCGTTCATACCACCGACATCAACGAGCACGCCAACGCCTTGCCGGGCTGGCAGCAGCGCTATGACCAGCTCAGCCCCGGCCGGCTGGACGGCTGGCTGGCCATGGCACAGGTCGATGGCGTGCAGGTCTTTCGCGAGCGCCTGAATCGTTCGGTGGTGCAATCGCTGCGCCTTCCGTCGCAGACGCTCACGCTCCTGGTCCCGCTGGCCTGGCCGCAGTGGGATGAACACGGTGATATTCGTGTGCTGCAGCCCAGTCTGCTGCCCGATCATGATGAACTGCGTGTGGTCAGCCCGGCCGGGATGGACGTGCTGTGCCTGTCCATTCCGGTCGCCATGCTGGCGTGCGTGCTGGATGAAGAAACCCTGGTGCGGCTGCACAGCGCGTCGGTGATTCAGCGTATCAACGTGACCTCAGCCCGGTTTGCCGCTGACATCAAGCCGTTGCTGGTCGCGCTCGAGGGTGAGCTGCCGCCGCCTGCCGAGCTGAAGACGCAACTGGTCTTGCTGGCCGCCGAGTGGCTGGAAAGCCTGGCGGGCGAACCTCGTGCAGTGCCGTGTGCCGGCACACGGCGGTATATCGTCGATCGCTGCCACCAGTGGTTGCTGGAGGAATACCAGGCGCCGCCCAGTGTGATCGATCTGTGCCGGCGCCTGAAAGTATCCCGGCGCACCCTGCAATACAGTTTTCAATCGGTGGCGGCGGTCAGCCCGGTGCACTATTTACGCTCGGTTCGACTCAATGGGGCGCGACGCAGCATGCGCCATGACCCGCAACTGGGCATTGCCGACATTGCCGCGCATTGGGGCTTTGAACACCCCAGTTATTTCAGCCTTGAATACCAGAAGTTGTTTGGCGAGTTGCCGTCCGTCAATCGCCGCAACCAACAGGTGCGGCAGTAGACAAACACCGTATTTATCGGGATAAGGGTGCAATAAAATACAACAAGACAGGCGAGGCGGCGAAACGCCATGGGCATGTTCCAGACCACACAGACCGATCAGTTCCAGGCGTGGCTGCATGACGTCAACCAGGCCTGTGGTGCCTTCGCGGCCAGGCCGCTGGGTGCACAGTACGGCGGTGCCCTGCGCGAGCATCGCTCCGGCGCCCTCAAGCTGAGCATTGTCGATGTACACGATGTGCAACTCTACCGGGGTGCGCGCGAACTGGCCCACGGCGACGACAACCATTACTACGCGGTCTTTCAACTGCAGGGCAGCGCCAGCCTGGAACAGGAGCAGGACAGCGTCGTGCTGCAACCAGGTGACATCGCGCTGCTGGATGCGGCCCGTCCGGCCAGCCTGCTGTATGGCGAAAATGTCCGGCAATTGTCGTTGATCCTGCCCCGGCCGCTGGTCGAGCAGAGCCTGCAGTTTGCCGCAGTGCGCTGCGCCCAGCGCATCCCGGGCCATTCACCGCTGGCCAGTCTGGCCAGCCGCCTGATCCTCGATTCGACCCACCAGTCGTGCCTGAGCTTTGCCGAAAGCGAGGCGATTCTGGGTGCTGTGCTTGACTTGCTGCGACCGGCCATCGGCGTGGCCCGGCGCGAAACCGACAACCACGAGCGGCTGTTGCGCAAGGCGCTGGACTTCATCGACGAACACATCGGTAACGAAGCGCTGTGCCCGGACCTGGTGGCCGCCGAAGTCGGCGTTTCGGTGCGTGGCCTGTACCGCTTGTTTGCCAGAAAGAACCTGGTCATCGCCCAGTACATCAAGAACCGCCGGCTGGACCTGTGCGCCGAATCACTGCGTAGCGCGCATCAGACCCAGACGCTATCGACGCTGGGCTACGCGTGGGGGTTCTCGGACTACAGCTACTTTTCCACGGCCTTCAAGGCGCGCTTTGGTGTGTCGCCGAGTGAGTACCGCAAGCGGTATCTGGGGTGAGGGCGTGTTGTTTCGACAGCCTCCCATCAAAGACCAAATAATTTACTGATTTTATTGGATATTAAATTCACCTCCTGTGGGAGGCGGCTTGCCGGCGATGGCGATGGAACAGACGCAGCTGGTGTGTTGGCCTTGCCGGCCTCATCGTCGGATCGCCGCCCGGAGCAGAGCCCCTCCCGCAGGATTGATGTCGCCCAGGACCTCGTGCCTGGTATAAGACCAGTGTTTGCTGCGCGACAGCGCTCCGCCAAGGCGGCTGGTGGTCTCCGCCAGGAATTAATTTAATATCCAATATAATCAGTAAGTTATTTTATTTATAAGGGGCGCGATCTTCGCGTGTGTGCCACAGGGCGCAACAGGTAAATGGTCGAGGCCTGTATCTCATAGCGCAATTCGTAATGGCCGATTTGAATCCGGCGCACATCCCGTGGCTCGAACTCTTCCAGGCGTTCACCGCGCCAACTGCTGCACCAATTCGGGCGTCACATAATGCGGCCCATCGAACAGGTACAACGGGTAGCCGTCATAGGCAGCCAGCTGCGGCTTGAGCTCGCCAACGGTCGCCGGGCGAAAGCCGCCGCCAACCTGCGGGCGGAAGGCTTCGACGATCAGGCGCACACGGTGCTTGCCCAGGCGCTGGCTCAGCGCGTCGGCGTAGGTGCGGGCCACCGGGGCGCTGCGGGCGTAGACGCCGACGCCGTCCTGGAAGAGCACGCCGATGTCATCGGGCAGCCATTGCTGCAGCCACTCGGCGGTGGCGGCGGGGCCGATGTTGGCGCCATCGTAGACGCTGATCCACAGCGGCCGTGGCAGTCTGGCCAGCAGCGCCGGCAGCTCGCTGGCGCGGGTCCAGCTGGGGTCGACTTCGGCGGGAAAGTACCAGCCGGTGACATGCAGTGGAGTCTTGATCTTCGCCACCTTTTCGGACAACGCCGCCAAGTGCTCGATGTTGTCGCGTGAGCGGTTTTCGCTGTAGTACCCGGCCAGCCCCAGGATCACATCCTGTGCCCAGGGCTCGCCGGCAATGCGCTGCCAGTCGGGCATCACCGGTACGCCGGGCAGGCCGGTGCCGGGGATGAACGCCTGGTCGTCGACCACCGACCATTGCACCAGCAGCTCCCTGGCGCCCAGCGTGTGCCAGTCGCCGCGAATGCCGACGGTGGCGTTGTCCGGCTGCCAGACCATGCCGACGATGCCAGGCTGCAGCGGCTTGTCGGCGGTGACGTACAGCAGCGTGGTGCCGGTGACGAAGGTCAGCGCCAGCAGGAGCAGGCCCGCAGCGGTGCGGTTCAGGGTGCGGCCGAACATATTCAATCAGAGCGCCTTCTGGATGCGTTGCTGCCACAGGTTCAACGAGATCACACCCTTGGCGTTCCATTGCGCGGTGGCGTCGGGGCCCAGGTGGAACTGGCCTTCGTTGAATTGCCAGACGATGACCTGCGGTTTGTGTTCGGCAAAGTCCGGCGACTCCAGGTACTGCAACAGCGTGGCCCATGGCCCTACATCGCCGGGGTTCCAGGTCAGGTTGACCGGGCGGTCCAGGGCGTTGGAGAGCTTTTGCGTGAACCCCAGGTAAGGCTGCACGAAGCTGTTGCCGATCACCTGCACTGGCGCTGGCGCGTCGTCGATCAGCAGGTCTTTCTCGACCTGGTGGCGCACGGTGTAGATGTCGCGGCCAATTGCCTTGCGCTTGATGGCCGGCAAAAAGTTGGCTGCCAGGTCGCCAAAGGCGCGTTTGTCGAACCACTCGCCCAATACCGCGCCACCTCCCGGCGCACCGGTCAGACGGTAGCGCTGGTTGATCAGTTGCGCGGTGGCGTCGGCGGTGTTTTCGGCGCTCCAGGCGGTCCAGTGGTAGTCGGCGCGATAAAACGCGGTCTGCTCGCCGTGTTCGGTACGTTGCAGAATCGGCTTGATGTCGAGCGTGGTCAGCCCGGCCTTGTTCAGCTCGCCTTGCAGGCGCTCGTAGCGCTGGGACACCGCCGGACTCAGGGCCTGGCCCTGTGGCAGGCGTGCAACATAGAGCGGGGCTTTCATGGGCACCACCAGCACCACCAGTTCGATCCTGGCCTGGGCCAGGCGCTGCTGCACCTGTCTGACCAGGGTGGTGCTGCGTGCAAGGCCGGCGTTATCGACCTGGCTCAGGCTTTCCCAGGCCGGAAACAGCCAGCCGTCCTGGCCGACGATCACCGCCGAGGCGGCTTGAGCGGCGGTGCCTGACAGGCTCAAGAGCACAGCGGCTACGCACGAGGGCCAGGCACGACGGGCAGGATGGACGGCAGCCTTCATGGCGCGGTCTTGTCGACAAGGCCGATCAGGCGCGGGTTCTGCGCCGTCCCGACCAGGAACAGGCTGTAGCGGTCACCCGCCTGGAAGGGTTGCAGTTGCAGCGGCAGGCTGGCGGCCTGACCACAGTGACCGATCAAGGTGGCCTGCACCGGGTTGATGGTGCGCTGGGCCTGGCCCCCGGAGGCCACCTGGCTGAACACACTGCCGCCGTTGGCGAGCTTGATATCGGCCTGGGCGCAGCCGGTGCTGAGGTTATAGGTGTTGAGCTCGGCCTTGAGGTCCTTGCCGCGTGGCGGCGGGTCGATGACCAGGCGTGGCGCGGCTGCCGGGTCACGGTCCAGGATCAGGGTGACAAAGGCATTGGCCGGTGCTTTCAGGTCGCGCAGCGCTCGACCGTTGACCGTGATCGGCAACGGCTTGCGGGCATCGACCGCCTGGAACGGGCTGGCGACGATGGCTTGGGCCGACAGGGCCTGGGCGGCCCCTGTGCCGATGCGCACCTGTTGTTCGGTGTCGGCCGGGTTGACCACGCGCACCCAGGCCGAGCCTTCAGGCAATTTCGGGGCATAGAGCTGGGCGATGCCGGGGGCGGCCTGGGCTACGGTGCAGGCCAGACCCAGGCCGAGCAGCAAGCTGATACGGGTGTACATGAGCGGTCCTCAGTAAGAGTAAGTCAGTCGGGAGAACACACCTTTGGCACGGTCATCGCCAAAGACTCTCAGCCGGTATTGCAAGGAAAAATCGATATAGGAACGCGGTGCGTTGTAGGCGTCTTCACGAAACCAGTAGCGCACGTTGTTGCCGATGCCCAGGCCGCCGGCGCTGCCAGAGGCATAGTCTGTGCTGCCATCGGCCTGGGTTTCAGCGTTCATCTTCGAGTCGTAGTCGAACGCGGCGACCACATGCGGGAAACTCACCCAGCGCGAGCCGGTGCCGCCGATGGCGTAGCTGCGCCCGCCCTGCCATTCACTGTTGAAGTAGTTGCGCGAGTCGCCCAGGTAGCGGCCCGCCTCGGCGAACAGCTGCGAGGTCCACCAACTGGGCGTATCGACGCGCAGGTCGGTGCCGACACTGGCGCCATAGCCCAGGCGCAGCAGCCAGTCGCCGTCGATGTCGGACGAACCCAGCGGGAAGGTGCGCTCCACGGCCGCGACCACGTTGACCGATGAGAGCGGTTTGACCCGCACGCCCAGCGCGCCTTGCAAGGCCTCCAGCCCGGTGTCGGCGTCACCGTCCTTGCTCCACAGCGTGTCGCTGAGGCGGCCATAGACTTCGACGTAGCGTGCGTTGCGGTAACCCAGCGGGCGCCACGACGCTTCCGTGCTGTTCTGCAGGCTGTCATTGCTGCGACTGCCGCTGCCGCCGGTGGTGTTGCCGGTACTGGGGGCAGCGCTCAGGCCGCTGGCCGAGCTGTTGCCGCGGTAAGTGGTGGTGCTGGTCAGGCCCACGCTGCGCGAGACATCAGCCACCGCGCGCCGGGTGTCGAACACCTGCTGCGCCGACAGGGGCAGTTCGCCGGCCTTTTCAGCATCGACGACACGCTTGAAGTAACCCACGGCGCCCTTGTCGTCATTGACTCGCATGGCGGTGTAGGCCGCATCCTGCGTGGCGGTCGGCGGCAGACCGCTTTCGCTGTCGGCCTTGGCAAATGAGGCGTGGGCCGCTTCATCATCGCCGGCCTGGATCGACAGGTAGGCGACCTGCAACTGACTCATGGCATTCAATTCACCGCCGTCGCGGGCCAGTTGCAGGCGCTCGCGGGCGGTCTGCTGCTGACCCAGGGCCGCATACAGGCTGGCCTCTTCGTAATTGGGCAGGCTGCCCATGGCCAGGGCCTGGCTGAAGTCCTTGCGGGCGCCGGCATCGTCATCGGCCTGTTGGCGCAGGCGTCCACGCTGGGTCAACAGGCGGGCGTCATCACCGGCCACCTGCAAACCCTGGCCAAGGGCATCGATGGCCTGCGGCAGGTGCTTCTGCTCGCTCAGGGCGGTGGCCTTCAGGCCGTAATACGCCGGATTGCCGGGGGCGCGGCGAATCGCTTCGTCGGCCAGTGCAGCGGCGGTCACGGGGTCCTTGCGCGCCAGGGCCGCATAAGCCTGCACAGCCAGGTCGGTGCCGGCATCACGCTGATTGCCCGGCCACAGGTCACAAACCAGGCCGAACGCACTTTCCTGGCAGCTCAGGGCCGGGGCCGGAAAGCGCATCGTGGTTTGCAAACCCTTGCGTTGTTGGCGTGCAGCGGCCTGCGCGACGCCGCGGCGGCGCGTCAGTTCGCCGTCATCGTCCTCGGGCAGAGCCTGCAAATGTTCCAGGGCCTGTTGCGGTTGCTGGTCGAGCAGCGCCAGGTCGGCGGCGAAGAAGCGGATCTCGCGGACCTCGGAATCGAGCAGGCCCTTGATGGCCAGCGCCCGCTTCAGGTCGGCCTGGGCGGCCTGGGCCTTGCCCTGACGATCGAGGGCATAGCTGCGCAAGATCCACGGGGCGATCTCGCCGTCGTCCTGGGCCAGCGCGCCGGTGGCCGCTTGCTCGGCCCCTTGATAGTCCTTGGCGGCCAACAAGGCGCTGATCAACAGTTCTTGATTGGCCGCCACTTCAGGGGCCCAGGCCACCGCCTGGCGAGCCTGATCCACGGCCAGCGACAGGTTGCTCTGTTGCAGCGCCCGGTAGCCGGCAATCGCCAGTGGTGCGGCCAGTTGCCGGCGGATGGCTTCGCGGCGCATCAACAAGGTGTCGTCGTCAGGGAAACTGCGCAAGGCGTCGGTGGTGGCCTGGTCAGCGGCGTGCAGATCCTGTTGGCGCTGCAGTGACTCGATCAGCAGCAGGCGGTAATCCATACGCCCAGGGGCCTGACTGATGGCCTGGCGGGCAGCGCGGGCGGCCCCGGCAAAGTCTTCTCGGTCGTAGGCCTTGAAGGCCTGGGCGGCAACGCCAAAGCCTGGCGCCGGTCGCGCTTGCGGGTAACGTTGCGGATGATCGCGGCGGTACTTGTCGCGCTCGGCCAGGGCCATCAAAGTCTTGAGCTGGGCGACATCCGGGCGTTGGCGCAGGGCTTCGCGGGCCTTGCTGATGGCCAGGTCGTAGTTTTCCCGGTCGTAGGCACGGTAGGCCTCGCTGGCCAACTGGTAGGCCGAGCCGCTCAAGGGCAACGGCAGGATTTCAGCCGTGGCACTGACCGGTAACAGGGCCAGCAAGGCCAGCAGGGGCAAGAGCGGGCGCATCATGACGTAGGCTCCAGAGCGGCAGGGCGATGCTGGCGGGCGACCGCCTGCTCGATGGTGTCGCGGGGCAACACGCCCAGGTCGACCAGGTAGTCGCCGATGCGTCCGTGGTGCTGCGGGCGATAGTTGAGCATGGCGCGGTCGAACACCTGGCGGTCGATCAGGCCGGCCTCGATCAGCAGGTCGCCCAGCAGCGGTGTGCCGGCGGCCGGTGGCTGCGTGCCGGGGCGGCTGCCGATCTGGCGCAGGCGCTCGACCACTTCGCCTTCGCGAGCGATCAATTGCAGCGGCTCACCACCCAGCGCGGCACTGACCTGGCGCAGGCCTTCGTCCGGCAACGGGCTGGTCACGGCGATGCGCGGCTGGCCGTTGGGCGCCGGTGTCAGGGGGACGGTGCGCCAGCGCAGGCAGAACTCATCGTCGAGTGCGCCGTCCTGGCGGTTGGCGTCCAGTTCGAAAATGCGCGGCAGGTCGTTCTGGAAGGCAATGGCCTCGGCCAGGGTTTCGTCGTCGAGCCAGCCACGTCCGAGCAGGATGCGCCCCAGTGGCAGCGGCCGGCTTTGTTGCTCGTCCAGGGCAGTTTGCAGCCTGGCGTCGGTAATTGCCTGCCAGGACAGCAGCACGCTGCCCAGTTTGCGTGGCGCCGCGGCGACCAGGTCGGTGGACGGGAAGTCGTGCATGGTCTTGTCCCACACCAGCTTGCGCCCCAGCAGCTTGCCGATCAGGAACATGCGCCAGGCGCGGGCGGCGGCCATGAAATTGACGAAGTTGCCCACCACCATGCGCGGGATCGACAGCAACCCGTGCTGCCAGCCGTACAGCACGCTGGTGAAGTAGTAGCGGTGCAGCATGCGCCACAGCAGCGCGATGCCGTTGGTCAGCAACAGGGCCTGCAAGGTGTCGTTGTCATCGAACCAGGCCGGGAAGCTCACGTCCCACAGGCCGCTGTAGCGCAGCACGATCAGCGCCACCAGTTGCAGCAGGATCACGTAGGCGAGAATGCTGATGAACGAGGTGACGATGCCCTTGCGGTCGCGAAACAACAGGTAGCGGTTGGCCAGCGAGCCGCTCCAGCCCATCTGCTCCCAGCCTTGCAGGCCGATGCCCAGGGTCCAGCGGGCTTTCTGGCGAAAAGCGGTGCGGAAGGTGTCGGGGAAGAACTCGCGCACGCACAAGGGCATGTGCAGGGTCGATTCGTACGGTTTGCGAAACCACGACTTGCGCAGCACCCGGAACTGCACCGCAAAGCGCACGAAGATGGCGTTCATCCCGTATTTGGCCAGGCGCGCACCGACGTCGTAGTCCTCGGTCAGGCTGTCGGTGTTGAACGGCTGGTTCTGGTTTTCGGCAGCCAGCACTTGCAGGGCGCGGTTGGAAAAACAGGTACCGACGCCGGCCGAGGGCACCGTGTCGGTCATGCTCTCACGCACCACCAGGTCCTTGCCGTGCCATTCGGCGAACTCGTCCATGTAGGTGCCGGCCACCCATTCGTACCAGTTGCGCTCCAGCGACACCACCGGCAGCTGGATCATGTCCTTGCGCGGCAGCAGGTAGTTGAACAGGCGCAGTTCCAGCGGGTGCAGCACATCTTCACTGTCATGCAGCACGGTGCCGGCGAAGGTCATGCCGTGGGTTTTCTCGTGCAGGAAAATCGCCTGGATGATCCAGTTCAGGCAGTCGGCCTTGCAGGTGGGGCCGGCGTGAGGCACTTCGACACGGTGCAGTTGCTTGTAGCGCCGGCGCATGCGCTCCACTTCATCGATGGTGCGCTGGTCGTTGATGTAGGTGCCGACGAAGACCATGTAGTTCTGGTAATCCAGGGTCGAGACCATGTTCTCGATCATCGGCGCGATGACATCGTATTCCAGCCAGGCCGGCACCATGATTGCCAGGGGTTGCTGGTCGCGGTCGAGTAACTGCTGCTCGGTCAGCGGCCGATAGCGGCGCTCGGCGGTGAACTTGCGGTACAGGCGACGCGACCAGTACCACACATCCACGATCAGGTCGTCCAGGCTGGACACAAGGATCAGTACCGCGACCACCAGGGTCGCGGCTTCCAGGAAGCTGTAGTAGTGAGCCAGCCAGTAGGGCCAATAGAGCGAGGTCATCGACAAGCCTCGTTATTGACGATTACGGCGGGCGCGGCGGCCGGCCAGCAGCAACAGCGCAAACAGCAGCACGCCGGCCGGGATCAGCCACAACAGCGACGGTTGGCGCCAGGCGTCCAGACCACGAGGCTCGTCGGCGTCGATCAACTGGCTGCCGCTGGGGTCGTGGGTGTCGAAGGTCGACAGCGCTCCCTCGGCCCCGAGGATCGAGGCGTTACCGCGGGTCAGCAATAACGGTTCCTTGAACTGCGGGGCCTGGCTGCCCAGGGTGCGATACACCACGCCGTGCTGGCTGCCGCTCTTGATCACTTGCAACGCGGCCATGTTGTCCAGCTGCTGCAGGTCCAGCAGGCGCTGTTCCTTGTGGTTGATCAGCAGGCGGCCTTGCGCGTCGACCTGCAAGGCCTCGGCACTGTCCTTGACCGGCAGCTCGAAGGCCAGGAAGGATGTGTCCGGGTTCACGGCCGTCTTGTCGTCGGCCTGCACACTGAGCTGGGCGCGCAGCGGCGAGACCCCGGTGGCGTCGGCAATCTTGATCAGGGTCGGCAGGCTGCTGGCCGGGTGATCGAGCCAGGCTTGCGGCACCAGCACCTGGGTGTGTTGCGCAAAGCGCGCGGCCATGCCGGCAAAGTCGCTGCCCGGTGTGCTGTTCTCCAGCACGATATGGCTGGTCGGCAGCACGCTGACCGGGAACGCCTGGGGCGTTTCCAGGCAGCGGTTGCTGACCGGCTGACGCTGGAACGACACCCGCAAGACGTTACGCGAGCCCAGGGCATAGGCCGGGATACGCGCCTCGATGCGTTGTTTCTGGCCATCGCTGACCAGTTGTGCGGCGCCGATCAGGTAATCGTTGAGAAACACCGAGGCCACAGGGGCCGTGCTGGAGGCGCCGGGCGCGCTGGCCACGTCGACCACGGCCCGCACTGGCAGGCGGCCGTCGTAGGCAACATTGCCCAACGGGAACGTGGCGCTCCAGTCGCTTTTGGCCAGCAAATCCAGGCTGCCGGGCGAGCCGCCCAGGCGCGACAGGGCCAGGCGACCGTCCTGGGTCAGCGGCAGTTGTGCTTCGGCAATGGTCAGTTGGTGGTTGCGCGCCAGTGTGTTCCACGCCGAGTTGAACAGGGTCATGGCCTTGATGGTGGCCGTGGGGGCGATCAACAGCATCGGCCGGGTGCCGAGCAGGGCCAGGCGCGCCTCGTCCTTGCCCAGCGAGCCCAGCCCTGTACGGATGTGGTGTTCGCGCCATTGGCCCAGCGCGGTGGCGGCCTGGGGGTCGAGCGCCTGGACTTCGGCCTGCAAGGCATCCAGCGCCGTGTCGATGCCCTTGAGCAACTGCGCGTCATCGATGGCCAGGTCGGCCTGGATGTCGGGGCTCTTGCCCAGCACCAGCAGTGCGCCGACTTCAGCGGCGTTCTTGAGGGTGTAGCGACCCTCGCCGTCGAGGCTGGCGAAGGCTGGCACGCCGCGCAGTGCTTCAGGCACACGACGGGCGCTCAATTGAACGGTGTCGCCCACGCCGGGCAGCGGCAGGATGCGCGCCTGTTTGCCGATACGCTCCAGCGCCACGCCGAGGCGCCAGACCGCGTCGTAGCTGGCACTGGACAAGGTGCCCGGGGCGATCAGTACGCCGGGTTGGCCGGGCAGGGCATTCCAGGCCGCACCGATGTCACGCAACTGGCTGGCATCGTAGCTGTAGGTCAGGCGTGTGTCGGGCTGGATGCGCAGCACGTTGCCGATGGCGCGCTCGTCTTCGCACAGTTCACGTTCCACCCGTGACGACCAGGCCACCCCCAGGCGCACCGAACCGCTGTCGCGCGGGGCCTTGTCGACGCCCAGGGTGGCACTGGCATCGCCCTGGGCTTCGTTCAGGCCCTGGGCGCGCACCGGGTAGCCGTCCAGCGACAGCAGCAGGGTGTTACGGCCACCCTCGCCATTGAGGTAGCTGGCGTCGAATGTCAGCGAGGCATCGGTCAGCGGCACACCCGCCGGCACGGGCAGGTACAGCTCGCGCCGCGCGTCGCTGGCACCCAGGACAATGGGGTCGTTGATGCCCAGGTCGTCCAGACGTATTTCGCGCTCCTGGCGCAGGTCGGCATTGAGTCGGGCAATGGCTTGGGCCAGCGGGCTTTCGGCTGCCAGGGTCTGGGTCGGCATGAGCGCGAGCAGGCTCGCACCCCAGGCAAGGGCGCTGAATGCACCCAGGTGGATGGACTTCATCGGACGTGGTCTCGAACGAGTAATAAACGAGTGAGCGTTGGCGGTCGAGCGGGCAGCATGGCCGCCCGCGTCAACGGTGTCGCAATACAGCGGTTGCTAGCTGGGCAGCGACTGGCTACAGGGCAGCCGCAGGGCTGAGGAGCCTGCGCCGATGAGCGCATCGGCACGCTGCCAGTCGCGTTGTCCGGGCACAAAGTCATCGACCGGACGGCCCATCAGGACGTCGACGATGCGTGAGCAGGCCAGGCCGTCGCCGTACGGGTTGCTGGCCTGCGCCGCGCGCCGCCAGAGCAGCTCATCTTCATAGAGGGCGCTGACGCCGTGCACGATCGACTGTGCCGAGGTGCCGACCAGACGCACAGTACCAGCCGAGACCGCTTCGGGGCGTTCGGTGACCTCGCGCATCACCAGTACCGGCTTGCCCAGCGATGGCGCTTCTTCCTGCACGCCGCCAGAGTCGGTGAGGATGACGTGAGCACGCTGCATCAGGCGCACGAATGACAGGTAGTCGAGCGGTTCGATCAGGTGCACATGGGGCACATTGCCCAGGTGCTCGGTGACCGGGCCCTTGACGTTGGGGTTCAGGTGCACCGGGTAGACGATCTGGATGTCCGGGCGCTGTGCCAGGGTGCCCAGCGCCTTGCAGATGTCCAGGAAGCCTTCGCCGAAGTTCTCCCGGCGGTGGCCGGTGACCAGCAGCAGCTTGCGCCCCGGCAGCAGGAAGTCGAACTGCGCGTCCAGGCGGTCACGCAGGGCGCTGTCGCGCTCGATGCGCCGTGCGGTCTGCTGCAGGGCGTCGATCACGGTATTGCCGGTGACGAATGAACGGCCCTGCTGGCGCTCGCCCAGCAGGTTGCGGCGCGCCTCGGCCGTGGGCGCAAACAGCAGGTCGGCGGTCATGTCGATGCAGCGCCGGTTCATTTCTTCCGGCCACGGCTGGCGGATGTCGCCGGTGCGCAGGCCGGCTTCGATGTGGCCGACCGGAATGCGGCGGTGAAACGCAGCCATCGAGGCGACCATGGCGGTGGTGGTGTCGCCATGCACCAGGATACGGTCGGGCCGGGCAATGTCGAGCATCGGATCGATGGCATCGAACAAGGCCGCACTCAGGGTATTGAGCGTCTGGTCGGGGCGCATGACGTCGAGGGTGTAGTCGACCTTGAGGTCGAACAGTTCCAGTACCTGTTTGAGCATGTGCTGGTGCTGGCCGGTGACGCAGACGCGTGACTGTATACCGGGCTCGGCGGCCAGCGCCTTGACCAGCGGGGCCATCTTGATGGCCTCTGGACGGGTACCGAAGATGGACAGAATCTTGATCGGCGTGTGGTTGCTAGCGATGATGGCCTCCTGCGCAATAACGCGCTTACAACAGCGGGACCGCCAAGGGTCCAAGCAGTGAGATGGGTTCTATCGTAGTACCGGGGTCAACAGAATCATCACGGGGACACATCATGTGAATAAACGGCACTGCCTTGTTTCCCGGAAGTGGAGCGATTATTAGCATTGCCTAAGGATTTTGCAAAACTTAAATGCCTGTTTTTTGGAAATAAAAGAGCGGAAACTTTTTTTGAAAGTTGAAGTCATGGCGATATTCAAACGAGGGTATGAACACTATTGAAAGGTGTGTTATCAATGCAAGAAATTGATTTTGAAGGTGTTTTTTATTTTATTGATTTTGGTTTTTCTTTTTTTGAGGGGGCTAAAGCGGTTTAAGGGGACGCCCTCAAGGCCGCTGAGCGAACGCGGGTAGACGCCTTAATGACGCCTGAATATTGGCATTCATGAGGCCGTGCAAGGCGCGCGTATTATTGACGTCGGAAAAGGTTCAATAAAGGTTAAAGGCGATGGAAGAGCGACCGCGATAAAACGATAAAGTTTCGACACCCTGGGTGAGGAACATCACATTCAGGCCGTGTGGTGTAAGAGACCAGCGTGCCCGCCACATCCATACAAGCGACCCGAACAATAGAAAGTTCAAGTTAGTTGGCCATTATTTGGCCATTACTGATGGTTTTCGATAGTGTGTGTAGCACGCTCACCCTCGACGGTGCCCCGTCTCATGGGCCGACAGGCTGAGCACGTTAATTGCATCACCTTTTTCTGAAAGAAAAAAAGGGGAATATTCGACCCATCGGGCCCCTGCACAGCCCCTGTCCTACACTGACAAGCGGCGCTCAGGCTGGCCTTGCAAATGCCGCCAGAAGCGTCCCCTGCAGTGTCCGGGTTGACCTGAAACCTTCTTTGTCGTGAGAAACCATGCAATGCCCACAATCGCGCTACTGATCTGCGATGACTCGAATATGGCGCGCAAGCAGTTGATCCGGGCGCTGCCGGCCGGTTGGGATGTCTCGGTCAGCCTGGCGGCCAACGGCCTTGAGGGCCTGGAAGCGGTGCGCAAGGGGCTGGGGCAGGTGATGCTGCTGGACCTGACCATGCCGGTCATGGACGGTTACCAGGCCCTGGCGGCGATCCGGGACGAAGGTCTCGATACCCAAGTGATCGTGGTTTCCGGCGATGTCCAGGAAGAAGCGGTGCGCCGGGTCATGGAACTGGGCGCCCTGGCCTTTCTGAAAAAACCGGCCGACCCCGATGAACTGGCGTCCACCCTGAGGCGCCTGGGTCTGCTTGGCGAGCCGCTGGCGGCTCAGGCGCCCAGCGTGCCGGCGGCGTCGGCAACGGCGCAGGCACCGCGTACAGGCGAGGGCATCATCAGCTTTCAGGACGCCATGCGCGAGACGGTCAACGTCGCCATGGGGCGTGCCGCTGCCCTGCTGGCCAAGGTGCTGGGGGTCTTCGTGCAACTGCCGGTGCCGAACGTCAACATGCTGGAGGTGGGCGAGTTGCACATGGCACTGGCCGACACCCAGCATGGCCAGCGCCTGACTGCGGTGTGCCAGGGCTATATTGGCGGCGGTATCGCCGGCGAAGCGTTATTGCTGCTGCACGATTCGGAAATTGCCGACATCGCCCGGCTGATGCACCGCGACTCACCCGACTACAGTGACATGGAAGTGCTCCTGGACCTGTCGACCATCCTCATCGGTGCCTGCCTGAGCGGGATCGGTGAGCAGATCGATGTGCCCTTTTCCCTGGGGCATCCGCAGATACTGGCCCAGGAGGGCGGCAGCGATGAGCTGATCAACGTCCGCCAGCAACGCTGGAAACAGACCCTGGCCGTGGAGGTCAGCTACAGCGTGGAAGGGCACGACATTCATTTCGATTTGCTGATGTTGTTCACCGAAGACTCGGTCGAGCGACTCTCGCGCAAACTGGCCTACCTGATGAGCTGATGTATGAACGAGCAAATCGATATCAAAGAGCTTCACTGGCTGCTGGCCGTTACACAGAACATCGATGTAGGCATTGTGGTGCTCGACCGTGACTTCACTGTGCAGATCTGGAACACCTTCATGGAAAACCGCTCCGGGGTGGTGCCGTTCGATGCCATTGGCCAGTCGTTTTTCCAGCTGTTTCCGGAGGTCAATCGCGCCTGGTTCAGCAAGAAGGTCGACAACGTCGTGACCTTGGGCACGCCGGCATTCACCATCTGGGAGCAGCGACCTTATCTGGTGCGCTTCAAGAACTACCAGCCGATTACCGGGCAGGAGGCGTTCATGTACCAGAACACCACCCTGTTTCCGCTGCGCAGCACCAATAACCAGATCAGTCATATCTGCCTGGTGATCTATGACGTGACCGATGTGGCCACCAATCGCCATCAATTGCTCAATGCCAACAACGAGCTGCAACGGTTGTCCAGCACCGACCGCCTGACCGGCCTGAACAACCGCGGCCATTGGGAAGAGTCCTTGCGCCAGGAATACGCCAGGCATAGACGCTACGGCACGCAAGTGGCGATGGTGATGATCGACATCGATCACTTCAAGCGGGTCAATGACACCTGGGGCCACCAGACCGGAGACAAGGTGATCCAGGTCGTGGCCGAAGCCATGCGTACTCACATACGCAGCGCAGACATTGCCGGGCGCTATGGCGGTGAAGAGTTCGCGGTGCTGTTGCCCGACACCGACAAGGCCGGTGCCCAGGTCTTTGCCGAACGGCTGCGCAAGGCTGTGGAAGAGCTGCATGTGGATCACGATGGCCAGCAGATCCGCTGCACCATCAGCCTGGGCGTGGCCGACCTCAGCCAGCCCTCGACCGACTACAAGACACTGATCGAGGCTGCCGACCAGGCGTTGTACCAATCCAAGAAGAACGGGCGCAACCAGGTGACGCTGGCTTGAGCAGACCCTGGGCTATCGTGCAGCCAACACCCGTCTGCAGGAGCGACCAACGGTCGCGAAAAGACCGGCATGGTTTTTGCGCCATTGGCGACCGTTGGTTGCTCCTACGGAGTAGTGCTGATCACGGCTACAGCGCGGCGCCAGGGCGGCGCCGGCTGTAAGGGATGGATCAGCGGGTGGTGACAACCTTGTCGGCAGGCTGGGTACGGCGACCCAGTACACCGGCACCGGCAGCCACCAGGCCCGAGATCACCAGGGTGATCAGCAGGATCCAGGCGCCTTGCGAAACGCGCTTGGCAGCCACTTCAGCGGCTTCGCGGGCTTTCTGCTCGGCCTGGGCCTTCAGTTCCTGGTACTTGGCGTAGGCCTGGCGATAGCTGGCCTGGGCCTGATCGACGATCTGGTTGGCTTCGGCATCGGTCTTGTTGCCACGCGCCTTGATCAGGTTGACCAGCGCCTGACGGTCAGCAGCATCCCAGGCTTCGTTGCCCTTGGCCTTGATGCGATCCAGCAGGCCACCGATCTGCTCATCGGCCTGTTGTGGGTTGTTGGCACTGCGTTCGGCGGTGTTCTGCGCATCCTGAGCCGTGGACTGTGCTTGTTGTGCCACATTGTCCGGGTTCAGTTCGGCCTTGCCGGTCTGACGCATGGCCAGTTCGATTTCGTTCTGGATGTCATTGAGGTTGAAATCGATGCCCTGTTGCTTGAGCTGGTCCTGAATCTTATCGCCCAGCGCCGGCGCCACCTGGGCGATACCGCTGCCGACGGCTGACAGGCCACTGCCGGCCAGGTTAAGGCCACCACGGACCACGCCGGTCACGGCGCTGGACACCAGGTACACGGTAATCAGCGAGACCGAGGCCCAGACCAGCAGACCGTGGAAAGCGCCTTCACGCTGCGCCAGGCGACCTGCCGCCCAGCCACCGACGAATAAAGAGATGACGGCGCTGACGACCACCCAGATACCGGCGCCGGTGCCCAGCCCGGAGACCGGGTTGGCTTCTTGCATCGGATCAATAGTGGCCGTACCGATGGCAGTCCCCAGCAAGTTCAACAACAGTGAAACAACCAGGGCCAGAACAACACCCGCCAGAATGGCACTCCATGAAATGCGTTTAAGTAAAGGCGCCACAGTATTGGCTGCGTAGTAATCCGGTGCGGCATAGCCTGCCGGTGGGTTTCGATCATCGCGAATCATGGTGGTCATCCTTCAGTCAATGGCAGGGGCACCGCATGGGGTGCACATAGCAATGACTCTTGCTGCGCGCAGGAAGTTTGAAAATTTTTACCAGAAAATTCGCAGTATTAAAGGGTGTTAAAAGTTCGATACATTTATAAAAAATAATATCGAAAAGGCTTCTCTATTTATACGTTACATGGGATCCAACTTGATGGGCCCATTGCTGTCGACAGGCAAGGTCCGTGAGGAGCGCCGGGCATGTTAGGATCGCGATTTTTCCGCCAATCTTCATCAGGGCCATCATGCGACCTCAATCCACGCTTACCGTAGTGCCTGTCAATCGCCCGCTGACCGGTCGTGTCAGCCCGCCGGGCTCCAAATCCATCACCAACCGTGCCCTGCTGCTGGCCGGTCTGGCCAAAGGCACCAGCCGCCTGACCGGCGCGCTCAAGAGTGACGATACCCGGGTGATGTCCGAGGCCCTGCGGTTGATGGGTGTGCAGGTCGACGAGCCGGACGACAGCACCTTTGTGGTCACCAGCACCGGCCACTGGCAGGCGCCGGGCCAGCCGCTGATGCTGGGCAATGCCGGCACCGCCACCCGCTTTCTGACGGCGGCCCTGGCCAACTTCGAGGGCGACTTCGTGGTCGATGGCGACGAATACATGCGCAAGCGCCCCATTGGCCCGCTGGTTGATGCGCTGCAGCGCATGGGTGTGCAGGCCAGCGCACCGACTGGTTGCCCGCCGGTGGCAATCAAGGGCCGTGGCGGCCTGGCGGCCGGACGCATCGAGATCGATGGCAACCTGTCCAGCCAGTACGTCTCGGCGTTGCTGATGGCCGGCGCGTGCGGCCAGGGCCCATTAGAGGTGGCCCTGACCGGCAGCGAGATCGGCGCACGCGGCTATGTGGACCTGACCCTGGCGGCCATGCAGGCTTTCGGTGCCGAAGTCGAGGCCATCGGTGAGTCGGCCTGGCGAGTGGCGGCCACCGGCTACCGTGCCACCGATTTTCATATCGAGCCGGATGCGTCGGCCGCCACTTACCTGTGGGCGGCCCAGGCGCTGACCGCTGGCCGTATCGACCTGGGCGTGGCCACCGAGGCCTTTACCCAGCCCGACGCGCTGGCCAGCCAGCTCATCGAGCGCTTCCCGGACATGCCGGCGGTGATCGACGGCTCGCAGATGCAGGACGCGATCCCGACGCTGGCCGTGCTGGCGGCCTTCAATAACCAGCCGGTACGCTTTGTGGGCATTGCCAACCTGCGGGTCAAGGAGTGCGACCGGATTCGTGCATTGTCTGACGGCCTTTGCGCCATCGACCCGAAACTGGCGGTGGAAGAGGGCGATGACCTGGTGGTCAATGCCGATCCACAGCTGGCCGGTCGTACCGTGGATGCACTGATCGACACCCATTCCGACCACCGCATCGCCATGTGCTTTGCCCTGGCGGGCCTGAAAGTGGCCGGCATCCGCATTCTTGATCCGTTGTGCGTCGGCAAGACCTACCCTGGCTACTGGACGGCGCTGGAGTCGCTGGGCGTGCAGTTGCAGCGTCAGGGTTGAGGGCTTGAGGGCTTGAGGGCGCTGCAGAAGTACCTGACATTCGCCTGTTGCGCAGGTACAGGCACCGATGGTCCTTGCCTGCGCCAGGCCAGAGCCTGGCGAACTATGCTTGATCAGGCAGGGTAGCCATCGCTGCCCACCCGCAGGGACAGCGGGTGTCATTCGCAACGGCCAGGGAAGGCTTGATCATGAACCGTTTCATCAAACAATTTTTTATAGATGCCTGTCCTTTTTTGCTCTTTGGACAGGCGACTCAGGCCATGGCCGATCAATGCCCTGAAGTGTCCGACTTTACCCAGAAAGGCCAGGGAACGACCATGGCGTTTCAGGCGGTCTTGCTGTACCTCGAAGGCCAGATCATTTTTTGCGAATACACAAAAGGCTCCTACAAGTCCCTGCTGCAGATCCAGAGCACGACGCCTGTGGCGGCAGAGGGTGAATACTGGGGCGAGCAGGATGATCCTTTGCCCCTGTGCAGTGAAAGCCTGGAAAAATGCACGTTCACGCTGCACTCGAACGAGTGAAAGCCTGCCTGGCGTTGACGTGCACCCATCCGGCCTTTGTCAATGATCCCCGAATGGCCCGCTGGCAGCAAATGCACCGCCCTGATAGCGCCGGGCCGGGTCATCGGTCGCTGGCAGTGGCTGGTGCTCGACCTGGGCCCGAAAGGCTTCGGAGCTGTCCTGCGGCTGGTAGTCCAGATGTGCGGCCAGGCGATTGTCCCACCACACCGTCTGGTTGGCCGACACACCGTAAACCACGGTGTGCCCGACATCGGGCGCGTACAAGGCCCGCTCGACCAGGCGGGTCAGGTCGTCGTAGCTGAGCCAGGTGTCGAGCATGCGATGGTTCAACGGCTCGGCAAACGAAGAACCAATGCGCAAGCTGACGGTTTCAATGCCATAGCGATCGAAATAGAAGCTGGCCATGTCTTCGCCGTACGACTTGGAAAGGCCGTAATAGCTGTCCGGACGGCGCGGCGCATGGGCGTCGATTACCTGGTCCTGCCCATAGAAGCCGATCACATGATTGGAGCTGGCGAAGATCACCCGCTTGACGCCGTGCCGGCGCGCGGCTTCATAGATGTGGAAGACGCCACTGATATTGGCGCCCAGGATTTCCTCGAACGGCCGCTCGACCGAGACGCCGCCGAAATGCAGGATCATGTCGACCCCTTCGACCAGCGCGTGCACCGCCTGCTTGTCGGCCAGGTCGCAGCGCTGGATTTCTTCATGGGCACTGCGGGCCGGTGCCATTTCACTGATGTCGGACAGGCGTAGAACCTGGGCGTAGGGCTGCAATGAATCACGCAGGACCTTGCCCAGGCCGCCAGCGGCCCCGGTGAGCAACAGGCGATTGAAAGGCGTAAGAGAAGAAGAGGGCATGGGTCAGGCCTTGTCGTATGTCGTCGTATGACTTTTCCGGATTATCCGGAGCTTCATGCGCTATTGTCAATGCGCCCGGGTGTGAGAAAACCTCGTGCCTCGAAAGTCCGTCCACCGCGCCAAGGCGCAGCGCTGTCGTACAGCAAACCCCCGCGCTCCTGCAACGGGTGAGTTCAATATCCGATAAAGTCAGTTGTTTTATGTTTATTGAGAGGATGGCCACCGCTCGCAAAATGTCAATTTCCTCATGTCGTCATACAACGTGCCCGGGTCAGGATCAGTTTGTCAGGCCGGCGTGACGTTCAAGGCATGGCGTTGAACTGCCTCGGCCAGCGACTTCTCTATGCTCAATGACACTCCTGAAATAATGCTCTGGTCGTTCATCGCGCGTAGGAGGGAACCGTCAAGGAGACCACCTGATGAGAATCGCCCAGATCGCGCCCCTGGCCGAAAGCTGCCCGCCGCAGTTGTACGGGGGCACCGAACGCATTGTGTCGTACCTGACCGAAGAGCTGGTTCGCCTGGGGCATGAGGTGACGCTGTTTGCCAGCGGCGACTCGCAGACCCGGGCGCGCCTGGTGGCAGGCGTGCCTCGGGCCTTGCGCCTGGGCCCAAGGCCCGAATTTCCCGACACCTTCCCCTTGCTGATGCTGGATCGGGTGATCAGGCAGGCGGAACAGTTCGACGTGCTGCATTTTCATGGTGGTCACGCCCATCTACCCATGAGTGCCGCCTTGGGAGCACGAGCCGTCACGACCCTGCACGGGCCGTTGCAGCATCCGGAACTGCTGGCCTTTCATGCCGGCTTTTCCGAAGCACCGCTGGTGTCGATTTCGATGGCACAGCGGCGCCATCTGCAGCGTGGTGTGCACTGGGTCGCCAATATTGCGCATGGGTTGCCGCACGATCTGCTGCCTTTCACTGCCCGGCCCTCAGGCGACTACCTGGCTTTTCTGGGGCGTATTTCCAGGGAGAAACGACCGGATCGCGCCATCGAGATTGCCTTGGCGTGCGGTCTGCCGCTGCGTATTGCGGCCAAGGTCGACCCGGCCGATGAGGCTTACTGGCGTCAGCAGATCCAGCCGCTGATCGAGGCCAACCCCTCGATCGAGTTCATCGGTGAAATCGACGAGCATCAGAAGGCCGCGTTTCTTGGCAATGCCAGGGCCTTGCTGTTTCCCATCGACTGGCCAGAGCCGTTCGGCCTGGTGATGATCGAGGCCATGGCCTGTGGTACGCCGGTGATTGCCTTCAATCAGGGATCGGTACCGGAGGTCATCACGCCTGGGCAATCGGGCTTTATCGTCGAGAGCGTCGAGCAGGCGGTGGCGGCCATCGGCACGCTCGCCTGCCTTGAGCGTCGCCGGGTGCGCGCAGCATTCGAGCAGCGATTCACAGTGGAACGCATGGCCGCGCAGTACCTGGCGCTGTATCGACAGCAGGTCGGGCAGGCCGACCGCTCACCGGCACCCAGCGGCAGCTCGTTGCAGGAATTGCGTCCGCGCACCCTCAAGCATAACGACACCTTTGGGGTCTTTGATCCTCATGGCGATGTGCAGGCGACTGCCGACAGCCCTCAAGGCCTGTTTCACCGTGACACACGGCACTTGTCGCACTGGCGCCTGACCCTTAACGGAGTGCGTCCGTTATTGCTCAGCTCGACCCTGCGTGACGACAACGCCATGCTGACGTGCGACCTGAGCAACCCGGGCCTTGAGGACACCCAGGATGCAGAGGGTATGCCCCACGGGCTGATCCATCTGCGTCGCTCGCGATTTCTCTGGCAGCGTTCATGTTTCGAGCGGATCACGTTGCGCAATTTCGACCAGCAGCCCTGGCAGGTACAGCTGCAGATTCGCTTTGGCGCCGACTTCAAAGACCTGTTCGAGGTCCGTGGCACATCGCGTCGTCAGACCGGCCAGCCGCACCCGGCGGCGCTGGAGGCACAGCAGGCACAGCTTTCCTACACCGGGCTGGACGGACGGTTGCGCACCACGACGGTACGTTTTAATCCACCGCCACAGCAACTCGACGGCGAACAGGCGGTGTTCGAGCTGACCCTGGCACCCGGTGAACGTCGCTCATTGTTCGTGGCCATCGACTGTGATGCAGGCGCTTATCCTGTGCCGGTGCGGCATGCCTTTTTCAGTTCGGTGCGCGATGCCCGGCGTGAGCTGCGCACGTTTTCGTCGCGGGCAGCGGCGATCCAGACCTCACATGAGGTGTTCAACGAGGTGGTACGGCGCAGTATTTCCGACTTGTACATGCTGATGACCAAGACTGAGCACGGGCTTTATCCTTATGCCGGCATTCCCTGGTACAGCACGGTCTTTGGCCGTGATGCGCTGATTACCGCGCTGGAAATGCTCTGGGTCGACCCCGGTATTGCCCGCGGTGTATTGGGCCATCTGGCGGCGCAGCAGGCCCGGGAGCTGCGCGCTGACAGCGATGCCGAGCCTGGCAAGATCGTGCATGAAGTCCGACACGGAGAGATGGCCGTGCTGGGTGAGGTGCCGTTTCGCTGTTATTACGGCAGCATGGATGCCACGCCCTTGTTTGTGATGCTGGCCGGTGCCTATCTTTCGCGCACCAGTGATGTCGCCACGCTGCAGCACCTGTGGCCGTCGATCGAAGCGGCGCTGGTCTGGATCGATCACTACGGCGACCGTGATGGCGACGGCTTTTTCGAGTACCACCGGCGTGCTGACAGCGGCTTGCTCAACCGGGGCTGGAAAGACAGCCACGATGCGGTCTTTCATGCCGATGGCCGGCTGGCCAAAGGGCCGATCGCCCTGGTCGAGGTCCAGGCCTATGTCTATGGCGCCTGGGAAGCCGCGCGCAGCATCGCCCGGCGCCTGGGGCACACCGAGCGGGCCGCGCAACTCAAGGGCAAGGCGGTGCGTCTGCGTCGCCAGTTCGATGAGCAGTTCTTCGATGAGGCGTTGGGCACTTATGTGCTGGCCCTGGATGGCGACAAGCAGCCCTGCCGGGTGCGCACCTCCAATGCCGGGCATGCGTTGTTCACTGGCATTGCCTACACCGAGCGCGCCCGCCATGTGGTGGCCACGCTGATGGAGCGTTCATCGTTCAGTGGCTGGGGGGTGCGCACGCTGGCTTCGGCGCAGGCGCGCTACAACCCGATGAGCTATCACAACGGTTCGGTCTGGCCCCACGACAATGCGCTGATTGCCGCCGGGTTTTCCCGTTATGGCTTTCGTCGTGAAGCGGCGCATCTGTGCGAAGGGCTGTTCGCGGCCGCGACCTACCTCGACCTGCGCCGCCTGCCTGAACTGTTCTGCGGCTTTGCCCGCCAGCGTACCCAGGGACCGACATTCTACCCGGTGGCGTGCTCGCCCCAGGCCTGGGCGGCGGCGGCGCCGTTGTCGATGCTGCAGTCATGCCTGGGGCTGCAGTTTGACCCGCAAGGACTGCGCGTGATCTTCGACGAGCCGGTGCTGCCGGCCTTTCTCGATCAGGTTCTGTTGCGCCGCCTGCAGGTCGGCCAGGGTTCGGTCGACCTGGCCTTGCGGCGCTCGGGCAGCAGCGTGCTGAGCGAGGTATTGCAACGCCAGGGTGATGTGCGGGTACTGGTCACCAGTTGAACGGGGCAACAGCCTGTCATTTCATGGGTTCCAGCCCGTTGTCACGCATTGTGCCGGCCGCTTCGCTCGAGGCCAGGTAATCGAGCAGCGCCTGGGCGTCCTGCGGGTGATTGCTGCGACTGGCCACGGCGCCGCAGTACAAGGTCATCTGCTGTGCCTGATCGGGGATCAGCCCCACAATCTGGATACCGTTCGCCTGCTTGAGCTCGCTGAGCTGCTGAAAACCCACCTGCGCCTCGCCACGCGCCAGGACATCGCCTACCGGCTCAGTGCTGATCATCCGGCTCTTGTCTTGTACACGATCGGCAATGTGCATCCGGTTGAACATCACCCGCGATACATAAAGACCGCTGGAGCTGTCCGAATAGGCGATGGACGAAGCGTCCAGCAGGGTCTGGCGGAAGTTCTCCATGGTGCTGATATCCGGCTTGGGCGCCCCGGCCGGCACGGCCAAGGCAATAAAGGCCTTGCCCAGCTCGACGCGGCTGTCGGCATCGGCATGCCCGTCCTTGATCAGCCGTTCCAGGGCCGGACGGCTCAACAGCACGACATCGGCCGGCTCCTGGSGAGCCATGCGATTGGCTATCGCATAGGGTGCATTGCCTGTCGAGGGCGCCAGTTGCGCCACCAGGCGCACGCCAGTGCGCTTCTCATAGTCGGTGCTTAGTGCCTGGAAAGCGCCCATGGTGGCGCTGGAGGCCAGAACGATCAGTTGTAGAGGCTTGGCAGTGGCGGCATACGCAAAAGACAGCGGCAGAAAAGACAGAACACCGCCGAGCAGCCAGGGAAGTAGATTTTTCAATGGAAGATTGACCTTGCTGTCACTTGAATCGGCAAGTATGTGGCAAAAACGCGCAGGCGTCGGGCAACCGAGGGCAATTGGCGGCAGATTTCGGGCCCGGTACGGGTCCATCCATCGCTTGATCGGGCCGGGTCGCCTGTTGACTGCCACACTGATTGACGTCTGTATCCCGAACCTGGAAACCGTGTAGATCGGGCGCCATGCGTCAAGGTTCCTGTCGACGGCGGCGGTCACCCTGAAGTGTCCTGCACGATCAAATCCGTTACACGCTTACTTGTTACAGGCGTGAACAGGCCCGTCGGGTTCAGTTGCCCTTGAACAGCGATACGGATTATTCAACCGGCGGTATCAGCCGCTTTATTCACTTTACAGACAGTCGGTTGCCTGTATGAACACTGAGTCTGAAATCGATATTTCAGGCCTGAGGTGTTACGACAAGAGTGTCGATGATGTCACCTATAGCGTTCCGCGCGGCATTACCCGGGAAACCCGAGGCCGTGTGTGGATCGTTCGTGTCCTGAAAAACAAGAAAGTGCAAGTGTCCGCCCGCTTTACCGATCGGCGCTTCGGGGGCACGCGGCGTGCACTCGATGCCGCCATTCTTCATCTGCTTCATAGTGGCCATGCCTGGCGTCGCGACGATGTGCTGCAATTGAATGAACGTACGGCGGTTCATTGGCGCAAGCGCAGTGGCGTCGGATTATGTGCCGTGGCGTATGTCACGCATCGGGGACCCGGGCGGGGCGAGACCTTTTTTCTTTCCACCTACCGGCGTGTGGCCAGTGGCCGGGGCATGGAGAAGTTTCGCGGCAAGCTGGTGAGTGTGCTGGAACGGGCCTGGGCAATAGACAACGAGTCCAGGGACACGCCTTATCCGGTGCAGAAAAGCATTCGCCAGGCAGTCGATCGCTTGTTCGACAGTGACGTATTTGCGCGTTTCAAGCAGGCCGGACAACGTAAGGTTGACCAGATTGCCGTGGCCCAGTATGTGGAATCCCTGAACCGCTACAAGGGGCGCTGGTGATGCTCTAAAAGGCCGCGTTTAATATTCAAATGAGGGGGTTATTCAAGTCCATCCAACTTGTTACAGGGGGTGTAGAAGAGCGTGGTTAACCCATGGATATCACGGCGCCTGTTGATTATTTCCGACCCCTGTATAATCCGATAGGCGGTTGAAACAGACCGCTGGCTTGATCAGCCCTGAGCGATGATGAATAATCGCTGGGCTGGCGCGCTGGATAATGTCAGCCGATTCAGCCTGTTGTCCCGATGGGCTTACACTAAAACAGGGAACTCCAACTTAAGGCGCTTGTCATTTTTTTAGTTGCCTGATCCATGATGACGAACTGTGCAGATATGGCCATTTAATATTGCTTTGCCATATCTACAGATCCTGCAGTGAACCGGTTCGCAAAACGACGGTGCCGCGCAAGGTTTTTTACTGCCAGGCCCGGATAATGACAGCAGGATATTTTTCATGGCTTCTGACGTTTCACAGATTCCGGACAGCGTTCAGGGCGAACGTCTGGACCACCGGATCAGGCGGATACACCGCACAGCGCAATCGAGGCAGGCATCATGCTGAAAATGACACGCAAGGCCAGCCTGGATCTGGACGAGATTTTCCAGCATTACAAGGAACTGGTCGGTGCCGAACAGGCCGAGGCCATTGTCGATGACGTGATGGCCGAGAGTCAGGCGCTGGAACGCTGCAGCGCGCTGGACACGACCCATCCCCAGAACATGCCGGCCGTACGCGAACTGGCGCTCAAGCGCTGGCCGTTCCTGACCACCTACCATGTCACACCCGGATCTATACAGATCCTGAGTTTCCTGCATCGAAACGGCCAGCCCATCAACCAGCCACTGGAGCCCAGTACCGACGTCTGGGTGCGCTCCTCGGTCGATGTCTCTGGCCTGCGTTGTTATCAGAAAACCATCGATGGGCTGACTTACAACGTGCCCCGTGGCATCAGCCGCGAGGTCCGCAGCGCGGTCTGGGTCGTGCGTATCGTGCGCGACAAGCGTGTCATATTGCAGTCGCGATTTGCCGATGCCACATTCGGCAGCACGCTGGGTGCGCTGGAAGCGGCGAGCATTCACCTCAAGCACAGTGGTCATGCGTGCCTTGAGCAAGACATCCTGCAACTTGACGAGCATGCCGCCGTGCATTGGCGCAAGCGCAGTGGGGTGGGCCTGTGTGCAGTGTCCTATGTCACCAGCAACGGACCGGGCCGTGGTGAGACGTTCTTTATCTCGACCTGGAAACGGGTTGAAAGCGGTCGGGGCCTGGACAAGTTCCGCGCCAAGCTGGTGGAAACACTGGCGTGCTCGCATGCCTTGCAACACGACCTGGCCCAAGTGCCGGAGCCGGTGCTCAAACACCTGGAAATCCAGGCTAAAAAGCTGATGGCCAGCGCGTCTTTCGAGGCGTTTGTAGAGGCTGGCAAGCGCAAGGCCGAGCGTATTGCGGTCGGCGAATATGTCGACAGCCTCAGGTAGTTCAAGAGTGCACCCAAGGAAGCCGGCCATTGGAGAATGACGCACGCCTGTGTTCAGAGCAGGATATCGCGCAAGCAAGGCAGTTCAACAAGAAGCTTGCCTGGCTGCCGCGTTTTCGCATCAGAAATCGCCTCACACCCATGGCCATTCAGGCCCTGCTGCGCATGAGCCAGTTGGCGCGCAGCCGTGGTCTGCACAGGCATGGCCTGCACGCCGAACGCAGAATCGTGACAGTGGCCGGAACGACGGTGCCGGTCAGGATCATCAGGCCCGCTGGCAAGGTCAGGGGGATCGTGCTCGATTTCCATGGTGGCGGTTGGGTGATCGGCAACGCGCAGATGAATGACGACCTCAACGCCGGCCTGGTCAAGGCCTGCGACGTGGCGGTCATTTCAGTGGATTACCGGCTTGCCGTGTCGACACCGATCGAAGGTCTGCTCCAGGACTGCCTGTGTGCTGCCCGCTGGCTGCTGGGGGACGCTCCGGAATTTGCCGGTTTACCCGTCATTGTTGTCGGCGAGTCAGCCGGTGGCCATCTGGCGGTGGCCACGTTACTGGCGTTGAAAGCGTGGCCTGACCTGCTGCGTCGGGTCAGTGCTACGGTGCTGTACTACGGGGTGTTCGACCTCAGCGGCACACCCAGTGTGCGCACCGCCGGCCCGGAGACACTGTTGCTGGACGGCCCGGGCATGGTCGAGGCGTTTCAGATGCTTACCCCTGGACTGAGCGATGCACAACGTCGACAGGCTCCGGTCTCACCGCTGTATGGCGACTTCACCGATTTCCCGCCTGCGCTGATGTTTGTTGGCGAGCTGGATCCGCTTCGCGATGACACCTTCGGCCTGGCCGAACGCTGGGCCCGGTCGGCAGAGGTTGAAATGCACAGGTTGCCGGCCGCACCGCATGGGTTCATTCATTTCCCCACGACGATGGCGAACAAGGTGCTGGCGTACACCCGTCAATGGGTGACGAAGCGGATCGGGGATTGAGCGGAGGAATCTTCAAGAGAGATTCTGTCGTGAGAGGTGCCGCCCGGCGCCTCCCACATCAAATGGACTCAAACCTTGAAGCGGCTGACCATCATCTGCAACTGACCACCCAGACGCGCCAGTTCGACGCTTGAAGCCGCCGTTTCTTCGCTGGCCGCAGCGGTCTGTTCAGACACGTCACGCACATTGACAATGCTGCGGCTGATTTCCTCGGCCACCGCGCTCTGCTGTTCGGCGGCAGCGGCGATCTGCTGGTTCATGGCCTGAATGTTGGAGACCGTCTGGGTGATGCTGCCCAGCGAATCACCGGCCTTGCGGCTCAACTCCACGCTGCTGTTGGTCAGCTCACGGCTGCCAAGCATGATGCTCGACACTTGGCGGGTGCCGCTCTGCAGGCCGGCGACCAGGCCTTCGATTTCTTCGGTCGACTGTTGGGTGCGCTGTGCCAGGCCGCGAACCTCGTCGGCCACTACGGCAAAGCCACGCCCGGCTTCGCCGGCACGTGCCGCTTCAATGGCGGCGTTGAGGGCCAGCAGGTTGGTCTGCTGGGCCACGGACTTGATGACGTCCATGACTTTGCCGATCTTGTCGCTTTCCTGTTCCAGCTCGGTCATGGCATCGGCAGAACGCTTGACCTCGGTGGCCAGGCGTTCGATCTGGGCAATCGCCTCGCCCACCACCCGATCGCCATCGCGCGCTTCACGGTCGGCGGCCGAAGCGGCTTGCGAGGCCTGTTCGGCATTGCGGGCCACTTCCTGGACGGTGGCCGACATTTCATGCATGGCCGTGGCCACCTGGTCGGTTTCGGTTTTCTGGCTGTTGACGCCGGCGCTGGTCTGCTCGGTGACGGCCGAGAGTTCTTCGGCGGCGCTGGCAATCTGGGTCACGCTGTCACGAATGCCGGTGATCAGCTCGCGCAAGGTGCTGCCCATGCGCTGGATGCCCTGTTGCAGCACACCCAGTTCGTCGCGGCGCGTCACTTCCAGGGTGCGGGTCAGGTCGCCCGAGGCAATACGCTCGACCACTTCCAGTGTCTGCTGCAGCGGGCGGGTGATCTGGCGGGTAATCAACACGGCCGCCACGATACCGAGGATCAGGGCCAGCAAGGTGCAGATGACCTGCCATTGACGGGCCTGGGCGCTTTCTATGTCACGACGGTCCAGTTGAAGCTGGTTGAGGTCTTCGTTGATCTTGACGATGTCCTGGCCCTGAGTGGTCATTTCCTTGCGTGCCTGAACGATCTGCGCATCACCTGCCTTGAAGCCTTGCAGGGCCGCACGGTAACCCAGCAGCGCGTTTTCCAGCTGCTTGACGCGTGCAGCCTGGCTGCCAGCGAAGACGCTGTTCATGCGCTCCAGCCCGTTGAGGGTCGTCTCCAGCTGGCCGAAGGCTTTTTGCTCGCCCTCAGGATTGGGAGCTGCCGCGTAGCCACGCACTTCGTAACGCACCTTGAGCAGGTCCAGGCGGGTCTGGACCATGACCTGGTATTGCTCCAGTTGTTCGGCATCACCCTGGACTTCAGCCAGGGTCTGGTCGACCAGCTCAGCAGCCTTTTGTGCCTGGATGGCCATGTCGGCCCGCGCCTGATTGCTGGTCTTGTAGCCGGTACGCATGTCGTTGAACGACTGCTGATAAGCGCTGCTGACCTGGCTCAACTGATTGAGCATCTTGAGGTTGTCGGCGCTTTTAAAGGTCTTGAGCAGGTAGTCGATCTGGCCCTTGAAGCCATCGAAGGACGCCTGCACGGTGTCGGCCACCTTTTCGTCACCGTTGGCCACCATGTACTGCAGGCGGGCAACACGCAATTTGGTCAACTGGGCATTGAGCGTGCCGATGTCGCTCATCCAGTTGCTGCGGTCAATGAGCTTGCCCAGACCGGTCCAGCTGACAAGGGCTAAAATGGCAGTAAAAACAAGCACCAGACCAAAGCCCAGCGCCAGTTTCATATTGACGCTGATATTGGAAAACCAGCTGTTCATTCGACGTTCTCCTGGAATGTCTATTCTAATGATTCGGGCCGCTGGGATTGTTTTTGTGAGGCCATCGCAAGGTATAACGCACTACGCTATCGGCGGCAGAACGTCTGGCTGTAAGGAAAAATGAGTAATTTTTTGAAAAAAGCCTGTTCTTCTTTCACCAGCCTTTCATTTGGTGCAGGCCACGTTTATAAAGGGCTCCAGGACCCTTCATAAAAACAATGCCACCGGGCCGATACCGAATGAAAAGCCGCTTGAAACTCATCTATACTTCCGTTCATCTATTCCTAGTTGACGTACGACATCGTTCTTGTTCAAGAACCTTAAAGTTCTAGAACGTTAAGACGTGTCCGTTATTTTCCCGTTCCTGATGACTGCTGAGATAAACCCTGATGAATTTGAAGTTTCGTCATAAGATCCTGTTGGCCGCCTCGGGCGTTGTGGTATTGGCCTTTGCGCTGTTCACCTTGTACAACGACTACCTGCAACGCATGACCATCCGCCAGAACCTTGAGGCCTCGGTCGGCCAGGCGGGCGAATTGACGGCCAGCAGTGTGCAGAACTGGCTGAGCGGCCGGATTCTGGCACTGGATAACCTCACACAGGACGTGGAGCGCCAAGGCATCAAGAGCAATGACCTGGGCGGTCTGGTCGGTGCGCAATCGCTGCTTTCCACTTTCCAGTTCACCTACATCGGTGACAGCGACGGTGTATTCACCCAGCGCCCGGACGCACAGATGCCGGCCGGCTATGACCCGCGCAAACGACCGTGGTACAGCTCGACGGTAGCGGCGGGCAAAACCATCATCAGCGCTCCCTACCAGGCGTCGGTAGGGGGGCTTGTCGTTACCATTGCCAGCCCGATCCGGTCCGGTGGGCAGATCAATGGCGTGGCCGGGGGGGACCTGAGCCTCGATGTCCTGGTCAAGATCATCAATTCGGTCGATTTCGGTGGCCTGGGCCATGCGGTATTGGTGAGCCGCGACGGGCAGGTGATCGTCAGTCCGGACAAGGACCAGGTCATGAAGAACCTCAAGGATCTTTATCCGGGCCAGACCCTGGCACTGGAAAAGCCCCTGCGTGAAGTGGTGCTCAATGGCCAGGCGCGGCTGCTGTCCTTTACCCCGATCACCGGCCTGCCAGGGGCTGACTGGTATATCGGGCTGTCAATCGACAAGGAAAAAGCCTATGCACCACTGAGCCAGTTCCGTCATTCGGCCTTGATTGCGGTGCTGATTGCGGTGGCCGTGATCGCTCTGCTGCTGAGCCTGCTGATCAGTGCGCTGATGCGTCCGCTGACTGATATGGGGCGTGCGATGCAGGACATTGCCGAGGGCGAGGGTGACCTGACCCGCCGCCTGAAACTGCAGGGCAATGACGAGTTTTCCGAACTGGGCGGTTCGTTCAACCGCTTTGTCGAGCGCGTCCATGCCTCGATTGCTGAAGTCTCATCGGCCACTTTGCAGGTGCATGACCTGTCACAACGGGTGGTGGAGTCGTCCAACTCGTCGATCATCGGCTTCGATGAACAGAGCGCCCGCACCAATAGCGTTGCGGCAGCCATCAACGAACTGGGGGCGGCGACCCAGGAAATTGCCCGTAATGCTTCTGATGCATCGGGCCAGGCCAGTGATGCGCGCGAGCAGGCCGAGGACGGTCGGCGTGTGGTCGAACAGACGATTCGCTCGATGAGCGAGTTGTCGAGCAAGATCAGTGGCTCATGTGTACAAATCGAGAAGCTCAACGCCAGTACCGACAACATCGGCCACATTCTCGACGTGATCAAGGGTATTTCGCAGCAAACCAACCTGTTGGCGCTCAACGCAGCGATTGAGGCCGCACGGGCCGGTGAGGCCGGGCGCGGCTTTGCGGTGGTCGCCGACGAGGTGCGCAACCTGGCGCATCGCACGCAGGAGTCGGCGGACGAAATCCACAAAATGATCGGTGAACTGCAAAGTGGTTCTCACGAAGCGGTGATCAACATGAATGAAAGCCAGGCTTCCAGCCAGAGCAGTGTCGAGGTGGCGAACCAGGCGGGCAGCCGCTTGCAGGATGTCACCCGGCGCATTGGTGAAATCGATGGCATGAACCAGTCGGTCGCTGCCGCCACTGAGGAGCAGACCGCAGTGGTAGAAACCCTCAACGTCGACATCAACCAGATCAACACTCTTAATCAGCAAGGTGTGGCCAACCTCAACGAAACCCTCAAAGACTGCGCCGCCTTGTCGCAACAGGCCGGTCGCCTCAAGCAACTGGTTGACAGCTTCAAGATCTGACGTCTTTTCAGCCCGCTGAAATGAAACGCTCCCTATCATCGGCGGCGTTTCATTTCGATGAGGGCCTGAGTGAGGGTTCATTAACCTGATCAGAACCTGAGTGCCTGCAAATAAAGGCTTTAATCGCAAATGTACGCGGAGGGTGCCTCCGCGTACATTGCGCTGTAAACTTTGCTTCTTTGTGTGTTCTTTCCTTGTGAGAAGAAATGAGCAAGCTGACCCTGTCATTTATCAAAACCGTGGAAAAACCAGGCCGCTATGCTGACGAACGTGGCCTGTTTCTGCGGGTGAGTGCCGGCGGCAGTAAAAACTGGGTGCTGCGTTACCAGCGTGACAAACGCCGGCATGACCTGGGTCTTGGCGCGTTTCCAGCCGTTTCATTGAAGGCCGCACGCCTGGCGGCCGACACGCATCGTCTGGCCCTGAGTCAGGGGATCGATCCTTTGGCGCAGCGCCAGGCCGAGCAACAAGGCATTCTGGCGGCAGCAGGCCCGGTGACTTTTCGCGAAGAAGCCGAGCGCTATATCCAGACACACCGGCAGAGCTGGAAAAACGTCCGGCATGCCCAGCAATGGACGCATTCGCTGGACGATCATGTCTATCCACGGCTGGGCGCAATGACGGTCGAGGCTATTGAGACCGACGATGTGCTGGATGTGCTAATACCCATCTGGAGCCGTATTCCTGAAACGGCTTCGCGCCTGCGTAACCGTATCGAGCTGGTGCTTGATGCGGCCAAGGCGCGCAAACTGCGCACGGGCGAAAACCCGGCCCGCTGGCGTGGCCACCTGGACAAACTGTTGCCGCGACAAAAGCGCAGCCAGATGCCATTTTCGGCCATGCCGGCTGATCGGCTGGGCGCGTTTGTCCGTGAACTGGACAGCCTGGACAGTACAGCAGCACGCGCTTGCGAGCTGATCATCCATACGGCCTGCCGCAGTGCAGAGGTGTGTGAAGCGCGCTGGGAGGAGGTCGACCTGGTCAATCGGGTCTGGAACATCGACGCCCGACGAATGAAGGCCGGCAAGCTTCATCGCGTACCGTTGGTGGAGGCCGCGCTGCAGGTACTGGAGCAACAGCGTGGCAAACACCCTTTATATGTCTTTCCCAATGCCCGCCATAGTGGTGCGCTCCCGGGCAACGCCATCCGCCGGGTCATGGCGCAATTGAATGCCGATGACTATGTGCCACATGGCTTCCGCTCCAGCTTTCGCACCTGGGCGGCCGAACACACCGATTTCCCCAGGGACGTCTGCGAAATGGCCCTGGCCCATACCCTGGGCGACAAGGTTGAAGCGGCTTATCACCGGGGTGACCTGCTGGATAAACGCCGGCAGCTCATGACCGCCTGGAGCGCCTTTATCGAGCAAGGCACCCGCCAGGTCGTCAGTCATCTGCAGCCGGAAGGTTAAGGTCCAGTTGATCGTCGTTGTGAGGCAGGTTGTCCTCTGACGTTCTGGCGCGGCTCTCGGAGTACGTGGAGGCCACCAGGCTGGAGCGGCTCTGGGGTAGCTGAGACTTGCGCATGCCGACCAGGTCATTGGGATTGAGGTACAGGTTCATCCGTGGGATGACTTCAATGCGGCTTTTCTTGTCCGGCCGTTCGGCCTGGCGTACATGGCGATCAAAATCACGCAGTTCGTGGACCTCGATCGGCTTTTCACCGGCCAGCACGAACAGCGGCAGATTGCTGTGAATCATCGCGTCGTAACGGGAACTGGCCGAGAAATACAGCATGGCCCGAGGGTGTGGCGCCACTTTCTTGTATTTGACCAAGGTGGCATGGTCCGCCAGGTTGACAATACGCCGCAGTTCAGCGCCGGCAAGGGTCTCACCGGGCGCGACATTATCGCGGTCCGACTGCTGCTCGGCAGCCTTGGCCAACAGCTCGCGTACCTTGCCGACCTCAACCCGCTCACCGCCAGTGGTGTGACCGGCCCAGGTAAAGACAATCAAGCGCGGGCAACTGTCGAAAGCCTGGGTATGACGGCCCAGCTGCTTCATGCTGAATTGATGCCCCAAGGCCTGCCGCAGAATCTTGGAGCGTGCCGTGGTGGCCAGATTCAGTTCCAGGCGGGTCTTTTCGATCATGGCCATCAGTTCGTCCTTGAGATCATTGATTTCACGGACCCAAGGCAAGACGCTGTCGCGCACGGCAAAGTAACCCGGCAAGCGCATGACCGTACCGGGTGCCTGGCCGACAACACGTTCAAACGCCGTCATGGCCTGTATGGCAGCCTCGATGGCAGCCTGTCCTTCGAGACGTTGTGCATCGATACGGTCAGGCGCCTTTTGCTCTGCCAGGACAGGCAACTTCCAGACCGTACCGTTGACCACCAGGCTGGGCCATAGTTGATTAAAGACATGAAGCTTGGAAACCAGGCGCTCATGTACGGACACGATTTCAGTAAGCATATGCTCTCCTTTTCAATACCACCCCTGAATATAGAGCCCAAGTAAAACAACACATCCTGCGCAAACCAGCCCGGGCAATCCGAAGGGGTAGAGCGGCTAGTCTCTTTTATTCGCTAGGGGTGGTATTGATTTTGATAGCTATCTATCTTTATAGATAGCTATCCTTTTGGGTAACCCCTTGCCGGGCAGACAGAGCGCTGTGATTGCACCAAAGAGATAGCTATCTAGCTATCGAAAAATGGTTTACCTGCCCAACTCTTCAACTACTTGAGGTTGTAGTGCTTTTTTAACAGCTGCTGAACAATGTCAGTTTCAGTGACGCGCTTTCCGCTCTTGGCTGACTCTTGTGCAGCCCCCATTTTCAGTGCGTTGGCAATGTCCCACCGTAAGCGAAACAGCTTCTGGATGGTCGGCTCTGGCTTGAAGGCTTCAATGGCCGGTTCCTGGGCCACAGGTTCTTCACGGACTGTCATTTTGTTCAAGGCCTTGTCGGCCTCCCCGCCTTCGAGAAAATCGTTCGGGTCCTTCTTGAAGCTTTTGATGTCTGGCTTGGACTTGATCATGCCAGTACCTCGGCAAAGAACGCGTTCATTTCCTGAATGGCGGCATGATCACGCTTGAGCTCATGAACGATCGCCCCTTCACTGATGCAGCGACGGAAAGCCACACGCTCACAGATTTTGGTCTTGAAGACACTGAATGACTGCTCTTCCAGGAAGTGCAGCATCTCACCGGTGTCCTTGGTGCGGGTATCGACTCGGGACAACAGCATCTTCACATTCAGGTCGGGGTTGTAGTCGCGTGCAAGGTCAACGACCGTCAACAAATCCGTCATTGCTGCTGCGTCAAACGAGCTGGCGCCTACGGGCACGATGACGACTTCAGCCAACAACAATGCAGAGCGCAGTCCCACCGAATCTCGGCCACCGGCATCGACAACGACGTGCTCATAAGAAGTCGCCAGCTGGCGGCCTTCCGAGTTGATGGCTTTGCCTTGCAGACAGACCGTGGTCGGGCTTGGGCTGTACTCGGGGTTATCACGGCGCCAGGCAGCCCAACTGGCAGCACTGGCTTGCGGATCGCCGTCGATCAGCAATGTCTTTCCTCGTGTTGCCAGCATGGTTGCCAGGTGCACGGCTGTGGTGGTTTTGCCAACGCCCCCTTTGGTATTGACGCATGCAAAAATAGTCACTGCGGTCTCCTTCTCGTTGCGGCAGCTATATATAGGCCGTTCTTTCGACGTGCATTATAGCTATCTATCTATATAGCTAGCTAGCTATTTTAAATGCGCTTTCCTCCGAGCGCAGGTCTTCCATTCCAGCTGTCAGCTGAGTGATTTGTGGTTGTAGGGAAAATCCGAACACTTTGAAAGATTCTGCTTTTTCGTACTGTGCGTTTTTTTCTGCTTTGCTTGTCGGTAACGTTTCTGGTGATCATGGGCAAAGTGCGGCCCCGATGCCCGCGACTGCAGTGATATGACGTCGAATGCATTGCACCTGGTGTTTTTTCATCACGCCGGCAATTCGGCAGAAAATTTTCCATGACACCTGAAAAACTCATCTGCACACCTCGTAGCAATAGCCTCAAAAGCCCCTGAGGAGAGTTTTGAGAGGTTTTACCCTTGTTTGCACATCCGTGGAGCTTAGGCATGCATTTCGTGCAACCTGCAAGCTCTCAGGAGGTTTTGGCGCTATTTCCTTTTTGCTCTGTGCTTTTGATTTTTCATCCCAGAAAAAAATCAGCTCTTCGCGTGTGTTTTTAAAATCTTTTTTTCTTGTTTTTAAAGCTTGTTTTTAAAGCTTGTTTTTAGCACCTCTGGAGGCCTTGATTTACGTGGCCTCCAGAGGTGCAACGACTACAAATTCCGGCTATACGAC
Source organism: Pseudomonas sp. Leaf127 (assembly GCF_001423155.1). NCBI lineage: Bacteria > Pseudomonadati > Pseudomonadota > Gammaproteobacteria > Pseudomonadales > Pseudomonadaceae > Pseudomonas > Pseudomonas sp. Leaf127. The sequence goes on along the minus strand of NZ_LMOA01000003.1, from coordinate 6,593 downwards.
TACAAATTCCGGCTATGACGACTACAGATTCCAGCTGTATCGACTACAAATTTCAGCTATGACGACTACAAATTCCGGCTGTTATCCACAGGCATTCAACAATTTTTGGATCCCAATTTAAGCTAAGTGATCCTTTGCCTCGATGTCATCCCGGTAGGCTCGACAACGGTCGAAAACAAGTGGCGAAACAGGGGCTGGCTATCGACTACAAATTCCGGCTATGGCTCAACGCCTCGCCAAACGTGGCCCTCAGCCATGCCAGTGCGTCTGACAGACGCGTCCTACACGCCCTTCATGTGCTCATAACGACTACAAATTCCGGCTACTGCCAGACTTGCGGGTAACGACTACAAATTCCGGCTACCGTCGATCATGGCGCCGCAACTGAAAATCCAGGACAAACCGGTGTCGGTCATCGACTACAAATTCCGGCTATGGCTTATGGCTATTAACGACTGGATATTTCAGGCATGCACAAACCAGACGAAAAGCGGTCGCCAAGCTTGTTACTATCGACTCATCAACGCGCCCGGAGTAGTCGATGACCGCCAAAGAACCTTCGTCACTGCTGGTGACGAAAGCCAACGATCTGATCAGTGCTTCCTACCGCCTGACCCTGCAGGAACAGCGCCTGCTGCTGGCCGCGATCGCCCAGGTCGACCCGCGCAAACCGATGCCCTCCAAGATCACCGTGACCGCCGCCAGCTTTGCCGAGATCTACGGTGTGCCGATTCGTTTTGCCTATACCAATCTCAAGGAAGCGGCCGATTCCCTCTACGAGCGCGATATCCAGACGTTCGACGGCAAGAACCGCACGCGCATCCGCTGGGTGTACAAGGCGACCTATGCCGAGGGCGAGGGACGTGTGACGTTGAATTTCACGGTGGATGTGATCCCCTACCTGTCGATGCTCAACAGCAAGCTGACCTCGTACGACCTGCGCCGTGTGGCCAACCTCAATTCGATGCACAGCTTTCGGCTGTTCGAACTGATGATGCAGTTCAAGAGCACTGGCGTTCTGGTCATCGAGGTCGAGAGGCTGCGCATCCTTCTGGACCTGGGCGACAGCTACAAGCGCTTCAACAACCTGCGTCAGCGTGTCATCACGCCCTCGATCAACGAGATCATGGCCAAGTCGGGCATCTCGATTACCTACGAGACGATCACCGAAGGCAAGACCGTGAAAAGCCTTGTGTTTCGCTTTCAAGAGGCTGCCCAGTTGCGACTGTCACTGGGGGATACCTTGCAGGCACTTCCCGAAAACCCGCTGGATATCTTGAAAGATTAGTATTTAAAACAGTAAGTTGCAGAATTAAAAGATAGCTATATATCTAGATAGCTATCTATATTTTTCGTTATTGCCATAGCCGGAATTTGTAGTCGATGCACCGCTCCGGTTCACCTGCGACGTCGGTTTTGGTGTCGGCCATGCCGATTCGGCTGCCTTGCCTGGTAAACCGGTCCTGTAGAGCCCAGGCATCGGCACATCGCTTTTTACGGGGGCTGCACGTCATTTTTCGCGCAACTGCGTGCTGACCCGTATAGATAGATAGCTATATAGATAGCTGTTTTTTTTGCCTGTCACTTGAAACCAAAGGCCGAAACATTATGTAGCCGGAATTTGTAGTCGATAGCATTGGCCGCTCTGAGCTTGAACATGCACCTGAGCGATCAGGCAAGAAACGTCTTGCGCGATATAAAGGCCGCAACGGATCCAGTCAGTGCCGACGAGCGGCAGAGGGCTGGCAGGTACTTGTCGACAGGCTGCATCGTGACCGTACGCTCAGCGATGAAGCCTTCGTCAACAGGTTCAAGATCAGGCTGTTGGAGCCGATGATATAGGTGTGTGGGCCGGCCTTGAGCAGTTCGTCTGCCAAAGTGCTAGCATCCGCGGCATCAAGCTTGCGTGATGCGATGCCGGCCTGTTGGCCAGCAGCCCTTTTCCTATCGTGACTTTCTCTCCTGGACGCCATGCGACTCTTTTTTGATCCCAAGCGAGACATCGATGCAGCACTGCTGCGCTACCGTCGTCTTTTCGGGGTGCTTGCCCTGTTCAGCGGGGTGATCAACCTGCTGATGCTGGTGCCTTCTGTTTATATGATGCAGGTCTTCGACCGTGTCCTGACCAGCCGTAACGAAACCACGCTGCTGATGTTGAGCCTGATCCTGCTCATCTTCTTTGCGGTCAGTTGCGCCCTGGAGTGGGTGCGTGGCCAGGTCATGATCAAGATGAGCGCGGGTCTGGACACGCAGCTGGGTGAACGGGTCTTTGACGCCGCCTTTCAGCGCAGCCTCAAGGAAAACAGTAGCAACCCGGCCCAGGTCCTGAGCGATCTGAACAGCATTCGCCAGTTCGTCACCGGGCCTGCGTTGATTGCGCTGTTCGATGCGCCGTGGCTGCCGATCTACGTCATTGCGACCTTTCTGTTTCACCCTCTGCTCGGTGTGTTCACGGTCATCGGTTCGCTGATCCTGGCCGGGCTTGCAATCTGGAACGAGCTGACCACGCGCAAGAGCATGAGCGAGGCCAACCGCTTGTCGGTGGCGTCTTCGAGCTATGTGAACGGTACCTTGCAGAACGCTGAGGTCATTCAGGCCATGGGCATGCTCCAGCCCTTGCGTCGTCGCTGGTACAACGTCCAGCAACAGGTCATCACCGAACAGGGCGAGGCCAGCGACCGCAGTTCACGCATTGCGGCGATTTCGCGTTTTATTCGCATGACCTGGCAATCCCTGGCCCTGGGCCTGGGCGCGATACTGGTGATCGAGAATCAGATTTCGGCCGGGGTCATGATTGCCGTCTCCGTCCTGCTTGGGCGTGCGATGGCGCCGGCCGAGGCGCTGATCGGCTCGTGGAAGCAGATGGGCAATGCCAAAAGCAGCTATGAACGCTTGAACCGCCTGCTCAATGAATTCCCCAAGGACACCGCACGCATGCCGCTGCCGGCGCCCAGCGGTGCCCTGAGCATCGACAAGCTGGTGATCACCCCGCCCGGCCTGCAGCGCCCGGCCGTCAACGGTGTGACCTTCAAGCTGGCCAAGGGCGAAGTGCTGGCAATCATCGGCCCGAGCGCCTCGGGCAAATCATCCCTGGCGCGCGCCATGGTCGGCATCTGGCCGGCCAGCCACGGTTCGGTGCGCCTGGACAATGCCGAAGTCAGCCAGTGGTCGCGCGAGGCGCTGGGGCCTCACCTGGGCTACCTGCCACAGGACATCGAGCTGTTCGACGGCACGATTGCCGAAAACATCGCCCGCTTTGGCGCAGTGGACTCCGACAAAGTCATTGAGGCCGCGCAGATGGCCGGCATCCACGAAATGATCCTGCACTTCCCCAAAGGCTACGATGCCTTGCTGGGCACGGGGGGGCTGGGTCTGTCAGGCGGCCAGAAACAACGTGTCGCCCTGGCCCGTGCGCTCTATGACACCCCTTCGCTTGTGGTGCTCGATGAGCCCAACTCCAACCTCGATGACGCCGGTGAGGCTGCACTGGTGCAGGCAGTGCGCAAGCTCAAGGACAAAGGCAGCACCGTGGTGCTGGTGACCCACAGGCCGAACATCCTGGGGGTGGTCGACAAACTGCTGTTTCTCAAGGAAGGCGTTCAGCAACTGTTCGGCCCACGCGATCAGGTGATGAAAACCCTGATGCCGGCGGCGGCGCCCAAAGCGGTCGCGCCTGCCAGTGCACCCGACAGCAACCCGGAAACCAGCAATCAAAAAGCCTGAGGCATCCATGCAAGCCAGTCAGAACGACCTGTCCACCCCGGTCTCCAAACCCGATGCCGATGCCAATAACATCGCCCGCGTCGGTATGTGGTGCCTGCTGCTGGGCCTGGGCGGCTTTTTTCTCTGGGCCGGTTTTGCACCGCTCGACCGGGGCGTGGTGGGCAGTGGCTCGGTGGTGGTGTCCGGCGAGCGCAAGACAGTGCAATCACGCAGCGGCGGCATGATCGAGCGCATCCTGGTGCGTGAAGGCGACCAGGTGCAGCAAGGTCAGGTGGTGGTACAGCTCAACACCGTGCAGGCCAAGTCGCAGCTTGATGTCGCCATCGGCCAATGGCTGAGTGCACGGGCCGTTGAAGAGCGGCTGATGGCCGAGCGTCTGGACCGTGACCATATTCAATGGTCGCCCGACCTGCTGGCCCGCGCCGACGACCCGCGGGCGCGAGCGTCCATGGAACTGCAAGGCTACCTGTTCGCCACACGCCGTGCCGAGCTGGCCAGCCGCTTGCAGATCAACCAGCACGAAATCGCTTCGCTGAACGAACAACTGGCCGGTTACGAAGAGATCAAGCGCAACCACTCGGCACAGCTGCAATTTCAGCAGCAGGAACTCAAGGGCCTGCGTGAGCTGGCCCGCGAAGGCTATCTGCCGCGCAACCGCCTGTTCGAGGCCGAGAGCAATGCTGCACAATTGAGCGCACAACTGGCCGCGACGATTTCCGACATCGGCCGCACTCGCCAGGGCATCAATGAAAGCAAGCTCAAGACCCTGCAGCAGGGTCAGTTGTTTCGCAGCGATGCCGAATCGCAACTGACCCAGGTCTCAGGCCAGAGCTCAAGCCTGGCCGACCAGATCAAGGCTCTGGAATTTGAACTCAACAGTGCCGCTGTCGTGGCACCGGTCGCCGGTCAGGTGATGAGCCTGGCCGTGCACACCGTTGGCGGTATCGCCCAGCCCGGCCAGCGACTGATGGACATCGTGCCGCAAGGGTCCAGTTGGGTGGTCAAGGCGCAATTCCCGCCCATGATGGCCGACCGGCTCAAGCCCGGGCTGGTCGTGGACCTGCGCTTTGGTTCGTTGCAACGCGTACACACCCCGGTCATTGTCGGCAAGGTCCAGACCGTATCGCCAGACCAGTTGATCGATGAGCACACCAACTCGCCGTATTTCTCGGTGGAGGTCTCGGTCAATCCTGAGCAAGTCGAAGAGCTGCACAACCTGGGCCTGGACATCAAGCCGGGCATGCAGGCCGAGGTACTGGTCAAGACCGGTGAACGCACCCTGGCCAACTATCTGATGCAGCCGATCGCCGAGCGTATGGCCGGCGCCTTCAAGGAAGAATGACCGTGCGCCTGCCTGTCGCTGTATTTGCCCTGCTGTTCTCCTGCCACCTGATGGCGGCTGACGATCAACTGTCGCTGGTGGCCTTGTATGACGCCTCGCGCCTGAACGATGCGGCCTACCAGGTGGCCAACCATGATTACGAAGCCTCGCGCCAGGAAGAAGCGATCGGTCGCAGTGGCCTGTTGCCCCAGGTGGCGATCAATTCACGTTATGGCCATGGTGGCAAATTCAACAAGGAGTCGGCGGCTAATAGCGGCGAAGACCAGTTTGCCTCCGACAGCATTGCCCTGACGGTCAGCCAGCCGCTGTTCGACAAAGGCCGCTGGGCGGCCTACGAGCAGGCCAAGGCCCGTGCCCGGCTGGGAGAGTTCCAGCACGACAACGCCGGACAAGCGCTGTACGACCGGGTGGTACAGGCCTATTTCGATGTGGCACAGGTCGAAAACGAACTGAAACTGACCTCCCAGCAGAAAGCGTCCATTGCCGCCCTGGCCAAACAGTCCAAGCGCCTGTTCGAGGCCGGCGAAGGCACCATCACTGACCTTGAAGAAGCCCAGGCCCGGCTTGATGCCATCAGCGCCCAGGAAATCGAAGCCCAGGCCCGGCGCCGCGCCGCCTTGCGCAAACTCTCCGGCCGGGCCGGCCTGCCCGTGAACGATATTCAGCCCATGCAGGAGCCTTCGCCGGCCAACGCCCTGCTGGCGCCTGAGGAAGACCTCGATTACTGGATGCTCAAGGCCGATCAGGCCGCCGCCGAACTGGGCGTCAGCCGGGCCACGATCAAGGTGGCCGAAGCCAACCTGAAACTGCAGAAGTCCGGACACTACCCGACCGTCGCCCTGAGCGGACGCATGGCGCGAGTCGACCAGAGCGACATCAACGAGTTGTCCCAGCGACAGTCGACTTACTACGTGGGGGTGGTGGTCGACATTCCGCTGTACCAGGGCGGTGGCGTCAGTGCCTCGTCGGAAAAGGCCCGCTCGGCCCTGGAAAGCGCCCGTTCCAGCTATGACGCGCAACTGCAGCAGTTGACCGAAGATGTCGAGGCCAACTACCTGGGCGTGGTTGCCGGCTTCGAGAAAATCCGTGCGCTGATCACTGCCGTGCGCTCCAGCCAGGTCGCCCTGACTTCAGCTGAAAAGGGCTACCAGGCCGGCGTGCGCTCCACCCTGGACATCCTCGATGCTCAGCAACGCCTGTTCTCGGCCCGGCGCGACCTGCTCGACACCCGCCTGGCAGTGTTGCAAAGCTACGTCAACCTGCACACCCGCACCGGCCAGATGACCCGCAGCAAACTGGAAAAGGTGCAGGGGCTGTTCTGAAACAACCGCCTGATGTACAGGCGGTTGCTGTTGTGGCCGTCCCCGCGCGCTCATCAAACATAAAATAACTTATTGATTTTMTTGGCTATAAAATTCACACCYGTAGGAGCCCGCTTGCCGGCGACCGAGTGCGCAGCGCTCGCAGAAATCTGCGAAACGCCGCAAATTTACGACTGCTACGCAGCCGGTCGCCGGCAAGACGGATG
>NZ_LMOA01000002.1:0-174215 GCF_001423155.1 Pseudomonas sp. Leaf127 | reverse complement strand
CTTATAAAAAAACCTGACGCTTGGCGGCTTTGGCGATATACAGAGAGCGACAAAGTCAGAGCATATAAAAGCGCATCAAAATATGCACTCGGCCTTGAGGCCATCGGTGATGGTGCAACCTTACACAGCCTGCATGAAGAAAAAACCAAACAACATGAATGAAATCATTATTATTTTGGCAATAATAGTCGTCATCTACATCCCTGCCCGCTGGGCAAAGTTTGCATTTTCAGGCAAAGGCTTTTCCAACACAAAACTATGGATCTTGATGATCTATAATATTTATGCCGGATCACTTCATATGTACTTCCTGGAAAAGGGCCACATCCCTTTCTACGGTTCCATGGACAGATTCCCTCTGGGCTGGCTATCCGCACTGATGATTTTCTTACACATTTCCGCCATTCCTACAACGTGGAAAAGAAGACCTTGGCGTCTGCGCAAACGCTTCGACCCAAAAATCCGCAAACACAAACTGACCTTTGACCGTTATCGACTGGCACAGCCGAGAAAATCCATTCTGTTTTTCTGGAAACGATCATGAACAACACGCTGCTCGCTCTATTGGTGATCGCCGTCTCGACAGTGTTCTATCTTCCGGCACACTGGACGAAATTCGCCTGGTCTGGAAGAGGCTTTACCAAAGCTCGCAACCACATCATGTTGATCTACAACATCCTCATGATCATCTACCACTCCTACCTTATAGAGTCGGGCAGGCTTTTCTCTCAGGAAAGTCTTCTGTTCCTGCCGGCAGGTTTTCTGTCGGCTGCCTTGATACTGTTTCATGGTTTGGCCATTCCTCGTGAACATAAAAATCGTCGCTGGCGCTGGCGAAATCGTTTTGATCCTAAAATCCGTCGGCATAAAAAATCCATTCATGACTACCGCCGTGAGCATCGAAAAAAGCGCGGCTGAATCCCTACCCATGCAGCCCCTCTCTGACCGTCGCAACCGACCCGACACTGCCAATGACAGACTTTGACTTTTATCTTCTCTATATCACCTTATCCATCGCTCTCTACTTGCCCTCGCTGTGGTGCAAGCTGAAACGCTCTGGCAAGCGCTACAGCAAACTGGTTTGGCGCACTGTTTTCACCCACAACCTCGTCATGATGCTTGTGCATTGGACGGTCGTGAAAACCAATCATCTGGTTTTTTACGGGTACATCGATGAACCGCTATTGCGGCTGATGTCCCTGCTGTGCACTGCCTTGCATGCAACCACTTATCCCGTTTCCGAGGATGAGCGGTTCTGGCGCAAACGTTACAGGTTGAAGTTCTGGAAGAAAGGGTTTGATCCGCGGATACGCTGAGGGTCGTGTGGGGCGCACCTGGTTTTTGATACGGCGCTGTTGTGCTTTAAAGACCGTAGAGATCTGCCGCCATCAGATAGGGCGGTAGCGAGGCGCTATTTTTACGACTGCTGGCGCAGCCGGTCGCGGTGGTCCGGCATTACGCCACAGGAGCGACCAGCGGTCGCGAACGCCGCATGGCCTTTTCGCGACCGTTGGTCGCTCCTACAGACCAGGTGTTGGCGGCGCGCCAACGCAGCGGGTGATCACCTGTATCCGTTCGGTGCTGTCTTACCGACTGAACCGTTCCGCCAGGCTGTGCAGGTACTGCGCCGAGGCTTCCAGTTCGCTGCTGATGGCCGAGCCTTGTTCGGCCTGCCCGGCGCTCTGGTCGCAGAGTTGGGCGATGCGGGTGATCTGCTGGCTGATGTTTTCTGCCACGTGGCTTTGCTCTTCGGAGGCCGAGGCCATTTGCTGGCTCATGCCGGTGATGCGGGTCACGGCCTGGCTGATGCCGTCCAGGGCTTGTTGCACGGCTTCGACACTGGCGACGCTTTCCTGGGAGATTTGCCCGCCGCGGTTGGCGGTGGCCACGGCGCGGTCGGCGCCGTCGCGCAGGGAGGTGATGATTTTCTGGATTTCTTCGGTGGATGACTGGGTGCGCGAGGCCAGGCTGCGGACTTCGTCGGCGACCACGGCAAAGCCCCTGCCCTGTTCGCCGGCACGGGCGGCTTCGATGGCGGCGTTGAGGGCCAGCAGGTTGGTTTGCTGGGCGATGGAGGTGATGACGTCGACCACACTGCCGATTGATTGGGTGGCGCTGGCCAGCTCACCGACGGCGTTGCCGATTTCAGTGACGCTATTGGCCATGTGCCGGATGGCCAGCAGGCTTTCATCGGCCAGGTTGCGGCCTTGCAGCGCCAGTTTGTCGGCCTCCTGGGCGGCGTGTGCGGTGTTCTGCACGTTGTGCGTTACTTCCTGGATGGTGGCGGCCATCTGGTTGATCGCGGTGGCCGACTGATCGGTTTCGTTGCGCTGCTGGTCCAGCGAGCGGGCTTGCTGGATCGACAGTTGCGCCGATTGCCCGGCGCGTTGCTTGACGCTTTCACCGGTGTCGACCAGACGGGTCAGCGCCGTTTGCAGGCGCGCTTCGCCGCTGAGCATGGCCAGGTCCAGTTGCGCCTGCGGACCACGGTTGTCGCTGTAGGTCAGGGCCACCAGGGCACTGGTAAAGGCCTTGGGGTGTTCGTCGAGGGTTTTCTGCAGGCCGCGCCGTTGGCGGGCTTCGAGGTACACGCCCAGGCCGAGCAGCACCACTAGCATCAGTGCCAGGAACGGGGTGTCATCGAGCAGGTAGTTGCCCGCCACCAGCGCGATGGCGGCGAAGATCATGGGCAGTTGCCGCACCAGGTGGTACGCCGCGCTGCTGGCGATCGAGACGGCCGGCTTGTCGGCGCGCAGGCGCGCGTACAACGCTTCGGCGCGGCGCACCTGGTCACGGGTGGGCAGCGAGCGCACCGACTCGTAGCCGACGATGCGGCCGTTTTCATACACGGCGGTGACGTAGGCGCTGACCCAGTAGAAGTCGCCGTTCTTGGAGCGGTTCTTGACCACACCCATCCACGGCTTGCCTTGCTTGATGGTTTCCCACATGTGGGCGAATACCGAGGGCGGCATGTCCGGGTGGCGCACCAGGTTGTGCGGCTGGCCGACCAGTTCTTCGCGGGTAAAGCCGCTGATGGCGGCGAAGGCGTCGTTGCAGTAGGTGACGTGGCTGTTCAGGTCGGTGGTGGAGATCAGCCGCTCGTGGGCAGGAAAGGTTCTTTCGTTCTGGGTGACGGGCATGTTCAAACGCATCGACTGCAACCTCATCCTGATGGAACTGCAAGTGTCCGGGCACGCTTGAAGGTTTAGCACACCGGGCACGGTTGTGAGCGACGCCTTACATGGCTCTTTCTAATAAAACGCGGGTTATCACCGGGCTGTATCTGAGGGCAAGCGTAGCGAAGAACCTGCGGCAAGCAAGTCGTGGTTGTGGGGGTGGCACAGCGGCATCATTGGGCAAGCGAGAGGGCGATGCAAGCGGATTCTCGGGCCTTTTCTAAAAGTTCCCTAAAGATGAAAATTTTTTACATTTGAGAATCCGATCAAGTTTTTCACGCTGTCCGTGACGTCGCATTCAGGCAGAGCACATGTGTGCTTTCACGAGTGTCCTGAACACGCCTGGCGCAGATCCGCAGGCGACAGATCCGGCGTCATTGAGGCACACTGACCGCCTTCTCTGCGCAACCGATCAAGGCCTTTTCCGATGTTCATGCCGCCCTTCAGATTCGCACTGCTGGCCCTGTTGCTGAGCGCACCTCTGGCACCTGCAACCGTGCAGGCCGACACGCGCACCAAGCCTGCCCAGGCGGCAGCGGCCAGCCTGCAAGTATCGCTGCTGGGCGGCAAGCTGGCTTTTACCCTGCCGGCCGGCTATGTGAAGGACGAGATGCCGGAAGTCGATGCCAAGGCGCGGGCCGAAGGCGTGAGCGGTGCGATGTATACCCAGCAGGCCGAGAAGCGCGTGCTGATCGTCACTGAAACGCCGATTCCCGTCGGGGTCGAGGCCAGCGACGATGACGCCCAGGTGCTCGACGAGCTGTCGGCGGCCGCGCTCACCCAGCAGGGCAGCAGTTACCAGAATGTGCAGCGCTTGGGCGAACAGCGCCTGACCAAGAAGAACGGTCTGGGCGTGCGCCAGCTGGATGCGTCGGCCACCCTCGGCGGCGCCAATGTGCTGAGCACCACCCTGCTCGCCGCCTCGGGCAAGCGCTCAGCGGTATTGAATGTGATTTCCAGCGCCAGGGACCCCAAGGCCCACGAGGCCGCCGTAAAGGCCATCATCGGTCGGTAATTCCTGTTTCAGAGCTGTTTTCAAGCCAGAAGAGGTGAACAATTGATGAATTTGTGTCGCCGGGACCGGCGTCTGGTCTGATAGCTCCAGAATAATGGCCTTGTGATCTTCCCCTGGCCTTGACCTCAGGTGAAACTGCCTCTGTCGGTCAAGCAGTCTTTTTCTGACCGGGCAGTACGAAGCATCCGGTAGGCATTATGGGAACGATCAGAGCGGAGCTTCACCAGGGCAAGGGAGTGTCATTTGCGCGGCGTATCTATCTGCCGCGCACAATCGGGCTGGGCGTCGGTTCAGTGTGTGTGGCCACAGCGCTGTATCCGCTGCCGTCGACCCACTGGGTCTGGGCCTTGCTGGTGCTGCACGCCTTTGTCTGGCCGCACCTGGCCTGGCAATGGGCACGGCGCAGCGCCAACCCTTACCGGGCCGAACTGCGCAACATGCTCTGTGACTCGTTGGCCGGCGGCATCTGGGTGGGGCTGATGGGCATCAGCGTGCTGCCCAGCGTGGCCATTCTGGCAATGATGGCCATGCAGAACATTGCCGCCAACGGCCTGCGCCTGATGCTTCAAGGGTTGCTGGCCAATGCCTGCGGCCTGCTGTTATGCCTGTTGGTGCTGTCGCCGCCAATCCAGTTTGCCAGCACTATGCTTGAAACCTACGCCTGCCTGCCGCTGCTGGTGGTCTACCCGATCTTTATCGGCTGGATGGGCTACAAGGTCGCGCTCAAGCTCAGCGAGCACAAGCGTATCCTGCGCCAACTCAGCCGCACCGACAGCCTGACCGGGCTGATCAACCACGGGTCGTGGAAAGACCTGCTGCAACTGGAGTTCAGCAAGGCGCGCGCCGTGCATCGGCCGTGCTGCGTGGCGCTGATCGATATCGATCACTTCAAGGCCATCAACGACGAGTATGGGCACCTGGTGGGTGACGCGGTGCTCAAGACCTTCAGCCAGACCCTGCGCGACAATATTCGCGAAACCGACCTGGCCGGCCGCTATGGTGGCGATGAGTTCTGCGTGATCCTGCCCGGCACTCACCTGCATCAGGCCGTCGATGTACTGGAACGCCTGCGCCAGGTCGTGGACGACTATTGCGATGCACAGTGGCCCGGCCTCAAGGTCAGCCTGAGCATTGGCATTGCGCCGCTCGAAAGCCATATCACCGAGGCCGCGCTGTGGCTGAATGCGGCCGACAAGGCGCTGTATAGGGCCAAGAGCACCGGGCGTAACCGGGTGGTCGGCGCCTCGTGGGAGACCGATCATGAACAAAGGATGCCGGCCAGCGCGTAGGGCCTATTGCGCCTGGCGTTGCGCCAATTGCGCGGCCACCTTTCGAACCAGCTTTTTCGGCCCGATGGTTTCAAGCAGCAGCCAGATCGGCTGGTCGAGGTTCAACTGGCCGTAGAGTGCCTCTTCATGGTCCAGGTGGCTTTGCTGTGCCGCGCGGTAATCGGCCGGATAGACGCTGCGTTCGATCGGCAGCAAGGCGTCATGATGTTCCAGCAGGCCGCTGAACAGGATGCGCCGCTCGACACTGCCGCGGGTGGTCTCGATCAGGCGCGCAAAGAAGGCGCCGTCACGCTGGTGCAGGGCCAGCAAGGCCACGTAGCGCTCTACCAGCACGAACGGCGCATGCTTGTCGTAGATCATCCAGCACAGGCGCTCGCGACTGGCCGTGCGGTACGGGTTCAGGGTGGCGCTGCGGCGGTTGTGATAGGCCAGCGCATAGACCAGGGCCTTTTCCGCCTGGGCGCGGCGCTCGGTCACGCCCAAGGCGGTCACTTCATCGAGCAGGGGGGCCTGGCGGCCGAGCCGTTCAAGCTGGCGCCCCAGCAACACGAAAATACCCTTGGGGCCCAGCAGCCGATCATGCAAGGTGCCCAGCTTTGCCGGCGACAGTTTTGCCTGGCGTTGCCACACCGTGCGAAACGCCACAAGGCAGTCATCGTCGCCAGGCACCGCCTCCGGCTGTGTGGCGATCGTTGCATAGTATTCAAGACTTCTTGCCATGGAAAAACTCCTTGTCAGAAAAATTAAAGTTCACGACACCTTGGCGCGCGGTGTCCCTGAACACCGGAAAAAGCTTGTCGGCATCGCGACTTTCTTTGTGTTAATGCTGATCAATGCCCCCTCATCCATCGCACTGTCGTGCCCGGACGCGGACATCCTTGCTGACTGTTATTATTGCACCGCCACACACTCACCGAGCGGCCTTACATAAGCCGCCTCCACACATCGGCAACAGGCGCATTATGTCGTTATTGGGCCACCGTACAATCCGACAGATGTAGGGGGTCAAACAAACGGCGGCATCAACATATCGCGCATGTATTGGGCGAGCAGTTGTGCGCGCGTTTTGACCTGGCTCTTTCGCAACAGCGACGACACATGATCACGCACTGTATAGCCGCTGATCCTGAGCTGTTCAGCGATTTCCTTGTTGGTCCTGCCCTGCAGCAGCAACCCCAGCACCTGCCGCTCCCGGCTTGTCACACACATGATGTTTCCCCTGATAACTGCAACATCATCGACTTAACATGTAGGAGTTTTCCCTACACTTGCTATTTATGGCTTTCAATTATCTGGCGCACGGCACCGACGATAAATCGAGCGCTCCCTCCCCTGAGCACTTGCCGTTATTCACTGCGCACATTCTTCACGCCAGACGAATCCACGCGCTGATTATTTATCAACTCGGACAATTCCTACATACAACTCGGACTTCTCTTAACACTTCAATATCCGAATTCCGAACAAGCGCCCTTGATGCACGCTAAGTGCATGTTTTTAATAGGCCATTGACTTTTCACGCGTTAATAAGGCGCTGGGCGCAAGATAAACTTGCGCCCATGAAATTACAATCCACTGTTACATTTGGATCCATTGCGTCAGGTCACGAAGGCGCCGCGAACCGCTCCCTGGCACCGGCCTTGATCTGCTCAGGATCGAGGTCCTGCACGCGGGTAGCGATGAACCGCAGGTTGCCGAACGGATCACGCAGCGTGCCGCAACGGTCGCCATGGAACGGCTCGGTGACCGGATTTCAGTGGCGCCGGCCTTGATGGCCCGCCTCCAGGGGCCGATGCTCGTCAGGCTGCAGGTCCAGCAGCGCCTTGCTGCTGATCATGTCGAAAGGCGCCGAGAAGTGCTCGTGGATGATCTTCCAGCCGGCGTCGGTCAGCCGGTAGCCGGCGCTGCCGCGCATCCAGCAGCCTTGCGGGTGGTCCTTGTCGCCCTCGACGCCACACCGGTTCAGCCAATGGGCAAAGGCGGTCTCGCCTTCACCGTGAACCACCAGGTCGTGCTGTTCGAACACCATGGCGCCCGGGCACATGTCCAGGCAGGCCGCCCAGTGCTGGCGATAGGCGTCAAGCCCCTTGAATTGCAGTTGGTTGATCGCGTCGAAGGCGATCACATCGCTGTGGTAACAGGCCATGATCGCGTCCGTATCCCGTTCACGGACGGCCTCGGACCAGCGCTTGAGCAGTGCGCCGATCTGCCCGGCAATGGCGCTGTCATTGCGTTGAGTGTTCATGGAAAAGCTCCTGCCGATACTCGGCTCGGTTGCAGGTCCATAAAGCGTAGTTCGCCTGCCCTCGCCCAGGACGGCCGGCCATCCGGCGACGGTCATGGGCGCGTGTCATGGGTCAGGCCGTGTGCGTCTCGATGGCCAACGGCTGCCGGGCGCCGAACACCGCCGCCGTCAGCATCCCGACCAGGCCCATCACCAGGCAGTACCCCACCGCCACCCATGGGCTCCAGGGCATCAGGCCGATCAACAGCAGCGGCGTCAGGCTGGCCCACAGCGCGTAGGCAATGTTGTAGGTGAACGAAATGCCCGAGACCCTGATACGCGCCGGAAACAACCCCACCATCACTGACGGTACGACCCCGACGATGCCGCAGCCCAGGCCGGCCAGGGCATAGGCAAGACCGGGTGTCAGCCACTGCCACTGTTCGATCAGGCTGGCATACAGCAGGCCGATGCCCAGCGGCAACAGCAGGCTGTAGAGCCCGACACAGCGCCAGGCGCCCAGGCGGTCGACCAGCAGGCCGGCCAGCACGCAGCCGATGTTCAGGAACACGATGCCCAGCGCACTGAGGGCAAAGGTGTGGCTGGCGCTGAAGCCGAAGCGTTGTTGCATGACCGTCGGGGTGATGACCACCAGCACCACCACCGCCGAGGTCAGCACGCAGGTCAGCAAGGCCGCCGGCAGCAGTGCCTGGCGGTGCTCGCGCAGCACCTGGCCCAAAGGCAGGCGCGGCAGGCCCTTGATGTCCTGACGCTGGGCGTGCAGGGCCATGAACACCGGGGTTTCACTCAGCCAGCGGCGCAGCCAGACCCCCACCACGCCAAACACACCGCCCAGCAGGAACGGAATGCGCCAGGCGTAATCGAGGATTTCGGCCGGGGTGTAGACCCGCGCCAGCCAGGTGGCGGTCAGGGCCCCGAGCAGGTAGCCGAAGGTCAGGCCGGCCTGCAGCACACCCAGCGCATAGCCGCGATGGCCTTGGGGGGCGTGTTCGGCCACGAAGACCCAGGCGCTGGGCACCTCGCCGCCCACCGCCGCGCCCTGCAGGATGCGCAGCCCCAGCAACAGCAAGGGCGCCCAGTAGCCGATCTGCGCGTAGGTCGGCATCAGGCCGATCAGCAAACAGGGCAAGGCCATCATCAGGATGCTCAGGCTGAACACGCGCTTGCGCCCCAGCCGGTCGGCAAAGTGCGCCATCAGGATGCCGCCCAGCGGCCTGGCCAGGTAACCGGTGACGAAGATGCCGAAGCTTTGCAGCAAGCGCAGCCACTCGGGCATTTCCGGCGGGAAGAACAGCTGGCTCAGGGTCAGGGCAAAGAAGACGAAGATGATGAAATCGTAGATTTCCAGGGCGCCACCCAGCGCCGCCAGGCCCAGGGTCCGGTAATCGGCGCGGGAAAACGGTTGGGGACGTGGTCGTGCAATGGCCGTCATTGGGTACCCCGAAACATGACAGTAAAAGCGCCTGGCGCTCGCGAGGCGCGAAGAATAGCAAAGCTGCCCTGCCCTACCACCTTCACCTTGCGGCAAAACCGGTTAAAAAAACGCACCACAAAAGGGCGAAAGGCATCTATTTCCCCGCAAGAATATTTTTTGCATTCCTGAAAGCGACATCGACTGACGATTACCGGACGCGACCGGCATCGCACATGCCCGCTTTCAAGGCGCCCGCCAAAAACCCGCACCATAAATGAACATGCCTGCGCATGGCTTTCAGATAAACGCAATCGGGTGCACTTCGTGTGCAACCTTGACCGTAACCACCGGAGTGAACCCGACGAACGGTCAAGAGCCCGCGTTTACGGCTGTGCGCGACCACTCATGAGTCATCACACAACCGCAATCCTTTTGACATAAAGCGTCTGGCGCGGAGTTTGCGTAGTGATGGCTATCTGATGTTTGGCTGAAAAGGAATCGGCATGACCCTGCACAGTGAATCCATGCACCTCTCTCCTGCTGAACACCATTGGCTGCCCTGGCTGGGCAAAAACGGCAAGCTGGCCCTGGGCCGCTCGTGCCGCCTCAACCGTGCGTTGTACCCGGTGATGGAGCGTACGTTCGAATCCATCGCCGACACGCGCGTACGCCTGCTGCAACACTGGGCGCAGGAATACTGGGATCACCTTGTGGAACTGGGCGCACAACTGGGTGGCCCGGCACTGGAACGCCTCGATGCCGGCTTGCTGCAGGCCAAGCTCAGCCAGGCGCGGGACTTTTCCGAATTGTTTGTCGTCGACCCGCACGGCACGGTGCTGTGTTCGACCTGGAGCGGGCGCAACAGCCGCCATGAACAGGACGAAGCGCTGGCCTGCGGTCTGCACCAGCCGTTTCTGCATGGCCCGTACACCGATTCGCTGACCCTGAAGATCGGCCCGTCGTCGTCGCGCTTTCATGATGAAGTGACATTGATGTTCTATCAGCCGCTGCTGCGTGATGGCCGCGTGCTGGGCTGCCTGTGCGGCCGGGTGCCCAATGACGTGCTGGGTGACCTGATCCAGCGCGAGGCCGGGCATGTGTACCCCGAGTCCGGCGATAACTACCTGTTCATGGCCAAGGCGGTGTTCGAGCCGGGCATCGCGCCGGGTACGGCGCTGTCGCGCAGCCGCTTCGAAGACAGCACCTTTACCCACGGCGACAACCTCAAGAGCGGTGTGCGCACCGACTGGGGCACGGTGCGGGTCAGCCAGCACACCGAACTGGAGCTGCGCTTCATCGACCCGGCCACCGGCCAGTTGCACCCCGGCGTGCGCGAAACCATTCGCATGGGCTCGAACCTGTTCGTCACCTACCCAGGTTACGCCGATTACCGGCACATTCCGGTGATCGGCAAGGGCGTGACGTTCCAGTTGCCCGGCTCGCCGGACCGCTGGGGCATGATGTGCGAGGCGGACCTTGAGGAAGTCTATCGGCGCCGCTCGCTCAGCTACGGGCTGATGAAGCCGTATCTGGCCACGCTGGGCGGATTGTTCGCCTTCAATTATGGCTTGCACCACTACAGCGGATTGAGCCCCTGGCTGATTGATGGCCTGCAAGTGTTGGCCATGGTGGCCACGGCGTGGTTGTTCTGCGCCTTGGGCCCCAGGCGCCTGGCCGGACGCCTGGGCGACATGACCGAGGTGATCCGCACCATCGCCGAAGGCGAAGGCAACCTGCGCCAGCGCCTGGACACCTCGCGCATGGCCAACGATGAAACCGGCGACATGGGCCGCTGGATCAACAGTTTTATCGACCGCCTCGATGCCGTGGTCGGCCAGGTGATCCAGGCGTCACACAGCATGGGCAAGACCAATGCGCAGATGCTCGGCAGCAGCCAGCAGGCCAGCCACACCTCGGTCGAGGTCACCGAGGCCGTCAACCGCATGATGCGCATCGTCGAGGGGCAACTGGGAGAGATTCAGCAGGCCTCGATGACGGCCGAACAGACCCGGCTGGCCATGGACGATGTAGTGCGCCGCGCCCGCGAGCAGTTCGAGGCCGCGCGGGTAGGCACTCAGTCGATTCGCGATGTGGTCGAACGTTCGGCCGCCAGCGTGCAGTCGCTGGATGCGCGCATGGGCCAGATCGGTACGATCATCAGCCTGATCACCAATATCACCAACCAGACCAACCTGCTGGCGCTCAATGCCGCCATCGAGGCGGCACGGGCCGGTGAACATGGCCGGGGCTTTGCGGTGGTGGCCGATGAAGTGCGTTCGCTGGCCGTGCGCACCGCCGGTGCCGCCGACGAGATCCGCCAGATGGTCGAAGGCCTGCAAAGCGAGACCCGCGAGGCGGTGGCGTTCATGGAAAGCGGTGTGCAGGACGTCGACAACCACTTGCGCACCAGCGTCGATGCCTCCACTGAAAACGCCCAGCTGCATGAAGAGGTGGAAAGCATGATCACCATCATTCAGCAACTGAGCGAACGCAGCATGGATTACGGCAAGACCATCGAACGGGTCGACCTGGCCAGCGGCGAAATGCGCCAGACCGTGAACGGCCTGCAGAACAGCGCCGAGATCGTGCGCCTGAACGCCAATAAACTGCAGAAACTGGTGGGGCAGTTCGAGGTGAGCAAGGTAGGGTGAGTGACACAGCGCAAGGCGGCACGCTGCCGCACAGCAAACATGGGGTCCGGTAGGAGCGCGCTTGCCGGAATGCCGGACCACCGCGACCGAGTGCGTAGCGCTCGCAAAATCTCGGAAATGCTGCAACGTTACGACTGCTAATGCAGCCGGTCGCCGGCAAGCGGGCTCCTACCCCCGCGCCATGTGCGACACAGGTTGTGTCAGGGCGTCAGGCCGGCGATGACGTTGTTCAGGCCCAGCGACAGATCGTGCAGGTCGTCGCTGGCCACCTGGGTGCGCTGGATGTTGTCCTGGTTGACCGTGGCGATGGCGCTGATCTGGGTCAGGTTGCGGGCAATGTCTTCGGCCACCGAAGTCTGTTCTTCGGCCGCCGTGGCAATCTGGCGGTTCATGTCGCGGATCGATTCCACGGCCGTGGTGATGCGCTGCAGGGAATGACTGGCCAGTGCCACCTGCTCGACGCTTTCCTGGCTGCGGGCCTGGCCGCTCTCGATAGCCTGCGCCGCATCGACGGCACCGGTCTGCACCGAATGGATGATCTGATTGATCTCGGCGGTGGACGCGGCGGTGCGTTGTGCCAGGGTCCTGACTTCATCGGCCACCACGGCAAACCCGCGTCCGGCATCACCGGCGCGGGCGGCCTCGATGGCCGCGTTCAGGGCCAGCAGATTGGTCTGCTCGGCAATGCCGCGAATCACGTCCAGCACCTTGCCGATGCGTCCGCTGTCGCTTTCAAGGCGGCCGATGACCGTCGCGGTGTTGCCGATTTCAGTGCGCATGCGGTTGATCGCGGTGATGGTCGCGCCCATGACCTGCTCGCCTTCACGCGCGCAATGGTCGGCTTCGTCGGCGGCATTGGCCGCTTGTGCCGCATGACGGGCTACCTCCAGGGCGGTGGCGGACATTTCGTGCATGGCCGTCGCCACCTGGTCGGTGCGTTCGAATTGCTCGCCGATGCCCTTGGCCATGATGCCGGCGATGGTCTTGAGTTCGACGCTGGCGCTGTCCAGGTCGGTCGTCCCACCGCGCAGGCTGACGAAGGTCTGTGACAGAAAATCGCGCAGCAGATTGGCGGCCACGGCCAGACGCCCCAGTTCGTCCTGGCGACGGACATCGACCCGTTCGCTGAAGCGGCCTTCGCTCAATTGCGCGACATAGTCAATCAGCAGGCGCACCGGGGCGACAATGCTGCGGTTGACCCGCCACAAAGTAAACAGCCCGACCAGCAGCGCCGAGAGCAGCATGATCAGTGCACCACTGAGGATGGTGCGGCCGGCGGCGTCGCTGATCTGTTGCGATTGCGCCTGGCTGTGCTGGCGCAGGGTTTCTACCAGCGCGCTCATCTGTTCGCTGGCAGCACGGTCCACGCCCTTGACCGCCAGGTCGCCGGCCACCGGATCCGCACCGGCCGCGATAAAGGCCTCGCGCCCCTTGCAGCACACGCCGCCAACCTGCGTTGCGTCCTTCGCGGCTCAAACTGCCCTCATCAAGGGCACAATAACTTATTGATTTTATTGGCTATGCCACAAATTTACGATTGTGAACGTATTCAAAATCTATGAAACGCCACAAATTTACGACTGCTAACGCAGCCGGTCGCGGGCAAGCGCGCTCCTACAGGACCCGCCGGGCAGTGATCCGCTTTAGCCTCCCATCCGCGTTCTGCCCTTCGCGGCTGAAGCCGCGCCTACATGTATCTGTAGAACCGGACTAGAAATTCATCGAGGCCGACAGGCGTGCCGTGCGCGGGGCGCCGGGGAACAGGTAGTCGTCGCCCAGGTATTCGCCGACGTCGCGCCAGTAGCGTTTGTCGAACAGGTTATCGACGGTGAGTCGCCACACCGTGTCGTAACCGCCCAGTCGGGTGCTGTAGCGCCCGCCGACGTTGAACAGGGCGTAGTCATTGACCTGCACCTCGCCCTGCCGGTCGGCGTATTTGCTGGCGCTGTACTGCACGCCGCCCAGCAGGGCCAGGCCCGGGACCGGCAGGCGGTAGTCGGCCTGCAGGCTGGCGCGGTACTTGGGTACGTTGAGAGCCTGGTGGCCTTCATAGGCCTCGGTGCCGCTGCCTTCGACCCGTGCACGAATCGCGGCGGCACTGGCCGAGACCTGCAGGCGCTCGGTCAGCCAGCCATTGGCGCCCAGCTCCAGGCCCAGGTTCTTCTGCTCACCCTGTTGCACATAGGTGAAGGTGCCGTCGTCCTGGGGCTGCGAATACTGATAAGCCTTGCGAATCTGGAACAGCGCGGCGGTCAGGCTCATGCGGTTCAGGTCGTACTTGATGCCGGCTTCCAGCTGGCGCGATACGGTCGGTGCCAGGATTTCACCAGCATTGTGGGTGAACCAGGCCGCCGTGCCCCCCAGCGACAGGCCCTTGCTGTAGCTGGCGTACAGCGACAGGTCGTCCAGCGGCTTGTAGATCAGCGCCGCCTGCGGCAGGAACAGCGAGCGCCGGGTGTGGCGGATGTCAGCGCCGGTTTCGCTCCAGGCCTGTTCATCGACGTACACCTGGCGCCCGCCGGCCACCACTTGCCAGTGCTCGTCGAAACGAATCCGGTCGGTGAAGAACACCCCGTACTGGCGGCTGTCCAGGCGGCGCTCGGTGTGCGGCAGGGCCAGGTCGGCCGGCACGAAGGTGTCCGGGGTCTGGTCGATGTTGCCGGAACCGACCCACTCATTGAAGGTGCCACGGGTGTCGACCGTGCGCCGGAACGCGCTGGTGCCGACGCTCAGCTCATGGCTGAGCGTACCGGTAGCAAAGCGCCCGCTGAGCGCGGCTTCGATTTCGTCGTTGCGCCGGGTGTCGTCGGGGCTGCGAAAGTCATAGATGTCGTAGTCGCCTTCGGGGCTGAAGTGGTTCGGCACGGCGGTGTCGGCGCAACTGGCCGCGCCGTAGCAGCCCCAGGCAAACGAGCTGTAGTCATCGATCACCACGCGGCTGCGCGAAGCGCTAAGGCTGCCGGTCCAGGCATCATTGAAACGGTATTCAAAACGCCCGCCCAGGTTCAGCGAGTCGATGCCCACCGGGTTCGACCAGTCCTGGTGACCCAAGCGCTTGCGTGGCGAGGCGTCATGGGGCAACTGGTTCCCCCCCAGCAGTTGGTAACCCGGCACCGAGCGTTGCTCGCGGGTCTGGTATTCGGCGTCCAGTTGCAAAGTGGCGCGCTCATTGATGGCCCAGTCGAAGGCCAGGGAAGCAAAGTCGCGCTCACCGTCGGCATGCTCGACGTAGGAGCGGATGTCTTCATGGGCCAGGTTGGCGCGCAGGCCGAACTGGCGTTCGCTGCCGAACCAGCCGCCCACGTCGGTGGCCATGTAGCGTTCGCCGTGTTCGTTGGTCGCGACGGTGACCGACCGCACGTCTTCGGCGCGCTTGGTCTGGTAATTGATAACGCCGCCAGGCTCGGCCACCCCGCCTTGCAGGCCGGAGACCCCCTTGAGCAGTTCGACCTGCTGCTTGTTTTCCAGCGCCACGTTCTGCTCGCCGGCGATGCTACGGCCGTTGATGCGGTAGCTGTTGCCGGCATTGAGCGAGAAACCGCGCACCAGGAAGTTTTCGTAGTAACCCACCGGCGCGTAGGCCTCGCCCACCGAGGCGTCGTTGCGCAGCACTTCGCTGAGCAGCCTTGCCTGCCGATCCAGGAGCTGCGCCTGGGTAAACACCGCGACCGA
Source organism: Pseudomonas sp. Leaf127 (assembly GCF_001423155.1). Classification (NCBI taxonomy): domain Bacteria; kingdom Pseudomonadati; phylum Pseudomonadota; class Gammaproteobacteria; order Pseudomonadales; family Pseudomonadaceae; genus Pseudomonas; species Pseudomonas sp. Leaf127. The sequence goes on along the minus strand of NZ_LMOA01000002.1, from coordinate 158,753 downwards.
CGCCGGGGTGTCGAGCAGCGGCGTCTCACCGAAACCGGCCACCGCGGCGTGGCTGGCCTGATAACCCCCGGCCGCAGGCTGGCTGGCCGCGCCGCTGATCTGCGTGGCGTCGAGCCTGACCGGTTCTGCCGCCCACAACGGGGCGGCGACGGCCATGCCCAGGGGCAACAGGGACCAGGGCAATCGGTGCGGCGTATTCATCAACGGGTGACTCCTGAAATCGGCGGGGGCCATCTTTTACGTTTCCGGCGGCGCTTTTACAAGCGTTACCGGCGCGCATTCAATAAAAACGAACACGGCCGCAGGGATTCAGGTTTTAAGGGTGAATTAAGTTGGGATGATTAATCTGGCCCCAACGAAACAACTGAACTCCTCAGTTGAACGTGTCTCTATACACACAGATTCCCTGACCTATAAAGGAAGACCCTCATGAAATTGATGCCTGCCCTGTTTGCTGCTCTTGCCCTGACGTCTGCTGCCGGTATGGCTCAGGCGGATGTACGTCCTGATGAAATAGCAGGCCTGCAAAAAGCCGGCACCGTCGGTGACCTGCAGAAGTTCAATGAACAGGCCCTGAAAGCCAAGCCTGGCTTTACGATTCATGACACCGAGCTGGACAAGAATGCCAGCGGCCAATATGTCTATGAGATTGAACTGCGGGATGCCAGTGGCAAGGAATGGGATTACCACGTCAATGCCAAAGACGGCACCGTGCTGGTCGATAAAGAAGATCGTTAATCGCTGAATAACAGGTATTCACGGCTGAAGCGGTTCGCGGCTGAAGCCGCTCCTACGAAATGGTAGGAGCGGCCGGGCGGCGAACCGCTTCCTGCCTTTATTCCTTGAGCCCTACTTTCAGCAACTTGCCGCTGTTGTCGTCCGTCAATACATATAAGTACCCATCCGGGCCCTGCCTGACATCGCGAATGCGTTCCTTGCGCTCACCCAGCAAGCGCTCTTCGTGCACAATCCTGTCGCCTTCGAACTGCAGACGAATCAAATCTTCGCTCTTCAACGCCCCGATAAAGACGTTATGGTCCCAGGCCTTGAAACGACCGTCATCGTAGAACGCCATGCCGCTGACACCCGGCGACACTTCCCAGACATGAAACGGCGCCTTGGTGCCTTCGACCCGCTTGCCTTTGGCTTCCGGAATCGGCTGGCCCGAATAGTTGATGCCATGGGTTGCCAGCGGCCAGCCGAAGTTCTGCGCCCGCTCGACGATATTGATCTCGTCGCCGCCCTTGGGGCCGTGTTCATTGAGCCAGACTGTACCGCTCCAGGGATTGAGCGCCGCGCCCTGCGGGTTGCGGTGGCCAAAGCTCCAGATTTCCGGGGCTACGCCTTCACGCCCGACAAAGGGGTTGTCGTCCGGCACCTTGCCGTCGGGGAAGATACGCACCACCTTGCCTTGCAGCTTGTCCAGGTCCTGCGCGGTGGGGCGGTCATTGTTCTCGCCCAGGGTCACGAACAGGTAGCCCTGGCGGTCGAACACCAGGCGCGCACCAAAGTGATTGCCCACCGACAGCTTGGGTTGCTGGCGGAAAATCACGTTGAAGTCTTCCAGGCGGGTCATGTCGGCCGACAACCGCCCGCGCCCCACGGCTGTGCCGGCCTTGTCGCCTTCGGCCGCAGTCTTGCCATCGCCTTCGGCGTAGGCCAGGTACACCATACGGTCATTGGCAAAATCCGGTGACAGCACCACGTCGAGCAAGCCGCCCTGCCCCTTGGCCCAGACTTGTGGCGCCCCGGAAAGCGCACCGGACAGCTTGCCGTCGGCGCTTACCAGGCGCAGGTCGCCAGAGCGCTCGGTGACCAGGATGCCCTTGCTGTCCGGCAAAAACGCCAGTGCCCAGGGATGATCCAGGCCGCTGGCCACTTCGGTAACCGTCACGGTGCCCAGCTCGCTTTTGTACTCCTTGGGCTTGGGCCCCTCGGCAGCCGAAGCCATCAGCGGCGCGCCGGCAAATGCAGTGGCACAGAGTGTTGCGATCAGGGTTTTTCTCAGCATGGACGATTCCTTATTCATGACGTAGAGGTCGGTAAAAATCAGTTGCCGCGTGCAGGCGTGCTCGGGCGAGTGTCAGGTGCAGGCCGCACGGGGGCTTGCTGGCGTGTCGGATAGCCGTTGCCGATGCCGCCATTTTCCAGCGTGGGCGCACGCGGTGTGGGCACTGTGTTTGGGGTGCGCACCTGAGGAGTGGCGGGCGCGGTGCCCTGGCGGCTGTTGGGGTTGGCGCGCTTGATGGGGCTGTTGTAAGGGTTGCTGTTGGCGCCGCGCTCGGCGCCGGCCATCGACGGGGCGCTGAACAAGGTGGCACCGGCCAGCATCAGGGCCATGGCCAGGCATTGCACGAAACGGTTCATCATTTTCCTGCCCTATAAAGGTAGAGGCTCAGGTCTTTGAGGACGATTGTTCGTGCAGGTTCGGGCAGTGGTGGCGTGCAGGCAAGGTTTGCGCTGGAGAGTTTGTAACAAGGCTGGTCGGCCAGCCGCTCTAAAGGACGCGTGGCAGCCGGGCGGTAAAGGTAGTGCCATGTTCAGCGCTGGACTGCACAGTGATATCACCCAGGTGAGCACGCATGATTTCACGCACGATAAACAGCCCCAGGCCCACGCTGCGGCTGGTGTCATGCGCCACGCCGCGCACCAGTGGCTCGAACAGTTGCTCGAAGCGCTCCGGCGCGATCACCTCGCCCAGGTTATGCACCGACAGATAACTGCCCTTGGTGTCGAAGGCGGAAGTGACGGTGACGATGCCTTGCGGATCGCCATAGCTGAAGGCGTTGCCCACCAGGTTGCCGATCACCTGGAACAAGCGATCGGTGTCGGCGTTGCACGCGCCCTCGCCCATGACCCGATGCACCAGCTGGCGATCGGGAAACGCCAGGCGCAGCTCTTCGACGCAATGCTCGGTCACCGCATGCAGATCAATCGGCTGCGGGTTGACCGTAAGCCCCTGACCGACTCGCGCCTGGGTAAAGTCGAGCAGATCGGCGATCAGGCGCCCGGCGCGATCAACCGACTGGGAGATATGCCCGGCCACCCGGCTTTGCCGTGTATCCAGCGGACCACGCTGCAGCAGATCGGCGGCCATCTTGATCGCCGACAGCGGGTTGCGCAGGTCGTGACTGACGATGCCGATCATCTGTTCGGCAAAGGTCGCACGAATCTGGGCCTCGGCATGCGCCAGGCGCAGGCGGCTCTGCGCCAGGCTGAGCTCTTTCTGGGCGGCCAATTGTTGCTGCAGCAGCTCTTCGGCCAGTTGCCGGGCTTCCAGCAACTGACGCTCGTACTGGTTGCGTTCCTCGGCCACGAACAGCGCCAGTTCGTGGTAGAAGACGCCGTCGTGCTGGCGACGCACCGCATTGAGCATCATCGGCACCAGGCGGCCATCGGCATGCAATAAGTCGAGCTTGACCTCCAGCACCGAGCCTTGCATCTGCAAGACCGGAAACCAGTGGGTCTGGCTGAAGATCTTGCCGCCCATGGTCAGCAGGTTCTGGAAGCGCAGGCCCACGAGCGTGTCGCGCTCACGCCCCAGCCAGCGGCAAAAGGTGCCGTTGACCTGCTCGATGCAACCGTTGCCCTGGGTCAGCAACAAGCCACAGGGCGCCTGGTCGTACAGCGCCTGGCTGGCCGGTTGCTCAGAGGGCATCCGGGACTTGTCCATAAGGCTGCAAGAACTGCTCGATGGCTTCGATACAGGCACGGGGGGCACTCATGTGTGGGCAATGACCGGTATTTTCGATCAGGCTCAAGGTGCTGCCTGGTATGGCGGCATGCAGATAGTCACCCACTTCAAGCGGTGCGATCAGGTCATCCGTGCATTGCAGGATCAAGGTCGGGGTGGTCAGGCCCTGCACGTCCTTGCGGTTGTCGGACATGAACGTCACGCGCGCAAAATGCCGGGCGATATCGGGGTCGGTGCGGCAGAAACTGTTGACCAGTTCATCCCCCAGTTCAGGCTGGTCAGGCGCGCCCATGATCGACGGCGCCATGGACCTGGACCATCCCAGGTAGTTGCTGTCGAGGGTGTCGAGCAATGAGTCGATGTCAGCCGCGCTGAAACCGCCCACGTAGCCGTCGCCGTCGATGTAGCACGGCGATGGGCCGACCATGATATGGCCACTGATGCACCCAGGCTCCATGCGATCGGCCAGCACCCCGATCATCGCACTGACCGAGTGCCCGACCAGCACCACAGGCCCCTGGCCGAATTCATGAATGATTTCCAGCAAGTCCCGGGCATAGCCGTCCAGGCGCTCATATCTATGCTGAAAGTACATCGACAGGTCAGAGCTGCCGCTGCCCACCAGGTCATACAGGACCACGCGGTAACGGTCGACAAAGGCCGGCAGCATGAACCGCCACATGCGCTGGTCGCAGCCAAAGCCGTGACCGAAGACCAAGGTCACCGGCCCGCTGCCAAGCACCTTTACATTATTGCGTTGCTGCACCGGCATTGCTGGCGTTCCTCCAGGACCGCGCATGCCCGAAGATGCGCAGCGATGACAAAGCCACGAGATTATCATCGTTCGCACGGCCAGGCAGCGCAAAATACATGACGCCTTGCCTCATGCCCGGCTCCGGAAGGCTTATTCGCCGATGTCCTCATTCCACAACTGCGGCTGAGCGGCGATGAAGTCGCGCATCATGTGCTCGCAGGTGGCATCGCCCAGTACATCGACCTGCACGCCGCGGCTGCGCAGCAGTTGCTCTTCGCCCATGAAGGTCTGGTTTTCACCGACGATGACCTTGCGAATGCCGTACAGCAGGATGGCGCCGCTGCACATCGAGCACGGCGACAAGGTGGTGTACAGCGTGGCCTCGCGGTAGACGCTGGCAGGCTGGCGGCCGGCATTTTCCAGGGCGTCCATTTCGCCGTGCTTGATGGCACTGCCTTCCTGGATCCGCCGGTTGTGGCCGCGGCCGATGATCTGCCCGTTGTGCACGATCACCGAACCGATGGGAATGCCGCCCTCGGCCAGGCCTTGTTGTGCCTCGTCAATGGCAGCTTGCATGAATGGGTCCATGGGTTCTCTCGTTTGCGAAAAAAAGGGCCTCAGGGGGACTTCAGCGCATTGTTCAGCGCCTGGGCCACGAACTCGGACAAGAGCTGTGAAGAGGTGTTCTTCATTTCCTGGCCGACTTCGTTATTACGCACTTTAAAGCGGTTCTTCAAGGTCGGCGAGCCCTGCCCCTGATTGAGCTGGCGCAATTCGTCGACGCTGAACGAGTGGGCATAGGCGCTGGCCAGGTTACGCTCCCATTGCGCCTGGTACTGCGGTTGCACACGTTTGAGCTCACCTTGCACCAGGGCCTGGGCCTGGGTCTTGCCCAGGCGTTCGACCAGTTGGCTGAACGTCACGGTACGCGAAGCCATCTGGTAGCCCAGCCAGCCCAGACCGTCACCCAGCCTGCGCTCCTGCACGAAGGCCAGGGCCGTGTCATCCACTTCAGCGGCGTACGTTTGCGTCGACAGCGGGCTGCCCAGGGCTACCAGCAAGACCATGACGCCGGGGGTGAGCCCTGCATTGCAGTCTTTCATCACCCCTCCCGGCAGATTGACTGGCTACAGCCTTGAAACTAGCAGTCAATGGGGTCGATTGACATGCAGCAGGTCGCATACAGCGCTGATATGCCGCTCTCAGGAGCTAGCATTTAGCCACTTTTCACGATTCATCCGGTAGATGCGCACGCCAATGCCGTAATACATACCCGTCAACGCGTCACTGAAACCCACCTTGTGCAGCACCTGCACCGAAGCGCGGTTGTCGGGCTCGACCACCGCCACGACCGAGCCCAGTTCCAGGGTGTCAAAGGCATGCGCCAGGACTGCACGCACCGCCTCGGTGGCCAGCCCCTGGTTCCAGAAGGCCGGTTGCAAGCGGTAACCGAGCATGACCTCGGGCATGTTTTCGAACGTCTCAAGGCTCAGCCCGCAAAACCCCACCAGCCGCTCGCCGGTCTGCTCGATCATGGCCAGCGGTGCAAAGCCATCACGTAGCAGGGCCTCACGGCAGTGGTGCAGGAATTGGCCACTGGCCGCTGTGGTCATGACCCCGCGCACCGAGTGGCGCATGACCTGCGGGTCGGCCAGCAGGGCAGACAATCCGGGCAGGTCGTCAGGCTGGAAGCCACGCAACCACAGGCGTTCAGTCGCCAGGATCAAAGGGGTGTTCAGGGTCATGAGGGCTCAATCGTCAGCGTTCGGGTCCATGCCCGGAAACAGCACTTCGGTAAAGCCGAACTTGCTGTAATCGGTGATGCGCGACGGGTACAGCCGGCCGATCAGGTGATCACACTCATGTTGCACCACCCGGGCATGAAACCCTTCGGCCATGCGCTGGATCGGCTGGCCTTGGGAGTCGAAACCTTCGTAGCGAATGCGTTGAGGGCGCTCGACAAAACCACGCAGGCCCGGCACTGACAGGCAACCTTCCCACCCGCCTTCCAGGGTGGGCGTCAACGGGGTGATCAGGGGATTGAGCAGAATGGTGCGTGGCACCGCCTCGGCCTGCGGATAACGCTCGCTGTGCTCGAAGCCGAAGATCACCAGTTGCAGATCAACACCGATCTGCGGCGCTGCCAGGCCGACACCGCCGACGCTGTGCATGGTGTCGAACATGTCATCGATCAGGGTTTGCAGTTCCTGGCTGCCGAACAGGTGTTCAGGCACCGGCGGGGCGATACGCAGCAAGCGCGGATCGCCCATTTTCAGAATCTCGCGAATCATCAGGCAACACCCGGTAAGACAAAGGGCCATCCTGCCACATTATTTCGCGGCCCGCGCAGTCCGTCAGGCATGCGGGGCTGTGTGCGCACCGCCAACACCTGTCTTTTCGGGGCCGGAGGCTTCGACGGCACCGTCGCCGGGCACTTTCTCGCCGCTGTCCTTGCCTTCCTGGGACATGTGTTCGATCACCGCATTCATCTCGGCGCCCAGCAGCAGCACCGCGGCCGAAATGTAGAAATACAGCAACAGCACAATGATGGCCCCGATGCTGCCGTACATCGCGTTGTAGTCGGCAAAGGTCTTGACGTAGAAGGCAAAGCCCAGCGAGGCGATGATCCACACCACCACGGCCAGTACCGAGCCTGGGGTGATGAAGCGAAACTCCTGTTTGACGTCGGGCATGACGTAGTACATGACGGCCACGGCGATCATCATCAGCAAAATGATCAGCGGCCAGCGCAGGATGGTCCACAGTGTGACGATGAACTCTTCGATGCCCAGGTGCGCGGCAAACCAGTTCATGACCTGGGGCCCGATGACCATCAGGGCGGCGGCGGCCAGCAGCATGCCGGCCAGGCCAATGGTGTAGAAGATCGACAGCGGGAGGCGTTTCCAGATGGGGCGGCCTTCGACCACGTCATAGGCGGCGTTCATGGCGCTCATCATCAGGCGCACACCGGCCGAGGCGGTCCACAAGGCAATGACGATACCCACCGACAACAGTCCGCCCTTCGATTGCTGCAACTGGTCGATGACCGGGTTGACCTGCTCCAGGGCCTGGGGCGGCAACACCAGTTCGGACTGCAGGCGCAGCCAGGAAAAAAAGTCGGGCAAGTGCAAAAAGCCGATCAGGGCGATCAGGAACAACAGGAAGGGAAAGAGTGAAAACAGGGCCTGATAGGCCAGGGCAGACGCATAGGTCGACATCTCGTCGTCAATGAATTCACTGACGGTGCGAACCATCACCTTGCCGAATGACAAGTTACGCATATGGGCGAAATTCATGGCGTCTCCTTTCGCGAATGTACCCAGGTACTTTACGTCTTCACGACGATGGGTGTGGTGTTGATCAAGGCCTTTGTACAGGCATCCTGATCGTGCGCACACATGGACTTGAATAACAGCAAAAGGTTTCAGCAAGCATGACCGTCATGGCGCCTGCAGGCCGTCATGACGGTCGGGCATTACAGGTGTATCAGACTCAGTGATCCAGGCCCTTCTTGACCTGATCCTTGACTTCACCCTTGACCTGCTGGCCTTCACCCTTGATTTCCTGAGCCTTGCCTTCAGCACGCAGTTTGTCGTTATCAGTCACCTTGCCGACACCTTGCTTGATATTGCCGACCGCTTCATTGGCCATGCCTTTGATCTTATCGCTGGTGCTGCTCATGAGACTCTCCTGGGCCATCGGCCCCTGACTAAAGTAAGGATGTCGTGATGAACCCGACAAAATGATGGACCCGAAGCGGCGGCGCAGAGTTTCAATTATTTGCTCAAGCGGTTTTCCATTCATCCGCCGGTCCTGGGCTTTATGCCACAATACCCGCCAGCGCCGGGTGCTTGAGCCCGCACAGATTCAATGAATTTCCGGAAAACCTTATGAAGCTCGACAAGAAACAGGCCATTGATCGTCGCAACCAGCAACTGGAAAACCCGGTGCTCAATGCCGACAACAGCTATTTCGCCCTGTTGGACCCGCGGCGCAATATCTGGTGGTTCGACCTGCCTGTCAGCCAGTTGAAAAGCCTTGAATGGCTCAACCTGTTGCTGCACATCCCCGAACCTGAACAATTGCTGCATGTGAAGGTGCCAACCTCGTTTTTGCGTGCGCGCATCGCAGGGGTTGAAGTGCGCAATGCCGGCAAGCGCAAGGCGACCATCAGCCTGGAGCTGAGCGCTGACCGTGACGGCTTTTTGAAAGACTTGCGCCCTGAAGGCAGCAACCTTGGATTTGCGGTGTTTCTCCAGGCCTGAACACCACTGGGCACCCTCGTTTGCAAATAACCGGACTTTTCCCTGAACCGGGCAGTCACTCGTAAGGAGCCATCAAGGAGCCTTACCAATGAACACGGGTACACCCACCACTCTCAGGGTCGATCTCTGGAGTGACTACGTCTGCCCTTTCAGCTACCTGCAATTGCCGGTGCTCGAACAGCTCCAGACCCTTTATGGCCCCTTGATCCAATGGTGCTGGCACGCGTTCGAGCTGCGTCCGGAACCGTTGGCAACGCCCGACCCGTGCGCTGAACACCTGCGCATGACCTGGTCACGGGCGGTGCTGCCCATGGCCGACAAGCGTCAATTGCGGATGAAGATCCCGCCGGTGCAACCGCACAGCCGCAAGGCCTTGCAAGCGGCGGCTTTCGCACGCGCCTATGGCCGTTTCGAAGCATTTCACCGGGCAGTGTTCCAGGCGTTTTTCGAGCAGGGTCAGGACATCGGTGACGTGCAGGTTCTGTTGCAGGTGGCGAGCATGGCGGGGCTGGATGCCCAGGCGCTGCAAGCGGCCCTGGTGCAAGGACAGTACTGCGCCAGCGTACTGGCTGACGAAGGCCTGGCCGACCAGTTGGGCTTGCGGGCCGTGCCGGCGCTGCTGCTGCGCCGGGCCGACCAGCCGCTGACAGAGGCGCAGGTGCTCAACGGCACCCTGCCCCTGCAACGTTTGACCCAGGCGTTTGATGCCTTGTTGGGGTGAGTCCTGGGACGTAGGAGCGCGCTTGCCCGCGACCGAGTGCGCAGCGCTCGCAAAAATTGTGTGGCCGCTGAAAATTTACGACTGCTAACGCAGCCGGTCGCGGGCAAGCGCGCTCCTACGGGGGTGAATTCAATATGCATTCATTTTTGAGGCGCGCGCTCAGGCCAGTTCGATGCGGTCCGGGTGGATGACGATCAGTCCCTGTTTGTACAGGCCGCCGATGGCTTTCTTGAAATTGCCCTTGCTGACGCCGAACAGGTCGCTGATGACCTTCGGGTCGCTCTTGTCGTTGACCGGCAGCACGCCCTGGTTGTCGCGCAGGCGGGCCAGGATCTGCCCCGACAGCCCGTCGGCCGCTTCGCTGCCCACCGGTTGCAGGCTCAGGCTGATCTTGCCGTCGCTGCGCACTTGCTTGATGAAGCCTTTTTCCTGCATGCCAGGGCGCAGGAACTTGAACACTTCGTTCTTGTGGATCAGGCCCCAGTGACGGTTGTCGATGATCGCCTTGAAGCCCATGTCGGTGGCTTCGACCACCAGCAGGTCGACCGCCTGGCCGGCGCTGTAGTTGGCCGGGGTCTTGTCCAGGTAACGATCCAGGCGCGAGGTGGCGGTGATGCGCCGGGTGTGCTTGTCCAGATAGGCATGGACCACACAGTATTCACCGGCTTCCATCTGGCGCTTTTCTTCGGAGAACGGCAACAGCAGGTCCTTGGGCAGGCCCCAGTCGAGGAACACGCCGATGTTGTTGACCTGCACCGCCTTGAGGCTGGCAAAGCCGCCGACCTGGATCTTGGGCTTGAGGGTGGTGGCGATCAGCTTGTCGTCGCTGTCGAGGTAGATGAAGACGTTCAGCCAGTCATCGACCTCGGTGGGCGTGTCCTTCGGGATATAGCGGTTGGGCAGGAGGATCTCGCCGTCCGCGCCGCCGTCCAGATACAGGCCGAAGTTGGTGTGCTTGACGATTTGCAAGCTGTTGAAGCGCCCGATTAAAGCCATGTGCCGATACCCTGATTGCGTGACGCGCATTCTAACCGGTTTTACCGGACGATTTTCATCCGGCCTACAGATGGCGACGCGCTGGCTACTTTCGCGCATGGGCTGCTAATCTGATGTCAGGTAATCAGGAAGCGAAGGTCATACGACCTTGCGGTCATCTCCTTGGCGGGCTGTGCGATGAAAAACTGGATGGTGTTGGGCGCCTTGATCGGACTGAGCGGCTGCGCATCGCCGTCCTGCGAATACGGCGCTTTGCACGCCGCACCCGGCGACAACTGCCGGGCCGGGCAACTGCTCTATCAGAACGACATGCTCCAGGCCAAGCTGCTGATCAGCCAGGCCGACCGCGAAAACTACGAACTGGCCGAGGCCATGTTGCGTCGCGCCGCCCTGACCGACGCCTCGGGCGAGGCCGAGTTCTACCAGGCCGTGCTGCTGATTCGCCAGCAGGCCGAGCCTGACGCGATTATCGAGCGGCTGCAAACCGCTGCCGACCATCGTCACCCGCTGGCCATTGCCCTGCTCTCGCAACAACTGACCGGCCGCGATGACAAGCAGGCCGCCCACTGGCGTGCCGAGTACGCCGAGCTGGACGTGGCCAAGAGCGGCTACCCCTCGTTCGAGCAAGCCTTGGTGGTGATTGATAGCCTGGTAACGCCTGCCCCCGAGATGACCGCCGCGCACTGATTCTGCGGCTGCCTGCACCACGGATTTGCCGGCGGATCGACGAACGGTCAAACCCTTGAATGTTTCACCGGTATGCTGGCAACGCTCTGGCCCAAGGCTTGCAGCTTGCACCTTATGACGTGTGCCCTCTCTTTCCACACTCCTTGTCCACCCCAGGAGTGAGCCATGCTCGTGTTTAGACATCTTGCGCCCTTGCTGGGCGCCCTGCTGCTGAGTCAGCCGGCGGCGGCCCAGGTCCTGGAACGCAGCCTGGGCGATTTCAGCCTGAAAGTCGGCACCACGCCGACACGCACCATGGCCCAGGGCCTGGTGTCCCCGACCGGTGGCTCCGACGCCTTTCATGGCGGCCTGGACCTGACCCACGCCAGCGGCCTGTACATGGGCCAGTGGTCACCCAACATGGGCCTGGTGCCTGAAAGCGACCTGGAGCTGGATTCGTACCTGGGCTTCAAGAAGCCTTTCGACCAGACCCTGGGTTACGAACTGGGCATGATCCGCTACAGCTACCCCGAGACCAGCCAGATCGACAGCCACGAGGTCTATGCCGGCCTGCGTGTGCTCGACAGCCGGCTGGGCGCGGCCTTCAGCGATGACATTGGCGTGCGCAACAGCACGCTGTTCGTCGACCTGGGCAGCCTGGAGCGGCTGGGCATGAACGTGCGCATGCAGTACGCCACGCATCAGTTCGACACCACCCAGATCGCCAGCGACGGCAGCCTGATCGGCGGCTTCAATGACTGGTCGCTGAAACTCTCGCGCCCCTGGCTGGGCATCGACATGAACCTGATCTACAGCGGCTCGAGCCTGTCCAGCGACAGCTGCAACGTCTACAGCGGGCACAACCCGCGCTGCGAGCAGACCTTCACCATCAAGGCTGTGCGCACACTGTTCTGAACGCCATGGAACTGCCTTGTGTAAGCTGGCCTCTATTGCAACGCCAGCAGATCAAGGAGCGGTCATGCAGTACCTGTCGAAAGTCGTTGTGACGCTGTTGCTTGCCGTGTCCTTGCTGACCGGCTGCAGCCAGGTGGGCCTTGCCTACCGCAATCTGGACATGATCATTCCCTGGTCGCTCAACGACTACCTGAAGGTCAAGGGCGAGCAGAAGGACTGGCTGGATGAGCGCCTCAAGCAGCACCTGCAATGGCATTGCAGCACCCAGTTACCCGGCTACCTGAGCTGGCTCGACGGCCTGGAGCAGATGGTGCGCGATGACAAGGTCACCGCCGCCGGCCTCACCGCCCGCACCCGTGAGGCCGAGCAGGCCATTGCACGCATTGCGCAGCAGGTCACGCCTTCGGCCGTGGAACTGCTGGGCCGCCTGGACGACCGCCAGGTGCAGGACATGCAGGCCGCGTTCGAGCGTGACCAGGCCAAGCGCCAGAAGCAGTACCTGAACCAGTCGCTGGACAAACAGATTGCCGAACGCGCCGAGCGCATGGAAAAACGCCTGTCGCCCTGGCTGGGTTCGCTGAACCCGGCGCAGAAGGCCCGAGTGCAACAGTGGTCGGCCTCACTGGGCGAACAGAACCAGGCCTGGCTGGCCAACCGCGCCAGTTGGCAGAACCGCTTCCTGACCGCCGTGCAGCAACGCCAGCAGAGCGACTTTGCCACGCGCATCACCGCCCTGCTACAAGACCGCCAGACCTTCTGGACCCAGGACTACCGCGAAGCCTACGAGCGCACCGAACAGGCCGCGATCAATCTGGTGGTGGATGTCTACGCCCAGAGCAGCCCCGACCAGCGCCAGCGGCTGCTGCGGCGCATCGATGACATGCGCAACGACTTCAACGACCTCGATTGCCTCAAGGCGGCGCGCTCCTAAGGCACGCAATAATTTTAGCGACTGAATTCACCGCGGGGTGATTTCACGCCACCTGGGGTTTGGCCGCGATGTGGTCGAAGCGCACAGGCTCCAGCGGGTCGCCGTTCTGTTCGTCCAGCACCTGGCGCGGGTGGTTGTTGCCGGGGATGCTGCTGTCGATCATCGCCAGCAGGCTGGAGCCGCGCGGGGTCAGGATGAAGTTGGAACCGGTGCCGCCTTCTTCCTGCGGACGTGGCTCGATGTAGCCACGCTTGACCAGCAGGGCCTCAAGGTCGGCGGCCTGCGCCTTGAGTTCATCGAGACTGGCCGGCGGCTCGCCCTGGGCCATCTTGGCCTCGGCGTGCTCGGTCGCGTACTGGCGTGGCGTAAAGGTCTCGCCAGCCCCGTTCTGGACTTCGTGGAGCAGACGTTCGATCAGGTCCCAATCGTATTTCATGATGCATCCTCCGTCCCGCATGAATGAGTGGCCGTATGACGCGCAGTCAAAGGTGGCCTCATGGGTGTGACCCAAGGCAGTGCGAGGCGTTCAGGCGGGTTGCCGGATGGCAATGGACAGGGTGTCGGCGAACAGCGGGGAAAGTGTGTGGCAGGGGCCGCCGTCAGTGCAGCGCCCCCTGCCCGTTCAAGGCATCACTCGGCAGCAGGGGCCGGCGACTTGCGCTTTTTCAGCGGGGCCATGCCGTCTTCGCTGACCAGCGAATCAGGCTTTGGACGGTTGACCGTCTTGCGCTTGTTCGGGCCCTTGGCGGTGGTCTTTTTCTTGTCGCCCTTGGCATCGGTTTTTTTCTTCTTGACGCCCACGGCCTTGCCCGAGGCCTTGACCTTCTTGGGTCCGCCGTAGGTGCCTTTGACTTCCTTGATGACGCGGCGCTCGAAGGTCTGCTTGAGGTAGCGCTCAATGCTCGACATCAGGTTCCAGTCGCCGTGGCAGATCAGCGAGATGGCCAGGCCTTCGCCACCGGCACGACCGGTACGGCCGATGCGGTGCACGTAGTCGTCGCCGCTGCGTGGCATGTCGAAGTTGATCACCAGGTCCAGGCCATCGATGTCCAGGCCACGGGCTGCAACGTCGGTGGCCACCAGGATCTTGGCCCCGCCCTGCTTGAAACGCTCGATGGAGGCCTTGCGGTCCTTCTGGTCCTTGTCGCCGTGCAGCACGAAGGCCTTGAGGTCCTGCGCGATCAGGCGTCCGTACAGGCGGTCGGCCATGGCCTTGGTGTTGGTGAAAATGATCGCCTTCTGGTAGGTCTCGTTGGCGACCAGCCAGTTGATGATCTGCTCCTTGTGCACGTTATGGTCGGCGGTGACGATCTGCTGGCGCGTACCGGTGGCCAGTTCGCTGACGCGGTTGAGCTGCAGGTGCTGCGGGTCCTTGAGCACTTTCTGCGCCATTTCACGCAGGCCGGCGCCGCCGGTGGTGGCCGAGAACAGCAGGGTCTGCTGGCGCTGGGCGCATTCCTGCGACAGGCGCTCGACGTCTTCGGCAAAGCCCATGTCGAGCATGCGGTCGGCTTCGTCGAGCACCAGCACTTCGACCAGTTTCAGGTCCAGGTTGCCGGCATTGAGGTGTTCGAGCATGCGCCCCGGCGTGCCGATCAGGATGTCCGGCACCTTGCGCAGCATGGCGGCCTGGACCTTGAAGTCTTCACCGCCGGTGATCAGGCCGGCCTTGACGAAGGTGAACTGCGAGAAGCGCTCGACTTCCTTGAGGGTCTGCTGGGCCAGCTCACGGGTCGGCAGCAGGATCAGCGCACGAATGTCGACCCGCACACGGGCAGGCCCGATCAGGCGATTGAGGATCGGCAGCACGAACGCGGCGGTCTTGCCGCTGCCGGTCTGCGCCGTCACCCGCAGATCGTGCCCTTGCAAGGCCAGGGGAATGGCCGCTGCCTGCACAGGCGTAGGCTCGACAAACTTCAACTCGGCCACAGCTTTGAGCAGGCGTTCGTGCAGGGCTAATTCGGAAAACACGGGTGCTACCTCGACGGAATACAAAAATACAGTCGCGTATCGTAACGGTTTCGCGCCTCGGAACCGAGCGTCTTTAACGCCGCAGGCGGATTTTATTGCCGGGCCCGCTGTCCGGCAGGCCATGAAACGACCAGGATTTCAACCGCGGCCAGGGCTCAATCGCCCGCGGCACTGCCCTCCCGGCGCGGGTCGGCCGCGCCTGTCCAGCCATTGGCCGTGCGCAGGATCACTTGGGTGCCGCTGGTCATGGTCAGCGGCCTGATCTCATGACCACGCGCCTTCAATTGCCTGATCACGTCCGCGCCGACCAGGCCGGCCTCCACTTCGGTGCCGGCATTGCGGCTGCCGAAGTTGGGCAGGTTGACGGCGGCCTGCGGGTCAAGCTGCCAGTCCAGCAGGGCGATCAGGGTCTTGTTGACGTATTCGATGATCTGCGAGCCGCCGGGCGAGCCGACCGTGGCCAACAGTTCGCCGCTGGCCCTGTCGAACACCAGCGTCGGCGCCATCGACGACAGCGGGCGCTTGCCGGGCTGCACGCGATTGGCCACCGGCTTGCCGTCTTCACGCGGGATGAACGAGAAATCGGTCAACTGGTTGTTCAGCAAAAAGCCATTGACCATGAGGTGCGACCCGAAGCTGGCTTCCACCGAGGTGGTCATGGCAATGGCACCGCCCTGGTCATCGACCGCCGTCAGGTGCGAGGTCGAGGTCCGCAAGGGCGAGCGGTCCGCTGCCAGCGCCACCTTCGGGCCCGGCGGTATGCCTGCCTGGGCGCGGCCCATGCTGTGCGGGCTGATCAACGCCGCACGTGCGGCCAGGTAGCCGGGGTCCAGCAGCCCTTGTACGTTGACCGGCACGAAATCGCTGTCGGCCAGGTACAGGGTGCGGTCGGCAAACGCCAGGCGCTGCGCCTCGGCCAGCAGGTGCACCGCCTCGACGGCAGGCGCTTGACCGGCCGGCGACTGGCTGGCAGTCGGCGCCATGGCGGCCAGATCAAGCTGTGGCGACTGGCGCTGCAAGGCCTCCAGCATCCCCAGCGTCTGCAACACCGCCACGCCCCCCGAAGACGGCGGCGGCATGCCGCAGACCTTCCAGCGCTTGTAGTCGGCGCACACCGGGGTGCGCTCTTTGGCCTTATAGGACGCAAGGTCGGCAAGGCTCAGCGAGCCCGGATTGCGATGATGGTTGACCTTGTCGACGATGGCCTGGGCCAGCGCCCCGCCATAGAACGCCTGCGGACCGTCGTTGGCGATGGTCTCTAAGGTGTCGGCCAGGGCCGGGTTCTGCAGCAGGCTGCCCACCGGTTTGGCGGTGCCGTCGGCGTCGAGAAAGTAGCGTGCCATCTCGGGTGAGTCCTTGATGAAGTCGCTGGCGGCCACTTGCGCCTGCAAGCGCGGCGACAGCGCAAACCCTTCCCGGCTCAGGCGGATGGCCGGCTCGAACAGATCGCGCCAGGGCAGCTTGCCGTGTTGCTCATGCGCCAGTTTCAAGGCTCGCAACACACCGGGCACGCCCACCGAGCGCCCGCCGATGCGCGCCGGGTTGAACGCCATGGGCGTGCCATCGGCCTTCAGGAACAGGTTTTCATCCGCGCCGGCGGGGGCGGTTTCCCGGCCGTCGAAGGCTTGCACCCGCTGGCCGTCCCAGTACATCAGGAACGCACCGCCGCCAATGCCGCTCGATTGCGGCTCGACCAGAGTCAGCACCGCCTGCATGGCCACCGCCGCATCAATGGCGCTGCCGCCAGCGCGCAGCATCTGCTGGCCGGCGGCAGTGGCCAGCGGGTTGGCAGCGGCGGCCATGTGTTTCGAGGCCTGCACGGCCGTCATGCCCGGCCGGTAGCCGGTGGCGATTTCAGGCGGCAAGGGCAAGGCGTCGGGGCTGTGGTCATCCGCCAGGGCGCAGGGCAAGGTCACTATCGCCATCAGCGGTGCGAAAACACGGGCAAGCCGAACAGTGAACAACATACAGTTCCTAATGCAGTGACAGCGGCTGCCTGGGCGGCAGCGCCGACGTGGATCATCCAGACGGGCGCAAGCCCACCCTACCCAGTCCATTGCAAAAGACCAAGCCGGCGCCTTGCCGCATCCATGACAGTTACATGACACCGTGGGCCCGCGCCTGTCATCGCAGCACCAGGAATGTTCTAATCCTCACCCTCTTTCCTGATCGGAGCCCTGTGGCCGCAATGGAGATTCAAACCCTGACGCTGCGCCTGCAATCCTTGTGGGACATGCTCGACAAGCACCCCTTGATCCACACCGGCCTGTCGCTGGCCCTGCTGTTGATCACCGCCTTGCTGGTGGGGCGCCTGGCGCGGTTCATGCTGATCTACAGCATGAAGGCACTGGGCCGCAAACCGGCACTGCAATGGATTGCCGACCTGCGCCACAACAAGGTCTTCCATCGCCTGGCGCAGATGATGCCGTCGCTGGTGATCCAGTTCGGCCTGGTGCTGGTGCCGGGGTTGAGCGCTGCCGGCAGGAACGTGATCGGCAATATCGCCCTGGCGTTCACCATCCTGTTCATGACCCTGGCCATCGGCGCGTCGCTCAATGCCCTGCTGGACATCTACGCCCGCACCGTGCATGCCCGCACCCGCTCGATCAAGGGCTATGTGCAACTGGCCAAGATGATTCTGTATATCTTCGCCACGATCATCATCATCGCCACCCTGATCGACCGCTCGCCGCTGCTGTTGCTGTCGGGTCTGGGTGCCATGTCGGCGGTGATCCTGTTGGTCTACAAGGACACCCTGCTGTCGTTCGTGGCCAGCGTGCAACTGACCAGCAACGACATGCTGCGCGTCGGCGACTGGATCGAGGTGCCGCAGGTAGGGGCCGACGGCGATGTAGTCGACATTACCCTGCACACCGTCAAGGTGCAGAACTTCGACAAGACCATCGTCTCGATCCCGACCTGGCGCCTGATGTCCGAGTCGTTTCGCAACTACCGCGGCATGCAGCAATCGGGCGGACGGCGCATCAAGCGCAGCCTGTTCATCGACACCAGCGGCATTCGCTTTCTCGATGATGAAGAGGAAGAGAAATTCTCCGGCGTGCGCCTGCTCACCGACTACATGGCACGCAAGCAGGCCGAGCTCAAGGCCTGGAACCACGCCCAGGGCAATGTCTCGACCCTGTCGGCCAACCGCCGGCGCATGACCAACATCGGCACCTTCCGCGCCTATGCCCTGGCCTACCTGAAAAACCACCCCGAAGTGCACCAGGACATGACCTGCATGGTCCGCCAGATGGCTGCCACCGAACACGGCGTGCCGCTGGAAATCTACTGCTTCAGCCGCACCATCGTGTGGGCCGATTATGAGCGGATCCAGGGCGATATCTTCGACTACCTGCTGGCGGTGCTGCCGGAGTTCGGCCTGAGCCTGTATCAACAACCCAGCGGCGCCGACATGCGCCAGGGCCTGGCCGGGCGCGAACCGGCGGCGGGTGCGCTGGCGTTGCCGGGACCGGCGGTGGGGGCAGAACCGGCAGCCGAGGCGCCGCACCTGGTGCGTAATGCTTGAATCCGCAAAAAACGGATTGGCCAGGCGCGCGGGAGTCAGGTGCCACAGATCCTGAAGCGGAACGTCTGGATTGCGGTCTCAAGCGTCATCCGGGCAGTGTGCCTCAGTAAGCACTGCTCCAGTGTCTCAAGGGCGGCGTGGTGGTTGCGCACGGCAAGTCGCTGACATACATGCCTTTGGACGGATTCCAGCCACGTTTCATGATCACCACCGGCTCCCTGGAGAATTCCTCCGACTTCACATGGCGAATGAAATACTCACGGTGCCCTGCCGGGTCAGGGCACGACTTGGCCACCACCAGGGTCAGGTTGCTGCTGTAACCGACCTTGAAGGTCTGTTCGCCATCGTCGCCGACTTCGCCTTTGAAAATATTGATGCGCTTGTACTTCGCACAGTTTCCACCCATCAGGCTGATGCAGAAAAACCGCTCGCCCACGTTAAGGTTCTGGGTCACCTGGGCCACGGTGCCGGGAATCGGCCGGCCGTCGTCGTCCACGACGCGCAGGGTGATATCGAGGGGTTCGATGGCTTGCCGGCGGGCCTCCCTCATTTCACCGATGCACCCTGACAGGGACAACCCTACTGTTGCACAGGCAACGGTGTACACCATGGCTTTGAGTTTGATGGCCTGACTCCTGATGGTCTGAAAGTGCTGTCCTTGAGGGTGTGATGGAGTGCGCACGCGGGGGTTGGTTCCGGCGCCTGTCACCTTTTGCTCAGGCAAAGCGTTTGCGAAACCCGGCCGGGCTTGCTGGCAAGCTCACTCGGACGCCTGGCCATCAGAAAAAGTCGTCCCACTCCTGCAGCGGCGTTTCCTGGAAATGACACGGCATGCTGGTCACGGACGTTTCCTTGTCCGGGTCCTGGCCATAGCCCAGGATCAGGACCTGCCCTCTGGAAAAATCCTCTCGCGAAACCACGCGATGAAAATACTGCCGGTTCGATTTGGGGCTGTTGTCGCGACAGGCAGTGGCCACGCGGATGATCAAGGGACTGGCGTATTCGACGGTCACGCTCTGTTCGCCGTTGTCACCGACCTTGCCCTTGAAGATATGAATATTCTTGTATTTGGTGCAGCCTCTTGCGCCCGGCAGGCTCAGGCAGAACAGCTCGGTGCCCACGTCCAGTTGCTGGATCACCTTGGCCACGGTGCCGGGAATGGGCCGGCCCTGCTGGTCTACCACCCGGAAGGTGACCTGCACCGGATCGATGGCCTGCTGATGGGCCAGCCGGATTTCATTGATGCAGCCGGACAGGAACAGCCCCGCGATCGAGCAGACGGCAACGCACAGCACAGTCTTGAATTTGATGGTCCTGCTCCTTGCTGGATGAAAGGTGATATCCCACAGCGGGTGATGGCGTCTGCGTGCGCGGATGGGTTCCAGTGCTCAGGCGGGTTCCGTACGGCATTGACGCATACCTGTGCGAGCAATGCGCGAGAACGACCCAGGCATTTCACGACCATTCGTCGTGCGCATGGCACCCCACGGACACAGGGTGGCCGAATCCTAGGTGATAACAAAAGGAGGTTCACCATGAAAATGATTCGTCCTCAACAACTGGCCCTGGTGTTATGCCTGGGCGTTTTTACCCCGATGAGCTTTGCTGCCACTGACATGAACGGCACTGGCACCGGTACGGGCACCGGGTCTTCAGGCAGCATGGACAGCCCGAGCACTGGCTCGCAGGGCACACTCAACCCCGGCTCGACCACCGATAATGGCGGCAACACCGACGGCACCAGCAGTGGCAGCAACAGCACCGGGACCGGCGCGGGCAACGCGACCGATGCCGGCAAGGCAGGTCCCGGTGGCGCGACCGGTGCCGGTGGTGCACCCAATGGCGGGGCCGGCGGGGCCAGCGGCGGTGCTGCGGGCGGTGGTGGCTCCGGCGGCGGCGCAGGTTCGGGTGGCGGCGCAGGCGGTGCCGGCGGCGGTGGTTCGGCCGGCGGGGGCTGATTACAGGCGCAACATCCCACGTCGCACGCAAGGTGATGCCAACCGGCCTTGGGCCGGCATCACCTTGACCTCACTGTCCAGAGCATTTCGCACACGCGCCTCGATGAAATATCCCGCTGTTCACTTCTGCCGCAGAATTGCCTCCAGCAACCCCGGAAACCGCTCGCTCAACTCAGCCTTGCGCAATGAATTCATGTGCGTGGTGCCGATATTGCGCGTGTGCACCAGGCCGGCATCACGCAATACCCGGAAATGATGCGACATGCTGGATTTGGGCCGGCCGCCGTCCAGTTCGCCACAGCTGGCTTCGTCGACACGGGCGAGGTGGCGAACGATGTCCATGCGCACTGGATCGCTCAGGGCGTAGAGCAGGCGTTCGAGGACAAAGTCCTGAATGGCGGGGTGTTTGAAGGTTCTCATGGGCGACATGATAACGGGGGGGTTCAATCTTCGCCATATTTCGAATACTATCGAACAACAGAACCAACCCGCCTCCCGGAGTTTTTGCATGTCCGCATTATTCGAACCCTTCAAGCTCAAAGACGTGACCTTGCGCAATCGCATCGCCATTCCGCCGATGTGCCAGTACAGCGCTGAAGAAGGCGTGGTCAATGATTGGCACCATGTGCACCTGGCCAGCATGGCCCGCGGTGGCGCAGGCCTGGTGGTCGTGGAAGCGACAGCCGTGGCGCCTGAAGGCCGCATCACTCCCGGTTGCGCTGGCATCTGGACCGACGCGCAGGCCCAGGCGTTCATCCCGGCGGTCAAGGCCATCAAGGCGGCCGGCTCGGTGCCGGGCATCCAGATTGCTCACGCCGGCCGCAAGGCCAGCGCCCATCGCCCTTGGGAAGGCGATGATCATATTGCCGACACCGATCCACGCGGCTGGCAGACCATTGCCCCTTCGGCCATCGCTTTCGGCCACCACCTGCCGAAGGTGCCGCGCGCCATGACCCTGGACGACATCGCCCAGGTCAAGCAGGACTTCGTCGATGCCGCCCGTCGCGCCCGCGACGTGGGTTTTGAATGGATCGAGCTGCACTTCGCCCACGGTTACCTGGGACAAAGCTTTTTCTCTGAGCACAGCAACCAGCGCACGGATGCCTACGGCGGCAGCTTCGACAACCGCAGTCGTTTCCTGCTGGAAACCCTGGCCGCCGTGCGTGAAGTCTGGCCGGAAAACCTGCCGCTGACCGCCCGTTTCGGCGTCATCGAATACGATGGCCGTGACGAGCAGACCCTTGCCGAGTCCATTGAACTGGCGCGGCGCTTCAAGGCCGGCGGCCTGGACCTGCTCAGTGTCAGCGTCGGTTTCACCATCGCTGAAACCAACATCCCGTGGGGTCCTGCGTTCATGGGCCCGGTGGCCGAGCGAGTACGTCGTGAAGCCGGTATTGCGGTGACCTCGGCCTGGGGCTTCGGTACGCCGCAACTGGCCAATGAAGCCGTGCAGGCCGGCCAGCTCGACCTGGTGTCGGTAGGCCGGGCGCACCTGGCCGACCCGCACTGGGCCTACTTTGCGGCCAAGGAGCTGGGTGTCGACAAAGCCTCCTGGACCCTGCCGGCGCCTTACGCGCACTGGCTGGAACGCTATCGCTGAGTGCGTCTGCCCTCGCCTGCCTGATCAGGACAGCCGCGACGCCACTGGCGCGCGGCGCATCCCCAGACGGCTGATCCACACCGACGCAACAATGACGGTGCCGCCGATCAACAGCCGGGTGTAGTCCTCGTGGCCGTTCCAGATCAACAGGTTCACCAGCAGCCCCAGCGGCACATGCAGGTTGTTCATCACCGCCAGGGTGCCGCCGTGCACCAGGCACGCGCCCTTGTTCCACCAATACATCCCCAGCGCGGTGGAACACAGGCCCAGAAACACCAGCACCAACCATTGCTGGGGTGCAGCCGGCAGGTGACTGAAGTTGCCGAACGCCAGGCACGCCGGCAGCACCACCGCCAACGCCCCGAGATAGAAATAGCCGAAACGCCGGTAATGCGGCAGGTCGCTGGGGTAGCGTGCTACCAGATGCTTGTACAGCACCTGCCCGGCCGCATAGGTGAAGTTGGCCAGTTGCAGCAGCAAAAAGCCGCCCAGGTAATCGCCGTCCAGCCCGTCGTAGCGAATCACCCCCGCCCCCAGCACCGCCACCGCCGCCGCCAGTAATGCCCAGGGATTGAAGCGACGATTCATCGCGTCTTCGATCAGGGTCACGTGCAGCGGCGTCAGGATGGTGAACAGCAGCACCTCCGGCACCGTCAGCACCCGGAAGCTCAGGTACAGGCACACGTAGGTGATGCCAAACTGCAAGGCGCCGATCAGCAGCATGCCGCGCATGAAACCGGGTTCCACCTGGCGCCAGCGCGTCAGCGGAATGAACACCAGCCCGGCCAGCAGCACGCGGATCAGCACGGCAATGTAGCTGTCGACATGCCCGGCCAGGTAGACGCCGATCAGGCTGAAGGAAAACGCCTGGATCAGCGTGACGATAAGTAGATAGATCATGATTGCCCCCGGATGAACGGACGCGACCTTAGCGGCTGGGCAACAGGCTGTCCATGAAACCTCGCCTCGGCCTTGGCCTGCTGACCTGTGGGAGAGGTTCCAACCGCGAAGGGCACAACGCCATTCCCGGCTGAAGCCCATCAAGCCTAACCAGACCTGCAGCCCCCCTCAAAAGAAAAAGCCCGAGCAACCACCATCACTGGGGTCGATCGGGCCACGTACCCAGGAGCACAGGTACCAAAGGGAAGTCGTTGCGGTCAATCAGGGATTCATCACGCCACTTCGGCCACGCGGGCCAGGGCCTGGCTCAGGCCTTTTTCGCTGAACTCGCCGCCCATGTTCAGGCCTTCGGCATGGATGAAGGTGACGTCATGGATGCCGACGAACCCCAGCACCTGACGCAGGTAGGGTTCCTGGTGGTCCAGGCTGCTGCCGGTGTACAGGCCGCCGCGGGCGGTAAGGACAAAGGCGCGCTTGTCGGTCAGCAGGCCTTGCGGGCCGGTCTCGCCGTATTTGAAGGTCACGCCGGCCCGCAGCACATGGTCCAGCCAGGCCTTGAGGGTGCTGGGGATGGCGAAGTTGTACATGGGTGCGGCCAGGACCACGACGTCGGCGGCCAGCAGTTCGTCGGTCAGTACATTGGAGCGCTCCAGGGCGGCCTGTTCAGTGTCGCTGCGTTGATCCTCAGGCTTCATCCAGCCGCCCAGCAGGGTGGCGTCCAGGTGCGGAACCGGGTTAACGGCCAGGTCGCGCACGGTGATGGCGTCGGCTGGATGGCTGGCCTTCCACTGCTCGATGAACTGCCGGGTCAGCTGGCGGGACACCGAATCCTGTTGGCGGGCGCTGCTTTCGATGATCAGTACACGGGACATGTGAAGGGCTCCATTTGCATAAGTGTCGAGTTGATGGAGTGGATCTTAAGCAGGGATTGATCGATAAAAAAGCTTAAAAACCGGCTCAAACCTATCGAACAATCCGTTCTATTGATCTACCCTTCTGCAGCCGGCTCACAGTCCAGCCTGACCCGCAGCTTGATGATGCTGCGGGAAAACTTTGACACCACGTTCACGCTTTGCCCGGCCTTGACCTGCACCCGTCGGGTGCGTGGCGCTTCCGGGCCGTTATTGAATTGCACCGTGCAGCGCGCATCGACCTGGCCGTAGTTGTTCAGGGTGATCGTACCGGTGTCGTCAAAGGTGGCGTGGCGGGTGTAGTCGATCTGCACACCCGGTGTGCTTTTCTGCACCTCGATCGGGTACGCCAGGGCGGTGACCGGCAACAGCGCCAGCCATATACAACAGAATCGGTTCATCGGGCAGTCTCCAGGCGAGATGTCTGAACTGGACGATAGACACTCCCGGAGATTGCGTCGATGAAAGCCCCCCGTGTCACCCTCGATCAATGGCGCACCCTGCAAGCGGTGGTCGACCACGGTGGTTTTGCCCAGGCCGCCGAAGCCATGCACCGCTCGCAGTCATCGGTGAGCTACACCGTGGCGCGCATGCAGGAGCAACTCGGCGTGCCGCTGTTGCGCATCGACGGTCGCAAGGCGGTGCTCACCGACGCCGGCGGGGTGTTGCTGCGCCGCTCGCGGCAACTGGTCAAGCAGGCCAGCCAGCTCGAAGACCTGGCCCATTACATGGAACAGGGCTGGGAGGCCGAGGTGCGCCTGGTGGTGGACGCCGCCTACCCTACGGCGCGCATTGTCCGTGCGCTGACCGCTTTCATGCCGCAGAGCCGTGGTTGCCGGGTACGCCTGCGCGAGGAGGTGCTGTCCGGCGTCGAGGAAGTGCTGCTTGAAGGCGTGGCCGACCTGGCGATCAGCAGTTTCAGCATTGCCGGGCACCTGGGCACGGAAATGAGCCCGGTGGAGTTCGTCGCCGTGGCCCACCCCGAGCATGCCCTGCATCAGGCCAACCGCGAACTGACCTTCCAGGACCTGGAGTCGCAGTTGCAGGTGGTGATCCGCGATTCGGGCCGCCAGCAACCCAAGGATGTCGGCTGGCTGGGCGCCGAGCAGCGCTGGACCGTGGGCAGCCTGGGCACTGCCGCCACCTTCGTCAGCAGCGGCCTGGGCTTTGCCTGGCTACCCCGGCACATGATCGAACGCGAGCTGCGTGAAGGGGTGCTCAAGCCCTTGCCGCTCGATAAAGGCGGCACCCGCAGCCCGACCTTCTATCTTTACTCCAGCAAGGACAAACCACTGGGTCCGGCGACGCAGATCCTGATCGAACTGATCCGCACCTTCGACACCGCGCCGCTGGCCGCGCCGTTTGCGGCACCACCGCAAGCCTGACAGGAGATGGACGCATGGCTTTTTTCGAACATGACGGCTGTTCGCTGCACTACGAAGACTATGGCCAGGGCGCCCCGCTGTTGCTGCTGCACGGTCTGGGCTCCAGCGGCCTGGATTGGGAATACCAGGTCCCGGCGTTCAGGGCCGCCGGCTACCGGGTCATCACCCTGGACCTGCGCGGCCATGGCCGCTCGGACAAACCGCGCGAGCGCTACAGCATGCGGATGTTCAGCGCCGATGTCGAAGCGCTGATCGACCACCTGCACCTGGGACCGGTGCACCTGGTCGGCCTGTCGATGGGCGCCATGGTCGGCTTTCAACTGGCGGTCGATCAACCGCACCTGCTCAAGAGCCTGTGCATCGTCAACAGCGGGCCGCAGGTCAAGGTGCGTGGCGCCAACGATGTGTGGCAATGGTTCAAGCGCTGGAGCCTGGCCCGGGTCATGAGCATGCAGACCCTGGGGCAGGCCCTGGGCAAATTATTGTTTCCGCAACCCGGGCAGGCCGACCTGCGGCGCAAGATCGCCGAGCGCTGGGCGCGTAATGACAAACGCGCGTACCTCGCCAGTTTCGATGCCATTGTCGGCTGGAGCGTGCAGGAGCGGCTGTCACGCATCACCTGCCCGGTGCTGGTGATCAGTGCCGACCGCGACTACACCCCGGTGGCGGTCAAGCAGGCCTACGTGAAACTGATGTCTGATGCGCGCCTGGTGGTCATCGACCACTCCCGGCATGCCACCCCGCTCGACCAGCCCGAAGCCTTCAACCGCACCGTACTTGAATTCATCGCCGCACACAGGGTCTGACACATCCCGTCGACTGCATCGGGCTGGGCAAGCCGGGCCAAACGTGATTTGCTTGCCGGCCAGTCGATACCACCACTGAAGGATTCACTGCCCCATGTTCAAGACCCTCGCCCTTGCCAGCACCCTGTTGTTCTCGGCCCACCTGATGGCCGCCGAGCCTGCCAAGGGCACGCATGTCGTGCTCGACACCAGCTTCGGCCAGATCGAACTGGAACTGGCCGATGACAAGGCGCCGATCAGCACCCAGAACTTTCTCGGCTATGTCGACAGCGGGTTCTACAAGAACACGATCTTCCACCGCGTGATCCCGGGCTTCATGGTCCAGGGCGGCGGCTTTACCCAGAACATGGACCAGAAGCCCACCAAGGATGCGATCAAGAACGAAGCCGCCAACGGCCTGAAGAACGTGCGCGGCACCATTGCCATGGCCCGCACCTCGGCGGTGAACTCAGCCACCAGCCAGTTCTTCATCAACACCAACGACAACGCCATGCTCGACAACGGCGTGCGTGACTACGGTTACGCCGTGTTCGGCAAGGTGACCAAGGGCATGGACGTGGTCGACCAGATCGTCAATGCCAGCACCAAGACCCAGAAAGGCATGCAGAACGTGCCTGTCGACCCGATCCTGATCAAGTCCGCCAAACGCGTGGACTGATCGGGGCCGGCCAGCCCTGCGGCCTTCGCCGGGCTGGCCGACGGGAACCTTTCCCACCCCCTGCAAGAGCGTCATACGCATGCTTTTTCGTCGTTTCGAGCGGTTGATCGACATTTTCCGCGACGCGCCCGGTGCTGCACCGCCCAATCGGGTCCTGCCCTTCTATCTGCATTACCTGCGCCAGGTGTGGCCCTGCTTTGTGACCTTGATGGTGGTCGGCCTGATCGTGGCGCTGATCGAGGTCGCGCTGTTCAGCTACCTGAGCCGCATCATCGACCTGGCGCAAGTCACCCCGCCGGCCGAGTTTTTCAGCACGCATAAAACCGAGCTGATCTGGATGGTGGTGGTCACCCTGCTGCTGCGCCCGATCTTCGTCGGCCTGCACGACCTGCTGGTGCACCAGACCATCGCCCCCGGCATGACCAGCCTGATTCGCTGGCAGAGCCACCGCTATGTGCTCAAGCAGAGCCTCAACTTTTTCCAGAGCGATTTTGCCGGGCGCATTGCCCAGCGCATCATGCAGACCGGCAATTCGCTGCGTGAGTCGGCCGTACAGGCGATGGATGCCCTGTGGCATGTGCTGATCTATTCGGTCAGCGCCCTGGTGCTGTTCGCCGAGGCCGACTGGCGGCTGGTGATCCCGCTGGTGGCGTGGATCGGTGCCTATATCCTGACGCTCATGTACTTCGTGCCACGGGTCAAGCAACGCTCGGTGGACGCCTCCGATGCGCGCTCGCGGCTGATGGGCAGGATCGTCGACGGCTACACCAACATCATCACCCTCAAGCTGTTCGCTCATACCAACCATGAACAGCAGTACGCCCGCGAGGCCATCACCGAGCAGACCGAGAAGACCCAACTGGCCGGGCGTGTGGTGACGGCCATGGATGTGGTGGTCACCAGCATGAACGGCCTGCTGATCGTCGGCACCACGGGCCTTGCGCTGTGGCTGTGGACCCAGTCGCTGATTTCGATGGGTGCCATTGCCCTGGCCACGGGCCTGGTGATCCGCATCGTCAACATGTCGGGCTGGATCATGTGGGTGGTCAACGGTATCTTCGAAAACATCGGCACCGTGCAGGACGGCCTGCAGAGCATCGCCCAGCCAGTGGCGGTCACCGACCGGCCCGACGCCCAGGCACTGGCCATCACCCAGGGCGGCGTGACGTTCGACAAGGTGAATTTTCACTACGGCAATGACCGGGGCATCATCCAGCACCTGGACCTCGACATTCGCCCCGGCGAGAAGATCGGCCTGATCGGCCCGTCCGGTGCCGGCAAGTCGACCCTGGTCAACCTGCTGCTGCGCCTGTACGACGTACAGGGCGGGCGCATCCTGATCGACGGCCAGGATGTGTCTGGCGTCACCCAGGAAAGCCTGCGCGCGCAGATCGGCATGATCACCCAGGACACCTCGCTGCTGCACCGCTCGATCCGTGACAACCTGCTGTATGGCAACCCCGGCGCCAGCGAGGCGCAGCTGTGGGAGGCGGTGCACCGTGCCAAGGCCGATGAGTTCATCCCGCTGTTGTCGGACGCCGAGGGTCGCACCGGCTTCGATGCGCATGTCGGCGAGCGCGGGGTCAAGCTGTCGGGCGGCCAGCGCCAGCGCATCGCGATCACCCGGGTGCTGCTCAAGGATGCGCCGATCCTGATCATGGACGAGGCCACCTCGGCGCTGGACTCGGAGGTCGAGGCCGCGATTCAGGAAAGCCTGGAGACCCTCATGCAAGGCAAGACCGTGATCGCCATCGCCCACCGCCTGTCGACCATCGCGCGCATGGACCGGCTGGTGGTGCTGGACAAAGGCCGCATCGTCGAAATGGGCAGCCACAGCGAACTGCTGGCCCACGGCGGGCTGTATGCACGGCTGTGGCAGCACCAGACCGGCGGTTTTGTGGGGGTGGATTGATTTGGCACGATGGCTACAACGCTACGTGAGCGCTGTTCGCCACCGAAGCAGCGCCTATCAACACAAAATAACTTACTGATTTCAAAGGATTTAAAATTCACGCCCTGTAGGAGCCCGCTTGCCGGCGACCGGCTGCGTTAGCAGTCGTAAAATTGTGGCGTTTASSAGATTTTGCGAGCGCTGCGCACTCGGTCGCGGTGGTCCGGCATTCCGGCAGAGCCCACCCGGTATCACTGACACCACCCCAAGGCGGAGCACTGTCGCGCAGCAAACATGGGGCCAGGTAGGAGCCCGCTTGCCGGCGACCGGCTGCGCAGCAGTCGTAAATTTGTGGCGTTTCGCAGACTTTTGCGAGCGCTGCGCACTCGGTCGCGGGCGAGCGCGCTCCTACAAAATGAATTTTATATCCAGTTAAATCAGTAACTTATTTTGTGTATGAAGGAGAACGCGCCAGCCCCCTGCTTGGTGATTACTGGCAACCCTGAGTGATCGGCTCACGGCGAAAGCTCTCAGGCGCTTCGCCTGTGCGGGTGTCGGTGATGCTCACCCTGCACGTGTCCGGCTCCAACCTCTGGCGAATCTGATAGGTGACGCCTTGGGAAGGCACGAAGCTTCCTATGTTGAGGCAGAGAACGTTGGAGCGGTGTCCATCCGTTTTTTTGAGGCTTCCCGAAGTGATCGTCCCCCACGAATATGCGCCGATCCGGTTCAAGCAAAAAGCGTTTGGTTTCCTCATCGGTTCGAACGCCTAGAACGCCTGTTTCCTCAGTATCGGTACACTCGCCATCGTAGAAAGCCCAGTAATAGCCATTGAAGTAACTGTCTTGCAGTTGGCTCTCGCCTTCGACCGCGTCAAGCACAGCGTGAGCTGATAATGCCCGGCGACACAGCCTGTCATCCCGACCGCAACCAGAGCGATCCCTGCCAGCTTTTTCAAAACCTCTTCCTGCCTGTACCCATTTGCCAGAGCCGGACCACAAGTCAAGCCTGCCGATACGGCAATGCCCCCCGCGCTTCTTCGGCATAGGCCAGCACGCCCACGCGCTCCTGTTCGAGAAAGTCCGCCACGGCGTCCTTGAGCCCCGGGTGCAGCAGGTAGTGCCAGGAATGGGTGATCTGGGGCTCGAAACCGCGAATCAGCTTGTGCTCACCCTGGGCGCCGGCGTCGAAGCGTTGCAGGCCGTGGGCGATGGCGTAGTCCATGCCCTGGTAGAAACAGGTTTCGAAGTGCAGCCGGTCGTACTCGGCCAGGCAGCCCCAATAACGCCCATAAAAACTGCCGCCGCCCACCAGGCTGAAAGCCATTGCCACCGGGCGGCTGCCCTGGCGGGCAATGACCACGCGGATCGCCTCGGGCATGCGCTCGCCCAGCAAGCTGAAGAACTCACGGGTCAGGTACGGCGCCTGGCCGCGAATTTCATAGGTGTTGCTGTAGCAGGCATAGACGAAATCCCAGAGCACCTCACTCATCTGCGCTCCGTCGAGCCAATCGAACTCGATGCCCTGCCCGGCCACCTGCTCGCGCTCCTTGCGCATCTGCTTGCGCTTGCGCGAACTCAAGGCCTCGAGAAAGTCCTGGAAGTCCCGGTAACCGCGGTTATGCCAGTGGTACTGGCAGCCATAGCGCTGCAGCCAGCCAGGCTGTTCGGCCAGCAGGGCGTCGGCGTGCGAATCGGTGAAGTTCACATGGGCGCTGGACAGGCCCTGACTGAGCAGGTAGTTCGGCAAACCCTCCAGCAGCGCCAGGCCGGCCTCCGGGGTGTGCGCCAGCACCCGCGCACCGCTGACCGGGCTGAAGGGCACGGCCACCAGCAGCTTGGGGTAATAGGCAATGCCGGCCCGGCGACAGGCATCGGCCCAGGCATGGTCGAACACGTATTCGCCATACGAATGGCCCTTGCGGTACGCCGGCAAGGCGGCAATCAACTCGCCCTGCTCGATATTCAGCACATGTTCGGCACGCCAGCCCGAACGCGGCCCCAGGCTGGCGCTGTCTTCCAGTGCGCTGAGAAAAGCATGGCGCAAAAAGGGTTGGGCATCGGGTAACAGCGCGTCCCACTGGACGGCTGTCACGGCGCTCAGGCTGTCGACGACTTGCACGGACATTCAGCTTCTCCCCCGGTGGTCAGGCAGGCCCGAGTATCACCGATCAGTCAGGTTTATACACCACCCCAATAGGCCGACCGCTCTATCTCAAGCCTCTTGAGCCTTCAAGATGAAACAGGATTGTCACGGACACGCCACTACATTGCCACTTTTTTGTAATGACTGGCAGCAATACTGGCGCCTGTTTTTAGAACCGGGGGTTACATACCCCTCTTGCAGTTATCCCGTCAGGGATGTTCAGCGGGTCGACACGAACCTGCGTACTCATCTTGGAGAGAATTATGCGTCCTGTTTCCATTCGTACTGCAGCAGCCCTGTGTGGCGGCTTCGCACTGGCCATGAGCGTACCGGCCAGCGCCGCAGTCGATGCCAAACTGCTCGACATGCTCAAGGCCAACGGCTCGATCAGCACAGCTCAACATGCCGAACTGCAAGCCGACCTGGCCAAGGAGCAGCAAGCTGCCGCTGCCACCAAGTCGTCGACGCAGAGCGATTTCGAGAAAAAAGTCGCCTGGGCAGCCAAGACCCAGATCAAGGGCGATGTGCGTATCCGCCAGGAAAACATCGACATCGACGGCGAAGCCGACAACGGTGGCCGTGACAAGGATCGCCAGCGCGTTCGTGCACGCCTGGGTGCCTACACCGAAATCAACCCGCAGGTCGACAGCGGCATCCGTATCGCCACCGGTGGCGGCAACGACGCACGCTCCACCAACCAGGACCTGGACGGCTACTTTTCGAAGAAATCGATCTGGCTGGACCTGGCCTACATCGACTACCACCCGACCGCCATCAAGGGCCTGTCGCTCATCGGCGGCAAGATGAACCAGCCGTGGGTCAGCATGGGCGACGTGATCTGGGACAGCGACATCAACCCGGAAGGTCTGGCCCTGGCCTACAAGCTGCCACTGGCCGGCAAGACCGAGCTGTTCGCCAGCGCCGGTCACTACACGCTCAAGGACAACGTCGACGGTAACGGCGTGGAATTCAAGAATGACCTGCGCCTGTACGCCGGCCAGGTGGGCGCCCGCTTTGCGCCGATCGATGACCTGAAAGTGACCCTGGGCGGTAGCGTCTACGGCTACGATAACGACAAGGACAGCACCTGCGGCGCCACCGCCAGCACCACCCCTTGCGCCCTGTCGGTCAACGGCAACACCACCACCGAGTTCCGCCTGTACGAAGGTTTTGGCCAGATCGACCTGACCGGCCTGGCCGTTCCACTGGCCTTTTATGGTCAGTACGTGGTCAACGATGAGTCCACCGACGGCCACGACACCGCCTGGCTGGCCGGTGCCAAGACCAAGGCGTTCGGGTTCAGCCTGGACTACAACTACCGCGACGTGCAGCGTAACGCCGTGGTCGGTGCCTTCACCGATTCGGACTTCGCCAACGGCACCACCGGTTCCCGTGGCCACAAGTTCAAAGTCGGTTATGAAATCGACAAGAACTTCGCCCTGGGCGCGACCTACCTGATGGCCGAAGCCGACTTCGCCAGCCGTGCCGGTCGCAACAAGGACGTCGACATCCTGCAACTGGATGCCGAGGTCAAGTTCTAAACTGCGCTACAAGGACGCTGACCCGTTCAGCGTCCGCTTCAAGAAAAGAGCTTGCAGGTATCGCTCCCCATCATCCGGCGATACCGGCAGGCTCTTTTTCATGAGCCTGCTTTTAGGGTCTGTGGATCAGCGCTTGCGCAGAATCACACAACCAATCGAATACCCGGCACCGAACGAGCTGAGCACACCCAGTGCGCCGGCTGGCAGGTCATCCTGGTACTTGTGAAACGCGATCACCGAGCCTGCCGAACTGGTGTTGGCATAGGTGTCGAGGATCACCGGCGCTTCATCGAGCGTCGCTTCGCGGCCCAGCAATTTCTTGACGATCAGGTGGTTCATGCTCAGGTTGGCCTGGTGCAGCCAGAAGCGTTGCACGTCGCTGACGTTCAAGCCGCTGTCCTGCAGATGGCTGCCCACCAGTTCGGCGACCATCGGACATACCTCACGGAACACCTTGCGGCCTTCCTGCACGAACAGCTTGTCCTGCGCATCGACGCCTTGATCAGCGGTGCGGTTGAGGAAGCCGAAATTATTGCGGATGTTATTGGAGAATTGCGTCGACAAGCGCGTGCCGAGAATCTCGAACTGATGTGCCGATGTCGCCAGGTCGGCCCGTTCGACCACCACGGCAGTGGCGGCATCGCCAAAGATGAAATGGCTGTCGCGGTCGCGGAAGTTCAGGTGAGCGGTGCAGATCTCCGGGTTGATCACCAGCACGGCACGGGCCTGGCCCAGTTGCACGCTGTTGCAGGCGGTCTGGATGCCGAAGGTGGCCGACGAACAGGCCACGTTCATGTCGAAGCCGTAGCCCTGGATGCCCAATGCTGCCTGGATCTCGATCGAGATGGCCGGGTACGCGCGCTGCAGGTTGGAGCAGGCCACGATCACGCCGTCGATGTCGGCGGCGGTCTTGCCGGCACGCAGCAGGGCCTGCTCGGCGGCGGCCACGCCCATTTCGCAGAGGATCGAGCGCTCGTCGTTGCTGCGCTCGGGCAGCGACGGCTTCATGCGCTGCGGGTCGAGGATGCCTTGCTTGTCCATCACGAAGCGGCTCTTGATGCCGGACGCCTTCTCGATGAAAGCAGCATCGGACGCGGCCTGCGCCTGAACCTCGCCACGCTCGATGGCCGCGGCGTTTTCGTGGTTGAACTGTGCGACCCAGGCATTGAAGGACTGCACCAGCTCTTCGTTGGAGATGCTCTGGGCCGGGGTATAAAGGCCGGTGCCGCTGATGACGACGTTGTGCACGGTCGTTTCTCTCTTGTTGAAGGTAGGGGCCTATAGGCCAGGCAAGGCGCAAAGTTTGACATATCGCCGCAAGCGGGTGCTATCGCAGCCCGAACACACCCGCGTGCTGTAGGAGCGCGCTTGCCCGCGACCGGCTGCGCAGCAGTCGTAAAATTTCAGCGTTTCACAAATTTTTCGGTCATTCGCTGCAGATTTTCGGCGTTTTGGAGATTTTGCGAGCGCTGCGCACTCGGTCGCGGGCAAGCGCGCTCCTACGGGTGAGGCACAATCCAGAGACCGCATTGCACTCTCCAAGGACAGCCGCAGTGTCGGTACTATCAGCCTTGCACCTGACTCCACTGCTTGCTCAGCCGCTTGTCGGACACCGGCATGCGGGTCCCCAGTTGTTGGGCGAACAGCGAGACGCGGTACTCTTCCAGCCACCAGCGCCAGGTCACCAGTTCCGGGTCACGCTTGCCTTCCTGGGCGTGCTTGGCGGCACGGGCCTGGTACTGGGCCCACAGCTCGCCCAGCTCAATGCTCCAGACCCGGTCCTTCTGCAACTGGCCGGGCAGTTTTTCCAGGCGCAGCTCCACGGCCTTGAGATAGCGCGGCAGTTCCTTGAGCCACTGCCCCGGCGTTTCGCGCACAAAGCCCGGGTACACCAGCTTGCCCAGTTGCCCCTTGATGTCGTTGAGGGCCACTGCTCGGGCCAGGTCGATCTTGCCCTTGAAGCTCTTTTGCAGGCCGTGCCACAGCTTGAGAATGTCCAGGGTCAGGCGCGCCAGGCGCTCGGCATGCTCGGCCCATTCGCCGCGCTTGCGCTCGGCCAGCGACAACAGCCCGGCGCCATCGCGCGGCAGCGTGTCTTCGCCTTCGAGGACGCAACTGTCGAGGCTGGCCAGCAGAATATCTTCGATCAGCGCATCGACCCGGCCCAGGTCACGGTACAACAGCGCCAGCTCGGTCTGCCCCGGCAACTTGCCGCGCAAGAATTTCGCGGTGTCGGCCAGTTGCTGCAACAGCAGGCGCTGCAAGGCGCGGCGGTGCTGGTACTCGGCTTCGGCCTGGGTCGGGAAACGCCCCTCCTTGACCGTACCGCCTTCCTCGACCAGCGCCGGGTAGACGGTCAGCGACAGTCCGGCGATTTTCTGCTGGGTCTGCTGCGCCACGGGTGCAAAGCCCTTGGCCTCCACCGGCTGCTGCCCCTTGGCGCTGTGCGGCATGGCCAGCGCGGCTTGCCCGGCTTCGGCAAAGCGGGCGGTCAGCGCGTCCAGGTCGCGGCCTTCACCCAGGAACTTGCCGTTGCCGTCGACCACCTCCAGGTTCATTTTCAGGTGCCCTTCAAGCTCGGCCGCGGCCTCGCTCCAGGCCTCGTCCGTGACCCGTGCGCCGGTCATGCGCAACAGTTCACGGCCCAGTGCCTGGGGCAGCGAGCCCTCGGCAAAGGTGATGCGCTGCAGGGCGGCGCGGACAAAGTCCGGCACCGGCACGAAGTTCTTGCGGGTGGCCTTGGGCAGGTTGCGCACCAGGGCAATGCACTTGGTTTCCAGCAGGCCCGGCACCAGCCACTCCAGGCGCTCGGCCGGCAGCGACTGCAACAGCGGCGCCGGCACCCGCAAGGTCACGCCATCGCGCGGGTGGTTGGGCTCGAAGTGATAGGTCAGCGGCAGGGTCAGTTCACCCAGGCGCAAGGTGTCGGGGTATTGTGCAGCGGTGACTTCGCTGGCCTCGCGGGCCAGCACGTCTTCTTCGCGCATGATCAACAGTTGCGGGTCTTTCTGGCTGTGCACCCGGTACCAGCTGTCGAAGGTTGCAGTCTGATGCACCTCGGCCGGCAGCCGTGCGTCATAAAAGCCGTACAGGGTTTCTTCGTCGGCCAGGATGTCGCGGCGCCGGGCCTTGGCTTCCAGCTCGTCGAGTTCTTCAAGCAGGCGTGTGTTGGCACTCAGGCATTTGGCCCGCGACAGGATATCGCCGCGCACCAGGCCTTCGCGGATGAACATCTCGCGCGACACCACCGGGTCCACCGGGCCATAGTGCACCGGACGACGACCGACGATGATCAGCCCGTACAGGGTGATCTGCTCGAAGGCCACGACCTGGCCGCGCTTTTTCTCCCAGTGCGGTTCGAAGTGATTCTTCTTGATCAAGTGCCCGGCCAACGGCTCGATCCAGTCGACGTCGATCTTGGCCACCATGCGCGCATACA
This sequence comes from Pseudomonas sp. Leaf127, assembly GCF_001423155.1. Taxonomy (NCBI): domain Bacteria; kingdom Pseudomonadati; phylum Pseudomonadota; class Gammaproteobacteria; order Pseudomonadales; family Pseudomonadaceae; genus Pseudomonas; species Pseudomonas sp. Leaf127. The sequence continues at coordinate 123,077 of NZ_LMOA01000002.1, read as the reverse complement.
GCTTGGTGGTCTCGACCAGTTCGGCGGCCATCACCCACTGCGGACGCTTGCGCCCCAGCCCAGAAGAGGGATGCACCCAGAAACGGCGCTGGCGGGCGCCCAGATAGTCGCCTTCTTCGGTCTTCTGGCCGACCTGGCTGAGCAGACCGGACAAAATCGCTTTATGGAATTTGCCATAGTCGGCCGGTTCCGCATTGACCGGCAGCTTCAGTTCGCGGCAGATCAGGCTCAGTTGCCGGTGCGCATCGCGCCATTCGCGCAGGCGCAGGTAATTGAGAAAGTTACGCCGGCACCAGTTGCGCAACGGGCTTGAAGTCAGCGCCTGGCGCTGCTCTTCGAACCCGCGCCAGAGGTTCACCAGCCCGGCAAAATCCGAGTCGGCGTCCTTCCATTGTGCATGCGCCTGGTCGGCCGCCTGCTGACGCTCGGGCGGACGCTCGCGCACATCCTGCACCGACAGCGCACTGGCGATGATCAGCACTTCCTGCAGGCTGCCTTGTTGCGCAGCCTCCAGCAACATGCGGCCCATGCGCGGGTCCACCGGCAGTCGCGCCAGCTGGCGACCCAGCGGGGTCAACTGGTTTTCACGGGTGACCGCCGACAGCTCCTGCAACAGGTTGAAGCCGTCGCTGATGGCCTTGCCGTCCGGCGGCTCGATGAACGGGAAGTCGCTGATATCCCCCAGGCGCAGGTGCAGCATCTGCAGGATGACCGCCGCCAGGTTGGTGCGCAGGATTTCGGGGTCGGTGAATTCCGGGCGCCCGAGAAAATCCTCTTCGCTGTACAGGCGGATGCAGATGCCCGGCTCGACCCGGCCACAGCGCCCCTTGCGCTGGTTGGCGCTGGCCTGGGACACCGCCTCGATGGGCAGGCGCTGGACCTTGGCACGGTAGCTGTAGCGGCTGATGCGCGCGGTGCCGGTGTCGATCACGTAGCGAATGCCCGGCACGGTCAGCGAGGTTTCGGCGACGTTGGTGGCCAGCACCACGCGGCGCCCTGGGTGCGACTGGAAAATGCGCTGCTGCTCGGCCGGCGACAGGCGTGCATACAACGGCAGGATCTCGGTGTGCCGCAGCTGGGCCTTGCGCAGCACCTCGGCGGCGTCGCGAATCTCGCGCTCGCCAGGCAAAAACACCAGCACATCGCCCGGCAGCTTGCCTTCGCTGCGCTCCATGGCCGCCAGTTCATCGAGGGTGGCCAAAATCGCCTGGTCGACGGTGAGGTCTTCCTCGACGCTGTTGCCCTCCTCGTCCTGCTCGCTGGCCAGCGGGCGGTACAGGGTTTCGACCGGGAAGGTACGGCCCGACACTTCGATGATCGGCGCGTCATTGAAATGCTCGGAGAAACGCTGCAGGTCAATGGTCGCCGAGGTGATGATGACTTTCAGGTCCGGACGGCGCGGCAACAGGGTCTTGAGGTAGCCGAGCAGAAAGTCGATGTTCAGGCTGCGTTCGTGGGCCTCGTCGACGATCAGGGTGTCGTAGCGCTCCAGGAAGCGATCGTTCTGGGTCTCGGCCAGCAGAATGCCGTCGGTCATCAGCTTGATCAGCGTGTTATCGCCGCTCTGGTCCTCGAACCGAACCTGGTAGCCGACCAGTGCTCCCAGGGGCGTGGCCAGCTCTTCGGCGACCCGGCTGGCCACGCTGCGCGCCGCAATCCGCCGCGGCTGGGTGTGGCCGATCAGGCCGTATTGGCCGCGACCGATTTCCAGGCAGATCTTGGGCAGTTGGGTGGTCTTGCCCGAGCCGGTCTCGCCGGCAATGATCAGCACCTGGTGCTTGAGCAAGGCGGCCTTGATCTCATCGCGCTTGGCGGCAATCGGCAGGTGATCGTCGTAGCGGATGGTCGGCACACTCAAGCGCCGCGCCTCGACCTTTGCACACGATGCCTGGAAGCGTTCAAGCCACGACGCCAGCTTTGCTTCGTCAGGTTTTTTGCGCAGCTCATGCAACTGGCGGCGCAATTTATGACGGTCGCCGCTCATGGCGTGGTCGAGGTTTTTCAGCAACAGGTCGATAGAGGGCGATTCGGCGGTCATCAGGTACGCAAGGTCAGGTCGAAAGGACAAGGCCGGATTGTCGCAGATTTGTGCAGGGTTCGGGGAGAACCCCACGCGTTCCCGGACACAGGGCGTACGCCCACACCGATTCAATCCCATTTTCGCCGTCGCTGCCGGGTAGATAGTTAGTGCCTGCAAGCCCGTATCGCGCCGGTAAGCTTCGCGGCCTTTTCAATCGCCATGAGGCTTTTTTTCATATGGACATGACTGTCAATGCCGCCGATACCCTGCCGGCCCTTCATCAACACCTGATCGATCCGCATGTGCCGCAATGGCTGCGCCAGGCGCCGGCCAGCACCCACGCCGCCTTGCGCCTGGCCAGTCGCCGGGCCATGGATTTGCCCTGGCTGGCAGCCGGGCGCACGGCATTGCCCGAGGTCGTCGACCGACTGCAGGCGCAATCGGCACGGCACCACGACCTGCAACAGCGCATTGCCCCCCTGCTGGACCGGCTGGGCACCTTGCAGGGGTTTGCCGAGCCACGCCTGGTCAACGGCATCAAGGCGCGCTTTGGCCTGGAGGTCGATGTACGCACGACCTGTCTGCTGCACGCCAGCCATGCCCGCACCGACACCTCGTTCATGGGCGCGGCCAAGGACCCGCTGATCGAGGCCAACAGGGCATTGAAGGCGGCCATTCGACCATTGCTGGACGCGGCCCTGCAGAACTTTCAGGTCGCCGACACCGAGCCTGGGGCCATGGATGAAAGCGATGCACTCAAGGCCGGGGTGTTCGACAGCTACCAGGTCCTGGGGCCGACCGTCAGCGGCACGCCGGTGGCCATTGCCGCCCATGAGTTTGCCGCCCTGGCGCGCCTGCTGGATCTGGGCGGCCAGTACCAGGCGCACATCGATCAGGTGTTCACCGCGCAAGGTGCCGAAGACCTGCAGGCGTTCACCCGTTCGACGCTGCTGCTGGAACTGCACATCGCGCGGCTGCAGCGACGTGTCGATGCCGACACTTACCAGGCCGTGCTGGCCCTTGTGCAAGACCTGCCGGCGGCCAGCCTCGATGGCCAGCCCCTGGTGTGCAGCACCTTGCGGCTGTGGGACGTCGAGCTCGACGGGATCTTGCTGATCGGCAAGGACCGCGACCTGGCCACCGTGGTCGAACCGGTGCTGGTCTATATACCCGACGACCCGGTGGTGCCACTCAGGGGCTACCCATCGACCGCGGCCTTTCATGATGCGCTACGCCAACGCCTGCTGAGCCAAGACTATGCAGACTTTTTCAGCCGTTTCATTCCGGCCCGGCATCGCAGCCGCATCGTCGATACCCTGCATCGCCAGCTCTACCCGACGGTACTGCGGGCCGACGGCAATCATCAGCAATGGCTGGAGCAATTTGCCGACCCGCAGGCGCGCCTGCACCTGAGCGAAAGCCGCCTGAGCGGGCCGCTGTTCGAAACGTTGTATAAGCGCAAGTTGGCCTTCATCAAGGACAATGCCCGCGTGCAGGGCGTGCCCACCGCCGATCAGGACCTGCGCAGTGTCGACGAGCGCCTGGCCTGGTGGCGCGATCTTGCCCTCAATACCCTGAATGTCGCGGCCTTCGCCGTGCCGGTGCTGGGCGAGATCATGCTGGCGGCCACCGCCGCCCAGCTGGGCTATGAGGTGTTCGAAGGCATCGAAAGCTGGACCCGGGGCGAGCAGGACCAGGCACTGGGCTATCTGGTGGATGTGATTGAAAACCTGGCCATGACCGCCGCACTGGGCAGCGCCCTGGCCGAGGGCGGCCGACTGCCCGCGATCGAGGCACCGGAGCCGATGCGACCGCTCAGGCCGGTGACCCTGCCCGACGGCCGTACCCGCCTGTGGAAGCCGGACCTGACGCCCTTTGCCCATGACATCGTGCTGCCGGCCGGGCTGACGCCGGATGCGTCGGGCCTGGTGCCCTATCAGGGCAAGCGCTGGCTGGTGCTCGATGGCCAGCACTATTCAGTGCAGCCAGGCGCCGGCGGCCTGGGGCATGTGCTGGAGCATCCGCACAAGGCCGGGGGTTACCGGCCGGCGCTGCGCCACAACGGTGACCGGGCCTGGCTGCATGAACTCGACCAGCCGGGGCAGATGCAGGGGCTGACGCTGGTACGTCGCCTGGGGTATGACGCCCAGACTTATCCCGATGCCTTGATGCGCGACATCCTTACCACCTGCGACCTGCCCGACTCGGTGCTGCGCCAGGCGTTAAACGATCATCAGCGCCCACCGGCCCTGCTGGCAGACACAGCCGAGCGGTTCCGGCTCGCGCATGCACTGGCCAATGATGGCGAGCGGTTCCAGCGCCGCTACCTGGCCCTGCAAACCACTGACGATGTTGCGGTGCAGGCCTTGCAAGCGCAGTTGCCGGCGCCGCTGCCGAAACCTGTGGCCGAGGAAATCCTGGCCCAGGCCAGCGCCGGGGAACGCGCGCACCTGATCGATGGCGCAGGCGTGCCCCTGCGCCTGGCCGAAGAGGCACGGCTTTATCGTCAACAGGTACGCCTGGCCCGGGCCTATGAAGGTCTATACCTGAGCGTGGCGGCCAACCCTGATACCGACAGGCTGGCGCTGCACAGCCTGGAATACTTGCCCGGCTGGTCGGCCGATGTACGCCTGGAGGTGCGCGACGGGCATTTCCATGGCTTTTTGAGCGATAGCATCGGCGCCGAGACAGCGCCTGTTCGCAAGGTGCTGGTCAGATACCCGGACGGTTATGAACCCCGCGATGCCGACAACCTGCACCTGGACGGTCGGGACACTCTGTTCGCCGCCATCCTGCACGCCTTGCCCGATGCCCAGCGCCAGGCACTGGGGGTGGCGCATGTCAGTCAGGGTGCCGACCTGCAGGCCTTGATTCGCCAACGACCGCTGCCGCGCCGCCAGGCGCGTAGCGCATTGGGCATGCAGCCGGTCAAACCAGGCTTTCGCTCGCCCATGCGCCTGGCCGACGGCCGTCTCGGTTATCCCCTGAGCGGCCGGGGTCGTCCGGACTGGGCCTTTACTCGCGAGAGCCTGGTGGACAAGATTCGCCTGCTGGAATTTGAAGATTTCTACCCTGAAGACCTTTATGAACAGTTGCTCAAGCTGGGCCTGGATCATGCGCAGATCGACGCCCGCCTCAATACCCTGCTGGACGAACAGATGGCCTTGCGCGCCAGCCTGGCGCGGTGGAGTGAACAGAGCGCTGCCATTGTCGGGCTCGAGGCGGATACGGCGCGCCTGCAAAGCCGGACGCGCATGGCCGAAGAGATCTGGACCCACTGGCGCATGAACAGCCTGCCCGAACTGCAACGCAGCCCTTACCTGCTGGTCTTGCACTCGCAGGCCCTGGAAGATTTTCCGGCGCAACTGCCGGCGTTCTTTTTCGAGCGAGTCACGCGCATGAGGCTTGAAAACGTGACGGCTCATGCCGCCGGTTCTGCCATGCAGACCTCGACGGCCAGCGGCGAGGTGCTCGAGCGCTTCTTGCGTCAGTTCTCGAACGTGCAGTCACTCGCCATGCTCCAGAACCCGCTGCCGAGCGGTTTGCAGTCACGCTTTCCCGACCTGCTGGAGCGGGTGGTGCGCAGCCTGCCGCAACTGACCGAACTGGGCCTGCCCCATCAGGGCATGTTGCTCAGCCAGGCGCAGCTGGATGTCCTGCAAGGCCTGCCCCACCTGCGCAGCCTGGACCTGTCCGGCAACCGTTTCAGCCCGTTCCAGTCGCTGGACCTGAGCTGGCTGCACGTCGACCGACTGGTGCTGGAGCGGACCGGCCTGGATCGCTGGCCCGCCTGGCTCGATCAGTTGGTTCCGGCCCGGATCCGTGAGCTATCACTGGCTCACAATCAGATCAGTACCTTGCCACAGGCCGTGCTGGACAATCCGCCGGCCCTGCTGCATCGCAGCCATATCGACCTGCGTGGCAACCCGCTGTCCGAAGGCACACGGCTGTGCGCCTGGCTGGGCGAGCAGGCGGGCGATATGTCGTTGCGTTTCACCCTGGACATGCCCTCCTCGATGCAGCCAAACCTGGACAGAATGCTCGAAGAGCGCCACGCCCTGGTCGAGGCTATCGAGGGCTGGGTAGGCGCTTCCAGCTCGAACAGACCATTGAACGCGCAGCGCATTGCCGATCGCCAGCGCATTGGCGAGGCACTGCTTGACTACTGGCATGCCTATTCGCTGGGCACCGACCTGGACCCGCTGGTGCTGGAGTCGATCGACCTGGCGGACTTTCCTCGCCGCCTGCCGGCCTTCATGGGCAGCCGTGTGCGGGCATTGCACCTCAACCAGGTCAATGCCACCGTCGAGCAACTGGACGAACTGATCAGGCGTTTTCCGCGGCTGTCGATGTTCCAGCTCAACGGGCATGTCACGCCCTTGGTGCAATTGCCTCGCGCCCTGAGTGAGCTGCGCGAACTCAACACGCTGGGCCTGATCGACCAGGGCCTGAACGTAGACCAGTCGACCGTGGATTTCCTGGCCCGCCTGCCCGCACTGGAAATGCTGGAACTGGATGGCAACCGGCTGGGCGAGATTCATGATGTATCGGGCCTGCGTACCGGTTGCCTGCGCTGGCTGTCGCTGCGCAATACCGACCTGCAACACTGGCCGCAATGGATCCTGGATCTGCTGCCTGATCCACTGGAGGCCCTGATCCTGAGCAACAACCGGTTGCAGGACATTCCTGAAAGCTTGCTGGCCAATCCACGCAGCGATCATCAACACTGCGATATCAACCTGCTGGGCAACCCGCTGTCACAGGAGCACATGCTGCGTGCCCATGTCTCGGAAGCCTATAACCGCACCTATTCGTTCCTGATGGACGTGTCGGAGGACATCCGCAGTATTTCCTGGCATGAACCGCATGACTCCGACTCCGATTCCGGATCGGAATCTGACGGCTCCGGTCATCGCCATGGCGCGGCCAGGGCGCGTGACCCAGAGCCGCCGGTGGTCGGGCCCTGGCAAGGCGAGGACAGCGCCATCGCCACGGTGCGCGCAGCGACCTGGGAACGGCTGGCCGGCCACCCCGACAGCCGCCAGTTGCTGGACATGGTCGGCCAGTTGCGTCATACCGCCGACTACCGCAAGCCCGGCAGTCGTACCCAACTGATCGACCGCGTCTGGCGTGTGCTGGACGCGGCCGACCAGGACCCGGCACTGCGGGCCACCCTCGATGCAATGGCCGAGGAGCCACTGCGCCTGCTCAGCCATGACGAGACATGCCCGGATGGCGTCATCCTGGAGTTCAACCAGATGGAGGTGATGGTCTTCACCGGCCAGGCGCTGCGCGACCTGCCTGGCAACCCTGGCAGCGCACCGCTGCTGCAACTGGCTCGCCGGCTGTATCGCCTGCAGGCACTGGACGATATAGCCCGTGCACAGGCAGGTGATCGTGATGAGGCCGAAGTGCGCCTGGCTTATCGCCTGCGTTGGGCACAACGGCTGGAACTGCCGGTGCCCCCGCAGCATATGCTGTATCAGGTGCACGCCGAGCTGCGTCCGGGCGAGCTGGACAGCGCTCTGACGCAAGTCATGGCCGGCGAGCAAGGCGACGCGTTCCTGCAGTTTGCCGCCAGCCAGCGATTCTGGACCGACTGGCTGCGCGAGCACTACGCCGAGCGCTTCGAACACCTGGAGCAAGGCTACCGCGACAGCCTGATGGTGCTGACTGAAACGGTCGAAAGCCTCAATGACCCGGCCTTCGGACAGGGCGCTCAGGACCTGCAGCGCCAGCATGAGCATGACCAGCAGGTGCTGATCAAGGCGCTGACCAACCGCGAGGCGACTCCCAGGCCCTGACCGGCCCTGACCGGATTACTGGGCCTGGCGGACCTGGGCTTCCAGCTCGCGGAGCAGGCCCGCGTCCAGCTTCAACTGGCGCGCCAACTCTTCAAGGTAGGCGCGCTCCATGAAGTGCTCCTGGTCGACCATGACCAGGCTGGCAATGTACATCTCGGCCGCCATTTCCGGTGTACGTGCCGCGCGGGCCACTTCGGCCGGGTCAAGCGGCTTGTCCAGTTCGGCATGCAGCCATTGCTGGAAATGACGATCATCGTTGAGCTTGACGAACTCGCCTTCGATCAGTTGCCGCTCGCGGTCGTCGACATGGCCATCGGCCTTGGCCGCCGCCACCAGCGCCCGCAGGATCGCCAGGCTGTGCTCTTCGGCCTGGTCATCAGGCAGCCGGTCGATGGTCTGCGGCTCGCGCTGCCCGGCCTGGCCCTGGCTGGCCTGCCAGTTGTTGTAGGCCTTGTAGGCAATCACACCCAGGGCCGCCAGGCCACCATAGGTCAATACCTTGCCGCCCATGCCACGGGCGCCCTTGCCCCTGAGCAAGCCCATGGCCCCGGCCGCCAGCGCCCCGCTGCCCGCCCCGGAAAGCAGGCCCCCCAGACCGCCGGACGATGACTTGCCGCCCCCGAGCAGGCTGCCCAGGCCACCGGCCAGGCCGCCGCTGCCGGAGCGATGCTTGCCCGGCTTGCCGCTGACTTTATCCTGCAGCATCTGCTGCCCTGACTTGAGCAATTGATCGAGTAAACCACGCGTATTCATCTGAAATACCTTCGAACCTGAACTGGATGGTTGATTGACAAAAAACCCGCCGCTAAGTCCCGTGTGCCCCTCTGGCTGTGTGATTCGGAATGTTTCAGGTCAGCTGTGGCAAGGCAGCTCTGCTGGCGATGGCTGTGTGACAGGCGCAGCAGGTGTATAGGCCTTGCTGGCCTCATCGCCGGATCGCCGCCCGGGGCAAAGCCCCCTCCCACCAGATTGATGTCGCCCAAGAAGACCTGTGGGAGGCAGCTCTGCTGGCGATGGCTGTGTGACAGACGCAGCAGGTGTATGGGCCGTACTGGCCTCATCGCCGGCAAGCCGCCTCCCACCAGTTGGATTTCGCCTTGGATTTCGGGCCTGACACAAGACCTGTGGGAGGCAGCTCTGCTGGCGATGGCGGTGTGGCAGGCGCAGCAGGTGTATAGGCCTTGCTGGCCTCATCGCCGGCAAGCCGCCTCCCACAGGTTTGATGTGACCCTGAGTTTCGTGCCTGGCACCAGACTGTGGGAGGCAGCTCTGCTGGCGATGGCTGTGTGACAGACGCAGCAGGTGTATGGGCCGTACTGGCCTCATCGCCGGCAAGCCGCCGCCCACCAGTTGGATTTCGCCTTGGATTTCGGGCCTGACACAAGACCTGTGGGAGGCAGCTCTGCTGGCGATGGCTGTGTGACAGACGCAGCAGGTGTATGGGCCGTACTGGCCTCATCGCCGGCAAGCCGCCTCCCACNAAGACCTGTGGGAGGCAGCTCTGCTGGCGATGGCTGTGTGACAGACGCAGCAGGTGTATGGGCCGTACTGGCCTCATCGCCGGCAAGCCGCCTCCCACAGGATTAATGTCGCCCAAGGTCTCGTGCCTGGCACCAGACTGTGGGAGGCAGCTCTGCTGGCGATGGCGGTGTGGCAGGCGCAGCAGGTGTATGGGCCTTGCTGGCCTCATCGTCGGATCGCCGCCCGGGGCAGAGCCCCCTCCCACCAGATTGATGTCGCCCAGAATATCGGGCCTGGCACCGGACTGTGGGAGGCGGCTTGCYGGCGATGGCTGTGTGATAGGCGCAGCAGGTGTATAGGCCTTGCCGGCAAGCCGCCGCCCACAGGTTTGATGAGCGCCACGGATCTTGTGCCAGGCACAAGACCTTGGGAGGCAGCTGTCAAAATGTCGTACGACAAGGTGCAACCCTTGCCGGCCTGTGTGGTCAATCCCTCGAACCTTCCATGACGTTCGCCGAAAAGCCGTTCTGGTCCAACCGTCACCCATCTTTGCAAGGGAGCTGCTGCACGTGACATCAAGCACTGGTTTTCCCGTCGGCAATAGCGAGGCGGCGCGGGTCATCCGGCACAAGGACTGGAGTCAAACCTCGCTGGGCCCTGTCGATCAGTGGCCGGGTGCACTGAGAACGGCGCTGCACCTGATGCTCGATTCCCCGGTGTCGATGTACCTGATCTGGGGACCGGACCTGCTGTTTTTCCATAATGATGCCTACACCCCGATCCTTGGACCGCGTACCGAAGGTGCCATAGGCATGCCCATCGCGGTGCTGTGGTCCGATGTATGGGATCAGGTCAGGCCGATGGCCGAAAATGCCCTGGCCGGCGAAACCTTTCAGGCCAATGACCTGCCGCTGACCATGGCGCGCTATGGCGAGCCCGAGCAGACCTGGTGGACGTTCTGTTTCTCGCCCTTGCGCGACGAGCACGGCCAGGTGCACGGGGTGTTCTGCTGCACCAATGAAACCACCCGCAACGTGCTGGACCGTCAGGCGCTCAAGGCTGGCGAGCTGCAGCGCCAGGCCCTGATCGAGGATCTGGTGCGCCTGGAACGTCGCCAGACTGCCCGCCTTGAACAGCGCACCATGGAGCTGGACACCTTTTGGGAGATGTCACCCGACCTGCTGGCGATCGTCGACTTCAATGGCTGCTTCCAGCGTGTCAATCCGGCCTGGAGCGCTCTGCTGGGCCTTGAGGCCGAAGAACTGATCGGCACCTCGATCACCGACAGACTGCACCCCGACGATGTCGAGCCCTCCCGCCACGCCCTGGCCCATGCCCAGAGCCTTGAGCTGCCACTGTTCGAAAACCGCTACCGGCACCGGGACGGCAGCTATCGCTGGTTCGGCTGGACGGCCGCGCCTGGTAGAGGCCTGATCTTTGCGCTGGGCAAGCACATGACCGAGGAAAAGCAACGGGCCGAGGCGCTGCGAGCCACCGAAGAAGCCCTGCGCCAGTCACAGAAAATGGAAGCCGTCGGGCAACTGACCGGTGGTCTGGCGCATGACTTCAACAATCTGCTGATGGGCGTGACCGGCAATATCGAATTGCTGCAAATGCGCATCGGCCAGGGCCGCTTTGACGACCTGGGGCGTTATATCACCGGCTCCCTGGAGTCCTCGCGGCGGGCGGCAGCCCTGACGCACCGGTTGCTGGCGTTTTCCCGGCGCCAGACCCTGGCCCCGCGACCGACCAATATCGATGCGCTGGTCCAGGGCATGGCCGAGCTGGTGCAGCGCACCGTAGGGCCGGCCATCGACATGCAGGTGTCGACCACCCCCGGCCTGTGGTCCACGCAGGTAGACCCCAATCAACTGGAAAACGCCCTGCTCAATCTGTGCAACAACGCCCGGGATGCCATGCCTGATGGCGGCCGGTTGCTGATCGAGACAGGTAACCTGCCGCTGGACCCGGTGCTGGCCGAGCAGCACGAACTGCCGCCTGGCCAGTATGTGGCATTGTGCGTCAGCGACACCGGGACCGGCATGTCGCCGGAGATCATCGGCCGCGCCTTCGATCCGTTCTTCACCACCAAGCCGTTGGGCATGGGCACCGGGCTGGGCTTGTCGATGATCTACGGTTTTGCACGGCAATCGGGCGGCGATGTAAGGATTGTCTCCACGCCGGGGCTGGGCTCGAAGGTCAGCATCTACCTGCCTGTGGTGCAAGACGCACTGGCCCCTGAGCCGGCCACCGAAGCCTTGTCGGCCGGGCAGGCTCACTCGGGCAGTGGCGAAATGGTGCTGGTGGTGGATGACGAACCGGCCGTGCGCCAGCTGATGAGCGAGGTGCTGGTGGACCTGGGCTATGCAGTCTTGCAGGCCGAGCATGGCGCGGCGGCCTTGAAGGTATTGCACCAGCACCCGCCCGTCCAGTTGTTGGTCACGGATGTCGGTCTGCCAGGCGGCATGAACGGCCGGCAACTGGCCGATGCGGCGCGGCTACTGAACCCCGGTTTGTGCGTGCTGTTCGTCACCGGCTATGCCGAAAGTGCGGCATTGACCTACGACACACTGGGCAGCGGCATGCATGTGCTGACAAAACCGTTTTCGATTGCCACCTTGAGTGGCTGCATTGCTCAATTGCGCACTTCGGGTGCCTGACGGCAAGGGCCTGCGTCTGCCCTTGCCGCCGGCCGGTCAGTCGCGCAGGTCAGACTCGTGGATCGGCTGGTCGCGATGAGTGGCACGCTGGTATTGAGCCGGCCAGACGGCCTGGCGGCTGCCCAGGTCATCGTCGGCATGCAGCGCCCAGTACGGGTCGCGCAACAGCTCACGGGCCAGCAGGATGATGTCGGCCTGGCCGGTGCGCAGGATATGCTCGGCCTGGGCCGGCTCGGTGATCATGCCCACGGTGCCGGTGGCGATGTCCGACTCCTTGCGGATGCGTTCGGCGAAGCGGGTCTGGTAGCCAGGCCCCACCGGAATCTCGGCGTGCACCGAGGTGCCACCGGACGACACGTCGATCAGGTCGACGCCCAGAGCCTTGAGCCGGCGCGCCAGCTCGACGGTTTCGTCCGGGTTCCAGCCATCCTCGACCCAGTCGGTGGCTGACACTCGCACAAACAGCGGCAACTCGGCCGGCCAGACATCACGCATGGCGGCGGTCACCTGCAGCGTCAGGCGGATACGGTTTTCAAACGAGCCACCGTACTGATCGGTGCGCCGGTTGCTCAACGGTGACAAGAACTGGTGCAGCAGATAGCCATGCGCGGCATGTACTTCGACCACCTTGAAGCCGGCGGTCAGGGCGCGCCGGGTGGCCGTCACGAAGGCGTCGATGACATCCTGGATATCGTTTTCACTCAATGGCTGCGGAACGCTGTGCTCAGGGTCGAAGGCAATCGCCGACGGACCACGCGGGGTCCAGCCGCCCTCTTCGATCGGCACGTTGCCATGCTTGCCCAGCCAGGGCCGCCAGGTACTGGCCTTGCGCCCGGCATGGGCCAGCTGGATGGCCGGCACAGCGCCCTGGGCGCTGATGAAGCGGGTGATGCGTTGCAGGGGCTCGATCTGCTCGTCATGCCACAACCCGAGGTCCTGCGGCGTGATACGGCCATCGGCAGTGACGGCCGTGGCCTCGGTGAAGACCAGCCCGGCACCGCCGACTGCTCGGCTGCCGAGGTGGACCAGATGCCAGTCGTTGGCCAGCCCGTCGACGCTGGAGTACTGGCACATCGGCGAAACCGCAATGCGATTGGGCAGTTGCAGTTGGCGCAAGGTATAGGGTTCTAGCAGCAGACTCATGGCGACCTCTCAGATTGACAGTCAGGCGTCCAGCGCTCCTGAACGGGGGCGCAAGAACCAGATACGCAGGTCAGGCGAGGCGGTGCTCACCTTCACAACCTGCCCGGCAATGCGCAGCGGCTTTGCCTTTTTCTACACAGACTAGTCGACAATCCAAGGGCGCACAGCGTTCAACGCGGTGCAATATGCGTGACCAGCAGTTGCACCGTTTCGTTGCCGCGAAACTCGTTCAAATCCAGCCGGTAGGCCACTTCGACCCAGCGAATGGTGGGGTCTGGCCAGACGTCGCGGTCCACGCCAAAAGCGATGCCATCCAGGCGCAGGCTGCCGCATTCGGTCCTGAGCACCATCTTCAGGTGCCGCTCGCCCACCACACGCTGTTCGACCAGCTCAAAGACCCCATGAAACAGCGGCTCGGGAAAATGCTGGCCCCAGGGACCGGCATTGCGCAGTGCGCGGGCCAGTTCCAGATGAAACTCTTCCACCGCCAGGGTGCCGTCGGACAGCAACCGGCCGGTCAGGTCGTCTTCGGTCAATTGCCGACGCACTTCCAGGTCGAAGGCCTCGGTGAAGGCCGTCAGATTGGCCTCGGGCAGTGACAGGCCGGCGGCCATGGCATGCCCGCCGAACTTGCTAATCAGGTCCGGATGGCGGGCCGCTACCGCATCCAGCGCGTCACGGATATGAAAGCCGGGCACTGAGCGCGCCGAGCCTTTGAGCAGTCCGTCGCCGGCGCTGGCAAAGGCAATGGCCGGGCGGTGATAGCGCTCCTTGAGGCGCGAGGCCAGGATACCGATCACGCCCTGGTGCCAGTCCGGCTCGAACAGGCACAGGCCGAACGGCATGGATTCCACCGGCAGGTCCTGCAACTGCGCCAGGGCTTCGCGCTGCATGCCCTGCTCGATGCTCTTGCGGTCCTGGTTGAGTTCATCCAGTTGCACGGCCATTTCCCGCGCCAGCACCGGGTCGTCGCACAACAGGCATTCGATGCCCAGGCTCATGTCGTCCAGGCGACCGGCTGCATTCAGGCGCGGACCAATGATGAAGCCCAGGTCGGTGGAGGTGATGCGTGATGGATCGCGCCGGGCCACTTCAAGAATCGCGCGCAGGCCGGGCCGGGCACGACCGGCGCGGATACGCATCAGGCCCTGGTGCACCAGGATGCGGTTGTTGGCATCCAGTGGTACCACGTCGGCGACGCTGCCCAGCGCCACCAGGTCGAGCAATTCGCCCAGGTTAGGCGGCTTCTGCTCGAACCAGCCCAGTTCGCTCAGGCGCGCACGCAGGGCAATCAGGACATAGAAAATGACCCCGACGCCGGCCAGGGACTTGCTCGGGAAGGTGCAGCCCGGCTGGTTGGGATTGACGATGGCATCGGCGGCCGGCAACTCATGACCAGGCAGGTGGTGGTCGGTGACCAATACCTTGAGCCCTGCGGCCTTGGCCGCTGCCACGCCCTCGACACTGGAAATACCGTTATCGACGGTCATCAGCAGTTGCGGAGTTCGTTGCAGCGCCACGCTGACGATTTCCGGGGTCAGGCCGTAGCCGAACTCGAACCGGTTGGGCACCAGGTAGTCGACGTGCGCCGCCCCCATCAGCCGCAGGCCCAGCACACCGACGGTGCTGGCCGTGGCGCCGTCGGCATCGAAGTCACCGACGATGAGGATTCGCTGGCGCTGCTGCAGGGCTTCGACCAGCAATTGCACCGCCGCCTCGATGCCCTTGAGCTGCTGCCAGGGAATCAGCCGCGCCAGGCCCTTGTCCAGTTCCTCGGCCGAGGCCACGCCGCGAGAGGCGTACAGGCGGGTGAGCAAGGGCGGCAGGTCGCCGAGCAAGGGCAAAGGATGAGGCAGTGGGCGGTGTTCGATGCGCATGGGTTTCCCGGGGTCTGTAAACAGGTGATTAGTCGCGGTCGCCGGTCAGCCATTGCAGCTGCACTTCGTGCTGGCCACGGTCGTCGGTGACGAAGATCGTGCCGTCGCTGATCATCACGTCCCACTTGATGACCCGTGGCATGTCTTTGGACAGGATATCCAGCGCTTCCTGCGGCACCGCGGCGATATGGACGTTTTTCAGGTTTTTCGCCACCGGCACCACCTTGCCTTCCCACACGCGCAGGCTGCCGTAGGCCAGCAGGCTGGTGCGCTCGGTGCGGCGCGAGCACCAGGTCAGGCGGTCGGCATCGGGCTGACCGACTTCGATCCAGTGCAGCACGCGGTCATCCAGGCTTTTTTCCCACAGGGCCGGTTCGTCTACATCAGACAGGCCGCGACCGAATGCCAGTTGCTCGTCGTACCAGAGGGCGTAGGCCAGCAGGCGCACCGTCATGCGCTCTTCGGTTTCCGAAGGGTGACGGGCAATGGTCTGCTTGACGCTTTCATAGACGCTGCGGTCCAGGTCGGTCAGGTTGAGTTCGAATTTGTACGTCGTCGACGGCTGAGCCATGAACGGGCTTCCAGGACAGGATAAAGCCGGCAAGTCTACCCGATGCGGGGCGGCGTAACGACATTGACTGGCCTGTACAGCCGACCATTGGCTATTTCACCGGCATTGGTTGCGGCCAAGGGCCATAAGACTGAAAATCCGCTAGCCTGACGAGCACTCCGGATCACTTTGCCCGAGGATGAGTTCGACGTATGTGTTTTCGCGCCTCGCCCCTTTTGTACCGGCATCTGGTGACCCGCCTGCTGGCCCTGGCATTCTGTGCGCTGCCGGCCACAGGCCAGGCCAGGGACACCTTGACCTGGCTGCTGCGCGACATGGCACCGGTGACCATTTTTTCCGGTCCCGACCAGGGCCAGGGCGCCATCGACCGACTCATGCCGATCCTGATCGCGCACATGCCCGAATACGACCATGTGCTGATGCGCGTCAACCGGGCCCGCGGCCTGCAAATGCTCAATGAACCCAACTTCACCTGCGACCCGACGCTGCTGTGGACCGCCGAAAGAGCCAAAAAAATCATCTTTTCCATCCCCACCTATGCGGTGTTCAGCAATGGGTTGATCGTACGCAAGGATGATCTTTCGTTGTTCACACCGTTCATTGCCGACCGGCATGTCGACCTGCAGGCGCTGCTGGCCAGCAAGACGGTCAAGGTCGGTGTAGTCGCCGAACGCAGCTATGGCCCGGTGATCGACGCGATCCTCCAGCAGACCGTGCCTGACGAATTGAACCTGCATTACGGCAACGATGCGATCGGCAGCCTGTTGCAGATGCAGCGGCTGGGGCGCCTGCAGGCCATGATCAGCTACTGGCCCGAAGCACGTTACCAGGCACATCAACAGGGGATTCGCGAGAGCGAGCTGGTGTTCCTGCCGGTCAAGGACACGCCCAAGTACCAGTTCACTCATATCGGCTGCTCGGACACCGAGCAAGGCCGCCAGGCGATGGCCATCATCAACCGGGAAATGCGGGTGCTGCGCCAGCAATACCTGGTGGGCTTCTACGCCCAGTGGCTGGACGAACAGAAACGCGCGGAGTACCTGGAAGACGCCAAGACCTTCTTTATTGACAAATAAAGGGTGCTGGACAAAAGAAACCCCGAACAGCGGGGATGACTGATCGGGGTAAACCTTGGCTTGTCGCCAGGATGGCCGGCATCGAACATCGGAGCAAAATGATCGAACCTGCCGTACCTGATCTGAACCCGGGATCCGGCAAAGGTTCCTGGCCGCCGTCGTGGCGGAGCTACAGAAAAGCCGATGAAGCCGAAAACGGGCGGTGGGCGGCAACATGGCGCATGGCGGCGATCATGCAGGGCTCGATGCGCCCTTCGACGACCAGCAGGTCGCGATGCAGACCGTCGACCACGTCGGTCAACTGAAACTTGTCGCGCAACTGATCGGCGCTGAAACGGCGCTCGATGACGGTGACACCGGCAGCATTCTTCAGGGTTACCAGACGTTCGCCTTTGGAACCGGCAGGCCCGAGGCTGGCCTGGTACGGTGACAGCGCTTCACTTAGCAGCAAGCTGATATTTTCCATCTAGTTCACCACTCAACAGGTTGAATGCAAAGGTGCTTATCAATGACCTGCGCCCGGCCCGGAAAGTTCTGACAGCCGTGCGTAAAGCAGTCAATGCTCTGGAGCATGCCTATGGAATGTGACAGAGAGAAAGACTGGGCGCAATGACCGGTTATTCAAGACGTATCCCGGGCAGCCACTGGCGGCGCGCGGCCATCCAGGCAAGCAACTCGTGCGGACTCATGGGCCGGGCGATGAAGTAGCCCTGGACCGCGAGCGCGCCCAGTTCCAGCAGGCTGTGGAAGTCATCGAGGCTCTCGACGCCTTCGACCACCACCTCCATCGACAGGCGTCGGGCCATGAACAGGGCCCCCGCCACCACCGCCGACTGGCGCGGGTCTTCACCCATGCCGCGGACGAACTCGGCGGGAATCTTCAGCTCACAAAAAGGCAGTTGCAGCAGCCGCTGGATGTTCGAGGCCCCGGTCCCGAAATCATCGATCGACAGGCGGCAACCCTTCATGCGCAGGCGCAACAATTCATGCAACGGCCAGTCACCGGCTTGCCCGGCCTGGTGCTCGAGGATCTCCAGGGTCAAAAGGCCCGGTGCCAGGCGATGATGAGCCAGCCGTTGCAGGACCTGCCGGGCAAAACCTGGCTGTTCCAGCACGCAGGGCGCGATATTGACGGCCACAGGCAAGGCCTTGCCGCGCTCGTCACGGACCTGGGCCGACAATTGCAGTGCCAGTTCCAGTACCCGCCAGGTCAGGGGGGCCAACAGGCCGGCGCGCTCTAACGCCGGCATGAAGCTGCCGGGGCTCAGCAGCCCGTGCTGCGGGTGTTGCCAGCGCACCAGGGCCTCGACCCCCAGCAGGTCGCCCTCCAGGCTGACCTTGGGCTGAAAGTACGCCACCCATTGTTCCACCGGCGGCGCGCCGCCCGCCTGGCTGAACAGGGTTGCGCATTCGATGTGCACCGGCAGGCCGGCCGGGGGCTCAAGCCTGTCCATCGCCTCCTCATGGCGCAGGTAAGCCTTGAGCAGGGCACGCACCGACGCGGCCGATGCCGGCTTGCGCAGGCAGCCCAGCACCTCGATACCACGCTGGCGGGCCAGCCGCGCGACACTGTCCTGAACCTCGGCGGGCGCACTGCTGAGCACGATCAGTGAGCGCGCCTGACGCGTCTCGATCAGGTGATCGATCAACGCCAGGCCGTCTGCCCCGTCCATCTGCAGATCGCAAATGGCGATGTCCACAGGTCCTCTGGCGCGCAACGAAGCGCAGGCCGCTACCACGCTGTCGGCGGCAAGGACCTGGAACACCTGATTGGCATTGAGCATCTGGTGCAGCGCCATGAGTTCGAAGGGATGGTCTTCGAGAATCAGTACCTTGAGTGAATGCACAGGCAGGTCTCCGCAGGTCGCCAGCGTCGGGTGTCAGGAAAGGTCATTGTTGTCATTGAGATGAGGCTCGTGCGCAACCGGTTCGGCCTGGACACCGGCGCTGCACCCGGTGAGATCCACCCAGCCACCGATCAGCCCTTGCAACTGCCCGTCGGCACCGAGAAACGGCGTGCTCCACTGCCGTACTTCGACACGCCGGCCGGACAGCTCCAGCACCCGGTCGGTGAATACTGGCTGGCGCTTTTCAAGCAGGTGCAGGTAATCGTCATGCATCTGCCTGGCCACGCTGCCCGGCAGCAGGTCAGTATCGATCAGACGGCGCCCGAGCATGTGCTCGATGCTGATGCCCAGGCAGGTTTCGTAATGGTGATTGCACGCCAGCAATCGCCCTTGCCGGTCACGGACATAAAGCGGCATTGGCAGGCCATCGAACAATGCCTGCCTGAACGCCAGTTGATCGTTGAGCCGGGCCTCAGCCTGCTGGCGCAGGCGCATCTGGACCTTGAGCCGGCTGCGCCAGGCCAGCGAGACCAGGCCCAGCAACACCACCAGGGTCAGGGTCCACACCATCCACGCAGGCGCACGACTCCATAACGACGGCTGGGGCAGCATCGTGCCCAGCCATTTCAGGCGTATCGAGCGCATTTCGGCCACGGGAAACTCCTCCAGGGCCTTGTTGAGGATGCTCAGCAGTTCGGGCTGCGACTTGATCACCGAAAAGCGATCGGCTGACCATTTGCCGTCGACGCTGCGCCCGGGCTTGAGCTTGCCGGGCGCAAACAGCCAGGCTCCGGCCTCGTTCTGAATGGTCGCGTCGGCCTGGCCGTTTTCCACCCGTTCACGCGCCTGCACGTAGGTGTCCACGAGGTGCAGTTCGATAGCCGGATAGTGGCGGCGGATGTCGTCTTCAAGTGCATGGCGGGCCGGCAAGGCCAGCACCTGGCCTGCCAGATCGGCCAGGCTGGTGGGCGACGCCTGTCCGGTGCGCGTCACGAACACCCAGTTACTGCCGCCAAAGGAATAGGTGAAATTGAGAAACTGCTTGCGCCGGGCGTTCTCGGCCAGTGTGGTATTCATGTCGGCCAGGCCATTGCGCAGGGCATCCATGCTGGCCTGGGTAGAAGGCATGGGCCGATAGACGAACTGCAGGCCGGTCATGCGCGAGACCCGCGCCAGCACGTCGACATTGAGCCCCACCCAGTGGCCATGGGTGTCACGATAGATATACGGGGGGTGCTCACTGGTGGCGACCGTCACCTGTGGGTGCCTGGCCAGCCAGCGTCGCTCTGCGCCGCTCAGGGTGATGCGCTGGCCGGAAGCATCCGGCCCCAGCCCGGATGTCCAACGCACCTGTATCTCGCGTTCCAGCGCCAGTTCGAGGCCGATCAGGGCCTTATCGACCAGTTCGCGCAGGCGTTGGTCGTCCTCGCGCAGGGCAAAGGCAAAGCCTGCCGATGGCAGCGCCGCTTCGAACAGGATCTGCAGTTTCAGGTAAGGCCGCATGGCCAGGTAGGCGCGCGCCACGATTTCATTGCCGATAAAGACATCCACCTCGCCCTGAACCAGGGCCTCCATGGCGCTGTAGAGGTTCGGTGCCTGGATGATCTCGCTGTCCGGGTAGACCCGGTGCATGACCTCGGGGTTAACATAGCCTTCGAGCACCACGATCTTCTTGCCGACCAGCCCCTGGGCGGGGATCAGGGGCTGGCCATGCCCGACCACCACGACCCGGTCAGGCATGTAGGGCCGTGAAAACGTCAGTTCCGGCTCGCCCCGGTCAAAGCCATTGGCGCTGGTCAGCAGGTCGATGCTGCCGGCGCGCAGGGCCTCGATGGCATCCTCGCGCTGGGCAAAACCCACCAGTTGCAGGGGGGTGTCCAGTCGGCGGCCGAGCAGGCTCAGGTAATCTGCGCTGACGCCCTGGTAGCGGTTGCCGTCGGTGGTGATGTCGATCGGTTCGTTATCGGCAATGGCGATGCCGACGCGCAAGGGCGTGTGCAGGTCCAGCCATTGGCGCTCGGCATCATCAAGCGCCAGCACGCCAGGGTCATCGAATGGCACGCCCAGCGTGAACGCCAGGCTTTGCACCGCACCGGCCGGTGCTACGAACAGCACCATGAGCACCAGCGACAGCACACGCCATGCCTGCGCGACGGGCCCTGACGGGGTCTTGTGGAGGGGACGCTCCCTGCTTGCCTGTTTCACAACCGCACACTCTTCCGAAATCATTCAACCGGCAGAGTTTGGCATGCAAAAACAGCAAGGCCCGCCGGGGGGCGGGCCTCAAGTTGTTACACAACGATACCGTCAGAGCGGCTTGCCACGGTTACCGTGCTGGCTGACAAAGGCCTGTACGGCTTTGAGGTCGTTGGGCAGTACGGTGCAGCGTTCTTCGCGTTGGAACAAATCAGAAAGATGTGCAGGTAGCTCGAGCGCTTTTCCTACACCGGCCTTCTCCACTGCCTCAGGGAATTTGACCGGGTGCGCCGTGCCCAGTATCACCATCGGGGTGTCCAGGCTGCGTCGGCATTCGCGCGCGGCCTTTACACCGATGGCGGTGTGCGGGTCGAGCACTTCGCCGGTGCGGGCAAAGACCTCGGCGATGGTGGCGCAGGTCTGCTCGTCGTCGACGGCCAGCGAATCGAACAGCTTGCGGGTTTCGGTCCAGCGCTCTTCGTCGACACTGAAGCCGCCACCCTGCTTGAAGTTGTCCATCAGTTCGGCGATGGCGGCGCCATTACGACCGTGCATGTCGAACAACAGGCGTTCGAAGTTCGACGAGACCATGATGTCCATCGACGGTGACAGGGTCGCGTGCAGGGTTTCCTTGACGTACTGGTTGCCGCTCATGAAGCGGTGCAGGATGTCGTTGCGGTTGGTGGCGACGATCAACTGGTTGACCGGCAGGCCCATGTTGCGCGCCAGGTAGCCGGCGAAGATATCGCCGAAGTTGCCGGTCGGCACCGAGAACGACACCGAACGCGCCGGGCCGCCGAGCTGCAGGGCGGCGTGGAAGTAGTAGACGATCTGGGCCATGATCCGCGCCCAGTTGATCGAGTTGACCGCCACCAGGCGCGTGCCCTTGAGGAAACCCTGGTCGGCAAAGCTGGCCTTGACCATTTCCTGGCAGTCGTCGAAGTTGCCTTCGATGGCGATGTTATGGATGTTGTCGCCCATGATGGTGGTCATCTGGCGACGCTGGACATCCGAGACGCGCTTGTTCGGGTGCAGGATAAAGATGTCGACGTTGTCGCAGCGACGGCAGCCTTCGATGGCGGCAGAACCGGTGTCGCCCGAGGTGGCGCCGATGATCACCACGCGCTCGCCGCGCTTGGCCAGCATGTGGTCGAGCAGGCGACCAAGCAGTTGCAGGGCAAAATCCTTGAACGCCAGGGTCGGGCCGTGAAACAGCTCCAGCACCCACTCGTTGTTGTCGAGCTGACGCAACGGGGCGACGGCGCTATGGGCGAACACGCCATAGGTTTCTTCGAGGATCTTCTTGAAGTCGGCATCGCTGATGCTGCCGGCCACGAAGGGGCGCATCACCCGGAACGCCAGCTCGTGATACGGCAGGCCGGCCCAGGAGGCGATTTCTTCCTGGGTGAAGCGCGGCAGGTTTTCCGGTACATAGAGGCCGCCGTCGCTGGCGAGACCTGCGAGCAGCACGTCTTCGAAGTTCAACGCCGGCGCTTTGCCACGGGTACTGATATAACGCATTTTTTTCAAACCTTTGGTTTGAGCGGCAAGCCTCAAGCGATAAGCCATACGTCAGAGCGATACGCGCTCGGCTTGCCGCTTGCCGCTGCTCTTAGTTGAGGTGTTCGACGCGGATACGAACCACCGGGCCTACGACGTCCTGCAAGGCTTCCAGGGCCTGGATAGCGTCATTGATACGCTGCTCGACCACACGGTGGGTCAGCAGGATCATCGGCACCAGGCCATCCTGTTCTTCGACCTCTTTCTGCATGATCGATTCGATGTTGATGCCGCGCTCGGACAGGATGCTTGCCACCTGGGCGAGCACGCCCGGGTGGTCCTTGCCCTGGATGCGCAGGTAATAGGCGCTTTCGCAGGCCTCGATCGGCAGGATCGGGTGCGCCGACAGCGAATCGGGCTGGAAGGCCAGGTGCGGCACGCGGTTGGTCGGGTCCGAAGTCATGGCCCGCACCACGTCCACCAGGTCGGCGATCACCGACGACGCGGTCGGCTCCATGCCGGCACCGGCACCGTAGAACAGGGTTGAACCCGAGGCATCGCCGTTGACCATGACCGCGTTCATCACGCCGTTGACGTTGGCGATCAGGCGATCGGCCGGGATCAGCGTCGGGTGCACGCGCAGTTCGATGCCCTGATCGGTGCTGCGCGCCACGCCCAGGTGCTTGATGCGGTAGCCCAGGGCTTCGGCGTAGTTCACATCGGCCGTGGTCAGTTTGGTGATGCCTTCGGTGTAGGCCTTGTCGAACTGCAGCGGAATACCAAAGGCAATGGAGGCCAGGATGGTCAGCTTGTGCGCGGCGTCGATGCCTTCGACGTCGAAGGTCGGGTCGACTTCGGCATAACCCAGCGCCTGCGCTTCGGCCAGCACGTCTGGAAAGGTACGGCCTTTTTCGCGCATTTCGGTGAGGATGAAGTTGCCGGTGCCGTTGATGATGCCGGCCACCCAGTTGATGCGGTTGGCCGACAGGCCTTCACGGATGGCCTTGATCACCGGGATGCCGCCGGCCACTGCTGCTTCGAAGGCGACGATGACGCCCTTCTCGCGGGCACGGGCAAAGATTTCGTTGCCGTGCACGGCAATCAGCGCCTTGTTGGCGGTGACCACGTGCTTGCCATTGTCGATGGCCTTGAGCACCAGCTCGCGGGCGACGGTGTAGCCGCCGATCAGCTCGACGACCACGTCGATCTCAGGGTTGCTGGCCACGTCGAATACATCGGTGGTGGTCGCAATACCGGTGATCTGGCAATTGGGGTTTGGTGTACGAACTGCAATCTGCGCGACTTCGATGCCACGCCCGGCACGGCGGGCGATCTCCTCGGCGTTGCGCTGAAGCACGTTGAAGGTACCGCCACCGACGGTACCCAGCCCACAAATGCCTACTTTGACCGGTTTCACTGATGAACTCCCCGTAGAACAGCCGCCTGGAGGACGACCGCGAAAAAACAGCGGCACGCAGACCGTGCCGCTAAAAATGGATTATTTGGCGCCCAGGGCCAGTTTGGCCACCTGAGCGGCCGGCTGGTAACCCGGGATCACCTGGCCGTCGGCCAGGACAATGGCCGGTGTGCCGTTGACGCCGATCGACTGGCCGATCTGGAATTGCTTGCCCACCGGGTTATCGCACTTGGCCGCCTTGATGTCCTTGCCCTCGACCATCTGGTCCATGGCCGCCTTGCGGTCCTTGGAGCACCAGACCGCCTGCAACTGCTGGTCACCCGGCGAACCCAGGCCCTGACGCGGGAAGGCCACGTAGCGCACTTCGACGCCCAGCTTGTTCAACTGGCCGACTTCTTCATGCAGCTTGTGGCAGTACGGACAGGTGGTGTCGGTAAAGACGGTGATGTGCGACTTGGTTTCGCCCACGGCCGGGTAAATGACCATGTCGGCGGTTGCAATGCCATTGATGGTCTTGGCAATGGCCAGGCGCTCGGTTTTTTCGGTCAGGTTGACCGGCTTGCCGTTCTGGATCTGGAACAGGTAGCCCTGCACCACGAACTGGCCGTCGGCACTGGCATACAGCACACGGCCGCCCTTGAGCTTGACTTCGTAGAGCCCGCCCAGCGGGCTGGCGGCGATGCTTTCGACCGGCAGTTCGAGCTCGAGGGTGTCGAGGGTCTTGCGAATGGCCTGTTCGGCCCCGGCATCGGCCTGGGCAAACACGCTGAAGGTACTGGCCAGCGCGACAACGATGGCGGCAAGAAACGAAGGAACGCGCATGAAAACTCCTATGACGACGGGCAGAGCCGAGGCCTTGCTGCGCCGTAGCGCCTGCCTCGCTCTGTGAAACCGGCAAAGACTATCACATAAGCCCGCCAACACGGACCCGGACTGTCGGGCAAAATCAGCCGCGCGGGTGATGGCTGGCATGCAGTTCCTGCAGGCGGGCGCGGGCAATGTGGGTGTAGATCTGGGTGGTCGACAGGTCGCTGTGGCCCAGCAGCATTTGCACCACACGCAAGTCGGCACCGTGGTTGAGCAAATGAGTGGCAAAGGCATGGCGCAGCGTGTGCGGCGACAGGGATTTGCCGATGCCGGCCACCTGCGCATGCTGTTTGATCCGGTGCCAGAACGTCTGGCGGGTCATCTGCTCGCCGCGCAGGCTGGGAAACAACACATCGCTGGGTCGCCCGTTCAACAGTTCGCTGCGGGCCCCACGCAGGTAACGCTCGATCCAGACAATGGCCTCCTCGCCCATTGGCACCAGTCGCTCCTTGCTGCCCTTGCCCATGACCCGCACCACCCCCTGGCGCAGGTTGACCTGCTCCAGGGTCAGGCCCACCAGTTCGGTGACCCGCAGGCCACAGGCATACAGCACCTCAAGCATGGCGCGGTCGCGCTCGCCGATCGCCACGCTCAGGTCGGGGGCGGCCAGCAGGGCTTCGACATCGGCTTCGGACAGGGACTTGGGCAGCGGCTTGCCCAGTTGCGGCATGTCGACCTGCAAGGTGGGGTCGATGGCAATCAGCTTTTCGCGCAGCAGGTAGCGGTAGAAGCCACGCAGGCCAGAGATCAGGCGCGCTGTAGAGCGCGGCTTGTAGGCGTGTTCGACGCGCCAGGCCAGGTGATCGAGGATAACCTCGCGGCCGGCCTCGGGCAATTGCGCCCCGCGTTCGTTCAACCAGCCATTGAACAGGGTCAGGTCGCTGCGGTAGGCGTCGCGGGTGTTGTCGGACAGGCCCTTTTCAAGCCACAAGGCGTCGAGAAAACGGTCAATCAGGGGGTGATCCAGGGCAGACATTGCAGCTCGATGACAACGATGAACAGACTGCAAAACCTACTACATGCGCTGCCACGAAGAAACGCCAGACAACAAAAAAGCAGCCCGAAGGCTGCTTTTTCAGGCATCGAAAAACTGTATCAGGACAGTTTTTCCTTGATGCGTGCTGCTTTACCGGACAGGTCGCGCAGGTAGTACAGCTTGGCCTTGCGAACGTCGCCGCGACGCTTGACAGCCAGGCTGTCGATTTGCGGGCTGTAGGTCTGGAAAGTACGCTCTACGCCAACGCCGCTGGAGATCTTGCGAACAGTGAAAGCACTGTTCACGCCGCGGTTGCGCTTGGCGATTACGACGCCTTCGAAAGCCTGCAGACGTGCACGATCACCTTCCTTCACTTTCACCTGAACGACAACAGTGTCGCCCGGGGCAAAGGTCGGGATTTCTTTCTGCATCTGCTCTGCTTCGAGGGCGAGAATGATTTTGTTGGTCATACTATGCTCCTAAGGGTGATCCTCCCGGATCAGCCATCGATACGTTAACTATCGTCCCGCTCGCGGATGTATTCCGCCAGCAGCTTCTTCTCTTCTCCAGAAAGTGAGCGACTTTCCAGAAGATCGGCCCGTCGTTCGTAGGTCCTTCCAAGGGACTGCTGCAAACGCCAACGCCGGATATGTGCGTGATTGCCACTGAGCAATACGTCGGGTACACGCTGATCCGCATACACCTCAGGTCGGGTGTAGTGCGGGCAATCAAGCAGACCATCCGTGAAGGAATCTTCCTCCGCAGAGTCCGCATGCCCTAAAGCTCCAGGCAGCAGCCGTGTAACCGCATCAATCAGCACCATCGCCGGAAGCTCGCCCCCGGACAGAACATAGTCACCAATCGACCACTCTTCATCGACATGCGCTTCAATGAAACGCTCGTCAATGCCTTCATAACGACCGGCAATGAGAATAAGTGCACTCTCGTTCACCAGTTCGCGTACCGCCGACTGATTCAGTCTGCGGCCTTGCGGCGACAGGTAGATCACCTTCGCCGTCTCCCCTGCTGCCTGCCTGGCCTGAACCAGGGCATCTTCCAGGGGCTTGATCTTCATCACCATGCCGGGGCCGCCACCGAAGGGGCGATCGTCCACAGTGTGATGCCGATCCGTGGTGTAGTCCCGCGGATTCCAACAGGTCAGTTGCATGAGACCCTGTTTCACCGCGCGGCTGGTTATGCCGTATTCGCTGATGGCGGAAAACATCTCCGGGAACAACGTGATGACCTCTATGCGCAAGTTGGCCACTTAGAAGTCCGCGTCCCAGTCCACCTTCATCTCGCCGGCTTCCAGGTCGACGGCCAGCACACAATGCTCCGTATAGGGCAACAGGCGCTCGCGATCATCCAGGCTGCCTGCGCAGGGCTTGACCACAATTACATCGTTCGAACCGGTTTCGAGCAGGTGATCGATCTTGCCGAGCAATTGCCCCTGCGTGTCGATGACCTTCAGGCCTTCAAGCTGGTACCAGTAGTACTCGCCATCGTCCAGATCGGGGAACAGGCTGCGCGGCACACAGATCTCGCAACCGGACAGAAGACGGGCTTCGTCGCGATCGTTCAGACCCTTGAGCGTTGCGACCAGGAACTTGCCTTGCAAGCGTCCACTGACCAGTTCTACCTGTTTTTCCACACGTCCTTCGCGCCGAAGCATCCAGGTCCCGTAGTCCAGCAGGTTATCAATCGGATCGGTAAAGGAATAAACCTTCACTTCGCCGCGAACGCCATGAACCGAGAAAATCTTGCCAATGACGATCAGATCGTCGGCAGATGCAGGCGTCGCGTTCATAAGGTTCAGGCCGCAGCCTTGGCCTTGTTGTGCTCTTTCAGCAACTGAGCTACGCGCTCGGAAGTCTGTGCACCAACGCCCAGCCAGTAGTTCAGGCGTTCTTCGTTAACGGACAGGCGGATTTCCTGGCCACGAGCGATCGGGTTGAAGAAACCGATCTGTTCCTTGTGGGAACCGTCGCGTGGGTTACGGCTGTCGGTAACGGTCAAGTGGTAAAACGGGCGCTTTTTGGAGCCGCCAAGGGCAAGACGGATGGTTAGCATTGAACATCGTTCCTGTTTAGTCGGTGCTGCAAATCTAAGGTGCACAGCGGGCATAGGTGCCCGAAAGGCCGCATATTCTCAAGGAATATCCCGACATTTGCAAATGACTTTTTCCGCAGCCATTCGCCGTGCCTTGCAGACCTGTCAAGGTCCGACCGCCAATGGCGGCCGGGAGAGTCTGCCCGAAGGCAGGGTGCGAAAGGTCCCCCTCTCGCGCTGGACGGACACGGCACACGCCGCGTCCAGGATGGGAACAGGTGACGGCCCCGCCATGCACACGGCATGGCGGGGCCTGCACCCTTACATCTTCGGCATACCGCCGCCACCAGGCATCATGCCGCCCAGACCACGCATCATCTTGGCCATGCCGCCCTTGGTGGAGAATTTCTTCATCATTTTCTGCATCTGCTTGTGCTGCTTGATCAGCCGCCCGATGTCCTGCACCTGGGTGCCGGAGCCCTGCGCGATGCGGCGCTTGCGCGAGCCGCTGATCAGGTCAGGGTCGCGGCGCTCGGCCGGAGTCATGGAGCCGATGATCGCTTCCATCTGCTTGAACTGCTTCTCGGCCGCGCCCTGGGCATTGCCCATCTGCGACAGGTTCATGCCGCCGATGCTCGGCAGCTTGTCCATCAGGCCGCCCAGGCCGCCCATGTTTTTCATCTGCTGGAGCTGGTCGCGGAAGTCCTCGAGGTCGAAGCCCTTGCCCTTCTTGAGCTTCTTGGCGAGCTTGTCAGCCTTGTCGCGGTCCAGGGTCTGCTCGGCCTGCTCGATGAGGCTGAGCACGTCGCCCATGCCCAGGATACGCGAGGCGATACGATCAGGGTGGAACGGTTCGAGCGCTTCGCTTTTTTCGCCCATGCCGATGAACTTGATCGGCTTGCCGGTGATGGCACGTACCGACAGCGCGGCACCGCCACGGGCATCGCCGTCGACCTTGGTGAGGATCACGCCGGTCAGCGGCAGTGCATCGCCGAAGGC
Source organism: Pseudomonas sp. Leaf127 (assembly GCF_001423155.1). NCBI lineage: Bacteria > Pseudomonadati > Pseudomonadota > Gammaproteobacteria > Pseudomonadales > Pseudomonadaceae > Pseudomonas > Pseudomonas sp. Leaf127. The sequence goes on along the minus strand of NZ_LMOA01000002.1, from coordinate 94,614 downwards.
CTTGGCGGTGTTGGCCGCGTCCTGGCCGGTCATGGCGTCGACCACGAACAGGGTTTCGACCGGCTTGACCGCCGCATGCAGCGCCTGGATCTCGGTCATCATCTCGGCGTCGATGTGCAGACGGCCGGCGGTGTCGAGGATCACGACATCAATGAACTTGAGCTTGGCTTCGCGAATCGCTGCCTGGGCAATGTCGACCGGCTTCTGGCTGATGTCGGACGGGAAGAAGGTGACCTGCAGGTCGTTGGCCAGGGTCTCGAGCTGCTTGATCGCCGCCGGACGGTAGACGTCGGCCGAGACCAGCATCACGGTCTTTTTCTTGCGCTCCTTGAGGAAGCGCGCCAGCTTGCCGGCGGTGGTGGTCTTGCCCGCACCCTGCAGACCGGCCATCAGCACCACCGCAGGCGGTGCCACGTTGAGCACCAGGTCTTCGTTGGCGGCGCCCATCAGGCTTTCAAGTTCGGCCTGGACGATCTTTACGAACGCCTGGCCCGGCGTCAGGCTGCGCGACACTTCAGTGCCGACAGCGCGCTCCTTGATGCTGTTGACGAAGTCCTTGACCACCGGCAGTGCGACGTCGGCTTCAAGCAAGGCCATGCGCACTTCGCGCAGCGTGTCCTTGATGTTGTCTTCGGTCAGCTTGGCCTTGCCGGTGACATGGCGCAGCGTCTGCGAAAGGCGGTCGGTTAGGTTTTCAAACATGCGCGATCCTTTAAGGCTCTGGTCGACCCGGTGGGTGCGGCCCCGCCGCGATAGAGACAAGTGGCGCACGGCGAGCCCGCGGCCTGAACAGGGCAGCGATTATAGCCGAGACTCCGCCCCACGGACACCGGCATGGCGATGACCGTCCTTTTGTACGGTGCAGCGTCACGCTGGCACTCTTTCGTGCAACGTCGGTCTATGCCACACTCAGCGCCTTTCAGGGCCCGCCCGTCAGGATCTATGTCCCCTTTGCCAGCCAGCCTGCTCCCCACCCTCGCCGCCGCCTGTCTGTATGCCGTTGCGACCGTTTACCAGGGCATTCGCCTGAGCCAGACCGCCCGGCCCGACAAGCGGCTGCTGGGCCTGCTCGGCACCCTGGCGGTGATTGCCCATGCCATCGGCCTGTATTCGCAATTGGTACGGCCTGTCGGCCTGGGCCTGGACTTCTTCAATGCGGCCAGCCTGATCGCCCTGGCGGTGATCGTCCTGACCCTGCTGGCCACGATCCGCATCCCGGTGGAAAACCTGCTGGCGCTGTTGTTTCCGCTGGGGCTGGTGACCGTGCTGATGGCGCAGTTCGTGCCCAGCGGCACCGTGCAACCGATCGTCGAAGAGCCCGGCATCCTGACCCATGTCATGCTGTCGATCCTGGCCTATGGCATGTTCACCATTGCCGCCTTCCAGGCCTTGCTGCTGCTGGTGCAGGACTATCAGCTCAAGCACAAGCACCCCATGGGGCTGATTCGCAACTTCCCGCCGTTGCAGACCATGGAGACCCTGCTGTTCGGTTTCCTGTGGGCAGGCTGGGCGCTGCTGTCGCTGTCGCTGATCACCGGCTGGCTGTTCGTCGAGAACCTGTTTGCCCAGCACCTGGTGCACAAGACCCTGCTGGCCTGCCTGGCGTGGGTGGTGTTCAGCGTGCTGCTGGTGGGACGCACCCGCCTGGGCTGGCGTGGACACAAGGCGATTCGCTGGACCCTGGGCGGCTTCTGCCTGCTGATGCTGGCCTTTTTCGGCAGCAAGCTGGTACGCGAATTCATCCTGCACATCTGACGAGCCTTGCACATGGATAATCTGCCCATCGGTCCCCTGCTCGGTGTGCTGGCCCTGCTGACGCTGTGGGCAGGACTGTTCACGGCGCTCGAACGCGCGCACTACCTGTGCACCGACGGTCGCAAGATCCGCCACAGGACCGATGTCGACCTCGACAGCCTGATCCTGGGCAACACACTGATCAAGACCCTGATCGTGATCATTGCCGTGCTGATCACCGTGCGCTACTGGTTCTACCAGGGGCCGGTGCTGGCCTGGCTGGGCAGCAGCGCCTTGCTGCTGATCCTCGTCGAGTACCTGCCGCGCCGGCTGGCGGCACGCTACCCCCTGAGTACGCTGCTGCTGGGCAAGAGCCTGCTGCGCTGGCCGTTGCGCCTGTTGCGCCCCTTGAGCTGGAGCCTGGATATGATTGCCCGGCTGTTGCTGCGCCCGTTCGAGCCGCGCCAGGAACCAGGCGATATCGGCCAGCCGCAGCAGCAACGCCCCATCGATACCCACGACAGCGACCCTGACCCCGACCTGCCGCAAGGCGTACTGGGCGGCATTCGTGCCCTGGACCGCATGACGGTCAACGACATCCTGATTCCGCGCAGCGAAGTGGACGGCATCAACCTGGATGACAGCATCGAGCTGATCATCGAGCGCCTGATCATTTCTCGCCATACGCGCCTGCCGGTCTATCACAACGACATCAACCAGGTGCAAGGCGTGCTCAACACGCGGCAGATCAGCCACCTGCTGTCCAGAAGCGAGCTGACCAAAGAGCATTTGCTGTCAGTCTGCTACGAGCCCTACTTCGTCCCCGAAAGCACGCCCCTGCAATTGCAGCTGCTCAATTTCCACAAGCAACAGCGGCGGCTGGGCGTGGTGGTCGACGAGTATGGCGAAGTGCTGGGCATCATCAGCCTGGAAGACATCCTTGAAGAGATTGTCGGTGAATTCGAAAGCGAGCACCTGGACAACCCGGACATTACCCGGCTGGCGGACGGCCAGCTGGAAGTCGATGGCGGCGCCTCGATTCGCGAGCTGAACAAGAGCCTGGGCTGGCACCTGCCCTCGGACGGCCCGAAAACCCTCAACGGCCTGGTCACCGAAGCCCTGGAGACCATTCCCGAAGGCCCGGTGTGCCTGAAGCTGGGACCCTATCGCATGGAGATCCTCGAAACCGAGGACAACCGTGTCACCCGCGTATTGATGTGGAAGCACGCGCCAGCCCGTGGTTTTTACTGAAACCCATCGGCACCTGTTACCGCTTGTTTCAGAAATGAATCCCTTCCTATAATCCACAGGCTTACCCAGCCCAGGCCCGTCGGCGTGCTACCCGCACTTCGCCTGATCGGCCACGCTCCAGCCTGACCCACGCATCATCAAGCGCCGCCCTACCCACAAGCGGCGCCCCTGCCCTGCCGCCCAACCGGGCCGCCCTTGCGAATGTCGATACGCTAAAAAAAACAGCCAATAACAACCCACGACAGGGAATTCGCATGACCACGACCACAACCCGCGTCGACGACGCTGACGCGATACCGCCGGCCAACTCCGCCACCCGGGTGGCCACGGCCAGTTTCATCGGCACCGCCATCGAGTTCTATGACTTTTATGTCTACGCCACCGCCGCGGCGCTGGTGATCGGCCCGGTATTTTTCCCGCAGACGTCGGGCACCGCGCAGATGCTCTCGTCATTTCTGACCTTCGGCATTGCCTTCATGGCCCGGCCGCTGGGTTCGGCGCTGTTCGGCCACTTTGGCGACCGCATCGGCCGCAAGTCGACGCTGGTGGCGTCATTGCTGCTGATGGGCGTCAGCACCACGCTGATTGGCGTACTGCCTGGCTATGCCAGTATCGGGGTCTGGGCACCGATCCTGCTATGCGTGCTGCGCTTCGGCCAGGGACTTGGGCTGGGCGGCGAATGGGGCGGCGCGGCCTTGCTGGCCACGGAGAATGCGCCCAAGGGCAAGCGCGCCTGGTACGGCATGTTTCCGCAACTGGGGCCTTCGATCGGCTTTCTGGCGGCCAACGGGCTGTTTCTGACCCTGGCCCTGGTGCTCGATGACGAGCAGTTCCGCTCGTGGGGCTGGCGCATTCCGTTCCTGCTCAGCGCCGTACTGGTGCTGGTCGGCCTGTATGTACGCCTGACCCTGGAAGAAACGCCGGCCTTCGCCAAGGTGCTGGCCAGCCACCAGCAGGTGCGCCTGCCGATTGTCGAGACCTTCAGCCAGCACTGGCGGCCCATGCTGCTGGGGGCGGCGGCCATGGTGGTGTGCTATGCGCTGTTTTACATCTCGACGGTGTTTTCGCTGAGCTACGGCGTCGCGACCCTGGGCTACAGCCGTGAGACGTTCCTGGGGCTGTTGTGCTTTGCCGTGCTGTTCATGGCGGCGGCCACCCCCCTGTCGGCCTGGGCCAGCGACCGCTATGGCCGGCGCCCGGTGCTGATTGTCGGGGGCGTGCTGGCGATTGCCTCGGGCTTTCTCATGGAACCGTTGCTGACCCAGGGGTCGACCTGGGGCGTGGCCCTGTTCCTGTGCATCGAGCTGTTTCTGATGGGCGTGACCTTCGCGCCGATGGGCGCCCTGCTGCCGGAACTGTTCCCGACCAAGGTGCGCTACACCGGTGCGTCGGCGGCCTACAACCTGGGCGGCATCGTCGGCGCCTCGGTGGCACCGTTCTTTGCCCAGAAACTGGTGGCCATGGGTGGCCTGAGCTGGGTAGGCGGCTACGTGTCAGCGGCCGCCCTGATCAGCGTACTGGCGGTGCTGGCCCTGAAAGAGACCCGCGATACCGACCTGTAAGGGTATCGCCCGGCACTTACAACTGGACGTTGACCGCCTGTGAGGCGCGGGTGGCCTTGGCGCGAGCCGTTTCGATCGACTCGTCACGCGCCAGGGCCACGCCCATGCGGCGCTGGCCGTTGACTTCCGGCTTGCCAAACAGGCGCAGGGCGGTGTCCGGTTCGGCCAGGGCAGCGCCCAGGTTGGCGAAGGCGGTCTGGGTCGACTGGCCTTCGACCAGCACCACGGCCGAGGCCGAAGGGCCGAACTGACGTACCAGTGGCACTGGCAAGCCGAGAATGGCGCGGGCGTGCAGGGCGAACTGTGACAGGTCTTGCGAGATCAGGGTCACCAGGCCGGTGTCATGCGGGCGCGGCGAGACTTCGCTGAACCACACCTGATCGCCCTTGATGAACAGCTCGACACCGAACAGGCCACGGCCACCCAGTGCTTCGGTGACGGCCTTGGCCACGCGCTCCGACTCTGCCAGAGCCACCGGGCTCATGGCCTGCGGCTGCCAGGACTCCTGGTAATCACCCTTTTCCTGACGATGACCGACCGGGGCACAGAACGTGGTGCCGCCGGCGTGACGCACGGTCAGCAGGGTGATTTCGTATTCGAAATCGATAAAGCCTTCGACGATGACCCGGCCCTTGCCGGCGCGACCGCCTTCCTGCGCGTAGTCCCAGGCCTTCTGCACGTCGTCGACGCTCTTGAGCAGGCTCTGGCCCTTGCCCGAGGAACTCATCACCGGCTTGACCACGCACGGGAAACCCAGTTCGGTCACGGCTTTCTGGTAGTCCTCGAAGCTGTCGGCAAAGAAGTACGGCGAGGTCGGCAGGCCCAGCTCTTCAGCGGCCAGGCGACGGATGCCTTCGCGGTTCATGGTCAACTGCGCGGCGCGCGCGGTCGGGATCACAGTAAAGCCTTCGGCTTCCAGCTCCACCAGGGTGGCGGTGGCGATGGCTTCGATTTCCGGCACGATGTAGTGCGGCTTCTCGGCTTCGATCACCGCCCGCAAGGCGGCGCCGTCGAGCATGTTGATCACATGGCTGCGGTGTGCCACCTGCATGGCCGGCGCGTTGGCGTAGCGGTCCACGGCAATCACCTCGACCCCCAGGCGCTGCAGTTCGATCACGACTTCCTTGCCCAGTTCGCCGCTGCCGCACAGCAATACGCGGGTCGCGGTGGGCGACAGGGGGGTTCCGATTTGAGTCATCTCAGGTCCTCGTGGAGCGGATATCGAGGGCAACCCGCCAGGTAACGGGCGACCGCAGTGGAGAAAGGCGCGCAATTTATCACGAAGATCGCGTGTTCTGGTGCCGTTTCATCACGGTCACCTGCGGTGACGCTAGCGACCAAGCGGGTGCGCCTGCCGCCGCAGGCGCCAGGCCATGATCAGCCACACCGCCGTGACACCGGCAAACTTGGAACCCAGCGCGGTCAGCAGCACCGGCGTGCTCAACGCATCGATCATGCCGAAGAAAATGAAGGTGTCGACTGGAATGCTCAGGGCCGAGCTGATCCACAGCCGGTCATGCAAGGGCCGGCGGGTGATGGTGAACACCAGCCAGTCGATGCCTTCGGACACGGCGAAGGCCGTGGCACTGGCCAGGGCGATGGTCGGGTCGCTGGTGATGTATGACAGCACCAGCGCCGCCAGCATGGCCAGGATCGCCCCATGCCCGAAACGGGTCTGGACCATGTCGCGCAGCACAAACACCAGCCCGCCCCAGGCCGACCAGATAATGTCCAGGTGCGGCGCAGCCGAGAAGGCGAAGTTGATCAGCACGACGCTGGCGATGTAGGCAATCAGAAACAGCATGGTCAGGGGCGACAGAAGAAAACGGGCGGCAATGGTAGCAGATTCATTGCAGACGCCGCGCAAGCTGCGTGTACAGGATAATGCCGATCACTCAAGCCTCGACGCGGATCTGTGGGAGGCAGCTCTGTTGCCGTTGGCTATGTGACAGGCGCAGCAGGTGGGTTGGTCTTGCTGGCCTCATCGTCGGATCGCCGCCCGCAGCAAGCCGCCTCCCACCGGATTGATGTCGCCCCGGATCTCGTGCCTGGCACMAGACCTGTGGGANTCTTGCTGGCCTCATCGTCGGATCGCCGCCCGCAGCAAGCCGCCTCCCACCGGATTGATGTCGCCCCGGATCTCGTGCCTGGCACAAGACCTGTGGGARGCAGCAACTGYCTGGCGATGACTGTGTGACAGGCGCAGCAGGTGGGTTGRTCTTGCTGGCCTCATCGTCGGATCGCCGCCCGCAGCAAGCCGCCTCCCACCGGATTGATGTCGCCCCGGATCTCGTGCCTGGCACAAGACCTGTGGGAGGCAAGCCGCCTCCCACCGGATTGATGTCGCCCCGGATCTCGTGCCTGGCACCAGACCTGTGGGAGGCGGCTTGCCGGCGATGGCTATGTGACAGGCGCAGCAGGTGGGTTGATCTTGCTGGCCTCATTGCCGGCAAGCCGCCTTCCACAGGATTGATGTCGTCCAAGGTCTCGTGCCTGGCACAAGACCTGTGGGAAGCAGCAACTGTCTGGCGATGACTGTGTGACAGGCGCAGCAGGTGGGTTGGTCTTGCTGGCCTCATCGTCGGATCGCCGCCCGCAGCAAGCCGCCTTCCACCGGATTGATGTCGCCCCGGATCTCGTGCCTGGCACCAGACCTGTGGGAGGCGGCTTGCCGGCGATGGCTATGTGACAGGCGCAGCAGGTGGGTTGATCTTGCTGGCCTCATCGTCGGNCCCCGGATCTCGTGCCTGGCACCAGACCTGTGGGAGGCGGCTTGCCGGCGATGGCTATGTGACAGGCGCAGCAGGTGGGTTGATCTTGCTGGCCTCATCGTCGGATCGCCGCCCGCAGCAAGCCGCCTTCCACCGGATTGATGTCGCCCCGGATCTCGTGCCTGGCACAAGACCTGTGGGAAGCAGCAACTGTCTGGCGATGACTGTGTGACAGGCGCAGCCGGTGTATAGGCCTTGCTGGCCTCATCGTCGGATCGCCGCCCGCAGCAAGCCGCCTCCCACCGGATTGATGTCGCCCCGGATCTCGTGCCTGGCACAAGACCTGTGGGAGNCTTGCTGGCCTCATCGTCGGATCGCCGCCCGCAGCAAGCCGCCTCCCACCGGATTGATGTCGCCCCGGATCTCGTGCCTGGCACAAGACCTGTGGGAGGCGGCTTGCCGGCGATGGCTATGGAACAGGCGCAGCAGATAGATCGGCCTTGCCGGCCTTCTCGTCTGATCGCTGCCTGGAGCACAACGCCCTGCCACACGTTCAGCGTCTGACGAAATTTCCCCTGAACGATCGGCATTGCACCTACAGCAGCATTCCGCTGGCCTTGGCCCGCTCATGGCATAGCACCAGCACCGCACGCCGCTCGTCGTTGCTCATGCGGCTCCAGCGCGTGATTTCGCTGACGTTGCGCTGGCAGCCGGTGCAAATGTCGTCGTCATCCAGCGCGCAAATGCTCACGCAAGGCGAGCGCACGGGCTTTTCGGGCAGGGCCTCAACGCTCATCGTCGGACTGCTCGGCCAGGTCGCGGGCGTAGCGCTGGGCGTTCTGCACATAATGCGCGGCGCTGGCTTCGAGCATGCTTTTCTGGGCATCGGTGAGCTCACGCACGATGCGGCCCGGCGAGCCCATGACCAGCGAGCCATCGGGAATGACCTTGCCCTCGCCGATCAGGGCGTTGGCGCCGATGATGCAGTGCCTGCCGATTTTCGCGCCATTGAGGATCACCGCGTTGATGCCGATCAGGCTGTAGTCGTCGACGCTGCAACCGTGCAGCATCGCGTTGTGGCCAACGGTCACGCCCCGGCCCAGGGTCAGCGGCCAGCCCATGTCGGTGTGCATGACCGTGCCGTCCTGCACGTTGCTGTTCTCGCCGATATGGATCAGCTCGTTGTCGCCGCGCAACACGGCGCCGAACCAGACGCTGGCACCGGCTTCCAGGCAGACCTGGCCGATCAGGGTGGCGGTGGGGGCGATCCAGCTGTCGGGGTGGGTCTGGACGCGGACGTCCCCCAGGCGGTATTTCATGGCAGGTCCTCAGGCGTTCTTGCAGGGATTCAGGTCTTGGCAGACAGGGGTGGGCGCTGCAGGCTGATATTGGCGTCGTACAGCACGTTGATCAACTCGACAATCATGAGCGCGGTCAGCCCCCAGATCTTGTACTCGCCATAACGGTAGCTGGGGACGTACCAGCTGCGCCCCTCATAGTCGATGCGATGGGTGTGCTCACGCACGTCCTGGCGGAAGAATTCCAGCGGCACGCTGAACACCGCGGCGATCTCGTCATCGTTGGGACGGTACTCGACAAAATCCGGGATGATGCCGACGTAAGGCGTGACCTTGATGCCATAGCGCGAGACCACCGGGCTCAACGGGCCGATCACCTCGACCAGCCCCGGCGGCAGGCCGATTTCCTCCTCGGCCTCGCGCAGGGCGGTGAACACCAGGTCGGGGTCTTCAGGATCGCGCCGGCCACCGGGGAAAGCCACTTCGCCGCCGTGGGTCGACAGACCGCTGGCGCGCAGGGTCAGCACCAGTTCGGGCTTGTCGCTGCGGGTTACCGGCAACAGGACAGCGGCCTCGGGAAAGCGCCGATCCGTCTCAAGGATCTCTGGCGTATGACGGCTTACACGACTCAGCAGCTCATCCAGCATGGGAAATCTCGATCGGTTGGCTACCCCGCATCATGCACCAAAAGCGCCTGCCCGCCCAAGCCTTAGCGCAGCAACTTGATGAGCGCCGCACATGAAAACTTGCTGAGCGCACGCATGGCAGGCCAAGATGACGGCTGCCCTCACGGATCGAAACACGCCATGAATTTCTGCAGCCATTGCGGCCAGGCGGTCACCCAGCGCATTCCCGACGGCGACAGCCGCCTGCGCTATGTGTGCGACCACTGCCACACCATTCATTACCAGAACCCCAATATCGTCGCCGGCTGCCTGGTGACTGTGGGTGACAAGGTGCTGCTGTGCCGTCGGGCCATCGAGCCGCGTCACGGCTTCTGGACCCTGCCGGCCGGCTTCATGGAAAACGGCGAGACCGTCGAACAGGCCGCCCGCCGCGAAACCGTCGAGGAAGCCTGCGCCAGCCTGCAGGACATGCACCTGTATGCCGTGATCGATGTGCCGCACATCAATCAGGTGCATGTGTTCTACCGGGCCGAGCTGGCCGGCAGCGGATTTGCCGCCGGGATAGAGAGCCTGGAGGTGCAGTTGTTCGACGAAGCCGACATTCCCTGGCACGACCTGGCTTTCATGACGGTCAGGCGTACCCTAGAATGCTTCTTCGCCGACCGCCGTGAGCAGCACTATCCGGTCCACACCCAAGTGCTGCCGGCCTCACGCCCCACTTGATTGCCCCACGTCCGGCACATCTTGCATGTGCCTTCAGGAAAACGTCCATGCGTTGGTTGTTCGCCGTACTGTGCCTGTCGTTCGCCTCCGCCTCCCAGGCGGCTTTCACCCAGACCATCGTGCCCAAGGGCAGCGAGCAGAAGATCGTCGGCGAGAAGGTGATCAACACCGTCAAACTGTCCGAGCGCAAGATCGACAAGGTGCTGGTCATCAAGTCGGCGCGCCAGTTGCAGCTGATCAGTGACGGCGAAGCGCTCAAGACCTATCGGGTCTCGCTGGGCAAGAACCCCAAGGGCACCAAGCTGCAGGAGGGCGACAAGCGCACGCCCGAAGGTTTCTACTGGCTCGACTGGCGCAAGCCGAGCAGCCGCTACAACCTGTCGATGCACGTGTCCTACCCCAACGCCGCCGACAGCGAGCGGGCCAGACGCGAGGGCGTCAAGCCCGGCAGCATGATCATGATCCACGGCACGCCCATCGACGAAGAATACCCGGAGTGGTATTTCCATACGCTGGACTGGACAGAGGGCTGCATCGCGCTGAAGAACAACGACATGCGCGAGATATGGGACCTGGTGAAAGACGGCACGATGATCGAGATCAGACCGTAGGCGATCACCCGCTGCCTTGGCGCGCAGCAAACACCCGACCTGTAGGAGCGACCAACGGTCGCGAAAAGACCCACATGATCAACTGCGGCATTCGCGACCGCTGGTCGCTCCTACGGGGGCGATTTTCGTGCCGATGATGCATTGTGTTTGATGAGCGCGCTTAATGTGTAGCAGCGTCAGAAATCTTCCAGCCGCCACACGTCATAGGCCGGTGTTTCGTAGGGGTGGCTGAGCCTGAGGGCTGCCACCGCCGCACGAATGTGCTCGTCGGCGACCACCAGTTCGACCTTCCACTCCTCGACCTGCTCGACCACCCCGCCCTGCCCGATGAACGGCTGGCTGCCGTCCAGCGGGCGGAACTGGCCCTGGCCCGGGACCTGCCAGGCACAGTGATCGTAGTCGCCTATTCGCCCGGCCCCTGCAGCAAACAGCGCGCTCTTCACCGGTTCCAGATGACTGGTCGGGACGAAGAACGCGAGTTTATACATCGACTCAGTTCACCCAGGCGCGCGCATTGCGGAACATGCGCATCCAGGCCGCGTCCTCGTTCCAGTCATCCGGACGCCAGGAGTTCTGCACGGCACGGAAGACCCGCTCTGGGTGCGGCATCATGATGGTCACGCGACCGTCACGGCTGGTCAGGCCACCGATACCGCGTGGCGAACCGTTCGGGTTGGCCGGGTAGGTTTCGGTCACCTTGCCATGGTTGTCGACGTAGCGCAGGGCCACGGTGCCGGAAGCGTCGGTCAGGGCCAGGGCGTCGCTGCTGGCGAACTCGGCATGACCTTCGCCGTGGGCGATGGCGATCGGCATGCGCGAACCGGCCATGCCTTGCAGGAAGATCGACGGCGATTCCTGGATCTGCACCAGGGCCACGCGCGCCTCGAACTGCTCGGAGCGGTTACGCACGAAGTGCGGCCACAGCTCGCTGCCCGGAATCAGCTCGTGCAGGTTGGAGAGCATCTGGCAACCGTTGCACACGCCCAGCGTGAAGCTGTCGGCGCGCTCGAAGAAGCCTTGGAAGGCATCACGGGCACGGGCGTTGAACAGGGCCGACTTGGCCCAGCCTTCACCAGCACCCAGCACGTCGCCGTAGGAGAAGCCGCCGCAGGCAACCAGGCCCTTGAACGCGTTGAGGTCGACGCGACCGGCGAGGATATCGCTCATGTGCACGTCGATGGCGTTGAAGCCGGCGCGGTCGAAAGCAGCGGCCATCTCGACCTGACCGTTGACGCCCTGCTCGCGCAGCACGGCCACGCTCGGGCGCACGCCTTTCTTGATGTAGGGCGCGGCAATGTCATCGTTGACGTCGAAGCCCAGCTTGACGTTGAGACCCGGGTTGTCTTCCTCGAGCAACAGGTCGAACTCCTGGTCGGCGCACTCGGGGTTGTCGCGCAGGCGCTGGATCTGGTAGCTGGTCTTGGCCCACTCGCGGTGCAACTGGTGACGCTGGCTGCTGAATACGGTAGCGCCGCCGTAGCTGATCGAGACTTCGTCGTTGTTGAGCGGCTTGCCGATGACCGCCACGCAGTCCGACAGGCCAGCGGCGCTGAACTGGGCCAGCACGTTGGCAGTGGCATCCTGGCGCACCTGGACGACCGCCCCCAGCTCTTCGTTGAAGAGGATGGCCGACAGTTCAGAGGCGTTTTCAGCCAGGCCGTCGAGGCACAGTTGCAGACCGCAATGACCGGCAAAGGCCATTTCCAGCACAGTGGCCATCAGACCGCCGTCGGAGCGGTCGTGGTAGGCCAGCAAGTGGCCGTCGGCGTTCAGGCCCTGGATAACGGCGAAGAAAGCCTTGAGGTCTTCGGCATCGTCCACGTCCGGCACGCTGCGGCCCAGCAGGCCATGCACCTGGGCAAGGATCGAGCCGCCCATGCGGTCCTGGCCACGGCCCAGATCGATCAGGATCAGGTCGGTCTCGCCCTTGTCCATGCGCAGTTGCGGGGTCAGGGTCTGGCGGATGTCGGCGACCGGGGCAAAACCGGTCACGATCAGCGACATCGGCGAGGTCACGCTCTTCTCGGTGCCTTCGTCGCTCCAGCGGGTCTTCATGGACATCGAGTCCTTGCCGACCGGAATGGTGATGCCCAGCTCAGGGCACAGCTCCATGCCCACGGCCTTGACCGCGTCGTACAGGCGGGCGTCTTCACCGGGGTGGCCGGCGGCCGACATCCAGTTGGCCGACAGCTTGATATCGGAAAGGCGGTCGATACGGGAGGCCGCGATGTTGGTCAGCGTCTCGCCGACCGCCATCCGCGCCGAAGCGGCGGCGTCGAGCAGTGCCAGCGGGGTGCGTTCACCCATGGCCATGGCTTCGCCGGTGTTGACGTCGAAACTGGTGGCGGTCACGGCGCAATCGGCCACCGGCACCTGCCAGGGGCCGACCATCTGGTCGCGGGCCACCAGGCCGGTGATGCTGCGGTCACCGATGGTGATCAGGAAGCTCTTGCTGGCCACGGCCGGGTGGTGCAGCACGCGCTGCACGCTGTCGGCCAGGTCCAGCACGCTCGGGTCGAAATCATCGCCCTGCTCGGCTTCACGCTGAACCGAGCGGTGCATGCGCGGCGCCTTGCCCAGCAGCACTTCGAGCGGCATGTCGACCGGGCTGTTGCCGAAGTGGCTGTCGGTCACGGTCAGGTGCGGCTCTTCAGTGGCCTCACCGACGACGGCAAACGGGCAACGCTCGCGCTCGCAGATGGCTTCGAAGCGCTCGAAGTCTTCGGCGCTGACCGCCAGCACGTAGCGCTCTTGCGATTCGTTGCTCCAGATTTCCAGCGGGGCCATGCCCGGCTCGTCGTTGGGCACGTTGCGCAGTTCGAAGCGGCCGCCACGGCCGCCGTCGTTGACCAGCTCCGGGAAGGCGTTGGACAGGCCACCGGCGCCGACATCGTGGATGAAGGCGATCGGGTTCTTGTCACCCAGTTGCCAGCAACGGTCGATGACTTCCTGGCAGCGACGCTCCATTTCCGGGTTTTCGCGCTGTACCGAGGCAAAGTCCAGGTCAGCCGAGCTGGTGCCGGTGGCCATCGACGAGGCGGCGCCGCCGCCCAGGCCGATCAGCATGGCCGGGCCGCCCAGCACGATCAGCTTGGCGCCGACGGTGATTTCACCCTTCTGGACGTGCTCGGCACGGATGTTACCCATGCCACCGGCCAGCATGATCGGCTTGTGATAGCCGCGCACTTCGTCGCCGTGCGGGGTGCTGATCGACTGCTCGAAGGTACGGAAGTAGCCGGTCAGGGCCGGACGGCCGAATTCGTTGTTGAACGCAGCGCCACCCAACGGGCCTTCGATCATGATGTCCAGTGCGGTGACGATGCGCTCGGGCTTGCCGTACGGCTTCTCCCAGGGCTGCACGAAACCGGGAATCTGCAGGTTGGAGACGGTGAAGCCGGTCAGGCCGGCCTTGGGCTTGGCGCCGCGACCGGTGGCACCCTCGTCGCGGATCTCGCCGCCGGAGCCGGTGGAGGCCCCCGGGAATGGCGCGATGGCGGTCGGGTGGTTGTGGGTCTCGACCTTCATCAGGATGTGCACCGGCTCCTTGACCGCGCCGTACTGGCGGGTTTCGGCGTTCGGGAAGAAGCGCCCGGCCACGTGGCCGACGATCACCGAGGCGTTGTCCTTGTAGGCCGACAGCACACCTTCGCTGTGCATCACGTAGGTGTTCTTGATCATGCCGAACAGGCTTTTTTCCTGTTCCTGGCCGTCGATGTCCCAACTGGCGTTGAAGATCTTGTGCCGGCAGTGCTCGGAGTTGGCCTGGGCGAACATCATCAGCTCGATGTCGTTCGGGTTACGCTTGAGGCCGGTGAAGCTGGTAACCAGATAGTCGATCTCGTCTTCGGCCAGGGCCAGGCCCAGCTCGACATTGGCCTTCTCCAGCGAGGCACGGCCACCGCCGAGGATATCAACCGAGGTCATTTCCCGCGGCCGGGCATGGCTGAACAGGGCCGAAGCCTGATCCAGGGAGGTCAGCACCAGTTGGGTCATGCGGTCGTGCAGCACAGCGGCGACGGCTTGCGCCTCGGCATCGCTGAGCGAACCTTCTACATAAAAGGCAATGCCACGCTCCAGGCGCTGGATCTTATCCAGGCCGCAGTTGCGGGCAATGTCGCTGGCCTTGCTCGACCAGGGCGAAATGGTGCCAAAACGCGGCACGATCAGGAACAGGCGGCCATTGGGCTCCTGGACCGGCACGCTCGGGCCGTATTTCAGCAGCCGCTCGAGCACCTGGTGCTCCTGGTCGCTCAAGGCGCCGTCGACTTCAGCGAAGTGAGCGAATTCGGCGTACAGGCCACTGACAGCTGAAACTTTTTGTTTCAGTTGTTCCAGCAATTTGCTGTGGCGGAAAGCAGAAAGGGCAGGAGCACCACGCAGGATCAACATCGTCGGGACAGCCTCGGGAAGGGGGGTGTACTTTGAGGCCACGCATTCTAGCCTAAAGCAGTCCTTCTGGCACCCAAAACGGCTGCACGGCATGCGCCGCCGTGTCGCACCGACCTGTTTGAGCCTCGGCAGATCGAAAATAGCCGGTTTTCTTATCAGACGCAGGCTTTGCTGTCGATATATGGCGCTCAGGGCCGTTTGCGTATACTGCACCGATGTTCTCCCAACCCGCTTTCCGTATTCGTTGCGTCAGATGGCTCATCGCAACCGGACTCTTCCTGCTGCTCGGCGCCTGTGTGGATAAACCCACCACACTGGAGCGAGTCAAGGAGGACGGCGTGCTGCGCGTAATCACCCGCAACAGCCCGGCCACTTACTTTCAGGACCGCAACGGTGAAACCGGCTTCGAGTACGAGTTGGTCAAGCGTTTTGCCGATGACCTGGGGGTGGAGCTGAAGATCGAAACCGCCGACAACCTCGATGAACTGTTCGACCGTTTGCAGCAACCCGACGGCCCGGTACTGGGCGCCGCCGGCCTGATCGAAACGCAAAGGCGCAGCCAGCAGGCGCGCTTCTCGCGCCCCTACCTGGAGGTCACCCCGCAGGTGGTGTACCGCAATGGCCAGTCGCGCCCTACCGAGGGCGCCGACCTGGTCGGCAAGCGCATCATCGTGCTCAAGGGCAGCAGCCATGCCGAGCAACTGGCCACCCTCAAGGCGCAGTATCCGGCGCTGGAATACGAAGAGTCCGACGCGGTCGAGGTGGTCGACCTGCTGCGCATGGTCGATGAAGGGCAGATCGACCTGACCCTGGTGGATTCCAACGAACTGGCGATGAACCAGGTGTATTTTTCCAACGTGCGGGTCGCCTTCGACCTGGGCGAGACCCGCCAGCAGCGCTGGGCCGTGGCGTCCGGAGAGGACAACAGCCTGCTCAACGAGATCAACGCCTTCCTGGCCAAGGTCGAGAAGAACGACACCCTGCAACACCTCAAGGACCGTTACTACGGCCATGTCGACGTGCTGGGCTATGTCGGCGCCTACACCTTTGCCCAGCACTTGCAGGAACGCCTGCCCAAATACGAAAAATTCTTCCAGACCTCCTCGAAGAAAGAGCAGGTCGACTGGCGTCTGCTGGCAGCCATCGGCTATCAGGAATCGATGTGGCAGCCCACGGTCACCTCCAAGACCGGCGTACGCGGGTTGATGATGCTGACCCAGAACACCGCCCAGGCCATGGGCGTGACCAACCGCCTGGATGCCCGGCAAAGCATTCAGGGCGGCGCCAAGTACTTTGCCTACGTGAAAGAGCAGCTCGACAAGGACATCCAGGAGCCCGACCGCACCTGGCTGGCGCTGGCGGCCTACAACGTTGGCGGCGGCCATCTCGAAGACGCCCGCAAACTGGCGGTGAACGAGGGGCTTAATCCCAACAAGTGGCTGGATGTGAAGAAAATGCTGCCGCGCCTGTCGCAGAAGAAGTGGTACAGCAAGACCCGCTATGGCTATGCCCGTGGCGGCGAGCCGGTGCATTTCGTTGCCAACATCCGCCGCTATTACGACATCCTGACCTGGGTGACCCAACCCCAGCTGGAAGGCAGCCAGGTTGCCGAGGGCAAGCTGCATGTGCCCGGCGTCGACAAGACCGCGCCGGCCGGGGCCCAGCCGCCGGCGCCTGCACAGCCTGCCACGCCTTGATGATCGCGCAGCAAACATGGGGCCAGGTAGGAGCGCGCTTGCCCGCGACCGGCTGCGTTAGCAGTCGTAAATTTTCAGCGTTTCATAGATTTTAGAGGCGTCCACAGCTCAGCATTTGTGGCGTCTGGCAAATTTTGCGAGCGCTGCGCACTCGGTCGCGGGCAAGCGCGCTCCTACGGGGGTGATTTTCTCAGGTTTTTTGCAGTGCCCGGCGCTTGCGGAAGAACTCGCTCAGCACGCTACCGCATTCCTCGCCCAGTACCCCGCCTTCAAACAGCACCCGATGATTGAGAAAGCCCTGGATGAAGAACTGCCCCTGGCTCTGTACCACACCGGCCTTGGGCTCCAGCGCGCCATACACCACCCGGCCGATGCGTGAATGCACGATCAGGCCCGCGCACATGCTGCACGGCTCCAGGGTCACGTACAGGGTGCTGCCCGGCAGTCGGTAATTGCTCAGGGCCCGCGCCGCATCGCGGATCGCCACCATTTCGGCATGGGCACTGGGGTCATGGCCGCTGATCGGGCAGTTATAGCCGCGCCCCACCACCAGCCCGTCCACGACCACGATGGCCCCCACCGGCACCTCGCCCAGCGCCGCCCCTTGCGCGGCCAGGGCCAGCGCCTCGCGCATGAAATCCTGGTCGCGGCTACGGTCGATAATCACGGGCTGGCGCATCACGACACCTCGATGGCGGCCATCAGGCCGGTTTCCATGTGATCGATCACATGGCAATGGAACATCCAGACGCCAGGGTTATCGGCCACCAGCGCCACCCAGGCACGCTCGTTGCGGCCCAGCAAGAAGGTGTCGGTGAAATACGGAATGATCTTGCGTCTGTCGGACTTGAGCACCTTGAAGCTCATGCCATGCAAGTGGATCGGATGCTGGTACTGGGCCATGTTCTTGAGTTCAAAGATATAGCTCTTGCCCAGTTTCAGCCGGGCAATCGGCCGCTCGGCACAGGTCTTGTCGGTGATGTCCCAAGCCTGGCCATTGATCTGCCACAGGCTCGGCGGCTTGCCGTCGGCCGTGCCCTCGGACACCGACCCGACCCACTCGAAGTTGAAGTTGATCGTCTCGGCCTGCCCCAGGTCCGGCTCGGGCAGCGGATTGGCCGGCAGGGCCGGTGGCCAGTCGCTACCCGTGCCCGTGCTGGCCACCGAGCGCAAGGTGCCCAGGCGTACCGGGCCGTTGCGCAATGACAATTCTTCACCGGCCGCCGGCGCCCTGACCGCCAGGCACAGGCGCATGCCCGGCCCCAGCCAGTAATCCTTGCCCAACGGCCGGGGCTCGACCGGATTGCCATCAATGGCATAGATCCGCGCTTCGGCGTCCGGCAAGTTGATGCGATAGGTCACGGTGTTGTCCAGATTGAGCAGCCGCACCCGGGTAATCTCGCCGGCCGGCAGCTCGATCACACTGCGGTGCTCGCCATTTATCGTCGACAAGCGCCCGGCCGTGCCCTCGCGCGCCGCTTCGCGGATCACGCTGAACTCGGTAAAGGCCCCGACCTCATCGACATGCCAGTTCTTCAGGCTGAGCGTACGCTCATGGGCAAAGCCGGTAGGGTCGCGCTCTTCGACGATCAACGGCCCCACCAGCCCGCGCCCCAGCTCTTCGCTGCTGCTGACGTGCGGGTGGTACCAGAAGCTGCCGGCATCCAGCACGCGGAACTTGTAGTCGAAATACTCGCCCGGCTTGACCGGCAACTGCGAAACGTAGGGCACACCGTCCATCTCCAGCGGCACCCGGATGCCATGCCAGTGAATGGTGGTCTCGACCGGCAGATGGTTGATGAAGCGCAAGCGCAGCCACTCGCCCTGGCGCACCCGCAGCTCGGTGCCCGGCGCAGTGCCACCAAAGGCCCAGGCCGGGGTCTTGTGGCCGGGCACCAGTTCCACATCCAGCGGCGCGGCGATCAGTTCGAAATCATGCCCCTCCCCCGGCCCGCGCTGGCCCAACCAGTAGCGCGCCGCGCCACCCGCGCCCAGGCCGACCACGGCAAGGCCGGCGATGCCGGTGAGAATCTGGCGACGGGTAAAAGACATGAGCGCGAACACCTTGAGCACGACGAGTGCATCCGTGGACGGATGCGAGGGGGCATTACGATACACCCCCGAATGCGAATGCGTAAGATCGGCATTTCGACGCAGGTACAGTTCGCGTCAACATTGGCAGGACTCTAGGCTCTGTACGTAAAGTGGCTGCGCTCGGCCATGCTGCGTTAAAAAGCGACTCGCAATGCTCATTGACACGTGTCAACTGCGCTTGCTCGCCGCTTTTTGCCTTGCCTGAGCTTCTGCACACGTCAAAGCGTCTTCGATTTCCTTCCCTGGATGCGTAGGACGCCTCATGAATAGCCTCAGAATTCAGACAAAAAAGGGTTGTCAATTGACAACCAAAAAGACAGGCATCACTGGCTCAAGCAAACGTGCCAGATCAAGAAATCAGCGTAGTAGAAAGGCGGATCCAGCACTGGATCCGCCCGGAATCCTTACAACCTGAACCGCGCCACCACCGTGCGCAGTTCGCTCGCCAGCAGCGACAACTCCCCGGCCGTCACGGCGTTGTCTTCGATACCTTCCATGAGCACGACGCTGCCGTTGCGAATCCCGGTCACGTTGCGGTTGATGTCTTCCGAGACGGCATGTTGCTGCACCGCCGCACTGGCGATCTGGGTGTTCATGCCCACGATCTGCTCCACGCCATCATTGATCGCATCCAGGCTGGTCGAGGCCTCGTCGGCGGAGATGATGCAGGCCTGTGCGCGCTGTTGGCCGGTCTTCATCTGCTCGACGGCGGCGTTGGTGGCCAGTTGCAGTTCCTGGATAATGCGGCGGATTTCCTCGGTGGAATTCTGAGTCCGTGAAGCCAGCGTGCGCACTTCATCGGCCACCACCGCAAACCCCCGGCCCTGCTCACCTGCACGGGCGGCTTCAATGGCGGCGTTCAAGGCCAGCAGGTTGGTCTGATCGGCAATGTTGCGGATGACTTCAACCACCCCGCCGATCTGCTGGCTGTGCTGGGCAAGCGCCGAGACCTTCTGTGCGCTGCGTTCCACTTCCTCGGCCAGGGCCTCGACGGTGGCACGGGTCTCCTGCATTTTCGCCAGGCCTGCACTGGAGGACTTGCCGGCGTGCTCGGCCGCGTGGGCAGCACCTTCGGTGTTTTGTGCGACGTCGGCCACACTGGCGGTCATTTCGTTGATGGCCGTGGCGACCTGCTCGGTTTCACTCTGCTGCGCGCTCATTGAGTGCTTGGCACGCTCGATCGACAGCCCCATGCGCGTGGCCGCCTCGGACACCGACTGCGAACTGCGCTCGACCTGCACCAGCGAGGCACCGAAGGCCTGCGCCATCTGGTTGACGGCCTGGCCCACATCGGCCATCTCATCCTTGCCGCGCACCTCGATGCGTGCCGTCAGGTCGCCCTGGGCGATCTGTCGGGTAGCCATCAGCACCTCATTAATGGTGCGGCGCATGGCACTGTAGATGCCGCTGAAGGCATACACCAGCAGCAGACCGAGAAACCCGATCATGCCCAGGATCAGCAGCCGCTCGGCGGTCATCGCCTCGGCACGGTCCTTCAACCGGTCCAGCAGTGCGTCTTGCAGCGTGTCTTGCGCCTTGTACAGATCGGCCACCACCGCATTGCCCGTGGCCGGCAGGTTCTGCACGCCCGTGATGGTCTCGCGGGTCGAGTTGACCACTGCTTCGAGGTCGTTACGGAAACTGTCCAGGCCCACGATGGCACTGCTGACCGGCGCCTGAATGCGGTCGGCCAGGGCCGGCTCCTTGCGGCGCAACAGTGCCAGGCTCTGCTGCAGTTCCTTGCGGATCAGCAATTCGTTCTTGAGCATCAACCGGATCGCGCCGCGGGTCGCCGGGCTCAAGGTTTGCCCGTCACGCAGACCACTGGCCAGGCCGCGCAATTGCCCGACGATATTGATCTGCCGTGGCAGCCTCAAGGTGCTCTGGTCGATCATGAACAGCGAGGCAAAATCTTCATCCAGCACCATGCCCGAGGTGGCCGACACGAAATAGACGAAGTTCAGGGTCTCGATAAGCTGATCGTTCCAGTCGTCGAACATCTTGCCCGGCTCAACACCGGTCTTTGCCTGCGCAATCAGCGCCTGCACACCGGCGTGCAGGCGCTGCACGCGGTCACTGGTTTCCAGTTGGGCATTGAACTGCCGGTCAAGGGTTTCAAGTCGGGAGAACGCGTCTTCCAGCTTCGCCTGATTGGCCGATACATCGGCCTGCGCCGTCGCATCACCACTGAGCAAACGGTTGGTCAGCGCGCGTTGCAGCATCGAAAAACGCAAGACGGGTGTCACTTCCTGCAGGTAGCGCTGGCCGAGTTGCTCCGAGGCAATCACCTCCAGGCTGTGATTGATCTGCTGGACAACACGCGTGCCGAGCATGACCAGCGGGATCAAAACAATGATCGCCAGCACGCCGAACTTGGTCGAGAAGCGCAGTCGGTTAGCCAGGGTGACGGCAGGAGCAAGGATATTCATGGAGTTCTCACAGCCCGAAGCGGGACGGTATGGGTAAGGATTGCTGGGGGAGAACGGTCCTTTTCTCGTAGCGCCTGGCTCTGTCTGGCTCAGTGGGATCATCACGTTTGATTATGTAATTAAACGTTTCAGTCAGCGCGTGAAGGGTGAGAGTGAAGACTTCGGCAAAAGTTGTACATATTTTTATTTTTGTACAGCTTTGGAACGCTCGACACACAATGATGTCACTGAGACATCACTGCGCAAAGAGAGAGAATGCAGTACCACCGGCCGGGATAATCGTGATCAATTGACCTTGAGCGGCGGGCTGGCAGCCTCGATCTGACTTGCCAGGGACGCCAGCAACGCCTGTGCCCCACAATCGCGTCGCAACTGGCCGACATGCGTGTGTGCCAGCGCCAGGTGCTGCCGAGCCTGGGCCAGGTCCTGGCGCTGCAGGGCCAATGGAATACTGATCGCGGCCACCTGGATCACCCGCCGGTGCGCGCCATAGCGATGGTGCTGCCCGATGAGCTGCTCAAGCCGGTCGGCCAGCATCTGGTTATTGCGCTGCGGGGCGCGCTGCAATAACTCTTCGAATGCAAGCAGCCAGAACATACGGTAGCGCGGAATCAACTCGTCCTCGGCCAGCAGCAAGGCCCAGGCCTCCTCGTCGCGCTGCAACCGGGCCAGCACCTGCGCCTTGAACATCAGACGCGACTGGCGCTGGGTCGGCCATTCGTACCCCTCAAGGCCAGCCTCCCACTCCAGGAGCACTGCCCAGGCCTGCTCGGGCCGGTTCAAACGCAGCAGGACGGCCATGTGGATCTCGTGCAGGGCCCCGTAGATCGATTTGCCGGCCGCCAGGATCCGGCCTTGTTGTTGTTCCAGGAACGCCAGGGCCTCCTCGGGACGCCCGTCGTCGAGCAGGGCATCGGCCTTTTCATAACTGATGCATGAAAAACAGGCCCGTTGCGGCTCAACGCGCTGCAAGGCCTCGTCACAGACGGCGATCCGCTCCTGGACCCATCCGGCACCATCGACATTGGCATAACAGCCCACTAGGTCCTGGGTCACGCAGACCGATTGCGGGCATTGCTGGGCATCTTCGCGGTTGGCCCGCTCGAACAGCGCTACCACCTGTGCCAGCGCCGCGTCCCCTTCCAGCAGGCTGCCGATGCGATTGCGCATTTCCCAATGACCGATGAACACCTCCAGCCACGGATTGCCAATGGCCTTGG
Organism: Pseudomonas sp. Leaf127; assembly: GCF_001423155.1. Classification (NCBI taxonomy): domain Bacteria; kingdom Pseudomonadati; phylum Pseudomonadota; class Gammaproteobacteria; order Pseudomonadales; family Pseudomonadaceae; genus Pseudomonas; species Pseudomonas sp. Leaf127. The sequence goes on along the minus strand of NZ_LMOA01000002.1, from coordinate 72,269 downwards.
CGTGCGCCTTGAGCTCTGGCAGCAAGGCTTGGGCCTGGGTGACCTCCACGCTGTAGGTGTGGCGAAGCATGCGATCCAGCACATCGACCGCCTGCCCGTGGCCCGCCGCTCGCAGCTCGGTCTTGAGTGTATAGACCCAATTCCAGATATCCATGTACGTCACGCTCCATTCGATTGTTCAGATGACTGATCAGCGGGCCAGCAAAACCTGCATCGACAACGACAGCCCTTCCAGCGCCCCGGTCAGGGCGGCCGGTGCCTGCACGGCGGCCTGCCCGGCGATGATCACCTTGAACACCTTGAGCAGTCGTGCAGCCTCCAGGGCGCCCGAGGGGTTGTCGTCGATGGCCCGGATCAGGGCCGCAATGGCCGGGTTATCAAGATTCAGGTAAAGCCGGTGATCGGCCTGGGCCGTTATCTGCCGGGTAAACTGACGGGCCAGGTGCAAGGCGGCCGAGGCGATACGCCGGTCGGCTTCATCGCTTTCAAGCCGGGCCTTCAACTGCGCCTCGTGATTGCTGACCATCACCAGCGGCAACGCCTGGGGCGCAAACCGTGCAACCACCAGTTCTTCATCCACGGCCAGTTGCGCGCTCAACCAGTCACGTTGCGCAGGCGGCAGGCTGACCGGTGTGAACAACTGCCGGTCACCGCTTTCGCTGCCCAACTCGACCAGACGCATGCCGTGCGCCTCGCACCACAGGCGCAGAAACGGCAGCACCGCATAACGATTGCCGTGCGCCACCGGAAAACCCAAGGCCTGGAACAGCATTGTTTCAAAGCCGTTGTGGCCGTCCAGCAGCACATGCACGGCCCCATCCACGGCCAGGTCGCGCGCCAGCAGCTCGCCCCGGGAGGTCGGAATGCACAAACTGTCCTTGAGCAGGTCGAACAGACGCTGGTCGCACAGCGTCGCCCCCAGCAGGGCGGCGTTATGGCGCAACAGCACCCGTCGCCAGGCCTGCGGCTGTTGCCCGGCGAGCCCGACCAGGCCGTCGATCAAGGCTTCGCTGACAGCGTGACGCGTCGCCGTGTAGTGCTCATCGTGCTGCAAGGCTTCGCGGCTCGCCGTCGGCGTCAGGTGTCCGGACTCGATCACGCCACCGATGAAACCGGCCCACGACGGCAACAAGTCACGGGCGTTGTCATCGAGCAGCATTCCGCGCAGGAACACACTCAGGTGGCGATTATCGTTCGAGCCGTAGGTCGCGCCGTCCTGTACCCACAACAAGCCTTGCAGGTCGGGCTGCTGGCGCGACGTGACCGGCATGCAGCAGATCGGTTCGAAGGTGTGCTCGAAGCCGGTGGCGAACGCCAGTTGCCGCTTGTGCCGCTGCAATGGATGCAAATCGCCCTGTGCCGCGCGTCGCCAGGGCGGCGGCTCGTGGTTGATTGCCTGATCGGTATCCGCACCGACATAGATAGGCACCTCCAGCAGCGCGCAATAGCGCTCCAGGATCGCCCGCAGGCGGCCGGCCTCGGCCAGCGCGCGATGATGTTCATGCAGTTCCAGAATGACTTGCGTGCCCACCGGACGCGGCTCGCAGGCCACCACGCTGTACTGCTGGGCATTGCTGGACTGATAACAGAACCCCAGGTGCGGCTGCTGGCAGGACGTACTGCGCACGGTGACCCGCCTGGCCAGTACAAAAGCCGACAGAAAGCCCAGCCCGAACATGCCGATCAGGCCACCGGCATCCACGCCGGCCTCGCGCAGGCCCCGGGTGTAGCCAATGCCCACGGTCGCCAGGTAAGCGTGAATCTCCTGTTCGGTCAGGCCGGCGCCGGTGTCGGTGATGCTGATGGTGTTCGACTGCGGGTCGCCCACCACCTCGATACGCCCCTCGCCTTCCCAGCCCGCCTGCTCCAGGCGCCGGCGCAGGATCGCGTCATGTGCGTTCTGCACCAGCTCGCGCAGGGCCACGGTGGGCGTGGAATACAGGTGCTTGCCAAGCACCGACATCAACCCGCTGAGGTCCACCCCGGCGCGATGGATCCGGGCGTAATCGTGTGTCGCAGAATCGCTGTGCATGTCCATGGTCAAGCTCTTGGGGAACGTCCGTTGTAAGAAGGCGCAAAGAATATGGCAAAGCGACAGGACCGCCTAATCCTGTTCTTGATCCTGTGGTCGCAGAACAGCCGTGCGTCCGGGCCTTGTGGCGCACCAGCGACCCCACTTGCATCGTTTGCTTCTGGCTGATCGGACCGGCACTGGCCCTCGAAATTCCGGACGACCCATTGCAGAGGCTGTTGCTGCTGATCCAGAAACCTGAAAGCCCGCAATTACGCGGGCTTCGGGGTCGTTATTGCCAGATCGTGCGGGTCAGTGCCGGGCGTTCGGCCATGCCATGTAGCGTCAAGACCCGCTCAAGCAGCCGGATCAGCTTCTTTCATGGCCAAGGCGACTGATAGCTGCCGTTCCAGGATGGCCACTTCATCCGCATCACCCTCACGTACAACCTCGGCCAGCAGCTGCGCCGCATAAGACGGATCAGCCTGGAACAGCGCTGCCATGGCCTCATCGTGACTACGGTCTTTCATCAATCACTCCTGATTCATAGAGGCCGCAAAGCCTCGAAATAGCCTGCTCAGGCCACTACGCCGGGGTTGGCCTACTGATCTCGTCGCGCACCTGCATCAGCGCAAACCCCAGCAGATTCAAGCCTTTCCACAGATTCGGATTGTGCACATCGGCGTTGTCTTGGGCGAGCCCTATACCCCAGATGCTATCAACCGGGCTGGCCTCGACAATCACGCTTGATCCGGTTTGAAGAAGGTATTCGTTCAATTGGGGATTCTGAGAGAACTTGGCCTGGTTCGCTCGAAAGACGATGTCGTATCGATGGTGCAGCCAGACCTGTTCATTGAATCCGCGCACGTGGCGACCAAGCGCTTTGGCGGCGTCAGGCGTCGGGGCCTGGAGCACCTGGGCACGAATGTCATGATCGTCGAACAAGGCCGCTTTCTCGGCCATCATGAAGTGCTCAGCGGTCGGGTAATGTTGTTCCTCGACAATGAATCCGGCCTCGAACCATTGGCTGAAGCACGAAGCCGTGACGACAGTCTTGCTGCGCCGGTGCCCCCAGAAAAACGTGAATTTCAGAGATTCTCCAGCGTTGAAACGGGTGCGCAGTTGTTCAAGATGTTCAGAGTCGCTCAATGAGATGTCCTCGCTGACGGAAGCTCGAAGTTACAGCGGCTGTGCCAACCAAGGCAACTACAACGCCGGGGCGAGCGAACGTCAGGATTCAGCCCCTGGCGGATGGCCGAAATACGCCTTATAGGCATGATTGAAGTTGGCCGGGTTGGCGTAGCCCAGACGGTGGGCTATTTGCGCCACGTGCCATTTGCGCTGGCGCAGCAGGTTGCGCGCCAGTTCCAGGCGCTGTTGGCGCACGTAATCGAGCATCGACTGACCGTACACCCGCCTGAAGACACGTCTCAAGGTGGTTTCACCCACGCCCAGCTCCCGGGCCAGCGCCAGAGTGCCGGGTGGGTTCATCAGGCTGGCATCGAGCTTGAAACGTGCTTCGCGTGCCAGGTCCGAATGGCTGTGCAACGCGGCCACAGGCCTGGCCGGCTGTGGCGCCAGATGCGTCGCCAGCTCGACCAGCACGGCCAGGCTCAGGCTTTCCTGGTTCAGCCGTTCCAACGCCCCTTGGTAGGGCGAGTGATAAAGGCGCTCGAACAAACGCCCGACGACGCGACAGCCATGCAGCTCTGAAAAGTGCATGCCATCGTCGAGCAGCCCGGCCAGCGGCTGCAGTGACGGGTCTTGTTCGGCCAATTCACGTAGATAGTCGCCGCTGATACGCAGCCCGGCCATGCGCACACGGCTGCCAGCAGGCATCTGGTCCTTGGCTTCCATGCTTTCGCCCAAGCCCAGCACATGGGGCGCGCCAGGGGTGTATTCATTCAGCCGACCGTTTACCCGATGCTGCCATTGCCCATCCAGTACCTGCACGATGCACACGCTGTCGGGCAGCACCTTATGGATGCATAACGGTTCGGGGAACTGCAAATCACAGTCGAAATACTGCAGGTGCGACCGCACGGTCTGTGCGCGGTAATGGCCGATCGCGCTGCCTATGACCTGCCGCGCGCTGGCATCGAATACACCGGCCTGGTCCAGGGCCTCTGGGTGATCGAAACAGAAGTGGGTGTCCAGATAGGGGTTACGGCGGCGGTCCATTGGCAAAAGCGTCCGTCAGAACGGGTGGGCAGCGTTGCATGATATCGACATCGGGCATCCCGATCAGTTGTTGTGAGTCACGACCTTATTGTTGTGCGCCACGGCCGGACCGCTTGGCAGGCGTTGCAGCGTTGATTTCAATGGCAGGCTTTGAACTGTCGAGGAATCTGTGAATGTTGACGTATCGCAAGTGGGCCGCACTGCTGGGCTTGGTTCTGGCCGTGATCGCAGGGGTCGCCCAGGCTGACAACCGCCCGGAAGTCGCGGAAAAAGTGCTGGCCTATGCCGGCGAAGGTGGCGTGAAAATCTGGACCCTGCGCATCGGTGCGCGCAGTGACAATCAGGCGCTGGTGCAGGTAGAGGGCGTGGACCATGACTGGAACATGAAGATCCAGAAGATGGCCGTGGAAAAGACCAGCAAGGGCACCCGCTATTCCACGACCGTGGACGGGCAAAAATTCGTGGTGCTGGTGCTGCAACAAGGTTGGGGCGAACTGTACCTGCCTGGCGAATCGCAGGCGCTGAACGTCGGCTATGACGAGCTCCTGTCCAGCCAAGGCAATGCACAGGCTTTTCTGACCGATTTTTTGCAGGCCAACTGAGCCATGGGCCGACGCGCACGGTGGTCGTGGCCGCTGACGATGTTGCTGCTGCCGCTGGTACTGATGGCCTGGGCCAGTTTACAAAGCGGGCGTGTCGATGACGTGCTGCGTGAAGCACAGCCTATCGGCAGCGACCACGCTTGGCTGCGCGTGCGTCAGGTGCTGGCAGGGTTGGCCTGTTGGCTGGCCCTCGCCGCGCTGGTGGCCGGACCTGCGACCTGGCTCAAGCTGAGGCTGGATGCTTGGCGCGCGCTGAAATCCAGGGATTTTCTCTACGACCGCCTGTTCCTCTGCTGGCGTGCCTTGGGGCATTGGCTGGTGGCGTATACCGGGCTGTTGCTGGGCGCGCTGGCCCTGAGCCTGTTGTATGAACTGAGTTGGGGCTGGAGCCACTTCAAGGCCGGTGGCGGGTTCATGCTGCTGGTGGCGGTGCCGCTGGTTGCCGTGCTGTGGGCGGGATGCTTGTTGATCGGGCGTCTGCGCCAGCAATGGCATGCCTTGGAGAGTCCGTCCTTGGCGCTTCTGGGGCAAAGGATCGGGCGTGACAAGGCCCCGGCCTTGTGGGCGTGGATCGAACAACTGGCCACAGCCAGCTGCGCGCCGGTGCCCGACCATGTAGTGGTGGGCATCGACCAATCGTTTTTCGTCACCAGCGTCGATGTAGCCCTGCAACCGGGCGGCGACTTGCTATGCGGGCGCACCCTTTACCTGCCGCTGACCTACCTCTCGACCCTGAGCCAGGCCGAGACCGCGTCGATCATCGGTCATGAGCTGGGTCATTTCAGCCGCCGCGACACCGAACGAGGCAGCGAGATAGGTGCGCAGTTCAGCCTGATGTGCCTGCACCTTGCGTTTATCCGTGCCGAGGATGCCGACCCGGCCTGGATCGAGCGCCCGGCCATCTGGATGACGCAACGTTTCCTGCATTACTTTCAACTGGCGGTGCATCACTGGGGCCGTGCTCAGGAATTGGTCGCGGACCGGGCGGGCAGCAACATCGGCGGTGAACGTCTGTTCTGCCAAGCGCTGTTACGGGTGATCGCGTTGGACGGTGAAATCCAAACGCTGCTCGCCGAGCGTCATTCCAACCTGATCCAGGCCCTGGCCGACCACCTGAGCCACACGCCGCTGCGCCTGAACAAGGCGGCGCTGGACCACGCCATCACGCACCCTTTTGATACACATCCGCCGACGGCATTACGTCTCCAGCAACTGGGCGTAACGCTGGATGAGACGCTGCTGGCCGAGGCCACCCGTGTGCTCACCGAACACGACCGACAGTGGTTCCGCCAACTCACCCGTCCGGCGTCGTCGACTGCTACGCAGCCCGTATTACCGCCGATATCAACCGTCCAAGAAGCATGACCCATGACCCAACCCACCGATCCGCTGTCGGATCTCGCCAGCGCACTCAGCCAGGAATACACCGACTCCCGCGACGCCCAGCGCGAGCGTGCGATAACCGAACTCGAGCAGGTTATCCAGCGCGTACCCGAGCAGACCGAATTCACCAACTCGCGCCGGTACAAGGTGTGCGGCCCGCTGTTTTTGTTGATTGCCCTGGGCTTGCTGGGATTTGCCCTGCATCGCGGGGGCACCGGCCTGACCGTGTGTGCTGCGGTGATGGCGGTGGTGTTCGTGTTGATCACCTGGCAGCACCGCAACGCCGGGCAACACGCGTTTATGCGCCTGACCCGCCGCCAGCTGTTTGCGGACACCCTGAGCACACCGGTGGACCTGGTGGACGTTGTCGACGTCTCCGTCAATGACGAAGGCTGGCTGACGGTGCAGAAACTGATTTTGCGTCCCGATGCGCCGCTGCCCGTTCATCGCTCCGCGCGGCAGCTGTTCGGCAACCAGGCCCTGGCCCTGAAAAAGCCCCAGCCGCAGGTCCGCATCCAATCTGCCGGCCTGATGCATGAGGGTCGTACCCTGGGTTGTGACCAGATCGCAGACATCCTCAACGCCTATTGCCAAGCCGCCCACGCACAACAACATCTTGATGCGCTGCGCCAGGGCACTCAGCGCGCCCCCGGAGCGGTTGTACGGTAGAGCCGGTTTATGGTTGTTGAAAATACATCACTGAAGAACAGGCGCGCGCCTCAGGATTATCCCTGGACGCTTTTCGTGAGGTTGATCGGGATACTGCCCTGCGGCATCTCAATGCTCAACGCGTGGGTCGGCAATCGCTGCCATGGGTGACCGACACTCATTGGCCGAAAACGGGCGTTTGTAAGTGGCAGCCAGTGCCCGTTTCCTGTCGGTCGATTCCACTTGCCGGACACATTCGATGCCAGCGACTGCCCGACCGCACTGCAATCGACCCGATTATCTGGCATCAGCGAAGGGCATCTGATGCATCGGGGCTTAACCGCTCAGTGCTTGGGACTGGCGTATTTCACCCGATCCGGAAGTCTTTACAGAGCGCCCTTAGCCGCCGGTCGTCTAATCATCAGAAACATTATGCAGCGCCTCAACTCCCGGGCCTGGCTGCCGTAATCAACTACAGCCAACCTTAATCTTGTGGAGCTTCAGCATGTTGCTACTTCCCAACCGCATCTCAGGGCGAATGACGCTGGGGATCCTGACGCTGCTGGTTCTCACGGCATTGGCGATTTATTCAGTCATGACCTTGGGCGGCAAGCCTCAGCTAGTCGCAGCAGGCACCGAGGCAGCGGAACAATCGGCCAGGGCCATTACCCGCCAGTTGGCCCTGCAAGTGAATCGCATTGAGGGCACCACGGCGGCGATGGCGCACCTGGCCGAAACCCTGCCCCACGACGAAACCCTGCTCAAGGCCAATCTGCCTAACGTGATCGACAGCCAAGGCGATGCTGCCATTGCAGGCGGCGGGCTGTGGCCAGAACCCAACAGTTTTACTGCCGGAACTGATCGCCGAAGTTTTTTCTGGGCACGCAACGGCAACAATCAGCTGGATTATTCGGACGAGTACAACGCTGCGCAGACCCCGCCCTATCAGGCTGAGTCCTGGTACACCGGAGCGAAGTCTGCGCCACCGGGACGTTGCGTCTGGTCAGATGCTTACCAGGACCCGGTCAGTGGCGTGGCAATGACGACGTGTAGCGTGCCCTACCGCGCACAGGGCGCGTTTGCCGGTGTCGCCACTATCGACCTCAAGCTTGACGGCCTCGCAGCGTTTCTCAAGGCTAATGGCAATGTCACCGGCGGCTACGCTTTTGCAGTCGACCCTTCAGGGAACCTGCTGTTTTTTCCCGATGCAAAGAGCACCAAGGGCCTGCCCACCATTGCCGGATTGAGCCAGGAACAACCGTGGCTGAAGCCGGTCGCCGACAGCCTGTCGAGCAAGCCGGCCGGCACTACAACGCTGTATCTGGAAAACGACGCGCGCCTGGATGGACCGGCTTACATCACATTGGAAACCATGGAAGGCACCGGCTGGCGCATTGGGCTGGTCACGCCTGAGGCCCGTGTGGTCGGACTCGCGAACAAGCTGACCGGGCAGATTTTGCTGTTCTTGCTGCCGCTGTTGGGTATTTTGCTGGGCCTCGCATGGCTGGCCGGCAAACGGCTGCTCACTCAGCTTGAGGAAACCACGGCGCAAATCGAACGTCTGGGCCAAGGCGGTCAGGCAGGTGCTCAGCTAGAGATTCTGCGGTCCGATGAACTCGGCGCGTTGCGCATTGCGGTCAACCATTACGCCGGCTCTCTACAGGCCATGCTGCGACGCATTGCCGATGAATCAGTGTCACTGGAAGCCCAGGCCAATGAGCTGGCGCAACTGTCCAACGGCCTGGCTGAACGGGCAGAGACTCAACGCATGGACAACACCCTGCTCGCCACTGCCATTACTGAAATGTCGGCCAGCGCCAACGAGGTCGCACGCAACACCACAGACTGCTCGGACACGGCCCGCAGCTCACTGGTAGACGCGCAAAAAAGTCAGGACGAAGTCAACCGCAACAGCGAATCCATCGAAAGCCTGGCGACCGACATTTCAGGCGCGGCCACCGCCATCACTCAGTTAGGTGAAGACATCGAGCGCGTTGGCGGCGTGCTGGAGGTCATCAAATCGATCTCTCAACAGACGAATCTATTGGCGCTCAACGCTGCTATCGAGGCCGCACGGGCCGGTGAGCAAGGCCGTGGCTTTGCGGTGGTGGCCGATGAAGTGCGCACGCTCGCAGGTCGCACTCAAACGTCTGCCAACGAAATTCAGGAGATGATCGCCCAACTGCGCCAGGCATCCAATTCTGCCGTCACAACCATGCAGAATGGAGCTCAACGCACTCGCGAATCCGTGCAGCAGGCGGTCGGCGTGTCCGCCACATTGGGCACTACGGTGGGCAGTTTCGATGACATCGTCCAGCGCGCCCAGCAGATCGCAGTGGCCGCCCAAGAGCAGAGCCACGTGACTCAGGAAATCAACGAGCTGGCGGTACGTATCCATGCGGCCAGTGAAGAAGGTGCCCGAGATGCGAGTACTCTTCGGGAACTGGGCAAAAGCATGCAGTCGATCTCAACCCGCCTGGGTGGATTGAGCCGCGGCACCCACTAACCCCCAAGACTGGGGCAAACAGGCATCAGTTTAACGAAGCTGATGCCTCCTTCAGAAAACAGATAGCGCGCACAGCGTAAGGTGTCAGCCAGCACCGCAGTTGCCGCTGAATCAGTCATATCGAGCGGCCACGCCATTACAAACGCTTTCCCCTGCAGGTGGCCGTTGTTAACCTGTTTGACCGCCCCAACGACTCAGCGAACACCTTTAATTAATGCGCGCCCAGGGCACCACTTGATGAAAAAGATCGGACTGCTTTCATTTTTTTTAAAAGTGCTCTCGCCACAGAATCGCTGTACGACCGCTACGCCACAGGCAACAGAGCGCTTGGGGCCAGGATTGCTCAACTGGACAGCGAGATAATTTTAGCTGCTGAGACGCGGATCGCGCCCCTGGCCAGTGACATGTTGCTCAAGGTCAAACCGATGATCCGCCAGGGTGGCAACGGTGTAGCGATCCAGGCGTTTTTACTGAAGCAGTTTTTGCAGCATGGCTGGCGGCCAATGTTAGTAGGCTACGAGGGATACCCCGTGGCGGTGCCGGTTTCGGTCAATAATCAGGTGGGAAACGCCCCACCTACTGACGCGCCGTTTCCGGAGGCGGCACTGGTCAAAGTGGAGTTGGTAGCCGCCTCGCCACAGGCCCATGTTGCCCAGGCATGGACATTCGCGACCCCCAATGCAACTGAACAACAGCAGCAACTCTTGATGACCGCTCGACGCGCGCTGCGAAAAGGTATCGCCCAGATTCGGGCTGGCGAGCGGTTGTCTAACGTGGGCGCTGCCATTGAGCAGGCGCTTGATGCCGATCACGTGGTGGCCGTGCAGGAGCTGGCGGGATACTCCATGGGCCAGATGCGGATTCAGAAACCTCAAGTGCTCGGTTACAAGAGCGCCTTCAATGATGAAACGCTGATGAAATCCGGTGAGGTGTTAAACGTCTATGGGGTGGCCAAGTCCGGCACCTTTGGCGTGCGGTTCCTGCCACCGGAACTCTGGACCATCCTTACCCAGGACGGCGCGGATAGCGTGATGCTGTCAGCGATGGTCGAGGTGACCCATGATGGGCACCGATTGCTGAGCAGGTTGATCGATTGAGTATCACAGGATGCGGTTATGGACACCTGTGATCCCCGTTCGCATACCAGGAAATGGCTTCACGCTTGATCGGATTGCAGCCGATAACAGTGGCGAGGCCGGTGGTGATGAATAATCCATACCAATACCCTCCTGGAGACTGCCAAACAGCCGCTGGTGACGTCTGCGCGACTCAGCGTTCTCGATACCCTGTCGGCATGCCTTGCCCGCGACCGGGTATCGATGGCGCTCTCTTATTTAAATAAGACGTGCGCCATTAAAAACGCCATTGATGAGGCAGTAAACACAACGACCCGTTTTTATTTTTGACAATAAAATCAGGTAGTTGTGAGAAAACCTTATTCCCACTCTATTATTTATAACCATAAAAACTGATATTTATCATAAGCTTACAAAATTTATGATATAGAACACCATGATTTATACCATGCTTCGAGCTGGAGGCCCGTAGGCAATGGTTTTCGCCGCACAACAACGATTCGCCACTATCACAACGGACGGTGGGAGTATGGCTGGGTCTGGGGCCTAGCCGACCGACGCATTCTGGGAGATGCGCCGGAGAAACCAGACATTCCACATCGGTCATTGCAGCCCACTCTCGCCATTATCGGGCAGCTGAAAATTGCGGGGCGCGGGAGCGACCGTTGGAACATCTGCGAGTATATCGATCCCCGGTAGCAAAAGCGGCGCCAGCGGCCGATCGGATACGACACAGCGGACGTTTTCGCCCTCGGGCCAGCAATAGATGCCAAGGCTCCAGAACAGGCGTTCCACATGGCGACTAAGCGTAATCACGACCGCAAGGTCGATCGCGCCATCTTCGCCATAGCTCGCCGCGAGATCGCGCCCGAACAACGCAAGCCAATGATCGAGCCCGGACGGTGCCAGTCTTGCTGCCAGATCGTCGCCGGCAAAAGACTGGTCAGGCGCCAAACCGTCACGATGGCCCAGCCATTCAGCGACATGGTTGAGCGCGGCCGAGACGCACTCGATTGCGATCAGCGAAGCTTCGCCCACATCACTATCGTCCGCCATGCGCGCGCGCGCGGCACCAATTTCACTCCGCGCGAAATCGAGACTGGTGATGACTAGGTCGGCATAGTTATCACCCTGATCCGGATGAACAAAGGCGGCTTGTTTAGCGCTCCAATACCCACTGGGGGCATGGGCAACGGCGAGGTGCAGTTCGCGGCCCATCGCATTCGGTGTGAACGGCGGGACATCGGCAAAGCGCGTGCCATGGGCGATCCCGGCCAGCATCTTGATCAGCAGGTGCAGGCTTGATGCGCGCAAGTCCGCATCGTCCGAGGTCCAGGCTGCGGCGATCCCAGCAGCCAGCACTAGATGCGACTTGAGCTTGCCATCGCGGACCACGGTCACAGGCTTGGCGACGCCGACTCCATATCCAAGAGCACCGCTGGCCACCGGCGGCAGATCAGAGTCGCCGCGATCGAGCTTCGCTAGCGCATCGCCGTAATCGGCCGCGATGGTGACACCATCAAGATCGTGGAGCGGGATGTCGCGCGACAGCGCCCCAACCACGCTCTGGAGGATAGCGGCGTATTCCTGCGCAAGCACCTCGTCGCCAAAATCATGTAACGTGACGCAGTAGGAAAAATCCGCCAGCTCAAACGTCCGTGGCTGCGCCCGCGGACGGTCGGCCCCGTCGTGATCACGCCCCGCCGCTTCCGCGTCCTGTACGGACTCGGCGATCGATGCCGCCAGCGCCTGCGCCGGACCGCTGCCGATCGTGGCGCTCAGCCCTTCAGCATCGAACTCGCTTGCAGCGACGAAAAAGCGCTGACAGCTCGCTGCCGCCTGCGCATTATAGGTTGTCAAATCGACGCTAGTCGCATTGTCGTGCCGGCCGACCAGAACACGGTCATGCGCCACCGGCAACAGGATCAGCTCGGCGTTAGCGGCCGTCGTAAACAGAAGCGGCGCCAACGAATGTCCGGTCTCGCGTGCGAGCGCCACGGCGTCAGGCAGGATCAGGTCAACCCCGGCCTCGATCGTCCAGTGAAAGCCGGTGAGAGCCTTGACCCAGCCATAATCGTCGAGCGGCTTGGCGACGATCGCATTGTGACTGTCACGCACCCGGCTCGCGAGATCCTTGAACAGGGTAGGGAACATTGGCGTGAGCGTGGCTACCGCTTGCGCAGCCAGTTCGCCGCCGCGTTCGCGCATGAAGAAGGACATCAATCGTTCGCTGAGCGGCGCTGGAAATCCCGTCGGCACGAGATCCTGGGCGGTGCTACGGATGGCATCCGTCACAGAGGAGGCTAACATCGGGCTGTCGATCCCCATCATAGCGCCGAGCCGCGTCGGATCGGTGAAGATGGACTCGATCTCGCTTGAGATACCGTCGATCCCGTGCTCAATCGTCTGGCGCAGATGCGCGGTGCGCATGACCAGATGCACGGTGATCCGTGCGGCCAGGCCCGGCTCGATTGAACTGCCGGGTGGCGTCGTGCGCAGAATCGCGACATCCCTGCCCAAGTCCTGTTCGAACGCAGTGATCGCGTCGTCCAACGTCAGTTCGCCGGGCTCTCCCTTGCGCGAATAGAACCAGTCTTCAGTTCCTACATCCTTGATGCCGACCAGCCGCGCTGGTCCGCCAGCCCGGTGCAGCCAGGTACGCTCGCCATCCAGCTCAGCAAGAAATCCGCGTTGCAGAAGACGCGGCACATAATGTTGTCTTTTCCCCGCCATCGCTCCCTCACGTGAGTAGTTTCCCGAACAATGTAGATTGCCTCACTCCGCTTGTGCTATGCGTACTAAGGACGGATTGCGCTAGCTCCCCCTCGTTCGCTCGACCCGATACCTGCGAGTTTTAGCAAAGCTCCAGATAGCAATCATCTGAACCCTCAACGGGGATAGATGTACCCCTCGATTGGCTTACGCTCCCAAGCCGAGGTGCAACGCAGAACCAAGAGGTAAGAGGTCTCTCAGGCCAATGGCGTTGTTTTTCATCCGGGACGCAGTAGTGGCTGTCAAGAGGGTAGAGAGTGCCAGACACTCGGAAAATCAGCTATCAAAGCAAAATACTTGCCCTGCTACCTCAAAGGCAAGCCTCCAACCTTCATGCTAGCATTATGCCCTACTCGACCGTCGGCCGAGGGTGCTCAGCATCAAAAATAGCCATTGCAGAACCGCGAAAAAGTTGCGGAACCATCACACAGAAATAGGAAGTTCAAGTGTATATATCCATAGAGCAATCTCAAGAACTTGACCGAATCGTCAAAAATTCAGAGGTTGCATTACGAAGCTTCGTATCTGATATATTATCTAAGCATTATAAGGACGCCGCAGCTTTTCAAACAGCATTAAAATCAATTTCCATTTCTGACAAACTGATATATTCGAAGCGATTCGACGCAAAGCTAAAATCCTTTACAACAAAATACAAAGAAATATACCAATTAATTTGCGACTGCAAAAAAGCACTTGATAGCAAAAGCTATAACAACAACGTACCTTACATTTCAGAAATTATAGATTTATTATTAATATTTTTTAACGCGCACTTTTCAGACAAAGACATAGTAAAAGAATTCAGTTCTATTGAGGAATTTCATTACTGCTGCACACTGTACCACAAACTCAGAAACAATCTTTCTCATCCCGCCTCGCACCCGACAACAGTCTTAGACGCCAACAAGGTCGTCTATTTTATAGAAAACTTGCTGGTAGCACTGGATCAACAATATTTCTGGTACGCAACAAAAGAAAATATTAGAAAAAACGTACAGAAGTACAACAGTATAAATCTTGGAGTACTGCCAAGTCACCACAATCTAAACTTCGCAAGCTCTACGCACAAACGGCTTCTATGTAGAGAATCAATAATAAAAAACATGTACAAATCATTATTGGGAGATGATGTTCGCCAGCGATTAGCAGGTTCGATTGTACTGTACGGTTATGGCGGCGTTGGAAAAACCGCTATAACAACTGAGTTCCTATATAGATTACTGAGAGACAAGCGAGATGGCAAACATGCAGATATCGAATACCTCCTATTTTTCTCTAGCAAAGATGAATATCTAAAGGAAAACAAAACCACAGGCGAACTATATATAGACACCGCCAAACCTGAATTCTCTACTTTGGCCGACCTAAAAAGCCTGATATGCAAATGTTTGAATCTCACTGATATATCCACCATATCTGATTATCCTGGCAGAGGGATAATCGCAATTGACAACATCGAAAACATCGAAAGTGAAGAAAAACTTAAAATTATAGAATTCATTAAATCACTCCCTAGAACAGTACAATTCATCGTAACCTCTCGAGGTGAAGAAGCATGCGAAGAAAAAATTCACATCGAAGAGTTTAGCAACAATGATACTGGCGTCCAGTTCGTAGAGGAAATTATTGAATCCGAAGGCTTCAATTTGGAGGTGACAAAACAAACCGCCGAACAGGTGATCAAAGCAACAAAGGGCAACGCATTAATAATAGTCCAAACATTAAACATAATTGATAGGGGGGTATCCACGTTCGATGAGATCACGCGCTCTCTAGAAAGTATGCGATCCAAAAATTCAGAAATGATTGCAAACTTTATGTACAAGAACACATTTGACGACGCCCTAAAGCACTTATCATCAAAAGGCTACCCAGTAAATGAAATAATGCAAGTAATCTCACTCTACGATGAAAGAATTGAACTTTACTCGATAAGCAAACTTTCAAAACTTGAAATTGCTGATGCAGAGCGTATCTGCAACTACCTGCTAGAGCGGCTTGTCTTGAAGAAATCCGGCGAGTATTATGAGCTAAACGAATTCGCAAAGAGATTTGTATTCATTAAGTTACTCCCCGATCGAATAGAGCTGAACAAAGTAAAGGACAAGATAAAAAAACACAAAGAAAGAATGAAACAAAAACTTGCCGAACTTGAAAGCACCCTGAATGCAAACTCCGCACTCCATAAAAACGTAAACGAATGGCAACCCAAGAACTATATAGACAAAATCGTTATTGCGGAGCTTTTTTCTCTATATGGCGACGCTATTAAATGCGTAGGTAGAAATGACAAAAGAGCTTACGAAAAATACTTAAAGGAATTTGATGAGCATTCATTTATAACGAACCACCCTTACGTGCCTCTGCAAAAAGCACGACTATTGAAAGAGGGCATGTTTAAGTTTCACCGTGGCGATAAATCCATCCTTCAGGAAGTTGAAAGACTATATGAAGAAGCGGTTGAATCGATTGAATATGATTATCGATATCTGATAGGAGGCATTGCACACGCCTCACTACTGATGCTCTTTGGTATTTTCCTCTGTCAGCACTTGAAAGAACATAGTCGCGCTATACGCTTTTTAGAGGATGCCAAAAGTTTTCATGGCGAAAACAAGGGTAAAGGCTGGTTCATCGTATGCAACTACTTGTCCGCATCCTACGAGAAAATGTATTCACAGACCAATGACAAAGCATACAGAGATCTTCTGCGCAAACTGGTAAAAGATGTATTATCATTTAGCAGCAGCGGTTCAAGTGGAAGTTTCAGCATCGAAACCTACAAGAAAAAGTACTCGAACTGGTTAGCATAACGCTGCGCAGCTCTAGCTCTGCCATTAAGAGGGGCTCTTGGATCTGGCCCCTCCGATCAACTTAAAAAAATAGGATTTTTTGGCTTTATGTCGTGCGCAGCTAATGCATCAAAAATAAATGATAAACCCTAATGAGGCTTTTATCATTTCCGCTCATGTACAACCTTACTCATAATTGCCCTGACCTCTCCTTGCAGCTCGCGAAATTCCACCATAATGGCGTCAATGTCCACCGCCCGTGTTCCTTGGTCATATTTCTCAACGAGCCATAACTTCAATAAGCCTGCGACCCGCCCAAGGTCACCATTGATCTTAGCTAAGTCGGCTACAGCGGCCAGGTCCACAACAGACCGAATTGGATAGTTCAATGCTACAGCCCGCAGGTATCCAGACCGGGACAACCGAGTGCGCTCCATAAACCCCACATTCCAAGCAGATAGCTGACCGCTGATGCTGGGCTCCCGTTTTCTATCAGGAGCCCACCACCATGATGCGTCCCAATGCCAGCGTCGAAAAAGTCGTAAGCGCTCCATAAACCCCACCAGCTTCACGATGGGCGATGCGCTCAGCTAGGCGAGATGGGTGAGCAGTTCCAAGGCAGCAGCGCTTCGTAATCTTCAACCGATGTCGCCGTTGGCAGGCGTTCCAGTGCGTGGCGCAGCCACGCATAGGGCTCCTGGCCGTTGGCTTTGGCAGTCTCGACCAGGCTGTAAAGTTGAGCACTGGCCGTGGCACCCTTGGGCGTGTCGCTAAACAGCCAGTTCTTTCTTCCGATCACGAAGGTGCGGATCGCGCGTTCAGCGGCGTTGTTGTCGAGCGGTAAGTAGCCTTCCTCGACGTATCGCTCCAGCTTGCTCCAGTTACTTGTGAGGTAACTGATGGCTTTGCCCAAGGCGTTCTGCGCGGTGACCTGTGGCTGCGTCTTTTCGATCCAGCTTTTCAACTGAGCCAATATTGGCAAGCTATGTTCGTGACGGCCGATCTTGCGTTCAGCGTCGCCGCAAGCCTTTAGGTCGTGTTCGATGCCGTACAGCTTGTTGATCAGGTTCAGCGCGATATCGGCACGCCCCGTTTTACCTTTGGGCTGCACTTTCTGTGCTTCAACAAACTTGCGTCGAGCATGCGCCCAGCAACCTAAACGCTCGACTCCAGTTTGGGCGCCCAGCGCGTTGTAACCGGCGTAATCATCGGTCATCAGGTAGCCGCGATAACCTTCGAGCAGGCGCGACGGAACTTCCTGCGCCCGGCTAGTCGAGTAGTCAAAAAGGATCACCGGCTGATTCGGCGGCCCGCCGGTTTGCACCCACATCCAGGATTGGCTGCTCGGTTCTCGATCTGGTTCTTTCAGCACTTGCACGCGCGTTTCGTCGCAGTGGATGACGCGGCTTTCCAGTAGCCGGTCGCGCATCAAATTCAGCAAAGGTTGCAGATGTTCGCCGCACTGGATAACCCAGCGCGCCAAGGTCTGGCGTGGGATATCGATGCCGTGGCGACCCAGCACTTTTTCGAAGCGATGCAGTGGCAGGCCATCGACGTATTTGGTCGTCAGCAACATCGCCAAAACGCTGGGGCTGGCCATGCTTTTTTCAATCAGTTGAGCAGGCTTGTCCGCGGTGACTGGTGCGGTTTCGCACTCGCGGCAACCATAGACTTTGCGGACGTGTTTGATGACACGGATCTGCATCGGGACGATTTCAAGCTGCTCGCTGATCTCCTCGCCGATGGCGTGCTTGCGGCAGCCGCAGGTGCAAGTCAGCTCATGTTCGGGCAGTTCGTGGATGACCTCGACGCGCGGAAGGTCAGCAGGCAGCGGCTTGCGCTTGCCACGGCGCTTGGCGGGTGGGACGACCTCTTCTTCAGCGGTCTCGCACGCCAACTCGACCTCGTGCTCCGCTTCATTGAACAACGCCATTTGAGGCGTTGCCGGATCGATGGCCTGCTCTGATTTTCGGCCAAACAGGCGCTGCCTTAGCAGTGCGACTTGTTCTTCGAGCACGCCCATCCTGGACTGCATCTTCGCAAGCATCTGCTTGAGCAATTCAGGATCATCAGGAAGGTTGTCGGGCACGAAATTCATGCCCTGGATTATACCGAATCAGGCCACGAATCGCGGCGTCAAAACTTGATGGGGACGGTTACGCCAGAGGTCAAAACCGTCGAGCATCCAGTTGAGTTCCTGAACGGTCAGGACAATCGCTTCGTCCGTCACGTCAGGCGACGTTTTAAAACGCTCGGACTCCAGGCGCTTGAGCCAGAGGCAGAAGCCGTTGCGCTGGTAAGTAGGCCGTAGGAGTTTCACCTTCAGCCTCTCGCAGAACCGTACGTGAGCCTCTCAACTCATACGGCTCCCGTTGCCCGGTCGAAACTCATTTCCATAAACATGCCAGTGCATGAACAACGATGGACAGGCTTTCTTCATCCGGTTGAGCCAATCAACACTGCGGCGTTTGTGCCCCGCCAGTGGTTTGTACTTCTGACGGGCCCAGCGTTGCAGCTTCAAGTCAAAGTGATTGAAGACCTTGCGCATGACCGTTTTGTAGAAAGCCCCATAGTAGTTCCACCACCCGCGCAGGGTAGCGTTGTACTGCTGTGACAACTCAAGAAGGCTGACCGGTGTTTGCCGGTGGATATTCCAGCTGCGAGTTCGTTGACGCATTCTTTTTAACGCCTCATTACTGGCCCCGGGCAGGAAGCTGGTAAACCGGCGTCCATTATTGCCCCATGCCTCCCGTGGCCGGAAGGTGAACCCCAGAAACGTGAACTGTGTCGTTGGGTACGCTGCTTTGCGGTTACTGTCTTTGCAATACACAATCTGCGACTTTTCCGGGTGCATGGTCAGCAGACATACCTCCAACCGTGCCTTAATTGCCGCCATGACCTCACACGCCTGCTTTTCGCTACGGCAGTGAACCACCGCATCGTCGGCGTAGCGTGCAAATGGACAACCTGGAAAAGTCCGTTGCATCCAGGCATCGAACGCATAGTGCATAAACAGATTCATCAATAAGGGACTGACAACCCCACCTTGGGGTGTACCGCTTTCACGCGGGACCTGAACGCTGTCAGCAGTCTCAAATGGCGCTTTAAGCCACCGTTCGATATACAACAGAATCCATTCATCCTTTATGTGATGCTTAACCGCTTTGAGCAGCAGCTCATGATCAATGTGATCAAAGGCTCCCTTGATATCGAACTCCACTACCCAATTGATATTCCAGCAACGCCTACGAGTGATCTCCACTGCCTGTTTGGCTGACTTTCCCGGCCGGTATCCATAGGAATCAGGATGGAACAGACAGTCCAGACTCGGCTCTATAAGCAACTTGATGGCGGTCTGAGCCACCCGATCGGCTACTGTTGGAATACCCAGCTTGCGTTTGCCTCCTGATTGCTTCGGAATTTCCACCTGCCGAACCGGTGGCGGAAAATAGGAACCCGACGACATGCGGTTCCAAACCTTGTACAGGTTCCGTTGCAGCTTCTGCTCGAACTGGGCAATAGATTGTTCATCTATCCCAGCGGCTCCTCGATTGGCTTTCACTTGCTGGAAGGCCTCCCAAACTGTCAGCTTGGAAATGCTGTACGACTTTGCTGCGCTCATGCCGCTCTTCCCCGCCGAAGCCGGTTGACGACATAAGCGAGCTGGGCAACGCCATCCCTTCGCTCCACTCTCATTACAAGAACTTCATCACTACTACGAATGGCTCCGCCCCTCGGCCTTTGCATCGGTATTCTTCCTTGCGGTGGTAGCCGCTTGTCATTTCCCTTGGCATCAAAGGCGAGGTTCTCACTTTCCATATCAAAGCCTGTATTGAGCTCATGCAGCCTATACACCGGCTGCCATCTGGACAGTAGACAGGTATCTTCCAGACTAATCCCGAGGCTACTGGGCGACCTCGGTTTTGACAGCGCTTGAATCCTTAACGATGCGTCTTCGGACGGTTTGCTTTCGCTCATCTTCTCAATACGTACCTGACGCCGTTATCGGCGCCTTTTCCAACGGTCGCTCACCACCACGCCTTTTGAACGCAGCAGCACCGGGCGGTTTGAAGCCAGCTCCTGCAAGCAGACTCCGGGAGGCCTACTCCCATCTTTGATACAGCATCGCTGGCTGATGCCAGCGTTCGTGACACACCCCAGTACAAGATTTTCACACGGTTGCGCGGTTTGTTGAGGAAGACAAAAAGCACCGGATCGAAGACGGCAACCTTGATGTCCAACTCGACCAGGGCAGCGAGGCCGTCGATGGACTTTCGGAAGTCGACGGGTTTGGGGTAGAGATAGACTTTTTCGACTTTTGCATCGGGTCGCATCATGGCGAACGGGCTCCTGAGAGAATCGGGAGCACAGCATCGAGCATCAGATAAGCGCTTGGAATGTGGGGTTCATGGAGCGCTTACAAAGGAGATTGAGCCGGCCGGTGTAACCGCCACGTACAAACCATCGCGGTCAATCACCTTGTAGAGCTTGTCTTGCGGTTTGAGGTTTCGGAGCTTGGTATCAGTGAGCATGGCTTCCACTTTTCCCATAAAAAAATACCATGCTCTGAAAAGCGCGGAAGAATGGGGTTTCCCCCAGTAAAACCGGGCCTCTTGGCTATCTCGATACCATGCTCGTCCTGATGAGAGGAGCATGGTATCAAGCGTCATGCATGGCATCGGATGCAGTTAGTACCCCGTACCATGCCATAAAAAATACATGCTTGGCGATGCAAAACGCTGCCTGAACTTGCCAGACTCAAAAAGCCGAAAGCCCGCAGTTACGCGGGCTCCAGGGCATTTCTTGCTAGTTGGTGCCGGACAATGCCGGACGTCCAATCATTCCCACTCAATCGTCGCCGGCGGCTTGCTCGACACGTCGTAGGTCACCCGCGAGATGCCTTCGATCTCGTTGATGATGCGGCCGCTGACTGTTTCCAGCAGCTCGTAAGGCAGGTGTGCCCAGCGTGCGGTCATGAAGTCGATGGTTTCCACCGCACGCAGTGCGACGACCCAGGCATAGCGACGGCCGTCACCGACCACGCCTACCGATTTCACCGGCTGGAACACAACGAAAGCCTGGCTGACCTTGTGGTACCAGTCGGCTTTGCGCAGTTCTTCGATGAAGATGTGGTCGGCGCGGCGCAGCAGGTCGGCGTATTCCTTCTTCACTTCACCGAGGATGCGCACGCCCAGGCCCGGGCCCGGGAATGGGTGGCGGTAGACCATGTCGTAGGGCAGGCCGAGTTCCAGGCCCAGGCGGCGGACTTCGTCCTTGAACAGTTCACGCAGGGGCTCGACCAGCTTGAGGTTCATTTCCTCGGGCAGGCCGCCAACGTTGTGGTGCGACTTGATCACGTGGGCCTTGCCGCTCTTGGCGCCGGCCGACTCGATCACGTCGGGGTAGATGGTGCCCTGGGCCAGGTACTTGATGTTGTCCAGCTGGCTGGACTGGGCGTCGAACACGTCGATGAAGGTGCGGCCGATGATCTTGCGCTTCTTCTCCGGGTCGCTTTCGCCGGCCAGGTTGTTCAGGAACTGCTCTTCGGCGTTGGCGCGGATGACCTTGACGCCCATGTTCTCGGCGAACATGGCCATCACTTGCTCACCTTCGTGCAGGCGCAGCAGGCCGTTGTCGACGAAGACGCAGGTCAGCTGGTCGCCGATGGCCTTGTGCAGCAAGGCCGCAACCACCGAAGAGTCGACGCCGCCGGACAGGCCCAGCAGCACGTTGTCGGTGCCGACCTGGGCGCGCACCTGGGCGATGGCGTCTTCAGCGATCTTCGACGGTGTCCACAGGGCTTCACAGCCGCAGATGTCGAGGATGAAGCGCGACAGGATGCGACCGCCCTGCTTGGTGTGGGTCACTTCCGGGTGGAACTGCACGCCGTAGTAACCGCGGGTGTCGTCGGCCATGCCGGCGATCGGGCAGCTCGGGGTGCTGGCCAGGATGTGGAAATCTTCCGGCAGCCGGGTGACCTTGTCACCGTGGCTCATCCAGACGTCGAGGCCGAACAGGCCGTCGGCGTCGATGTGGTCTTCGATGCCGTCGAGCAGGCGGCTCTTGCCGACCACGTCGACGCGGGCGTAACCGAACTCACGCAGGTCGGACCCTTCGACCTTGCCGCCCAGTTGCTCGGCCATGGTCTGCATGCCGTAGCAGATGCCGAACACTGGCACGCCCAGGTCGAAGACCGCCTGCGGGCAGCGCGGGCTGTCGGCTTCGTGTACCGACTCAGGGCCGCCGGCGAGGATCACGCCCTTGGGTGCGAACTCGCGAATGGCTTCATCGTCCATGTCGAACGGATGCAGTTCGCAGTACACGCCGATCTCGCGCACGCGGCGGGCGATCAGCTGGGTGTACTGCGAACCGAAGTCGAGGATCAGGATGCGGTGCGCGTGAATATCGAGGGCCATGATTCAGTCTCGTTTAAGTCAATCAGTAACAGTCGTGATTCAGAAACAACTCGGGGCTGAATAAAACAGCCCCGGTTGCTTGACGATTTGCTTGAAGGCTCAACCTACGCGGTAGTTCGGCGCTTCCTTGGTGATCTGCACGTCGTGGACGTGGGATTCGGCCATGCCGGCACCGGTGATGCGGACGAACTCGGGCTTGGTGCGCATCTCTTCGATGGTCGCGCTGCCGGTATAGCCCATCGAGGAGCGCAGGCCGCCCATCAACTGATGGATGATCGCCGACAGCGAGCCCTTGTAGGCGACGCGGCCTTCGATACCTTCAGGCACCAGCTTCTCGGCGCCTTCGGACGAGTCCTGGAAGTAGCGGTCCGAGGAGCCCTGGGCCTGGGACATGGCGCCCAGCGAGCCCATGCCGCGGTAGGCCTTGTAGGAGCGACCCTGGAACAGTTCGATTTCGCCCGGAGCCTCTTCGGTGCCGGCGAACATCGAGCCCATCATCACGGCCGAGGCACCGGCCACGATGGCCTTGGACAGGTCACCGGAGAAACGGATACCGCCGTCGGCGATCAGGGGGACGCCGGTGCCTTCAAGGGCTTCGGCGACGTTGGCAATGGCGCTGATCTGCGGCACGCCGACACCGGCGACGATGCGGGTGGTGCAGATCGAGCCCGGGCCGATACCGACCTTGACCGCATCGGCGCCGGCTTCGACCAGGGCCTTGGCGGCAGCGCCGGTGGCGATGTTGCCGCCGATGACCTGCACTTGCGGGTAGGTCTGCTTGACCCAGCGCACGCGGTCGATCACGCCTTTGGAGTGACCGTGGGCGGTGTCGACCACCACCACGTCGACGCCGGCGGCCACCAGAGCGGCTACGCGCTCGCCGGTGTCCTTGCCGGTGCCGACTGCCGCGCCTACGCGCAGACGACCCTGGTCATCCTTGCTGGCCAGCGGGTAGGCCTTGGCTTTTTCGATGTCCTTGACGGTCATCATGCCCTTGAGGGCGAAGTTGCCGTCGACGATCAGGACCTTTTCCAGGCGGTGCTTGTGCAGCAGCTCGCGCACTTCGTTCTTGTCAGCGCCCTCACGGACGGTGACCAGACGCTCTTTGGGGGTCATGACTTCGCGGACCGGGATGTCCAGGCGGCTTTCGAAACGTACGTCACGCGAGGTGACGATGCCGACCAGGTCGCCGTTGTGCAGCACCGGGACACCGGAGATGTTGTGCAGGCGGGTCAGGTCGAACAGGTCGCGTACGGTGGCGTCGGCCTCGATGGTGATCGGGTCCTTGACCACGCCGGCTTCGAACTTCTTGACCTTGCGCACTTCAGCGGCTTGCTGGTCGATGGTCATGTTCTTGTGGATGATGCCGATGCCGCCTTCCTGCGCCATGGCGATGGCCAGGCGAGCTTCAGTGACGGTGTCCATCGCTGCAGAAACCAGCGGGATGTTCAGCTCGATGCCGCGGGTCAAACGGGATTTCAGACTGACTTCGTTGGGAAGCACCTCGGAATAACCGGGTACAAGGAGAATGTCGTCAAATGTTAAGGCTTCTTGACTGATACGCAGCATCGCGGGGGCTCCCGAGCGGGAAAATTGGAAGCGCGCCATTATACCTATACACACCGGCCGGCTCAATGCAAAAACTCGGCCTGTTTGACCTCATGTCTACAAGCGCACCTTGACCCAGGACACCGGACGGTCCAGGCGGGCGGCAAACTCGTCGAGAAAGCGCTGTTTGAAGCCGGCCGCCAGCCAATCGTTGAAAATAAAGCCCAGGTTGGAAAAGCCGCACGGGTCAAGAAACAGAAAGCCGTTGATGTCGTCTTCATGGCGGCACAGCGGGCAGATGAAGTTGTCGGTGTGCCGCGGCATCCAGTCTTCCAGGCTTTCGAACAGCGCCTCGCCGACTTCCTTGCGGCACTCCGGGCAGCCGGCTTCTTCGGCAAAGCCGTCAAGCGGGGTATAGATGCAGCGCTTGGTGACGATCTCCAGGCCATTGACCGCCTGGCCGAACGGCAAGGCTTCGGGGTTTTCCACTACTTGGCGGGCGCCTGGGGCAATGGCGTAGGCCATGCGGTTGCCGCTGCGCCCGCAGGTGCTTAGTTCCGGCTCGACCACGTCCAGCGTGACCAGCCAGCGCAGGATCTTGCGTGCCATGGCCTCCCGTGCCGGGAAGCTGGAAATTTGCGGGACGATGATGCTCTGGCTGTTCATGGCGGCGGCTGTCGTGCAAGGAATCAAGGGGCGGCAGCTTAATCGCCCGCCGGTTCAGGTCAAGTGACAATCAGCCTAGCCGCTGAAGTAGCGCATGATCAGGGCGATGCCGCTGACCAGCACCAGCCAGGTGATAAACCGGACGAACGCCTCACGCGACAGCTTCAGGGTCACGCTGCGCCCGATCCACGAACCCAGCAGCATCGCCGGCAGCAGACAGGCGGCCAGCACCAGCAGCGGGATCTCGGCATACACCCCGGCCACCGCGAACAGGCCCAGGCGCACCACCGTGCTGCAACTGATCAACGCCCCCTGGGTGGCGCGCACCTGTTCCTTGGCCTCCAGCCGGCCATTGAGGTAGATGGCATACAGAAAGCCACCACTGCCGAACAAGGCCCCGAACAGGCCACCTACCGTGCCCATCGGTACAGCCCAGCCGGCGGCGAGCTGGCTGGGCCGCACCTTGACCGCCAGGCTGTACAGGGCATAGGCGGTGACGAACAGCCCCATCAGCAACAGCAGCACATCGGATTTCAGGTTAAGCAGAAACACCACGCCCAGCGTGCAACCGACCGCCATGCACGGCAGCAGGCGCAGCAGTTCGGCCTTGACCACCGAATGGCGCGCCGGCAGCAGGTTGCCCAACGCCGCGATGAAGTCGAGCATGACCAGCAAGGGGATGATCCGCGACAGCGGCATGAAGTGAATCAGGAGGGGCCCTGCCACCAGGGCAGTGCCGAAGCCGGCGATGCCGAACACGATGTAGGCGCCGACGATGGCCAACTCGATCCATAGCCAGTCCAGCGGCGAGAAGCCCAGTTGGGCGATCCATTGCAGTGTGTATTCGATGACCACGGCTTCCTCCCTGACAATGACTTTTGGTTCAATCTCTGCCGTGCGCTGTCGCTCAAGAGAGCCCACTGGGTCTGCGCCACAACACTGCCGCGTTGCACTGCAATACCTGTTTCGTCTGTACCGCAGCCATCGCGGGCAAGCCCCCTCCCACATCGATCGCATTAATGATGCGATCCGCGACATTGCCAAGGTATGCATCTAAAGCCATGCGCGATAAAAGCACCAGTGGTGGGCAGGCGGCAAATCGCTTTATGATGCCGGCCATGATCAAAGACCCTTTTGCAAGACTCGGCCTGGACCGGGAAGTCCTCACTGTCAGCCAGCTCAACGGCCGTGCCCGGGTGTTGCTGGAGGACGTGTTCAGCAGCATCTGGGTCGAGGGCGAGATTTCCAACCTCTCACGCCCGGCCTCGGGGCATGTGTACTTCACCCTCAAGGACGCCGGCGCCCAGGTGCGCTGCGCGCTGTTTCGCCAGAATGCGGCGCGGGTGCGCCAGGCGCTCAAGGACGGCCTGCAGGTCAAGGTGCGCGGCAAGGTCTCGCTGTATGAAGGCCGTGGCGACTATCAGTTGATTCTCGACACGCTGGAGCCGGCCGGTGACGGTGCGTTGCGCCAGGCCTTCGAGGCCCTGAAGGTCAAGCTTGATGAAGAAGGCCTGTTCAGTGCCGAACGCAAGGTCGCCCTGCCCTTGCACCCCAGGCGCATCGGTATTGTCAGTTCGCCCACGGGCGCGGTGATCCGCGACATCATCAGCGTATTCCGCCGCCGTGCGCCGCAGGTCGAGCTGACCCTGATCCCCACCGCCGTGCAAGGTCGCGAAGCCATCGGCCAGATCGTGCGCGCCCTGCAACTGGCCGATCGCCAGGGCTTCGATGCCGTGATCCTGGCTCGGGGCGGCGGCTCGCTGGAAGACCTGTGGTGCTTCAACGAAGAAGCAGTGGCACGCGCTATCGATGCCTGCGTCACACCGATCGTCAGCGCCGTGGGTCACGAGACCGATGTGTCGATCAGCGATTTCGTCGCCGATGTCCGTGCCCCGACCCCGTCGGCAGCCGCCGAGCTGCTGGCGCCGGACGCCAGCGACCTGCACCGCCGGGTCGAGAGCCTGCAACGCCGGCTGGTCAGCCGCATGCGCGAAAAACTCATGCACCAACAGCTGTTGCTCGACGGCCTGTCGCGGCGCTTGCGTCATCCCGGTGAACGCCTGCGCCAGCAAGCCCAGCGTCTTGATGACCTGGACATGCGCCTGCGCCGGGCCTTCGACCACAGCCTGCGCAAGCAGCAGACCCAGGTGGCGCACCTGCAAAGCCGCCTGGCGGCGCAGCATCCCGGCCGGACCCTGGCCTTTCTACGCCAGCGCCTGGACACCCTGGCCGAACGCTTGCCACGGGCGATTCGTGAACAGCTCAAGGCAAGGCGCCTGCAGTTGCAGCATCAGGTGCAAACCCTGCAAGTGGTCAGCCCCCTGGCCACGCTGGGACGCGGCTACAGCATCCTGCTCGACGAACGCGGTCAGGCGGTGCGCCGTGCCGACCAGACCCATACCGGCCAACGCCTCACCGCGCGCCTCAGCGAGGGCGAATTGCAGGTGCGCGTCGAAGACAACCACCTGACGCCCGTGACCCTTTCTCTTCTGGACTGACTTGCCGATGCTACGTTTTATTGCACCGTTGCTGGCCCTGTTGTTAAGCCTGCCCGCCCACGCCGACAGCTTTATAACCCGCACCCTGAACAAGCCGGTCCCCGGCGGCGTTGCGGTCATCGACTTGGGTGGCGGCGCCCAGCCGCCCACCGCCACGTATGAAGGCAAGCCGGTTCTGGTGGTCAAGGAACAGGACACCCGCTGGCTGGCGATTGTCGGCATTCCCTTGACCGTCAAGCCGGGCAAGCAGCAGGTGCTCAGCGGCAATCGCGCGCTGCCCTTTACCGTCGGCAGCAAGAAATACAAAGAACAGCGCATCACCTTGAAGAATCAGAGCCAGGTGACGCCCAACGCCGAGCAGACCAAACGCTACGAGCGCGAGCTGGCCGAGCAGTTGCAGGCCTATCGCAGCTTCAGCCCTGGCACACCGAGCAACCTGATTCTCGACAAACCGGTCAACGGCCCGCTGTCGAGCCGCTTCGGGGTGCGCCGCTTCTTCAACGGCGAAGAGCGCAACCCGCATTCGGGGCTGGATTTCGCGGTACCGGCCGGTACACCGGTCAAATCGCCCGCCGCTGGCAAAGTGATTCTGACCGGTGACTACTTCTTCAATGGCCAGACCGTGTTCGTCGACCACGGCCAGGGCTTCATCAGCATGTTCTGCCACTTGTCGAAGATCGACGTGAAGGTCGGCGATGCGGTGTCTCGCGGCGGCGTGGTCGGCAAGGTCGGCGCTACAGGCCGCGCCACCGGGCCGCACATGCACTGGAATGTGAGCCTCAACGATGCCCGGGTGGACCCGGCGATCTTCATTGGCGCGTTCGAGCCGTAACAGCGGCTTTACCGCCAGGGCGCCTCTCACTTGCGCCCTGGCGTAGCGACCAGCAATAAAAAATTGTTTCATGGTCGTTTAACGCTAAAAAAATTCGCCATAAGTGCATTACAGAAGATTTCTATCAATTTTTTCCGGGTGCTTGCCAACATTCACCCCAATGAGTACGGTTGGCCACATGAAAACCTCTCACACCCTCATTCTGTTGCGCCAGCACGCCTGCCTCGACCTGGTCAGCGCCCGACTGCCAGGCTAGATCGCGTCGCCTCGCCCTGCACCACATTCAATTGGTTGGCCGCCTCTACCACGGCCCATTCAGTACAAAGGATCAGCCCGATGACCATGCTCAAAGACCCTTCGAAGAAGTACCGTGCCTTCGCGACCATCGACTTGCCGGATCGCACCTGGCCTTCGAAGTCCATCACCCAGGCGCCTATCTGGTGCAGCTCTGACCTGCGCGACGGCAACCAGTCGCTGATCGAGCCGATGGACGCGGTCAAGAAACTGCGCTTCTGGAAGACGCTGGTGAGCATCGGCGTCAAGGAAATCGAAGCGTCGTTCCCGTCCGCCTCGCAGACCGACTTCGATTTCGTGCGCACCCTGATCGAAGACAACCACATCCCGGAAGACACCACCATCCAGGTGCTGACCCAGGCCCGTGAAGACCTGATTGCCCGCACATTCGAATCCCTGCGCGGCGCGAAAAAAGCCATCGTTCACCTGTACAACGCCACCTGCCCGTCGTTTCGCCGCATCGTGTTCAACCAGGACAAGCAAGGCGTGAAGGACATTGCGGTGAATGCCGCCAAGCTGTTCGTCAAGTACGCCGCCCAGCAGCCTGAAACCCAGTGGACGTTCCAGTACTCGCCGGAAACCTTCAGCGCCACCGAGCTTGAGTTCGCCAAGGAAGTCTGCGACGCGGTGATCGAGGTCTGGAACCCGACGCCCGAGCACAAGATCATCCTCAACCTGCCGGCCACGGTCGAAGTGTCGACGCCGAACATCTACGCCGACCAGATCGAGTGGTTCGGCCGCCATGTCAACCGTCGCGACAGCGTGATCATCAGCCTGCACACCCACAACGACCGTGGCACCGGCGTGGCCGCGACCGAGCTGGGCCTGATGGCCGGCGCTGACCGCGTCGAAGGCTGCCTGTTCGGCAACGGCGAGCGTACCGGCAACGTCGACCTGGTGACCCTGGGCCTGAACCTCTACACCCAGGGCGTGCACCCTGAGCTGGACTTCTCGGACATCGACGGCATCCGCAAGGTGGTCGAGGAGTGCAACCAGATTCCGGTGCACCCACGTCATCCGTATGTGGGCGACCTGGTGCACACCGCGTTCTCCGGCTCGCACCAGGATGCGATCCGCAAGGGCTTCACCCAGCAGAAACCGGACACCCTGTGGGAAGTGCCGTACCTGCCGATCGACCCGGCCGACATCGGCCGCAGCTACGAGGCGGTGATTCGCGTCAACAGCCAGTCGGGCAAGGGTGGCATCACTTACCTGCTGGAACAGGAATACGGCATTTCGCTGCCGCGCCGCATGCAGATCGAGTTCAGCCAGGTGGTTCAGGGCGAAACCGATCGCCTGGGCCTGGAAATGACCGCGCAGCAGATCTACGCCCTGTTCAAGCGCGAGTACCTGCA
This sequence comes from Pseudomonas sp. Leaf127, assembly GCF_001423155.1. Taxonomy (NCBI): domain Bacteria; kingdom Pseudomonadati; phylum Pseudomonadota; class Gammaproteobacteria; order Pseudomonadales; family Pseudomonadaceae; genus Pseudomonas; species Pseudomonas sp. Leaf127. The sequence continues at coordinate 42,686 of NZ_LMOA01000002.1, read as the reverse complement.
GGCCAACAAGCCGTATGCGCTGATCAGCCATCGCCTGCAGGAAGAGAACAACATCAGCAACGTCGACGCTGAAGTGAACGTCAATGACGAGACCCAGCGCTGGAAAGGCAAGGGCAACGGCGCGCTGGAAGCGCTGGTGTCGAGCCTGCCGGTGGCGGTCGAGATCATGGATTACAACGAGCACGCCATCGGTGCCGGCACCACGGCCAAGGCAGCGGCCTATATCGAATTGCGCGTCAACGGTGAACGTGCCGTGCACGGCGTGGGCATCGATGAAAACATCACCACGGCCAGCTTCCGCGCGCTGTTCAGCGCCCTGAACCGCTCGCTGAGCCAGTCGCCAGGCAAGGCCGAAGCGGCCTGATCCCCTCCCCCATCTTCGCCCTTTCTGCACCGCCACGGTGCAAAGGGTGAAGATTGTGGGGCGATAACGCCCCACCTCAGTGCATCTTGCATTTCTCGCATACCCCCCGCAGATTCGGCATAAGGCACGGCAAAAACGCTGTGATAGCATTATGTCCTTAAACGATTCAGGTACCTGTGTTCAGCCCCATGACCTTTTGGCGTCATCGGATCTGGCTTGAGCCTTGCCTCTTTTTTGCTGTACTTCATTTCCGACACTTCGATGACTAGCGCACGATTTTCCATTGAAAATCCTGCACGGAGCGACCTGCCGTCTATTGAAAAATCATCAGCTGCGGCCCTGCCGAGCTGACCCTGCCCTCCACGGAGCGACTATGCCCAAGGCTTCCCATCAAGACCTGCGCCGTAACTTCCGCGCACTGACCTCTTCCAGCACCTGCTACCGCACCGCCTCGGTGTTTGACCCCATGTCGGCCCGCATTGCGGCGGACCTGGGCTTTGAGGTCGGCATCCTTGGCGGTTCCGTGGCGTCCTTGCAAGTATTGGCCGCGCCAGACTTTGCCTTGATCACCCTGAGCGAATTCGTCGAACAGGCGACCCGCATCGGTCGCGTGGCCCAGTTGCCGTTCATTGCCGATGCCGACCACGGGTATGGCAACGCCCTGAATGTCATGCGCACCGTGACCGAGCTGGAGCGTGCCGGCGTTGCGGCGCTGACCATCGAAGACACGCTGCTGCCAGCCCAGTTCGGCCGCAAGTCCACCGACCTGATTCCGGTCGACGAAGGCGTGGGCAAGATGCGCGCCGCTCTGGAAGCACGTTGCGATGCCGAGCTGTCGATTTTCGCCCGTACCAACGCGACCATCCTGCCGGTCAGCGAAACCATCGACCGCATGCAGCAGTACCAGGCCACGGGTGTGGATGGCATCACCGTGGTGGGCGTGCGTGATTTCGAGCACCTGGCGCAGATCAGCGAAGGCGTGACCGTGCCGCTGATGCTGGTGACCTATGGCAACCCGGCCCTGCTGGACAACCAGCGCCTGGCTGAAATGGGCGTGCGCGTCTGCGTGGATGGCCATGCGGCCTACTTTGCCGCCATCAAGGCCACCTACGACAGCCTGCGGGCCCAGCGGCAGATCACTTGCAGCACCTCGGAGATGAGCGCCACCGAACTGACCCACACCTACACCCAGCCCGAAGACTATGTGCAGTGGGCGCGCAAGTTCATGAACGTGAACGAGTAACCGAGTACGCAACGAAAAGCCTTATCGCGCAGCAAACACCCGATCTGTAGGAGCGACCAACGGTCGCGAAAAGACCCACATAATTCACTGCGGCCTTCGCGACCGCCGGTCGCTCCTACGGACATGACTTTCATGCCGATCAGGCCTTGGTATCGACACTGCCACCGATCAGCTCCAGCAGGCTGGCCTGCAGGGTCTGCAGATTGGCGCTGGCGGCGACGATCTGCGACTGGATGGCCATCGACTGCTGGGCCTTGGTGTCGTCGTCGGCACCGCCCTTCTGCACGGCTGCCAGTTGCTCTTGCAGTTTTTCGAGCATTTCCTGGGTGTCTTCGATCTGCTTCTTGATCTGTTCGATCATCTGCTCTTTGGGCGATCCACCCGAACTCTTGCTGGCCTCGCTGACTTGGGTCCCGCTCATGTCAGCGGTGATTTTTTCAGGGGCAGCGGTCTTGGTCTCGTCAGTCTGAGCAGCGTCCGGCTTCTTGATCGCTGCAGTGAAGGCACTGTTGTAGGTGCTCAGCGAACTGGTGTTGATGGTCGTCATGACGAACTCCTTTCAGGTATGGCATCTGTATCGGCCTGCCCCCGAAAAACTGCACTTGTTACTGAATATTAAAATCGTCAGCATCTCGCCACGCCGGAAAACGTGTCCGATAGGCTGCCAGCTCGACCGCGTCGAGCGTCACCTTGAATACGCCATCCGCCTCGCCCGCGTTGAACAGGCTTTCGCCCTGGAAATCCAGCACCTGGCTGTCGCCGGTATAGGCCAGGCCCTTGCCGTCAGTGCCAACACGGTTGACCGCTGCCACATAACACAGGTTCTCAATGGCACGGGCCGGTAGCAAACGGTTCCAGTGCAGGCGTCGGGCGCCCGGCCAGTTGGCGGTGTACAGCAACAGGTCAGTGTCCTGGGCGTCACGGCTCCACACGGGAAAACGCAGGTCGTAGCAGATCAACGGACGAACCCGCCAGCCCTTGAGCTCGAAGGTCACCTGCCGCTCGCCCGGGCTGAAATGCTCATGCTCACCCGCCATGCGAAACAGATGGCGCTTGTCGTAATGCAGCAGCTCGCCATCGGGTCGCGCCCATAACAGCCGGTTACGGTGGCTGCCATCGGCGGCGCGCACGATGACGCTGCCGGTGATCACCGCCTGAAGCCGTGCGGCCTGAGCCAGCAGCCACTGTGCAGCCGGACCGTTTTCGGCTTCGGCCTGTTCGACCGAATCCATGGTAAAGCCGGTGGTGAACATTTCCGGCAGGATGATCAGGTCCGCCCCTTGCGCCTGATCCAGCAGCGCCTGGAAATGCGCCAGGTTGGCCTGCCGGTCGTGCCAGGCCAGGTGGGTCTGGACCAGGGCAATGTTCAATGCGGGCAAAGTATTCAGATCGCGCATAGTTTTTCCGCTGCTTGCAGCAGCGTCTCCTCACGCTTGGCAAAGCACAGTCGGATCAGGCGCTGGCCCTCAGGCGGGCTCTGGTAGAACACAGACACCGGAATGCTGGCCACGCCATGTTCGCGGGTCATCCACGTCGCCATGTCGACATCATTGAGGTCCGGGCGGATCTGCGAGTAATCCACCAACTGGAAATAGGTGCCGCCCACCCGCTCGAAGCGCAAGCGTGAAGCGGCCAGGTGATCGCAGAAGAAGTCGCGCTTGGCCTGGTAGAACGCCGGCAGCGCCTCGACGTGCTCTGGATGCTCGGCCATGAAATCGGCCAGCGCATATTGCAAGGGCGTGACGCTGCAGAAACTGACGTACTGGTGCACCTTGCGCAGCTCAGTGGTCAAGGCCGGGGGCGCGACCACATAACCGGTTTTCCAGCCCGTGACGTGGTAGCTCTTGCCGAACGAACTGACCACGAAGGCGCGGGCATACAGCGCCTCGTGGGCCAATACGCTTTCATGTTGCCGACCATCGAACACCAGGTGCTCGTAGACCTCGTCGCTGATCAAATAGATATCGCGCCCGGCGATCAACGCCGCCAGCCGGTCCAGGTCCGCACGGCCGAGCAGCGCACCGCTGGGGTTGTGCGGCGAGTTGATGACGATCAGGCGGGTGCGCGGGCTCAGGGCATCGCTGAGTTTCTGCCAGTCGATGGCAAAGTTCTGCGGATCAAGCTGCACATGCACGCAGCGGCCACCGGCCAGTTCTACAGAAGGCTCGTAGCTGTCATAGCAGGGGTCGAAGATGATCGCCTCGTCACCGGGGCGGATCACGGTTTGCACGGCGCAGAAGATGCCTTGGGTGGCACCTGGGGTGATGGTCACTTCGCGCTCGAAATCGACCTTGACGCCATAACTGCGCTGGATCTTGGCAGCCACTTGCTGGCGCAAGGCTGGCAGGCCGGTCATGGGCGAGTACTGGTTATGGCCTTGGGCAACATGGCGGCTCAACGCATCGCGCAGTGCCTGTGGCCCGTCAAAATCAGGAAAACCCTGGGACAGGTTGAGCGCCCCGGTTTCGGCTGCGAGCTGGGACATGGTGGTAAAGATGGTGGTGCCGACATTGGGCAGTTTGCTGTCGATCATTGAACACCTGCTGTAGGGAAAGCCTTGGGGCTCACCCTACAACAGCTGCAATCAGCAAGCCACCAGGACCGGCTTTAGCCGGGAACACATACGCAGCCACTTTCGCCTCGTGCGATTCGCAACAAAGCCGCTCCTACTCACTAATGCCGATCAGCCAGGGGGAATTTCGCCACATGCTGAACATGTGGGAGGGGCCGGTCGGCGCCCTGATCTGCTCGCGATGAGGCCGGTAAAGTCCCTACATGGGCAGCGCCAGCAGAGCCTCCCACAGTCTTGTGCCAGGCAAAAAACCCAAGGCTACATTAATCCTGTGAGAGGCGGCTTGCCGGCGATGGCTGCGGTGCAGGGCCAGTACCAATCACATGAGACAACACAAAACTCTGTGGGAGGCGGCTTGCCGGCGATGAGGCCAGCAAGGCCCATACACCTGCTGCGCCTGACACATAGCCATCGCCGGCAAGCCGTCTCCCACAATCTGGTGCCAGGCCCGAAATTCCCCCTGACTGATCGTCATTACTCCTGCTAACGCTTGTCGCGGCGCTTCTTGTCGGCTTTCTTGTGGTGCGACATCAGGCGGCGCTTCTTGTTGACCTGGCGGTCGGTCAAGGTGTTCTTGTTGCCTTCATACGGGTTTTCACCGCCCTTGAACTCGATACGGATCGGCGTGCCGACCAGTTTCAACACCCGGCGATAGGTGTTCTCAAGGTAGCGCACGTACGACTTGGGCACCGCATCGACCTGGTTACCGTGGATCACGATGATCGGCGGGTTGGCGCCACCCAGGTGGGCATAGCGCAGCTTGATGCGGCGGTTGTTGACCATGGGCGGTGCGTGATCGCTGACGGCGTCTTCGAGAATCTGCGTCAGGCGGCTGGTCGGCCAGCGGGTCACGGCCGACATGAAGGCGTTCTGCACCGACTTGTACAGGTTGCCCACGCCGGTGCCGTGCAGCGCCGAGATGAAGTGAATGTCGGCAAAGTCGACGAAGAACAGGCGGCGTTGCAGCTCGATCTTGACGAAGTCGCGCTCACCCGGGGTCATGCCGTCCCATTTGTTCAGGGCGATGACCAGGGCACGGCCGGACTCCAAGGCAAAGCCCAGCAGGTTCAGGTCGTGGTCGACCACGCCTTCGCGCGAGTCCATCACGAAGATCACCACGTTGGCGTCCTTGATGGCCTGCAGCGTCTTGACCACCGAGAACTTTTCGACTTCCTCGTGGATCTTGCCGCGCTTGCGCACCCCGGCAGTGTCGATCAGGGTGTACTTCTCTTCGTTGCGCTCGAACGGAATGTAGATGCTGTCGCGCGTGGTGCCGGGCTGGTCGTAGACGATGACGCGGTCTTCACCGAGCATGCGGTTGACCAGGGTCGACTTGCCGACGTTCGGGCGACCGATGATGGCGATCTTGATGCCATCCTTTTCGCTCGGACCCGGAATGCGCTTGGCTTCCTGGCCTTCGGCGACTTCTTCGGCACCTTCAGGGTCGATGACTTCCTGCTCGTCCCACTCCAGGTCCTTGAGCACCAGGTCGAGCATCTGGGTGATGCCGCGACCGTGGGCACCGGCCACTGGAATGGCGTCGCCCAGGCCCATGGGGCTGAACTCGGCACGGGCCAGGTGTTCATCGATATTGTCGATCTTGTTGGCGATCACGAAGCTGCGCTTGTTGCGCTTGCGCAAGTGCTCGCCAATCATCTGGTCGGCGGCGGTGTAGCCGGCCTTGGCATCCACCAGAAACAGTACGACATCGGCTTCTTCGATGGCCATCAGCGACTGCTCGGCCATCTTTTCATCCATGCCATGCTCGTCACCGGAGATACCACCGGTGTCGATCAGGATGTAAGCGTGCCCCTGCCATTTCGCCTCTCCGTATTGGCGATCACGGGTCAGACCGGACAGGTCGCCAACAATGGCGTCCCGCGACCGGGTCAGGCGGTTGAACATGGTGGATTTGCCGACGTTCGGTCGGCCCACCAGGGCGATTACGGGAACCATGCGGCTCTCCACTACGTTATTTCAGAAAATACAAAAGCCGCTGCGAGGCAGCGGCCAGAGTGCGAAACAGTCCCCGAAGGCACTGCTGCCCTGCGTGAGCAAGGCAGGCCGGGGCGATCAGCCCCGGCCCGATCCAATCATTGCTTGATGGTCAGGGCTTCGAGCTTGCCACTGTTGCCATACACGTAAATCATGTCACCAACCACCAGCGGACGCGCCCGCAGGCCATCGCTGTCGATACGTTCACGGGCCACGAAACGACCGTCGACCTGGCTGAGCAGGTGCAGGTAACCTTCGAGGTCGCCTACCGCCACGTAGCTGGAAAACACTTCCGGCGCGCTCAACTGACGACGCGCCAGCGAATCATTGCTCCACAGCGCCGAGGACGAACGCTCGTCGATGCCTTCGACCGTACCGGACGCCAGGCTGACATAAGCGCTGCCAAAACCCTGGGCCACACCGGCATAGCTGGAGGCATCACGCTGCCACAGCACCCGGCCGCTATCCAGATCCAGACCGGCAACGCGGCCCTGATAGCTGGCTACATACAGTGTATTACCCGACAGCAGCAGGCCACCGTCGATGTCCACGACCCGCTCCAGCTCCGAACGGCCTTGCGGGATGGCGATGCGCTGCTCCCAGACCGGTACGCCGTTGCTGATGTCCAGCGCCACGACCTTGCCGGTCGACAGGCCGGCAATCGCCAGGCGGCTGGTCACGATCGGCGCGCCGGTGCCACGCAGGGTCAGTACGGCTGGCGTGCTTTCGTAGATCCAGCGCTGGGCACCGGTGTAGGCATCCAGACCGATGACGCGGTCGTCCTGGGTCTGCACGACCACGACGTCGCCGTTGGTGGCCGGAGGTGCCAGCACTTCGCTGGTGACCTTGGCACGCCATTTCTCTTCACCGGTGCTGGAGTCCAGCGCAACCACGTCACCGCGGACGGTGCCGATGGTCAGCACGCCGTAACCGACGCCGACCGCACCGGACACTGGCAGGTCGAGGTCCTTTTCCCAGAGTTTGTCGCCGGTCAGGCGATCCAGGGCAACCACTTCACCGGTCACGTCAGCGGCATAGATGCGATCACCGTCGATGGCGGGCACCAGCATGTTCCAGGTTTCACCCTGGCCGTCGCCGACCGAATGGCTCCAGACCTTCTGCAGGGTCACTTCTTCCTTGAAATCGGTCAGTTCTGCCGGCGGCAGTTCCTTCTTGCTGTTGCTGCTGCAACCCACGGCCATCACGGCCAGGGCCAGCAATGCTGCATGTTTCCAACGAATCACGTCACGCATCCCCTTTGGCCAGATCGTCGAGCTTTATTTGCAGGCCACCCACTGCGGCGTCTGGCGACAGTGCAGTCTTGGCCTTTTGGTAAGCAGCATGTGCCTCATCGGCACGACCCAACTGCACCAGCAGGTCGCCCTTGAGTTCTTCACGACTGGCCAGGAACGCCTTGTCGGCATCGCCGTTGAGCAGTTTCAGTGCATCTTCAGCCTTGTTCTGCGCCGCCAGGACACGGGCCAGGCGCTGACGGGCCAGTTCGCCCAGCGTCGCGTTGGCCGGCTTGTCAGTCACGGTTTTCAGCTCGGCAACGGCATCATCCAGCTTGCCGGTGTCGACCGCGACCTTGGCCACGAACAGGCTGGCGTACTGTGCATAGGCGGTACCGCCGTATTCCTTCTTCAGCTTGCCGGCCACCTCGGCGACACGCGCAGGGTCGGCATCGCCGCTGGGCGTCAGGGCTGTTTCCAGCAATTGCTGGTACAGCACCGAGGCATTGGATGCCTGCGTGCTCTGGTATTTTTGCCAGTACTGCCAGCCAAAGACCACCACCAGCGCCAGCAGACCACCTGTTACCAAGGGTTTGCCGTTGCGCTGCCACCAGTCCTTCATTGCTGCCAGATCGTCATCTTCGCTACTCGACACCCCAATACTCCTGATTCGTCGCTAATTCGGCTGTTTGACCGCTCAAGCCTGCGCCAGGCAGGCCGCCAGGTGCTCAGGCAGAGCGTCCCAGGCAATATTCTGTTGTTCGCCCTGCCCGCGCAGCGGCTTGACGCCGATCTGCTGGCCGGCCAGTTCTTCTTCGCCAAGGATCAGAGCATACAGCGCGCCGCTCTTGTCGGCTTTCTTGAACTGGCTCTTGAAGCTGCCGGCACCGGCATTGACCTGCAGACGCAGCCCGGGCAAGCGGTCGCGGACCTGCTCGCTCAGGGCCAGGGCGGCCAGTTCTGCCGCTTCACCGAAGGCGCAGAGGTAGACGTCGACCTGACGGGCGATGTCTTGCGGCACCTGCTCAAGGGTTTCGAGCAGCAGCACCAGGCGCTCGATGCCCATGGCAAAGCCGACACCGGTGGTGGGCTTGCCACCCATCTGCTCGACCAGGCCATCGTAGCGCCCGCCGGCACAGACAGTGCCCTGGGCGCCGAGCTTGTCGGTGACCCACTCGAACACGGTCTTGCTGTAGTAATCCAGGCCGCGCACCAGCTTGGGGTTGATCACGTACGGAATGCCGGCCGCCTCCAGACGCGCCTTGAGGCCATCGAAGTGCAGGCGCGACTCGTCGTCCAGGTAATCGGCCAGCTTCGGCGCGTCGACCAGCAGGGCCTGGGTAGCCTGGTCCTTGGTGTCGAGGATGCGCAGCGGGTTGCTCTTGAGGCGACGCTGGCTGTCTTCGTCCAGCTGTTCGTGACGCGCCGAGAGGTACTCGACCAGTGCATCGCGATAGCGGGCACGGGCCTCGCTGGTGCCCAGGCTGTTGAGCTCGAGCTTGACCGCATCGCGGATGCCCAGTTGGCCCCACAGGCGCCAGGTCAGCACGATCAGTTCGGCATCGATGTCCGGGCCGTCGAGGTTGAAGACTTCGACACCAATCTGGTGGAACTGGCGATAGCGGCCTTTCTGCGGGCGCTCGTGACGAAACATCGGGCCGATGTACCAGAGCTTCTGCACCTGGCCACCGCCGGTGATGCCGTGCTCGAGCACCGCACGCACGCACGCAGCCGTGCCTTCGGGGCGCAGGGTCAGGGAATCACCGTTGCGGTCGGCAAAGGTGTACATCTCTTTTTCGACGATGTCGGTGACTTCGCCGATCGAACGCTTGAACAGCTCGGTGAACTCGACGATCGGCATGCGGATCTGCCGGTAGCCGTAGTTGTCCAGCAAGCGCGAGACCGTGCCTTCGAAATAGCGCCACAGCGGGGTCTGCTCGGGCAGGATGTCATTCATGCCACGAATGGCTTGTAGAGACTTACTCACAAAAAATCCTTAGCAATCTTGGTTAGCCGCGCACGATGACCGAGGCGTCAGCTTGAACTTTTTCGGCCGCTTTCTCGCGAATCAGGCGCTCGAGTTCGCTGACCAGGTTCTCGTTGCCCAGCTTCTGTGCCGGCTTGCCGTCGATGTAGATCAGGTTCGGAGAGCCACCGGTCAGCCCGATATGGGCTTCCTTGGCTTCACCCGGACCGTTGACCACACAACCGATGACCGCCACGTCCAGCGGCACGAGCAGATCTTCGAGGCGGTTTTCAAGCTCGTTCATGGTCTTGACCACATCGAAGTTCTGCCGCGAGCAGCTCGGGCAGGCGATGAAGTTGATGCCACGCGAACGCAGGTGCAGCGACTTGAGGATGTCGTAGCCGACCTTGACCTCTTCGACCGGATCGGCCGCCAGGGAAATGCGGATAGTATCGCCGATTCCTTCGGCAAGCAGCATACCCAGCCCCACGGCGGATTTCACCGTGCCCGAGCGCAGGCCACCGGCTTCGGTGATGCCCAGGTGCAAGGGCTGGACGATCTGGCGGGCCAGCTGGCGATAGGCTTCGACGGCCATGAACACGTCCGAGGCCTTTACGCTGACCTTGAAGTCCTGGAAGTCCAGGCGATCGAGGTGCTCGACATGGCGCAAGGCTGACTCGACCAGCGCTTCAGGGGTTGGCTCGCCGTATTTTTTCTGCAGGTCCTTTTCCAGGGAACCGGCGTTGACGCCGATGCGGATCGGGATGCCCCGGTCACGCGCGGCGTCGACCACGGCCCTGACCCGGTCTTCACGACCGATATTGCCCGGGTTGATGCGCAGGCAATCGACGCCAAGCTCGGCCACGCGCAGGGCGATCTTGTAGTCGAAGTGAATGTCGGCAACCAGTGGCACCTTGACCAGTTGCTTGATGCGACCAAACGCTTCGGCGGCATCCATGTCGGGCACCGAGACCCGCACGATGTCGACGCCGGCGGCTTCAAGACGGTTGATCTGGGCGACGGTGGCGGCGACATCGTTGGTGTCGCTGTTGGTCATGCTCTGTACGGCAATCGGAGCATCGCCACCGACCGGCACAGACCCGACCCAGATCTTGCGCGACTCTCGACGTTTAATGGGGGAATGGCCGTGCATGACTTATTGCCCTAGTTTCAGGCGAGCAGTTTCGCCAGTGGTAAATGGAGCCACATCGACAGGCTGTCCGTTATAGCTGACCTCGGCCCCGCGGGCATAGCCCAGGCGCACCGAAAGCGGCGGCTTGCCGCTGACTTCCAGGGTTTCGCCCTTGAGCTTGAGGCCGCTGGCCAGCACCTTGCCGTTGGCATCGGTGACCTGTGCCCAGCAATTGGCGACAAACTTGACGCTGACACGGCCAGAGCCCGGCAGGATCGGCGCAATAGGCTCGGAGGTGGCAGCAACCGGCGCCGATGGCGCAGCGGTGGCTGGCGCGCTGGAGGCCGGTGAGGTGACATTGGTCTGTGCTGCAGGCGCCGCGGGTGCTGGCGTGGCAGGCGCGCTTTCAGTGGTGGGTGTCGAAGGCGTCAGCGCCAGGGGCGAACTGTTGCCATTGGCGGCTTGCGGCGCCGGTGTTTCAGTCGGCGGCTCGTCCAGTTGGTGAATCTGGGTGGTGCCATCGGCGCTCTCGACCTCGACATGCTCAAGGTTCAGCCCGGCCACGTCCTTGCCACGCAGCGAACCCTGGTCCTGCCACCACAGGAAACCGCCACCCACCAGCACCAGCAGCAGAATCAGGCTGACGATACGCAGAATGTTATGCGACAGGCGTACCGGCTCTTCGATACGGCCCAAGGCATGCACTTCACTGCCTTTGCCATCCGTGCCGGTGTACTGGTCGAACTGGGCGACCAGTGCTGCCTGGTCCAGCTCCAGCAGCTTGGCGTAGGCGCGGACATAACCGCGGGCGAAGGTGTGCCCGGGCAGCTTGTCGAACGCGCCATTTTCAAGGTGGGCCAGGGAATGGGTGGTGAGGTTGAGCCTTGTGGCCACATCAGGCAGCGACCAGTTCTGGCGCTCACGGGCCTGGCGCAGGGTTTCCCCTGGATTCATACCATTGCCTGTTACAACTTCGGGATGCGCCGCTTTCATCATTGCTCCGACAGGTATTGCTGATATTCCGGCGTACCGGGATAGAGTCTTTTCAACTGCAGCCCGTAACTGGCTGCGGTATTGCGATCTTCATGGACCCTGGCCAGGCGTATGCCGAGCAACAGGCTCCGGGCGTTCTGCTCGCTGACCTGGCTGAAACGCTCATAGTAATCACGCGAGGGCACATATTGCCTGTCTTCGTAGGACAACTCAGCCATTTCCAGCAATGCGCGTGGCTGGACACGGTTCAGACGCAGGGCACGGATGAAAAATTCACGCGCCCGCTCACGCTCGCCCAGCTTCTGCGCCGTCATGCCCAGGCTTTCGAAGACACGCGAGCGCTCAGGATACAGATTGTCGGCCGCCGCTTGTTCAAAACGTGCGTAGGCTTCCTTGTAGCGTTGCTGCTCGTACAGAAAGCTGCCGTAGTTGTTGACGATGCGGGCATCGTCCTTGCTGGCGGCAATTGCCTTGAGGAAGTACTGGTCGGCCAGTTCCGGCTCCATTTCGGTCTGGAACACCAGCGCCAGTGCGGCGTTGGCGTCCGGATCGTTGCGGTCCAGGTCGAGGGCTTTCTTCAGGGGCACCTTGGCGCGCTCGGTCTGGCCTTGCTGAAAATACCCCAGGCCCAGTTGCACATACGCCTTGCGCGCCTGGTCACGCCCCTTGCTGGTGGTCAGCGGGTCGACATCGCCCGATGTCACGCAACCTGTCAGCAAGAAGACGAAACTCAACAGCAACGAAGCGCGCACAGACATAGGGTCCCTCTCGGTCAGGTTCGCATTCGGGTTCAGGAGGCGGCGCTGTGTCCCTGCGCAGCCTCGGCATTGACCTCGCGAACCGCGATGTAGCGTTCGCTGCGTCGCGTGCGGTCCATGACCTGGCCAACCAGTTGCCCGCACGCCGCATCGATGTCTTCACCACGGGTGGTGCGCACGGTCACGTTGTAGCCGGCCTGGTGCAGCATGTCCTGGAAGCGCCGGATGGCGTTGTTGCTTGGACGCTCGTAGCCGGAATGCGGGAACGGGTTGAACGGGATAAGGTTGATCTTGCAAGGGGTGTCCTTGAGCAACTCGATCATCTCGCTGGCGTGCGCCGGCTGGTCGTTGATGTCCTTGAGCAGGGTGTACTCGACGGTCAGCACGCGCTTCTCGCCCAGCGTCGCCATGTAGCGGCGGCAGGACTCGAGCAGCATCTTCAGGGGGTACTTCTTGTTGATCGGCACCAGTTTGTTGCGCAACTCGTCGTTGGGCGCATGCAGCGAGAGGGCCAGGGACACGTCGATGTGCTGGGCCAGCACGTCGATCATCGGCACCACGCCCGAGGTGGACAGGGTCACCCGGCGCTTAGAGATGCCATAGCCCAGGTCGTCCATCATCAGGTGCATGGCGGCCACGACGTTGTCGAAATTCAGCAGCGGCTCACCCATGCCCATCATCACCACGTTGGTGATGGCACGGTCGACGGTTGCCGGGACGCTGCCAAAGGATTTGTTGGCAATCCACACCTGGCCGATGACTTCGGCGGCAGTGAGGTTGCTGTTGAAGCCTTGCTTGCCGGTGGAGCAGAAACTGCAATCCAGGGCACAGCCTGCCTGGGACGAAACGCACAAGGTGCCACGTTTGCCCTGGGGAATGTAGACGGTCTCGACACAACTGCCGGACGCCACGCGGACCACCCACTTGCGGGTGCCGTCGGTGGAAATGTCTTCGCTGACCACTTCGGGGCCGCGAATCTCGGAGCAGGCCTTGAGCTTTTCGCGCAAGGCCTTGCCGACATTGGTCATGGCGTCGAAATCATCGACGCCAAAGTGGTGAATCCACTTCATGACCTGACCGGCACGGAAGCGTTTCTCCCCGATTGACTCGAAGAATTTTTCCATTTCCGGCTGAGTCAGACCCAGCAGGTTGGTTTTACCAGTCGTCACGATCATGAATTCACCCTTCGCTCGTCGGCCGTGGCTTAGCGAGCGGTTACTTCGGTAGCAGCGAAAAAGTAAGCGATTTCGCGAGCAGCAGCGGCTTCGGAGTCCGAACCGTGAACGGCGTTGGCGTCGATGGACTCGGCGAAATCAGCGCGGATGGTGCCGGCAGCAGCTTCTTTAGGGTTGGTAGCGCCCATCAGCTCACGGTTCAGAGCGATGGCGTTCTCGCCTTCCAGAACCTGAACGACAACAGGACCGGAGGTCATGAAGGCAACCAGGTCAGCGAAGAAACCGCGCTCGCTGTGCTCGGCGTAGAAGCCTTCGGCCTCGGCCTTGGACAGTTGCTTGATTTTCGAAGCGACGATGCGCAGGCCAGCGTCTTCGAAGCGAGTGGTGATCTTGCCGATCACGTTCTTGGCAACGGCGTCAGGCTTGATGATCGAGAAAGTGCGTTGAACAGCCATGGTGAAACTCCAGAAGCAGAAATTAAATCGAAAAATTAAACCCGCGAATTATACGCGGGTTCAAGAGTATTGCCTAACTTGGTTGCGTTACAGAGGCTGACAGGTGTCAGTCGGCCTCTTCGATCCATAACCCCTGGATCGCTTCGAGGACCTTTTCCCCGCCACGATCCGGAATATCATCGAATTCCGGAAGCGCCATCACCAGATTGCGCAGCTTGACGAAATTCACCGTCAGCGGATCGACATCCGGATGCGCTTCGGCCAGCTGGATGGCGATTTCCTGCACATCAACCCATTTCAGAGCCATGATTTTCTTCCCGGATCAGTGCGGCGCTTCGGCAGCGTGGTTGAGCGAGTATTTCGGAATCTCGATGGTCAGGTCTTCATCGCCGACATTGACCTGGCACGCCAGGCGCGACCGGGCTTCAAGACCCCAGGCCTTGTCGAGCATGTCTTCCTCGAGCTCGTCGGCTTCCTCCAGCGAGTCCAGGCCGTTGCGCACGATGCAATGGCACGTGGTGCAAGCCTTCACCCCACCGCAGGCGCTCTCGATCTCGATGTGATGCTCATGGGCAAGCTCCAGGATGTTCGTTCCGGGCGCCACCTCAAAGACTGCTCCTTCCGGACAGTACTTCTCGTGCGGCAGAAAAGTCACCAACGGCATCAGTTATTCCTCGATCTCATTCAGGTTGCGTCCTGCCAGTGCGGCTTTTACCGTCGAATCCAGGCGCCTTGCAGCAAATGCATCGGTCACCTGCGACAGACGCCTTGTCTGTTGCTCGATGGCCAGGCCATCGGTGCCTTGCATCAGTTCACGTAATTCGTCCATCTGCAGCTGGATGGCCAGCCGTTCTTCTTCGTCAAGCAGGCGCTCACCGTCAGCGTCCAGGGCGCCCTGCACCGCTTCAAGCAGGCGCTGGGCATCGACCTGTTGCTCGCGCAACACGCGGGCGACCTTGTCCTGGCCGGCGTTCTGGAAGGAATCCTTGAGCATGCTGGCAATTTCGCCATCGGTCAGGCCGTAGGACGGCTTGACCTGAATGCTGGACTCGACCCCCGAACCCAGTTCGCGCGCGGCGACACTGAGCAGGCCATCGGCATCGACCTGGAAGGTCACGCGGATCTTGGCGGCGCCGGCGACCATGGGCGGAATGCCACGCAACTCGAAGCGCGCCAGGGAGCGGCAATCGCTGATCAGCTCGCGCTCGCCCTGCAGCACATGAATCATCATGGCCGTCTGGCCGTCTTTATAGGTGGTGAATTCCTGGCCACGCGCCACGGGGATGGTGGTGTTGCGGGCGATGACCTTCTCCATCAACCCACCCATGGTCTCCAGCCCCAGCGACAGCGGAATCACGTCCAGCAGCAGCAGCTCGCCGCCGTCGCGCTTGTTGCCGGCCAGGGTATCGGCCTGGATCGCCGCACCAATGGCCACGACCTGGTCAGGGTCGATGTCGGTCAGCGGCTGGCGACCGAACAGCTCGGCCACCGCATCGCGCACACGCGGCACACGGGTCGAGCCACCGACCATGACCACGGCCTTGACGTCATCGATCTCGATATCGGCATCGCGCACGGCGCGGCGGCAGGCCTTGAGGCTGCGCGCCACCATCGGCTCGATCAGTTCGTTGAAGGCTTCGCGGGTCAGCACGGCACGCCAGTCGCCGTACGCGACCTCGGCGGACGGCGCATCGGTCAGCGCTTCCTTGGCGGCACAGGCGGCCTGCAGCAGATTGCGCTGGGCAGAAGGCTCAAGGTCCGAGGACAGGCCGGCACCGCTGATGATCCACTGCGCAATGGCATGGTCGAAATCGTCGCCGCCCAGCGCGGTGTCGCCACCGGTGGCCAGCACTTCGAAGACACCGCCGGTCAGGCGCAGGATCGAGATATCGAATGTGCCGCCACCCAGGTCGTAGATGGCGACCACGCCTTCGGCGTTCTGGTCCAGGCCATAGGCCACGGCCGCCGCTGTCGGC
Organism: Pseudomonas sp. Leaf127; assembly: GCF_001423155.1. Classification (NCBI taxonomy): domain Bacteria; kingdom Pseudomonadati; phylum Pseudomonadota; class Gammaproteobacteria; order Pseudomonadales; family Pseudomonadaceae; genus Pseudomonas; species Pseudomonas sp. Leaf127. The sequence goes on along the minus strand of NZ_LMOA01000002.1, from coordinate 26,825 downwards.
TCATTGAGCAGGCGCAAGACGTTCAGGCCGGCCAGACGCGCAGCATCCTTGGTGGCCTGGCGCTGGGCATCGTCGAAATAGGCCGGCACGGTGATGACCGCGCCCACCAGTTCGCCGCCCAATGTGGCTTCGGCCCGCAGGCGCAGCACCTTGAGGATGTCGGCCGACACCTGCACCGGGCTCTTGGCACCCTGCACGGTGTCGATGAACGGCATGTGCGACTCGCCCTCGACGAACCGGTACGGCAGTTGCTCGCCCAGTTGCTTGACGTCGGCAATGCCGCGCCCCATCAGGCGCTTGACCGAAAGAACCGTGTTGAATGGATCAAGAGAAGCCGCCGCCTTCGCCGCGTGCCCGACTTCGACACGATCGGCGTGGTAGCGCACGGCCGACGGCAGGATGATCTGCCCGCTCTCGTCGGCCAACGGCTCGGAAAGGCCGCTGCGCAAGGCAGCAACCAGCGAATTGGTGGTGCCAAGGTCGATACCGACAGCCAGACGACGCTGATGCGGTTGAGGACTCTGGCCGGGTTCGGCGATCTGCAGTAAGGCCATGCTTTTAGGAATAATCACAGGCGCGCGACCAGGGCCGCACGGGGTTAATCGTCGAGGCGCTCTTCGAGCTGGCGCACTTCCTGGGAAAGCTTGTCGAGGAACTGCATGCGCCGCATCAGGCGTTCGGCCTGTTCACGTTGCGCCGCATCATCCCAACAGGCGGCAAAGCTGTCGTTGAGGGTCTCCTGGGCTGCCTTGAGGCGACGCTTGAACACCGCGACGCCAGCCAGGTCGGCCTCGTCGTGCAGGTCTTCGAGCTCTTCGCGCCATTGCATCTGTTGCAGGAGAAAGTCGGGGTCATGCACCGTGACTTCAAGCGGCACCTCGTCGCCACGCAGTGCCAACAGGTAACGCGCCCGGCGCGGGGCACTCCTGAGGGTCTGGTAGGCGTCGTTGAGGTTGGCCGAGCGCTCCAGCGCCTGGCGCTGCTCCTGCTCGGGCGCATCGGCGAACCGATCCGGGTGCACGCTGCGCGCCAGCTCCCGGTAGCGGTTCCCCAAAAGATCGAGGTCCACGACAAAACCGGGTTTCAGGTCGAACAGTGCAAAATGACAAGGAGTGCCCACGATCATCGGCCTCAGACGTTGAAGCTTTCGCCGCAGCCGCATTCACCGCGCGAATTGGGATTATTGAACTTGAAGCCTTCGTTCAAGCCCTCGCGGACGAAGTCCAGTTCAGTGCCGTCAAGATACACCAGGCTTTTCGGGTCGATGATGACCTTCACGCCATGCGCCTCGACTACCGTGTCGTCAGGGTCCGCCGCGTCGACGAACTCAAGCACATAGGCCAGGCCCGAGCAGCCTGTGGTGCGAACACCCAGGCGAATGCCATCACCCTTGCCGCGCCCTTCGAGGGAACGACGCACGTGGTTGGCGGCGGCTTCGGTCATGCTGATAGACATCGGGAACTCCTTGGATTTCGCCAGCGTTGCTGAAAGAGCGGTGTGCTTACAACAAGCCTTTCTTTTGCTTGTAGTCGCGCACGGCGGCCTTGATGGCATCTTCGGCCAGTACCGAGCAGTGGATCTTGACTGGCGGCAAGGCCAGTTCTTCTGCCAGTTGGGTGTTCTTGATGGTTTCGGCTTCGTCCAGGGTCTTGCCCTTCATCCACTCGGTGGCGAGGGAGCTGGAGGCAATGGCCGAACCGCAACCGTAGGTCTTGAACTTGGCATCTTCGATGACGCCCTGCTCATTGACCTTGATCTGCAGGCGCATGACGTCGCCGCAGGCCGGAGCACCGACCATGCCGGTGCCGACATCAGGGTCTTCAGCGTCCATCTTGCCGACGTTGCGTGGGTTTTCGTAGTGGTCGATGACCTTTTCGCTGTAAGCCATGATTCTGTTCCTCTCACATCAGGGGAGCCGCTCTGCAGGTCGCGCTTGTTAAAGGCGACCTGTCCGGATGGCGACTTTGAATTAGTGCGCCGCCCACTCGATCTTGGAGATGTCGACACCGTCTTTGTACATGTCCCACAGCGGCGAGAGCGCTCGCAGCTTGGTGACCGCCTCGCGGACTTTCTGCGCGGCGTAATCGATTTCTTCTTCGGTGCTGAAACGGCCGAAGGTGAAGCGGATCGAACTGTGCGCCAACTCGTCGTTGCGGCCCAGGGCGCGCAGCACGTAGGAAGGCTCCAGGGACGCCGAGGTGCAGGCCGAACCGGACGAGACCGCCAGGTCCTTGAGCGCCATGATCAGCGACTCGCCTTCGACATAGTTGAAACTCAGGTTCAGGTTGTGCGGAACACGAGCGGTCTGGCTGCCGTTGACGTACAGCTCTTCGAGGTCTTCGACCTGCTTGAAGAAGCGGTCGCTCAGGGCCTTGACGCGCTGGTTCTCGCTGACCATCTCTTCCTTGGCGATGCGGAAGGCTTCACCCATGCCGACGATCTGGTGGGTGGCCAGGGTGCCGGAACGCATGCCGCGCTCGTGACCGCCGCCGTGCATGGCGGCTTCCAGACGCACACGTGGCTTGCGGCTCACGTACAGCGCGCCGATGCCCTTGGGGCCATAGGTCTTGTGCGCCGAGAACGACATCAGGTCGACTTTCAGCTTGGCCAGGTCGATCTCGACCTTGCCGGTGGACTGGGCGCCGTCGACGTGGAACAGCACACCGCGCGAACGGGTCAGCTCGCCGATGGCGGCGATGTCGTTCACGGTGCCGATTTCGTTGTTCACATGCATGATCGACACCAGAATGGTGTCTTCGCGCAGGGCGGCTTCGATCATCTGCGGCGTCACCAGGCCGTCTTCGCCCGGCTCGATGTAGGTGACTTCGAAGCCTTCACGCTCCAGCTGGCGCGTGGTGTCCAGGACCGCCTTGTGCTCGATCTTGGAGGTGATGATGTGCTTGCCCTTGGTGTGGTAGAAATGCGCCACACCCTTGATGGCCAGGTTGTCGGACTCGGTGGCACCGGAGGTCCAGACGATTTCACGCGGATCGGCGTTGACCAGATCGGCGACCTGACGACGGGCATTCTCGACCGCTTCTTCGGCTTTCCAGCCAAAGACGTGGGAGCGCGACGCAGGGTTGCCGAAATTGCCGTCCATCAGCAGGCAATCCATCATTTTCTGGGCGACACGCGGGTCGACCGGGGTCGTCGCGGAATAATCGAGGTAAATCGGCAACTTCATTGAATATCTCCTTTCAGGCAGGCGCACCGCTCATTCATCTGCGTTCATTCGACGGCGGACGTTTCAATCTTACCCAGGAGCGACACCTTGCTCGTGTTCGAGCAACGACGCTTATCCTGGCGCTGTGCGACTTCTTGTACCTCACGGCGAGTGACAAGGTCCGCCAGACTGATACCGCTAAGAAACTCGTGAATCTGCTGGCTGAGGTCACACCACAAATGGTGGGTCAGGCAGGTATCACCGGCATGGCAATCGCCCAGCCCCTGGCAACGGGTGGCGTCGACCGATTCATTGACCGCATCGACGACCTGGGCGACCTGGATGCCGTTCATGTCACGCGACAGCTGATAACCGCCACCGGGACCGCGCACGCTCGACACCAGGTTGCTGCGGCGCAGCTTGGCGAACAGTTGTTCGAGGTAAGACAGGGAAATGCCTTGGCGCTCGGAAATGTCGGCCAGTGACACAGGACCATGTTGCGCGTGCAGAGCCAGATCGAGCATGGCTGTGACAGCGTATCGGCCTTTTGTAGTCAGTCGCATGGCATGTACCGCAGTGATTCAGAATGGGTGCAAGTATGCTATTCCCGAGTATTTGAGTCAACTATAAAACCAACCAAAATAGTCGGGTTTAGCCTCAGGAGCGGGCCGAATCATAGCAAAAATGGCGGCGTATTGACACCGATCAAGCCTGCGCCTTTTCTGGCTGGTCCTTGACGCACTCGAAGACTTCGTCCGGCAACGACGGCAATTCGCAGCCCTTGTAATCACTGCCCAGCTTGTTCAGCGCCCCGCACATGTCTTCCAGGCGAACATCCACTGCCTGCAGGTGATCGAGCATCTTGCCGATGGCCCGCGCAATCGGATCAGGCATGTCCTGGCCGACGCCGTAGGCATCGAACCCGAGTTTTTCGGCCATGGCCTTGCGCCGCGCCTCGACCTCGTCGTCGGACTTGATGATGATCCGCGCCGGAATGCCGACAGCGGTCGCACCGGCCGGCACGGCCTTGGTGACCACGGCATTGGAACCGATCTTGGCCCCCGCCCCGACCGTAAACGGCCCCAGCACCTTGGCACCGCCGCCGACCACCACGCCGTCTTCCAGGGTCGGATGACGCTTGCCGGCATTCCAGCTGGTGCCGCCCAGGGTCACGCCCTGATAAAGCGTGACGTCATTGCCGATCTCGGCCGTCTCACCGATCACAATGCCCATGCCGTGGTCGATGAAGAAGCGCCGGCCGATCTTCGCGCCCGGGTGGATCTCGACGCCGGTCATCCAGCGACTGAAGTTCGACACCATGCGCGCCGGCAGCTTCCAGTTGCCGCACCAGAGTCGATGCGCCAGGCGGTGCATCCAGATGGCATGCATGCCCGGGTAGCAGGTCAGCACTTCAAAGGCGTTGCGCGCCGCCGGGTCCCGGTGGAAAACGCTCTGGATATCTTCTCGCAACCGCTCGAACATCACTGATCCTTCCGTTTGTAGGGTTCGCCACGCGCCACTTTCTGAGTTTCGGTCAGGATGCCGCGCAAGATGCTCAGCTCCGGCCGCTCTACTTCACCGCGCCCGTACAGGCGGCGCAGCCGGGCCATCAGGTGGCGTGGTTTTTCCGGGTCGAGAAAACCGATGGCCACCAGCGTCTGCTCCAGATGAGCATAAAAGCCTTCCATTTCATCCATGGTCGCCAGTTCGTGCTCACGCGCCACCGACGCCTTGACCGCCTGCGGTGCCTGCTGCCCCGCCAGCCAGGCCATGCGCACTTCATAGCTGAGCACCTGCACGGCGGCGGCCAGGTTCAGCGAGCTGAAATCCGGATTGGAGGCGATGTGCACATGGTAATGACAGCGTTGCAGCTCATCGTTGGTCAGGCCGGCATGCTCGCGACCGAACACCAGCGCGACTTCAAGCCCCTGCCCCGCCTGCTCGATGACTTTTTCTCCCGACTGGCGCGGGTCGAGCATCGGCCAGGGCAGGCTGCGGTCACGCGCACTGGTGCCCAGCACCAGGCTGCAACCGGTCAGCGCCTCTTCAAGACTCGACACCACCTGGGCGCCGGCCAGAATGTCATCAGCCCCCGAGGCGCGCGCATCCGCCTCAGGCGACGGAAAGACCCGTGGCTCGACCAGGACCAGGCGCGACAGGCCCATGTTTTTCATGGCACGGGCGGCCCCACCGATATTTCCGGGATGGGTCGTACCGACCAGGACAATACGAATGTTGTGCAACACCGTGGGCGCTCACTGACTCAATCATGGGGCGCAAATCTTACAGAAGCAGCCTGCTTAACGCCATGAAGCCTTGCGACACCCTGTCGCGCCACTGACAGGCAAACCGTCACAACAGCTCATCTGCCGGGCGTGCGGAAGGTCAATACAGGCTGGAAATAATTTGATGCAGCCACTAGAATGCCCGGCTCTCTTTAACAACCCTAGGTGATTTATCCATGCAGCCCATGCTGAATATCGCGCTGCGCGCCGCACGCAACGCCAGCGAATTGATTTTCCGCTCCATCGAGCGCCTGGATACCATCAAGGTCGACGAAAAAGAAGCCAAAGACTACGTCAGCGAAGTCGATCGTGCCGCTGAGCAAAGCATCATTGCCGCCCTGCGCAAAGCCTACCCGACCCACGGCATTCTCGGCGAAGAAAGCGGCCTGCATGCCGGCAGCGGCGAAGGCACCGATTACCTGTGGGTCATCGATCCACTGGACGGCACCACCAACTTCGTACGCGGCATTCCGCACTTTGCCGTGAGCATTGCCTGCAAATACCGTGGTCGCCTGGAACACGCGGTCGTTCTGGACCCGGTTCGCCAGGAAGAATTCACCGCCAGCCGTGGCCGTGGCGCCGCCCTCAATGGCCGCCGCCTGCGCGTCAGCGCGCGCAAGAGCCTGGACGGCGCCCTGCTGGGCACCGGCTTCCCGTTCCGTGACAACCAGATGGACAACCTGGAAAACTACCTGGGCATGTTCCGCAGCCTGGTCGGCCAGACCGCCGGCATCCGCCGCGCCGGCGCCGCCAGCCTGGACCTCGCCTATGTCGCTGCCGGCCGCTTCGATGCGTTCTGGGAATCGGGCCTGTCGGAATGGGACATGGCTGCAGGCGCCTTGCTGATTCAGGAAGCAGGCGGCCTGGTGAGCGACTTCACTGGCGGTCACGATTTCCTTGAAAAGGGTCATATCGTGGCGGGCAACGCCAAGTGCTTCAAGGCCGTGCTGACCTCGATCGCACCGCACCTGCCGGCCTCGATCAAACGCTGATTGCTGCAGGCACAAAAAACCGGCTCATGAGCCGGTTTTTTTATGCCTGGTGTGAGTCTGCTTGCCGACTAAAGCGGATCGCCGCCCGGCCGGTCCTGCAGCCTTACTGCTGGCTGAGGATCAGCTGGCCATTCTTGTCGACCGGGATCTGGTTGCCTGGATCGCGATCCATGCGCACCTGACCGACTTTTTCACCGACCTTGTACTTCACGTTGTAGCCCACGACCTTGTCACTGATGTCGTTGACCGTGTTGCAACGGGTCTGGGTCGTGGTGTAGGTGTCGCGGTTCTGCATGCCTTCCTGAACCTTGTTACCCGCGTAGCCACCACCGACGGCACCGGCCACGGTGGCAATCTTCTTGCCATTACCGCCACCGACCTGGTTACCCAGCAGGCCACCGGCCACGGCGCCCAGCACACTGCCGACGATCTGATGCTCGTCCTTGACCGGCGCCTTGCGCGTCACGGTCACGTCCTTGCACACTTCGCGCGGCGTCTTGATCTGCTGCTTGATCGGATCGACAGCCAGCACTTCTGCATGCTCGGGACCGCTATTGACCAGACTGTAGGTGGCAAACGCGCCACCCGCAGTCACCGCAACGGCTCCCAACACGGCACCCACCAACAGAGACTTGTTCACGTGAACCTCCTGACCTTCCAAGCGCAATTTCTTGCGATTTACCCAGCCTTGGAGCAATAAAAAAGGCGCGAGTTCAACACTCGCGCCTTTTTTGGTCACGCCCGGCCCTTATGGCAGGTCGTCGACCTTGTCAGAGGTCACCGGCGGAATCAGGTCTTCACTGCTCAGGTTGAGCCAGATCAGCACCACGTTGGCGATGTAGATCGACGAGTAGGTACCGGCCAGCACACCCACGAACAGCGCAATGGAGAACCCTTCGAGGTTATCGCCGCCGAACATCCACAGCGCCACGATTGCCAGCAGCGTGGAGATCGAGGTGGCCATGGTGCGCAGCAGGGTCTGGGTGGTCGAGATGTTGATGTTCTCGATCAGGGTCGCCTTGCGCAGCACACGGAAATTTTCCCGCACCCGGTCGAAGACCACGATGGTGTCGTTGAGCGAGTAACCGATGATCGCCAGCACCGCCGCCAGCACCGTCAGGTCGAAGGTGATCTGGAAGAACGACAGGATGCCCATGGTGACCACCACGTCGTGGATCAGCGACACGATCGCGCCAACGCCGAACTTCCACTGAAAGCGGAAGGCCAGGTACAACATGATGCCGCCCAGTGCCAGCAACATGGCGATGCCGCCCTGGTCGCGCAGCTCTTCACCGACCTGCGGGCCGACGAACTCGACGCGCTTGACGGTGGCCGGGTTGCCGGCATCGGCCTTGAGCAAGGCCTCGGCCACCCGCGTCCCCAGTTGCGGATCGTCACCCGGCATGCGCACCAGCAGGTCGGTGGTGGCGCCGAAGCTCTGCACCACGGCGTCCTGGTAGCCGGCATTGCCCAGTTCCTGACGCACCTTGCCAAGGTCCGCCGGCTGCTCGTAGGTCAGCTCGATGAGCGTACCGCCGGTGAAGTCCAGCCCCAGGTTGAGCCCTTTATGAAACCAGCTGAACAACGCCAGAACAGTCAGGAGCACGGTCAGGGCGAACGCACCGTTGCGCACGCCCATGAAATTGATCGTACCTAATTTCATGTCAGCCCCTTAAACCCACAGCTTCTTGAAGTCACGCCCGCCAAAGATCAGGTTGATCATTGCGCGAGTCACCATGATGGCCGTGAACATGGAGGTAAAGATGCCGAGCGACAGGGTCACGGCAAAGCCTTTCACGGGGCCGGTGCCCATCGCGAAAAGAATGCCGCCGACCAGCAGCGTCGTCAGGTTGGCATCAAGGATCGCACTGTAGGCGCGGTCGAAACCTTCGTGAATGGCACGCTGCACACTCATGCCATTGGCCAGTTCTTCGCGAATCCGCGAGAAGATCAGCACGTTGGCGTCCACCGCCATACCCATGGTCAACACGATACCGGCGATGCCCGGCAGGGTCAGCGTAGCCCCCAGCAGCGACATCAGCGCCAGCAGCGCAACCATGTTGAAGGCCAGCGCCACCGTGGCGATCAGACCGAAGAAGCGGTAGATGGCCATGATGAACAGCGACACGAACAGCATGCCCCACAACGACGCGTTGATGCCCTTGTCGATGTTGTCGGCACCCAGGCTCGGACCAATGGTGCGCTCTTCAGCGAAGTACATCGGCGCGGCCAGGCCACCGGCGCGCAGCAGCAGCGCCAGCTCGGACGATTCGCCCTGCCCGTTCAGGCCGGTGATGCGGAACTGGCTGCCCAGCGGCGACTGGATGGTCGCCAGGCTGATGATCTTCTTGTCTTCCTTGAAGGTCTGCAGCGGCACTTCTTTCTCGACGCCGTCGACCGTCTGCTTGACGTAGGTGGTCACCGGACGCTGTTCAATGAAGATCACCGCCATGCTGCGACCCACGTTGCTGCGAGTGGCGCGGCTCATCAACTCGCCGCCATGGCCATCGAGGTTGATGTTCACCTGTGGACGGCCATGTTCGTCGTAGCTGGCCTGGGCATCGGTCACCTGGTCGCCGGTGATGATCAGGCCACGCTCCACGGCAGCCGCCGGACGGCCGCCTTCACGGAACTCGAACATCTCGGTGGTGGCCTTGGAGTCATCCGGGCCTGCACCCAGACGGAATTCCAGGTTGGCGGTCTTGCCGAGGATACGCTTGGCTTCGGCAGTGTCCTGCACGCCCGGCAGCTCGACCACGATGCGGTTGGCACCCTGGCGCTGGACCAGCGGCTCGGCCACACCCAGCTCGTTGACCCGGTTACGCACCGTGGTCAGGTTCTGCTTGATGGAGTATTCGCGAATTTCGGCGAGCTTGGCCGGGGTCAGTGCCAGGCGCAGCGTGACAATGCCATTGAGCTCGGCGGGGGTGATTTCGAAATCGGTGAAGCTCTTGCGGACCAGCGCACGGGCCTGCTCACGCTCGGCGTCGTCGTTGAAGCCCAGTTGAATCACGTTGCCCTGCTGCGGGAGGCTGCGATAACGCACTTTCTCTTTGCGCAGCAAGGTCTTGACCTCGCCTTCGTAGACTTTCAGGCGTGCATCAATGGCCTTGTCCATGTCGACTTCGAGCAGAAAGTGCACGCCGCCGGACAGGTCCAGACCCAGCTTCATCGGGCTTGCACCCAGATTACTCAGCCAGGCCGGTGTCGTACGGGCCAGGTTCAGTGCCACGACATAGTCGTCGCCCAACGCCTTGCGCACGACGTCCTTGGCCGGCAACTGGTCTTCCTGCTTGCTCAGACGCAGCAAACCGCCCTTGCCATTCTCAGCCAGAGAAGAACCCTTGACCGTCAGACCGGCATCGGTCAGTGCCTTGGCGGCACGGTCGACATCGGCCTGGTTGACTTGCAACGCCGTGCTCGCGCCGCTGATCTGGATGGCCGGATCGTCAGGGTAGAGATTGGGTGCGGAATAAATGAAACCGATCACCAGCACCGCCAGGATCAGTATGTATTTCCACAGAGGGTATTTGTTCAGCATCACGCCGCCCGCTTAAAACGCGGGGCGCCTTGCGCGCCCCGTCGATGGTAGATACGAAACTCAGAGGGCTTTCAGAGTGCCCTTTGGCAGAGTGGCCACAATGGAGCCCTTCTGGATTTTCAGCTCAACGGTATCGGACACCTCAATCACCACAAAGTCGTCTGTCACTTTGTTGATTTTTCCGGCGATACCGCCCGCGGTCACGACTTCGTCGCCTTTTTGCAGGTTGCCCAGCAGGTTTTTCTGCTCTTTGGCGCGCTTGGCCTGTGGACGCCAGATCATCAGGTAGAAGATGACCAGGAAGCCGACCAGGAAGATCCACTCGAAACCGGAACCTGCAGGGCCGGAAGCGGCCGGTGCTGCAGCGTCCGCGAAGGCGGGGGAGATGAAAAAGCTCATTTAGCGCTCCATTTGCATAATTAGTATGTAAAGCAGGAAAAACTCGTTGTGTTTCAACCCAGAGGCGGCACGGGAAGACCGCGCTTGGCATAGAAGGCATCGACGAAGTCGGCCAATTTACCCTGTTGGATAGCCTCGCGCAAACCAGCCATCAGCCGCTGGTAATGCCGCAAGTTATGGATGGTATTGAGCATGCTGCCCAGCATTTCGCCGCACTTGTCCAGGTGATGCAGGTAAGCGCGCGAGAAGTTCTGGCAGGTGTAGCAGTCACAGGTGGCATCCAGTGGCGAATCATCATGACGATGGAACGCGTTACGGATCTTCAGTACACCGGTGTCGATGAACAGATGACCGTTGCGGGCATTACGGGTCGGCATCACGCAGTCGAACATGTCGACGCCGCGGCGCACACCTTCGACCAGATCTTCGGGCTTGCCTACACCCATCAAGTAACGAGGTTTGTCTGCTGGCATCATGCCGGGCAGATAATCGAGCACCTTGATCATCTCATCCTTGGGCTCGCCCACCGACAGCCCGCCAATGGCCAGGCCGTCGAAGTCCAGCTCGTTCAGGCCGTCCAGCGAGCGCTTGCGCAGGTTTTCGTGCATGCCGCCCTGGACGATGCCGAACAATGCCGCATCGCTCTCGCCATGGGCGACCTTGGAGCGCTTGGCCCAGCGCAGCGACAGCTCCATCGACACCCGCGCCACGTCTTCGCTGGCCGGATACGGCGTGCACTCGTCGAAAATCATCACGATGTCCGAGCCCAAGTCACGCTGGACCTGCATCGACTCTTCGGGCCCCATGAACACCTTGGCGCCATCGACCGGCGAAGCGAAGGTCACGCCCTCCTCCTTGATCTTGCGCATCGCGCCCAGGCTGAACACCTGGAAACCGCCGGAGTCGGTGAGGATCGGACCTTTCCACTGCATGAAATCGTGCAGGTCGCCGTGGGCCTTGATCACCTCGGTGCCAGGGCGCAGCCACAGGTGGAAGGTATTGCCCAGGATGATCTGCGCACCGATGGCCTCGATGTCACGCGGCAGCATGCCCTTGACCGTGCCATAGGTGCCCACCGGCATGAATGCCGGGGTCTCGACCACGCCACGCGGGAAGGTCAGCCGACCACGACGGGCCTTGCCGTCGGTGGCCAGCAACTCGAAAGACATACGACAGGTGCGACTCATGGATGATCCTCTGATGCCGATTCCCGGGGCCCCGTAGGCGCGGGATTGCGGGTGATGAACATGGCATCACCGTAACTGAAGAAGCGGTAGCCCTGCTCGATGGCCGCCGCATAGGCCGCCATGGTCTCGGGGTAACCGGCAAACGCCGAAACCAGCATCAACAGCGTGGATTCAGGCAAATGAAAGTTGGTGACCAGGGCATCGACCACATGAAAGGGTCGCCCAGGATAGATGAAGATATCGGTATCGCCGCTGAACGGTTTGAGGATGCCATCGCGTGCGGCACTTTCCAGCGAGCGCACGCTGGTGGTGCCCACCGCGATCACCCGCCCGCCCCGCGCCCGGCACGCCGCCACGGCATCGACCACGTCCTGGCCGACTTCCAGCCACTCCGTGTGCATGTGGTGGTCTTCGATGCGCTCGACCCGCACCGGCTGGAAAGTCCCGGCGCCCACGTGCAAGGTCACGAACGCGGTCTCGACACCCTTGGCGGCAATCGCCTCCAGCAACGGCTGGTCGAAATGCAGCCCGGCCGTCGGCGCGGCCACCGCACCGGCACGCTCGGCGTACACCGTCTGGTAGCGCTCGCGGTCCGCGCGCTCATCGGGGCGGTCTATATAAGGAGGCAACGGCATATGCCCGACGCGATCAAGCAAGGCCAGCACCGGCTCGGCAAACGCCAGCTCGAACAGCGTGTCGTGGCGCGCGACCATGGTCGCCTCGCCACCGCCGTCGATGACGATGGCCGAACCCGGCTTGGGCGACTTGCTCGAACGCACGTGCGCCAGCACCCGATGGCTGTCCAGCACACGCTCGACCAGAATCTCCAGCTTGCCGCCGGAGGCCTTCTGGCCAAACAACCGCGCCGGGATCACCCGGGTATTGTTGAACACCATCAAGTCGCCAGGGCACAGATGCTCGAGCAAATCGGTGAATTGACGATGCGCCAGCGCGCCGCTCGGGCCGTCCAGCGTCAACAGCCGGCTGCCACGCCGCTCGGCCAGGGGATGACGCGCAATCAGGGCGTCGGGAAGATCGAAGGTAAAGTCAGCAACACGCATGATGGGGTGGGGTCGTCCAGCAGGGGCGCGAAGTTTAGCCGGTTTGCCTCGATTAGTAAAAAAGCCTCAAAAATCAGGGTTGACCGGCTGTCAGACCGTCCCTATAATTCGCGGCCATTGAGCCCTGATGGCGGAATTGGTAGACGCGGCGGATTCAAAATCCGTTTTCGAAAGGAGTGGGAGTTCGAGTCTCCCTCGGGGCACCAGCACAATGAAGAAAGGCCTTGATTATCAAGGCCTTTTTTTCGTCTGGCGTAAAGTTTCAGTGGGCATCGGCCTGCAACCTTGAACCTGCCAACAAGCCGTTATGCTGAGCTCTCCCCACGGCCTCAAGCTTTGAAAACCCCTTCTACGAATTGCAAACCGCCTACCTGATGAGCGTCACAGAGCGCCTTTATCCGGGCCACGGCCAGCATGCTTGTAAAGTCTTCCTCAGCCCTGAACAGGTCGACACGCGTATCAGCGTTTTCCTTTAATACAATTTCGGTATAAAGCGCAGGCCCTTCTGGCAAATAGCTCAAGAGCGGCTCGCTCTTTGACTTGCTTTCATCGAATGCCTTTGACTTCGAGGTAAAATTCACCACCTTGTAACCATGGCATTTAGCTTCCCCCATATAGACGTCAGCGTCAAAAAACTGAAGACCCTGCACGTCATGGTCCAGTAACAGCCGATGAAACCTGGGGCTTATGAAGTTAGGCCCATCACTGAACAGAAAGTCATAGTTCAACAGGCGCCCGGCATCAGGCTTCGAGCCAACCCTGAATTCAATCGACACCTCCTCTTCCAGCGGTATGCCTTGTTTAAAAACACCAGGATCCTGACCGCTCAACACCGTGCAGCGAAACCAATAGCGTTCCGGATAATCATCAGAAATTTTTATTAAAAACAGTTTAGTCATCTGCAGCCCCTTGTCCCGATGCCGACTTTAATTCTGTGATACCCGAACGCTGGGAGGACCTGAAAGCAGGGCGCCGAGTGCGTGAACAAAACTGCCTTACGGCCTCGCGCCGCCTCAGCCAACCTGCATTGCATCTTCATTATTGATGACGCGCAGATCCACCATCCTTAACCGGTCACGCCCGGCGCGCTTGGACTCATAAAGCGCGGCATCGCCCTGTTCGATCAACCCTGCCAAAGTGGCAGGCGCCTGGTCGAACAGGCTGGCGCCGAGGCTCAGGGTCACAGGCTTGGGCGTGACAAAGGTCTCGGCCGCGATCTTGTGAAACTGCTCGCGCAGCATGCTGCCCAGGGCGCCAACCTGTTCGCACGAGGCATCGCTGAGCAGAATCACGAACTCGTCACCGCCCAGGCGGGCAGCCAGTGAGCCCTGGGGCAGTTCGGCGCGTATCAGTTCGCTGAGGGTGATCAGCAAACGGTCACCGGCAGTGTGGCCATGCAGGTCGTTGACCAGTTTGAAATTGTCGATATCGATCAACAGCAAGGCACCGGGCCGGGCAGTGCAGACGTCTTCAAGCAGGCGGGCGGCTCGTACTTCAAAGGCGCGGCGGTTATACAGCGCGGTCAATGGGTCGCGTGCGGCCAGCCGGGCAATGCGCCGCTCGCGGCGGTGGCGTTCGGTGCCGGTCATCGACAGCGCGATGAGCATTACGGCCATAACGCCCTCGACCAGGGAAATCTGGATGATCTGGCCGCGCAACGAGGCGAGATCGATCAGGGTGCCCGGCACCACAGCCGTGGCGGCCTTGACCACGTAGAACAGCCCGTGCAGCAACAGCACATAGCGCAACTGCACCGCCCCAACGGTCAACGACTGGCCATGCGGGCGCAACAGGAAGCTGGCACGCAGGCTCAGCAGCGCCACCAGCAGCGAATTGACCAGCAGCATGACCTTGGACCACGACGGATCGGCGGGCAGTAACAGCAAGGCACACCAGACCACCGCAATCAGGTACCAGGCGCGCGACAGGCGCACTTCGGTAAAGCGCGCAACGCCCAGCAGAAACAGCCCGTGCGCCACCACCAACAAACCATTGGCAAACCAAATGCCGATCACCAGCAACCCGCTGCTGCGCATCACCGCCAGGATGCAGCCCACGCTGATCGAGGCAAAGCCGGCACTCCAGAACAGCAAGGATGACTCGCGCACGCTGCGCCACTCGATGGCCAGGTACAGCGCCGCAGAAGCGGCCAGGGCAACGGTGATAACCAGCAGGGTAAGGGGATCGAGCGCCATGAATGGACCGACCTGAATGAGTGCCGTAGAGAAGGTGGATTGTAGGCGGTTGAGCGATTTTAGCAGAACCTGCCAAGCCTTAATGTTTAACCGCCATGACGTCCTGCGGAACATGCTTTTGTACCCAGTTCACAGAACCACCACGTGCTCATCCAAAACGCCAACACGCTCGCAAACCTAGCCCACTTTCTGCGGTCTACTGCTGCCACAGACCAGCGCCCTGCTGGAAACGCCCCCCTTCTAAGCGCAGGCATTCCATGAACAGCAAACTTGACGACACCACCCGCGACGCCATCGACTTCATCAACACGCTGTGTGAAGACGGCCTGATCGACTGGCCTATCGATTTCGAGCCTGCAGCCTTCAGCGATGCGGAGCTGGCGGAAACCTTCGGCCACTGGTTTGGCGGCCAGCGCTGGTCCGAGGCGGGCGACACGTTTGTGCAGTTTGGCCAGGACGGCACCGGGTCGATGTTTCTGCTGTGGTATTACCCCGGCTTGAGCACACGGCCACCGGTGGTGTTCATGGGCTCGGAAGGCGCAACCAGCCTGGTGGCGAATGACATCGAGGACTTCATCCGCCAACTGGCCAGCGGCAAGCAGTTCTTTGACGGCGACTGGCTGGAGCCGGATGAAGACGAAGACCGCGAACTGGATTGGCAAGCGCTGGCCCAGGCTGTCGATGCCCGTTATGGGCTGGGTGATGAAACGCCTGAGCAGTTGTCGGACAAGGCCCGGCGCGAACATCCGGACTTCGATCAGTGGGTAGCCCTGAAAGTCGAATAATCCGCGTGGCCCGTTATCAGGCGGGCTCGACGCGGGTCCAGTAGCGGGTCAGGTAACGCACCTTGACCGGCAGGGTCTTGCCCAGGTTTTCCAGCACCGTGTCGATGTCATCGAGCGCAAAGGTGCCGGAAATCCTCAGGTGCCTGATTGACTCGTCGCAGCGCAGTACGCCTGGGCGATAGCGGCTCAGCTCATCGAGAAACGTCCCCAGGGGCCAGTCATTGACGCTCAGCAGCCCCTGCACCCAGGCGGTCGAGCCTTCGGGCAGGTGTTCAGGCGGACTGACCCGGTTGCAATCAAAGGTCACCTGCTGACCGGCGACCAGGCGGTCGGCATGATGGATGCTTTGCAACGGCCGCACTTGCACGGCGGCCTCCAGCACCCCGACGCGGGTTTTGCCGAGCAATTGGCGAACACTGAACCGTGTGCCCAGCGCCAGAATGCTGCCCTCCTCGCTCTGGACGATAAAAGGTCGCCGGGCGGCATCCTGAGCGGTCTGCACCAGGACCTCGCCCTGATGCAACTGGATCAGCCGCTGCAGTGCACTGAAGCGGATGTCCACGGCAGTATCGGCATTGAGCACCAGGCGCGACCCATCCTGCAGATCCAGCGTGCGCCGTTGGTTGCCACGGGTGTGCTGCTGGGCGAGCAATGCGCGGTACGGCACATGCTCGACGGCCAGCCAGCCGGCACCGCCCATGACCAGCAGGATCGACAGCACCGTGAGCGCCTCACGCCGTTGCTTCTGTGCAGCGCTCAGTCTGGATAACGCCGTCTGCTGCGGCACACGCGCCCACTGCTGGTGCAGTCTCTCGACCCGCTCCCATGCCGCTGCGTGCTGCGGCGATGCCTGGAGCCATTGTTGCCAGGCCAGGATACGTGCTTCGTCGATCTCCCCATCGTTAAGCTGTACATACCAGGTGGCAGCCGCTTCAAGGGTCTGGAAATCCGGCGTGTGACTCATGCGTTGTCGACCAGCAGCGAACACGCTACGCTGCTCAGGTAGCCACGGGGCTGGCGGATCGGCCCGGCATTACGGGCGCCCATGACCTTGAGGAAAGTGTCCCGGGCAAAGTCCGCCGCATCGGCCGGGTTGCCTGACCGTACCCGCAGCCAGCCTTTCAGCCAGCGGTGGGGCTCATTGTAAAGCGGGGGAATGGCTGAAATATCAAGGCTCGACATGAGAGGACCTTGCAAGCGCTAATAATAATTGCTCGCATTTTCAACAGGCCGTCGATTTTATGCAAGTGCCGGCCCGCGCTCATACAGTCGCCGATGCGATTTCGCACCCAGTCCAACATCCGGGATCAAACCCGCTACCCTAGGCGCTTCCATTCTCCAGCAGCGAGTCGCGCCCCTATGAATGTTCAATCCAGCAGTCTGGCCGTTTTGGTACTCGGGTTCTGCAGTGCAGTTCACGCCCAGGAGCCGCTTTCGCACCTGGATAAAGTACAGCAGGCCGGTCAACTGACTGTGTGCACCACAGGCGATTACAAGCCCTACACGTTTCTGCGTGAAGACGGCGAGTACGAAGGCATTGATATCAGCATGGCGCGTACGCTGGCCAAGAGCCTGAACGTGCCGGTCAAATGGGTGCCGACCACCTGGAAGACGCTGATGCCGGACCTGCAGGCGGGCAAGTGCGACATCGGCATGGGCGGTATTTCGGTCACTCTGGAGCGGCAGAAGAAGGCTTTTTTCAGCAACGTTCTGGACGTGGACGGCAAGATCCCGCTGGTGCGCTGTGAAGACCAGGCGCTGTACCAGAGCATTGAGCAGATCAACCAGCCTTCGGTACGCCTGATCGAGCCGGCCGGCGGCACCAACGAAGCCTTCGCCCGCGCCTTTGTGCCCAAGGCGCAGTTGGGCTTTCATGACAACAACACCATCTTCCAGCAACTGCTGAACAAGCAGGCCGATGTGATGATCACCGATGCCTCCGAAGCGCTTTACCAGCAAAAACGCTTGCCGGGGCTGTGCGCGGTCAACCCGACACACTTCATGCAATACGGTGAAAAAGCCTACCTGTTGCCCCGTGATGACATGACCTGGAAAAGCTATGTCGATCAATGGCTGCACTTGAGCAAGGCCACGGGCGCCTATCAGGCCATTCTCGGTGAGTGGCTGGCCGTGCCGGCCCAGTAAAAGCCTGGATCGGACACGTCTACGACCACAGCTGGAGCGACCACCGGTCGCGAAAAGACCTGCATGATTGGCGACGGCATTCGCGACCGTTGGTCGCTCCTACGGTCTGTTCATGTCGGTCATGTGCAGCGTCCGATAAAAGCCCTCCGCCTTGAGGCCGGCGGTCTCCCACTGCGACGTCAGACAACCATTGAAAACCTTGAATAATTTGCGATCCAATAACTTTTTAAAGACAGCGCAATCTCATCTATGGATGCGGCGATAGAGCGCTTGACACTCGAAAGGAAATCATTCGTTACATATAGAAATGAGTCTGCTAACATCGTATGACCCGTGATGAGCAAGCGATCGACACGTATCGCACCTCTGTCAATGGACCGGATCGCGACCTGAGCCGGCCACCCGATGTAAACGAATCACAATGAGAGCAGCCCTCAAGGCCTGCCAGCCCCTGTTGCGAAAGCCTTCGCCTGCGATAACGACCCGCCTTGCACTGGCGTGGTTCCGTCTGCCCTGAAAAAGGTGGCAGGCAAAGGCCTTTTCAACCTGACGCCGACTACGCCTGCCCACAGGCTGCGGCGGCCGCCAACGTTTACGCAAAGGGTCAGGATCGTCGCTTGCGATGTGTAGCCATAGAGCGTTGTGCCGTCCGGGATTTTCTTGTGAGCCGTCATAGGTGGTCCCTGTATGTTGTTGAACAAGCCGACATCGCGAAGAAAATTCCTGCTTTCTTCCCTGATTGCCTTGCCTGCGCTGGGCGTGACCGTAAACGGGCTCAGCGCCGCCGTCGCTGCCGACATGGTGGCCCCCAACCTCGAGTCTTACTCGCCGACGTTTTTCAGCCCCGCCGAATGGGCGTTCATCATGGCGGCCTGCAATCAGTTGATTCCTGCCGGTGGCCGCGGTCCTGGCGCACTGGAAGCCAACGTGCCGGTGTTCATGGACCAGCAACTGGCCAGTGACCTGGGCGGTGAGATCTACCTCGAAGGCCCCTTCGACCTGAACGCCCCCAAGACGCTGGGCTATCAGATTCCGTACCGCCCGCAGGACATCTATCGCAAGGGCATCCAGGCAGTCGAAGCCTGGTGCAACGAGAACCACCACGGCAATTTTGCTGCGCTCAAGGCCGACACCCAGGTCGAGGTGCTCAAGAAGCTGCAGGCCGGTGACCTGAAGTTCAATGCCTTTGGCGAAGACATCCTCAAGTCGCCGATGTTCTTTTCCGAAGTCCTGACGCTGGCCCAGCAGGGCTACCTCTCCGATCCGATCTACGGCGGCAACAAGGGCATGAAGGCCTGGATTGCCATCGGCTTTCCCGGCGCCCGCGCCAGCTACCTAGAATGGGTCAAGCAACACAACGTTGCCTACCCGCTGGGCCCTGTAAGCATCAGTGGCGACCGCGGCTGACCCCTTTTTCGTCAAGCGTTAGAGCGAGCAAGATTTTTATGGCAACTATTACCAATGACGAAGTCGACGTTGTCGTCGTCGGCCTCGGCTGGACCGGCTCCCTGATGAGCATCGAACTGGCCCAGGCCGGTTTGAAGGTCCGCGCCCTGGAGCGCGGTGAAGACCGCAACAACGCGGACTTCATGTACCCCAAGCCGGCTGACCAGTACGCCTACGCCGTACGCAACAAGGTCATGGTCACCCCCAAGGACGGCGCCCTGACCGTGCGTCATAACATGAGCAGCACCGCCCTGCCGACCCGCAAGTGGGGCGCCTTCGTGCCGGGTACTGGCGTCGGCGGCTCCGGCCTGCACTGGACCGGTGTACTGATCCGCCCGACGCCCACTGACATCAAGCTCAAGACCTACGCCGACCAGGCCTACGCCAAAGGCATCCTGCAAGACGACATGCGCATTGGTGACTACCCGTTCACCTGGGACGAGATCGAGCCGTACCTGGACAAGTTCGACAAGATCTGCGGCCTCTCGGGCAATACCGGCAACCTCAACGGCAAGATCATCGAAGGTGGCGACCCGTTCGAGGGCCCGCGCTCCAGCCCCTTTCCGCTGCCGGCGCTGGAAGACACCCTGAACTGCTCGATGTTTGCCACCGCGGCGCGCAAGCTGGGCTACCACCCCTTCCCCAACCCGTCGGCCAACGTCTCGCGCGCCTGGACCAACCCTTACGGCAACCAGATCGCGCCGTGCAACTACTGCGGCTATTGCAGCAAGTACCCGTGCCTGAACTACTCCAAGGCGTCGCCGCAAACGGCGGTCATGGACGCGCTCAAGCGCATGGACAACTTCGACTACAAGGTCAACGCCAACGTCCTGAAAGTCGAACTGCACCCGGACGGCAAGACCGCCCGCGGCGTGACCTACGCCGACGGCGACGGCAACCTGGTGTTCCAGCCGGCCAAGATCGTCGTGCTGGCGGGTTTCCAGTTCGTCAATGTGCGCCTGATGCTGTTGTCCGGCATCGGCAAACCGTATGACCCGGTGACCGAGACCGGCACCATCGGGCGTAACTACGCCTACCTGAGCGTGGGCGCCAGCACCCTGTTCTTCAAGGACAAGACCTTCAACCCGTTCGCCACCGCCGGCGCCACCGGGCAGATGTTCAACGACATCTCGCCGGGCAACTACGACGGTGCGGCGCTGGGGTTCATTGGCGGCGCCAAGATCCACAGCTCGCAGGCCACCGGCACACCGATCGGCACGTCGCTGCCGGCCGGCACCCCGGAATGGGGCCAGGGCTGGAAAGACGGCATGGCCGACTGGTATGGCCATTCGATGAAGGTCAGCATCTCTACCGGCTGCATGTCCTATCGCGACCATTACCTGGACCTGGACCCGACCTACAAGGACCCATGGGGCCAGCCACTGCTGCGCATCACCTTCGACTGGAAACAGAACGAACTGAAACTGCAGCAGCACCTGCGCGGCATCGTGCAGAACATCACCAAAGAACTGGGCCCGGACAGCTACTCGGAAAGCTTCCTGGGGCTCGACTCGCACTGGGACATCACCAAGTACGTGTCGACCCACAACGTGGGTGGCGCGGTGATGGGCGAGTCGCCAGAGACCAGCGCGCTGAACCGCTACCTGCAGAGCTGGGACGTGCACAACGTATTCGTGCCGGGCGGTAACGCGTTTCCACAGAACTTCCAGGCCAACCCGACGGCCCTGATCGGCGCCCTGACGCTGTTCGCCGCCCAGGCCATCAAGGACCAGTACCTGAAAAACCCCGGCCCGCTGGTGCAGGCATGAGGAGCGCACACGTGAAATCCAGACCCCGTTCCCTGCTGATCGCCCTGGTCGTGATCGGCGTCGTGCTGGCGCTGCTGGGCTGGCTGCTCGCCGGCTGGCTCAACCGCGCCGGCGACACCGGTGCGCAACTGTCGCAACCGGTGACGCCCGAGTTGATCGCCAAGGGTGAATACCTGGCGCGCGCCGGTGACTGCGTCGCCTGCCACACCGCCCATGGCGGCCAGCCGTTTGCCGGCGGGCGCGGCATCGAGTCTCCCATCGGCACCATCTACGCCACCAACATCAGTCCGGACAAAGACACCGGCATCGGGGGCTGGAGCTACGGCGAGTTTGAGCGCGCCGTGCGTCGCGGCATCGGTCATGACGGCAGCGCGCTGTACCCGGCGATGCCTTTCCCGTCCTATGCCCGCACCACCGACCAGGACACCGAAGCGCTGTACGCCTACTTCATGAGCGGCGTCAAACCGGTGAATCAGGCCAACAAGGCCAATGACATCCCGTGGCCGCTGTCGATCCGCTGGCCGCTGGCCTACTGGCGCACGCTGTTCTCGCCGACGCCGGAGCAGGCCGCCGTTTCGCTCAAGGCCTCGACCGAGGGCAAAGCCGCTCAGGTCGCGCGCGGCGCCTACCTGGTGCAGGGCCTGGGCCACTGCGGCTCGTGCCACACGCCACGGGCGCTGACCATGCAGGAGAAAGGCCTGGACGA
Organism: Pseudomonas sp. Leaf127; assembly: GCF_001423155.1. Taxonomy (NCBI): domain Bacteria; kingdom Pseudomonadati; phylum Pseudomonadota; class Gammaproteobacteria; order Pseudomonadales; family Pseudomonadaceae; genus Pseudomonas; species Pseudomonas sp. Leaf127. The sequence goes on along the minus strand of NZ_LMOA01000002.1, from coordinate 5,151 downwards.
AAAAGACCCGGACTACCTGGCCGGTGCCGAACTCAATGGCTGGGCGGTCCCGCCGTTGCGCGGCATGCCGCACTGGTCGCATGAGGAAATCGTCGATTACCTGGGCACCGGCCGCAACGCCAAGGCCTCGGTCGGCGGCGAAATGACCGACGTGGTCGCCAACAGCACCTCGCACATGAGCGATGAAGACCTGGGCGCCGTGGCGGCCTACCTGAAATCACTCAATGGCAAGAAAGCGCCGGCAGCGACCAAATCGTCCGCCAGCGAAGCGACTACTGCCAAGCTGACCGCCGCCAAGGACCTGACCCTGGGCGAGCGTCTGTACGTGGACAATTGCGGTGCCTGCCACTTCGTCGGCGGCAATGGTGCCTCGCGCATCTTCCCGCAACTGGATGGCGCATCGATCATCAACGCCGACAACCCCAGCGCGCTGATCAGCGTGATCCTCGCCGGTGCCCAGACGCCGTCGACGGCACGAGCCCCCTCGGTGCTGCCAATGCCGGGCTTTGCCTGGCGCCTGGATGACAGCGAGACCGCGGCCCTGGCGACCTTCCTGCGCCAGGGCTGGTCGAACAGCGCCAGCGTGGTGTCGGCCGAGCAGGTCAAGGCGATCCGCAGTACGCTGGATGCCGGTCATGAAACGGCCAAAACCAGCGTCGAGCCGTCCAGCCCTCAGCATTGAGGGCTGGCAGCCCGTAGGAGCGACCAACGGTCGCGAATGCCGCCCTGAATCATGCGGATCTTTTCGCGACCGTTGGTTGCTCCTACTGATCGGCAACGCCTGGGCAGACTTATTGACCCTGGCCCCACCCGAAGCGTTTACAGATCGCCCGTCGATAGGGTGTGTCGATCTGCCGAGGGACTTGTTCGATGTAATGGCGGGCATGTTCAAGAGGCTCGCCCGACAGTCCGTCGAGGTAGCCCAAGGCATCCTTCAGCGATGGCAAACGTCCTTCGATGGCATCCAGCCGGGGTGGCAAGGCGGTCCAGATAATCGCATCGACTTTGCGTACCGCTGCCCACTCGGCCAACGGCCCGACCTCGGTCTTGTCGGGGATGAACACTCCGATGCCATCCTGCCGGTCAGCAGCAATCTGTTCGCGCTCGCGCAGGCTGGCGCAGGCCTGCTCGACGCTGTCCACGGCCAGCAGCGCCCACAGCACCTGGCTGGACGGTGCGTTGCAGCACAAGGCCGTGGCCAGCTCGCCCTTATCGCCCACCCGACAGAACTCGACCGGCAGCTCAGGCCCGTCCTGATACCACTCGCCCGCCAGCGGCAATGCCTCCGGCTTCCAGATCAGCGATCCCCATCCCAGGCATGCGATATTCAATGGCTGTTCCTCGATCATGACTATGAGCACGTGCCCATCACTCTGATAGGAACAAGCGGTAAAAGATTCAGCCGGCCTGCATCACACAGGTTGCCCGCGACCGCTCACCGACTCTGCGCCCAGGCCACCAACAGGTTCGGCAGCATGGGCCGTGCCACGTAATACCCCTGGATCTGATCGCACCCCCAGGCCTTGAGCAGCTCATACAGCTCGGCGGTTTCCACCCCTTCGGCCACGACCTGATAGCCAATGGTCTGCGCCAGCTGAATGATCGAGGTCACCACCGCCCGGTCTTTCGTATCGCGACAGGCATCGCGCATGAACGACTGGTCCAGCTTGACGGTTGTGGCCGGCAACATGCGCAGGTAAGTCCAGTTGCTGTAGCCGGTGCCGAAGTCATCGATGGCCAGGCGAATACCGCAATCGCGGACTCGTTCCAGATTGACCCGGGTCAGCTCGGGATTGGTGATCAATGCACTTTCGGTGAGTTCCACTTCCAGCAGGTGGGGCTCGATCGTCTTCTCGCGCAGCAGGCCGATCAACTGGTCGACAAAGGTCGAGTCGGCCATGTCCGCCGCTGACACATTGATCGACACCTGCCACTCGAATCCCTGCGCCTTCCAGTCCGCCAACTGTTCCAGCGCCCGCCGCGCCACCCAGGCGCTGATCTTGCGGATCAACGGAGTCTTTTCCGCCAGCGGAATAAACTCGCCCGGGCTGATCAGCCCCAGCTCCGGGTGCCGCCAGCGCAGCAAGGCCTCAACGCCGCACAGCCGGCCGCTCGCCGCCTCGACCTTGGGCTGGTATTCCAGATAGAACTGGTCATCGCGCTCCACCGCCTTGGACAGCGAGGTCAGCAAGGTAAACGCCCGCATCTGCGCCCGATCCAGCTCAGGCTCGAAATACACCCAGCCCTTGCCGGTGTTTCGTGCATGATCGGCCGAACTGACCAGGCAACGCAGCCAGTCTTCGTGCCAGTCACCCGGCGTGAGCCGCAACATGCCAAGCCCCGCACGCGGCTGCAGGGGAATGCCGGAGCACTCGATGGGCTGCTCGATCTCGGCAGACAACAGCCCGATCAGTTTCTCGATCTCGCCTGCGCCTGGAATCATGAAGCCAAAGCGGGTCGGGCTGATCTTGTACAGGTCACGCTCGCCAATGATGCGCTTGAGCTTGTCCTTGAGCAGCAACATGACCTTGGCAGCAAAGGGATAGCCCAGGGACTTGACGATCTCGTTGAGGAAGGTCGGCGAGATCATGTCGGCGGCGATGACCGTCACCGGCTCGCCGCGATGCCTGTAGGCCTCGACGTCCTTTTCGAACTTGATACGGTTGTACAGGCCGATGCTGCCATCGACATAGCTGCTTTCGCGCAGGTCGCGGATGCGCAGCATGACAATGCGGGCCAGTTGCTTGAGGATGTTCTGTTGTTCAGTGGTGAGGCCGGGGCGGGGTTTTGTGTCGATGATGCAGAACATACCCAGCGTCAGGCCTTCGCTGGTCACCAGCGGGTAACCCGCGTAGAAGCGAATGCCAGGATTGCCCAGCACCAGTGGATTATCACGAAAACGTGAATCGACAACCGCATCCGTGACCTGAAAGAAACCATCGGCGGCAACGGCAGTGGCACAGAACGAGTCGATCAACGGCGTCTGAGTGCACTCCATCCCGGCCTGCGCCCAGAACCACTGGCGACGGCTTTCGAGAATCGAAATCAGCGCAATCGGCACAGCAAAATGCGCCGTAGCCATCCCGATCAACTCATTGAACACCTCATCCTTGATACCTTCGAAGCACGCTACGTTTGCCAGCATCTGCTGACGCAGCGGCGTGTCCGACAGGGGGTGTATTTCGTGCTGCACGTTCCAGATACCTCATGGCTTGTTGCTATCAAGCGTCTACTGTAAGGGATTGCGCCAGGCTTTAGATAACGCTTCCAGACACAATGCACCTTTCCTTTGCACGATGCCATACGCCATCCTGTTACCCAAAATGGCTTTTCCAGAGACAACAAATACTTAACTTCACTTTCACAGGTACGCGTATATAATCGCCGCTTCCGTTGGGGAGTAACCTGCTGGCGAGCAATCGCGAGCGTTCGTATCAACATTCTCGGCTTCAGTCAGCCGTGGTACGAACACCATTTTTGGTTGGTGAGACCAGCGACACAGCACATGCTCAAGCCGGGCGCGTGTCTTTGTCGTTGACTCATAGCCCGGCGGACGTACACCGTGAACCCGATTTCCCTCATCTTCATCGCGCTTGCGATGTCTACCGACGCCTTCGCAGCCGCCATCGGCAAAGGCTCGGCACTGCATAAACCCCGCCTCTCTGAAGCTTTGCGCACCGGCCTGATCTTTGGTGTGATCGAAGGCATTACGCCGCTTGTCGGCTGGGCAATCGGCCAGGCTGCCACCGCCTGGGTCGCCGACTGGGACCACTGGATCGCCTTCACACTGCTGATCGCCCTGGGCCTGCACATGATCTACAACGGCGTGAAAGACGAGGATGAACAAGAAGAGAAGACCCGCCAGCATTCGTTTCTGGTGCTGGCCGTCACGGCCTTTGCGACGAGTATCGATGCGCTGGCCGTCGGTGTGGGTCTTGCGTTTGTCGATGTGAATATTCTGGTAGCGGCAGCGGCTATTGGTTTGGCCACGATGATCATGGTGACGATCGGGGTGATGCTGGGGCGGGTGCTCGGGACGGTTGTTGGCAAGCGGGCGGAGATTGTCGGTGGGGTGGTGTTGATGATCGTGGGGGCGACGATTCTGTTTGAGCATTTGTCTGCTTAAGAAAATCGATTGCACCTGGAAGCTCGCCAAGATTTTTGCTACCTGCAAGATAGTGTCGAGCACAGGCAACCACGCCGGGACCGTCTTGCATTTCTGAGCAGCCCATGCGGCAGTCAAAAAGGGGCGATTCACTCCAGAAGCACAGAGTCTTTTCTAAGCGGCCTACACGGCAGTGAAGATTGCCGAGGATCTGTACTTGACCTTGATCGATTTCTGAGCTGCCTACACGGCAGTGAAGCGCTATGTACTTCGTAGGAAGCCGCGTCAATTTTTCTGAGCTGCCTACACGGCAGTGAAGCTTTTCAGCGTTGGTGAGCTGCTTGCCGTTCATTTCTGAGCTGCCTACACGGCAGTGAAGGCGCCTGGCGCGGTATCGACTGATCGACTGCTTTTCTGAGCTGCCTACACGGCAGTGAAGACTCATGCTCTCTCCTTGATCCGGCTCCATGCCTTTCTGAGCTGCCTACACGGCAGTGAAGGACCAGATGCTGGACTTCATGCTGCGTTCACATTTCTGAGCTGCCTACACGGCAGTGAAGTTCCCGGTTTTCGTTCGCCCAAGCTGTGAGCTTTTCTGAGCTGCCTACACGGCAGTGAAGCGGGATAGCCGCAGTGCCTTGGTTTTCGTTCTTTTCTGAGCTGCCTACACGGCAGTGAAGTGCGCATGTAGGGCCTGGCGCCGCTTCGAGCATTTCTGAGCTGCCTACACGGCAGTGAAGACCACTGCTCAGCGGAGGGCGGCGCGCACCCATTTCTAAGCTGCCTACACGGCAGTGAAGATGCGTAGCCAGCAGCTGCACCAGGCCGTGGTTTTCTGAGCTGCCTACACGGCAGTGAAGTAGACACTTTGCTGGATAACCTCTCGTTTCTAAAGAAAAATATCCCGCTAACAAGCATTTCATCCTTTTTTTTGATCGTGTCCCGAGAAGTGGTGTAACTGAACCAGCCGAAGGCGCCCTGTGGGCGAAAGAGGAGGGTCATCGTGGTTCTTGGCTAATGTTGAGTTTGCGGACTTAACCTTCACC
>NZ_LMOA01000001.1:0-821010 GCF_001423155.1 Pseudomonas sp. Leaf127 | reverse complement strand
GGGCCTGGCGGGCCTGTTCATCTTCAATTCGTTATTAATCTATGCCGTTGTAAAGTTGAAAATTTCCCCACCGCCCGACCTCGACCACCCCGACATCATCGAATGGTCCAGACCCCTGCCCCCCGAACAATGGGCCAAACCCTCCGCCGAACTGCAGGCCGCACTGGCCAGATGGGAAGCCGACCAGCAAGCGGCTTGATCCGGATGGGTCACCGGGCCGAAGACCCGGTGATCCATCACTTGATCAGTGGCGCATGCCGCGGCCGCTGACCAACAGACGAATGCAGAACAGGTACAGCACCACGCTGGCCACGACCATGAAGGCCAGGGCGATGCTGATGCGGATGTCGGACACGCCCAGGATGCCGTAGCGGAAGGCGTTGACCATGTGCAGCACCGGGTTGGCCAGCGAGACGGTCTGCCAGAACGGCGGCAGCAGGCTGATGGAGTAGAACACGCCGCCCAGGTAGGTCAGCGGGGTCAGGACGAAGGTCGGGATGATCGAGATGTCGTCGAAGTTGCGGGCAAACACCGCGTTGACCAGGCCCAGCAGCGAGAAGATCGTCGCGGTCAGCAGCACCACCACAATGGTGACGCCCAGGTGGTGCACTTGCAGGTCGGTAAAGAACATCGACAGCACCGTCACGATCACGCCCACCATCAGGCCGCGCAGCACGCCACCCAGCACGTAGCCGATGAGGATGGTGTGCGGCGAGACCGGCGAGACCATCAGTTCTTCAATGGAATGCTGGAACTTGGCGCCGAAGAAGCTCGACACCACGTTGCCGTAGGAGTTGGTGATGATCGACATCATGATCAGCCCCGGCACGATGTATTGCATGTAAGTGAAGCCGCCCATGTCGCCGATCTGTCGGCCGATCAGGTTACCGAAGATGACGAAGTACAGGACCATGGTGATGGCCGGGGGCAGCAGGGTCTGCGGCCAGATACGGGTGAAACGCCGCACTTCGCGGTAGACGATGGTGTTCAGGGCCACCAGGTTGGGGCGCAATTCGCCGCCTTGCTTGTTCATTGGGCCACCTTCGCCAGATTTTTCTCCACCAACGACACGAACAGCTCCTCAAGGCGATTGGCTTTGTTGCGCAGGCTCAGCACGTCGATGCCCTGCTGGGCCAGTTGGCTGAACAACGCGGTGATGCCTACGTTCTTGTCGACCTGCACTTCCAGCGTATGGTCATCGATCAGCTTGCAGGGGAACCCGGCCAAGTGTGGCGCGGCCGTGTGCGACTGCTTGAGGTCGAGCACGAAGGTTTCCACTGTCAGGGTGCTGAGCAGTTGCTTCATGCCCATGTTCTGCACGATCTCACCGTGGTCGATGATGCCGATGTTGCGGCACAGCTGCTCGGCCTCTTCCAGATAATGGGTGGTGAGGATGATAGTGATGCCCTTCTGGTTCAGTTCGGTCAGAAAGGTCCACATCGAGCGGCGCAGTTCGATGTCCACGCCAGCGGTGGGCTCATCGAGAATCAACAGGCGTGGCTCGTGCACCAGGGCACGGGCAATCATCAGGCGCCGCTTCATGCCGCCGGACAGCGAACGTGAAGGCACATCGCGCTTGTCCCACAGCCCGAGCTGGGTCAGGTACTGCTCGGCGCGCTCCTTGGCCACCTTGGCCGGAATGCCGTAGTAACCGGCCTGGGTCACGACGATGTCGAAGGTCTTTTCAAACTGGTTGAAGTTGAATTCCTGCGGCACCACGCCGATCGAGCGCTTGAGTGCGGCCGGATCGTGGTCCAGGTCGTGGCCGAAGATATTGACCGTCCCGCCGCTCTTGTTCACCAGCGTCGAAAGAATGCCGATGGTGGTGGACTTGCCCGCGCCGTTGGGGCCGAGCAAGGCAAAAAAGTCGCCTTCGGCAACGTCCAGGTTGATGCCCTTGAGGGCCTGGAAGCCGTTGCTGTAGGTCTTGGTCAACTGTCGGATGGACAGGGCTGAACTCATAGCTAAAAACGCACCCATCTGGAGAAATAAGGAAGGTCCATGGTGGCCCGATCAAACCATGGTGCTGGGCCGGGCCACCCAAGTACAGACACATTCATTAATAATAAGTATTAAACAGACACAAAAAAGCCCGATGAAGCGTAGCGGGCCGTACAGCCCCACCCGTCTTCAGGGTGCCCTTCAGGTCAGCGGCGTCATGACCGCCTTGCGATACGCCGCACGGGCTGTCAGGCGCTCATACCAGGCCTGCAGGTGGGGCAAATCGGCGCGTGCAACAGGCATCCCGAACCAGGCATAGGCAAAGCAGCCCAAGGGGATATCGCCCATGCCCAGCTCATCGCCAGACAGGTAAGGCTGCTGCGCCAATGCAGCATCGACGATGGCCCACAGTTCATTGAGGGCTTGCACGCCCTGGTCAATTTCTGCCTTGTCCTGCTGCTCGGCCGGGGTGCGCACCAGGCCCCAGAACACCGGGCGAAACGGCCCGGCCAGGGTCGAGCTGGCCCAGTCCATCCATTTATCGGCCTGGGCGCGGGCTTGCGGGTCGGCCGGGTACAGGGCTGAGCCGGCACCGTGAGCGGCCGCCAGGTAGCGCACGATGGCGTTGGATTCCCACAGGATGAACGCGCCGTCCTCGATCATCGGCACCCGGCCATTGGGGTTCCTGGCACGGTACTGCGGTGTGTCCACCAGGCCGAACTCGCCCCCTGCGTTGAGCGATTCGTAAGGCACGCCGAGTTCTTCGGCAATCCACAGCGCCTTGCGCACATTGGTGGAATTCTGACGTCCCCAGATCTTGAGCATTACGTTCTCCTCCTTGGCAGTTCGGGCAATCACGGCCTGCCAGTCTACCCTGAGAGGGGCACAACGTCCCCGTCGCAACTTCCAGGGTCACGCAGGGTCACTATCGAGATTGCCCGCTGTCGGGCATCCAGCCTTTGATAACGCTCGAGCCGTTGTCATCACGGAGGATTTCTTATGCTGTTGTTGTGGATTGCAGGACTGGTGGCCGGCATTGCCTGGCTGGCCCACCGGCGCATCACACCCATTGCCACGCTGGGCATTGTCGCGGTCTATCTGCTGGCCATGGGCGCCTGGAGCCATGCACCGGGCTGGCTGCTGGTGATCTTCTGGCTGTTCTGGCTGGCCGTGCTGCTGCCGCTGGTGCTGCCGGACCTGCGCCGCCAGTACTTCAGTGCGCCGATGTTCCGCTGGTTCAAGAAAGTCCTGCCACCGATGTCCGAGACCGAGCGCGACGCCATCGAAGCCGGGACGGTCTGGTGGGACGGCGAGCTGTTCAGCGGCCGCCCGGACTGGAACACCCTGCTGGCCTACCCACCGGCACGCCTGACCGAAGAAGAACAGGCCTTTATCGACGGCCCCACCAACGAACTGTGCGCCCTGGTCAGTGACTGGCAGATCGGCCAGGACATGGACCTGCCACCGGCGGCCTGGGCCCATATCAAGGAACACGGTTTCTTTGCCCTGATCATTCCCAAGGAGTATGGCGGCAAAGGCTTCTCGGCCTATGCCCACTCACAGGTGGCCATGAAACTGGCGACCCGCAGCGGCGACCTGGCCTCCACGGTCATGGTCCCCAACTCGCTGGGCCCTGCCGAGCTGCTGCTGCACTACGGCACCGATGAACAACGCAACCATTACCTGCCGCGCCTGGCGCGGGGCGATGACATCCCCTGCTTTGCCTTGACCGGTCCTTTGGCCGGCTCCGATGCTGGCGCCATGCCCGACAAGGGCATCATCTGCAAGGGTCAGTGGCAGGGCGAAGAAGTCATCGGCCTGCGCCTGACCTGGGAAAAGCGCTATATCACCCTCGGCCCGGTTGCCACCCTGCTCGGTCTGGCGTTCAAGGCCTATGACCCCGACCACCTGCTGGGCGAAGAGGAAGAGCTGGGCATCAGTCTGGCGCTGATTCCGACCGACACCCCTGGCGTCGAGATCGGCCGGCGTCACCTGCCACTGGGCGCCGCCTTCATGAACGGCCCCAACTCCGGCAAGGACGTATTCGTACCCCTCGACTACCTGATCGGCGGTCAGGCAATGCTCGGCAAGGGCTGGATGATGCTGATGAACTGCCTGTCGGTCGGCCGTTCGATCTCGCTTCCGGCGGTGGGCACCGGTGCGGCCAAGTTCACCAGCCTGGTCACCGGCCAGTATGCGCAGGTGCGCGAGCAGTTCAATGTGCCGCTGTCGGCCTTCGAAGGTATCCAGGAAGCGCTGGCCCGTATCGGCGGCAATGCCTGGCTGATGGACAGCGCCCGCATCCTGACCGCCAACGCCGTGGATCTGGGCGAAAAGCCCTCGGTGCTGTCGGCAATCCTCAAGTACCACCTCACCGAGCGCGGCCGCGAATGCATCAGCCACGCCATGGATGTGCATGGCGGCAAAGGCATCATCATGGGCCCCAACAACTACCTGGGACGCAACTGGCAGACCGCGCCGATCTTCATCACGGTCGAGGGCGCCAATATTCTTTCGCGCAACCTGATGATCTTCGGCCAGGGTGCGATTCGCTGCCATCCGTTCGTGCTCAAGGAAATGGCGCTGGTCGGGCGCCAGGATCAGGAGCGGGCGCTGTACGAGTTCGATGACTTGTTGATGCGCCATATCGGCTTTGCCGTGGGCAACGCGGCCAGCACCCTGATGCTCAACCTGGGCCTGGGGCATTTCGACCGCCTGCCCGGCGACCGGATCAGCCAGGGCTATTTCCGCGCCTTGAACCGCCAGGCGGCAGCCTTTGCGTTGCTGGCCGACCTGAGCATGATGCTGCTGGGCGGCGAGCTTAAACGCCGCGAGCGCTTGTCGGCCCGTCTGGGCGATGTGCTGAGTCACCTGTACCTGGGTTCGGCGGCGCTCAAGCGCTACCACGACCTGGGCTCGCTCCAGGACGTACGTCCCCTGATGCGCTGGGCGATGGAAGAAAGCCTGGGCGAAGCAGAGCGGGCGCTGGACGAACTGCTGCGCAACTTTCCCAACAAGTGGCTGGGCTGTGCGCTGCGCGTAATCGTATTCCCGTTCGGACGCCGACACAAAGGGCCGAGCGACGCACTGGATGCCGAGGTGGCGCGCCTGCTTGGCCAGTCAAAAGGCGATCCGGCGCTGGAGCAGTTGCTTACCGGCTGCTACCGTCCGCAATCGGCTGACGATCCGGTCGGCGCTCTGCAACAGGCCCACGACCTGCTTCAGGCCGCGTACCCGGTGCGGCGCAAGCTGGCGCATGCGCTCAAGAGCAAGCAACTCACTGCGGCACCCGGCGAGTCGCCGGTGGCCGCCGCTGTGCAGGCCGGCATCCTGCAGGCCAGCGAAGCGCAGACCTTGGAAGAGGCCGAGCACGCGCGGCGCAAGGTGATCGACGTGGACGACTTTGACAAGGAGCAGTTGACGCTGGCCCCCGGCAAGACTCGCTGAACCGGCAAGCCATCGGGTACTTCTGAAGACGCCGTGCGTTTTTAGAAGTGTCCAATCCGCACAGCGGGCGCGCAGAGCCTTATACTCTCGCGCCCTTTTTTGCCTTTGAGGAATTCATCATGGCCGGCACCATCATCGACCATCACCTGGGCCTGCTGGCTCACCTGCGCAGCATTCTGGTGGCGCTGGGCGAGGCAGAACAGGTGCCTGAAGAAAGCCACGCCCTGTTTCTGGAGCGTTTCGACGAACTGGTCGAGCAATTACCGCAGGACCCGATCGAAAGCCAGTACCTGGGCCAGGACATCATGTGCCAGGTCATACAGCGCTACCCGCAGATCGCCCACCTGGTGCCGCGCGACCTGCTGTGGTTCTTCGGCGGCGACTGCCTGCATTTCATGCCCGACGATGAAATCGACCTGTACCAGGCGCTGGAAGAACGCCGCTTCGAGGCCGAACAGAACGACGAGCCTTTTGACTGGCTGCAGGAAAAACAGTTGCTGGCCTTGTCGACACAGGGTCAGGGACACTAAGACGCTGCAGCGACGTGGGTTTACTCCAACACTGTTCACTGAGGTGCCTATTGCTTCTGCAGGAGCGACTTTAGTCGCGAAATGGCCAGTAACGTCACCGCCCCTGTCGCGAATCTACCGCCCTCTTCGCGGCTGAAGCCGCTCACAGGTCTAACTGAACAATATTGGGGTTTACTCCAGACCGGCCAGCAGATCGCTGGCCATCTGCTGATGCGCCTCGTCAGACTCTTTGATCACCTGCAACAGCAAGCGCCGCGCCTGCTCGATCTCGCCTTCGTCGATCAGCAGCTGCGCCTGATTGATCAGGGTCAGCGGGGCTTCGTCCAGGTCCAGCAAGTCGAACTCCATGCCTTCATCGCCGGCAAAGCTGTCGAGGAAGGCATCGTCCAGTTCATCACTGGCGGCCGGTTCGATGATTTCGAGCGCTTCGATGCCTGAAGCGCTCAGGTCGTCAAAATCACTCAGGCCAGAACCGATAAATGAATCATCCATGCGTACTGGCGGCTCGTCGATCATCACCGGCTCGGTCAGCTCGATCGATTCGGGCTCGGTGGTTTCAGGCGCCGACAGATCCCCCAGGAACTGGTCGTCCTGCAATTCGAAGACTTCCGGCAATTGATTGAGATTGGAGGCGAACCCTGGATCGACCTCGACCGGGGGTGCAGGAGCCTGGCGAGCGGCAGGGTTGTCGAAAGGGTCGACCAGATCCCAGTCGGCGTCCATGGACAGGTCGTCAAGGTTGAGCTGGAACTCATCGGGGTGCTCGGGGTTGAGTGCGGCCGCTGCTGTTTCGTCGAGTTGCGCAAGTGCCTGGTCTTGTACCCGGGCGGCCGTGACAGCCACTGCTGCAGCGCCCACTGCGGCGGCGATCGGTGCAGCGCTTGCCAGCGGTGCAGGAGTAACCGGCGCCGGCTTGAGTTGTGGATAGCGATTGCGAATGGCCTGGATCTGGTCATCGCCCATGCCGTTGTCCAGCGCAGCCTGGGCTTCACGTTCGAAGCCTGCGGTATCGCCCTGTTCGGCCAGCAGCTCGAGAATGCGTACGCGGATGTCTTCGCGCTCGGGTTGTTTGTCCAGCGCTTCACGCAGGATGCCCAGGGCCTCGTTGAAGCGACCGTAGGCGATATAGATACTGACGCCATCGAGTGCATCGGGGGCGGTGCCGGCCAGGCGCCTGGCCGGCGTCGGGTTTTTTTCCAGCACAGGAGACGCGGCCTGGCCCGGCACCGGCTGCGGCGCCACCGCCGGAATCTCGTAGACCGGCAATACGGTCGACTGCGCCGGCTTGATCAGCGGTTCGTCAGGCGCCGATACAGGTGCTACAGGCGCTGTCTGCACCTGGGCATGGCGCTTGCGGCGCAGGTAGACAAGTCCCAGCAATAATAGAATCGCCAGTAATGCGCCCAGCAACAGCGGCAGGCTGAACAGTGGATTGTCCTCGACAGGCGGCGCAGCCGGTACAGCGACAGGCACCGCCGGCGCGGCCGGGACCGGGGCCGCTACGGGCAAAGGCGCAGGCGTTTCAGTCAGGCGTGCCTGTAGCACCGATACGGCCTTGTCCCTTTCAATCAGTTGTTCCTGCAGGCTCTGGTTCTGCGCCTTGAGGTCTTCAAGGCTGCGCGCCAGTTGCTGGTTTTCCAGGGCAGCGCCCGCCAGCTCCGTAGCCGCGCGCTGAACGTCGGCGGCTGCCGCTGCTGGGACAACCGCCGTCTGACTGTCTGGCGCAGGGCCTGCCGGTGCCGGCAGTACTGCCGCATCCGGCACTAGCAGGCTTTGTCCGGCTTTCAACCCGGAACGAGCGCCATCGGCAAATACCTGGGGATTCAAGGCCTGGATGCCGTCGGCCAACTGCGTGGCAGAGACCTTGCTCCCGGCGCCTTGCAAGCGACGTGCAATAGCGCTCAGGGTGTCACCGCGAGCCACGGTGTAGTGCTTGCCCTGCACCGCAGGCGGCGGCGCCACCGGCAGACGTGATGCAGATGCTGCAGCTGTCTGTGCCTTGGCTTCTTCCTGTCGGCTGCGGGTCGCCGCCAGCCCCTGGGGCGAGGTGGCCGGGTCGAGCAACACGGTGTATTCATGCAGCAAGTCGCCATTGGATTGTGCGACTTGCACCACAAAGCTCAGGTAAGGCTCGATGACCGGCTTGCTGGACACCACCTGGATGAAACTGCGATTACCGCGAATGACCGGTGAAAAGCGCAGGTCATTGAGAAAGAACGCACGCTCGAGGCCGGCCTTGGCAAAAGCCTCGGGCGAGGCCAGCTTGACGACCAGGTCCTCACTGCTCAGACCGTCGGCCTCGATCAGGGCGATCCGGGCGTTGAGCGGCTGGTTCAAGGCTGAATGCAGGGTGATGTCACCCAGGCCCAGCGCCGACGCCAGGCCCGACCAGGACAACGCTGCCAGCGCAATGGACAATGCCTTCGCAGCCTTGCCGATACGGCCACGAACAATAGCCCTGGCGTCGTTCTCGACCACGACCTGAGATCTTTTCAGCATGCGTCCCCTTCAGGAAACCGGACACGGCTTCTCACGCTTTGAATAAGTGTAATAAGTATGAGCGAGAACCGGCAGGCGTGCCTCAGGTTCTTTCCAGGTTAGCCAGTATGCGGGCGTGCACGTTCATGCACAGTTGCAGCTCGCTTTCATCGATGCCGGTCAGCAGCTCGGCACGCAAGGTATTGGAGATGGCTTCGATCTGCGCGATCAGCGGCGTGGCGCTGTCACTGAGCAGGATTTTCTTGGCGCGTCGGTCTTCCAGCACCGCCTGGCGATGGACCAGGCCCTGGCTTTCGAGGCTGTCGAGCAGACGGGCCAGGGTCGGGCCCTCGACGCCGACGCTCTGGGCCAGTTCGCGCTGGGTCGGCGCGTCATCGAAACGGGCCAGATGCAGCAGCACCAGCCAGCGGGCCTGGGACAGCCCCAGGCTGGCCAGGCGCCGATCCAGCTCGGCACGCCAGCCGCGGGTCAGTTGGGCCAGTTGCATCCCGAAGCGGTGTTGATCTGTCAGTGGCATGGCAAACTCTTGGTTGAAACAATTGTTAGGCAGCTAAGCATGTTCACAGAAGGGTATCAAGGCTGGGGTAGCGTCCTTTCGTCACCGCCTGTTACGCCTCGAACTCCGATTGCAGGGCCGCCCGTACGCAATACAGGACACCGTCAGGCACCCGTCCGCTGAACTGCGCAGCCACTTCGCCCACCGCGGGCAACTCGCCTTCACCGTCGAGAAACGCATCCTGGATTTCGCTCAACAGGTCTTCGGGCAAGTCCAGCGCCTGCTCCACCGACAGTTGCTGCTTGCCAATGGCTTCAGCCAGCAGGCTGTAGACATTCTTTTCCGAGCACTGCAATTGCCCGGCGATCTGCGCAGGGGTCATGCCGGCGCGGGCCAGGCTGATCAGCTCATGCCGCAGGTCGGTGACCACCCTCGGCGCTTCGGCCTTGCCGCTGAGCACTTCAAGAAAGGCTTCGCCGTAGCGCTCCAGCTTGCGCGCGCCCACGCCGCTGACCCGGGCCATGTCGGCCATGGAGCCAGGCTGGCTGCGCAGCATCTCCAGCAGGGTCGAATCAGGGAAAATTACATAAGGCGGCACGCCGTGCTCTTCGGCCAGACGCCGGCGCAGGGTACGCAACGCTTCCCATTGCTCGCGCTCTTCGCCGCGCACCAGTTGACTGGCAGGGCTGGCGCCACTGGTCTTGCTGCTGGTCTGCGGCTTGAGGTCACGACGCAATTGCAGGCTGACTTCACCGCGCAACAACGGCCGGCAGGTGTCGGACAGGCGCAGCCCGCCGTAGCCTTCCAGGTCGATATCGGCCAGACCGCGGGCCACCAACTGGCGGAACAATGAACGCCATTCGCCTTCGGAATGGGCCTTGCCGACGCCGAATACCGACAAACGCTCGTGGCCGAAGCTCTGCACCTTGTCGTTGCTCTTGCCCAGCAGCACATCCACCAGATGGCCCACGCCGTAGCGCTGGCCGGTGCGGAAGATTGCCGACAAGGCCTGACGCGCAGGTTCGGTGGCGTCCCAGGTCTGCACGCCATCGACGCAGTTGTCGCAATGCCCGCAGGGCTGGGGCAGGTCTTCGTCGAAATAGGCCAGCAAGGCCTGGCGGCGGCAGCGGGTCTCTTCGCACAGCGCCAGCATGGCATCGAGCTTGTGATGCTCCAGGCGTTTGTGCCGTTCGTCGCCTTCGGAGCTTTGCAGCATCTGCTTGAGCATCAGCACATCCTGCAGGCCGTAGGCCATCCAGGCATCGGCGGGCAGGCCGTCACGTCCTGCCCGGCCGGTCTCCTGGTAATAGGCTTCCAGCGACTTGGGCAGGTCCATGTGCGCGACGAACCGCACGTTGGGCTTGTCGATGCCCATGCCGAAGGCAATGGTCGCGACCATGATCAGGCCTTCCTCGTTAAGGAAGCGCTTCTGGTTGGCCGCTCGGGTCTCGGCCGGCAGGCCCGCATGGTACGGCAGCGCCGGGTAGCCGTTATCGCTCAGGAAGGTGGCAGTTTCATCGACTTTCTTGCGCGACAGGCAATAGACGATGCCGGCATCGCTGCGCCGCTGCGACAGGAACGCCAGCAACTGCTTGCGCGGCTGTTCCTTGGGCACGATGCGGTAAAAGATATTGGGGCGGTCGAAGCTGGACAGGAAGCGTTCGGCGTTCTGCAAGTGCAGGCGGGTGACGATCTCTTCGCGGGTCCGCTTGTCGGCCGTGGCGGTCAGGGCGATGCGCGGCACATCAGGGAACAGTTCGGCCAGTTGCCCCAGTTGCAGGTATTCAGGACGGAAATCATGGCCCCATTGCGAGACGCAGTGAGCCTCGTCGATAGCGAACAGGGCAATCTTCAGGTTTTGCAGGAACGCCAGCATGCGCGGCTGAACCAGACGCTCGGGCGCCAGGTAGAGCATCTTGATCTCGCCCTGGCGGATCCGTACGGCGAGGTCGCGCTGCTGCTCGGCGCTCAGCGTGGAATTCAATGCTGCGGCCGACACGCCCAGTTCATCCAGGGTCGCCACCTGGTCGTCCATCAGGGCGATCAAGGGCGAAACCACCACGCACAACCCGTCGCGCAACAGTCCCGGCACCTGGAAGCACAGCGACTTGCCGCCGCCGGTGGGCATCAGCACCAGGGCATCGCCGCCCTGGGCCACACGCTCGATGATCGCACCCTGGCTACCCCGAAAACTGTCGTAGCCGAAGATGTCCTTGAGAATGTGTTGAGCCTGTTCGAGCATAAATACCCCGGTTGTCCTGCCACAGCAGGCCGCAGCGGTCGAGTCGCCCGGCCATAAACGCGGCAGTATACCCGACCCTTCGGGGCAAGGGACGCCCGGGACATAAGCGGTCGAATATCAATCCGGGCCACCTCGCGGCTGGCGCGCCGGGCGCTCAGGGCCTAGAATTCAGCATCGTTTATTTCCTAGGTAGTCCGTCCATGTCCTTCGCTGAGCAACTTACCCGCCTGCAAGTCTTCCTCGATGCAGATGATCTGCACGATGAAGCACTGGACTACGTGGCCGCTCATGGTTTCATGACGGCCTTGTCGGTCTGCGCCGAAGAAGTGCCGGAGCGCGAGTGGATCGACGCCCTGTTCTCCGAGCCGCCGCAGTACTCCAGCGACGCACAGCGCGAAGAAGTCGAAACCACGCTGGTGCTGCTCAAGGCCCATATCGCCCGCCAGCTGGCATCGGATGAAGAGTTCGAGCTGCCATGTGACCTGGACCTGGGCGACGACCCGGATGACTCCGACCTGCGCGGCTGGTGCATCGGTTTCATGGAAGGCGTCTTCCTGCGCGAAGAAGCCTGGTTCGAACAGGCCGAGGAAGAAGTCAGCGAAATGCTCCTGCCGATCATGGTCGGTTCCGGTCTGTTCGACGAGCAGCCTGAATTTGCCGATATCGCCCAGGATGCCAACCTGATGGACGACATGATCGTGCAAATCCCCGAAGCCCTGACCGCGCTGTTCCTGCTGTGCCAGGCCCCCGACGAGAAACCGGCGATCCTCAAGCCTCGCCACCACTGAGGTGACGCAAGGCCCGCCACGCACCAGCCGCCCTGCGCTGGTGCGCTACGCGCTGCTGGCCGCCGGCTGGCTGAGCGTGGCGCTGGGCATCATCGGCATTTTCCTGCCGGTGCTGCCCACTACTCCCTTCCTGCTGCTGGCTGCTGGCTGTTTCGCGCGCAGCTCTCCCCGTTTTTACCACTGGCTGGTCGATCACCCACGGCTGGGTCCGTGGATCCGTGACTACCTGAACGGCCATGGCATTCCATTCAAGGCCAAGGTCTACACCATCGCCCTGATGTGGGTCAGCATTGGCTTGTCGTGCTGGTTCGTGCCGTTGACCTGGGTACGCATTGTGTTGCCGGTGTGTGCCACGCTGGTGAGCGTCTGGATCCTGAAGTACAAGACCGCGCAGCAACCGTGACGCCCTGGCACAGGGTAGCCCGCATGAAAACGGCATAAGTCTTATGCAAAAACCGTCTGGTGCTGTTGAAAAATTGTTCTTAGCTGTTGTTGCACGCCTGTAACGCCTGGGCTTGAGGCGTTACAGGCGTGCATCACTCCGCTGATCAGCAAGGACCCTCCTCATGCGCGATGTTCCACCACTTTACAGTGCGATCCTGAAATCGCTGGCCGAAGCATTCATGTCTGGAAAGTTTGCTGAATGTTCAGGATCCTGCAGTCGTCACCGAACGACCGGGACTCCCTGCAACAATTCGCTGGTCAATCATGACCAGGCTGCACCCGCCCTGGACAATTCGACATTTCGGCCCTTGCAAGGGTAGGCGTCATCAAGTGGCGAACAGGCTGTCCAGTGAGCGATCCACCAGCATTTTGGCCATTTGCGACAAATGCAGGACTGCCAGGTTCAAGTCGCGATTTGGGCCTTGGCTGGCTTCAATGCCCTCACCTGCAGTCGCGATGATACAGCGCAACAAGTCAGAGGCATGGTTGAGTGCAGCTTCCGGGGTTACGGTATCCATAATTGAAAAGAGGCAGGATGTGGTTGGCTTTAACTCAAGCATGAGCGTTCTCCATAAGGCTTGCGACGGCCAGCATCCTTGTCGACCAGATTTAGCGTCGCGGCGGACCGCGAGCTGCAGACCTTGCGTAGACGGCTACAAAGGCAGCCGACCTACCGCGACGGGCGCAGATTAGGGAACCTATACGCCAGGTGCAAGGCATCCATAAATTCTAGGACATTTCATGCAAGCGAATCGGAAGCATCTGCCAATACTTCCGACCTGACCGTCCACTGCCGCACCGTGTTTCCTGTGCAGGCTACTTTTTCCGGTCTTTGGCAAACGCCGCTTCCAGCGCTTCGTTGAGCGTGCGCAGGACCTTGACGCGAGCCCAGCGCTTGTCGTTGGCTTCCACCAGGGTCCAGGGCGCGATCGAGGTGCTGGTGCGGTCGACCATATCGCTCACCGCCTGACGATACTGCGGCCACTTGTCGCGATTACGCCAGTCATCTTCGGTGATCTTGTAACGCTTGAAGGGAATGGTCTCCCGGGCCTTGAACCGCTCCAGCTGGGTCTGCTGATCAATGGCCAGCCAGAACTTGACCACGACCACGCCAGCCTCGGTGAGCTGTTCTTCGAAATCATTGATTTCGCCATAGGCACGCAACCAGTCGGTGTCGCTGCAAAAGCCTTCGACCCGTTCCACCAGCACTCGCCCGTACCAGGAACGATCAAAGATGGTGAACTTGCCACGCGCCGGAATCTGTCGCCAGAAACGCCACAGGTACGGTTGCGCCCGTTCATCCTCGGTGGGCGCGGCTATCGGCACGATATGGTACTGACGCGGATCGAGTGCGGCCGCGGCGCGGCGGATCGCACCGCCCTTGCCGGCCGCATCGTTGCCCTCGAACACCGCGACCAATGCATGGCGCTTCATGTGCTTGTCACGCAGGTTGCGCGACAGCCGGGCCTGTTCGGCGATCAGTTGGGCCTCGTACTCGTCCTTTTCCAGCGACAGGCTCAGGTCCAGGCTGTCAAGCAAGGTCAGGTCGTCGTCATGCGTAGCGCGTGGTCCCACCGTCAAGGCCTGTGGCTCGACCTGCGGGGTCTTGAGCGCGGCCTGCATGCCTTCGAGCAGCAAGCGACCGACCGTCAGGCTGCGGTAGTTGGCATCCACACCCTCGATCACATGCCAGGGGGCATATTCGCGGCTGCTGCGCCGTAGCACACGCTCGCCGAAGCGCACGAACCGGTCGTAGGTCTTCGATTGCTGCCAGTCCAGCGGGCTGATGCGCCAGCTGTGCAACGGGTCGTCGCGCAGGCTCTTGAGCCGGTGTTTCATCTGTTTGCGCGAAAGGTGGAACCAGAACTTGAAGATCAGCGCGCCTTCATCACTGAGCATCTTTTCCAGCCGCTCGGCACCGCTGATCGCCTGGTCGAGCTCAGGGTCCTTGATCAACCCGTGAACCCGGTCCTGCAGCATCTGGCTGTACCAGTTACCAAAGAAAATCCCCATTCGGCCCTTGGCCGGCAGTTGCCGCCAGTAGCGCCAGGCCTTTGGATGGTCGAGTTCTTCGTCGGTTTTCTGATCGAAGGTACGCACCTCGATCAGACGCGGGTCCATCCACTCGTTGAGCAGCTTGACGGTTTCGCCCTTGCCCGCGCCCTCGATGCCGTTGATCAACACAATGATCTGGCGCTGGCCCTGCTCGTGCAGGTCGTACTGGGCCTCAAGCAAGGCCTCGCGCAAGGCCGGCACCTGGTCCTCGTAGGTCTCATCGTCGATGACATGGCCGATTTCGGCGGATTCGAACATCAGAAACTCCCTTATGCCAACCCTGATTGATAGCGCTTTGCCCATTAAGACCACCAATGGGACAGATGGGTCAATTGCGTTTACCTCCCGAAGTGATCGGCCGGTTAAACTGCAGCGGTTTTTCTGCCTGCCCCGTGACCGAGCCCGACATGACCTGCCCTTTGCACCACGCCCAGATCGTCTGGGATGAACATGGCAACCCCACCTCCAGCGAATTTGGCGATGTGTACTTCGCCACCGGCGCAGGCCTTGAAGAAACCCGACACGTGTTCATGACCCAGAACAACCTGCGCGAGCGCTTTTCGGCACTGCCGGCCGGTGGGCGCCTGGTCATCGGCGAAACCGGCTTTGGCACGGGGCTGAATTTTCTCTGCGCCTGGCAATTGTTTAATGAATGCGCCCCGGCGGATGCGCACCTGCAGTTCATCAGCGTCGAAAAATTCCCGCTGAGCCGTGCCGACCTGCAACGCGCCCTGGACCTGTGGCCGGAACTGGCCGCCCAAGCCGGACCCTTGCTGGCGCAGTACGTGGCGATCCACCCGGGATTCCAGCGGCTGGTGTTCGAAGATGCGCGCGTAACGCTGACGCTGCTGATCGGCGATGCGCACGCGATGCTGACGCAACTGGACGGGCAGATCGATGCCTGGTTTCTCGACGGTTTCGCGCCGGCGAAGAACCCGGACATGTGGAACGACGCACTGTTCGCCGAACTGGCCCGACTGTCGGCGCCACAGGCCACCCTGGGCACCTTCACCAGCACCGGCTGGGTCCGACGCGCCTTGAAGGCGGCCGGCTTTGCCATGAAGCGCATCCCCGGCATCGGCCACAAGTGGGAAGTCATGCGCGGCACATTCGCCGGCTGGCCGGCCGAAACCACACCGCCGGCAGCGGTCAAGCCATGGTTTGCACGCCCACCCCGCCTGGCCGGTGAGCGTCATGCGCTGGTGATCGGCGGTGGCTTGGCCGGCTGCAGCACCGCCCGCAGCCTGGCCATGCGTGGCTGGCACGTCAGCCTGCTGGAGCGTCATGACGCCCTGGCCGGCGAGGCCTCGGGCAATCCGCAAGGCGTGCTGTACCTGAAGTTGTCGGCCCACGGCACGGCCCTGTCGCAGTTGATTCTCAGCGGTTTCGGCCATACGCGCCGCCTGCTGGAGCGCTTGCAGCGCGGTCATGAATGGAATGACTGCGGCGTGTTGCAGCTGGCCTTCGATGCCAAGGAAGCGCAGCGCCAGGCGCAACTGGCCCAGGCCTTTCCAGAAGCGCTGCTGCACCGGCTGGATCAGTCGGCAGCCGAGCAGCAGGCCGGCATCGGCCTGGGCAGCGGCGGACTGTTCTACCCTGAAGGCGGCTGGGTGCATCCACCGGCGCTGTGCCAGCAACAGGCCGCCCACCCGAATATCCAGACCCTGCTGCACCATGAGGCGCTTGAACTTCGGCGGGTCGATGGCCAGTGGCAAGCCTGGGCGGGCGCGCAGTTACTGGCCAGCGCCCCGGTGGCGATCCTGGCCAATGCCGCGCAGATCAAAGCGTTCGAGCAAAGCGCTGAACTGCCGCTCAAGCGCATTCGCGGGCAGATCACCCGTCTGCCTGCCACCGACGCCAGCCACCGTCTGAGTACCGTGGTATGCGCCGAAGGCTACGTGGCACCGGCGCGTGATGGCGAGCACACGCTGGGCGCCAGCTTCGACTTTCATAACCAGGACCTGGCCCCGACCCTTGCAGAGCATCAAGGTAACCTGCACTTGCTGGAGGAGATTTCGGCTGATCTGAGCGAACGCCTCGATGCCGCCCATCTGGATCTTGAGCAGTTGCAAGGCCGGGCGGCCTTTCGCTGCACCAGTCCCGACTACCTGCCGATCGTCGGCCCGCTGGCCGATGGTCAGGCCTTTGCCGGCACCTATGCCGCGCTGACCAAGGATGCTCGCCAGGTGCCACCCCTGCCCTGCCCTTGGCTGGACGGCCTGTACATCAACAGCGGCCATGGCTCACGCGGGCTGATCACCACGCCCCTGGCTGCCGAGCTGCTGGCGGCCTGGCTGGATGACGAACCGTTGCCTGTACCGCGCAGCGTGGCCGAGGCCTGTCACCCCAACCGGTTCGCCCTGCGCAGCCTGATTCGTGGGCCGAAAAGCCAGGCCAGAGGTTAGATTCTGCGCCGATCTGTAACAGATAATTGCAGCAAGGCCTTTGACCTGAGCGGTGATTCACCCTACGGTGAACACCTGCACAGTGCTGAAAATGGAGACTTGCATGCTGTTCCGCCAATTGTTCGACAGCCAGACATCCACCTACAGTTACCTGCTGGCCGACCATGGCCAGGCCATGCTGATCGACCCGGTAAAAGAGCACCTGGACACCTACCTGCAGTTGCTTTCGGACCTGGACCTGCAACTGATCATGGCCATCGACACCCACACCCACGCCGATCACATCACTGCGCTGGGTGACCTGCGCGATGCCACCGGCTGCAACACCGGCCTGGGCCAGGAAAGCCAGGTGCCCTGCGCCAGCTTCACGTTCCACGACGGCCAGAGCCTGGCGTTGGGCAGCCGCGAATTGAAGGTCTGGCACACACCGGGGCACACCCGCGACTCCTACTGCTTCCTGCTGGCCGCGCGCGGTCGCCAGCCTGCCTGGCTGTTCAGCGGCGACACCCTGCTGATCCGCGGCAGCGGGCGTACGGACTTTCAGAACGGCAGCGCCCGTCAGCAGTGGACCAGCCTGCAACGCCTGCTGGACCTGGGCGATGACACCCTGGTATTTCCGGCCCATGACTACAAGGGCTGGACCTGCTCGACCATTGGTGAAGAGCGCCGCCACAACCCGCGTCTGCAAGTGGCCAATGCCGAAGAATACGCCGCCTTGATGGACGACCTGCACCTGCCACCGCCGCGCCTGCTGGACGTCGCCGTAGCCGCCAACCGCGCGTGCGGGCAGACCTGACCTGTTCCTTGACCCGAGTCATCCGCCATGTTGCAGGTTGTCGATCTGCTCAAGCACTACCCCACCGCCCAGGGCCCGTTGCAGGTGCTCGACGGCGTCAGCCTGCAACTGGCGCAAGGGGAAACCCTGGCCCTGATGGGTGAGTCCGGCAGTGGCAAAAGTACCCTGCTGCATCTGGTCGCCGGGCTGGACCGTGCCGACGGCGGACACATCGAAATCGACGGCCAGCGCCTGGACGGCCTCACTGAAGCTGGCCTGGCGCACTGGCGACGCACCGGCATCGGCCTGGTGTTCCAGCAGTTCAACCTGATCGGCAGCCTCAAGGTCGCCGACAACCTGGCCTTTCAGGCGCGCCTGGCCGGGCGCCATGACCAGGCCTGGCAGGCCCAACTGGTCGAGCGCCTGGGGCTGGGCGATCTGCTGAGCCGTTACCCCGAACAACTGTCCGGTGGCCAGCAACAGCGCGTGGCCATCGGCCGCGCCCTGGCTTCGCGCCCGGCCCTGCTGCTGGCCGACGAACCCACCGGCAACCTTGACGAAGCCACCAGCGATGAAGTCCTCAAGCTGCTGCTGGAGCTGGTCGCCGACAGCCCCACCAGCCTCTTGATGGTGACGCACAGTCCGCGCATTGCCGCCCACCTGATGCATAGGGTGGTATTACACAAGGGGCGGCTGGTCAGCGCCGGGCCCCGCTGAATGGCCGTGCTCTATTGGACGCTACGCGCCTTGCTCAGTCATTGGCGTCGCCACCCGGTGCAACTGTTCAGCGTGCTGACCGGCCTGTGGCTGGCCACCGGCCTGCTCACCGGAGTACAAGCCCTCAACAGCCAGGCCCGCGACAGCTACCAGCGCGCCAGCCAATTGCTCGGAACGCAACCGCAAAGCTGGTTGAGCAGCCCCTCGGCAGCACCCTTTCCGCAGCAGGTGTTTGTCGATCTGCGCAGAGCGGGCTGGCCGGTGTCACCGCAGTTGCAAGGGCGCATTACCCTTAATGGCGAACGCCTGCAACTGCTTGGCATCGAGCCTTTGACCCTCCCTCGCGACCTGGAACTGGCCGGCCAGCGCCAGGACCTCGGGCAGCTACTCGACTTCTTACATCCCCCTGGCGTGACCTGGATCGCCCGCGACACCTTGCAGGCACTGGGCTTGCAGGAAGGTCAGCAACCGGTGACGGACAGCGGCCAGGCACTGCCCCCGCTACGCGGCCTGCCAGATATGGCGCCTGGCGTGCTGCTGACCGATATCGGCCAGGCCCAGCGCGTGCTGGCGATGCCAGGGCAAGTCAGCCGCCTGTTGCTGAGCGCGGATTTCGCGGCGACCCAGCCGACGTTGCCGGACGCGCTGGCCGACCTTCTGGTGCTGCAACATGGTGATGCGGCCGACGACCTGGACCGGTTGACCAAGAGCTTTCATCTCAATCTGGATGCCCTGGGCGCCCTGGCCTTCGTGGTCGGCCTGTTCATTGTGCACGCCGCCATCGGCCTGGCGCTGGAACAGCGCCGTGGCCTGTTGCGCAACCTGCGCGCCAGCGGTGTCAGTGCGCGCCTGCTGATCGGTGCGCTGGTTGTTGAGCTGACGGGTATGGCCCTGCTGGCCGGGCTGGCCGGCGTGATCAGCGGCTATCTGCTGGCCGGCTGGCTGCTGCCGGACCTGGCCGCCAGCCTGCGTGGCCTGTATGGCGCACCGGTGGCCGGGCAACTGAACCTGGGGTTGTCATGGTGGTTGACCAGCCTGGGCGTGGCCTTGCTGGGCGCTTTGCTGGCCGGGGCCAGCAGCGTGTTGCGCGCCGCGCGTCTGCCATTGCTGGCCCTGGCGCGAGCCCAGGTCTGGCGTCAGGCCCACGAGCGCTGGCTGCGCCGTCAGGCTTGGGTGGCCGCCGCAGCCTTGGTCGTGGCGCTGCTGGCCTGGACCGGCAACAGCCTGCTCAGCGGTTTCATCATGGTGGCGGCCATTCTGCTCAGCGCCGCGCTGGGCCTGCCGGTGTTGCTCGATGCGGTGCTGGGTACGGCCTTGCAGCATACGCGGTCGGTGCTGGGCCAATGGTTTGTGGCCGACTGTCGGCAACAGCTGCCGGCCTTGAGCCTGGCCTTGATGGCGTTGCTGCTGGCACTGGCCGCCAGCATCGGTGCGGGTGGCATGACCTCGGGTTTTCGCCAGACGTTCGGTGACTGGCTCGACCAGCGCCTGAGCGCCGAACTGTATGTCACCGCCAGTAATGCCGAGCAGGCCCAGGACCTCTACACCTGGCTGGCACAGCAGCCAGCGGTCAGCGCCGTATTGCCCGACTGGCAGGTCAGCCTGCGCCTTAAGGGCTGGCCGGCCGACCTGCACGGCGTGGTCGAGCACCGGCACTATCGCGATCACTGGCCCCTGCTGGCCGCCAGCGCCGGCGATGCCTGGCAGCGCCTGGCACAGGACGACACGGTGATGATCAGCGAACAACTGGCACGGCGCCTGGACCTGGACGTGGACGATACACTCGACATCCCGGTGCCTCAGGGCCGCTGGACGCCACGCATCGTCGGTCTTTACGCCGACTACGGCAACGCCCGCGGGCACCTGCTGGTCGATGCCCGGCACCTGTTGCAGCACTGGCCGGCCCTGGCGCCAGGCCGCTTCAACCTGCGCCTGGCCCCTGCCGACATCCAGGCCCTGACCGCGCAGTTGCAGACGCACTTTGCCCTGGACGACAGCCGCATCATCGATCAGCAGCAGCTCAAGTCATGGTCCAGCCGTGTGTTTGAACGCACGTTCGCCGCCACGGCCGCACTCAACAGCCTGACCCTGGGAGTGGCCGGTATCGCCCTGTTCATCAGCCTGCTGACCCAGAGCCAGGACCGCCTGGGACAACTGGCGCCGCTCTGGGCGCTGGGGGTTACCCGCCGGCAACTGATGGCTCTGAATCTCGGCCAGACCTGGCTGCTGGCAAGCCTGACCCTGCTGGCTGCCTTGCCGCTGGGCGTGCTGCTGGCCTGGTGCCTGAATGCCGTGATCCAGGTGCAGGCCTTTGGCTGGCGCCTGCCTTCACACCTGTATCCAGGGCAATGGCTGAACCTGACCGCCCTGGCGCTGCTCGCCACCCTGCTGGCCTCGGCCTGGCCGCTGTGGCGCCTGTATCGCAGTCAACCGAGTGACCTGCTGAGGTGCTTCGACCGTGAAAATTGAGTGGTTGGCCCTCCTGCTCGGCGCCTGGTTGCTCAGTGGCTGCGACGACTCTGCGCCAGCCTCGCAAGGCTTTGCCGGGCTGGGCGCGCAGACCGGCGACTTTACCGAAGTCACCCCCGGACGCCGGTTTGTTTTCCCCCAGGACCACGCGCCGCACCCGGGTTTTCGGATCGAGTGGTGGTACATCACCGCCAACCTGCAGGACGCCAGCGGCCAGCCCTTTGGCGTGCAATGGACCCTGTTTCGCAGTGCCGGGCAACCCGGTCCGGCCAGGCAGGGCTGGGACGACCCGAACCTGTGGATGGGCCATGCCGCCGTGACCTCGGCCACCCGACATTACGCCACCCAGCGCCTGGGGCGCGGCGGCATTGGCCAGGCCGGGGTGACCCTGACGCCCTTGAGCGCCTGGATCGACAACTGGTCGCTGAGCAGCACGCTACCGGCCGACAGCCATGCCGACCCCATGACCCAGGTGCGCCTGCAGGCCAGCGGCCCGGCCTTCGACTACGACCTGCACCTGAGCACCGACCGGCCGCTGGTGCTCCAGGGCGACCAGGGCTACAGCCGCAAATCCGAGCAGGGCCAGGCTTCGTATTACTACAGCCAGCCGTTCTTTACCGTGCAGGGCCAACTGCGGATCAATGGCCAGGACCATTCCGTCACAGGCCAGGCCTGGCTGGACCGCGAGTGGAGCAGCCAGCCCCTGACCGCCGATCAACGCGGCTGGGACTGGTTTTCCCTGCACTTGCGTGACGGCACCCGGCTGATGCTCTACCGCATTCGCCATGACAACGGCGCACACTACCTGATCGGCACCTGGATCGGCCCCGAAGGCCAGTCGCAGCCCCTGGCGGCCAGCGACATCCGGCTTGAGCCCCTGCAGACGACCGAGGTCGCTGGCAAGGCCGTGCCCACGCGCTGGTCGATCGAGATCCCTGGCAAGCACCTGGCAATCACCACCGAGGCGCTCAATCCCAAGGCGTGGATGGACCTGGACGTGCCGTACTGGGAAGGCCCGGTAACCGTCAGTGGTAGCCAACAGGGCGTCGGCTACCTGGAAATGACCGGTTACTGAGCCTGGCAGTCCTGCTCAGGCCAGAGGGTAGGTACCGGTTACCGAACGGCCTTTTTCATCGCCCTGCGGCAGTGGCACTTCCAGGCGGCGAACCGGCAGGCCCTGCTCATCCACCGCCAGGACGAACGACAGCGTTTCGAGGGTCTGGCCGGGGTCCGAGCAGGTCAGGCGAAAATGCGTGTCTCCCGGCGCGTAAATGTAAGAACAAGGCTGCTCAGGGAAAAATATCCGCCCGCCAACGCCTCCCGGATCAGGCCGCTGGGGCTTGAAGAAAGTGCCCAGCACCCGATTGTCCAGGGCGATCACATGCACGTCGATATCGGGTCCTTTGACTGACCGGGACATCTGCGTCCAGTCAAAGCCATCAGCGGGCCGGACTTCATACAGGTAGCTGGCATCCTCGTACTCCGGATGATTGATCCAGAGTGAAAACACCTTGTGCTCAACGAGCGCCGGAGAGCCACTGGTGTTGATCTGCGACCAGGCGCCACTGCG
This sequence comes from Pseudomonas sp. Leaf127, assembly GCF_001423155.1. Taxonomy (NCBI): domain Bacteria; kingdom Pseudomonadati; phylum Pseudomonadota; class Gammaproteobacteria; order Pseudomonadales; family Pseudomonadaceae; genus Pseudomonas; species Pseudomonas sp. Leaf127. The sequence goes on along the minus strand of NZ_LMOA01000001.1, from coordinate 798,632 downwards.
CTTTTCTACCTGCAAGGTAATGCTGGGTGGCATCCATCGCACGCCGAAGATGTACAGCAAGCCGTCGTGCAACACTTGATGGATATTTGACGAGGTGATTGATTCACCCTCCAGCAACACGGATCTGTTGCCCTGGTAATCCCAGTACTGGACCTCCCCACGCGCCTTGCACTGATTGACGCTGGTGATCACCGGATGCGATTGCGGCGCACGGTTGATGCGTGAGCCAATGCAGTAAATCCGGTTATCGAGTGCGATCACCGTCTTGAGCGCATGGGTAACGTTGCCCCTGGACAGTTCCATGGACAGCACCGCGTTGTCGCCATCGCATGCACCGCCAGCAACGTCATGGCTGCCCCAGGCATTCTGCCCCCAGTTGATCAGCGGAAAGTCGAAGCCGGGCACTTGCTCGGCAGTGACCCCGGGCAGGCGCTGCCAGTCCCAGACTGGCTGGATGCCTTCGTACTCCAGGCCATCACGGCTCAAAAAGCAGGTGCCGGCGCCCATGTAATACCCCTTGAGGTTTTCTCCGTTGCCGCTCTCGCAACCGACCGTGCGGGTAGAGACCGCCTTGGCCCAGCAGCAGAACCCTGTCCCCAGATAGGCCAGGTAATCATTGACCCAATACAGCCGTGCGCCAAGGTAATGGCGATTGGCTGATTCGTCGCCGCTGGCGCGCCGGGTCAACTCTTCCAGTGCCCGCCTGCCGGGCTCATCGGCGTGAGGCAACAGTGCCTGGACCCAGGCGCTGTAACCGGGGCTGAGGTTGACGCCACGACTGATCGCCCGGCCACACACCTGAAAATCCAGGTGACGGGCGTAGCCCATCCAGCCAATGCCTTGCACCAGCACGTCGATCAACGCCTTCAAGGACGCCTCGGCCAAGGCAAACGCGCCGTTGAGCAGGGTCACGTTCTCGAAGATCCGTGACAGCAGAACCACCCCGTAACTGCCAGCGTACAGCTGGCTCAAGTAACGCTCCTGACGGAGCACATTGTGCTGACTGATGGAATGATCGACACTGATGCCATTACCGTGCTCCGCCCCGTCACGCGCCACCGGCAGGCACAAGCCGGACAAGGCATCGGCGGCGGCGCGAAGGTAGAGCAAGTACGGGTCACCTGCACCGTTCTTCCAGGCGCACAGGCTCCAGCTGATCTGGACACTGGCAAAGTCGGCCAGGTTGGCACCGCTCTGGACATGATTGAACGTGCTGGTGTTCTTCATCGCGTGCGGCACGAAGACATTCATCAACGCGTGCGGCTGCAGATGCCTGGCCAGTAGCAACCCTGTGGCACACGCCCGCCTTGCCAGGCCGATCTGTCGTTCCCACCAGTTGCTGGTCTGATAATCCTGCGTCGCATAGAAATCCAGCGCTTGGGCAGCACTGTTCAGGTAGCGGGCAGGCGACGGCACCGCTTGTTTGAACAGGTAGGCGGCGATGCGCTGGGTCCGCTCCAGATGCGTGGCCAACACAGTCGTATCACTGACCGGCTTGTCGTTGGGCGGATAGACAAGATCCTGATAGCGCCCCTCTGCGAAGCCTTGCAGCCAGCCATCGATCACTTCGGGGGCTGGTACGTTGCCGGCCAGGCGTGCGCCCAGGGTGTCATAGATCTGCGCAGCGCACGCCCGGGTGCTTTCGGACATGACGACTTCCCGCTGCACCCTTAACGTCAGGCCGACAGGCGCCCACAGGCGGTTACGGTAGCTGCTGCCGATCGGCGTGATGGTCTTGGTGTCCTGGTTTTTCTCCCCGGACCGCAGCAGGCCTGCCCGGGCATTGATGAAGTGGCTCAGGTGCACAGGCCAGGCATAACGCCCGCCCTGGCTGTCGGGCATGCTCCAGGTCAGCTCCTGATAGGTCACCTCACTGTTGGCGCTCGACAGTCGGCACGCGATGGAAGTCCCCGTCGGCAGCGAGCCGATCGAGCGGATTTCACCCAGGTCGGCCCAGCCCGCCAGGTTGCAGGCGGTGGACAGCACCACGCTGGAGGTGGTGCTCCGGGTCCAGAGAGTGTTCAGGTAGGTGCTGAACTGAGGCGTGAAACTGCCGTCGGCGCTCTGGGTGCCCGCGCGCAGGTGCGCGGCCGTGGCGTTGATGTGTCGGGCCAGGGCATGGGGCCAGCGATACAGCCCCAGGTCGGTGGCCGACGGCTCGAACTCGACCGTCTCGATCACGGCTTCAGTCTGGCTGTCGATGACCTTGATGTGCAGTTTTTCACCGGCGCTCAGCGCCCGCTCTGAAGAAATCCGTCCTGATGACGTCCATGTCACCGCGCTTTCCATGACCCGCTCCCTGGTTCTCTGGCCTGATTGACAAGCATGCAACTGAAGAGCGCTGCCAGGAAACTGGCAGTTATGCCAGGGTCTGCTGTGCCTGCATCGACCTGAAGCTGTCCGGGCGAAAAATGACCGTCAAGCTCGTCGAAACCCGATGACGAACGCTGCCCAGAGGGTCTCTCGATCAGCAAAAAACACTTGGCCAATCCTGCTTATAACCAGTTGATCTAAAACTCCTTCTTCTTCATTGGGTCAGTTCCTGAGTGGCCGCATTCAGGACGGTCACCTCCCCAACGGAAACCCGGTAAGGACTTATGTGCGGATTAGCAGGCGAGTTGCGTTTTGACCATCAACCAGCGGATCTTGCCGCTGTTGAACGAATCACCCATGAACTGGCGCCTCGTGGCCCGGACGCATGGGGCTTTCACAGCCAGGGGCCGATTGCCCTTGGTCATCGCCGTCTGAAGATCATGGATCTGTCCGACGGCTCGGCGCAGCCGATGATCGACAATCATCTCGGTCTGTCGCTGGCCTTCAATGGCGCGATCTACAACTTCCCCGAACTGCGTGCCGAGCTGGAAAGCCTGGGCTATGCGTTCCATTCCGGTGGCGACACCGAAGTCTTGCTCAAGGGCTACCACGCCTGGGGCAAGGACTTGCTGCCCAGGCTCAATGGCATGTTTGCCTTTGCCATCTGGGAGCGTGACAGCAAGCGCCTGTTCATTGCCCGCGACCGCCTGGGCGTCAAGCCGCTGTACCTGTCGAAAACCGACAAGCGCCTGCGCTTCGCTTCCAGCCTGCCGGCGCTGCTCAAGGGCGGCGACATCAGCGGCATGCTCGACCCGGTTGCGCTCAACCATTACCTGAACTTCCATGCCGTGGTGCCCGCCCCGCGCACGCTGCTGGCAGGCGTTGAAAAACTGCCGCCGGCCAGCTGGCTGATGATTGATGCCGACGGCAAGAGCGAGCAACAGGTGTGGTGGACGCTGCCTTATGGTCCGCATGAAGACGAGCGCAACCTGAGTTTCGAAGACTGGCGCGGTCGTGTACTGGACAGCACCCGCGAGGCCGTTGCGATTCGTCAGCGTGCCGCGGTGGATGTCGGGGTGCTGCTGTCGGGCGGTGTCGATTCCAGCATGCTTGTGGGCCTGTTGCGTGAGGTGGGTGCCGAGAACCTGTCGACCTTCTCCATTGGCTTTGAAGATGCCGGTGGCGAGCGTGGCGACGAGTTCCAGTATTCGGACCTGATCGCCAAGCACTACGGCACCCGTCACCATCAGTTGCGCATCCAGGAAAGCGAGATCATCGAGCAGTTGCCAGCGGCCTTCCGGGCCATGAGCGAGCCGATGGTCAGCCATGACTGCATTGCCTTCTATCTGTTGTCGCGTGAAGTGGCCAAGCACTGCAAGGTGGTGCAAAGCGGCCAGGGCGCCGACGAGCTGTTTGCCGGCTACCACTGGTATCCGCAAGTGGATGGTGCCAGCGACCCGGTGGCGGCCTACCGCGCCGCGTTCGTTGATCGCAGCTACGAAGAATATGCCGCCACCGTGCAACCGAAATGGCTGCTCGACCATGATGCCGCCGGTGACTTCGTTCGCGATCACTTTGCCCAGCCGGGTGCCGATGCCGCCGTGGACAAGGCGCTGCGCCTGGACAGCACGGTGATGCTGGTCGATGACCCGGTCAAGCGGGTCGACAACATGACCATGGCCTGGGGCCTGGAAGCACGTACGCCGTTCCTGGATTATCGCCTGGTCGAACTGTCGGCCCGCGTGCCTGCGAAATTCAAGCTGCCCAATGGCGGCAAGCATGTACTCAAGGAAGCGGCACGCCTGGTGATTCCGGCCGAGGTGATCGACCGCAAGAAGGGTTATTTCCCGGTGCCGGGCCTCAAGCACCTGGAAGGCAATACCTTGAACTGGGTACGCGAGCTGCTGCTTGACCCCAGCCAGGATCGCGGGCTGTTCAATCCGTCGATCGTCGACACCTTGCTGACCAACCCCAAGGACCAGCTCACACCTCTGCGCGGCTCCAAGCTGTGGCAACTGGCGGCCCTGAACCTGTGGCTGAGCGAACAAGGACTCTGAGTGATGAAATCCACTTACAGCCAGCGCCTGCTGCGACGCCAGTCGCCCTCCTATGAACGCTTGCAGGCGCAGTTTGCCGAAGACGGCAACCAGCCCGAAGGCGGGCCACTGGCCCTGCACTGCGGCTGGGGGCGACTGCTGGTCGGCCACACCTACCCGGAGCCGGCGGCGCTGGCCCAGGAATTGCTGAACGAAAAGCCCGGCGAACGCGACATTGCCTTGTACGTGGCCGCTCCGCAGCAGGTCCTGGCCCAGGCACCGCAACAGCTGTTTCTTGATCCGTCCGACACGTTACGCCTGTGGTTCAGCGATTATCGTCCGGCGCAGCGGGTGTTCCGTGGCTTTCGTATCCGCCGTGCGCAGAACGAGGCTGACTGGCAGGCTATCAATAATCTGTACATCGCCCGCGGCATGTTGCCCATCGACCCGGCCCTGCTGACGCCGCGCCACGAAGGTGGCCCGGTGTACTGGCTGGCCGAGGACGAGACCACCGGCGCGGTGATTGGCAGCGTGATGGGCCTGAACCACCTGAAGGCGTTTCACGACCCGGAAAAAGGCAGCAGCCTGTGGTGCCTGGCAGTCGACCCCAATTGCACCCGCCCCGGTGTGGGCGAGGTGCTGGTACGGCATCTGATCGAGCACTTCATGAGTCGTGGCCTGAGTTATCTGGATTTGTCGGTGCTGCATGACAACCAGCAGGCCAAGGCGCTGTATGCCAAGCTGGACTTCCGCACACTGCCGACGTTCGCCATCAAGCGCAAGAACGGCATCAACGAGCCGTTGTTCCTGGGCCCCGGCCCTCAGGCCGACTTCAACCCCTATGCGCGCATAATTGTCGAAGAGGCTCACCGCCGCGGCATTGATGTGCAGGTCGACGATGCCGATGCCGGCCTGTTCACGCTCAGCTACGGTGGACGCCGTGTGCGTTGCCGCGAATCGCTGAGCGACCTGACCAGTGCAGTCAGCATGACGCTGTGTCAGGACAAGAGCCTGACCCACCGTGCGCTGAAGGCGGCGGGCTTGAACCTGCCGGCCCAGCAGCGCGCGGGCAATGCCGATGACAACCTGGCGTTTCTGGAAGAACACAGCCGTGTGGTGGTCAAGCCACTGGACGGCGAACAGGGCCAGGGCGTGGCCGTGAACCTGAGTACGATCGAAGATGTGCAACAGGCCATCGAACGGGCCCGCCAGTTCGACACCCGGGTGATCCTGGAAAGCTTTCATGAAGGCCTGGATCTGCGCATCGTGGTCATCGGCTTTGAAGTGGTGGCCGCTGCCATTCGTCGCCCGGCAGAGATTCTGGGCGACGGTCGACACACCATCAAGCAGTTGATCGAAGCCCAGAGCCGTCGTCGTGCGGCGGCCACCGGGGGCGAAAGTCGTATTCCGATGGATGAAGAAACCGAACGCACGGTGCGTGAGGCCGGGTTCGACTACGACAGTGTCCTGCCCATGGACCAGCGCCTGGCCGTGCGCCGTACAGCCAATCTGCACACCGGCGGTTGTCTTGAGGATGTCACTGCCATTCTGCATCCGGTGCTGGTCGATGCCGCCGTGCGCGCTGCACGTGCGCTCGACATCCCGGTGGTTGGTCTGGACCTGATGGTGCCGGCCGCCGATCAGCCTGACTATGTGTTCATCGAGGCCAACGAACGGGTAGGCCTGGCCAATCATGAACCGCAACCCACCGCTGAACGCTTTGTTGATCTACTGTTTCCCCATAGCCTGCCCGTCCATAACTGACTGCAGCCTCAAGCGACACGCTGCAAGCCGCAAGTAGCCTGAATCGCTTGCAGCTTGTAGCTTCAAGCTTGCCGCTGCGCCGAAGGAGCCTCCACCATGCCTGATGCAAATATCCCTGATCCGGATCTGAATTATCTGCAGAAAGTCCTGCTGGAAATGCTCGCCATCCCCAGCCCGACCGGTTTCACCGACACCATCGTGCGCTATGTCGCCGAGCGCCTGGAGGAAATGGACATCCCTTTTGAGCTGACGCGACGCGGCACGATTCGCGCCACGCTCAAAGGCCGCAAGAACAGCCCGGACCGTGCGGTCTCGGCGCACCTGGACACCATTGGCGCGAGCGTGCGCGAGGTGAAGGACAACGGTCGCTTGTCACTGGCGCCCGTTGGCTGCTGGTCAAGTCGCTTTGCCGAAGGCAGCCGGGTCAGCGTGTTCACCGACACCGGCGTGATCCGTGGCAGTGTGCTGCCATTGATGGCCTCCGGGCATGCGTTCAATACCGCCGTCGATCAGATGCCGGTCAGTTGGGACCACGTCGAACTGCGCCTCGACGCCTACAGCGCAACACGGGCCGACTGTGAATCGCTGGGCGTGGGCATTGGTGACTTTGTCGCCTTCGACCCGCTGCCGGAGTTCACCGAGAGCGGCCATATCAGCGCTCGTCACCTGGATGACAAGGCCGGTGTAGCGGCCTTGCTGGCCGCCCTCAAGGCCATCGTCGACAGTGGCGCGCAGCCTGTGATCGACTGCCACCCGCTGTTTACCATCACCGAAGAAACCGGTACGGGCGCCGCCGGTGCCTTGCCGTGGGACGTCAGTGAGTTCGTCGGCATTGACATCGCCCCGGTCGCGCCCGGCCAGCATTCCAGCGAGCACGCGGTCAGTGTGGCCATGCAGGATTCCGGGGGGCCCTACGACTACCATCTATCGCGGCATCTGCTGCGTCTTGGGGTCGATAATGAATTGCCGGTGCGCCGCGACATATTCCGCTACTACTTCAGCGATGCCCATTCGGCCGTCACCTCCGGGCACGATATTCGTACCGCCCTGCTGGCGTTCGGCTGCGACGCGACCCACGGTTACGAGCGTACGCATATCGACAGCCTGGCCGCCCTGAGCAAGTTGCTCAGTGCCTACATGCTCAGCCCGCCGGTATTTGCCAGCGATGCGCAGCCAGGCAAGGCCTCGCTCGAAAGTTTCAGCCATCAACTGGAACATGAAACGCAAATGGAACCGGAAACCCGTGTACCCCCGGTGGACAGCCTGATCGGCCAGGGCCGCGAGGAGTAAAACAGCGGTCACCGAATCATTGCACCGCCCGGCGCGAGCCGGGCGGTGCAAGGCAGGTGCATGCCGATGCGCGCTGCACTATCATCCCCGGCCCTGCCGTGAGAGCCCTCCATGCTGATTCCCTACGACCAACTCGAACCTGAAACCCTGACCCGCCTGATCGAGGACTTCGTGACCCGCGACGGCACCGACAACGGTGACGAAACGCCCCTGGAAACCCGCGTGCTGCGAGTGCGGCATGCCTTGACCAAAGGCCAGGCGGTGATTTTCTTCGATATGGACAGCCAGCAGTGCCAACTGATGGCCCGTCACGAAGTGCCACGGGAAATGTTCGACTGACACGCCTCAGGCCGCTGGCGACTGCGGCCGTTCCTGCGGCTGCGACAAGGTGTTGGCAATGCGCCGGAACACTTCGGCGCGATGAATCTTGATGTGCTTGGGCGCTTCGAAGCCAAAGCGCACCTGATTGCCACTTACGCCGAGAATCTGCACGGTGATTTCATCGCCGATTGAAAACGTCTCACCCACTTCCCGCGTCAATACCAGCATAGGGCTGCTCTCTTGTTATCAAGTAAGCAGGCAGAGTGCCGCGCATGGCACAGTGCTTCAATGCGGCAAGGAAAAATCAGTCATGTCCTGCAAACCAGACGGATCTGACTGAAGGAAACGTCCTACCGACGCCGTAAACGCGTGAGCACCCATGCGTAGGCCAGCACATTGATCACCAGGACGACAGCCCCTAACCAGAGCTGGATGGACATTGTCAGACCAGCAGGATAGATCAGCGCAATGAGGTAGTGCTCGACGAAACCGCCTGCATAGCCCTGCTCGCCGGCTTGCTTGCGCAGGCTGTTTTCCAACGGTGTGAGCGGGCAGTACAAGTGCAGGAACTCCACGGCCATGCCCCATGCGGCTGCCGGCAGATGCACGATTGCCAGCCAGGGTTTCCAGGCCACCAGCAAGGCCCCGAACAGTACGAACAGGATAAATAACAAATGAAAGACAACCACCAGGTCGGCGGCCAGGCTGATCAACATGCGGGGGGTATCCTTGTCGGCGAAAACCAGTAAGCCAACGCAGATACCTGAGTACCCTACAAGTTCAATATTTCGTTGGCTTATTAAAAAGCCCCGAAGAGTACCTAACAGGCCAATAATTCAAAAAACCTTTTAAAAACAGTAATTTAAAAAATTGTAAAAAAATATTCATGACCCTTAGAACCTTTCGGAAATGCCCAGGGTCGGAGTATTCAAGAAGCCTGCAAACTTGATGCCTATCGGCTCAGGTATTGAAGGCGATCCTTGCCTCCACCATTGAAAGAAGGAACTCGTCATGGGCATCAGTACAATTCTTATCATCGTCTTGATCTTGCTGCTGGTTGGCGGTCTGCCTGTATTTCCCCACTCGCGCAGCTGGGGTTATGGTCCATCGGGTGTGGTCGGTACCATCCTGATCATTCTGCTGGTCCTGGTACTGCTGGGCAGGATATGAATCCAGGGAAGAAGTGAGGCCCATTCGCGCCTGACGCGAACGCCCACCCAAACGAAAAAAAGCAGCCCTCGGGCTGCTTTTTTCGTCATGCCAGGTTCAACCCTCAGTGCGAGACGGCACCGCTGGCGCCCAGGCCGGTTTGTGAGCGGACAAATTGTGGAACGAACAGCGCACGCTCGTCAGCGGCAGCCTTGGACTTGTCGGTGATCGAGAAGAACCAGATACCGACAAAGGCGATGATGATCGAGAACAGCGCCGGGTATTCGTACGGGAAGATCGGTTTGGGGTTGTGCAGGATCTGCACCCAGATGGTCGGACCGAGCACCATCAACACCACCGCACTGATCAGGCCCATCCAGCCGCCGATCATGGCGCCACGGGTGGTCAGGTTTTTCCAGTACATCGAGAGCAACAGCACAGGGAAATTGCAACTGGCCGCGATCGAGAACGCCAGGCCGACCATGAACGCGATGTTCTGGCTCTCGAAGGCGATACCCAGAATGATCGCCACGACGGCCAGGGCCATGGTGGTCATCTTCGACACACGGATTTCGTCTTTCTCGTTGGCCTTGCCTTTCTTGATCACGCTGGCATACAGGTCATGCGACACCGCCGAAGCACCGGCCAGGGTCAGGCCCGCCACCACCGCCAGGATCGTGGCGAATGCCACTGCCGAAATGAAGCCCAGGAACAGACTGCCGCCCACCGCGTTCGCCAGGTGCACCGCCGCCATGTTGTTGCCACCGATCAGGGCACCGGCGGCATCCTTGAACGCAGGGTTGGTGCTGACCAGCAGAATGGCGCCAAAGCCGATGATGAAGGTCAGGATGTAGAAGTAACCGATGAAACCGGTGGCGTAGAACACCGACTTGCGGGCTTCCTTGGCATCGCTCACGGTGAAGAAGCGCATCAGGATGTGTGGCAGGCCGGCGGTACCGAACATCAGCGCCAGGCCCAGCGAGAACGCCGAGATCGGATCTTTCACCAGACCGCCAGGGCTCATGATCGCCTCACCCTTGGGGTGCACGGCAACGGCTTGGGCAAACAGCTGGTTGAAGTCGAAGTTGACGTGCTTCATGACCATCAGCGCCATGAACGAGGCACCGGACAGCAGCATCACTGCCTTGATGATCTGTACCCAGGTGGTGGCCAGCATGCCGCCAAACAGGACGTACAGGCACATCAGGATACCGACCAGGATCACCGCCACGGTGTAGTCCAGGCCGAACAGCAGCTGGATCAGCTTGCCGGCACCGACCATCTGCGCAATCAGGTAGAACGCCACCACCACCAGCGAACCGCAGGCGGACAGGGTACGGATTTCCATCTGCTTGAGGCGGTAGGAGGCGACGTCGGCAAAGGTGTATTTGCCCAGGTTGCGCAGGCGCTCGGCGATCAGGAACAGAATGATCGGCCAGCCGACCAGGAAGCCGATCGAGTAGATCAGGCCATCGTAGCCAGAGGTGTACACCAGCGCGGAAATACCCAGGAAGGACGCCGCGGACATGTAGTCACCGGCGATGGCCAGACCGTTCTGGAAACCGGTGATCTTGCCGCCTGCCGCATAGTAGTCGGACGCCGATTTGTTTTTCTTCGACGCCCAATAGGTGATGTAGAGAGTGAACAGAACGAACGCCACGAACATGACGATCGCCGGAACGTTCAGCGGTTGCTTCTGCACGGCACCGGTGAGGGCATCGGCCGCCAGCAAGGCGGGCGCAAACGCTGCAAGACCAAGACCTGCCAGGAGACGACGGATCATTGCTGGATCTCCTTGAGCACGGCGTTGTTCAGGTCGTCGAACTCGCCATTGGCGCGGCGCACGTAGACACCGGTCAGGATAAAGGCGGTGATGATCAGGCCGACCCCGATCGGCATGCCCCAGGTGATGGTCGATGCAGGACTGAGCTTGGCGCCCAGGATATGCGGTCCATAAGCAATCAGAAGAATGAAGCAGGCGTAGATTCCGAGCATGATCGCCGAGAGAATCCAGGCGAAGCGTTCTCGCTTGGCAACCAGCTCCTTGAAACGCGGGTTGTTCTGTATCGTTTGATAGATGCTGTCGTTCATTGTTTTTGTCCTCGCAGCACGGAAGATATGACACAACTTTACTTTAGTCCGCTGCGGGCCCGACTCCAGACGACCTTAGTATTAGAACGACATTAATTACGCGAGCCTGGCCGAAATGGCCTGCCCCTGAAACGCAAAAAACCACCGGGCGCCAGCGCCAGATGGTTTTTGCAGGGCGGCCCGCAGGCCGCTTGAAGAGGGGGAAGTCTTACTTGGCGGTCCAGGCGGCAACACGCTCAGGGTTCTTGGCGACCCAGTCCTTGGCTGCAGCTTCGGGCTTGGCACCGTCCTGAATGGCCAGCATCACGGCACCGATCTCGTCCTTGGATTGCCACTGGAATTTTTTCAGGAAGGCGACCACATCAGGCGCTTTCTTTTCCAGGCTCAGGCTGCCGACGCTGTTGACGGTTTCGGCGGCGCCATACACGCCTTTAGGGTCTTCCAGGAAACGCAGTTTCCATTTGGCGAACATCCAGTGCGGCACCCAGCCGGTCACGGCAATGGATTCATTGCGTTTTTCAGCACGGGTCAGCTCGGCAATCATGCCGGCTCCGGAACTGGCCTGCAGTTTGTAGCTGTCCAGGCCGTAGTCCTTGATGGCCTGGTCGGTCTTGAGCATCACGCCGGCACCGGCATCGATCCCGGTGATCTTGTTCTTGAAGGACTCATCGGTCTTGAGGTCGGCAATGCTGATGGCCTTGACGTACTCGGGGACGATCAGGCCGATCTTGGCATCCTTGAAGTTGGGACCGTAGTCGACCACCTGGTCCTTGTACTTGGTCATGTACTCGCCATGAGTGCCCGGCAGCCAGGCCGACAGGATCATGTCCAGTTTATCGGTGGCTACCGCCTGCCACATGATCCCGGCGGCAACCGATTGCAGTTTGACGTCATAGCCCATCTTCTGCTTGAGCACTTCGGCGGCGACAAAAGTCGTGGCGACGCTGTCGGACCAGCCTTCGACATAACCGATGCTCACGGTCTTGGTTTCGGCACTGGCCAGCGTGGAGCCGGCAGCCAGCACCAGAGCGGCACCCGCCCCCAGGAGTTTGCGCATATTCATCATTACTTCCCCGGTAGAGTCCTGCACCGACAAAGGTCGGGCATCGTTGACGTTGTTCTCAAGGCCGCGCACCACGCCCGGAAACGGGGCCATGTGCGTCCTTCACGTTTCAAGCACTCTTGCGCGCAGTCAGAGGCACTGCATCGACCTGTTGATCATCTGCCCCATGGCTGAACCGACATGCTCTGTCAGCGACTCCCAGGCAACGGTAAACGACATCACAGAGCCATCAGCGACAAAGCCGAAAGAATCAACGCCGTAACATGGTGTCGTGCCGTGGACAGCCTTGTGTTTCGAGGCTTGCCTGAGGCGCCCTTTCCTGTAATTGCTGCGGTCATGCCACAACGTGCGCACTGCAGGATGGATCATTATCGAACGTTGCGCGACCCGACCCGAGGAAGAAACACAATGTGTTACCGGGCCTTGCGCTGACCAGGGGCCAACGGGTAACACGGAAACACACCAAGGCCAGAAACGACCTGCCTGCCGAGAGCTATTTTCTTAAGCGCTTGATTTAAAAGGATTTAAAAAAGTTGGCACAGCACCTGCTATATCTCAGGCACAACAAGAACAAAAACAAGCAGCAACCCAATAAAAACAAGACGTAACGGCTCTGACATAACAAGAACAACACGGACAGAGACGCAGCCAACTGATTTTTTTGGAGTCGATGGGCTTCACCGGGTCTTTTGCGGAAGACCACGCAACCTTGCACAGAACAATAAAACTACCTTCAGGTAGCACCGCACGGGTTGGATCAGGCTGTTGTGCAGACAGTCGATTGAAGCTGGGTCAGCGCTCAAAAAAATACGTTTGCTCTTGATCCCGTATGGGGACCAAAAGAATGCAGTGAAGGGTCAGCCGAAAAAAACAACAACAGGCCGCCCCATAAAAATAAAAAGAGCACGTAAAACCACTGGAAAGGGAGCCTTAGGGCTCCCTTTGTGCGTCTGGGCCCCGGATGATGCGGGCCCGACTTGAGCGGCTTTCGCGGCTGAAGGGGATCGCCACCCAGCCGCACCTGCGGTTGTGCGATTCAAGGCGTTTCTCAAAAAAAACGCACATCGCTACATTCCGCAAACGCGGGAGCGTGTATCGTTTCACCCATCTTACAAAGATCGCTTGCCGATGCGGCACTTTGGCAGCATGCCGAAGGTCATAGGCTGCGAACCTAACCTGCTCTTCTTTCCATGGGATTCAGTCATGCTCCGTCTCCTGCGTTTCGCTGCAGTCCTGGGTGGCCTCTGTATAAGTACGGCCGCCCTGGCGAAAACCGTCGATCCAGCCACTTACGGCTATCCGCTGACTAATCCGTTCGAAGCGACCATCGCCACAACGCCACCTGACCTGCGGCCCGACCTGCCGGCCGATGATGATATCGATCAGGACGATTACACCCTCAACCTGCACCCGGAACGCGAGTTCACGCTGCCCGACAACTTCTGGGCAGTCAAGAAACTACGTTACCGCCTGGCGAAACAGGATCACGCCGCCCCGCTGATCTTCCTGATTGCCGGCACCGGGGCGCCCTACAACAGCACGCTCAACGAGTTTCTCAAGAAGCTGTACTACGGCGCCGGCTACCACGTGGTGCAACTGTCGTCGCCCACCAGCTATGACTTCATGAGTTCGGCTTCGCGCTATGCCACCCCGGGCCTGTCCAAGGAAGATGCCGAAGACCTGTACCGGGTCATGCAGGCCATCCGCGCGCAGAATGCCGAGCTGCCGATTACCGACTTCTACCTGACCGGCTACAGCCTGGGCGCGTTGAATGCTGCGTTCGTCAGCAAGCTGGACGAAACCCGCCGCAGTTTCAACTTCAAGAAAGTGCTGCTGCTCAACCCGCCGGTCAACCTGTACACCTCGGTGTCCAACCTCGACAAGCTGGTGCAGACCCAGGTCAAGGGCGTCAACAACACCACCACCTTCTATGAGCTGGTGCTGGCCAAGCTGACCCGTTACTTCCAGCAAAAAGGCTACATCGACCTCAACGACGCCCTGCTCTACGACTTTCAGTTGTCGCGTGAGCACCTGAGCAACGAGCAGATGGCCATGCTGATCGGCACCTCCTTCCGCTTCTCGTCGGCCGACATCGCCTTTACCTCGGACCTGATCAACCGTCGCGGCCTGATCATTCCGCCGAAATTCCCGATCACCGAAGGCACCAGCCTGACCCCGTTCCTCAAGCGGGCCATGCAATGCGACTTCGACTGCTACATGACCGAGCAACTGATTCCGATGTGGCGCGCACGCACCGACGGCGGCAGCATGCTGCAACTGGTCAACCAGGTCAGCCTGTATGCCCTCAAGGATTATCTGCAAGGCAGCAGCAAGATTGCGGTGATGCACAACGCCGATGACCTGATCCTGGGATCAGGTGACCTGGGCTTCCTGCGCCAGACTTTCGGTGATCGCCTGACCGTATACCCGCATGGCGGGCATTGCGGCAACATCAACTACCGCGTCAACAGCGACGCCATGCTGGAGTTTTTCCGTGGCTAAACGTCTCTTGCTTCTGGCCGCCCTGCTGGCTGCCGGTACGGCGCATGCCGAAAAAACCGACATCTCCCATGCCACCAAGGATGAAGCCACGGTTGTGCCCCGGTACGATGCCGACGGGTTTACCCAGCCGCTCAAGGCGCTGAAGTTCAACCCGGGCCTGGACCAGCGTGAATTTGAACGTGCCTCGATCAATGCCCTGGAAGTCTTCGACCCGCTGGAGTCGTGGAACCGCCGGGTCTACCACTTCAACTACCGTTTCGATGAATGGGTGTTCCTGCCGGTGGTCGATGGCTACCGCTACATCACACCAGGCTTCGTACGCAGCGGCGTCAGCAACTTCTTCGGCAACCTGGGCGACGTCCCCAACCTGGTCAACAGCCTGTTGCAGTTCAAGGGCCAGCGCTCGTTGCAGACCACCGGCCGCCTGCTGCTGAACACCACGATCGGCGTGGCCGGCCTGTGGGATCCGGCCACCCTGATGGGCCTGCCACGCCAGAGCGAAGATTTCGGCCAGACCCTGGGCTTCTATGGCGTACCGGCAGGCCCTTATATCGTGCTGCCGTTGTTTGGTCCTTCCAACCTGCGCGACACAGGCGGGCTGATCTTCGACGTCGCCGCCGAAGCGCAGATCAACTTCCTCAATGTGGCCCAGGTCAGCAGCGACCACCCGGAAATCCTGTTGTTGCGGGCGATCGACCGCCGCTACACGACCAGCTTCCGTTATGGCCAGATGAACTCGCCGTTCGAGTATGAAAAGGTCCGCTACGTGTACACCGAGTCACGCAAGTTGCAGATTGCCGAGTAAGTTGGCGGCGTCATGAAAAAAGGCCAGGCCGGGAAACCGGACTGGCCTTTTTTACAGGTACAACAATGTCGCTGCTCGAATCAACGCCCCGGCACAGGCCCAAAGCGGTTATTTCCATCGGTGCCCGGCTGAAACAGAAGCACCAGCACAATCACAGGCCCGATCAGAGGAACAAGGCTTAAAAAGAACCATCCGCTACTGCGGTTCGAATCGTGAAGACGACGCACACTCAGGGCGAGATTGGGCAGGCAGTTCAGCACCAGAAAGAGCATGACGCACGGCCCTGCCCCCCAATCGCTGCTGTACCAGCCGTTGCTCACATCCAGAAAGACCAGTGCACTTGATGCGACCAGCAGGAAGAGAAAGTAAATGCCAATTTCACGAATACTTGAACGCCCTTCGAAGTCAAAAGAACGTTTATAAACACTCAGAATGGATCTCATTTCAGGCTCCCGGCATGAGGCTTTGATGAAGACAAAGGCACTTCTTTCAAACCTTTGACCGAAGCCGAGCAATATAGGGACACATAAAAATATAGATGTCGGACGAAGCAACAAAACCTGTAGGAATTATCTGTAAACTTCACGATTCATATAAACAAATCAATGCGATTAAGCTGGCTAACGTAAATCGACGTTACCCAACCAGAACAATCGTGAAATTCGATTGATTTATCAAGAATTTCAAACCCATCCATCAACCCAATCCGCTTACCATGCTCCCCATCGCCACTTGATAAGGAGCGCCCCTCTCATGACCTCATTTCGCAAGGTATTATCGATTCACACCGGCAAACCCACCTCCGATGGCGCCGGCGTGCGCCTCACTCGCGTATTCGGCGGCGCAGGCGTCGAGCAGTTCGATCCGTTCCTGATGCTCGACGAGTTTGGCTCGGACCAGCCCGATGACTACATCGCCGGCTTCCCGCCGCACCCGCACCGTGGCTTCGAGACCGTGACCTACATGCTTGAAGGCCGCATGCGTCATGAAGACCATATGGGCAATGTCGGCCTGCTGCAGGGCGGTGGCGTACAGTGGATGACCGCAGCACGCGGCATCATCCACAGCGAAATGCCTGAACAGGAAGAAGGCGTGATGCGTGGTTTTCAGCTCTGGCTGAACCTGCCGGGCAAGCACAAGCTGATGGATGCCAGCTATCGGGATATTCAGCCGCAGGACATCCCACGCCTGACCACGGCCGCCGGCATCGATGTGGTAGTGATTGCCGGCCGCTTCGATGATGGCCAGGTGCAGCAGGACGGCGCCGTGCAGCGTCCGGACACCGAGCCGCAGTACTTTGATCTGCACTTGCCCGCTGGCAGTCAGATCAGCCCGCAGATTGCCCGTGGCCACCGGGTGTTGCTGTACGTGTATGAAGGTCAGGTCGAGGTGGCCGGCTGCCCGCAACCGGTGGCAGCCAGTCGCCTGGTGCGACTGGGTGACACCGGTGAGCTGCGCATCGACAGCGCCGCAGGTGCACGGGTACTGCTCATTGCCGGCAAGCCGCTGGGCGAACCGATCGTGCAATACGGGCCGTTCGTGATGAACACCCGTGAAGAGATCGAGCAGGCGCTGCGCGATTTCCGTGATGATCGATTGACGGCGTAAAACGTGGCTTTTGCCGCTCTGTCCGTGCCTGGGGTAATACCGATCAGTTCAGCCAAATTTCGTTGAACGCTGAACGTATGGGAGGGCGCTCTGCTCGCGACAGGGCCATTGAGGCCCCTACACCTGCTGCGCCTGACACATAGCCATCGCCAGCAGAGCTGCCTCCCACAGTCCGGTGTCAGGCCCGATATTCTGGGCGGCATCATGCCTACGGAGTAATGCGCAGAAAACGCTGGAGGTCTTCGCTTTGTGCCTTGGCATCGTGCCGGCCCAGTTCGATCAGTTCGCTGCAATAGCCGGCCTCGAACAACAGGTAGCTCAATACACTGGCACCGCTGGTCTTGGTTGCGCCAGGACCACGCAGAAAGGTGCGCAGCGCCGGTGGCAGTTCGTGACGGTGGCGGGCGGCGATTTCGTCCAGCGGGCGGCTGGGCGAAATGACCAGCACGTCCACCGGGGCCATGCCCGGCTGGCAGCGCGCTTGCGGGTCGGGTAACAGGGCGCTGAGGGCGTTGAGACGCTCCAGCAGCTCGATATCGCTCTCCAGGCTGTCAATGAAGGTGCTGTTGAGCAAATGGCCGCTGATCTGGGCCAGGCTGGGTTGCTGGCCGCTGGTGACCCGGTGCACGGGCACCTGGGCCTTCACGCCGCGTGGGTTGCCGCTGACGCCGATCACCAGCACCCGGTTGGCGCCCAGGTGCAGGGCCGGGCTGATCGGGGCCGACTGGCGCACCGCGCCGTCGCCAAAGTACTCCTGCTCGACCATGACCGGGGCGAACAACAGCGGGATCGCCGAACTGGCCAGCAGATGATCCACCGTCAATCGGGTCGGCAAGCCGACGCGACGATGGCGCAGCCATGGATCAATGGTGCCCCGCCCCTGATAAAAGGTCACCGCCTGCCCGGACTCGTAGCCAAAGGCGGTCACGGCCACAGCGCGCAACTGCCGGGCTTCGATGGCCTGTTCGATGCCGGAAAAATCCATGCGCTCGGTGAGCAGGTCGCGCAGCGGCGCACTGTTGAGCAGCGCCACCGGCACTTGGGAACCCAGCCCCAGCAGGCTCTTGCCCATGAAGCGACTGGCCTGGCGAATCACGCCAGGCCAGTCGCTGCGCAGCACCTGATGACTGCGAAAGTTCTGCCAGAACAGGGTCAACTGGTGAATGGCCGCACGAAAGTGCAAGGCATCGCTGGCCAGTTTCACGGCGTTGATGGCCCCGGCCGAGGTGCCGACAATCACCGGGAACGGGTTGGGCGCGCCATAGGGCAATAATTCAGCAATACCGGCCAGCACGCCGACCTGATAGGCCGCACGGGCACCGCCGCCAGACAGAATCAGACCGGTGACCGGTTCAGCATCGCTGCAAGGGTTTGTCACTACGGCGGGTTCGGACATCCACAGGAACCTCAGTGATCGCTATTTTTATTTTCGTTTTGCGTACAGCCTGGGTTCACCGGGTGGCCGGCTTTTGAAACGCCGATGCGCCCACAGGTATTGCGCAGGGCATTCGGTAATGGCCTTTTCTACCCATTGATTGATGCGCAAGCAATCTTCTTCATCATTTTGCCCGGGAAAATCATCCAGCGGCGGGTGAATCACCAGCCGGTAACCGCTGCCATCGGCCAGGCGCTGCTGAGTGAATGGCATCACCCGGGCACGGCCCAGCCTGGCAAACTTGCTGGTGGCCGTGACAGTGGCAGCCTGAATCCCGAACAACGGCACGAACACGCTCTGTTTGGCGCCATAGTCCTGGTCGGGCGCATACCAGATGGCCCGGCCACTGCGCAGCAGCTTGAGCATGCCACGCACGTCCTCGCGCTCGACCGCCAGCGAGTCGAGGTTGTGCCGTTCACGACCACGGCGCTGGACGAAATCGAACAGCGGGTTCTTGTGCTCACGGTACATGCCGTCGATGGTGTGTTGCTGGCCGAGCAGCGCCGCGCCAATTTCGAGCGTGGTGAAGTGCAGGGCCATGAGAATCACCCCCTCCCCTTGCCGATGGGCTTCGCGCAGATGCTCCAGGCCTTCGATCCGGGCCAGCTTTGCCAGGCGCCGGGGCGACCACCACCAGCTCATGGCCATTTCGAAAAAGGCGATGCCGGTCGAGGCGAAATTGTCCTTGAGCAGTTTCTTGCGCTCGGCGTCGGACAGGTGCGGGAAACACAGTTGCAGGTTGCGTGCGGCAATGGCTTTTCGATCAACGGCAAACCGGTACATCACTGCCCCCAGCAGGCGGCCGATCAGCAGCAGCACGCGAAACGGCAACTGCACGATCAGCCACAACAGCGCCAGCCCCAGCCAGAGCGCCCAGAAACGCGGGTGCAGGAAATACAGTCGAAAACGCGGGCGATCCATTTAAGCTTCCGTCAGGACAGTGGCCGCGCATTCTACATCGGTTCGTCATGGCTTGCGGCTCGCGGAGGTTCTCGTTATAAGTCACGGCACTTTTAGTGACAAGCCGTTGTCTATGTCGACCATGAGCCAGACCGAATCGCAATACACCGACCCCGTGTTCCAGCTCAAGGGCAGCATGCTGGCCATCACCGTGATGGAACTGGCGCGCGCTGACCTTGATGCCCTGGATCGCCAATTGGCGGCCAAGGTTGCCCAGGCGCCAAATTTCTTCAGCAATACACCGCTCATCCTGGCCCTGGACAAACTCGCGCCGCATGAAGGGGCCGTGGACTTGCCGGCCCTGATCCGCCTGTGCCGCCAGCACGGTCTGCGCACCCTGGCAATCCGTGCCAGCCGCATCGAGGACATCGCGGCAGCCATTGCCATCGACCTGCCGGTACTGCCACCTTCCGGCGCCCGGGAACGGCCACTGGATGCGGCCGAGGCCGAGCCCCTGGCAATTAAGAAAATTCCGGAAAAACCACCCGAGCCGCTCATCAGGCCAACCCGTATCGTCACCTCGCCTGTACGCGGCGGCCAGCAGATTTATGCCCAGGGCAGTGACCTGGTGATCGTCGCGCCGGTAAGCCCCGGTGCGGAACTTCTGGCCGATGGAAACATCCATGTCTATGGTCCATTGCGCGGCAGGGCACTGGCCGGTATCAAAGGCGATACCAGGGCACGGATCTTTTGCCAGCAGATGGGTGCCGAGCTGATTTCGATTGCAGGTCAATACAAGGTGTCCGAAGACCTGCGCCGTGATCCGCTGTGGGGCACCGGAGTGCAGATCAGCCTGTCAGGCGATGTGTTGAACATCATTAGGCTTTAACGGATACTGCCGCCATTTATCAAAGCATCTCTGAGTGGTCGCGAACAAGTAGCACAGGCTTTAGGAAATTCAGAGAACTTTATGTCTTAGAGGCGCCTTAGTGGGCTGCCTGCCAAGCCTATAACTTCCTTAGATTTCCAGATTGCTCTACTGACGCCGCTTCAAGGGACGCTCTTCAGGACTGAACAAGTCCGTTTGCTCTAGGGGTGAAACACCTTGGCCAAGATTCTCGTAGTGACATCCGGCAAGGGTGGTGTGGGCAAGACCACCACCAGCGCTGCCATCGGTACCGGCCTCGCCCTGCGTGGCCACAAGACAGTGATCGTCGACTTCGACGTCGGTCTGCGTAACCTCGACCTGATCATGGGCTGCGAACGCCGCGTGGTGTATGACTTCGTCAACGTCGTCAATGGCGAGGCCAACCTGCAACAGGCGCTGATCAAGGACAAGAAGATCGAACACCTGTTCGTACTGGCCGCCAGCCAGACCCGCGACAAGGAAGCGTTGACCAAGGAAGGCGTGGAGCGGGTGCTCAACGAGCTGCGCGAAACATTCGAATACATCGTCTGCGACTCGCCGGCCGGCATCGAGACCGGTGCGCACCTGGCCATGTACTTCGCTGACGAAGCCATCGTGGTCACCAACCCCGAGGTCTCCTCGGTGCGTGACTCCGACCGCATGCTGGGCCTGCTGGCCAGTAAATCGCGTCGCGCCGAGAAGGGCGAAGACCCGATCAAGGAACACCTGCTGCTGACCCGCTACAATCCGGAGCGCGTCAGCAAGGGCGAAATGCTCGGCGTGGAAGACGTCAAGGACATCCTGGCAGTGACCCTGCTGGGCGTGATCCCCGAGTCCCAGGCCGTACTCAAGGCATCCAACCAGGGTATCCCGGTCATTCTCGACGAACAGAGCGACGCCGGCCAGGCGTACAGCGATGCCGTCGACCGCCTGCTGGGCAAAGACCGGGAACATCGGTTCCTGGATGTGCAAAAGAAAGGATTCTTTGAACGTCTGTTCGGGGGTTGACGCATGAATATTTTCGACTTCTTTCGTGACCGCAAGAAAGCCAACAGCGCTTCGGTTGCGAAAGAGCGTCTGCAGATCATTGTGGCGCACGAGCGCGGCCAACGCGGTTTACAGACCCCTGACTACCTGCCTGCCCTGCAGCAGGAACTGGTGGAAGTGATCCGCAAATACGTCAATATCGAGTCCGATCAAGTCCAGGTCGCTCTGGAAAACCAGGGCAGCTTTTCGATTCTGGAACTCAACGTCACCCTGCCCGATCGCTGATCCGGCAGTCGCCAGCGGCGCAACACACGGCTTTGCGATCATAGAGCCGTGTGTTGCGCCGCTGGCGTTTTCTCAACCGTGAATCAAGGCCGCCTACCCGCATGCCGCTGTCCAACATCCACATTCTTCATCAGGACAGCGCCGTCCTGGTCATCGACAAACCTACATTCCTGCTGTCTGTGCCGGGTCGTGCCGACGACAACAAAGACTGTCTGATCACGCGCCTGCAGGAAAACGGTTACCCCGAGGCACGTATCGTTCATCGCCTGGACTGGGAAACCTCCGGCATCATCCTGCTGGCCCGTGACGCCGACAGCCACCGCGAACTGTCGCGTCAGTTTCATGACCGGGAAACCGAGAAGGCCTACACCGCCCTGTGCTGGGGCCAGCCGGCACTGGATAGCGGCAGCATTGACCTGCCGTTGCGCTACGACCCGCCGACCAAGCCGCGCCATGTGGTCGACCATGAGGCGGGCAAGCACGCCCTGACCTTCTGGAAGGTCATCGAACGCCACGCCGATCATTGCCGTGTGGAACTGACCCCCATCACCGGACGCTCACACCAGTTGCGTGTGCATATGCTGTCGATCGGCCATCCGCTTCTGGGCGACGGCCTGTATGCGCACCCCGAAGCGCTGGTCGCCTGCGCGCGGTTGTGCCTGCATGCCAGCATGCTGAGCTTCACCCACCCGCTCAGCGGCGAACGCCTGCGTTTCGAGTGTCCGGCGCCCTTCTGAATCGCCGCAACGCATGACCCCCATCTTGCCAGCCAATGCGTTAAACTCGCGCCATTGCTGTCTGGAGTGACTTATGCGTGAAGAGTTGAACAAGGGCCTGATCGACTTCCTCAAGGCCTCGCCTACCCCGTTCCATGCCACTGCCACATTGGTGCAACACCTGGAAGCCGGTGGCTTCCAGCGTCTGGATGAGCGTGATACCTGGAGTGTCGAGTCGGGCGGGCGTTATTACGTCACCCGCAACGATTCCTCTATCATTGCCTTTCGCATGGGTCGCCACTCGCCCTTGATCGGCGGCATCCGCATGGTCGGCGCCCATACCGACAGCCCCTGCCTGCGCGTCAAGCCACAGCCTGAACTGCAACGCCAGGGCTTCTGGCAACTGGGCGTGGAAGTCTATGGCGGCGCATTGCTCGCGCCCTGGTTCGACCGCGACCTGTCGCTGGCCGGGCGCGTGACCTTTCGCCGTGACGGCAAGGTTGAAAGCCAGCTGATCGACTTCAAGCTGCCCATTGCCGTGATTCCCAATCTGGCGATTCACCTCAATCGCACGGCCAACGAAGGCTGGCCGATCAACGCCCAGCTCGAACTGCCGCCGATCGTCGCGCAAGTGGCCGGCGACGAGCGTCCGGACTTCCGCGCCCTGCTCACCGAGCAACTGGCCCGTGAGCACGACCTGATCGCCGACGTGGTACTCGATTACGAGTTGAGCTTCTACGACACCCAGAGTGCTGCAGTGGTGGGCCTCAATGGTGACTTCATCGCCGGCGCCCGGCTCGACAACCTGCTGTCGTGCTATGCCGGCCTGCAAGCGCTGCTCAACACCAGCAGCGAAGAAACCTGCCTGCTGGTCTGCACCGACCACGAGGAGATCGGTTCATCCTCGGCCTGCGGCGCCGACGGCCCGATGCTGGAGCAGACCCTGCAACGCCTGCTGCCCGAACATGAAACCTACGTGCGCAGCATCCAGCGCTCGCTGCTGATCTCGGCCGACAACGCCCACGGCGTACACCCCAACTACGCCGACAAGCACGACAGCAATCATGGCCCCAAGCTCAATGCGGGTCCTGTGATCAAGGTCAACAGCAACCAGCGCTACGCCACCAACAGCGAAACGGCCGGGTTTTTCCGCCACCTGTGCATGGCTGAAGAAGTGCCGGTGCAAAGCTTCGTGGTGCGCAGCGACATGGGCTGCGGATCGACCATCGGTCCGATCACCGCCAGCCACCTGGGCATCCGCACCGTGGACATCGGCCTGCCGACCTTCGCCATGCACTCGATTCGCGAACTGGCCGGCAGCCAGGACCTGGGACATCTGGTCAAGGTGCTGGGGGCGTTCTACGCCAGCGTCGAATTGCCCTGATTGCAGGAAGTTACCCTCGCACCACGGCGCTGATATCAATCGCGTCGTGGCGCCAGTACTCCAGGTCACAATCGATCAGCCGCCCTTGGCGGTCGTGATTGACCCGGGCAATGCGCAGGCCCGGGGTGCCCGTTGACACTTTCAGCGCCACGGCCGCCTGTGCGTGCAGGGCTGTCGGCTGTATCTCGAAGCTCACTTGCCCGTAATGGACGTCATAACGCTGGCTGTAGAGCTCGGTCAGCGACTGGCTGAGATCGCAATCGAGAATCCCCGCAAAATAGTCGGCCTTTAGGTAGTGCTCCACATACAGCACCAGCCGCTGGTCGATGCGTCGTGCCCGACAGATCTGGATCACGCTGGACAATGCCGGCAGTTGCAGACGCTGGCAGATGGCAGCCGACGCCGGCTGCAGGCGCGCTGACAACAGCTCGGTGTGTGCCTGGCGGCCCTGGGCCTGGACCATGGCGTGGAAATGACTGCGGCTATTGAGGTCATACGCCAGGCGCGGCGGTGAAATGAACCAGCCACGGCGCTCTTCGCGATAGATCAAGCCTTGCGCTTCAAGCTGTACCAGCGCTTCACGCAAGGTAATGCGTGTGGTGGCGAACACTTCGCTGAGCCGGCGCTCGGCCGGCAGCTTGCTGCCCGGCAGCAACAGGCCGCGCTCGATCTGCTCTTGCAGGGCGTTGCAGATAAGGGTGAAAGCTCGTGGTTCATCGTCGCGCATTGTGTTACCCATTTGGTCTAGACCAGCGCCATAAACGGGCATGATCGACACATCCTGCAGCCATGATTCAAGGTGCACAGCCTAGACATCCTCCATGACTGTGCTGTGACACACACGCTTTCACGCCCTGCCAAGACTAGCTCATGCCGGAGTGAATACGCTGCCGGGCAAGCCTTTTGCCTTGGTCTACGCTTGTATTCCAGCACAACCTGAACAAACGCTTGTACATGCATCGACACGAAAATGTCATGCAAGGCGCTTAACTTGGCTCAGGTATTGCTGATCTAGACCACATCCTGTGCAACCAACACTTTTTGCCGCAGCGTATTCAAGGAGCTTCGAATGAAACACCTTTTGTTGGCATCACTGCTCGGTTCGGCCATTGCCATGAGCAACCTGGCTTTTGCGGCTGAAACCGACCTCAAGACCCTGGAAGACGCTGCCCGTGCCGAAGGCGCGGTCAACAGTGTTGGCATGCCGGATGACTGGGCAAACTGGAAAGGCACCTGGGCCGATCTGACGGCCAAATATGGCCTCAAGCACATGGACACCGACATGTCGTCGGCGCAGGAAGTCGCCAAGTTCGACGCCGAAAAAGACAATGCCAGCGCCGACATCGGTGACGTGGGCGCCGCCTTCGGCCCCATCGCCACCGCCAAGGGCGTAACCCAGCCGTACAAGCCCAGCACCTGGGAGCAGGTTCCGGAGTGGGCCAAGGACAAGGATGGCCATTGGGCGCTGGCCTACACCGGCACCATCGCCTTTATCGTCAACAAGAACCTGCTGCACGGTTCGGACATTCCAAAAAGCTGGGCCGACCTGAAAACCGGCAAATACAAGGTCTCCATCGGCGATGTCAGCACCGCCGCCCAGGCCTCCAATGGCGTGCTGGCAGCGGCCATGGCCTTCAAGGGCGACGAAACCAATATCGAGCCCGGCCTGCAGTTGTTCACCGAAATTGCAAAGCAGAAACGCCTGTCGCTGGCCAACCCGACCATCCAGACCATCGAAAAAGGTGAAGTGGAAGTCGGCGTGGTCTGGGATTTCAACGGCCTGAGCTACAAGGCCAAGATGGCCAAGCCCGATGATTTCGTGGTGCTGATTCCTTCCGATGGCTCGGTGATCTCCGGCTACACCACCATCATCAACAAGTACGCCAAGCACCCCAACGCGGCCAAGCTGGCGCGTGAGTACATCTTCAGCGACGCCGGGCAGATCAACCTGGCCCGCGGCAACGCCCGGCCGATCCGCGCCGAGCATGTGACCTTGCCGGACGACGTGAAGGCCAAGCTGCTGCCCAACGAGCAATACAAGCACGTGACCCCGATCAAGAACGCCGACGCCTGGGAAAAAACCGCCAAGGCCCTGCCGCAGAAATGGAACGAGCAAGTCATCATCGAGATGAACTGATCCCGATGCGGTAAACGGGATTACCCGTTGACATGGGCACGCCTGGTTCTGGCCAGGCGCGCCCATGCCATCCATCCACTGCCTGCGAGCCATTCATGTGAAACCTCTTTCCCGCGGTCAATGGCTGGCCCTGTTGTGCCTGCTGCCCTTTACGCTGTTTTTCATCGTGTTCCAGATCGCACCGCTGGCCTGGGTGGCGATTCACAGCCTGCAGTCCGACAACGGCTGGGGCCTGGACAACTTTGCCAAGGCATTCAACTCGCGTTTCTATCGCCAGGCCATGCAGTTCAGCCTGGAGATCAGTTTCTGGTCGAGCCTGTTCGGTATCCTCATCGCCACCCTGGGCGCCTGGTCGCTGCATCAGGTCGATTCACGGTTGCGCGACTTCGTCAGCGCGTTCGCCAACATGACCAGCAATTTTTCCGGGGTGCCGCTGGCGTTTGCCTTCATCATCCTGCTGGGCTTCAACGGCGCCCTGACCCTGATCCTCAAGCAGGCCGGGATCATCGATGACTTCAACCTGTACTCCAAGACCGGACTGATCCTGGTCTACACCTACTTCCAGATTCCGCTCGGTGTATTGCTGCTGTACCCGGCCTTCGACGCCTTGCGCGACGACTGGGCGGAGTCCGCCGCCTTGCTGGGCGCCAGCCCCTGGCAGTTCTGGCGGCACATCGGCCTGCCGGTGCTGACACCGGCGCTGCTGGGCACCTTTGTCATCCTGCTGGCCAACGCATTGGGCGCCTATGCCACGGTGTACGCGCTGACCACCGGCAACTTCAACGTCCTGCCGATCCGCATTGCAGCCATGGTGTCCGGCGACATCACCCTGGACCCGAACATGGCCAGCGCCCTGGCAATGATCCTGGTCGGGCTCATGACCCTGGTGACCGTGGTGCATCAGTGGCTGCTCAAGAGGAGCTACCATGTCGCGCGCTGAACGCCGCCCTGCCCCGCTCTATCACCGGCTGGTGGTCTGGCTGCTGTTTGCCATCCTGCTGCTGCCGCTGGTCGGCACCCTGCTGTATTCACTTTCCACCAGTTGGTCGGCCACCGTGCTGCCCAGCGGGCTGACCTTCAAGTGGTACCTGGCCCTGTGGAGCGATGCGCGCTTTCTCAGCGCCTTCGGCCAGTCGCTGCTGGTGTGCGTGGGGGCCCTGTTGCTGGCCGTGGTGCTGATCCTGCCCTTGTTGTTCGTAGTGCATTACCACTTCCCGCGCCTGGACGGGCTGATGAACATCCTGATCCTGCTGCCCTTCGCGGTGCCGCCGGTGGTGTCTTCGGTGGGCCTGTTGCAGCTCTATGGTTCCGGGCCCATGGCGATGGTCGGCACACCGTGGATCCTGATCGGTTGCTACTTCACCGTGGCCCTGCCGTTCATGTACCGCGCCATCACCAACAACCTGCAAGCCATCAACCTCGTCGACCTGATGGACGCCGCCCGCCTGCTGGGCGCCAGCACCTGGCAAGCCGCGTTCCTGGTGGTGCTGCCCAACCTGCGCAAGGGCCTGATGGTCGCCTTGCTGCTGTCGTTTTCGTTCCTGTTCGGCGAGTTCGTGTTCGCCAACCTGCTGGTCGGCACCCGTTACGAGACCTTGCAGGTGTACCTGAACAACATGCGCAACAGCAGCGGCCACTTCAACAGTGCACTGGTGATCTCCTATTTTCTCTTCGTACTGGTACTGACCTGGGTCGCCAATCGACTGAACAAGGACAAAGACTGAGATGAGCTTTATCAGTATCGAAAACCTGCAAAAGACCTACAGCGGCACCCCGGTGTTCAGTGACATCCAGTGCCATATCGCCAAGGGCGAATTCATCACCCTGCTGGGCCCGTCCGGCTGTGGCAAGTCGACCCTGCTACGCTGCATTGCCGGCCTGACCCCGGTGGACCAGGGCCGCATCCTGCTCGATGGCCAGGACCTGGTTCCTTTAAGCCCGCAGAAACGCCAGATCGGCATGGTATTCCAGAGCTACGCGCTGTTCCCCAACATGACCGTGGCACAAAACGTCGCCTTCGGCCTGCGCATGCAGAAGGTCAGTGCGGCCGACAGCCAGCAACGGGTCGATGAGATGCTCAGGCTGGTCGAGCTGCAGGACTTTGCCAAACGCTACCCGCACCAGTTGTCCGGCGGGCAATGCCAGCGCGTGGCCCTGGCCCGCTCGCTGGTCACCCGCCCACGCCTGCTGCTGCTCGATGAGCCGCTGTCGGCACTCGATGCCCGGATCCGCAAGCACCTGCGCGAACAGATCCGCGCCATCCAGCGCGAACTGGGCCTGACCACTATCTTCGTGACCCACGACCAGGAAGAAGCCCTGACGATGTCAGACCGCATCTTCCTGATGAACAAAGGGCGCATTGTCCAGAGCGGTGATGCCGAGACCCTCTACACCGCCCCGGTGGATGCCTTTGCGGCCGGCTTCATCGGCAACTACAACCTGCTGGAGGCCGACGTGGCCAGTCGCCTGCTGCAGCGCCCGGTCGCCAGCCGCATCGCCATCCGCCCGGAGGCCATTGAATTGCATGCCGAGGGCACGCTGCAGGGACGGATTCGTAGCCACAGCCTGCTGGGCAACGTGATCCGCTATCGGGTCGAGGCCAACGGCGTGGACCTTGTGGTCGACGTCCTGAACCGCTCGGCCGATGACCTGCGCGCCGAGGGCAGCCCGGTCAGCCTGAAGATCGAACCAACGGCCCTCTGCCCCGTAAGCTGAAGACGTGGCAAGCGGCAAGTTGATCGCATGGCTTTTGCTTTCACTTGCAGCTTGCGGCTTGCGGCTTGCGGCTTGCGGCTTGTGACTTACCCCTTGAAACGAGCCGTTGCGTGCCCTCACCATGACCGCTTCGCTCAAACGCCTTGGGAGGCACGCATGCCCGTAGCAATTTTCGACCTGGACGAAACCCTGATCGATGGCGACTGCGCCACCTTGTGGTGCGAGCAGATGGGGCGGCTGGGCTGGGTCGACACGGCGTGGTTCATGCAACGCAACGATGAACTGATGACCGCCTACAGTGCCGGCGAGCTGGCCATGGAAGACTACATGGCCTTCAGCCTGGAGCCCATGATCGGGCGTACCCCGGAAGAAATCGAACACCTGGTCGGCCCTTGGGTCGAGGATGTGATCGAGCCGATCATCTTCAGCGATGCCTGCAAGGCCATCGCCGAACACCGCGCCAAGGGCGACCGGATCCTGGTGATCTCGGCCTCCGGCGAGCACCTGGTGCGCCCGATCGCCGAGCGCCTGGGCATCGATGAAGTGCTGGCCATCGATCTGGACGTGCAACACGGGGTGTACAGCGGCGCTACGGTCGGCGTGCTGACCTACCAGCAGGGCAAAGTGGCCCGTCTGCTGGAATGGCTGGACGCCGAAGGCGAAAACCTCGAAGGCGCCAGCTTCTACTCCGATTCACGCAACGACCTGCCGCTGCTGCTCAAGGTTGACCACCCGCAGGTGGTCAACCCTGATCCGGTGTTGCTGGCGCATGCCGAGCAGGCCGGCTGGCCGGTGCATCGCTGGAAGTGACCGGCCAGTGAAGGGTCAGGCCAGGCTGGCGTCGATGACCACCACCAGCTTGCCGTTGACCTGATTGCCCTCCAGCGTCTCATAAGCCTCACTGGCCTGGTCCATCGGGAAGGTACGGGCCAGTTGCGGGTTGAGACGGCCTTCGCTGAACAGCGGCCATACATGCTGGCCCAGGTCGCTGAGCAGGTCGGCCTTGAACTGATCATCGCGGCTGCGCAGGGTCGAGCCCAGCAACTGGATACGCTTGCCCAGCACCTGTGCCAGGTCGATCCCGGCCTGGCGCCCGCCCATCAGGCCAATCAGCACCCAGCGGCCGTCCTGGCCCAGCAGTTTGAGGTTGAGCGCGGCGTAGTCGTTGCCGCCGACCGGATCGAGCACCACATCGAAGGGGGCAAAGTCCTTGAGCGTTTCGAGGTTGTCGCTGCGCACCACTCCGCCCTGGGCACCCAGTTCGGTGCAGTACGCCAGGCGCTCGGCAGAGCCGACGCTGACCCAGACCGGGCTGCCAAAGGCCTTGCAGAGCTGAATGGCGGCTGAACCAACGCCACTTGCCCCGGCATGCAGCAAGACCTTTTCTCCAGGCTTGAGGCCGGCCAGTTGAAACAGGTTCAACCAGGCGGTGGCGTACACCTCGGGAATCGCGGCGGCCTGCTGCAGCGACAGGCCCTCGGGCACCGGCAACACATGCCGGGCATCGACCACCACTTCTTCGGCCATACCGCCGCCCGCCAGCAGGGCGCAGACCCTGTCGCCCTCTTTCCAGGCGGTGCCGGGCCCGACCTCGACGATCACACCCGAGCACTCCAGGCCCAGAAATTCACTCGCCCCAGGCGGCGGGGCATACTGGCCCGCACGC
The DNA here is from genome assembly GCF_001423155.1 of Pseudomonas sp. Leaf127. Lineage (NCBI taxonomy): Bacteria > Pseudomonadati > Pseudomonadota > Gammaproteobacteria > Pseudomonadales > Pseudomonadaceae > Pseudomonas > Pseudomonas sp. Leaf127. The sequence continues at coordinate 768,558 of NZ_LMOA01000001.1, read as the reverse complement.
TGCAACAGGTCGGCGCGGTTGAGTCCCGCCGCTGCCACCTTGATACGAACCTGGCCGACATCCAGAGCCAGGCTCTGTGTCTGGACCCATTCCACATGTCCGTTAACGCCTTGCAATGCCTTCACGGTGCCTCCATAGTGAGTCAGGACTGAGCCCGCGGCTGCTGCCCCGGGCTTTTGCATTATGCGACCGGGTCCATGGAACCGGCGATCTCTAAGACGGCCTAATATGCGTGATCAATTGTCTCCGCGTCGAATCAGCATGAAGCATTTCTTCCCAAGCACCGCCCTCGCCCTGCTCATCGGCTTCAGCATTGTGCCGATGTCGGCCTGCACCTTTGCCGCCAACAGCTGGGACAAGCTTCAGCCCGATCGCGACGAGGTGGTTGCCAGCCTCAATGTCGTCGAACTGCTCAAGCGTCACCACTACAGCAAGCCGCCGCTGGACGACAAGCGCTCGGTCATCATCTACAACAGCTACCTCAAGCTGCTCGACCCGGCTCGCAGCTACTTCACAGCCAGCGATATCGCCGAGTTCGACAAGTGGCAGACCCAGTTCGACGACTTTCTCAAGAGCGGCGACCTGAACGCCGGCTTTACCATCTATAAACGCTATCTGGATCGCAGCAAGGCGCGCATGGACTTCGTCCTCGCCGAACTGGCCAAGGGCGTCGACAAGCTGAGCTTCACCGACAAGGAAACCTTGCTGGTCGATCGCAAGGAAGCCCCTTGGGCCAAGAACCAGGCCGAGCTGGACGACCTGTGGCGCAAGCGCGTCAAGGATGAAGTCCTGCGCCTGAAGATCGCTGGCAAAGAGCCCGCCAAGATCCAGGAACTGCTCACCAAGCGTTACAAGAATCAGTTGGGTCGCCTGAACCAGACCCGCGCCGAGGACATCTTCCAGGCGTACCTGAACTCCTTCGCCATGTCGTATGACCCGCACACCAACTATCTGTCGCCCGACAGCGCGGAAAACTTCGACATCAACATGAGCCTGTCGCTCGAAGGCATTGGCGCGGTGCTGCAAAGCGACAACGACAACGTCAAGGTCGTGCGCCTGGTACCGGCAGGCCCTGCGGCCAAGACCAAGCAAGTGGCGCCGGCCGACAAGATCGTCGGTGTGGCCCAGGGTGACAAGGAAATGGTCGACGTGATCGGCTGGCGCCTGGACGAAGTGGTCAAGCTGATCCGCGGGCCGAAGGGCTCGGTGGTGCGCCTTGAGGTCATCCCGGCCAGCAACGCTCCGAACGACCAGACCAGCAAGGTGGTGTCGATCACCCGTGAAGCGGTCAAGCTCGAAGAGCAGGCCGCCAAGAAGTCGATCCTGCACCTGAACCAGGACGGTCGCGACTACAAGCTGGGCGTGATCGAGATTCCGGCGTTCTACCTGGACTTCAAGGCCTACAAGGCGGGTGATCCGGAGTACAAGAGCACTACGCGCGACGTGAAGAAACTGCTCACCGAGTTGCAGGCCGAGAAAGTCGACGGCCTGGTGCTGGACCTGCGCAACAACGGCGGCGGCTCGTTGCAGGAAGCCACCGAACTGACCAGCCTGTTCATCGAGAAAGGCCCGACCGTGCTGGTGCGCAATGCCGACGGCAAGGTCGATGTGCTCGAGGACGAAGCCAAGAGCGTGTTCTACAAGGGCCCGATGGCCGTGCTGGTCAACCGCCTGTCGGCCTCGGCCTCGGAGATTTTCGCCGGCGCCATGCAGGACTACCACCGCGCCTTGATCGTGGGCGGCCAGACCTTTGGCAAGGGCACGGTGCAGACCATCCAGCCGCTCAATCATGGCGAGCTGAAACTGACCCTGGCCAAGTTCTACCGGGTTTCCGGCCAGAGCACCCAGCATCAGGGCGTAGTGCCTGACATCGCCTACCCGTCGCTGATCGACACCAAGGAAATCGGTGAAAGCGCCCTGCCCGAAGCCATGCCTTGGGACAGCATTCGTCCGGCCATTCGTCCGGCGAGCGATCCGTTCAAGCCGTTCCTGGCTCAATTGCAGGCCCGGCATGACCAGCGCAAGGTCAAGGATGCCGAGTTCGTGTTCATCGAAGATCGCCTGGCCCTGGCCCGTCAGTTGATGAACGAGAAAACCGTCAGCCTCAATGAAGCGGACCGTCGTGCCGAGCACACGGCCATCGAAAACAAGCAACTGGCGCTGGAAAACACCCGTCGCAAGGCCAAGGGTGAAGAGCCGCTCAAGGAGCTGAAAAAGGAAGACGAAGAAGCGTTGCCGGTGGAAGACGAGAAGACCAAGCCCGAAGACGACGCCTACCTGGCCGAGACCGGGCGCATTCTGCTCGACTACCTGGGGCTGAGCACTTCAGTCGCGAAAAAATGACCTGCCAATGACAATGGCAAACTGCCCATATTGTCATTAAACAGTCATGATTCTGTCGTGCAATAGGGCCAGGACGGCTTCACCGTCCTGGCCCTTCTTTTTGCCGTAGAGACCGCCATGACCGTGACCGAACAACTGAGCGCACTGAGCTCCATTCTGGCTCGCAGTGACCTGCACAGCTTGTTCCAGCCTATCGTCATGCTCTCGCAACGCCGCATCCTGGGCTATGAAGCTTTGACCCGCGGCCCTTCCAACAGCCCTTTGCATTCACCTGTCAGCCTGTTTGCCGTGGCCCGCCAGAGCGGGCGCCTCAGTGAGCTGGAGCTGGCCTGTCGCGACAGCGCCTGTCGACGCTTCAGCCAGCAGAAACTGCCAGGCAAGCTGTTTCTCAATGTCTCGCCTGAATCACTGCTCGAAGTCTCGCACCCGCCGGGCCGTACCTTGGAGATGCTGCAACGCTATGGCATTGCGCCTCAGGATGTGGTGATCGAGTTGACCGAACAGACCCCCACCGACGATTTCGAACTGCTGTACAAGGCGCTGCACCATTACCGCGACATGGGCTTTTCGATTGCGCTGGACGACTTGGGTGCGGGCTACTCAAGCCTGCGCCTGTGGTCCGAGCTGCGCCCGGACTATGTCAAGATCGACCGGCACTTCATCGATGGCATTCACCAGGACGCGGTCAAGCGCGAGTTCGTAGGGTCCATGCTGCACATGGCCAAGGCTTCACGGGCCATTGTGATCGCCGAAGGCATCGAGCTGGCCGAAGAGCTGGAAGTGTTGCTGGAAATGGGTGTCGACCTGGTCCAGGGCTATCTGCTGGCGCGCCCGCAGGAGCGCCCGCCCCGCGACATCAGCAGCATGCTGCCCAAGGCCGAAAGCATCAGCCTGCCCTTGAGCGAGGAAGCCGCCGACCTGAGTGCCCTGCTCAATCCGCAGCCGGCGATCAGCCAGAGCACCCACACCGCTCAGGTCCTCGAAGCCTTTCGCCTGCAAGCCAATCTCAACTCGGTGGCGGTGCTGGACGAGCAGTCACGCCCTTGTGGCATCGTGCATCGCCATTCGTTGTCCGAGGCGCTGCTCAAGCCCTTCGGCACCGAGCTGTTTGCGCGCAAGCCGATCAGCCGGTTGATGAGCGATGATTTTCTGGCCGTCGAGTTGAACCAGTCACTGCAACAGGTCAGCCGCTTGCTGACCAGCCGTGCGCGCCAGCGCATCGAGGAAGATTTCATCATTACCAGCAACGGCGTCTATGTGGGCCTGGGCCGGGTGATCGATGTGCTCAAGCTGATCACCGAGCTGAAAATCCAGCAGGCCCGTTATGCCAACCCGCTGACCCTGCTGCCTGGCAATGTACCGATTCAGCAATGCCTGACCCGAGTGTTGCAACAACAGCGCGAGTCGATGGTGTGCTACGTCGACATCGACAGCTTCAAACCCTTCAACGACATCTATGGCTACGCCCGTGGCGACGAGGTGCTGCTGTGCCTGGCGCAGTGCCTGAACGACCGGATTGATCCCAGCCGTGATTTTGTCGGGCACATTGGCGGCGACGACTTTCTGATGGTGCTGGGCCCGGATGAGTGGGAAAGGCGCATTCAGACGCTGCTTGAGGATTTCCAGAACCAGTGCCGGCGCTTCTACCGCGCCGAGCATCTGGAAGCCGGGTGTTTCACCGCCCTGAATCGTCAGGGCCAGCGTCAGGAGTTTCCGCTGCTGTCGCTGTCGATCGGCGTGGTCCATCTGCGCAGCGACGCTTGTGAACGGGTCGATGCCAGCCAGGTGGCCGACCTGGCGTCCCAGGCCAAGCACTACGCCAAGGACATCAGCGGCGCCAGCATCCACCTGATCGATACAGCGCTGACACAGTCCTGTCACACCGCCAAGGCTTTGTAGGAGCGCGCTTGCCGGTATGCCGGACCACCGCGACCGGCTGCGTAGCAGTCGTAAATTTGCAGCGTTTCATAGATTTTCAGATCGTAAATTTGTGGCGTTTCATCAATTTTGCGAGCGCTACGCACTCGGTCGCGGTGGTCCGGCATACCGGCAAGCGCGCTCCTACACACCCTACCCCACCTGCTGTTTTTCTTCCTCGACCGGATAGGCAAACTCAAACACCCGCACCACTTCCGACGCATGCCAGGCCGCCGCGGCCGTGCCATCGGAAGGGCCATTGAAACGCCCAAGCCGCGTCACACACTCGAAAAACCCGGTGCGCGGCAATCGGCTGGCGCCCTGGCTGATGACCAGCGAGCTGCGCAGCGGCTGCTCGGCGCGGGCGTCCAGTACCGCAAGGTATTCCAGGGCAGCGGTCAGGGTCTGCATTGCCGGCGTGGGCAGTTGCAGGCGCTCCAGCAAGGCGCGATAAGTCAGCAGATGACGCTGCCGGCGCGCCATATCCAATTCATTGAGCAGGCTCTGCCACTGCTGCCGGCTGATACGCACGCTCATGACTCAGCCCGCCAGCCTGGCACCCCCAGGTTCCAGGCCAGGCTGCGCTTGATGGCTGCATCCGGCTCGCGGGTACCGCTTTCAATCAATTCAAGGTAAGCCGGGCTGATGCCCACTGAACGGGCGAGACCCGCCAGCTCCAAGCCCTTGGCCTGGCGCAGCGCACCCAATTGATCAAAGCCTGGAAACTCCTCAGGCGTCGGTTGCGCCTGGGCGGCAGCGGCCGGTTGTTTCTCCTTGAGGCCGGCGGCATTCAACAACGCCTGATATTGGGCCCAAGGCAGCACAGCGTACTCGGGTTCGCCGTCACGGGAGATGACCTGAAGATCCATACGACCCCCTCTGTAGGATGTGGGCTCATGTCGAGCAGGAATAATGACCGACATCTTAACAGCGGATGAACACAGATTGCCCACCTGCAAGGGTGCGGTGCAGCGCCACTCGCTTGGGCGTCCTCAGTTTTTGGCTTTTTCCTGCTCCAGCAAGGCTTCGGTCGGTGGCAGACGCTCGACAATCGCCAGTTTTTCAGGGGCCTGCTGCTCGCGCCAGGCACGGAAAGCGTCCAGTTCATCGGTCACTTGTTTCATGACCCAGGCCAGGACGGCGATGTCATCGAACATGCCCAACCCCGGAATGAAGTCGGGAATGGCGTCCAGCGGACTCAGGAAATACATCAGGCCGGCGACAATAAAGAGAATCGACTTGGGGCTGATGCTGCGGTATTCACCGCGCCAGTAGGCCAGGCACAAGGACTGCAGCAGGCGCAGGTCATCCTTGATACGCCCCAGCCGGCTGCCCTCGCTGGAACCCTTGCGGGCCACGGCAAACAGCAAGGCCGGCAGGCGCCCGGCCGCCAGCAGACGACGGGCGCCGGGCAGAAATCGAATGAAGGTCCAGGGTGCTTTCATCATCAGTCCCCAATGGAAGCGCTCAGGTACGGCCCTTGCCGTACGTCCGCGCTGTCCGGATATGAAGGTCAATGGCCGTCATGTTATCCACATAAATTGTGGATAACCTTGTGAACAGCCGCCGTTTTCACGCCTGAGCCCCCCGGTTTACGGGGCGCGCGCTTAAATCGGGCATTTTTTACTCACCTGAAAAATCCTGTGAAATCGTTGACTTAGAGCGCTTGAGGCGCTCCATCGTGCCGGTGGCACGTTTGCCGGACCTACAGGTGCAGGTTTCATGATACTGGGACTGTATGAACGCCAATGCGTTCGACCGGATACAAGAACGCCCTGTCGGGACAGGGCGTTCGGGTCAAAGCGCTAGATGTGCGTTCTGGCGTGTTACTTCTTGGCAGGGGCCTGGGCCGGCTCTGCTTCTTCTTCCTCGTCCATGGCGCCTGGCATACCAGGTGCAGGCACCGCAGCTGGATCCTTGATGCCCAGCAGTTCCAGGTCAAAGACCAGAACCGAGTTGGCCGGAATCAGCGGGCTCGGGCTCTGGGCACCGTAGGCCAGCTCGCTCGGGATGTAGAGCTTGACCTTCTCACCCACGTGCATCAGTTGCAGGCCTTCGACCCAGCCTGGAATCACGCCGCCGACCGGCAGGTCGATCGGGCTGCCACGCTCGACGGAGCTGTCGAAGACCTTGCCGTCGATCAGCTTGCCTTCATAGTGAACGGTCACGACATCAGACGGCTTGGGTTGCGCGCCGTCGGCTTTCTTGATGACTTCGTACTGCAGACCGGAAGCGGTGGTGGTGACGCCGGATTTCTTGGCGTTGTCGGCCAGGAATTTCTTGCCGGCGGCGGCGGCTTCTTCGCTCTGCTTGGCCAGACGCTCTTCGGCACGCTTTTGCAGCGCGGCGAAGGCTTCGATCAGTTCTTCGTCCTTGAGCTTCTGGTCTTTCTTGCCGATGGCATCTTCGATGCCCAAGGCAACGGCCTTGGAGTCCAGGTCGTCCATGCCTTCCTGTGCCAGGCTCTTGCCCATGTTCAGGCCGATGCCGTAGGACGCTTTCTGGGCCGGGGATTTCAGCTCGACAGTGCTGGCCTGCTTGTCACAACCTGCGAGTACCAGACCAACCAGGGCAATCGCCGCTGCCAACCGATGCTGTTTCATGCTGTTTCCTTGTTCATGCGCCGAAAGGGCAAACGAGTAAAGCCGCGAGCTTATCAGGCCGCCGCGATCAATGGCTACCGGGATCAGAGACCGAAAACCCCGATAAGTTCAGGTAAACAAAGGTATTCCCGGATCGGCTGCATGCCGTTCAGGGCCGGTTCAGATGTTGTCTGGCGATGTACTGACCGCCACTTGATCGAGCCTGGCGAAACGCGCCACCAGAAAGTCGATCAGGCACCGCACCCGCGCCGAGAGGTGCAATTGCTGTGGATACACGGCGTAGACGTCCGCGCGAGTCGGTGTCTGGTCCTCCAGCACCAGGCGCAGCCGGCCGCTGCGCACATATTTGGCGATGTCCCACTCGGCGCGCAACAAGATGCCATAACCTTCCAGCGCCCAGTTCAGCGCCACTTCGCCATCGTTGCAGCCCAATGCGCCTTGCACCTTGATGTTCTGCGTTCGGCCGCCGTGCGTGAAGCTCCACACGCCATGCGGGGTTTCGTTCTGACGCAGAAAGATACAGTTATGCTGCGCCAGATCGCCAAGGCGTTGCGGCGTACCGTGCTTTTCCAGGTACAGCGGTGAAGCACACAGCAGCCGGCGGTTGGAGGCGATCTTGCGCGCATGAAAGGCAGCATCGGGCAGCGTGCCGAAGCGAATACCCAGGTCAAAGCCATGGGCGGTCAGGTCCAGCGGGTGGTCGCTGATCTCCAGTTGCACCTGCACCTGCGGGTACTGGCTGAAAAAGGCGGCCAGCGCCGGCCCGATGTGCCGTCGGCCAAAACCCAGCGAGGCATTGACCCGGATCAGCCCCTGCGGTGTGGCCTGTGCCTGGCTGACCAACTGCTCGACCTCATCGATCTGGGTCAGGATGCGTGCTGCATGGCTGAAATACAGTTCACCCTCGGTGGTCAGGCTCATGGAGCGGGTGGTGCGGTTGACCAGCCGGGCGCCCAGGCGCGCTTCAAGCTGGCTCAGGCGCTTACTGACAGCCGGCGGCGTGATGCCCAGTTCACGAGCGGTGGCGACCAGGCTGCCTTGCTTGGCCAACAGATGAAAAAACGACAGATCCTGCGTCTTGCTCATTGATAACCCAAAGTTAATGATGTGGTGATTACAAGTCACTCTTAGCGTTCAATTCACTACATATACTCCGCTTACACCCGGCCGGATACCCCCGCTCCGGCAGATAACAACAGCAAACCGAGTGGAGTGACCCATGAGTAGCTACAACATTGCAGCAGTACCCGGTGATGGCATTGGCGTCGAAGTCATCGCCGCAGGCGTCGAGGTCTTGCAGGCCCTGGCTGCCAAGGCCGGCTTCGAGCTGGCGTTCAAACACTTCGGCTGGAATTCCGACAACTACCTCAAGGATGGCCATTACATTCCCGAGGGTGGCCTGGCCGAGCTGAAAACCTTCGACGCCATCTTCTTCGGGGCGGTGGGCGCGTTGAATGTGCCTGACCACATTTCCCTCTGGGGCTTGCGCCTGCCGATCTGCCAGGGTTTCGACCAGTACGCTAACGTGCGCCCTGCCCGCGTACTGCCAGGGGTCAAGAGCCCACTGCACAATGGCCATGAAATCGACTGGGTGGTGGTACGGGAAAACTCAGAGGGTGAATATTCCGGCAATGGCGGGCGTGTGCATCGCGGCCTGCCTGAAGAAGTGGCCACCGAAGTGTCGGTCTTTACCCGCGCCGGCGTCGAGCGCATCCACCGCTTTGCCTTCGAGCTGGCCCGCAGCCGACCACGCAAGCACCTGACCCTGGTCACCAAATCCAACGCCCAGCGCCACGGCATGGTGCTGTGGGACGAGATTTTCTTTGAGGTGGCCAGGGACTTCCCGGACGTGAAGGTCGACAAGGAGCTGGTCGACGCCGTGACCACGCGCATGGTGCTCAAGCCGCAGACCCTGGATGTGATCGTGGCCACCAACCTGCACGCCGACATTCTGTCGGACCTGGCTGCGGCCCTGTCGGGCAGCCTGGGCATTGCGCCGACCGCCAACCTCAACCCGGGCCGTCAATTCCCGTCGATGTTCGAGCCCATTCACGGGTCGGCGTTCGACATCACCGGCAAGGGCGTGGCCAACCCCATCGCCACCTTCTGGACTGCCGCCATGATGCTTGAACACCTGGGCGAACCGGCGGCGGCCAAGACCCTGATGGCGGCCATCGAGGCGGTTACCGAAAGCGGCGTGCACACCCCCGATCTGGGCGGCACCGCCACCACCCGGCAGGTGACCGATGCGGTGCTGGCGCTGATCAATCGCTGATCGACGGGCGCCCTGGCTGACCGTAGGCGCCGCTTCAGCGACGAAGGCCACGACGCAGAAACGGCGCCTGCTTCCCGGCTGAAGCGGGTCCTACAAAGGCGCCGGCCCGTCGCGCCGATCCTGGGCGGCCTGCAGCACCCGCAGCAGGTTTTCGCCCCAGATATTGGCCAGGTCCTGCTCGCTGTAGCCCGCCCGCAGCAGCCGCTCGCTGATGCGCGGCAGCAGGCTGACGTCTTCGAGCCCCGCGACTCCGCCACCACCGTCCCAATCGGCGCCGATACCAACGTGCTCGGGGCCGACAACGGCAAGGATGTGCAACAGGTGCTGCATGAACACGTCCAGGTCCGGCCGGGGTTGCGGATAGCGTTGCTTGACCGCTGCGATCTCGCCCTGCAACGCCTTGACCTCGACCGGGTTCAGGGCCGCCAGGTCGTGGTAGCGGGCGTACAGCGGTGCCAGGGCCTTTTGCCGCTGCGGGTTGGGCTTGAACGGGATCAGGTAGTCGCCATAACTGTTGACCTGCACCACCCCGCCCTTGGCCGCCAACCGGCGCAGGCGCTCGTCATCCAGGTTGCGCGGGTGTGGGCTGATCGCCTTGGCGCTGCTGTGCGAGGCGATGACCGGTGCGGTCGACAGCGCCAGCACCTGATCGAACACCGCATCGGAAGCGTGCGACACATCCAGCAGGATGCCCGCGCGGTTGGCCGCCACCACCAGGTCACGCCCCTTGGGACTCAGACCGTGCCACTCCGGCAAGGCCGTGGCCGAGTCGGCCATCTCGTTGGTGCTGAAGTGCACCAGGCCAAGCATGCGCAGGCCCTGACGATAGTAGGTCTGCAACAGCGCCGGATCCGAACCCAGCGGGTCGGCGTTTTCCATGCTGATGAACACCACGCGCTTGCCGGCACTGGCGATGCGCCGGGCATCGGCCGGTGTCAGCGCCAACTCGAATTGATCCGGGGCACGGCTGATCAGGTCCTTGATGCGCGCCAGCACCGACAGTCCGTAGTGACTGGCGTAGGCGCGCCCGGCTTCGGTGCGCGGGCCTGGCGGGGTGTAGATCACCCAGAAGCCTCCATCGAGCCCGCCCTCGCGCATGCGCGGCAAGTCGACCTGGCTGCCGTCGTCCTTGTAGGTATGACGCACTAGCATGTCCCAGCCGGGGCGCAGGAAATTCATCGGGGTGTCCAAGTGGCTGTCGAGCACCAGAAGGCGCTGATGCAAGGCCTGGGTCGCAGGGCTGACCTGCTCGTCGGCCTGCGCCTGGAAAGAGGTCAGAGCCAGGGCGAGCAGAACTGAACGCTTGAGTGGGGGCATGGTTTAGAACTCCGCGCTCAGGGTGGTCTGGAAGGTACGCGGCGAACCGGGCCGGTAGGACGCCGGGCCACTGACGGTGCTGAGCATGTAGCCCAGGTAGTGCTTGTCGAACAGGTTGTCGATGTTGAAACGCAGCTTGACGCTCTTGAGCGGGCCGTAATGCAGCGCGTCGCCGCCCAAATCGAGGTAGGCGTTGTACAACGTGTAGCCGGGCACCGATTCGGTATTGGTGAAGTTGCTGTAGCGCGAACCGATATGCCGGGCCGAGACGTTCAGCACCGCCCAGGGGCTGAACTCGTAAGTCACGCCGGCCTGGGCCAGCCAGCGCGGGCTGTCGGGGATTTCGTTGTCCTTGAGGGCAAAGCCTGCCGCATCATCGTCGAAACGCGCCACGTTGTAGCTGACACTGCCGTTGAGCACGACCTTGTTGGCCAGGATCGGCGGCTTCCATTGCCCGCTCAGCTCCGAGCCGTAGGCCGAGGCCTTGCCGACGTTCTGGTAGAAGGTCTCGGTGGTGCTGCTGCCGGGCACCATGGCGGCGAACGCTTGCAGGCGGTTGTCGAACTCGGTGCGGTACAGCGCCCAGGCGGCGTTGAACGTCGGCCGGTTGAAGCGGTAGCCGATTTCGTAGTTCTTCGAGGTCTCGGCAGCCGGGGCCGGCACGTTGGGGCTGGCTGCCCGGTAGACGTCATCGGCGCCGCGCGGCAGGGCGAGGTTTTCCGAATAGGAGGCAAACAGCTGTGAGTCGCCGGTCAAGTCATAGACCAGGCCGGCCTGGGGCAAGAAGTTATCGCGCCAGTTCGTGCCCAGCTTCGGCTGGCGGTTGGCAATGTAGTCGCCGGCGTTGCGGTAGCCTTGCACTTCATAATCAAGGTCCAGGCGCTTGACACCGAACTGCAGGCGCAGGCGGTCGTCCAGCAGTGTCCAGGTGTCCTTGAGATGCAGTTGCAGCGAGTCGCGGGTCGAGCTGAAGTCGCCTTGCAGATGCACCGGCTCGTTGAGTAGACGATAACCGGCCGGGCTGCCATCGGTCAGGTTGTAACGGGCCTGCAAGCGATTGAACACGTCCTTTTCGGCCCAGATGCCGGCTTCGATGGCGTGCTGGCCGACGCGCCAGGTGAAGTTCGTGGTGGCGCCGTAGCGATGCCCGCTCAGGGCCGACAACCCATACTGGATGCCGCGCGGTGCGCTCAGGCCGGGCACGGTGGCCACCTGGGCGGTGTGCAAGGCCAACGAGGTGCCGTAGGCCTCAGGCGACACACCAAAGCCTTGCTTGTCTTCGTAATAAACGCTGGTGGTGTTGTCCAGGTTGTCATTGAGCGCAAAGCGCCCGCTCAGGCTGTACAGCGTGTCGCGGCGCTGATTGATCGCGGTCTTGTAGAACTGGTTGTAGCCGGCGTTACTGTATTGCACCCCGGCGACCGTGGGGGTCAGGTCCGGCACTGTGCCGAGGTAGGCAAAGTCACGTCCCGAGCGGCCAAAGGCATCCCCTGCCATACCCTGGTACTGGGCCTGAGTGATCGAGGGCGAGTCGTAGTCGAAGAAATCGTTATGCACCACGCGAAACTGGAGGTCGTTATCGTCGCCAAATTGATAACGCACCTTGCCTTCCAGGTGCTCGCGGTCAATGGTGCCGGGGCCGCGCCACAAGTCGCCGTCGATCTTGGAGCGGCTGAAATAGGCCGACAGGCCGTTGTACTCACCGGTGTTGACCTTGAAGAAACTGCGTCGCAGGCTGTCGCTGCCCAACGTGTAGGACGTGCTGATACCCGCCTTCTGGCCGGGATTGACCGACACATAATCCACGTACGGACCCAGCGAGGTGTAGCCAGGCTGCGAGACATCGCCAGCCCCGGTCGAGGCGGTCACCCGCTCGGTGTTTTCGTTGTCGACGTAGCGATAGATGGGGCTGCCGCCGAATTGGTCACTGCGCCCCAGTGGCACGCCGTCGATGGAAAAGCCGATCTGCTGAAAATTGAAGGCCCGTACGAACACTGAGTTGCCGAACTCATATAACCCCAGCGCGTCATTGACCTGCACGTTGAAGCCCGGCAGTGATTCGAGCATTTTCAGCCCGGAGGTGCCGGCCGGTGCTGAAAGCAGTGCCTGGTGCGAGATCGACACCGTATTGCTGATCCGGTCGGTGCCAATGGCCTCATCGGCCCCGGTCACCCGGGCGCCGACCACCTGGACTTTTTGCAGTTGCGGATCGGTGCGTATTTGCACGTCTTCGGCCCAGGCTGTTTCAGCGCTCAGGCCCAGCCATAACAGATTGCCCAACCAGAACCTGGCCTGTATTGCGGTGTTCATCGTTCGTCCTTATCGGCTTTTCGCGGGCGCACGAACCCGTGCCGGGACAGCGGCCAGTGCAGGCCAGCGTCCCGGAGTCCGAATTAATGAGGTTGAGAAAATGGTCAGCGGCGCCAAGGCCGCCGTTCAGCCGATCGCGTCAGGCGGTCCTGGCGGCAATGGCCTCGACTTCGATCAGCGCACCGGGCAATGGCAGGCCAGCCACCTGCAAGGCGGTGCGCGTCGGTGTTTCGGGCTGTTGTTCAGTGCCGAAAAATTGCGTGTAGCCAGCCTGCAGGCCGGCAAAGTCCAGGCGGCCGCCGGTGGCCTCGGTGCCCAGCAGGAAAACCTTCAGCGACACGATATCGCCCAGGTCCAGGTCTTGCTGGCGCAGGATGGCGCGCAGTTTGTTGAACACCGAAACCGCCTGCACCTCGGTGTTGCCATAAGCCGCCTGCGTCCCGGGCGGCGCGCTCGGGTCGGCCACATCCGGCAAGGTGCCGCTGATGAACACCAGGCTGGCCGAGGCCGGCACGGTCACGGTTTGCGAGATGGGAAAGGTTCCTGCGCGGGTGCGTTGAATGCTGTCGCTCATGGTGATGTTCCTTGAAAGTCGCGCCGCATCACGGCGTTCGGTTGAGGGGTGCAGTGCAAAGGCCAGCCTGGACCGCCTGACGCTGGGCGATGACCTGCTCGGCCAGCAGGCCGATCACATGGCGCGCCGAGTTGGCCGCCGATTCCTGCCAGATGCCGACACCGCTTTGCACCAGCCCGTCGCCGGCCAAATACACCCGGCCGTGAGGTTTTTCGAGCAAGGCGCTGTCGAGGGCGGGAAAACGATCACGCGCCAGCCACGGCCCTTCACTGAACCGTATCTGCTCCCACGACACGGCCAGCGGGTGGCGCAGGTGCTGCGAATAGCCAGGGTGCAACAGCTCGACCGCGTCTCTGGAGGCCTGGTATTGCGTCGCCAGTGGCTGCCGGCCAAATTCGCGGGCGTCGTCGCTGGTGAGGTAACCGGCCACCAGCAGGCCGTTGCGGGTGTTCAAGTCGTTGCTCGGGTACCAGAGCAGTCGCGCCGGGTGCTCGACCCAGGACAGGCCGCCATAAATGCGGTAGTCGCTTTCCCAGAAACGCGGTGACTGCCAGGCCACCTTGGTGGCCTGGCCATTGGGGACACGCTGCAAGGCGGCCTTGACCGGCTCGCTGAAGTCGGTATCAAGCCGCGCCAGCAGCGGCAGCGGCACGGTGGAAATCAGGTAGTCGGCACGCACCACCTGCTCCAGACCGCTGGCGTGATCGTGATAGGTCACCGCCACGCCGTCGTCGCGCTGGCGCAGGCTGCGCACCTCGGCGCCCAGTTGCACATGATCGCGAACCCGCTGGTAGAAGGCGTCAGTGATCCGGTCCATACCGCCGACCGGCTGGAACATGGTCGCCGAGAACTCGGGAAACTCACTGTGCAGCAAGGCGCCCCACAACTCCGGATGCAGTAACCGGTCAAGGCTTACCGGCGTCAGGCTGCCCGGCAAGGCACCGGGGTGCCGCTGCGACTCCCGGTGACCGGCGCGCAGGCTGCCTTCATAGGCCAGTTCCTGGGACAGGTCACCGTAGACCTGTAGAAACGCCAGCAACCGGGTGCGCTCCTCGTGGCTCAACACATCATCCAGCGCATCGCGCCTGACCGCCGTGGCCAGCAGGCCGGCCAGGTGCCCACGGGTGTCGTTGACGGCCTGGCCGACGGTGAACGCCGGCTGTTGCAGGTCCGGCCTGACATGGGCGCCATGGCTGCTGTTGACCAGCACTTCCAGCGGTACGCCCAGCTCGCTGCAATAGTCGAGCAAGGTGCGATGCTGGCTGGGAATACGCGCAGGCCCGGCATTGAAATATAAGCCAGGGTCAAGCCGCGCGGTCTGGCTGCGACCGTCGAGGTAGTCGACCCGGTCGCCATCGCGCAGCGTCCAGGTCCGCCCACCCACGCGCTGGCGGGCCTCCAGCACCTGCACCTTGAACCCTGCGCGGGTCAGTTCCAGTGCCGAGACCAGCCCGGCGATACCAGCGCCCAGAACCAGCACGCTGGCGCCCTGCCCGGTGTTGGCGGCCAGCTTGAGCGGTTGCGGGCGACGGTGTGCAGAAGGCCCAAGGCCCAGTGCGGCCAGCGCCCCGGTCACTGCGCCCTCGCCGCCAACGGTGGCGAGGGTCGACAGGGCTTCACGTCGTGTCAGTGTCATGTCCGTTCTCCTGGGTCAGTCCGGCAGGCCCGGTGGGTTGATCTGCGAGCGGGCGATGCGCTCGACATCCAGCCCCCAGCGCTGCAGCACCTGGGTGTATTGACCGCCCTCGATCACCCCTTGCAGGGCGGTATGAACGGGCGTGATCAGGCCGTTGTCCTTGCGGGTGGTCACGGCGATGTCGGCCTGCAAGGGCCAGCCGCCGTTGACCACCCCGACCCGACGTGTGCCGCCGGTCAGGGCGGCGGCATAGGCTGCGGTGGCGTTGGGCCCGAAGGTGGCATCGGAACGCCCGGACTGCACCGCCAGTTGCGCCGAGGCGTTGTCGTCGTAGTACTGCAGCAAGGCCGGCTTGAGCCCGGCCTTTTCATTGGCCTGGTTCCAGGCCAGCAGGACCTTCTCCTGATTGGTGCCGGAGCCGACGATGATCTTCAGCCCCGCAATATCGGGGGCTGCGTTGATGGCCTGGATCGGGCTGGTGCTCTTGACGTAGAACCCCAGCACGTCCTGGCGGTAGGTGGCGAAATCGAAACGCTTCTTGCGCGCCTCGGTGACGGTCACGTTGCTGATCACGACGTCGTACTTGCCGGAGCTGACGCCCAGCGGCCAGTCCTCCCAACTGCTTTGCACGACATTGAGCTGCAGGCCCAGACTGTCAGCGATCAATTGCGCAGTGTCGGCCTCGCTGCCGATGGTGGTCTTGTCGTCACTGGCCAGCAACGCCAGTGGCGGGTTGGAGGCGCCAGACACCGCCACGGTGAACTTGCCCGGCTGGGCGAACCTGAAACCGGCCGGGATCTGCGCGATGGCCGCCTCGTTGCGCGGCGCACGAATGCGCTCACGCTCGGCGCTGAGGTCGAACTTCACAACCTTGACATCGGCCGGGCCTGGGTCAGCCACGGCCAACTGGCCGAGGCTGACGGCCAGCGCCAGCAAAGTGATACGGGTGGTATTAACAAGCATCATCGATGGACTCCCTGTGCATCCGGATTCATAAGACCTTGCCGAAAAACGCGGCGGTGCGCGGGTGGCGCGGATGGTTGAAAATCTGCTGCGGCGGCCCCTGCTCGACCAGCCGGCCTTCGCACAGGAACACCACATGGTCGGCCACTTCACGGGCGAAACCGATCTCGTGGGTCACCACCACCAGGGTCACGCCCAGTCGGGCCAGGCCCTTGATCACGTCCAGCACTTCCCCGACCAACTCGGGGTCCAGTGCCGAGGTCGGCTCGTCGAACAGCAGGACCTTGGGCTCCAGCGCCAGGGCCCGGGCAATCGCCACGCGCTGTTGCTGGCCACCGGACAATTCCCGGGGGTAGGCATCCGCCTTGTCGGCCAGGCCCACACGGGCCAGCAGCTCCAGCGCCCTGCCCGCTGCCTGTGGCTTGCTCCAGCGCTTGTGGGCCAGCGGCGCCTCGGCGATGTTTTGCGCAGCGGTCAGGTGCGGGAACAGGTTGAAGTTCTGGAACACAAAGCCCACCTCGGCCCGGCGCTTGAGGACTTCACGCTCCTTGAGTTCGTACAGAAGCTCGCCCTTGCGTCGGTAGCCAACGTACTCGCCATCGATGGTGATCAGTCCGTGGTCGATCTTTTCCAGGTGGTTGATGGTGCGCAGCAAGGTCGATTTGCCCGAGCCGGAAGGCCCGAGAATGACCGTGACCTTGCCCGGCTCGATGTCCAGGTCGATGCCCTTGAGCACCTCATGCTGGCCGTAACGCTTGCCCACGCCCTGGATACGGATATGGCCTGCCGGCCGTGCAGCAGTGGCTTCAGCCATGACGACGCACCTCGATCCAGTGCTGCACGCGCTGCAGCGGTGTCGGTGGCAAGACCCGGCTGGTACCGCGGGCGAAATAACGCTCGACGTAGTACTGCAGGAGGGTCAGCACACTGGTGATGATCAGGTACCAGACCGTGGCCACGATCAGCAGCGGGATCACGGCCTGGGTGCGGTTGTAGATGACCTGCACGGTGTAGAACAGCTCGGGCAGTGCCAGCACGTAGACGATCGAGGTGCCCTTGACCAGGCCGATGATCTCGTTGAAACCCGACGGCAGGATCGAACGCAGCGCCTGCGGCAGGATGATGCGCACGATGCGTCGGTGGGTCGGCAAACCCAGCGCGGCGGCGGCTTCATGCTGACCCTGGTCGACACCCAGGATGCCGCCGCGAATGATCTCGGCGGTGTAGGCCGCCTGCATCAATGACAGGCCCAGCACCGCCACGGTGAACTGGCTGAGTACATCCACCGTTGACCATTCGGCCAGGACCCAACCGGTGAACGGCACACCGAGCACGATGTGGTCGTAGAGGTAGGCGAAGTTGTAGAGGATGATCAGCACCAGCAGCGCCGGCAGCGACCGAAAGAACCAGATATAGCCCCAGGCCAGCGACGCCAGCAGCGGCGATTTCGACAACCGCGCCAGCGCCAGCGCAGTGCCGAGCACAATGCTGAACACCGTGCCCAGCAGGGTCAACAGCAAGGTCTGGCCCAGGCCGCGCAGCACCGACGGCGCCAGGAACCATTCGGCGAACACGCCCCACTCCCAGCGTGGGTTGGTCAGCAGCGAATGACCCAGGGTCAGCAGCACCAGGACGGCGAACGCGGTGCCGACCCAGCGCCACGGATGGCGCGTCGGCACTACCCGCAGCACCTGGACAGGCGCCTGCCGACGCGGGGCGGTGGCGGTGGTGTAATCCTTGACCTCGTGGTGCAGATCGAAGGGTTTGGCGATGGTCGGCATGTGATATTCCTTGCAGGCAGAGACGTGTGTCGTGATCAACCGCACGGGCGGGTCAGAAGGCGTAGCTCAGGCGCGTGTAGTAGTAGCCACCGGTAAAGCCGTACGGCGAATAGGTGCCGTAGCTGCTGACCATGGTGCTGCTGGGCACACCTTGTTTTTCGGGATAAAGGTCGAACAGGTTCTTGGCGCCGATGGCCAGGTTCAGGTCGCGGGTAATGTCGTAGCCCACGTCCAGGTCGGTGATCCAGCGGGCCTGGTAGGTGCGATCCAGCGAGCGGTCGCTGGCGGTATTGACCTCGGTGTACTTGCCGTAGCGAGTCAGGGTCAGGTTGACGTTGAAGCGGTCGATCTTCCAGTCGCCGCTGAGGATGAACTTGGTGGCGGGCTGCACGCCGTCGATCACGTTGCGCGCCTTGCGGTCCATCAGCGCGTAGTCGGTGCCCAGGATGGTGGTGGAGTTCTTGTAGTTGAGGATCTCGGTGTCGTTGTAGTTGAACGCCGCCGTCCAGCGCAGCGAGCCGAAGCCGTCGAGGTCCTGGAGGTAGTTGCCGACCAGGTCGACGCCTTGGGTGCGGGTGTCGGCGCCATTGATGAAGTACTGCCCGCCCGAGGTCGAATCGATGCCATTGCCCAGCAGCACCTGGGTGACTTCGCTGCCCAGCAAGGTGTTGGTCAGGGTGATGCGGTCACGCAGGTTGATCACATAGGCATCGACGGTCAGGCTCAGGCGCTCGCTGGGCGTCAAGGCAAAGCCCAGGCTGAAGTTGGTCGAGCGCTCCGGCTTGAGCGATTCGGCGCCCAGCGCCTTGGCCGCGCCCGAATCCACCGGCAGCACGCCATAGTTGATCGACTGGTAGACGCCATCGACCACGCCATAGGTGGTCGAGCGGGCACTGAACAGGCTGTTGGCCAGGGACGGCGCCCGAAAGCCGTTGCTCACCGTGGCACGTACGGCAAACTGTGGCGTGAATTCATAGCGGGTGGTCAGCTTGCCGCTGCGGGTGGCGCCCACGCCCTGGTTGTAATGCTCGTAGCGCAGCGCCGTGCCTACGTACCACTGCGGCAACGGGTTGAACCCTACGTCGATGTAGCTGGCCAGGCTGTTGCGGGTAGCCTTGTCGGTCTGGTCGGGGGCAATACCGTTGGTGACCTGCGCGCCGGAGGCCGCGCAGTTGCCCGCCGCCAGGCAATAACCACCGTTGGCCCAGGACGCCCAGTCGCCCTCCTCGACCTCATAGCCATCACGGCGATGCTCGAACCCCAGCGACACATCCAGCGGCTTGCTCAGGCCGACATCGAAACCGCGTTTGAAATCCAGGTTGGTAGTCAGCTCGCTGGCGATCCAGGTGCCGGACTTGAATGAATTGGGCGTGGCCTCGCCCAGCGACGGGTTCTGGTTGTGCCAGGTGCCCTGTTCGGCATCGTTACGGCCATAGGTGGTCGACAAATCCCAGTCCCAGGCACCGACCTGGCCCTTGCCGCCGAAAGCGGCCTGGAAGTCTTCTTCGTCGATGTACCAGGTGGGCGTGTAGCCGCCCGGGTAACCATTGGGGCCAGTGCGAATGGTGTTGACGATGGTCGGCAGGCGAAAATTCTGGCCTTGCTCGTATTTGCGCCGGGACCAGGTGCTGAACGAGTACAGGGTCAGGTCGTCGCCAACCGGCAGTTCGGCGTTGTAGGCCAGGTTGAGCAGGTTGTTCTTCGGCGTGCCGTAACCGCCATAGGTCGATTTGCCCGCCAGGTCATAGGCCTGCGCATAGGTGTAGCCATTGTCGCTGGCCTTGTTGTCGTCGTTCTGGCTGCGCGCATCAAGGGCCAGTTGCAGGATACCGCCGCTACCCATCTCGAAGCCCTTGTTCAGGCTCTGCTGCACGGTCTGCTTCTTGCCGTCGTAGCCGATGCCGGCATGGGTGATGGACGTACCGCTGGTGTCGGCCTTGAGGATGATATTGATCACCCCGGCAATCGCGTCCGAGCCATATTGCGCCGCGGCACCGTCGCGCAGCACCTCGACGTGGTCGATGGCGCTGATGGGGATCAGGTCAAGGTCCGCGGGCGCTGCGCCGGTGTTGATACCGTTGATGTTCAACGTCGCGCTGGTGTGGCGGCGCTTGCCGTTGACCAGCACCAGCACCTCGGAGGCCGGCAGGCCGCGCAGGTTGGGGGCCTTGACCATGCCGCTGGCATCGGAGCCGGTCTTTTCCGGCAGGGTCAGCGACGGGATTACCGCACTCAGGGCTTCCATCAGGCCGGGCTTGCCGGTTTCCTGCAATTGCCTGGCGCCCACTACATCAATCGGCACCGGGCTGCTGGTCACCGTGCGCTGCTCAGCACCGCGGTTGCCGGTCACCACCACGGTCGACAGGGTGTCGGCCTGGCTACGGGGCGCAAGTGCCGGGTCATCGGCCTGCACGGCACCGGCCCAAAACAGCCCGGCAATGGCCAGCCCCAACGGGACGGGTGCGAATGTAGGGCGGTTTTCTTGCGCACCTTTGCCTTGAATCACAGGCTCCATGGTCACTCCAGAACGAATGGCATGCGCCATCCGTGTCGCCAGACGGCGCAGTCGGGTACGTACGCCATCATCGGGATGACGCGTTATAAAAAGGAGGAGACAGATGGCCGTGCTGCGCGCCGCCGTGGACGGCAAGACACGCGCAGGCAGACCTCAGCCGTTCAGGCCGGGCGGCGCAAGACAAAAGGGCGTGGGCGGGTACTTCTGGACAGGCCGTGTGGGCAGACGGCGCAGGCTATGCAGATCGCAGGACTGGGTGTGCGACATGGGGAGATTCCCTTCCAACATTCCTGCTCAGGGATCCTGTGGGATCACCCTGGCAACCTGCACAGCCTCAGGCGTCTGGCCTGGGATGCGAAGGTCTGCGATGCAGGCGCTTCTTCACATTGGGACCATCCTGGGTGCGGGGGTAGGCTGTTGAAAGCAAACATAACGGAATTTATAACGGTCAGATAATTCTATTTGGCTATATCCAAATATGAATAAAACTTATCTAAACCTGCGCCCTGGATTCACCGAAGGTATAAACAGCCAGGTATAGGATCTGGTGAAGGGATGAATGACGGCAAACAAGCCGGCTTCACCCTGCAGAAAGCAAAAAAGCGACCCTAAGGTCGCTTTCTTGTTTGGCTCAGATCGTTCAGTGAACCTGAGCTGAAGATGGCGCAGCGGACGGGACTCGAACCCGCGACCCCCGGCGTGACAGGCCGGTATTCTAACCGACTGAACTACCGCTGCGCATTGCACTGAGATTGGTGGGTGATGACGGGATCGAACCGCCGACCCTCTGCTTGTAAGGCAGATGCTCTCCCGGCTGAGCTAATCACCCTTTGTCTCTCGGTGCGGCGCGCATTCTATGGCGTGCTGGCGGCAATAGCAAGCTTTTGTAACATCAACGTTTACGTATTGTTGCGGACACAGCGCCCAAGGGGCCGGTGTAGAGCGAATCCATGACAAGCGGCTAATCCATAGCACGATGAATCTGCACGTTATCGGGTATTTGATAAAAGACGGGGCGCATGCAGACAAGCGACCCGCCGGGATACACTCATCAACCTGGCCTGGCTTGCGAGGAAGACCCCATGAAGCTGGTGGTTCATAGCTATTGCCTCAGAGGCGCACGCCAGGAGCCTTTGCTGCCTTCTGTCAGCCTGAGCCCCGCCTCATCGACCTTAACGGTGAGCGAGCTTATCGGCCTGGCCGTTGCCGAACAGATCACCTTGCTCTCAGCCCGACATGTCGCGCAACAGGCCTCGCTGCGTGAAGTACTCGACCGCCAGTACCTGAGCGAGCGGGACATCGTTCAGCAAGCCGGTGAAGGCGTGATTGCCATGCCCCAGGCAAGCCCTCCTCCAGCACTGGACGTTAGCGTTGAAATCAGGCGTGCCTTGAAGGGCTTTGAAACCCGCGCTTTTCGTATTCTGCACAACGGCGTCATGCTGCAGCGGCTCGATGAGTCAATCGAGCTGAGTCCGACCTCCACGCTTGCCTTTATCCGCCTGGTGCCGCTGATGGGCGGCTGATTCTCATCGTTCCCTTTCCCGGATGCCCTCATGCAATCACGCCGTCCCGTGCCTGAACAAGCCACACGCCTTGCAGCGCTGCGCGCCTTCTGCGAACACGCGCTGGATAATGACCCCGAACTCGCAGGCCATGACAACGGCGAGCCCGGCTTCTGGAACGGCGTCGATTTGCTGCGCATCGCCACTGACTGGGTCAGGCAGCAGCCCGGGGAAGGCCCCAGGGCACTGGCAGAGGGTTTTGTCTTTCCCACCGTCTGGGACGATCTGGAGGATCGCCGCGATCAACAGCGTCATGAGTTGCAATACCGACTCTGCGATGCCTGGATCACCGCCCACCCGGATGCCTATGCGCAAGAGCAGATCGGTGCGCGGTTGCAGCACATGCTGCAATACGCGTTCGAGGACAGTGATTATCCATTGCCCACGGACGAAGACGGCCCGGCCTGTTACCGTCGGCGCCACGACCAGGCCTGGGCCTTTCCTGATGTCGAGGACTGTATCAGGCGCCTGAGTCATTACCCGCCCACCCCGGCCTGGCAGACCCTGGCCGGATGGTTGCTGGACGGCCGCTGGAACCGCGAGCAGCCGCTGTCCTCACCCCATGACGCACCCCGGAAAATCGCCGACGCCTATGTCTACGCCTACCAGGACATCGGCCGCATCGCGGCGGCCCTGCTGCAAGCCGGCGGCCTTGATTACCCGCGTTTTGTGCGGGCCGCCGACACCTGGGGCCGCGCCATGATGGCCTATTCGGACGACACCGGGCTGGCCAGCGACGACGTTGACCTGGATCGGTATGCCGATGAGGCATGCGAGGAGGACGATGATGAACATCCCACCGACGAAGACATTGATGATCAACCGCCACAACAGGATGCCTCTGCCGCTGAAGCCACCACGGCCGTGCCACCGGAACTGATTGATTTCACCGTTCGCTATGTCGAGGCGGCCCTGGCCGCCTTGCCCGATAACGCCGCAAGGCTTGCAGACACCTTCCGTTTGGTAGAGGTGTTCCAGCCGCGCTGGCTGCTGCAGGCGCTGGCAGTTATCGAACGTATGGGCATGACGCCGGATCACTTCCATGACGGTTTTGGTGATACGGCTGCGGTGCTTGAGCGCTTCCTGCGGCTTGAGCAATTGCCCGGTAGCCTGTCAGCAGAACTGCTTACAGCACTGAGCGACTTTTCCAGAAATACCCTGCTGACCGCACTGCCCTACGCCGGCAAGGCCAGCCCGGTGCTGCTCGACGCGCTCGGCTGGAATGACCTGCAAGCCTTTCAGCAGCAATACCTGGAGATTGCCCTGGCGCCCCGCTCCGGCTGGGGCACTGACCTGCCCAATACACTGGATGAAACCGTGGGGGTGGTGGATCGTGACCGGCTGGACCAGGCACTGGCCGACGCCGACCCGGACCATCTGCGCGCTTACCTGGCAGCACTCGAACACTCGCCTTGGGCGTTTCCCCAGACACGCCTGCTGCTCGACGCCTACCGGGGAATCGGCCGACCGGCGCTGGAAAAAAAGCTGGCCCGTTATGCCCAGGCGGCCATGCGTATCTATGGCGTGCTGCCCGTCACCGATGCAGACGACGTTCGCCAGCGCTACCTGATGCTGAAGAAACTGCACAAGGAGGTGTGCAAGTACGGCGCCGAACGACAGGCCAACTCCCATGCGGCCATACAGGCCGGCCTGGAAAACCTGGCGTGTGTCGCCGGTTACCCTTCGGCCATTCGCCTGGAATGGGCGATGGAATCGCAGATCGCTGAATCGGCCGTGACCGCCGCCACTCTGGAGGGCTATGACGTTACGTTGGTGATCGACGGCCTGTCGCCGACGCTGCACATCAGCAAAGCGGGAAAAACGCTCAAGAGCGCACCGCCTGCGCTGCGCAAAAACGTCGACTTCATGGCCTTGAAAACGCAGCAGAGCCAACTCAAGGAACAGATCGCCCGCTTCTGCCGCACCCTGGAAGCGATGATGAGCAGCGGCGAAGCCCTGGCACTGGCCGACCTTGGGCCGCTGCTGAACCTGCCTGCCGTTCGCCTGCTGCTGGAACAACTGATCGTGCAGGCCGACGACACGGTGCTGGGCTGGCTCGATGCCGCCACGCTGGCGGTGACTGACCTCGAAGGCCGCCAGCACGTCATTGAACAGCAGCTGCGCATTGCCCACCCGTTTCACCTGTTCACGGCAGGACAGCTGTCGGCCTGGCAGAAAGAGGTGGTCAGCCACCGTCGCGTACAACCGTTCAAGCAGGCCTTTCGCGAGCTGTACCTGCTGACCCCGGCCGAGCGCGATACCGCCCTGTGGTCCAGCCGGTTTGCCGGCCACCGCCTCAAAGGCAAGGTCGCCGCCCGGTTGTTGCAGGCGCGCCACTGGTCGACCTCAAACGTCGAGGATGTCCATTATTCGAGCAAGCAACACGGTATCGAGGCCCGGTTCGACTTTCTGGAGACCGGCCATTACCTCTCGGAAACCGAACACCTTGTCTTCGACACCATTGCATTCCAGCGCAACGGCGACGCCCTGCTGCTTGAGCAGGTCCCGCCGCTGCTGTTCTCGGAAGTCATGCGTGACGCCGACCTGCTGGTGTCGGTGGCCCACGCCGCCGACGGCTACAGCACCAGCCAGGAAACCCTGCAACGACGCGCCGAACTGGTCGGTGAGCTGATTGCCGGGCTGGGGCTGCAAAACGTCCGGTGCGAGGGGCATTTCCTGCACATTACCGGCCAGCGTGCGAATTACCGCCTTCACCTGGGCAGCGCGGTCATCCATATCGAGCCGGGCAACTATTTGTGCATCGTGCCTGCCGGCAGCCAGCCCACGGCGTTCTACCTGCCGTTCGCCGACACCGACCAGAAAATGGCCGAGGTGCTGAGCAAGCTGTTCCTGTTGCTGGACGATATGAGCATCACCGACAGCCTGATCCTGGAGCAGATACAGCGCGGCAGTTGATGGCGGTTTTGTTCAACGGTGCGGTTGCCGCCGTGCCTTGGGTGACACAGCAAAAGCGACGCTCAAGCCACTTCGCGTCGCCGATCCTCCCTCGGGCATCTGGCAAACCGCGCCCGGTAACGGCGGGTGAAATACGACGGCGATTCAAACCCGCAGGCAATGCTGACCTCCAGCACGCTCATGTCGCTCTGGCGCAGCAATTGCCGGGCTTTTTCCAGGCGCAGCCCCAGGTAGAAATTGCTCGGTGTGTCGTTCAGGTGCAAGCGGAACAAGCGCTCCAGCTGGCGCCGGGTGACCTTGATCGTCTCGGCCAGCACCAGGGTGCTCAGCGGGGGTTCGGTGTGTTGCTCCATCTCGCCAATCACCTGCACCAGTTTCTTGTTGTTGATGCCGTAGCGCGTGGCGATCTGCATGCGCTGGTGATCCTTGCGCGGACGGATGCGGCCGAGCACGAACTGTTCGGAGACCTGGATGGCCAGGTCCGGGCCGTGCGCCTGGGCGATCAGGTCGAGCATCAGGTCGATGGACGCGGTGCCACCGGCACAGGTGATACGGCGGCGGTCGATCTCGAACAGTTCCTGGGTCACCGTCAGCTGTGGGTAGGATTCCTTGAAGGCGTCGATGGCTTCCCAGTGCAAGGTCAGGCGATGGCCGTCGAGCAGGCCCGCCTCGGCCAGTACACAGGCGCCGGTGTCAATGGCACCGAGGGTCACGCCCTCGTGATCGAGGCGACGCAGCCAGTGCTGTAGCGCAGGCGTGACGGACTGCAAGGGTTCGAAACCGGCAACCACCAGCAGGGTCGCGCCTTTTTTCAACGGTTCCAGCGCGGCATCGGCGTTGACCGACATGCCATTGCTCGCCAGTACCGCACCGCCGTCGGCGCTCAACACCTGCCAGCGATACAGCTCGCCACGAAAGCGGTTGGCCACCCGCAACGGTTCCAGCGCGGAGATGAAACCAATGGCCGAAAACCCCGGCATCAGCAAAAAGTAGAAGTTCTGGACCACGATGGCGCTCTCGAAGGACGGGCAGCGTGGCACTGTGATACTCCCGTTCATGGGCAGATTCAAGAGCCCAGGTCGCCACAGTGCAAACGCCGGTCGCCACCGTACGCTTTGTCAGCCTCGAAGGTCCGTAACGTGGCGTCACGGTGCACAAAGACGCCGCCTCCCCACAATAACGACTGCCGAGGGCTCCACCATGAACCGACTGATCAGCCGCTGCGTGTTCACACTCGGCGCCAGCGCCATCCTGAGCACACAGGTGATGGCAGCGGATGCCGCGTCCTGCCAGAACGTGCGCATGGGCGTGGTGAACTGGACCGATGTCATCGCCACCAGTGCCATGACCCAAGTGTTGCTTGATGGCCTCGGCTACAAGACCAAACAGACCAGTGCGTCCCAGCAGATCATCTTTGCCGGCATCCGCGACCAGCGCCTGGACCTGTTCCTGGGCTACTGGAACCCGCTGATGACCCAGACCATCACCCCGTTCGTCGACGCCGGGCAAGTCAAGGTCCTCGACAAACCCAGCCTGCAGGACGCCCGTGCCACCCTCGCCGTGCCGACCTACCTGGCAGACAAGGGCCTGAAAACCTTTGCCGACATCGCCCGGTTCGAAAAAGAACTGGGTGGCAAGCTCTATGGCATCGAGCCAGGCTCGGGGGCCAATACCCAGATCAAGGCGATGATTACCAGAAACCAGTTCGGCCTGGGCAAGTTCCAACTGGTGGAGTCCAGCGAAGCCGGCATGCTCGCCACCGTCGACCGCGCCGTACGCCGCAAGGAAGCCGTGGTGTTCTTCGGCTGGGCACCGCACCCGATGAACATCAACGTCGCCATGACCTACCTCACCGGCAGCGAAGATGCCCTGGGCCCGAATGAAGGCATGGCCACCGTCTGGACGGTGACGTCGCCCACCTACGCCCAGCAGTGCCCCAACGTGCACAAGCTGCTGACCAACCTGACGTTCACCGCCGCCGACGAGAGCCGGATGATGCAGCCGCTGTTGGATCACAAGGATCCGCTGGAATCGGCCAGGCAGTGGCTCAAGGATCACCCGCAGGACCAGGCTCGCTGGCTGGAAGGCGTGACCACCTTTGACGGCAAACCGGCGGCCGCCAACCTGCAACTGACCGGCAAATAATCCCTGTTCAATCACCGCTTCGCCGCTGTGAAAGGCTGCGAACAGCATTAACACGCCCTAAGGAATTGCCTCATGAACCACGACGTCATCATCACCTGCGCACTCACCGGTGCTGGCGACACGACCGCCAGAAGCCCCCACGTGCCGGTCACCCCCAAACAGATCGCCGCGGCTGCCGTGGAAGCCGCCAAGGCCGGCGCCACCGTGGTGCATTGCCATGTGCGTGACCCCGAGACCGGCCGGTTCAGCCGCGATGTGGCGTTGTACCGCGAAGTCATGGAGCGCATCCGCGAGGCCGACATCGACATTATCGTCAACCTTACTGCCGGCATGGGCGGCGACCTGGAGATCGGTGCGGGGGAAAACCCGATGGCCTTCGGCCCGGGCACTGACCTGGTCGGTCCGCTGACCCGCCTGGCCCATGTCGAAGAACTGCTGCCGGAAATCTGCACCCTGGACTGCGGCACCCTGAACTTCGGCGACGGCGACACCATTTACGTGTCCACCCCGGCGCAACTGCGCGCCGGGGCCAGACGCATTCAGGCACTGGGGGTAAAGGCCGAGCTGGAAATCTTCGACACCGGCCACCTGTGGTTTGCCAGGCAGATGATCAAGGAAGGCCTGCTCGACAACCCGCTGTTCCAGCTGTGCCTGGGCATCCCATGGGGCGCACCGGCCGACACCACCACCATGAAGGCCATGGTCGACAACCTGCCGGCCGATGCCGTGTGGGCCGGCTTCGGCATCGGCCGCATGCAGATGCCGATGGCGGCGCAAGCGGTGCTGCTGGGCGGCAATGTCCGCGTCGGCCTGGAAGACAACCTGTGGCTGGACAAGGGCGTGCTGGCGACCAATGGCCAATTGGTGGAGCGCGCCGGCGAAATCCTCAGCCGCCTGGGCGCACGCGTGCTGACCCCGGCTGAAGGCCGCGTGAAGATGGGCCTTGCGCAGCGAGGTTGACCGGTGGCCGAAACCGGCATCAGGACCGTGGACGATGGCTGGCCCGTCGCCACAACAGATTACCCACCCCTTTCAGGAAATCGTCATGCGCTTTATCACTGAGATCAAAACCTTCGCCGCCCTGGGCAGCGGCGTTATCGGCAGCGGCTGGGTGTCCCGCGCCCTTGCTCACGGCCTGGATGTGGTCGCCTGGGACCCGGCGCCCGGCGCCGAAGCCGCACTGCGCCAACGCGTCGCCAATGCCTGGGGGGCCCTGGAGCAACAGGGCCTGGCAGCGGGTGCCTCCCAGGACCGCCTGCGCGTTGTCGACACCATTGAAGAATGCGTGAAAGACGCCGACTTTATCCAGGAAAGCGCGCCGGAACGCCTGGAATTGAAGCTGCAATTGCACCGTCAGATCAGCGCAGCCGCCAAACCCGAGGCGCTGA
The DNA here is from genome assembly GCF_001423155.1 of Pseudomonas sp. Leaf127. Taxonomy (NCBI): domain Bacteria; kingdom Pseudomonadati; phylum Pseudomonadota; class Gammaproteobacteria; order Pseudomonadales; family Pseudomonadaceae; genus Pseudomonas; species Pseudomonas sp. Leaf127. The sequence goes on along the minus strand of NZ_LMOA01000001.1, from coordinate 740,313 downwards.
TCGGTTCAAGCACTTCCGGGCTGCTGCCAAGTGAATTCTATGAAAGCGCCACCCATCCAGAGCGCTGCGTGGTCGGGCACCCGTTCAACCCGGTGTACCTGCTGCCGCTGGTGGAAGTGGTCGGCGGCAAGCACACCGCACCCGAGGCGATCCAGGCGGCGATCACGGTGTATGAATCGCTCGGCATGCGCCCGCTGCATGTGCGCAAGGAGGTCCCCGGCTTTATCGCTGACCGTCTGCTGGAAGCGCTGTGGCGTGAGGCGCTGCACCTGGTGAATGACGGCGTGGCGACCACCGGCGAAATCGATGACGCGATTCGCTTTGGCGCCGGCCTGCGCTGGTCGTTCATGGGCACTTTCCTGACCTACACCCTGGCCGGTGGCGATGCCGGTATGCGGCACTTCATGGCGCAGTTCGGCCCGGCGCTGCAGTTGCCGTGGACCTATCTGCCGGCACCGGAACTGACCGACCGGTTGATTGACGATGTGGTCGAGGGCACCACCGAGCAGTTGGGCACCCACAGCATTTCAGCCCTGGAGCGTTACCGTGATGATTGCCTGCTTGCCGTACTGGAGGCCGTGAAGACCACCAAGGCCAGGCACGGTATGAACTTCACCGACTGACCCATGCCAAGCCGAGTACCGCCCATGCCTGCACTGACCACCTACACCACCCGCATCCAGCCTGATTGGGTCGACTATAACGGCCACCTGCGCGACGCGTTCTACCTGCTGATCTTCAGCTACGCCACCGACGCGCTGATGGACACCCTGGGCCTGGACAGCGATCACCGTGAAGCCTGCGGCCATTCACTGTTCACCCTGGAGCTGCACCTCAATTACCTGCATGAAGTCAAACTGGGTGCCGAGGTCGAGGTGCACACGCAACTGATCACCCACGACACCAAGCGCCTGCACCTTTATCACAGCCTGCATCGGGTTGGAGAGGCCAGGGAACTGGCCGGCAATGAGCAGATGCTGCTGCACGTTGACCTGGCCGGGCCGCATTCGGCGCCATTTACCGAGGCCACCCTGGAACGACTCGCCGCGATCAGCGCCGGGCAGGCCGAGCTGCCAAGGCCCGCCCTGCTCGGCCGGGTCATCGGTTTACCCGCTAAAAAATAGCCAACAGGAAAAGCCACGGTCAGCCGTGGCTCAAGAGGCCGTTCAGGAGCACCAGAAACGAAAAAAGCGACCCGAAGGTCGCTTTTTTGTTAGCCCGGATCGTTCAGTGAACCCAGGCTGAAGATGGCGCAGCGGACGGGACTCGAACCCGCGACCCCCGGCGTGACAGGCCGGTATTCTAACCGACTGAACTACCGCTGCGCATACACTGAGATGGTGGGTGATGACGGGATCGAACCGCCGACCCTCTGCTTGTAAGGCAGATGCTCTCCCAGCTGAGCTAATCACCCGTTGTCTCTCGGTGTGGCGCGCATTCTACGGACACACCTTATGGCTGGCAAGCACTAAATCAAAAAAATTTATAAATTTTCCAAAGACTTAGCTCAGGGTTGGCCCAGAGGGTCCAGGCAGCGAATAATGCCCCCTTTGCAATGGAAAGAGAGACTCACCCCATGTGGTTCAAAAACCTGCTTGTCTATCGCCTTACCCAGGACGTGCCGTTCGATGCCGAGGCGCTGGAAACCGCCCTCGCCACCAAGCCTGCGCGGGCCTGTGCCAGCCAGGAGTTGACCACTTACGGCTTCGTGGCACCGTTCGGCAAAGGTGAAGACGCGCCTCTGGTGCATGTCAGCCAGGACTTTCTGCTGATTGCCGCGCGCAAGGAAGAACGTATCCTGCCCGGCAGCGTGGTGCGCGATGCCGTCAAAGAGAAGATCGACGAGATCGAGGCCGAGCAGATGCGCAAGGTCTACAAAAAGGAACGCGATCAGATCAAGGATGAGATCATCCAGGCCTTCCTGCCACGCGCCTTTATTCGTCGCTCGGCGACCTTCGCCGCCATCGCACCTAAACAAGGCCTGATCCTGGTCAACGCCTCGAGCCCCAAGCGTGCCGAAGACCTGCTGTCGACCCTGCGTGAAGTGATCGGCTCGCTGCCGGTGCGTCCGCTGACCGTGAAAGTCGCACCAAGCGCCACGCTGACCGACTGGGTCAAGACCCAGAAAGCCGCCGACAACTTCTTCGTGCTGGACGAATGCGAACTGCGTGACACCCACGAAGATGGCGGCATCGTGCGCTGCAAGCGCCAGGACCTGACCGGCGACGAGATCCAGCTGCACCTGAACACCGGCAAGATCGTCACCCAGCTGTCGCTGGCCTGGCAGGACAAGCTGTCGTTCGTGCTCGACGACAAGCTGGTGATCAAGCGCCTGAAGTTCGAAGAACTGCTGCAGGACCAGGCCGAACAGGACGGCGGCGACGAAGCCCTGGGCCAACTGGATGCCAGCTTCACGCTGATGATGCTGACCTTCGGCGAGTTTTTGCCCGAGCTGTTCGAAGCCCTGGGCGGTGAAGAGATTCCACAAGGGATCTAAGCTGCACCGTTATCCGGCGCCGCCCTTGAGGCGGCGCTTTTCATTGAACAAGAACATAAGAAAAGGAAAGGGCCATGCGTGCACTGGCAGCCTTGAGTCGTTTTGTCGGCAACACCTTTGGGTATTGCTGTTTGCGGTACTGGCGTTCCTGTTCCCACAGGTGTTCATTGGCCTGAAGGGCTGGATCGTGCCGTTGCTGGGCCTGGTCATGTTCGGCATGGGCCTGACCCTCAAGGTCGAGGACTTTTCCGAGGTCGCCCGCCATCCGTGGCGCGTGGCCCTGGGGGTGGCCGCACAGTTCGTGATCATGCCCAGCGTCGCCTGGCTGTTGTGCCAGGTCTTTGCCCTGCCGCCGGAAATTGCGGTCGGTGTGATTCTGGTCGGCTGCTGCCCGAGCGGCACCTCGTCCAATGTCATGACCTGGCTGGCCAAGGGTGACCTGGCGCTGGCCGTGGCGATTTCCTCGGTCACCACCCTGCTCGCCCCGCTGCTGACCCCGGCCCTGATCTGGTTTTTGGCTTCGGCCTGGTTGCCGGTGTCGTTCGGCGACATGTTCCTGTCGATCGTGCAGATGGTGATTCTGCCGATCGTGCTGGGCGTGGTTGTCCAGCGCTTGCTGGGCGCACGGGTCAGTTATGCCGTGCAGGTGCTGCCGCTGGTGTCGGTGGTCAGTATCGTGCTGATCGTCTGCGCCGTGGTCGCCGCCAGCCAGGCGAAGATTGCCGAGTCGGGCCTGCTGATCATGGCACTGGTCATCCTGCACAACAGCTTCGGCTACCTGCTGGGGTACTTCACCGGCAAACTGTTCAAGCTGCCCCTGCCACAACGCAAGTCGCTGTCGCTGGAAGTCGGCATGCAGAACTCCGGTCTGGGCGCGGCATTGGCCGCAGCGCACTTCTCGCCACTGGCGGCGGTGCCCAGCGCGCTGTTCAGCGTCTGGCACAATATTTCCGGCGCCTTGCTGTCGACGTACTTCCGCAAGATGCCGGATGAACAAGCGCCAACCGGGACGCTTGATTCGAAAGCATAAAAACGTGAAACAAGCCGTGAGTGACCCGGTTTGAAAAGCCGGCTCACTCACGCTGTTTGCTACGCCCCCCACCCAATCAACAGTTGCCTGGCAGGCAGCGCTTGCCTATGATTGCGAAAACTACCTATCGGTAGGTTGTGCAAATTTCAACCTATTGCTCGCATGAATTCCTGGCAGGCTGAACCTCATGACATCTGACATCCTAGATACCCTGCAACAGCGCGGCTTCATTCATCAAGCCACCGATCTTGAAGGCCTGCGCCAGCACCTGTCCCAGGCGCCGCGTACGATCTACCTGGGTTTCGATGCCACCGCCGACAGCCTGCATGTCGGCCATTTGCAGGGCCTGATGCTGATGCGCTGGCTGCAGAAGGCCGGACACCGGCCGGTGATGCTGATCGGCGGCGCGACCACCCGCATCGGTGACCCGAGCTTTCGCGATGAGAGCCGCCCGCTGCTGTCGCAAGCACAGATCGACGCCAATATCGCCGGTATCTGCGCCACCTTCGCCCGTTACGTGGTGCTGGGTGACGGCGCAGGGCGGGTGGTCGATAACGCCCAGTGGCTCGACGGCATTGGCTATCTGCAGTTTCTCAGCGAGGTGGGGCGTTACTTTTCGATCAATCGCCTGCTGACTTTTGATGCCGTGCGCCAGCGCCTGGATCGCGAGCATTCGCTGTCATTCCTGGAGTTCGGCTACACCCTGCTGCAGGCCCATGACTTCACCGAGCTGGCGCGGCGCGTCGACTGCACGGTGCAGTTGGGCGGCGCCGACCAGTGGGCCAATATCATCAATGGCGTGGAGCTGGGGCGGCGGCGTGACAGCCGTGAACTGTTCGGCCTGACCATGCCGCTGCTGGCCACCAGCGATGGCAAGAAGATGGGCAAGTCGCTGAACGGTGCGGTGTGGCTGGCCGGCGAGCGGCTCACGCCGTTCGATTTCTGGCAGTTCTGGCGCAACTGCGACGACCGCGATGTGGCGCGCTTTCTCAAGCTGTTTACCGAACTGCCCCTGACAGAGATCGAGCACCTCACAGCCAAGGGTGGCGCGGCGCTCAACCAGGCCAAGATCGTGCTGGCCAACCAGGTCACGGCCCTGGCCCATGGCGAGGCGGCGGCCGAGCAGGCCTGTCAGGCGGCGCAGGCCATCTTCAGCGAGTACAGCCTGGCTGATCTGCCGAAGATTCCGGTGAGCCGTGAAGCCTTGCAGGCTGGCGTATCGGTGGCCGCCCTGCTGGTCGAAGCCGGGCTGGAGCCGTCGCTCAGTGCCGTGCGCCGGCTGGCCAAGGGTGGCGGCCTGCGCCTGAACGGCGAGCGGCTGGATGACCCGGACCTGCCACTGGACCCTGGCGGATCACAGTGGCAAGTCAGCCTGGGCAAGAAGCGCCATGTGTCAATCGTGCGGGCGTGACACGCCTCAGCGCTGGTCGCCGCGCAGCCGCTTGACGTGTTCGCGCACATCCACAGGCTTGGCCAGGTCGGCGGTGATCGGCGCACCGGCGACCAGCACCACCCGCGACCACAGACGGCGCAGCAGGCCCTTGTCCGGGTCGCGGCTGAAGAAGCTGCCCCACAGCCCCTGCAAGGCCATAGGGATCACCGGCACCGGGGTTTCTTCGAGGATGCGGCTCATGCCGGCCTTGAAGCCGCTGATCTCGCCGTCAGTGGTCAGCTTGCCCTCGGGGAAGATGCACACCAGTTCGCCATCGGCCAGGTAGCGGGCAATGCGCTTGAAGGACTGCTCGTAGATGTCCATGTCTTCATTGCGCCCGGCGATCGGGATGGTGCCGGCGGTGCGAAAAATGAAGTTGAGCACCGGCAGGCGGTAGATCTTGTAGTACATGACGAAACGGATCGGCCGGCGCACGGCCCCGGCGATCAGCAGCGCGTCGACGAACGACACGTGGTTGCACACCAATAAGGCCGCGCCCTCGTCCGGAATCTGATCAAGGTCACGGTGCTCGACCCGGTACATGGAATGGCCGAGCAGCCAGATCATGAAGCGCATGGTGAACTCGGGCACGATGCTGAAGATATAGACGTTGACGGCAATGTTCATCAGCGACACCACCAGGAACAGCTCGGGAATCGACAGCCCGGCCACGCTCAGCAGCAGGATCGACACCAGCGCCGAGACCACCATGAACAGTGCATTGAGAATGTTATTGGCGGCAATGACCCGCGAACGCTCTTTTTCGGCAGTGCGCGACTGGATCAGCGCGTACAGCGGCACGATGTAGAAGCCACCAAAGATGCCGATGCCCAGAATGTCCAGCAGCACCCAACGGCCCGGCCACTGGGCGAGGATATCGCGCCAGCTATTGATGGTTTCAGACTGGACCAGATGCCCGGAGTGCCACCACAGCAGCAGGCCGAACACGGTCATGCCGAACGAGCCGAACGGCACCAGGCCGATCTCGACCTTGTGCCCGGACAAGCGCTCGCACAGCAGCGAACCCAGGGCGATGCCGATGGAGAACACCGTCAGAATCAGGGTAACGACGGTCTCGTCGCCGAACATCAGGTCCTTGGCGTAAGTCGGGATCTGCGTGAGGTAAATGGCGCCGACGAACCAGAACCACGAGTTGCCGACGATCGAACGCGACACCGCCGGCGTCTGGCTCAAGCCCAGGCGCAGGGTGGCCCAGGACTGACTGAAAATATTCCAGTTCAGGACCAGCCCCGGGGTAGCGGCGGCGGCGCGGGGAATGCCCCAGCTGGCGGCAAAGCCCAGGCAGGCGACCAGCACGATGGCCCCAGAGACGACCCAGGCGTAATGAGTGAACGACAGCATGACGCCGGCACTGATGGTCCCGGCCAGGATCGCCAGGAACGTGCCCATCTCGACCAGGCCGTTACCGCCGACCAGTTCGTTTTCACGCAAATGCTGGGGCAGGATCGAATACTTCACCGGCCCGAACAACGCCGAATGAGTGCCCATGGCGAACAGGGTCAGCAACAGCATCCACAGGTGATTGAACAGAAAGCCCATCGCCCCCACCGCCATGATCAGGATCTCGGCCAGCTTGATCACGCGGATCAGCGCATCCTTGGGGTACTTCTCGCCCAGTTGCCCGGCCAGTGCCGAAAACAGAAAGAACGGCAGGATGAACAACAAGGCGCACAGGTTGACGTACACCGACTGGTCGCCCTGGATCCCGAGCTTGTAGAGGATGGCCAGGATCAACGCTTGCTTGAACACGTTATCGTTGAAGGCCCCCAGCGACTGGGTGATGAAAAACGGCAGGAAGCGCCGCTTTTTAAGGAGGGAAAACTGTGACTGCTGGCTCATCGTCCGTGTCCTGAATGGCATTGACGGATTGAAGATCAAGGCTCAATCCGAGGCACATTGAAGACGCTGGGCGCCGGAATGTCGATAGGGCATTTCCAAAAGTGCACGCCGGTACCGTAGGACTAATACCGATCAGCCAAAATGAATTTCGTCGAATGCCAAACAGGTAGGAGGCCGCTCTGCTCCGGGCGGCGATCCGACGATGAAGCCAGCAAGGCCCATACATCTGTTGCGCTTGTACCGCCGCATTCGCCGGCAAGCCGCCTCCCACAGTCCGGTGTCAGGCACGAGACCTTGGGCAACATCAATCTGGTGGGAGGTGGCTTGCTGCGGGCGGCGATCCGGCGCTGAGGCCAGCARGGCCMAYACACCTGCTGCGCCTGKCMCATAGCCATCGCCGGCAAGCCGCCTCCCACAGTCCGGTGCCAGGCACGGGACCTTGGGCAACATCAATCTGGTGGGAGGGGGCTTGCTGCGGGCGGCGATCCGRCGMTGAGRCCAGCARGGCCCATACACCTGCTGCGCCTGTCCCATAGCCATCGCCGGCAAGCCGCCTCCCACAGTCCGGTGCCAGGCACGGGACCTTGGGCAACATCAATCCGGTGTCAGGCACGAGACCTTGGGCGACATCAATCCAGTGGGAGGGGGCTTTGCCCGCGAAAGGGCCAGCAGGGACAACACATCTGTTGCGTCTGTCACATAGCCATCGCCAGCAGAGCTTGCCGCCCACAGGTCCGCGTCGAGGCTTAACTGATCGGCATTAGTCCTACAGAGACGAATCCTGCGCGGCATGCGAGACTGCCGCTTTTGATTCTTCATGGAATACAGCATGTCGTTGTCCAGCGGGCTGATCGCCGTCGTTGCTCTTTGTTATATGGCGTTCATGTTTGCGATTGCCTTTTATGGCGATCGCCACAGCAATTCGCTGCGCCCGGCACAACGGGCCTGGGTCTACAGCCTGTCGCTGGCGGTGTACTGCACCAGTTGGACGTTTTTCGGCGCAGTGGGCCAGGCAGCCGAACAGTTATGGTCGTTCCTGCCCATCTACCTGGGGCCCATTGTGCTGATGGTGCTGGCACCGCGCGTGCTGCAGAAGATGGTGCTGATCAGCAAGCAGGAGAACATCACCTCGATTGCCGACTTCATTGCCGCCCGCTACGGCAAGTCGCAATCGCTGGCGGTGATGGTCGCAGTCATCTGCCTGGTCGGCATGCTGCCGTACATTGCCCTGCAGCTCAAAGGCATCGTGCTGGGCGTGAATATCCTGATCGGCGCCGGAGCCGACTCGACCGGCACCCGCGCCCAGGACACCGCGCTGGTGGTGTCGCTGATCCTGGCGCTGTTTACCATCGTGTTCGGGGCGCGCAACCTGGATGTCACCGAGCACCACCGGGGCATGGTGCTGGCGATTGCCTTCGAGGCGGTGATCAAGCTGCTGGCGTTCATCGCGGTGGGTGTGTTCGTCACCTTTGGCCTGTACGACGGCTTTGGCGACCTGCTGAACCAGGCCCGCCAGGCCCCGCGCCTGGAGCAGTACTGGCAGGAAACCGTCAACTGGCCATCGATGATCGTGCAGACCAGCGTGGCAATGATGGCCATCGTCTGCCTGCCCCGGCAGTTCCACGTCACGGTGGTGGAGAATATCGAGCCGCGCGACCTGAACCTGGCCAAGTGGGTCTTCCCCATCTACCTGGCCCTGGCCGCCCTGTTCGTGATCCCGATTGCCCTGGCCGGGCAGATGATGCTGCCGGCCTCGGTGCTGCCTGACTCCTTTGTCATCAGCCTGCCCCTGGGCCATGCGCACCCGGCGCTGGCGCTGCTGGCGTTCATTGGTGGCGCCTCGGCGGCCACCGGCATGGTCATCGTGGCCAGCGTGGCGCTGTCGACCATGGTCTCCAACGACATGCTGTTGCCCTGGCTGCTGCGACGCAAGAATACCGAACGGCCGTTCGAGGCATTCCGTCACTGGATGCTCACCGTGCGCCGGGTCAGCATCGTGGTGATCCTGCTGCTGGCGTATGTCAGCTACCGCCTGCTGGGCTCCACCGCGAGCCTGGCCACCATTGGCCAGATCGCCTTTGCCGCCATCACCCAGCTGGCGCCGGCGATGTTCGGCGCCCTGTACTGGAAGCAGGCCAACCGCCGTGGCGTGTTCGCCGGCCTGGCCACCGGTATTTTCCTGTGGTTCTACACCCTGGTGCTGCCAGTGGCGGCGCATGGCATGGGCTGGCCGCTGGAAAGCTTCCCGCTGCTGGCCTGGCTGCACAGCAACCCGTTCGACCTGCCGATCAGCCCCCTGACCCAGGGCGTGGTGCTGTCGATGGCCGGCAACTGCACGCTGTTTGCCTGGGTCTCGATCCTGTCGCGTACCCGCGTGACCGAACACTGGCAGGCCGGGCGCTTCATCGGCCAGCAGACCCACGCCTTGTCCGGCAACCGCTCGTTGCTGGCGGTACAAGTCGATGACCTGCTGCACCTGGCGGCACGTTTTGTCGGGGAAGACCGCGCCAGCAAGAGCTTCATTCGCTTTGCCTACAGCCAGGGCAAGGACTTCAACGCCAGCCAGAATGCCAACGGCGAATGGATTGCCCACACCGAGCGCCTGCTGGCCGGTGTGCTGGGCAGTTCGTCGGCCCGCGCCGTGGTCAAGGCCGCCATCGAAGGCCGCGAAATGCAGCTCGACGATGTGGTGCGCATCGCCGACGAAGCCTCTGAGGTACTGGAGTTCAACCGTGCCCTGCTGCAGGGCGCCATCGAGAACATCACCCAGGGCATCAGCGTGGTCGACCAGTCGCTGCGGCTGGTGGCCTGGAACCGGCGTTACCTGGAACTGTTCGACTACCCCGAGGGCCTGATCGGTGTCGGCCGGCCGATTGCCGACATCATTCGCTTCAATGCCGAGCGCGGGCTGTGCGGACCGGGCGAGGCCGAAGTGCATGTGGCGCGGCGCCTGCACTGGATGCGCCAGGGCCGTGCCCACACCTCCGAGCGCCTGTTTCCCAACGGTCAGGTGATCGAGCTGATCGGCAACCCGATGCCCGGCGGCGGCTTTGTCATGAGTTTCACCGACATCACCGCCTTCCGCGAAGCCGAACGTGCGCTCAAGGGCGTCAATGAACGCCTTGAGCAACGGGTGGCCGAGCGCACTCATGAGTTGTCGCAACTCAACCAGGCGCTGGGCGAGGCCAAGGCCCATGCCGAATCGGCCAACGAGTCCAAGACCCGTTTCCTCACCGCAGTCAGCCACGACCTGATGCAGCCGCTCAACGCCGCGCGATTGTTTTCTGCGGCCTTGTCGCATCAACAGGAAGGCGTTTCCAGCGACGTCCGGCAACTGGTGCAGCACCTTGACAGCTCGTTGCGCTCGGCCGAAGACCTGATCAGCGATTTGCTCGATATCTCACGCCTGGAGAACGGCAAGATTACCCCGGAACGCCAGCCGTTCGTGCTCGACAGCCTGTTCGATGCCCTGGGCGCCGAGTTCACCGCCCTGGCCCGTGAACAGAACCTTGAATTTCGCGTGCGTGGCAGTGCCTTGCGCATCGACAGCGACCACAAGCTGCTGCGTCGGGTGCTGCAGAACTTCCTGACCAATGCCTTTCGCTATGCCAAGGGCCCGGTGCTGCTGGGCGCCCGGCGCCGTGGTCGCTACCTGAGCCTGGAAGTCTGGGACCGCGGCCCCGGCATTCCGGAAAACAAGCGTCTGGAGATTTTCGAGGAGTTCAAGCGCCTGGACAGCCATCAGACCCGCGCCGCCAAAGGCCTGGGGCTGGGCCTGGCGATTGCCGACGGTCTCTGTCGGGTGCTGGAGCACCCGTTGCAAGTACGCTCATGGCCCGGTCGCGGCAGTGTGTTCAGTGTGCGGGTGCCCTTGGCCGAGGCGGGTTCAAAGCCTCTGCCCGCCCCGGTCGAAACCGTCAGCCAGCCACTCAATGGCGCCCAGGTGCTGTGTGTCGATAACGAAGACAGCATCCTGATCGGCATGAACAGCCTGCTCAGCCGCTGGGGCTGCCAGGTCTGGACCGCACGCAACCTGCGCGAATGCCAGGCCCTGCTCGACAGCGGCGTGCGCCCGCAACTGGCGCTGGTGGACTACCACCTGGACGCAGGCGAAACCGGCACCGAACTGATGGCCTGGTTGCGCACCCGCCTGGGCGAGCCGATACCCGGCGTGCTGATCAGCGCCGACGGCCGCCAGGAACTGATCGCCCAGGTCCACGCCGCCGGGCTCGACTACCTGCCCAAGCCGGTCAAGCCGGCGGCCTTGCGCGCGCTGCTGAGCCGGCATCTGAGCCTGAACTGATATTCCCGTCCTTTGTAGGAGCGCGCTCTGCCGGAATGCCGGACCACCGCGGCCGAGTGCGCAGCGCTCGCAAAATTTATGAAACGCCACAAATTTTCAGTTAGTAACACGACTGGAAATTGATGAAACGCCACAAATTTACGACTGCTAACGCAGCCGGTCGCGGTGGTCCGGCATTCCGGCAGAGCGCGCTCCTACAGGCGGTGAATTTAATATYCARTAAAATCAGTGAGTTATTTTTTAGGGGCTTCAGCCCTGCAACGGGCTGCGATAGGGAAACACGTCGATTACCCGACCCGCGCGAATGTCGGCCTGGATGGCCTGCCAGTAGCCGGCCTCGAACAGCTCGCCATGCAGACTTTCGAACAGGTGGCGCAGTGCGGGGTCGGGAAACAGGAACGGCGGGAACTCTTCCGGAAACACGTCATGTGGGCCTACCGTGTACCAGGGCTCGGCCGCCCATTCGTCTTCGGCGCAGCGCGCTGGCGGAATACGCCGGAAGTTGACCTCGGTCAGCAGGCTGATCTCGTCGTAATCGTAGAACACCACGCGGCCGTGGCGGGTCACGCCAAAGTTCTTGAGCAGCATGTCACCGGGAAAGATATTGGCCGCCGCCAGTTGCTTGATCGCCAGCCCGTAGTCGTACAGCACATGCTGCCTCTGGGCGGGGCCGGCCTGCTCCAGATAGAGGTTGAGCGGTGTCATGCGCCGTTCGGTCCAGCAATGGCGGATCAGCACGGTCTCGTCGTTTTCGATGACCACCGTCGCGGCAGCCACCGCCAGCAATTCGGCCAGGCAGGCGGGCTCGAAGCGGCTGATGGCAAAGCGGAAGTCGGCAAACTCCTGGGTGTCGGCCATGCGCCCGACCCGGTCGCTGTTCTTCACCAGCCGATAGCGATCAATGACGGTGGCGCGGTCTACCAGCTTGGCCGGCGCAAAGCGGTCGCGGATGACCTTGAACACGGTATTGAAGCCCGGCAGCGTGAACACGCTCATGACCATGCCCGGCACGCCCGGCGCCAGGATAAAACGGTCATCACTGCGCGCCAGATGGCGAATCAGCGCCCGGTAGAACTCCGACTTGCCCTGTTTATAGAAGCCGATCGAGCTGTACAGCTCGGCCAGGTGCTTGCCCGGCAAAATGCGCTTGAGAAAGGCGACAAACTGCGCCGGTACCCGGACGTCGACCATGAAGTACGAACGGGTGAACGAGAAGATGATCGACACCTCGGCCTCGTCGAGGATCAGGGTGTCGATCACAATGCCCTGCCCTTCACAGTGCAGCAGCGGGATCACCAGCGGCCACTGTTCATCGACAGTAAACAACCGCCCGACCAGATAAGCGCCCTTATTGCGGTAGAACACGCAAGTGAACAGTTCGACGCGCAAGGCCGGGTCGCGGATCACCCAGCCCGGCAGATGACCGCGCAGCACATCGCACAGACGTTGCAAGTCACCCGGCAGATCGGCATAAGGCACGCTGAAGCGGTAGTCATCAAAGAGCCGCGCCAGCAGGTCATGCAGGTCACCTCTGGGCCGGTAACGACGAAGCTGCGCCAGGGGGCGGTCCCGGGATAATGGCGGGCGGGTGCTGTGAATGAACATGCAGCGGTCGCTGATCAGGTCATGGCTGAACAACCCGCAGAACACCGAGTTGAACCAGGTCTCGGCCAGCTCGGCATCGCGCCGCGGGTCGATCCGTTCAAGGCAGGCGTGCTTGATCGACGGCCAGAGACCGACGTCCAGCAACGGGTGTGAGGCAAAGCGCTCGCGCAGGTGGGCCACGGTCTGGTTGACCTTGAGCTCATAGAGCTCGATGCGCTCGGCCGAGACGCGCTGGATCAATGCCCATTGCGCCTGCTCGAAGCGCGACCGGGCGCCGTCGGTCAGGCGCCGGAAGTGACGGCGGTAATCGTCGAAACCGGCCAGTATCGATCCGGCGACGGCTTCGGGAAAAGATGACGCCATACAAGGTGGCCCCTCACAGGAGCGGCCGGGACACTTAACCGAACAGCCAATACCCCAGCAAGGTCAGTACCAGTACCGCCAGCACCGGACGCAGGATGCGATAAGCCTTGGGGTTGCTGCGCTTGAACTGCTTGACCTGGCCGCTGATGCCGTTGCTGAAGCGCTTGCTGAAAGCATAGGCGCGATTGATGCCGCCGACGCGCTCGTCGTCGAGATTCTGCGGTGCGGTGGCACGCCCCAGAAAGGCGCTGACGCTGCGGTTGATGCGGGTCATCAGGCGGCTGGTCAACGGCCGTTCGATGTCGCAGAACAGGATGACGCGGGTCACGCTGGTTTCGTTCTTGACCCAGTGCACGAAGGTTTCGTCGAACATCACGTCCTCACCGTCGCGCCAGGCATATTCCTCGCCATCGACAAAGATCCGGCAGGCATCGGAATTGGGGGTGGACAGGCCCAGGTGATAGCGCAGGGAGCCGGCAAACGGATCACGGTGCGGGTTCAGGTGACTGTCACCGGGCAGCAGGGCAAACATCGCGCCCTTGACGTTGGGAATGCTGTTGACCAGCGCCACGGTCTGCGGGCACAGGGTTTCGGCCGACGGCAGGGCCTTGTCGTACCATTTCAGGTAGAAGCGCTTCCAGCCTTTCTTGAAGAACGAACCGAAGCCGGCGTCGTTGTCCTTTTCGGCGGCGCGGATGTAGCCCTCGTCGAACAGGCGCATGGCTTCTTCACGGATGACCTGCCAGTTGTCCTTGAGCACGTCGAGCTCGGGAAACTGGCGGCGGTCCAGATAGGGCTTGGACGGCACTTTCGAAAACAGGTACATCAGGCTGTTGTAAGGAGCGAACAACGCCGAATGGTTGACGAACTGGCGCAACAGCGGCAACCGCGCCCGACCGCGCAGGTGCACAAACAGGGTGCTGCCCACGAACAGCAGCAGGATCGACGCCTTGACAGCGAACGATAAGGTCATGGAACTCTCCTTCAACACTGCCTGCCTTCCCGGACGGGAATAACAGGCAGGGCGTGTCATGAGGCCAGGTGCAGGACTGGCCGGGTCTCTTCGAGCGGATCAGGCGGCTCGCCAGCCGGCCATCATAAACTGTTGGCCCGCTGGCGAGAAATCGACATACCGATCAGGGCTGCAACTGCTCGTCGGTAAACAGATCGGCAAACAGCATGGTCGACAGGTAGCGCTCGCCCGAGTCCGGCAGGATCACCACCAGGGTCTTGCCCTGCATTTCCGGCTTTTGCGCCAGACGCACGGCGGCGGCCATGGCCGCGCCACAGGAAATGCCGCACAGAATGCCTTCTTCCTGCATCAGGCGCAGGGCCATGGCCTTGGCCGCGTCTTCGCTGACCGCCTCGACCCGGTCGATCAGCGACAGGTCGAGGTTTTTCGGGATGAACCCGGCGCCAATGCCCTGGATCTTGTGCGGTGCCGGCACGATGGCCTCACCCGCCAGGGCCTGGGCGATGATCGGTGAGCTTTCAGGCTCGACGGCCACCGACAGGATCGGCTTGCCCTGGGTGTTCTTGATATAGCGCGAAATGCCTGTAATCGTGCCACCGGTGCCGACGCCGGCTACCAGCACATCAATGGCGCCATCGGTGTCTGCCCAGATTTCCGGGCCCGTGGTCTTTTCGTGAATGGCCGGGTTGGCCGGGTTGTCGAACTGCGCCGGCATGAAGTACTGCCCGGGGTTGGCCGCCAGCAGTTCCTCGGCCTTGGCGATGGCGCCCTTCATACCCTTGGCCGGCTCGGTCAGCACCAGTTCGGCACCCAGGGCCTTGAGCACCTTGCGCCGCTCCAGGCTCATGGAGGCCGGCATGGTCAGCACCAGCTTGTAGCCGCGTGCTGCTGCCACGAACGCCAGGCCGATACCGGTGTTGCCCGAGGTCGGCTCGACGATGGTCATGCCCGGCTTGAGCCGGCCGCTGCCTTCGGCGTCCCAGATCATGTTCGCGCCGATCCGGCACTTGACCGAGTAACCGGGGTTGCGCCCTTCGATCTTGGCCAGGATGGTGACGCCGCGTGGCGCGATCCGGTTGATCTGCACCAGCGGCGTGTTACCGATGGAATGGGCGTTATCTGCGTAGATCCGGCTCATGACGTGTCCTTGTTGCAAAGGCATTGAGAAAGACCCGACAGCCTATTCTTCTGGTCGTTGGGCGTCCAGTTACAGCGAACCTGTGCCGCTGCCGACAGTCCATCGCTTACTGTTCCAGAAGGTTTGCCCCATGAAACGTCGCTACCGCTGGCCCTTGTGGACCCTGGCCAGCCTTGCTGTCCTGCTGTTGCTACTGCACCTGGCCCTGCCTTATGTGGTGCGCGACTACCTCAATGACAAGCTGGCCGACATGGGCGACTACCGTGGCCGCGTCAGCGATGTGGACCTGGCCTGGTGGCGCGGCGCCTACCGGATCAAGGACCTGGAGATCGTCAAGGTCGACGGCAAGGTGCCGGTGCCGTTCGTCAAGGCGCCGCTGATTGACATTGCCGTGAGCTGGCACTCGTTGTGGTACGACCATGCCGTGGTGGGCGAAGTCCAGTTCAGCGAGCCGCAGCTCAACTTCGTCGACGGCGGCCAGGACCGCAAGGCGTCACAGACCGGTCAAGGCACGGACTGGCGCGCCCAGCTCGACAAGGTCTTGCCCTTCACCCTTAACGAGGCGCGGGTCGAGAACGGCCAGATCACCTTCAATAATTTCACCACCACGCCCAAGGTGCGCATCCAGGCCGACCGGGTCAATGCCAGCCTGTACAACCTGACCAACATCGTGGATGTCGAAGGCAATCGCGATGCGCGCTTCGAGGGCAAGGCGCGCCTGCTCGAAAGCGCCAGCCTGGAAACCCATGCGACCTTCGATCCGTTTCGCAATTTCCAGGATTTCGATTTTCGCCTGCGCGCCCGGGGTATCGAGCTGCGGCGCCTGAACGACTTTGCCTCGGCCTATGGCAAGTTCGACTTCAATGCCGGTCACGGCGACCTGGTGATCGAAGCCCAGGCCGACAATGGCAAGCTGTCCGGCTACATCAAGCCGCTGCTGCGTGATGTCGAGGTGTTCAACTGGCAACAGGATGTCGAAGACCGCGACAAGGGCGTGTTGCGCTCGGTCTGGGAAGCTTTGGTCGGCACCAGCGAAACCGTGCTCAAGAACCAGTTGAAAAACCAGTTTGCAACCCGCGTGGAGCTGAGCGGCAGCGTGGACCAGAAAAACATCAGCGGCCTGCAGGCGTTCTGGGGCATCTTGCGCAACGGTTTCGTGCAGGCGTTCAATGCCCGCTATGAAGGCACCGATTAGCCGATACGCCTGCGCTATAGTCCGTCTCACATTGCATTGAGGATCCCCGATGAAGTTCGAAGGCACCCCCGTCTACGTCGCCACCGACGACTTGAAGCTGGCCGTCAATGCGGCCGTCACGCTGGAGCGGCCCTTGCTGGTCAAGGGCGAACCCGGCACCGGCAAGACCCTGCTGGCCGAACAGCTGGCGCAGGCCTTCAATGCCCGGCTGATCACCTGGCACATCAAGTCCACCACCAAGGCCCAGCAGGGCCTGTACGAGTACGACGCGGTCAGCCGCCTGCGCGATTCGCAACTGGGCGTGGACAAGGTCCACGATGTGCGCAACTACCTGAAGAAGGGCAAGCTCTGGGAAGCCTTCGAGTCGCCCGAGCGGGTCATCCTGCTGATCGATGAAATCGACAAGGCCGACATCGAGTTCCCCAACGACCTGTTGCAGGAACTGGACCGCATGGAGTTCTACGTCTACGAGACCGATGAAACCATCAAGGCCCGTCATCGGCCGATTATCATCATTACCTCCAACAACGAAAAAGAACTGCCCGACGCCTTCCTGCGCCGTTGCTTCTTTCATTACATCGCCTTCCCCGACCGCCAGACCTTGCAGAAGATCGTCGACGTCCACTTTCCCGACATCAAGCAGAGCCTGGTCAGCGAGGCGCTGGAGATTTTCTTCGACGTGCGCAAGGTGCCGGGCCTGAAGAAGAAACCCTCGACCTCCGAGCTGGTCGACTGGCTCAAGCTGCTGATGGCCGACGACATCGGCGAGCAGGTGCTGCGCGAGCGCAACCCGACCAAGGCCATCCCGCCGCTGGCCGGCGCTCTGGTCAAGAACGAGCAGGACGTGCAATTGCTTGAGCGCCTGGCGTTCATGAGCCGGCGCGGCAACCGCTGACCTCTGTGTTCCACCAAGAGACAAAAGGCCGACAGCCATGCTGCTCAACCTGTTCAATGAAATGCGCGCGGCCCGGGTGCCGGTGTCGCTGCGCGAATTGCTCGACCTGATCGAGGCGCTGCAAAAGCAAGTGGTCTTTGCCGACATCGACGCGTTCTACTTTCTGGCGCGCACGATCCTGGTCAAGGATGAACGTCACTTCGACAAGTTCGACCGGGCGTTCGGCGCCTACTTCAATGGCTTGCAGGACCTTGACGATGCCTTGCAGGCGCTGATCCCCGAGGACTGGCTGCGCAAGGAATTCGAACGCTCGCTGAGTGACGAAGAACGGGCGCAGATCCAGTCGCTGGGCGGCCTGGACAAGCTGCTCGAAGCCTTCAAGCAACGTCTTGAAGAACAGAAGGAGCGCCATGCCGGCGGCAACAAGTGGATCGGCACCGGCGGCACCAGCCCGTTCGGCTCCGGTGGCTACCACCCCGAGGGCATTCGCGTCGGCGACGCCGGCAAGCGCCAGGGCAAGGCGGTCAAGGTCTGGGACCAGCGCGAGTACAAGAACCTCGACGACCAGGTGGAACTGGGCACGCGCAACCTCAAGGTCGCGTTGCGCCGGCTGCGCAAGTTCGCCCGCCAGGGCGCGGCCGAAGAGCTGGACCTGGACAGCACCATCGAGCACACCGCCCGCGATGCCGGCCTGCTGAATATCCAGATGCGTCCTGAGAAGCGCAATGCGGTCAAGCTGCTGTTGCTGTTCGACATCGGCGGGTCGATGGACGCGCACATCAAGGTCTGCGAAGAGCTGTTCTCGGCCTGCAAGACCGAGTTCAAGCATCTGGAGTATTACTACTTCCACAACTTCGTCTACGAGACCCTGTGGCAGGACAACCTGCGCCGCAATGCCCAGCGCATCCCGACCCAGGATGTGCTGAACACCTATGGCGCCGACTACAAGGTGATCTTCGTTGGCGACGCGGCCATGGCGCCCTATGAAATCAGCCAGCCGGGCGGCAGTGTCGAGCACTGGAACGAAGAGCCTGGCTACCTGTGGATGCAGCGCTTCATGGCCCGGTTCAGGAAAGTCATCTGGATCAATCCATACCCGAAAAACACCTGGGACTACACCACTTCCACGCATCTGGTGCGCGACCTGGTGGAGCAGCACATGTACCCACTGACGCTGGAAGGGCTCGACGAAGGCATTCGTTATCTGGCCAGGTAACCCATGCCAGCCGACAAAAGGCCACACCTTGGCGCCCCTGCGGGCTAACCTGTTCGTGCAAGCAAGCACAAGGCCAGGCATGGATCGCCCGGGCGCCCTGACTGTCGGCGTTGTCATCGACAACGCTTGCAGAGGCGCCTTTCAGTCATCCTGCATTTCCTGACGTTATCTGTGCCGCCCACCTCAACCACTACCTCCTGGTGCGCACAGACACATGACTCATACCCTTGGCATCATGCAGCCGTATTTCTTTCCGTATCTGGGTTATTTCCAGTTGATTGCATCGGTCGAACAAGGCCTGCTGTTCGATATCGTCCACTACCAGCGCCAGAGCTGGATGAACCGCAACCGCGTGCTTGATGCGCAAGGCGGCTGGCAATACATCAACGTACCGGTGACCCTGGAGCAAGGACGGCTTATCGAGCACGCCCGCGTGCTGGACCGTCCGGGCGCGTTGCGCCGTATCAAGGGACAACTGGAGCACTATCGAAAAAAGGCGCCGTTTTTCAGGGAAACCCTGCAGGTGCTGGAGCGCACCTTTGCCCTGTGCCAGAGCGATAGTCTCACCGAACTCAATGCCCGCAGCCTGCAAAGCGTGTGCGATTACCTGGGGATGGACTTTACCTGGAAGCGCTGCTCGGCCTTGCAACTGCCCCTGCCCGAGATCAGCTACGCAGGGCAATGGGCGCTGGAGATCAGCCAGCTCCAGAACGCCCGGTGCTACATCAATGCCCCGGGTGGTCGAGCGATCTTCAGGCCACAGGACTGGCTGGACCGGGGCATCGAGTTAAGGTTTCTGGCGCTGACACCGCTGGTCTACGACCCCGCGCCCTACCCCTTCGTCGAGAACCTGTCGATCCTCGATGTAATGATGTGGAACGCGCCGCAGACGATCATGGCGTTCATTCGCGAACAGACCCGGGTGGTGCCCTGACACCCCACAGCCGCAAGATCCGCCTGTAGGAGCGCGCTTGCCCGCGACCGAGTGCGCAGCGCTCGCAAAAATCGTCTAAACGCTGAAATTTTACGACTGCTAACGCAGCCGGTCGCGGGCAAGCGCGCTCCTACCCTTGAGCGCACCATGCCTGGCCGGTCCTAGCGCCAGCTGGCGCGCAGCGGTGGCTTGCGGCGGCCACCGTTGACCACCCAGCCCACCAGCAGGAACAGGCTTTCGACCAGCAGGGTCAGCACGAAGGCGCTGAACACGCCCCAGCCGATCACCGCCGGCGCCAGTAACACCTGCCAGGTATAGCCATTGAGGGTCTCGCTGCGAATGTCCGGGTCGGCCGCGGTGGTCACGTGCCAGGCCTTGCTCAGCCAGGAGCCCTGCAGCCCCAGCCATTGCCGCTCCAGCACCTGGGTGCGGGTCAGCAGGGTCTCGATGTTATTGGCATCGCTGCGAAACACCGGGTCCTGGCTGTTGCGGTAGTGCTGGATCAGCGCCTGGATATCGCCATTGAAAAATTGCTGCGCGGTGGCCTTGAAGCCCTTGATCGCCTGTTGCGCCTCGATCAGGTGCGCCTCGACGCGCTTGCTGTAGTCGCTGATCAGGCCGGGGGCCTGGACGCCGAACAGCAGGCCAGTGGTGAACAGCACCAGACGCAGATAACTTCGCAGCATTGATAGCCCTCTTGTTGGTTTTTTCAGGGGTTGGCAGGCAGGTGTTCAGTGGTGCCGTGGGCAATGCATTCGCCCTTGCGCCACAAGCCCCATTGGCCGGGCTCGTAGCGGTTCCAGGTTTCGTTTTCGGTCAGCGCTTCGGTGGCGATCACCGTGACCACGTCATGGGCGGTGGTTTCGGCCTGGAAGTCGACGATCATGTCGACATCCTTGAGCCGCGCCGGACCAAAGGGCGCCCGACGGGTGATGTGCACCAGCTTGGTGGAGCAGAAACAGAACAGCCAGTCGCCATCGCTGAGCAGGCCATTGAACACGCCCTTGCCGCGGTACTCGCTGCACGCCTGCACCAGGTAAGGCAACAGTTGCTCGATCTCGACCGGCTCCGGGAAGGCCTCGCGCACCCGGTTGAGCAGGTCACAGAAAGCCGCCTCGCTGTCGGTATCACCCACAGGCCGATAGAAACTGCGCAAGGGCGTGAAGTCCGCCAACTGGCCGTTGTGGGCAAAGCACCAGTTGCGGCCCCACAGCTCGCGTACGAACGGGTGAGTGTTGGACAGGCAGACCTTGCCGACATTGGCCTGGCGAATATGGCCGATTACCACTTCGCTCTTGATCGGGTAGCGCTGCACCAGGTGCGCCACCTCCGATTCGCAACTGGCCGCCGGATCCTGGAACAGGCGCAGGCCGCGCCCTTCGTAGAAGGCAATGCCCCAGCCATCGCGGTGCGGGCCGGTGCGGCCACCGCGCTGCATCAGGCCGGTAAAGCTGAAAACGATGTCAGTCGGGACATTGGCACTCATTCCCAGGAGTTCACACATGCTCAGGTTCTCGCTTCAATACATTGCCGGCGCCTTCGGGCGCGTCCTACAAAGCGAAAAGCTACAGGCGTGGCTCGACCCGTGTGCGACCGGTGCCGGGCACCATGGCCGGTGCCGGGCGACGGGCATAACGATCGTCGGCGGTAAAGGGCTGCTCGTCCTGGTCTTCCTCGGCCGCCTCTTTCGCTGCCGCCTCCTGGCGAGCCTGTTGTTGCGCCTGACGCGCCTTGCGCTTGTTTTCGATCGGCCAGCGCACCAGCACGAACACCGCGTAGGCGATGAACGCGCACAGGGCGTACATGCCCAGGTCGAGCAAGGCGGTCCACACGGTGCTGCCGACCTTGAACAGCAGGTCCAGCGCAGTAATGGCCAGGGCCGGGGCGTAGACATCCTTGGCCGGATCGACGATGGTCGGGGTGAACAACAGCACCGCGATCAGCACCCGCAGTGGCTCCTTGAGGTAGCGCCACATCCAGCCGGTCATCACAAAGCTCACCCACAGGCAGCCCAATGCAGCAACGGCGTACAGGCTCCAGGCGATCAGATAGTCGTGTTCAGTCATGTCGTGCGTGGTAAGCCGGCCAAAGAGGCGCTTATCATAACGGCTTTTCACTGACCCGGCGCGCCTGGCTGATGTATGAATGCCAGTAATGCCTGCCTGTTCGCGGTCAGTCATCCACGTTTCGATCTTCGAGAGAGCCCGCATGCCTTTATCTTCTGCCCCCATCAGCGCCCCGATTGCCCGCCAGGGCGATGGCGCCGATCCCTATGCCTGGCTGCAGGCACGCGACGAAGCCGAGGTGCTCGACTACCTGAAAGCCGAAAATGCCTGGCAGGAACAGCAACTGGCCGATCAGGCAGGCCTGCGCGAGACCCTGTTCCAGGAAATCAAGGCACGCATTCTGGAAACCGACCTGTCGCTGCCCTCGCCGTGGGGGCCGTACCTGTATTACACGCGGACCACTGCTGGCGACGAATACCCGCGCCACTACCGCTGCCCGCGTCCGGTCGACGGCTCGCATGAGGCGGACGAAGCCCGGGAACAGTTACTGCTGGACCCCAACGAACTGGCCGACGGCGGTTTTCTGTCGCTGGGTGCGTTCAGCATCAGCCCTGATCATCAACGCCTGGCCTACAGCCTCGATACCTCGGGCGAGGAAGTCTACCGGTTGTTCGTCAAGGACCTGGACAGCGGCCAGATCCACAGCCTGCCGTTCGAGGACTGTGATGGCAGCATGACCTGGGCCAACGACAGTCAGACGTTGTTCTTCGCTGAGCTGGACGACACCCACAGGCCCTACAAGCTGTACCGCCATCGCCTGGGTGAAGAGGCCGCGCACGAGGTGTTCTGCGAGCCGGACGGACGGTTCTTCCTCAGTTGCCTGCGCAGCAGTTCCGAACGCCAGTTGATCCTGCAACTGGGCAGCAAGACCACCGGTGAAGTCTGGGTGCTGGATGCCGAACAGCCGCAACAGCCGTTTACCTGCCTGGCCCCACGTGTCGAAGGCCACGAGTACGATGTCGATCATGGCCTGCTCGAAGGCGTCTGGACCTGGTTTATCCGCAGCAACCAGGACGGCATCAACTTTGCGCTGTACCACGCGCCGCAGACCGATCACAGCGTCCCGACCCGTGCTGACTGGCAACCCCTGGTGGCACACAGCGACACGGTGATGCTCGACGGCGTGACCTTCAATGCCCGGGCCATCACCCTGAGCCTGCGCGAAGGCGGCCTGCCGGTCATCGAAGTGCGGCCGCAGGGTTTGCCGGCCTATCGGGTGCAATTGCCTGACGCGGCCTACAGCCTGTATGTGCAGGACAGCCTGGAATTCGACAGCGACCGCATCCGCCTGCGTTATCAGTCGCTGAACCGCCCTGCACAAGTGCGCCAGTTGCTGCTCGACAGCGGCGAACAGCGCGTGCTCAAGCAGACCCCCGTGCTGGGCGAGTTCGATGCCGATGCCTATGTCAGCCAGCGCCTGTGGGCCACCGCTGCCGATGGCACGCAAGTGCCGATCAGCCTGGTCATGCGCCGCGACCGGCAGGGCCTGCCTGCGCCGCTGTACCTGTACGGCTACGGCGCCTACGGTGCCAGCCTCGACCCGTGGTTCTCGCATGCCCGCCTGAGCCTGCTCGATCGGGGCGTGGCCTTTGCCATCGCCCATGTGCGCGGCGGCGGCGAACTGGGCGAGGCCTGGTATCGCGCCGGCAAGCAGGAACACAAGCACAATACGTTCGACGACTTCATCGCCTGCGCCGAACACCTGATCGCCCAGGGCGTTACCCGGGCCGAACAACTGGTCATCAGTGGCGGCAGTGCCGGCGGGTTGTTGATCGGCGCGGTGCTCAACCAGCGTCCCGAGCTGTTCAAGGCGGCGATTGCCGAGGTGCCGTTTGTCGATGTGCTCAACACCATGCTCGACCCGGACCTGCCCCTGACCGTCACCGAGTACGATGAGTGGGGCAACCCGCAGGAACCCGAGGTGCATGCGCGCATCAAGGGCTACGCCCCGTATGAAAACGTGCGCGCCCAGGCCTATCCGGCTACGCTGGTGATCGCCGGCTACAACGACAGCCGCGTACAGTACTGGGAAGCGGCCAAGTGGGTCGCCAAATTGCGTACACACAAGACCGACGATAACCTGCTGCTGCTCAAGACCGAACTGGATGCCGGGCACGGCGGCATGAGCGGGCGTTATCAGGGCTTGCGCGATGTCGCGCTGGAATACGGGTTTGTGTTCAAGGTGCTGGGCCTGGCCTTGTAAACCGGGCGCTCGCCGTTGACACTGCGACAGCGAGCGCCATCAAACCGAACAAGATCAACCACAACAGACCGAACCATGCCTGCACACGCCCCTAACCTGAACAAGGCCATTCGCGACATGCTGCTCGACTGCGGCCTGTTCAATACCATGCTGCCGGCCGACCTGCTGAGCATCGCCGGCTTTTTCAGCATCACCGAATTCGAGCAGGACCAGGTCATTTTCAACGAAGGCGATGCCGGCACCTTCATGTGCATCGTCCATCAGGGCAGTGTCATCGTGCGCAAGCTCAATCCTGACGGCCAGCCGGTGAACATCGCCACCTTGCGCCGCGGTCGGGCGCTGGGCGAGATGGCCGTACTGGACGGCGAACGCCGTTCGGCCAGTTGCATTGCCGCCAGCCATTGCCAGTTGCTGACCCTGGGCCGCGACTCGCTGGACAAGATGATCGAGGAGGCGCCGAAGATGGCCGCCAGGATCATCCGCGCCCTGGCCATTTCATTGTCCAAGCGCTTGCGCATGGTCGATGGTCAATTGCTTGCGCAGCAGATGTGAAATCCACTGTCAGGCATTAGACTGACCGCACATTAGTACCCGGATACAACAGGTCAAACCATGAGCACGCCTACCAATACTTCCAAGCTGGACCGCATCCTGGCCGACGCCCAACGTGATCGCGAGATGGGCTATCGCGACAAGGCCCTGCGCATGTACCCGCACGTCTGTGGCCGCTGCGCCCGTGAGTTCGCCGGCAAGCGCCTGAGCGAGCTGACCGTTCACCATCGTGACCACAACCACGACAACAACCCGCAGGACGGCTCGAACTGGGAGTTGTTGTGCCTGTACTGCCACGACAACGAGCACTCGCGCTACACCGACCAGCAGTATTTCGGCGAAGGCTCGCTGAGCACGCCCAAGATCGCCAAGGCCACGCATAACCCGTTCGCGGCGCTGGCGGGGTTGATGAAGAAAGACGACTGAGGCCGGGCTGGGTTTAGCGGCAATGCTGTGAGGCACAGATAGCCTTTGAGAGAGGTTCCGGCCCTCTTCGGGCCGGCTTACTTTGTCTTGGCAAAGTAAGCAAACCGTTTGCTCCTGGTTCCGGCCCCTTCGGGGTCCCCTCCCTCCGGCATTGCTCCGCCCCTCTTCGGGCCGGCTTACTTTGTCTTGGCAAAGTAAGCAAACCGTTTGCTCCTGGTTCCGGCCCCTTCGGGGTCCCCTCCCTCCGGCATTGCTCCGGGGGTCGCCGCTTATGGGCCGTCCCTGGCCCAAGCGGCTAACGAGCCGTCCTGGCCCTTTTCCCCCCTGCGCAACGCCTCCACTCGGCCTGCACAAGTCGCGCTCTGCGTCGCCTGCACCCTCGCGCATGAAAAGCAGAGCAAAAGCGTTTGCTTTTGCGTGCTCTTGATCTTGATCTTGATCTTGATCTTTTACACAAATAGTCCAGACGACACAGATCGCGACTTGGGCGCAGGCCGAGTGGAGGTGTCACGCAGGCGGGGAGCGAGGCAGGGATGCCGAGCCAGCGCCGCTGGGCCAGGGACGGCCCATCGGCGCGGCCCGATGGAGTGGCGCCGCAAGGAGGGAACCCCGCAGGGGCCCAGCCAGGAGCCAGCGGTTTGGTTACTTTGCCAAGACAAAGTAACCCGGCCCGGAGAGGGTCGGAACCCATCTCCCGGAAAGCACACGACCTCACCCTCACCCTCACCCTCACCAACCTGACGCAAATGTAATCACCCGCTACCCCGCCGTATGGCATCTTCACGCCAGATCACTCGAAACGGGACCCTGGCGCGATGCACGGCAAAACTTCAAGACGCACCTTCGTTCAAGGCCTGGCCGCCAGCGGCCTGCTGGGCAGCCTGGGCCTGTGGCCCACGCCTCTGCGCGCCAGCAGCGACACCGGCCAGCCCGTTGAACTGAGCGGCCGCGAGTTCGAGCTGTTCATCGGCCAGACCCCGGTGAACATCACAGGCCAGCCGCGCACCGCCCTGACCATCAACAACGGCCTGCCCGGCCCCCTGCTGCGCTGGCGCGAAGGCGACACCGTCACCCTGCGGGTGCGCAACCGCCTCGACGAACCCACCTCCATTCACTGGCACGGCATTGTGCTGCCGGCCAACATGGACGGCGTGCCAGGGCTGAGTTTCGACGGCATCGCCCCCGATGGCCTGTACGAATACCGCTTCAAGGTCCGCCAGAACGGCACCTACTGGTATCACAGCCATTCCGGGCTACAGGAACAGGCCGGCGTCTACGGGCCACTGATCATTGATGCCAAAGAGCCCGAGCCGTTCGAGTACCAGCGCGAACATGTGATCATGCTCACCGACTGGACCGATGAACAACCGGCCACCCTGCTGAAAAAGCTCAAGCAGCAGGGCGACTATTACAACCGCAACAAGCGCACCGTGGGTGACTTCATCGACGACGTCGGCCGTGAGGGCTGGCAAAAGACCATGGCTGATCGGCGCATGTGGGCCGAAATGCGCATGAACCCCACCGACATCGCCGACGTGGGCGGCGCCACCTACACCTACCTGATGAACGGCCAGGCCCCGGACCGTAACTGGACCGGCCTGTTCAAATCGGGCGAGCGGCTGCGCCTGCGGCTGATCAACGGCTCGGCCATGACTTATTTCGATGTGCGCATCCCGGGCCTGAAGATGACCGTGGTTGCCGCCGACGGACTGCATGTCGAGCCGGTCACGGTCGACGAACTGCGCATCGCCGTGGCGGAAACCTACGACGTGATCGTCGAGCCAAGCGAGCCGGTCTATACCCTGTTCGCCCAGGCCATGGACCGCAGCGGCTTTGCCCGTGGCACCCTGAGCAGCCGGCCAGGCCTGAGCGCGCCGGTGCCGGCCCTGGACCCACGGCCACAACTGACCATGAGCGACATGGGCATGGACCATGAGGGCATGGAGCAGGGCGATATGGCCGGTATGGACCATGGCAATATGGCAGGCATGGATCATGGCGCGTCCCCTCAGGCACAGGCACAAACCCATCCCGTCAGCGAACAAAACAACCCGCTGGTGGACATGCAGGCCACCGCCCCCACCGCCCGACTGGACGACCCCGGCATCGGCCTGCGCAACAATGGCCGGCGGGTGCTGACCTATGCCGACCTGCGCAGCACCTTCGCCGACCCCGATGGCCGCACGCCGAGCCGTACGATCGAGCTGCATCTGACCGGGCACATGGAGAAATTCGCCTGGTCGTTCAACGGGGTGAAGTTTTCCGACGCCGAGCCGCTGCACCTGACGTACGGCGAGCGGGTCAGGATCGTGCTGGTCAACGACACTATGATGACCCACCCCATTCACTTGCATGGCCTGTGGAGCGACCTGGAAGACGAAAACGGGCAGTTCCAGGTGCGCAAGCACACCCTCGACATGCCACCCGGCTCCAAGCGCAGTTATCGGGTGACCGCCGATGCCTTGGGCCGCTGGGCCTATCACTGCCACCTGCTGTACCACATGGAAACGGGCATGTTCCGTGAAGTGCGGGTCAGCGAATGAGCGCCGCTGCCATGACCATGACCACGACCTACACCCTGCCCCGCTCCTTCGTCTGGCTGCTGGGTGCCGGCCTGCTGCTGAGCGGCGCACAGAGCCTGGCGGCCGGCATGGACCACAGCGCTCATGCCATGGGCGGCCATGACATGAGCACGCATGCCGGGCACGCCATGCCCGCCGCATCGCCTGCGCCGCCCTCGCCCGTGCCCGCGCTGACCGATGCCGACCGCGCCGCCGTGTACGCACATCCTGCCGGCCATCAGGTGCATGACAACGCGCTCAACCACCAGATCGTGATCGACCAGCTCGAATGGCAGCATGCCAGTGAAGGCAAGGCCCTGGCCTGGAACATCAATGGCTGGATCGGCGGTGACATCGATCGCCTGTGGCTGCGCTCCGAAGGCGAGCGCAGTCAGGGACGCACCGAACACGCCGAGGTGCAGGCGCTGTGGGGCCATGCGATTTCGCCGTGGTGGGATGTGCTCGGCGGGGTGCGCCAGGACTTCAAGCCCGGCGCCCCGCAGACCTGGGCGGCCCTGGGCGTGCAAGGCATGCCGCTGTCCGGCCTGGAAACCGAGGTCACGGTGTTCATCGGCGAGGCCGGACAAAGCGCCCTGCGCCTGGAAAGCGAATACGACTTGCTGCTGACCAACCGACTGATCCTGCAACCCAGGGCAGAGCTGAACCTGTACGGCAAGGATGACCCGCAACGCGACATCGGCTCGGGCCTTGCCGACAGCGAACTGGGGCTGCGCCTGCGTTATGAGGTGCGTCGCGAGTTTGCGCCCTATGTCGGCGTAAGCTGGAACAAGCGCTATGGCCAGAGCGCCGGCGACGGCGACGAGGACGCCAGCCAGACCCGCCTGGTGCTGGGCGTGCGCCTGTGGTTTTGAACGGACCAACTGTCAGCCCTTGAGGTTGCTGAATAGGCGGGCTTTCACTGTTGGAGCGACCAACGGTCGCGAATGCTGTGTGTCAGGCACCCACGATGCTGGAGGTGCCGGCCCTTTCGCGACCGTTGGTCGCTCCTACAAAGGCCGTGTCGTGACCTGGATCGGGTCCTGCCCGAAACCCCGGCAGCAGCGCTCGTGAAGACTGACGTATACTGCGCGGCTTTTATTCAGAGCACGCCACCGTGGCCAACAAACGCTACGCCTGTATCGGTCTGTACAACCCCAAATCGCCGGAGAACGTCGGCTCGGTCATGCGCGCCGCCGGCTGTTATGGCGTGGCGTCGGTGTTCTACACCGGCAAGCGCTTCGAGCGCGCCCGGGACTTTGTCACCGACACCAAGAAGATTCATCAGGACATCCCGCTGATCGGCATCGATGACCTCAGGAAGATCCTGCCGCTGGGCTGCATCCCGGTGGCCGTCGAACTGGTCGAAGGCGCCCGTGCCCTGCCCGAGTACACCCATCCGGATCGTGCCCTGTACATCTTCGGCCCGGAAGACGGCTCCCTCGACCAGGAGATCCGCGACTGGTGCGAAGACGTGGTGTACATCCCCACCGAGGGCTGCATGAACCTGGCCGCCACGGTCAACGTGGTGCTCTACGATCGCCTGGCCAAGGGTAACAACACCCGCTCAGGCCCCGGCTTCGGGCGCGACAAGAACGCACCTTCCGGCAGTCAGTAAGCAACATGCATGGAACAGTTCATCTGGCCGGCAGTCAGTTGTGATTCAACCCCGTCACGATCCTGGAGAGCACCATGAGCGATACCCCGATCATTGAACGCATCGACCGCACCCTGCCACCGCAACGCCCTGAGCAGAACGTCCAGGGCTGGGAGCGCATCACTTCGGTGGCCGGCGGCGTGGCACTGCTGGGCAAAGGCCTGCGCCGTGGCGGCCTGTTTGGTCTGGTGCAACTGGCAATCGGCGGTGCGGTACTGGCACGCGGTATCACCGGTCACTGCTCGGCCAAGAGCCTGCTGGAAAAAGGCCGCAGCGACCTGAACGGTGCCCGCAGCGACATCGAGCGCGCCGGCGCGCAATTGCATCAGTTGAAGGAAAAGGCCGAGAAGGAAGTGCCCAAGATCATCGAGTCGGTGACCGAGCCCAAGCCGCAGGTGTGATTCAGCCCGCCCTGAAGATCAGGTAATCCTCCCAGTCATCCTCGGGCACACTGCCCTCGCTGAGCATGCGCCCGGACTGGGAGATACGCTGGCGGTGCACCGCCTGGCGGTCACCGCACACCAGGTGATGCCACGACGGCAGGTCCTTGCCCTCGCTGACCAATCGATAACCGCACGTAGGCGGCAACCATTTGAACTCCTCGGCCTGCCCCGGCGTGAGCTGGATGCAGTCGGGCACTGCTGCCCGGCGGTTGGGATAGTCTGAACACTGGCAAGTATCCAGGTCCAGCAGCTTGCAGGCGATGCGCGTGTAATAGACGCTGTTGTCGTCTTCGTCTTCGAGCTTTTGCAGGCAGCACAGGCCGCACCCGTCGCACAGCGACTCCCATTCCTGCGAACTCAGTTGCTCGAGGGTCTTGCTGATCCAGAAAGGCGAGGCGGTGGCGGTCATGATGGGCAAAAAACTGTCGAAGGCCAGAAGGCCGCCAGTCTAGTGCCATGACCGCCGCGGGCCAAGCGCTGACGACTGCCGGTCACGCGTCCTGTCAACAAGCCGGGCTTGTCAACGAGAAAGCGAAACAGTAGTTTTGACAGGCTTTGTTACATGTCTTGCGTTACACCGCTGCAGCCCGCTGTCGATGCCTGCCGACCACGGCCCATCCTGCCCTTTCCTTCCCTTTTGCTACGACAGGACCGCCATGAGCACCAATCCTCGTGTTACCGACTTTGCCATTGACCCTCAGTTCATCGAACGCTGGTCGCCACGCGCCTTTGCCGAAGACACCATTGCCGAAGAAACCCTGCTGAGCTTTATCGAAGCGGCGCGCTGGGCGCCGTCGGCCTATAACTCACAACCGTGGCGCTTTCTGTATGCGCGTCGTGGCACCCCGAACTGGGAACGCTACCTGGGCCTGCTCAACGAGTTCAACCGCAGCTGGGCGCAGCACGCCTCGGCCCTGGTGGTGATCATCTCCAAAACCACCTTCACCGCGCCGGGCGCCAGCGAAGAAACTCCGGCGTTGTGGCACACCTTCGACACCGGCTCCGCCTGGGGCCTGCTGGCGCTGCAAGCCAGCCTCAGCGGCTGGCACACCCACGGCATGGCCGGCTTCGATCAGGAGCTGACCCGTCAGGAACTGAAAATCCCGGCCGAGTACGCCATTCACACCGTGATTGCGGTGGGCAAACTGGGCGACAAGGCATCGCTGCCGGAGTACCTGCAAGGCCGCGAAGTGCCAAGCCCGCGCCTTCCAGTGGCCGAGTTGGCCACTGAAGGTGACTTCAGCCTGTAACCGTCAATAGCCGCGCGCGAAGTCCACTTCACCGCGCAGCGGCTTGCCGGCCTGGAAGGCACGCAGGTTCTCGACGAACAGCCCGGTCATGGCCGGTGGTGAGGTGGGGGCCGAACTGTGTCCGGTGAGCAGCAAGCCGTAGGCTGTCCAGAAAGGGTGGCGACGCGGCAGCGGCTCCTGGCGGCAGACGTCGATCACCGCGCCCGCCAGATGACCTTCCTTGAGCGCCTCGACCAGATCGGCATCGACCACCGCCACGCCGCGCCCGACGTTGATGAACAACGCCGTGGGCTTGAAACGGGCAAAGAGCGCGGCATCGAACAGGTCATGGGTCTGTGCGGTGTTGGGCAGCAGGTTGATGACGTAGTCCATGTCACCGATCACCTCGGCCATCTGCGCCAGGGCAACGACCTGGGCAAACGGGGCCTGGCTGCGCGCGGTCGACGCCACACCATGCACCTCAATGCCAAACGGCAGCAGGAACCGCGCCACGCACTGGCCGATATCGCCAGCACCGACGATCAGCGCCTTGCGCCCGGACAGGCTTTGCCCGGGACGATTGTCCCATTTGCGCTCGACCTGGCTCATCAGCCGGGCCAGCACTTCGCGCTCGTGCCCCAGCATGTAGGTCAGCACGTATTCAGCCATCACCTGACCGAAGATACCCACCGCGCGCGTCAGCCGGTAATCCCTGGTCAAGCGCTCGCTCAACAACGGCGTGATGCCGGCCCAGGTCGATTGCATCCATTGCGGTGTGTGGCCCTGGCGCAGCAGGCTGGCCAGCAGATCGGGCTGTCCCAGCCAGACTGGCGCATCGCAGGCCATGCCGGCCAGTTCGGCCGAGTCGCCGCTGCTCAGGACCTCGATATCGGGTGCGGCCTGGCGCAGCAACCGGGTGTAGAGGGCGTAATCATGTTCAGCAATCAGAACGCGCATGCAGGACAACCTTGAAAATTCAGACAGGCAAACACCGACGCAAGCGATGGATGACGCCGTAGCGCCATCCACCGGCCTGGTTACATCGGATCGTTGCGGCGCAGCAGTTCTTCAGGCAGGTGCTCGATGTATTCCTCTTCAGGCGGTGGCAACTGCAAGTGATAGCCTTGAGTCTCGAGGTTTTCAAGCACCTTGGTGATGTCTTCCCGGGCCAGGGTGCGCTCCGGACTCAGCACCAGGTCGAACGCATGCTGCGGCTTGCCGAACAGCGTCAGCAACGCTTCGGGCACGCGAGTCAGCACATCGCTCTTGAGCACATAGAGGTACATCTGGTTTTTCTTGGGGCTGCGATAGATGGAGCAGATACGTTTCAAGGCTGTTCTCCGGTATTGGCCAGGCTGTCGAGCAGCGCCTGGCCCATCCGCTCGCGGCGCCATCCACGCAGCGACTCGGGCAATTGGTAAGGCCCTTGAGGGAAGCCGCTCTTGAGCAGCAGTTCGAGGGTTTTCTTGCGCAGCATCAGTTCCGGCGCCATGTCCAGGCGCTCGGCATACTGCTGACCAATGGCACGCAGCGACTTGAGTACAGCGGCGGCCTCGATCGGCAACGGGTCAGGCAGGGCGGCGGGCCACTGCTCGACCGGCACACGGGCGGCCTCCTGGATCAGTTCCAGCAGGAACTCGCCGTCCTGGCGCACGGTA
Organism: Pseudomonas sp. Leaf127; assembly: GCF_001423155.1. NCBI lineage: Bacteria > Pseudomonadati > Pseudomonadota > Gammaproteobacteria > Pseudomonadales > Pseudomonadaceae > Pseudomonas > Pseudomonas sp. Leaf127. Next base: position 708,080 of record NZ_LMOA01000001.1, on the reverse strand, counting down.
CGCGGGTGCATGTCTTCGATACGCGCCAGGGCCGCGAGGTTATCCGGCTGGGTCTTGGCCAGGGGCCATAACGAATGTTCGCGCAGGATACGGTTGCGTGGCTGATTGCGGATGCGCGCCTGCTGCTCGCGCCAGGCGCACAGCTCGCGCAGCACGGCCAGTTGCTGGCGCGACAGTTTCCAGGCCAGCTTGGCGTCGCGGTAGACCTCATAAGGGTCGGTTTCGCGACGCAGGTTGGCCACCAGCTCCGCACCGTCTTCCAGCACCCAGGCGTATTTTTCCTGCGACAGGCGCGGGCGCAGCAGGGTGAACAGTTCGGCCAGGTGCACCGCATCTTCGGCGGCGTAGCTGATCTGGGTGTCGGACAGCGGGCGTTGCAACCAGTCGGAACGGGTTTCGCCCTTGGGCAGTTCGATGCCCAGCACCTCCTGCACCAGGCGCGAATAGCCCATGGAAAAACCGATATTCAGGTAAGCCGCAGCCAATTGCGTGTCGAACAGCGGCAACGGCAGGCTGCCTGTCAGGCGCAACAGCACTTCGAGGTCTTCGCTGCAGGCATGCAGCACCTTGATGACGTCGGGGTTTTCAAGCAGCGCCGCCAGCGGGCGCCAGTCGTCGATCGACAGCGGGTCGATCAGCCAGGCAATGTTGCCTGCGCTGATCTGCAGCAATCCGGCGATCGGGTAAAAGGTGTCGACCCGCATGAATTCGGTGTCGAGCGCGATGAATGGCAGCGTCTGCCATTGCGTGCAGTGGCGGGCGAGGCTGTCGTCGTCGCGAATCCAGTGAATATCGATGGCCACACGGCTCTCCCCTTGGATAGTGGCGCGCAGTATATATCGCCACGGGAGGGATCGCGCATTGGCGCTGCAAGTCTTTGATTAACCTGAGCCATCCGGATGGGGACCTGCGCGTGCAGCGCCGCAGGTCCCGCCGTTCGTCAGTTGGCGCGACGACGGTAGCTGCGGTACTCCGGCACCCAGAAGTTGCGCTCGATGGCCGCCAGCAAGACCTCTTCGGAGGTTTCCAGCGCCAGCCCTTCGACCTGGGCTTCCCTGGCCACTGCCAGGGCGATCTTGCGGCTGACCTGCTGGATGTCCTTGAGCGATGGCAGTACGGCATCACCTTCGCCGGTCACGATCGGCGAACATTCAGCCAGGGCATTGGAGGCGGCCATCAGCATGCGGTCACTGATGCGCGAAGCCTTGCAGGCAATCACGCCCAGGCCGATGCCGGGGAAGATGTAGGAGTTGTTGCACTGGGCAATGTGCACCGTGCGGCCGTTGATGCTGACCGGGGCAAACGGGCTGCCGGTGGCGACCAGCGCCTGGCCATCGGTCCAGCGCAGGATTTCTTCGGGCGTTGCTTCGACCTTGGAGGTCGGGTTCGACAACGGCATGACCAGCGGTTGCGGGCAGTGCGCGTGCAGCTCGCGGATCACTTCTTCACTGAACAACCCGCGCTGGCCGGACACACCGATCAGCACAGTCGCTCCGGCATGCCGGACCACCTCGAGCAGCGATGCGTAAGGCTCATCGTTGCCGGCCCAGCCGGCGACATCACCGGCCTGTTGCGCCAGGCGTTGCTGGAAGTCCAGCAGGTTGTCCATGCCCTGGGTCAGCAGGCCGAAGCGATCGACCATGAAGATGCGCTGGCGCGCCTCGGCCTCGCTCAGGCCTTCGACCTGCATGGCGGCAATGATGTGCTCGGCAATGCCGCAACCGGCGGAACCGGCGCCCAGGAACACCACTTTCTGCTGGCCCAGGGTCTGCTGCTTGGCCTTGCATGCCGCCAGCAGAGTGCCCACGGCCACCGAGGCGGTGCCCTGGATGTCGTCGTTGAAGCAGCACAGCTCATTGCGGTACTTCTCCAGCAACGGCATGGCGTTGGCCTGGGCGAAGTCTTCGAACTGCAGCAGCACGTCAGGCCAGCGGCGCTGGACGGCCTCGATGAACAGAGCAATGAAGTCTTCGTATTCCTGGCCGGTGACGCGCTTGTGGCGCCAGCCCATGTACATCGGATCGTCGAGCAGCTCCTGGTTGTTGGTGCCGACGTCCAGCACGATCGGCAGGGTGTAGGCCGGGCTGATACCGCCACAGGCGGTGTACAGCGACAGTTTGCCGATCGGAATGCCCATGCCGCCGATGCCCTGGTCGCCCAGGCCGAGGATGCGCTCGCTGTCGGTGACCACGATCACCCGGATGCGGTCCTTGGTGGCGCTGCGCAGGATGTCATCGATGCGGTCGCGATCAGGATAGGAAACGAACAACCCGCGGTGGGTGCGGTAGATCTTGGAGAATTCCTGGCAGGCCTGGCCGACGGTCGGGGTGTAGATGATCGGCAGCATCTCTTCAAGATGCGAGTCCAGCAGGCGGAAGAACAGGGTCTCGTTGTTGTCCTGGATCGAACGCAGGTAGATGTGCTTGTCCAGATCACTGGCGCACTGCTGATACTGGTCGTAGACCCGGGTGAGCTGTTCTTCAATGGTTTCGACGGTCTGCGGCAGCAGGCCGATCAGGTTGAAATCGATGCGCTCTTGCGGCGTGAACGCGCTGCCCTTGTTGAGCAGGGGCATTTCCAGCAAGGAGGGGCCTGCGTAGGAAATGTATAAGGATCGTGCGGTATTGGTCATTTCTTCTTCGCCTTTTCGTCTCTCATTGATTCTGTACAAGACCTTGGCGTGCAACCTGGCGTATTGCGTTATTGTTCTTTTTGCCAGTTCTCTCAGGCCGTTATAAAAATGTGGGGCGTATATTACTCGCCATGCGCCTCGCCGCGACATATTGTCGCGAAAAAACGACAGTTTTCAGTCAACTGCCCTGTCTTCTACGGTGCACTGAATGTATTGCCATCTGACGACAGGCCCGGGAGCACCTGCAACAGGCCGAACAGCAAAAGGCCGAGGCCGCCAAGGACCAGACCGCCTCCAGGGAAGCGGCCGCTGAAGAAGCGAAAACCTTTGTGCCGACGCCCGGGACGCCACAGCATTTGCAGACGCCCGAAAAAAATGACAGTCCCTGCGAAACCATCACCTCAACTTCACGAACTTTTCACAGCCGCTATCGCATTCTGAACCCGCTCCCAAGTGTGAATCCTTAAGCCCGCTCCCCCATCGCGGGCTTTTCTTTGTCCGCCATTTGACCCGGCAGACGGCAGGTCCGGTCGATGCCGGGCCTGCCAGGATTTTTCAGCGGGTAACGATCTGGCCGACGCTGAAGCCATCAACCGCTGCAATCCGGCCACGCCACAACACACCCGAAGCGCAGATCGGGCTCTGGTCTGTCGAGTAGGTCTTGCAGTCTTTCAAGTGAATGAAGTGGAAGTCAGAGGTGTCCTGTGCCAGGTCGCCTGGCTTGAATGACAGGATCATTTCTTTCATCGAGGTCTCGGCGCCATTGTCGAACTGGCCAAAAGGGGCAGCCAGGTCCTGGGCCAGTTGATCGAAATAGTCGTCGTGCGAGATCAACAGGCCCGACACCAGGTTACCGCCGATGGACAAGGTAACGCCCAGCTCGACCTTGGTGCTGACGACAAACTTGACCAGCCATTGCAACAACCAATCGATCTGCTTGCCTTCTGCCTTGAACTGGGCGATGAGTTCCTGATCGCCCCGTGGCAACGACTGCAATTGTGCTGTTTGATCTACATCGGTCATCTGAAACTCCTTGCCATGCACCTGAATGAACCCGGCCCTGAAGTGGCCGGGACTGCAACATCCTGCAGGCGTGCATGGGAAAGATTTCCCACTCTGACGCCTGCACGTCCAAGCAGGATAGACGAGGTTGATGACATGCAGGCAAGTGTCTTAGGGTCTGTTGCCGTTTCATCACGGCCGCGCCGGCGCGACTTGAAAAGGGAGTGACCCTTTTCTGCGTCCTCCGCCTGGCCTGGCGAGATTGGGCCCAGCAACGCGGCTCGTGCTGAAACGGCAACAGACCCTAGGCGCGCGCCGGCTTTCAGTGCTCGTTACAAGTCCACGGTCACCCGCTCTACGGCCTGAACCACCTCTCGCGCGCCCTTCTGGATGTGAATGATCGCGGCGCCTGCCTGCTCGGCCAGCAGCAGCCCCTGCCCGGCCTGGGCACGACTGCATTCGATGTCCTCGACGGCTTTTTCCGCCAGCAGCCTGTTCTGTTGCACGATCTGGACAATTTCACCTGCCGCGGTACTGGTGCGCCCTGCCAGTTGGCGCACTTCATCGGCCACCACCGCAAAGCCACGCCCCTGCTCACCGGCGCGCGCCGCTTCGATAGCGGCGTTGAGGGCCAGCAGGTTGGTCTGCGAGGCGATGCCACTGATCTTTTCCACCATGCTGCTGATCAGTTGCGACTGCTTGCCCAGCGCCTGCATGCTGTGGGTCACCGACTGCATCTGCCCGGCAATGCTGTGCATGGTCTGCACCGTCTCCTGGACCACGTCGGCCCCATTGGCCGCATCGATGTCGGTCTGGCGGGAAATATCATAGGCCACATGGGCAGCGTTCTTGATCTGCACCTCACGGTTGACCTGGTCGGTCACCACACTGGCGAACTTGACCACCTTGTAGAGCTGGCCTTCAGGGTTGTGCACCGGGTTATAGGTCGCTTCAAGCCACACCGCTTGCCCACGACTGTCCAGGCGACTGAAGCGATCCGCCACATACTCGCCACGATTGAGGCGCTCCCAGAACGCCTGGTAGTCGGCCGATGCGCTCTGTTCGGGCGAACAGAACATGCGGTGATGCCGCCCCTGAACCTGAGCCTGGGTGTATTTCATGGCCTGCAGGAACTGCTCATTGGCATGGATGACCGTGCCGTCGAGATGAAACTGAATGACCGCGGTCGACTTGACCAGCGCCTGCATCATTTGCGACTGATCGCGCAGCTGTTCCATCACCGCGCTCATGTCCGAGCCATAACCCTGGATATAGGCCACCTTGCCGGTTTCGTCCCTGACAGCCAGCCAGTGCATCTTCAGCCAGGCAACAGAGCCATCGCCGCGCTTGCAACGATAACAGTCTTCAATGGGTTCAGACGCCCGCAGCCTTGCCATGAAGGCTGTGCGCAATGCCGGACTTGTCTCGAAGTCGACCACAATGTCAGGCAACGCGCCATTGACCAGCGCAGTCCGTGTGCGGCCCAGGACCTGCTCGATCCTGGCGTTGACGTCCACGACCTTCAGATCCGGCAACAACCTGATGGACAACAGGCCTGTTTCCAGCTGTGCCAGCAACCGATACTGTGCATCACGCTCGGCAACGCACCTGCCAAGTTCTTCTTTCAACGAACGGCCAAACATATTCACCCCTCATGAAGCCTGGTCTTTTATGCGCTGCCTGATGGGCGAGTGCGACCTTCGATTGATCGACCTCAAACCGCTCAGGCCTGAAATCTCATCAGGCCCAGCGTGGTCAATTGTTTGTTGGACCGAAACAGGATGGTGGCGCACAGCACCTCCATTTCGCTCAATGAGACATTCAACGTTTGCATACGTGCACTCACAGGCGTCAGATCGCGAAAAGCAGTGTCGAGCAGCAAGAGCCGTTGCCTGACCTCATCGGCCAGGACGCCGGCCATACCGAGAATGCGGAAAATCCCCTCCTCCACCACCGAAATCAACCGCTGCATTTCATGCTTCAACTGCCCGACCGAAGGATCGAGCATTGCAGGGGCAAGGCCGGTTTGCGCCTGATGAATATGATCAAGGCTCATCAACAGTGACTTGACAACATCCAGGGCACAGTCCACTTCGTTGACCTTTAATAAAAAGCCGGAAATACGAATATTCATACGAGTGACACAAGATTCGAAATCATTCAGTGCCGCGAACAAAGTGCCTGTCATAACGGCCTCTTATTCAAAGTTGGGCATCGACAGCAAAAGGCCTGGCGCGGCAGCGCCGTGACCGCCACGATGCCGTCCATGCAACGTGCAGTGATAAATAAAAACAGCCGATACTGTCAGCTGACCGACGATAAGAGCGGCCCATACTTAACGGTATCCTTGCCCGACTTCTTGGCGGCGTACAGATGCCTGTCGGCCTCTCGCAGCACTTCGGATACATCACAGCCTTGCGCAAAGATCACCAACCCGGCACTCACTGTAAATCGACAAGGCAAAGTGTCGACATTGCGTACGGCCTGCATCAGACGCTGGACGTAATCAAGGGCCTGAGCCTGATCACAGGTATCGAGGACAACACCGAACTCTTCTCCTCCCAGGCGCCCGTAACAATGGCGTCGGTCAACGGCCTCCATACAGCGGGCCAGCGTACACAACACCTGATCCCCTACCTCATGCCCCCATTGATCGTTGACGCGCTTGAAGTTGTCGATATCGATCATCAGGAAAAAACCGCACGCGCTGGACGCCGCCACCTGTTCGAAACGCTGCATCAAGGCGCGTCGATTGAAGATACCGGTCAGAAAATCAGTCTCGGCCATCACCCTGTACTGGTTTTCCAGCATGAGCAGGTTTTTCAGGGAGCACAGGTAAGTGTGGTTATTCACCCACCCCAGCGTCACCGAGAAAAAACCGAATACCAGCACATAAAGCCTGGCGTCAGACACGTCCTGGCTTGCATAAGGCCAGACGATCAGCCAGGTCAGCACCGCTGTGACCACATAGTCACTGGTGTTTCGAACCAGCAACGAGGCGCCCAGCACCGTAATGACCGCAAAAGGCAGGGAAAACGCCTGGTACAGCGGGTCAAACTGTACAAACAGTAACTTGTAACTGGCGACAAAGGTAAGAATGAAGACCAGCCCGGAAATACGCCAGACCCGATCAGAGCGCGTGAATGTCTGGACGTTATGCACCACCAGCATGGCCAGCAAGGGAATCACCGTCATCGCGAACGAGACCGGCGCCTGTGTAAGGCCATGCACCACGACCCAACTGCCCATCGCCAGCCATTCGGCGCGTGCCACGCCGTGATTCAATAACGCACGAATTCGATGATCCAGAGATGACAGCAACTGACTTGCTCCAGGTTAGACGCACTTCCTTAATGCTCGGCCTCACCGTTGCCGATGTTGACCAGCGTGATCGCAAAATTGGCGATCATCATCCTGCGTGCCAGCGCCATGAAGCTGTCCGTGATCTCGACCGCATTCTTGCAGACCTTGAAATAGCCGGCCTTTTCACCCTCCTTGACCATGCGGATCAGGTGCGTACTGGACACCGACAGACGCGAGGACAATTGCGCATAGGTCGAGACCTTGCGGCCTGTACCGGTCAAGGACTGCGTCTGCAAGGCATCGCAGAACAGCGCCAGCATCACCATGTGCCCGCCATCACGGTTCATCAGCCAGCGGGACTCGGGCACCAGCATCTCCAGGGTGAAATTGGCATCGAGCACTTTCTGGAAATTCCTGAACGAGTGGCGCACGGTGGGCTCATCGACCCGACGCTCAAGACTCGACTCATCAATGATGCCCAGCGCCGGAAAGTAATAGGCGCTGATGATCTTCACCGTCTCGGTCATGGCCCGTGCCGAAGGCGTGTAAATCCTCAGGCGGCGATCGTCCGGGTGATCGCTGACATCCATGTAGCCGGAAATCAGGAAAAAGGCGAAATAAGACTCCAGGCTGTTTTTCGACAGGTAACCACGCCGCTCGCAGAACTCCTTGACCCGGGACAGTGACGGAAAAGGCTCACAGTAATAATGCGCCAGCAGTGACAGCACGACCATAAACCGGTCGTACTTCAGGATGCTTTTATAAAACAGCGGTCGACCGAGGTAATGCTGTTCCATCAACTCATAGTGCCGAATGATCCGTTGATCGATATCGGGGCATGCAGAAAGCCTTTCCATTTCAGCCTCCAGGCGTTCCAGCAGTGCGGCGCGTTCCATAACCAACCCTGATACCACTCAGATCATTGTCCAAGATATTAAAATGCCAGCAATCAAGGACCCATGCTAACGCATTCAGCACGGGTACGCGCATCAACCCAGAAATGTTTTAAATGGACCCTTGCGAATAAAACACACACCGTTGATACGGGCATTACAGCACCTTGCTTATCAGACCTTACAGAGCGTCATAAATAAGCCCTTATTAACCCTTATACGCCATGGACGTTAGAACTGCCGCACTTACATCATTCAATGTCGAACACTGTTCAAGGCTCATTAATGGATCCTAATAAAGGCGCTCATGAAGAAACCTCACGTCTTTCACTGGCGCAATACTTTTTCCACCGCCTGTGCCGCCTCGAATATCGACGCCTCGTCATAAGGCGCAAAGCCCAGCACCATCCCCGCCGGCAGAGGCTGATGGCAATAACGCGCCAGCGGCATCACATCCACGCCGGCCTCGGCAATGCGGGCGCAGGCCTGGGCCTCGTCATCCAGTAACAAGCGGCAGGCCACATCGAGCCCGGCACGAATCGGGGGCACTTCGATCAACCCTGGCCAGTGCCTGGCAGCCGCTTCACTCAAGGCTTCGGCACGCAGCGCATAGAGCTTGCGCATACGCCGCACGTGGCGGTCGAAATGGCCTTGCTGGATGAAGGCGGCCAGCACCGCCTGGCTCAGGCTGTTGGCATGTCGTGCAGTGAGCGCGGCGGCGCGGGTAAAGCATTCCAGCAGATGCGGCGGCAGCACCAGGTAAGCCAGGCGAATGGAGGGAAACAGCAGCTTGCTGAAGGTGCCAGCCAGGATCACCGACTGGCTGGCGGCATCCATCGACCGCAGCGCCGGGATCGGCTTGGCGATGAAGCGGTACTCGCTGTCGTAGTCATCTTCGAAGATATAGGCGCCGCTGCCGGCCGCCCAGCGCAGCAGGGCCATGCGCCGGGCCGGGGACAGCTCGCTGCCCAGTGGCGCCTGCCGCGAAGGGGTCAGGTACGCCAGCGCCGCTTTCGGCGCACGGCGCATGCCCTCTTGCACGCGCATGCCCTGTTCATCGACCGGCACATGCACAGGGGTGTAGCCAGCCACTTCGATCAATTGCCGGGCACCGGGGTAACCGGGGTCTTCGAGCCACACCTGCCCGCCGGGCGGCACCAGCAGCCGCAGGCACAAGTCCAGGCCCTGCTGCACACTGTTGAGCACCAGAACCTGTCCGGCTGACACCTGCACGCCACGGGCAACGGCCAGATACCCGGCGATGGCTTCACGCAGCACCGGCAACCCTTGGGGGTCGGAGTCGAGCAGGGTCGCGGCGCGCGAACTGCGTAATTGCTGGATGTGCAGCTTGCGCCACAGATCGACCGGAAAGGCGCCCACATCCCCCCGGTGCGGAAAAAACGGCCGCAACCCGGGGGTGACCGTACGCCGGGCAAAGATGGGAGTGATCGCCTCCAGCCGCTCGATCCAGCCGGTAGCCGGCGCCGTACGCGACAAGGCAACGTCGGGTACGACCTTGCGTTGTACATAACCGGCCTGCAGGGTCGCTTCGGGCAACACTTCACACACCCGCGTGGCACTGCCGGCTCGCGCCTCGACATAGGCTTCCGACAGCAATTGCTGGTAGGCCGCCTGCACCGTGCCGCGCGCAATGGCGTAATGCCCGGCCAGGGCGCGAGTCCCCGGCAGCTTGCTGCCTGCCGGCAAGCGGCCACTGAGAATGGCCTCGCGCAGGCTCTGGTACAGCCAGGTTTGCAGGCTTGTGCCGACGGCGGGCTCGCCCAGAGGCAATGACATGACCCAGGACGGTTGAGAGGTGGAAGCCATGAGCGCCTCAAGTGGACCAACAGGTTTAGTAACAAGCGGATCAATACCATGATCCGCTTGCATTGCACACTCTCCCCTGTCGCAGCCACCTGACGGCTGCCCTTACAGGAGTAGACACTGTGCACTCATCCATCCTCATCATCGGTGCCGGCTTCGGCGGTCTGTGGAGCGCCCTGAGCGCCGTACGCCTGCTGGACCAGCACCAGCGTCTCGACATCACCGTCACCGTACTGGCGCCCCAGGCCGAACTGCATGTGCGCCCTCGCTTCTACGAACATGACATTGCTCCGACTGTCGCGCCACTGGCCGAACTGTTCGAAATTGTCGGCATCAATTTTGTACAAGGTTGTGCCACCGCCATTGACGCCGATGCCAGGCGCGTGAGCTATCTGGATGCCGGTGGCCGCGAGCAGCACCTGGGCTACGATCGGCTGATTCTGGCCTCGGGCAGCCAGGTCGCCCGACCCGCCGTGGTGGCAGGCATCAACCAGCACACCTTCGACGTCGACAGCTACGCCTCTGCCCGGCGGCTCGGCGCGCACTTGCAGGCTCTGCGCGAGCAGCCGGACACCCCACAACGCAACACCGTGGTGGTGGTGGGTGGCGGCTTCACCGGCATTGAGACGGCCACGGAAATGCCGGGGCGCCTGCGCGCCGTACTGGGCGAGGACGCGGACGTGCGGGTGGTGATCATTGATCGCGGCCAGACGATTGGTGGCGCCATGGGCCAGGCTATCGGCGAGATCGTCGCCCAGGCCAGCGACGAGGTCGGCCTGACCTGGCGCCTGGGCGCATCTGTCCAGGCCGTGGATGCCCAGGGCGTGACGCTCGCAGGCGGCGAGCGCATCGAGGCTGGCACCGTGATCTGGGCCGTCGGCGTCAAGGCCTCGCCTTTGACCGAGCAGGTGCAGGGCGAGCGCGACCCCAGCGGCCGCCTGCATGTGGACAACACCCTCAAGGTGCAGGGGCAAGCGGCGATATTCGCCACGGGCGACACGGCCTTCGCCGCCAGTGACGAGCTGGGCAACCACGCTCTGATGACCTGCCAGCACGCCATTGCCTTGGGCCGCTCGGCCGGCAACAATGCTGCCGCCGATCTGCTGGGTGTGGCTGCGACGCCCTACCGCCAGGTCAAGTACGTCACCTGCCTGGACCTGGGGGCATGGGGTGCTGTCTATACCGAGGGCTGGGACCGCCAGGTGCTGCTCACCGGGCAAGAGGGCAAGGCCCTGAAGACGCAGATCAACACCCAATGGATCTACCCGCCGGCGGCACACCGGGCCAACGCGCTGGCGGCGGCCGATCCGTTGATTCCTGTAGTGGCGTAACCGGATCACGTACCATGGCCTGCCCGCAAACCCGCCGAGCAGGCCAAGGAGAAAACGGTGCACCCATCACAACCACGCCAATGGCTGTCTCCCTACTGGCTGTTGCTTGTTCTGCCGCCCCTGTTCTGGGCCGGTAATTTCATTGTCGGCCGGGCCGTACGCGACAGCCTCCCACCGATGTCGCTGTCGCTGTGGCGCTGGGTGATTGCGCTGGCCTTGATCCTGCCCTTTGCCTTGAAGCACCTGCGCAAGGACTGGCCTTTCTACATCCGGCATCCATGGCTGCTCGCCCGCCTTTCGCTGACGGGCGTGGTGGGCTTTACCTGCCTGACCTATATCGGCCTGCGCGACACCTCGGCAGCCAATGCCCTGCTGCTCAACTCCTGCATTCCGGTGCTGATCGCGCTGTTCGGTGCGCTGTTCTATCGCCAGCGACTGCATGGCATGCAGAACGCAGGGCTGCTGCTGTCGTGCGCGGGCGTGCTGGTGATCATCACCCACGGCGACGTGCAAGCCCTGCTGAAGCTGAGTTTTTCTCACGGCGACCTGATTGTGTTCTGCGCCATGGTGTCGTTCGCGTTCTACACGTTGTGGTCACGCAGCGTGCCGGCCGAGGTCAACCGGATCGGCCTGATGGCGGCCCAGATCGCCGTCGCGCTGCTGGCGCTGATTCCGCTGTGGTGGATCGAAACATCACAGGGTGCGGTCGCCCACTGGGACGCGGACAGCCTGATGGCCTTGCTGTACCTGGGCGTGTTTCCCTCGGTGCTGGGCTACTTGCTCTTTACCCTGGCCGTAGCACGCTTTGGTGCGGCGCAGGCTGCGCTGTGCATCCACCTGATCCCGGTGTTCGGCGCGGTGCTGGCCGTCACATTCCTGGGCGAGTCGCTGCACCTGTACCACGCGCTGGGCATGGCGGGGATATTGACCGGGATCTGGCTGGCGCTGCGGGTTCGCTCGACGACGGTCAGCCCGGGAGAACGCCGCTCGCTGCCATGAGGCCAGTCCTGCAAGCGGTTACATCTGCACCTTGTAAGGCGTGTGCTTTTCCAGGATCTCAAAGGTTTTCGTCGATTCGTTCCATCGGGCTACACCATTTTGCTGTGACATGTCCGGTGAGCCCGGCGCGAGGTAGCGGTAGTTCGAGAAATAGAACAGGTTCGAATCAGCCCGGAAGGCTTCTTTCACACCAAAGCGGGCATAGGCATCGTCGGACAGCGCCTCGTTGAACGGTGCGCGATAGACAGTGCCTGTCTTCAGATCGACGATGCCGCTGGCCGTACAGCCAGTGCCACAGCCATACGTATTGACTACATACTTGCCGGCGAAATTGGGTGTCTGCACACCTTCGCGCACGAACGCAAAGCGCGCACGAATCTGGTCGTTGGCCCCGCTCAGTGCGTGCTTGACCTGTTGCGGCGCGATGGGCGTGGCCGGTGAGTCTTCGAATCGATAAGAACCCGGTTGTGCCGCCTGGGCAAAAGAGGCGGCAACAGACAGTACCGCTATGGCCCACAAAGGGGAGAAGATCCTTTTCATGGCGCAGTTTCCTGGATTAAAGACGGGCCATTCTTGATTGGGGCAACGGGGTTTTCAAGATTGTTTTCATTCGGGTGGCTTATTTGTATTCAAGGTCGACAGTTATCAGGCTGTTCATCAAGGCCTGCTCGCCCCTCTTAGCCTTGCCGTGCGCCGCGGTTGTGGGTATTGATGATGGTTTGCCAGGTGACACGGAGGGATCATGGACGTATTACTCACGATCTTCGCAAGCGGGGTAATGCCGATACTGGCAATTGCATTGGTCGTTTGGGCCTATCGGCACAACCTGAAGAAGTGGCGCTCAACGATTGATGCACAATTGCAGGTCGCCTTGAGTGGACAAGGCGTCGATGCCTACACACTGATCGTGGATAAACTGACTCCACCTGGCACCAACAGGACGGCGGATGTGTACCGCATCCTGCACGATAACCAGGATCGTTATTTCCTGTTCATCAAGACCGGGGAACACCCAGGGGTGCTCAAGCCCCTGACCAGGGAACGGGCGTTACTGGCGGCAAGCATGAATGGATGAGGCGCTTGAATCAGGTGGCAAACGCATGGCCCTGTTGCGCGCCGTGAGAGGGCTGCAGCAGGCCAGAGCCGCGTGCCGTGTTCATGTGAGACGCGCCGGGTTGATACGAAGTGTTATCCCGTAAACAAAAAACCCCCGCTATCGCCAGGATAGTCGGGGGTTTTAGCTACAGCGGTAATGGCGGAGAGATAGGGATTCGAACCCTAGGTACTGTTGCCAGTACAACGGATTTCGAATCCGTCCCATTCGGCCACTCTGGCATCTCTCCAATGGCGCGCATCATACCAGCCTGAATGCAGATGTCGAGCAATTTCTGCATTTTTTTGCGTGGTATCAAGCGCTTGCGTCGCAGGTGCCCTTAAAGCGGCACGCCCAGGCGGTGGGCCACTTCTTCGTAGGCTTCGATCACGTCGCCCAGACCCTGGCGGAAGCGGTCCTTGTCCATCTTCTTGCGGGTCTCTTTGTCCCACAGGCGGCAGCCGTCAGGGCTGAATTCGTCGCCCAGGACGATTTCGCCGTGGAACACGCCGAACTCCAGCTTGAAGTCGACCAGCAGCAGGCCGGCGTCGTCGAACAGCTTGCTCAGTACGTCGTTGACCTTGAGCGACAGCTCTTTCATGCGCGCCAGGTGCTCGGCGGTGCCCCAGCCGAACGCCACGACGTGGGATTCGTTGATGAACGGGTCGCCCTTGGCGTCGTCCTTCAGGAACAGCTCGAAGGTGTAGGGCTCAAGCTTGAGGCCCTCTTCGACGCCCAGGCGCTTGACCAGGCTGCCGGCGGCGTAGTTGCGCACTACGCACTCGACCGGAATCATGTCCAGCTTCTTGACCAGCGACTCGTTGTCGCCCAGCAGCTTGTCGAACTGGGTCGGAATGCCGGCCTCTTCGAGCTTCTGCATGATGAACGCGTTGAACTTGTTGTTCACCGTGCCCTTGCGGTCCAGTTGTTCGATGCGCTTGCCGTCGAACGCCGAAGTGTCGTTGCGAAACAGCAGGATCAAGCGGTCGGCGTCGTCGGTCTTGTACACCGACTTGGCTTTGCCGCGGTAGAGTTCTTCACGTTTTTCCATGATGGGCTCCGCTTGCTAAATGATAGGGCTAGGCGATCTGTCGCCAGTCGAGCCCACAATCTTGATCGGCCAGTTGCAGCCAGTCCGGGTCACACCCAAGGGTGTCGACGAAACATTGCCGGGCCAGCTGCGGCAGGTTGTTCTTGGTGCTCAGGTGGGCCAGCACCAGGTGTTGCAGTGTCTGCCAGCCCAGCTCGCTCACCAGGCTGGCAGCCTGGTGATTGTTCAAATGTCCCGATTGGCCTCCCACGCGCTGCTTGAGAAAGACCGGGTAGCGGCCTCGGGCAAGCATGTCGCGACAGTGGTTGGCCTCGATCATCAGGGCATCCAGGCCCTGATAGCGCTCCAACACGTTGCTGCAGTATGACCCCAGGTCGGTCAGGAGGCCAAAGCGCCGCTGCCCGTCGCTGAAGACGAACTGGGTCGGTTCCAGCGCATCGTGCTCGACCGACACCACGTCGATCTCCAGCGCGCCGATCTGCAACGGCGTACCGGCACTCAGGAGACCGGCGACTTCCAGCGGCTTGCGCAAGCCGCGCTGGGTGCCGCGGCTCAGGTAGACCGGCACCGTATAGCGCCGTGACAGCAACCCCACGCCATGCACATGATCGGCATGCTCGTGGGTCACCAGAATGGCGCTCAGTTGTGCAGGGTCGACACCGAGCCGCGCCAGGCGACGCTCGGTCTCGCGCAGCGAGAAGCCGCAGTCGACCAGCACATAGGTGTCATGGCTGGCGACCAGCGTGGCATTGCCACGGCTGCCGCTGCCCAGGCTGGCGAAGCGCACTTAACCCAGGTGGTCCTGAATGACGCTCAGCACCCGGCGTGCCACGTCGGCAGGGGCCACGGTGTTGATGTTCTTCTCGACCGTGACCTGCACGCTTTCACCGACCTTGCTCAGGCGCACCTGATAACGCTCGGCACGCGCTTCGATCTCTTCCTTGCTGGCCTTGCCGCCAAACAGGCCGCTGATCAAGCCCGGCTCGTTTTCAGGCTTGTCGGCGCGCTCGGCCAGGTTGATGTAGTACAGGCCCAGGCTGCGGTTGATGTCCTCGACGCGCCAGTCACCCTGCTCCAGGGCCCGGCCGACACTGGACCAGGCACGATCAAGGTCGGCGCCCAGGTTGAGCATCGGGTTGCCGCTGCCGTCGACGCCCATCGCCACGCGGCTCGGGGTGTCGTAGTCGCGGGCAGCCAGCAGGGAAACCGAACCGCCCTGCCTGGCGTTGCGGCTCAGGCCGGCGAGCAGGTCATCGGTCAGCGAGGCGTTCAGGCCGGCGCTGCTGGCGTTGTCGGGGAATTCGACCTCGGCGGTGCTGCCGGCGGCACGCGAAACGCTGACGACGTAGATTTCGCTGGTATTGCGCTGTACGCCCGGCTCGATACGCACCCGCACGCGGGTTTCGCTGTCGGCGGCGGTACCGCTGGCGCTCAGGCGACGGGAAACGGAGGCCGACAGCTCGTCCAGACGCTGCCAGGTGGTGCTGAATTCGCCGGTTTGCGGGCGCTCTTCGGCAATCCGAAAGCCGTTGTCTTCAAAATACTGGTGCGCCACCGACCAGATTTCAGCCGGCGGGCGCTGGGCCAGGATCCAGCGTGCACCACCGCTTTGCTGCAGGCTGAAGTCGCTGGACTCTGCTGCGCTGGTGGCCATCGGCACAGGGCGCGGTACGGTGTACTCGCCCCTCTGGGTGCTGTCGGCCACGTTGCGCGGGATCGGCAACAGCGGGTCCAGGCGCTTGACGCCGGTGACGTCGGCAGGCACTTGCATCGGTGCAGTCTGGGTCGATTCCAAGTAATCGCTGCCGCGATCACGGAAATAACCGTCAGGACCCCAGACCCAGCCACAACCACTGGTGCTGGAGATGATCAGGGCAAGTGCGGAGAATCCGGCCAATCGCTTCATTGCGTTGTACTTCCTCAATTAAACCAGTACGCCGGCCTGGCGCAGGGCCTGGCGCAGCGGTTCGTGACAGGCCTGGCTGAGCCAGGTCAGTGGCAGACGGATACCGTCGGCCATCATGCCCATCTCGCTCAGGGCCCATTTCACGGGGATAGGGTTGGATTCGATGAACAAGGTGTTGTTGAGCGAGGAAATCCGGTCGTTGATGGCGCGTGCAGCGGCGGCATCGCCGCGCAGGGCCGCTGCGCACATGTCGCTGACGGCACGCGGTGCGACGTTGGCGGTCACGGAGATGTTGCCCTTGCCGCCCAGCAGCATCAGTTCGACCGCCGTGGCGTCATCACCGGAATAGACCATGAAATCGTTGCTGACCCCGGCCAGGATGTCCCTGGCGCGCTGCAGGTCGCCGGTGGCTTCCTTGATACCGATGATGTTGGCCACCGTCGACAGGCGGATCACGGTCTCGGCCTTCATGTCGCAGGCAGTGCGGCCCGGCACGTTGTAGAGAATCTGCGGGATGTCCACGGTGCGCGCGATGTGGCTGAAGTGCTGGAACAGGCCTTCCTGGGTCGGCTTGTTGTAGTAAGGCGTGACCAGCAGGCAGGCGTCGACGCCGGCCGCCTTGGCGTTGCCGGTCAGTTCGATCGCTTCACTGGTGGAGTTGGCACCGGTGCCGGCGATCACCGGGATACGCCCGGCCACCTGGTCGACCACGCGACGAATCACCTCGATGTGCTCGTCGACGCTCAGGGTCGCCGATTCACCTGTGGTTCCCACGGCAACGATGGCGTTGGTGCCCTCTTGCAGGTGGAAGTCAACCAGTTTGCTCAGGCTGTCCCAGTCGAGACCACCTTGTGCATCCATGGGGGTGACCAGTGCCACCATACTGCCCGCAATCATGCAACCGCTCCTGCCGGAAAAAGAGAGCCGTAATGGTACTGGCGCCATCAGCCTTGCACAAGCGAAGTACCACGCTCTGAGCATTCCCCTGAGCGATGGTTTTCGCTACCCTTCGTCCTTTGCTCGGTACAGGTCACCTGCGCCTTGCGTGCAATCGTCCGGTTTTGTCCTGCAAACCCCTGCCCCAGCGCCTTGCCGCCCTGACACGCAGGTCTTCATCGACAATCAGCCAGCCGACGCGGCGCACCCCAGACCACCGAATCGACTCTGCAAGAGCCGAAATGTACCGACCGTTCATCATCTAGGAATGCTGCATGTCGTCCACCCCCCCAGTTCGCGAACAATTCCTTGTCATCAGTGCCCTTGGCGCCAACCCCATGGAGCTGACCAACGTTCTGTGCCGTGCCAGCCATGAAAGCCGCTGCGCCGTGGTCAGCTCACGCCTGACCCGCCACGGCGAGTGCAGTGCGCTGGTCCTGCAGATCTCCGGCAGTTGGGACGCCCTGGCGCGCCTGGAGACCGCCCTGCCGAACCTGAGCAAGAAGCACGCCTTCACCACCAGCGTGGTGCGCAGCGCGACCCTGGAGAACCGTCCCGAGGCGCTGCCCTACGTGGCCTATATCAGCTCGGCGTACCGCCCGGACATCATCAATGAACTGTGCCAGTTCTTCATCGACCATAACGTCGAGCTGGAAAACCTGGTGTGTGACACCTACCAGGCGCCGCAGACCGGCGGCACCATGCTCAACGCCACCTTTACCGTCACGCTGCCGGCCGGCACCCAGATCAGTTGGCTGCGCGACCAGTTCCTGGACTTCTCCGACGCCCTGAACCTCGATGCCCTCATCGAGCCATGGCGTCCACAGACCCCTACCTGAGGACAACCGATGGCCGTTGCAGTCGACCAGCCCGTCAACGATTTCCAGGCACCTGCCACTGGCGGCCAGACCGTCAGCCTGTCCGGGCTCAAGGGTCGCCAGGTGGTGATCTATTTCTACCCCAAGGACAACACGCCAGGGTGCACCACTGAAGGCCAGGGCTTCCGCGACAGCCTGGCGCAGTTCGAGGCGGCCAACACGGTGGTGTTCGGCGTCTCGCGCGACAGCCTCAAGACCCACGAGAACTTCAAGGCCAAGCAGGCGTTCACTTTCGAGCTGATTTCGGACAAGGACGAGGCCTTGTGCCAGCTGTTCGACGTCATCAAGCTTAAAAAGCTGTATGGCAAGGAATACCTGGGCGTGGATCGCAGCACCTTCCTGATCGACAAGGACGGTGTGCTGCGCCATGAATGGCGCGGCGTGAAGGTGCCAGGCCACGTGGACGAGGTGCTGGCCCGCGCCCAGGCACTGAATCAGGGCTGAGCCAGCGCTGGAGGCGTCTTGCGACGCCTTCGGTCAACGGCTACATCAGCGGCGCGACCACCGGCTCCTGGCGTGGCCAGGCGTCAAGCACTGCCTTGAACAGGGTCGCCAGTGGAATCGCAAAGAAGATCCCCCAGAAGCCCCACAGCCCGCCGAACAGCAGCACGGCGCAGATGATCGCCACCGGGTGCAGGTTGACCGCCTCGGAGAACAGCATCGGCACCAGCACGTTGCCATCGAGCGCCTGGATAATGCCGTGGACCATCATCAGGTAGATGAACTGGTCACCCCAGCCCCACTGGAACAGGCCGATCAGCGCCACCGGCACGGTCACCACCACCGCCCCCACATAGGGCACCACCACCGAAATGCCGACCAGCATGGCCAGCAATGCAGCGTAGTTGAGGCCCAGCGCCACGAAGGCCACATAGGTCACCGCGCCACAGATGAAGATCTCGATGACCTTGCCGCGAATGTAATTGGCGATCTGCCGGTTCATTTCCCTGGCCACGCGGGTCAGCAGTCCGCGCTCACGCGGCAGGTAGCCCCGCGCCCAGCGTCCGAACAGGTGGCGGTCCTTGAGAAAGAAGAACACCAGGATCGGCACCAGCACCAGGTAGATCATCAGGTTGACCAGCAGCGGCAGGCTCGACAGCGAAAAGGTCAATGCCAGTTGCCCGAACTTGCCCACCTCGCCACGCGCCACCTCGATGGCCTGCAACACCTGTTCGTCCGAGACCAGGTGCGGGTAGCGCTCAGGCAGCAGCAGCAACAGCGATTGCCACTTGGCGAGCATGCCGGGCAACTCGTTGAACAGGGTGATCAACTGGTGCCACAGCAAGGGCACCAGCACCAGCAGAAAGACCAGCAGCACGCCGATGAACAGGGTGAACACCAGCACCACCGCCACACGCTCCGGCATGCGCAAGCGCACCAGCAGGCCGACCACGCCTTGCATCAAAAAGGCCAGGACCATGCCGGCCAGCACCGGCGCCAGCATGCCGCCCAGGGTCAGGATCAGGGTGAAGGCCACAAACAACAACACTGCCAGCACCACCGCTTCTTCGTCCGAGAAGTAGCGCTGCATCCAGTCGCTAAGCACTTTGTACATCAGGCATCCTTTTGCGCGAGAACGGTTGCCTAGGCCTTGCGCAACCAATAGGTGTAAAGCCCGGCGTCAGCCTGCTCATGCAACAGGGCATGGCCTGCCAGGCGGGCGAAACTGCGAAAATCGCGTTGTGAACCGGCGTCGGTGGCCGTCACCTTGAGCACCGCGCCACTGTCCAGGCGATTGAGCTCCATCTTGGCCTTGAGCAACGGCAACGGGCAATTGAGCCCGCGCGCATCGAGTTCGGCATCGAACAATGGGGGGGCTACAGCGTCAGACATCGCTTTTCTCCGGGCGGACACATCAATCTGGCAAAAAGTCATCACGACCCTTCGCACAAGCCGGCAAGAATACCCCACTCTGGCCAGCAAGCCATTGAGCCGGCTACAGTAGGTGCACATTCGCCCAGAGCCAACTGCATGAATTTCCTGCGTCCGACATTGCTCACCCTTGCCTGTCTGCTGGCGACCCCGACCCTTCTGGCCGACGACCTGCCTTCACTGGGCGATTCCAGCTCGTCGATTGTCTCTCCTGAGCAGGAGCACCAGTTGGGCCGGGCATGGCTGGGCATGTTGCGCTCACAGGTCGGCCAGCTGTCGGACCCGCAACTGAAGGATTTTGTCGAGACATCGGTGTACAAGCTGGCCGAGACCAGCCAGGTGCAGGACCGGCGCCTGGAGTTCATCCTCATCAACAGCAACCAGCTCAACGCCTTTGCCGCGCCCGGCGGCATCATCGGGGTCAATGGCGGCTTGTTCCTGTATGCCCGTACCGAAGGCGAGTACGCCTCGGTCATGGCCCACGAGCTGGCTCACTTGTCACAACGCCACTTTGCCCGGGGTGTCGAAGCCCAGCAGCGCATGCAGGTGCCGATCATGGCCGCCATGCTGGCCGGCATCGTCATGGCCGCTGCCGGCGCCGGCGACGCCGGTATCGCGACCATCGCCGGCACCCAGGCCGCCGCGATCCAGGAACAGCGCCGCTTCTCGCGGCAGAACGAGCAGGAGGCCGACCGCATCGGCATCCTCAATCTGGAAAAGGCCGGCTACGACCCGCGCAACATGCCGACCATGTTCGAACGCCTGATGCGCCAGTACCGCTTCGATGCCAGGCCACCGGAATTTCTGTTGACCCACCCGGTCAGCGAGTCACGCATCGCCGACACCCGCAACCGCGCCGAACAGGCCAAACCTGGCGGCCAGGAAGACAGCCTGCGCTATCAACTGATGCGCGCACGGGTCGCGTTGTTCTATGAAGAAACCCCAGGCATTGCCGCCAAGCGTTTTCGGGCGCAAATGGCCGAGAACCCGAACGCCGACGACGCCCGCTACGGCCTGGCCATCGCGCAGATCAAGGGCGGCCAGCTCAATGAAGCGCGAGACGGCCTCAAGCCCTTGCTGGACAAGTCGCCTAACGAGGTCGTGTACAACCTGGCGCAGATCGACCTGGACATCACCAGCAACCGCCTGGCCGAGGCGCGACAACGGGCCGACCGCATGCTGACGCTGTACCCGGGCAATTACCCGCTCAACCAGGCGCGCATCGATGTACAACTCAAGCAAGGACGTACCGCCGAGGCCGAGAAGGCGCTTGACGCGCTGCTCAAGCGGCGACCGGCCGATCCGGACGTCTGGTATCAGGTGGCCGAGGCACGCGGCCTGAACGGCAACACCGTGGGCCTGCACGAGGCACGTGCCGAATACTTCGCGCTGGTCGGGGATTTTCGCCAGGCCATCCAGCAACTGGACTTCGCCAAACGCCGCTCCAACAATAATTTCCAGGTGGCCTCACGCATTGACGCCCGGCAGAGAGCCCTGGCCGAGCAGGAGCGACTGGTCAAGGGCATGATGAACTGAGCCTTTGCGAACGCAATAAAAAGCCCGGCACCTGGTATGGAATTCAATCCAAAAGGGTTCGCCGGTTTCCCGTCTGACACCCATTCTGTGGGAGGGCGCCCTGCTCGCGACAGGGCCGGTAAAGCCGGCACACCTGCGCTGCCTGTTACTCCGCAATCGCCAGCAGAGCTGCCTCCCACAGTCTGGTGCCAGGCCCGAGACCTTGGGCGACATCAATCCTGTGGGAGGCGGCTTGCTGCGGGCGGCGATCCTACAATGAGGCCAGCAAGGCCCATACACCTGCTGCGCCTGTCACACAGCTATCGCCAGACAGTTGCCACCTCCCACAGTCCGGTGCCAGGCCCGATATTCCGGGCGACATCAATCCGGCGGGAGGCGGCTTGCTGCGGGCGGCGATCCGGCGATGAGGCCAGCAAGGCCCATACACCTGCTGCGCCTGTCACACAGCTATCGCCAGACAGTTGCCACCTCCCACAGTCCGGTGCCAGGCCCGAGACCTTGGGCGACATCAGTCCTGTGGGAGGCGGCTTGCCGGCGATGAGGCCAGGACGGGCCTTTAACTAACGCACGCAGATTCAGGCGTTGCCGGCCTGCCTGAGGCGGGCGGCCTGGGTGAAGTCGAGCATGCGCTGCAAGGGCCGTACGGCCTGCGGGATCAGGGCCGGGTCGACGAAGATCTCGTTGCTGCCGTCGCGCAGGCATTGCAGGGTGCGCTCCAGGGTGTTCATGGCCATCCACGGGCAATGCGCGCAGCTTCGGCAAGCCGCGCCGTTACCGGCAGTGGGGGCTTCGATGAAGATCTTGTCCGGGCACAGCTGCTGCATCTTGTAGAAAATGCCGCGATCGGTCGCCACGATGAACATCTTGTTGGGCAGGCGCTGGGCGGCGGCAATCATCTGGCTGGTCGAGCCCACGGCATCGGCCAGGGCAATCACGGCTTCCGGCGACTCAGGGTGCACCAGCACGGCTGCTTCCGGGTACAAGGCCTTCATGTCTTCGAGCTGCTTGGACTTGAACTCTTCGTGCACGATGCACGCCCCGTCCCACAACAGCATGTCGGCGCCGGTCTGCCGCTGGATCCAGCGCCCCAGGTGCTTGTCCGGGGCCCAGATGATCTTTTCGCCGTTGTCCATCAGGCTTTCGACGATCTCCAGCGCACAGCCCGAGGTCACGACCCAGTCGGCCCGTGCCTTGACCGCCGCCGAGGTATTGGCATAGACCACCACCGTGCGCTCGGGATGCTGGTCGCAGAACGCCGAGAACTCATCGACCGGGCAACCGACATCCAGTGAGCAGGTGGCCTCCAGGGTCGGCATGAACACGCGCTTTTCCGGGTTGAGAATCTTGGCGGTCTCGCCCATGAAGCGCACGCCGGCCACCAGCACGGTACTGGCAGCGTGGTTATTGCTGAAACGCGCCATCTCCAGCGAGTCGGCCACGCAACCACCGGTCTCCTCGGCCAGGGCCTGGATCACCGGATCGCAATAATAGTGAGCAACCAGCACCGCATCTCGCGCCTTGAGTTCGGCGGCAATCTGTTCACGGTACTGGGCCTGTTCTTCAAGGCTCAACTCTTTCGGCTGTTTGGCAGCGAGATGCGCCTGCACCAGAAAGCGTTCGGAAATCTGCGTCATGTTGGCTGGACCTGAGTGCGCGGTGGCGCGTAATACAAGTTTACACCTCAAAGGCCGCCTGACATAAAACCAGGCCTTTGCAGGGAGAGCGCCATCAGCGTTGCGTGGCCGAAAGCGGGCCGATTCTACCCTCAAAGAACAATTAACGGAGCAAGTTTTTAGAACGCCAAAACATGACTGATTATCATTTATATAAAACCCTGTATCCGGAACTCCTGTAGCAGTCGCGGTCTATGCTTCAAGCCGGGCGATCGATCCGCCCTCCCCTTCATTCGCCAAAGGCGGCCCAAGGAAATCACCATGAAGTACGACGATGCCTCCTGGCACTACGAAGGCACCTACCCCAAGGACCTGCCTGATGCTGCAAGCGCTACGCATATCGGCATGTTCCTGAGCTGGATGGTGATCAACGACCGGGTCAGCGAAGAGTTACTGGAAGACGCCGAAGATGAACTGGATGACCTCAAAGAGCGCTCGATCACCGGTGCACAGTTCGTGCTGAGCATGCTGGACGAAAGAATCACCGACCAGGAATTCGACAAGACCGGCAATGCCTTTGCCTTGGCGTATTACCAGGGACTGGAGAACGACAGCCGCTATATCGATGACTATTTTCAGGCCTTCAACGTGGATGAGCAATCGCTGTACCGGGTCGATGACACCTGGGCCAACTATGACAAGCTCTCAGGCCTGATCGATGCCCGCTTCAAGGCGTGGGACGAGGCGGGACGCCCGGAGTACATCGTTTGAGCGCAGCCATGACAGTGCTGGGCATGTCTTTTTTAACGTCTGGCAGCACAGACGGGTGTGGCATCACGCTGGGTGGCAACGCGGCCCATGTAGAACACTGGCCGTACAACCCCGACGGCGAGCCCCTGACCCTGGTTGCAACCCTCGACTGCGCACAGCTTCGCCAGCATATCCAGACTGACAGCCTGCCGGCACACGGGATTCTGTATGTGTTCTCCACCTACAGCCCTGACGGCTACTTTCTGGACAGCATCACCTTCGACGCTGCCGTACTTCACCGCCCGACACGCGCCAGTGGTTATACGGCCGTATTAGCTGCGGGCAACCATGAACTGCAATACAGCCCTGTGGCGAGCATCGAGCAACGATCGGCCATCCTTGGCGAGCGGACACTGGGTCCGCAGGATATTCCAGCCGACTCACTGATCAGTATGACGCCACCCCACTGGGCGCCCACCAACCCGCCGATTGATGACGATTACGAATTCTTCTGCCAGTTTTACTCGGCTGACTTCCCGGCGCCCTTTACCGATGTCTTCTATCTGACCGATGCCGTGGCGCATCTTTACCTGCGCAAGACAGGCAGTCAGGCCCAGGCAGCAGGCCTGTTTTTCGTTCACACGGCATGACACGCTGCTGGCTTGTCGCTCAGGCGATTGCCTGCTCAAGTGCATAGCGACGGCAATGCGCCAGATAACCCATTTCATGGTCGCCCACCAATTGCACCACGCTGCTCCATAGCCATGACGGCGCATCGAGCGTACGGGTACGATTTCTCTGCAGGTCAGTCATCCAGGCCAGGCGATCTTCCAGATCCATCTGCCGTGCATGAGCCTGACCGACGACCCGGGCCAGGTAACCGGCAGCCTCCATGGCCTGACGCGGATCAAGCTGGTCAAGCTCCAGCTTGAGGTCCTGTGGCAACAGTTCGCGGATGAAGAACGAATGCTCCAGCAAGCGCACGGCGAGCATTCGATTGCCCAGCCCCGGTGATAACTGTCGTGCGCCCTCGACCACACGCCTGCCGTTGTCCCGAGGCATGCCGGCGCGGGCGGCGCGAGGGGCAGCGGCCGCCACCGCCTGCTTGACGTCCAGCAGGCAATAATCTTCATCGTCGCCATCGCTTACACTCAGCAACACCGCATAGCGGCGCAAGCCCAGTGAGCTGCAGCCCTTGACCCAATAGGCGCAGTCCAGCAGTTGCACGTCGCTGTCATGACTGCGGCCCTTGAGCGAAGTCACCAGCGCATGAATTTCCGGGGTCAGGCACAGCACCTCGATGGCCTGGCGCTCGGCCTTGCTCAGTCGCCAGAAATGCTTGCCCAGGGGCAAGGTCAGACGACTGCCAGCCATGCGCTCCTTGGCCAGATGCTTCCAGGTGCGCCGCACCGCGCTGCGCAAGCCAGCCTTGACCTGCTGCGGGCGCAGCGGTTCCTGGTCAAGGCTGGTTTCAAAGGCCAGTTCGTAGCCGCGCATCATTTCTTCGAGCATACGCGCGCTGGTCACACCCGGAAGATCGGACCCACGGGCAGCGGTGGCCAGCGACAAGGCGAGACGGACCAGATCATGGGCGGGGTTACCCACCACTGTCTGATCGAGGTCGCGAATATGTACATCGGTCTCGCCCTTGAGGTCTCCGGTCGGCCCCAGGTTACCGGCGTGACAATCTCCACAGATCCACACGGCCGGCCCACTGGGCAGGCGGCGGCCGGGCTGGCTTTGCAGCCACTCATAGAATTGCACGGTGCTGCCGCGCACGTAGGCATGGGCAGAACGCGCCATCTTCAGGTTACGCATCTGATCGAGGTAGGGCAGGCGGCGGGCAGGATCGGGTGTTTTCATGCGAAACCAGACAATGGACAGGATGAGCTGTTGACCATCAGACTGTCACAGTTGTTTCAAGGTATTTCAAGAATGACGTGTTTTCACGAAAGAGAATAGGCCAGCGCCATGCCCGCTGTAAGGAATGGAACACCCCAACGCAAAAACCCACCTGATAAGGTGGGTTTCAAGGTGTTTCTGTAGGCTGAGCCACTGACTCGCTACTGACATCTGCGGCCCTGACACCAAGAGTGTCCTGAACCTTCTTGCAGCTGCCTTTGAAGATGGTGGGTCGTGTAGGATTCGAACCTACGACCAATTGGTTAAAAGCCAACTGCTCTACCAACTGAGCTAACGACCCGTTGCGTGGGGCGTATATTACTGATTTTTATCAGTAATTCAACACCCTTGCGCAAAAAAACTAAAAATAGTTCGTCGGGTCTGCAACACCGGCTGCCGCGAAGCCTTCGGCACGCAGGCGGCAACTGTCGCATTTGCGGCAGGCACGTCCCTGATCATCGGCCTGATAGCACGACACCGTCAGTGAATAATCCACACCCAGCTTCATGCCCGCCGCGACGATATCCGCCTTGCTGAGGTTCTGCAGGGGCGCCTGAATGGTAAAGCCCTGCCCTTCGACTCCGGCCTTGGTCGCCAGGTTGGCCAGGCGCTCGAAAGCCTCGACGAACTCGGGGCGGCAATCGGGATACCCGGAATAGTCCACGGCATTGACGCCAATGAAGATATCCCGCGCCCCAAGCACTTCGGCCCAGCCCAGCGCCAGCGACAGGAACACCGTGTTGCGGGCCGGCACATAGGTGACCGGAATACCTTCGGTCGGCGCTTCGGGTACATCGATGCTGCTGTCGGTCAGCGCCGAGCCGCCCATGCCGTCCAGGTTAAGACCGATGACCTTGTGCTCGATGGCACCCAGATCACGGGCCACACGTGCCGCGGCCTGCAGTTCGGCACGGTGCCGCTGGCCATAATCGAAGCTCATGGTGTAGCAGGCGTAGCCTTCGGCACGGGCCATGGCCACCACGGTGGCGGAGTCCAGGCCACCGGACAACAGGATGACTGCTTTTTTATCGCTCATGTTCATTTCCCCTCAGCGCCCTGGCTCGTCGTCCCAAAGCAGTTTGTGCAATTGCATCTGCAGGCGTACCGGCAGATTGTCCGCCACGATCCAGTCGGCCAGGTCACGACCCTTGAGCTGATGATGGCTGGCCGAGAACAAGACTTCGCCGGCACGCTCGTCAAGCCGGTACTGGATCAGCTTGGACACCGCCCAGTCGTAGTCTTCGCGCGAGCAGATCACGAACTTGACCTGGTCATTGGGCGTCAGCCATTGCATGTTTTCATAACGGTTGCGCGCCACTTCCAGTGACCCCGGCGTCTTGAGATCGACCACGCGACTGACCCGTGGGTCAACTGCCGAGATGTCCAGGGCACCACTGGTCTCCAGCGACACCTCATAGCCGGCGTCACACAGGCGCTTGAGCAAGGGAATGGCATTGGGCTGCGCCAGCGGCTCACCACCGGTCACGCAGACATAGCGCGGCTTCCAGGTCGCGACCTGCTCGACGATGGCATCCAGCGTGGTGATGGTGCCGCCGGTAAAGGCGTAGGCGCTGTCGCAATATTGGCAGCGCAACGGGCAGCCGGTGAGGCGCACGAATACGGTGGGCAACCCGGCGGTTCGGGTTTCACCCTGCAGCGAGTGAAATATTTCGGTGATGCGTAGGGTGTCTTGCATAGGGGCCACGGGCGTAACAGCTAAACAGGCTGTCCGCCTCCGTCAGGCACTTCAGGGTATCCGCGCTCGCGTAATACCAGGAAGCGTAATGAGCAAAAAATTTCGGGTGCGAAGTCTAACGAAAAAAGCCGCGACAAGCGCGGCTTTCTTGAACAGCTGTACGGTCGATCAGAGGCGTTGCAGGTCACGCTGCGCCAATTGCGCAGCCGAGGTGCCCGGATACTGGGCAATCACCTGCTGGAGAATCCCCTTGACCTTGTCGGTATGGCCCAGGCGACGCTCGACATCAGCCAGCTTGTAGAGCGAATCCGGCACCTTGGCATGCTTGGGATAGGCCTGGCTGACTTTGGCAAACGCCTGGCCTGCACCTTGCAAGTCGCCTTTGGCCAGGTTGACTTCACCCAGCCAGTACTGGGCGTTGCCCGCGTAGCTGCTGTTGGGATACTTGCGCAGGAAAGCGGCAAAAGCCTGGCTGGCCTTGTCGAAATCCTTGGCCTTGACCAGGTCGAAGGCTGCTTCGTAATAAAGCTTTTCCTTCGCCGGATCAGGCGGCTCGCCCCCCGCAACCGGTGCAGCATTACTGACCGGGGCCGAAGGCGTCCCGCTGGCGTTTACTGCATTGCCAGCGGGTTGAGAATTGTTGTTCGCCGTGGCAGCGCCACTGACGATACGCTGGTCGAGTTCCTGATAACGCTCCAGGGCTTCCTGCTTGATGCGCTGGATGTCATTTTGCTGGACTTCGACGATACCGCGCAAACGCGCGATTTCTTCCTGCATCTGCTGCAACTGTAGAAACAGTTGACCCTGTGCGGAGGGCTGGGCCGCAACCCCGCCCCCCGCATAGGCGCCGGACGTGCCATATCCCGCTGGCGGGTAGCTGCTGCCAGAGCCAGAATTGTCACCGACTACAGGTACCGCACCCCACGCCGCAAGCGGAAGGGTGAGAGCCAAAACGGTTAGAGCACGACGGCACGTTCGCATGTCAAATTACTTACGCAGTTCGACGCGACGGTTTTGAGCCCAGGATTGCTCGTCGTTGCCGGTGGCAACTGGACGCTCTTCACCATAGGAAACCAGTTCCAGCTGAGCTGGGGAAACGCCTTGCAGCACCAGGTAGCGCTGAACGGCTTTCGCACGACGCTCGCCCAGAGCCAGGTTGTACTCGCGAGTGCCGCGCTCGTCGGTGTTACCTTCCAGAACGACGCGAGCGCCGTTGCCTTTCAGGTCCTTGGCATGAACGTCCAGAGCGCGCAGGGCTTCTGGCTTCAGGTCCGAGCTGTCGTATTCGAAGTAGAAGGTGGTGATTGCGCGCAGAGCAGCTTCTTCGCTCAGGCTGCCGTCGACAGCACCAGTGTTGGAGCCGTAACCAGCGTTAGGATCGACAGCACCAGTACCGGCACCGGCATTGTCGCCGCCCTTGGAGGAGCAACCTACTGCTACGGCCATGGCCAGAGCCAGCGCAGCAAACTTACCAAACTTCAGCATTTCCATCTTGAAACTCCTAATGAACCCCAGTGTGTTAAGCAAAAACTTGTGTAGCGCCGCGTCAGTTCAGGTAAGGGGACCAGGACGGTTCTCTGACTTCGCCTTGAGCGGTAGGAAGCGGGAGCCTTACGCGTCCATTGATGGACACGAGCATCAAGACTCCCCGGCCCTGCTGGCGGGTGGCGTAGATTACCATGGTGCCGTTGGGCGCGACAGTGGGTGACTCATCAAGGTTACTGTCTGTGAGGATTTTTACACTCCCACGCGCCAGATCCTGAGCCGCCACCTTGAAGTTAGTGAAGCCTTCCTGACGATGGATCATCACCAGGGTCTTCTCGTCGGCCGACAGTTTCGGGTTGGCATTGTAGTTGCCTGTGAAGGTCACGCGCTGGGCGCCACCACCGGAAACGCTGGTCTTGTAGATCTGTGGCTTGCCGCCACGGTCGGACGTGAAGTAGATCGTCGAGCCATCCTTGCCGAAGAACGGCTCGGTGTCGATCGAGGAATCATTGGTCACCCGGCTGATCTGGCGGCTGGCCAGATTCATGACATAAATTTCCGGGTTGCCGTCCTTGGACAGCACAAATGCCAGGCGGCTGCCGTCCGGTGACCAGGCCGGCGCACCGTTGAGGCCTTCGAAGTTGGTGATCTGCTCACGGCGACCGGTATCGATGTGCTGAACGAAGATGCGCGGACGCTTCTGCTCGAACGACACATAGGCGATACGCTTGCCATCAGGCGCAAAACGCGGCGACAGAATCGGCTCGCGCGATTGCAACAAGGTCACCGCACGCGCACCGTCATAATCAGACCGCTGCAGGGTGTAGCGGGTGTTGGCTTCGGAGAAACGCTCGGCCGTCACGTACAGCATGCGAGTCGAAAAGGCGCCCTTGATGCCGGTCAGCTTTTCGAACGACTGGTCGGCAATATAGTGCGACATGTCGCGCAACTGATCGGTGGTGCCCGAAACGTTGCCGGCATACACCTGCTGCTCGGTGGCGACGTTGAACAGGGCATATTGCACCTGCAGGCGACCGCCGGACGGGGTGATGTTACCCACCATCACGTACTGCGTACCCAGCGCTTTCCAGTCACGGAACACCACTTCGCTGGCCTGAACCGGCAAGCTGATCATGTTCTGACGTGGAATCGGCGTGTAATAGCCGGAGTTGCGCAGGTCGTTGCCGATGATTTCGGCCATGTCGTCAGGCAGGACGTTACCGCCCTGCCAGCCGAACGGCACGACGGCAATCGGGGTGGCACGGTCACTTCCGCTGGTGACCATAATGTTCTTTTCCTCTGCGACAGCCAATCCTGCCGCACAGCAAAGAACTACAAGCAGTCCTCGAAGAAGGTTAATCACAAGGCTAGATCCTCAGGTGTGAATGTCATCTTGAATGAACGATAGGGCGCGAACTCAGCTGGTTTGAGCCCCTGCATCTCTGTCAAACGACCAATGTTCTTGACCGCTGCTACCGCCGAACTGTCGAACGGACCATCGCCGCTGGAGCGGGAAATACTGACCGACGTCACAGTACCGTCAGGCAACATACCGATCTGCAGCACCACGGCCATACCCTTGCGCGCCGATGGCGGACGTGCCCAGCCTTCGGATGCACGCATGCGAATCAGGTCGTCGAAGCTGCCGGCCGTTTCATTACCGACTTCGTCGGCCAGGGCCTGTTGACGTTCGGTCTTGTCGGAGAGCAGGTCGGCCAGTGCTTGCGCCTTCTTGTCTTCGGCAGCCTTGCGTGCAGCATCCTGAGCCTTCTTGGCAGCAGCATCGGCAGTGGCTTTCTTCTTCGCGTCTTCGGCGGCTTTCTTCTTGGCGTCTTCGGCAGCCTGCTTCTTGGCGTCTTCAGCCGCTTTTTTCTTGGCCTCGTCGGCCGCTTTCTTCTTGGCCTCTTCGGCAGCGGCTTTCTTGGCGTCCTCGGCAGCGGCCTTCTTGGCCTCTTCCTCGGCTTTTTTCTTCGCCTCTTCTTCAGCCTTCTTCTTGGCTATATCAGCCAATTGTTTCTCTTCTGCCTTTTTGGCGTCAGCGGCCTTCTTGGCATCGTCTGCGGCGGCCTTCTTGGCTTCATCGGCCGCTTTCTTGGCTTCTTCAGCCTTTTGCTCGGCTTTTTCTTCGGCCGCCTTTTCCTGGGCTTCCTTCTGCTCGGCGGCCTTGCGCGCCTCTTCGGCAGCCTTTTGTTCCTGGGCTTTTTGAGCGGCGTCGACTTTCTTTTGTTCCGCCGCCTTTACAGCTTCCTGTTCGATCTTTTTCTGCTCCAGCTGTTCGGCCTCGCTCTGCCGGGCAGCGGTTTTCTTCGCCTCGCCTGCGATCTTCTGGTTGGTCTGGGTGGTCGCCTGGCTCTTGGACTTGAGCTGGTACAGCGTCGCCTGAACCACCGGCTTGGCTTCAGGCAGCTCGGGGGTCATGGCAAAACTGACGAAGAGCGTGCCAAAAATCAGGATGTGCAGACCCACGGCCCAGACAGTAGGCCAGAAGTAATTCTCCGAGGCGGACGGCTCTCGAATTGGTTGCATCAGGGCGCCTCGGTAATCAAGCCGACGTTGGCAATCCCGGCTTTCTGCAGCCCGCCCATGGTCACCATGACCGAACCGTAGTCGACCGCCTTGTCACCGCGGATGAACACCTGTGTCTGCTTGCCGGCGTCACGTCCGGAAGCAACGATCTTGGTCACGGCACTGGTCAGTTGCGGCAAGGTCATGGCCTTGTCCATCTGCTTGTCGGTGTCGACTTCGCTGCCGAGGTTCCAGTAGTAGGTCTTGTCGGCCTTGATCGAAATGGTCAGGACCTGATTGTTGTTGTCCTGCGGCAAGGCCTCGCTGGAGACCTTGGGCAGATCGACCTTCACACCCTGATTGATCATGGGGGCTGTCACCATGAAAATGACCAGCAGCACCAACATCACGTCGATGTAGGGGACCACGTTCATTTCGGCGACCGGCCTGCGTTTTTTGCGACGATCTCGAGCGATCAGAGCCATGGGGAATCAGTACCTCATTCTTCGCTGGTGTGCACTTTGCGGTGCAGGATGGCCTGGAACTCATCGGCAAAGGTGTAGTAGCGATTGATCAGGGTCTCGGTGCGCGCTGCGAAGCGGTTGTAGGCCATGACGGCCGGGATCGCGGCGAACAGGCCGATGGCTGTTGCGATCAGGGCCTCGGCAATGCCGGGGGCGACGGTCGCCAGGGTGGCCTGCTGGGCGGTGGCCAGGCCACGGAAGGAGTTCATGATGCCCCATACGGTCCCGAACAGGCCGACGTACGGACTGGTCGAACCGACAGTGGCCAGGAACGACAGCCCGGTCTCCAGCTTCTCTTCTTCACGCGAGATGGCTACGCGCATGGCACGGGCCACACCTTCCATCACCGCATCCGGATCGACACCCGACTGCTGGCGCAGACGGGAAAACTCCTTGAAGCCGGCACGGAAGATCTGCTCGACCCCCGAATCCGGGTCCGGGCTGCTGCCGGCCTGGCGGTAGAGCTTGGACAGGTCGATGCCCGACCAGAACCGCTCCTCGAAACTGTCCAGTGCACGGCGGCCGGCACGAATCATGTTGCTACGCTGAAAAATCATGACCCAGGAGGCGACCGAGGCCGCCACCAGGCTCAGCATCACCAACTGAACGACAATGCTGGCATTGCTGACCAAACTCCACATGGAGGTATGGTCGACGACGTTAGCTTCCACGCTGTATCTCCTGCTCTGAATCCGAATAGGTGCCCGTGTCGCGCTGATCATCGGCAAAGGCCGTGCGCAGCGCTTGGGGAATGGCCCGGGGTTTGAAACTATCGGCGCTTACACACGCCACCAGAAACTGCCCTTCACAGAGCAGCGTTGCATCCGTTACCCGCCTGACCTGCTGACGAAAACGCAGGCTGGCGCGGTTCAATTCGATGACTTGCGCGGTGACCGACAATTCATCGTCCAGCCGTGCAGGCTTGTGGTAACGCGCCTCGCTTGAATGCACGACGAACAACAGGTTCTCATCGGCCAGCCGGGACTGGAGAAAGCCCAGTTGCCGCAGCCGCTCGGTGCGAGCCCGCTCCATGAATTTCAGGTAGTTGACGTAGTAGACGACGCCGCCGGCATCCGTGTCCTCGTAATAGACACGACACAGATGGGCGAACGACTGAACCCCGTTTTGCGCGCGCATACTCTAGTGCTTACTCCTCGGGTTGCCAATCAGGTGATACAACTGTTTTTCAACGTTTCGCAAAACAGGCCCGATGGCATCGCACAACCCGGCCTTCAATCCTGACGGGAAGCGCTTGAACCCTGCCCCGATGCCATTAGTCGACAGGATCATCGACTGGTTCCCCAATAACTGGCATATCGCCCATTCTTGATGGAATGTTCAGCCCGAAATGCAAATAGGCATGCCGGGTCACCACGCGTCCACGTGGCGTACGCATGATGTAGCCCTGCTGGATCAGGTACGGCTCCAGCACGTCCTCAATGGTATGACGCTCTTCGCTGATGGCCGCCGCCAGGTTGTCGACCCCGACCGGGCCACCGTCGAACTTCTCGATCATGGTCAACAGCAGGCGGCGGTCCTGATGGTCGAAACCGTGCTCGTCGACATCCAGCAGGTTCAAGGCCTTGTCAGCTGTCTGCCGCGTGATCTGGCCGTTGCCGCGGACTTCGGCGAAGTCGCGTACCCGGCGCAGCAAGCGGTTGGCGATACGCGGCGTGCCACGCGCGCGACGGGCGACCTCGAAGGCGCCTTCAGGCTCGATGGTCAGCCCCAGGATGCCGGCCGAGCGCGACACGATGGTCGACAGGTCGGCAATGTTGTAGAACTCCAGGCGCTGTACGATCCCGAAGCGGTCACGCAGCGGATTGGTGAGCATCCCGGCGCGCGTCGTCGCGCCGACCAGGGTGAACGGCGGCAGGTCGAGCTTGATCGAACGGGCAGCCGGCCCCTCGCCGATCATGATGTCGAGCTGAAAATCCTCCATGGCCGGGTACAGCACCTCCTCGACGATGGGCGAAAGCCGGTGGATCTCGTCGATGAACAGCACATCGTTGGGCTCAAGATTGGTCAGGATCGCTGCCAGGTCGCCCGGGCGCTCCAGCACCGGCCCGGAGGTGCTCTTGATCGACACGCCCATTTCCTGGGCGATGATATTGGCCAGGGTGGTCTTGCCAAGCCCTGGCGGGCCGAAGATCAGGGTGTGGTCCAGCGATTCGTTGCGTCCGCGCGCCGCCTGGATGAACAGTTCCATCTGCTCGCGCACGGTCGGCTGGCCGATGTAGTCGGCCAGGCTCAGGGGGCGGATGGCGCGGTCGATCTGCTCTTCGCGATCACGGCTGCCAGCGGCGCTTATCAGACGGTCGGCTTCTATCACTTAACCCATCCCCTTCAAGGCACGGCGAATCAGGTCGGCACTGCTCAAGTCTTTATCCTTGATGGCGGAGACGGCTTTGCTCGCCTCCTGGGGCTTGTAGCCCAGGGCAATCAGCGCGCTAACGGCATCAGCCTCTTCCGAGGCGGCGGGCTCAAGTACGCCAGGCCCGCTGGAAACCAGGGCGAATGTCCCCGGCAAGGACTCCCAGGCCTTGAAGCGATCCTTGAGCTCGACCAGCAGCCGCTCGGCGGTCTTCTTGCCGACACCTGGAATACGGGTCAGCGCCGAGGTGTCCTGGGCCTGCACGCAGCGCACCAGCTCATCGACCTCGAGCCCCGACATCAAGGCCAGGGCCAGCTTGGGGCCCACGCCATTGAGGCGGATCAGTTCGCGAAACAGCTCGCGCTCGCGCTTCTCGAAAAAGCCATAAAGCAGGTGCGCGTCTTCACGCACCACCAGATGAGTGTGCAGCGTCACGCTTTCACCGACATGCGGCAGCCGGTACAGCGTGGTCATCGGCACCTCGAGCTCGTAACCGACCCCATTGACATCCAGCACCAGGTGGGGCGGCTGCTTTTCGACCAGTGCACCGCGTAAACGTCCAATCACCGTCAGATCCTATATTGCCCTTGGCCCACTGAAAAAATGGACACAATCATGGCTGCAAGCAAGTGAAAAAATGCGAGCGGATGCTGCAATCAGAGCCGCAACCGCCCGCGTCGACTGCGCGCCGCACTCAACCCATGAGGCGCCAGGCTGGATCGGGTATGGGCATGGCACAAGGCAATGGCCAGCGCATCGGAGGCATCAATCTGGGGCTTGCTGGTGAGCTTGAGCAGGTGCATGACCATCATCATCACCTGTTCCTTGTTGGCCGCACCGGTGCCAGCCACTGCCTGCTTGACCTGGGTCGCGCTGTATTCGGCGATCTCCAGCCCCTCTTCGGCCCCGGCGACGATGGCAGCACCCCGCGCCTGACCCAGTTTGAGTGCCGAATCGGCATTACGTGCCATGAACACCCGCTCGATGCCCATGGTGACCGGTCCATAGGCACGAATCACCTCACGCACGCCGCGAAACACAATCTGCAGGCGCTCATGCAGTTCGCCATCACCGGTGCGGATACACCCGGAAGCCACATAGGTACAGCCACGACCACTGTCATGCACCACACCATAACCGGTAATGCGTGAACCCGGATCAATACCAAGTATAAGAGTCATAATGCCAGCAGTCCGACGCCGTGACCGGCGCCCTATAAATGCAGAAGCCGACGACCTGTCCGTTTACGACAGATCGTCGGCACTCTGGTATTGCTCGAGACCGGATCAGCCCAGCTGTTCCATGATCTCATCGGGAATTTCAGCGTTTGAATAGACGTTCTGCACATCGTCGAGGTCTTCGAGCATGTCGATCAGCTTGAGGACCTTCTCGGCATGTTCCAGGTCAAGCACTGCACTGGTGGTAGGCAGCAGGACGATCTCGGCATCCGTCCCCTTGAAACCAGCAGCCTCCAGGGCATTACGCACCGCGTAGAAACCGGCAAAGGAGGTGAACACGTCGATGGAGCCATCTTCGTTGGTCACCACATCGTCGGCATCGGCCTCCATGGCCGCTTCGATCAGGGCGTCTTCATCGACGCCGGCCGCAAAGGAGATCTGCCCCTTGCGGTCGAACAGGTAGGCCACCGAACCGTCGGTGCCCAGATTGCCGCCACACTTGCTGAAGGCATGACGCACAGCCGCTGCCGTACGATTGCGGTTGTCGGTCATGGCCTCGACCATCACCGCCACGCCGCCCGGGCCATAGCCCTCATAGCCCAGCTCGACCATGTCGTCAGCATCGGTGGCGCCGGCACCACGGGCGACCGCACGGTCGATGGTGTCACGGGTCATGTTGGCGCTCAGCGCTTTGTCCAGCGCCAGGCGCAGACGCGGGTTGGAGCCTGGATCGCCGCCGCCCTGACGGGCTGCCACGGTCAGCTCACGAATCCACTTGGTGAAAACCTTGCCTTTCTTGGCATCCTGACGCTCTTTGCGGTGCTTGATGTTCGCCCACTTAGAATGACCTGCCATTTCTCGCTCCAGATTCTTTCACAAACACGCTCGCCTCTCGCCCGTTGTCACAAGCGAAAGGCTCGAACACCTGATCCAAGACATAGGCACAGGACGCACACCGGGTGCGCCCTGCCCTGCCTCTGCCTTACTCGGCCTTTTGCTGCTCGCGCAGGCGGATGTGCAGTTCGCGCAGTGCCTTGGCATCGACGACACCCGGCGCCTGGGTCATGACATCGGCAGCGCTCTGGGTTTTCGGGAAGGCAATGACTTCACGAATCGACTGCGCGCCGGTCATCAGCATCACCAGGCGATCGAGGCCGAATGCCAGGCCGCCATGCGGTGGTGCACCGAACTTCAGCGCATCGAGCAGGAAGCCGAACTTCTCCTGCTGCTCGTCTTCGTTGATGCCCAGAAGACGGAAGACCGCCTGCTGCATTTCCTTGCGATGGATACGGATCGAACCGCCGCCCAGCTCGGTGCCGTTGAGCACCATGTCATAGGCCCGCGACAGCGCCTTGCCCGGGTTGGCTTCCAGCTCTTCAGGGCTGCATTTTGGCGCCGTGAAGGGGTGGTGCAAGGCCGAGAACGAACCGTCGTCGTTTTCTTCGAACATCGGGAAATCGACGACCCACATCGGCGCCCACTCGCAGGTGTGCAGCTTGAGGTCATTGCCCAGCTTGATGCGCAGCGCGCCCAGGGCCTCGCTGACGATCTTGAACTTGTCGGCACCGAAGAACACGATGTCACCGTCGACCGCGCCTACGCGATCCAGGATGACCTTGAGGTTTTCTTCAGGGATGAACTTGACGATCGGCGACTGCAGGCCTTCGACGCCCTTGGCACGCTCGTTGACCTTGATGTAGGCCAGGCCCCTCGCGCCGTAGATGCTGACGAACTTGGTGTAGTCGTCAATCTGGCTGCGTGGCATGTTGGCGGCACCTGGCACACGCAAGGCGGCAACGCGACCTTTCGGATCGTTGGCCGGACCGCTGAACACCTTGAATTCCACACCGGTCAGTTGATCAGCGACGTCGACCAGTTCCAGCGGGTTGCGCAGGTCGGGCTTGTCCGAGCCATAGCGACGCATGGCTTCTTCGAACGGCATGTGCGGGAACTCGCCAAACTCGACGTCCAGCACTTCCTTGAACAGCTGGCGCACCATTTTCTCGGTCAGGCCGATGATGTCGTCTTCGTCAAGGAAGCTGGTCTCGATGTCGATCTGGGTGAATTCCGGCTGGCGGTCGGCACGCAGGTCTTCGTCGCGGAAGCACTTGGCAATCTGGTAGTAACGGTCGAAGCCGGCCACCATCAGCAACTGCTTGAACAGCTGCGGCGATTGCGGCAGGGCGAAGAAGCTGCCGGGGTGGGTGCGGCTCGGCACCAGATAGTCACGGGCACCTTCAGGGGTGGCACGGGTCAGGATCGGCGTCTCGACGTCCAGGAAACCGTTGTCATCCAGGTAGCGGCGGATGCTGGTGGTAATGCGCGAACGCAGGCGCAGCTTTTCAGCCATTTCCGGACGACGCAGGTCGATGAAGCGGTAACGCAGGCGGGTTTCCTCGCCCACGTCGGAGTATTCGTTGAGCGGGAACGGTGGGGTTTCCGACTCGTTCAGCACTTCGAGCTCGTAACCGAGGACCTCGATGCCACCGGAGGCCATGTTCGGGTTGACGGCGCCGGCTGGACGGGCACGCACCTTGCCGACGATCTTGACGACATATTCGCTGCGCACACGGTCGGCTGCCGCGAAGGAGTCGGCGCGATCCGGATCGAAGACCACCTGAGCCATCCCTTCACGGTCACGGATGTCGAGGAAAATCACGCCACCGTGGTCACGACGACGATGGACCCATCCGCAAAGGGTAACTTCCTGACCTTCCAGACTCTCGTTCAGTTGGCCGCAATAGTGGCTGCGCATCATGATGTTGTATTCACTTCCGTAATTCGAGATTCAGTGGCGGCTTTGGCCCCTGGCGAGCGTCCAATAGTGCAAGAGCCACGAGGTGCAGTTCAAGCAGCGGTGTCCGCGCAGAGCCATGCCATTGGCAAGACGGAGGATTATATAGAGTTAATCGATATGTTGCAGCCGCACGAACCCATCCGACGGGAGACAGGTTCGTGCCGACTGGAGCAGCCCTGGCAGCACGACAAGGCACCAGGACCGGAACGCGATCACCCGACGGCAATCGCGCATGAAAAATCTGAGCGCTGCCGTCAGGCCTGATGCTGGGCCTTGAGCAGATGTGCCACGCAAACGACCCGGATCAGGCCGCTGAAATTCTTGACACCGCCGTAACGCAGGTGAACCTCCCTGTCGACATAGGACAGGACGGCATTGACCGAGCAATTATTGGACCGGGCAATGGCCGAAAGAATGTTCCAGTAGACATTTTCCAGCCGCAGGCAGGTGGCCAGGCCATTGAGCCTGACCGACTTGGAGTGGGGCTGGGCCAGCGTCATGTTGAAACCCTCGACGAAGGGATCGTCGGGAATTGCCACATGGCGAATTGAATCTTTTACCTCACGTTCAACACCTCGAATCATGGCAATGATGACCTCCGAATAGTCAACTCAAGGAACCTTGAAAAGAAACATTTAAAAATAAATAAATGCGTCCTTATAAAGCCCGAAACATGAGAACTAATCCAGCAGGCCCAACACTCAAAAGCTGTAGGACATAACCACACCAACATGAGGAATCGGGGATTCGAGAAACGCAATATCAGAAGACAATCAGACGGGTGTTAGATATGTATTTCAACAGGGTGCCACACCCGGCACGCAACAACAGCGGGCAGCGCAGGTACGCCACCCGCTGGCAGGGTTACTGGCCCTCAAGCATCGAGCGCAGCATCCAGGCGGTCTTCTCGTGCACTTGCATGCGCTGGGTCAACAGGTCGGCGGTCGGCTCGTCACTGACCTTGTCCAGCAAGGGAAAAATGCTGCGCGCAGTACGCGTCACGGCTTCTTGCCCCTGAACCAGGCTCTTGATCATGTCAGTGGCGGCTGGCACACCCTCTTCTTCCTGTATGGAAGACAGACGGGCGTAGGTTGAATAGGTGCCGGGCGCCGGAAAGCCCAGCGCACGAATACGCTCGGCAATGGCATCGACCGCCAGTGCCAGCTCGTTGTACTGCTCTTCAAACATCAGGTGCAGGGTGCGAAACATCGGACCGCTGACGTTCCAGTGAAAGTTATGCGTCTTCAGGTACAGCACATAGGTGTCTGCCAGCAGACGGGAAAGCCCGTCGACGATCGACTTGCGATCTTCTTCACTGATACCGATATCGATTGCCATGCTCAAGCTCCTTGAATGACGATAAAAAAACGACAAGGGCCACTCTATCAAGACATGCCCTGCCGCGCAGCACTATAGAGGCGATAGAGCCGCTGCATGCACCTGTGCAACGCCTCACCCACGACTATGACGCGAAGGGTGCGCGCGCAGTTCCGGCATGACCTGCCGCCACGCCCGCAAGCGACAGCCCATTGCCAGGCAACTGATTTGAGTAGCACATGGCTTTGCTGTTAAATACACCGCGTGTCGCTACGAACCGGCCACCGAACAACTCCACCTGGTTTGTAGTGCATAGGCAGGACCAACGCTCGTGCAGCACGCCTCCTTCATCTTTAGAAGCGTACCGGGCGTTACCCGCTATTTCCTTGCGATCCATCTTAATGCGAGCTTTTTATCATGTTGAAAATCGTCCACCTGGTAACGGGAGCGGCTGCCCTGCTGCTTTCGTTCATCCCCAGCCTGCGCAGCGAAGCGCTCTTTCCCCACCTGTTTGCACCCGAGGCGCTGTACCTGGTCTTCTTCGGCCTGCTCAACCTGCTGCTGGCGCCCGTCGTTCCGCAGTGGAAAAAAGGCCCGCGTCGCACCTTGCAGAATCTGGCCAGTGCCCTGCTGGTCGTTGCAGTCATCGTCCAGACCCTGGCACTGCTGGTGCCCCTGCAAAGCATTGCCGACCAGCCAGCCATCGCCGTTGCCCTGACCATCGCTCTGCTGGCCGTGGCCCTGCACCTGGCAACCACCCTGCACAAGCGCTCACCGACACCCATTGCCCAAAGCCATGACGTAGGTAACCGCGATACCGGCACCGTGAAATGGTTTAACGCCTCCAAGGGCTTCGGCTTTATTTCCCGGGATTCGGGTGACGATATCTTCGTACACTTTCGCGCCATTCGCGGTGAAGGCCATCGCGTCCTGGTCGAAGGCCAGCGCGTGGAGTTTTCCGTGATGAACCGCGACAAGGGCCTGCAGGCCGAAGACGTGATTGCCGCACTGCCGCGTCGCTAAGCCCACCCTCAAGCAACATAAAAAAGCCGCGAATCGATCGCGGCTTTTTTCTTCTTTCAATAATGCGGCGGAGGCGCTTCATCCTCAAAACCGTCACCGCGATGACTCATTTCTTCCTGACGCTTGATCACCATTGCCAGTTGCAGCTGCAGGCGGTCCAGGCTGCGCTGCTGGGCAACCAGCGCATCATTGAGTGCCTGGATGGTGTCGTCCTGAAAGGCCAGGCGGGTTTCAAGCTCGACGACGCGCAATTCAAGACTCATAACGACGCCTCAAACTCAAAGGCACCGGCCAATCCAGGCTTGAGGCGCTCGATGACAGCGGCATATTGCCCGGCCGTATAAGGCACCGCCGGATGCTTGCCCCACACCGGGGCAGGCCATGCGATGTCATCGCGCAGGCGGACGATGACATGCATGTGCAACTGACTGACGACGTTACCCAGGGTCGCCACGTTGAGCTTGTCAGCCGCAAACACCTCTTTGAGCACGCTCGCCAACAACGTGGTTTCCTGCCACAGCAGCGCCTGCTCATGCTCGGCAAGGTCAAAGACCTCAACAATGCCAGCGCGACGCGGCACCAGGATGAACCAGGGGTATTGCGCATCGTTGGACAGCAACAGCCTGCACAAAGGGAAATTGCCTATGGGCAAGGTGTCTTGTTGCAGGCGCGAATCGAGAACGAACACAACCGTACTCCTGATCGAAAGAAAAAAGACGCCGCCATGCAGTGACGCCACGCAGCGTACAAGAATATCAAAAACCCGACGCCCCGGCCTGCACCCTTCCTTGGCGCATGGGGCCTGTTGCGCACCGATTCGAAGCCACTGTCATCTGTTGGCAGCAATGACACTGCACGCTGTACCCCTGCGCACAGAGCGGTCACAGATTGTTCATCCGCCAACAGCGACCGGAGCGCTCGTATTCAGGCAGCCCTGCGTCAAAACGCACCAAAACGAAACACAAGTGTGTACCTGGCATACCAATATTGCGGAATTTACCCAAACCGTTGCACTTGAGGTAACGCTTTGCCTGCTACCCGTCGCTGAAAGCCGCCAAGACCGTGCACAGAGTACAGGTCACGCATTATTTATTTTTTTACATAAAAAACATGAAGTTACATTGATATCTGAAAGTCAAACCTGAGTTTTTCACAAAATTTTTTCATTTTCAGGAACTTTGAGCACGCTTGTTGCTTTACTACTGGCATGTCTCACGTCGGAAACGGTCGCTTCGATCCTGATCGACTGAACCTGGCAAGACTTTTGCTAAAACCCTGACACCACCGTCGAAGCATTTTACCCAATAGCGACATTTTCGACGACATAAGGGACTTTTTCGACGATAAAGCCGGAAAAAAACCGAAAATAATGGGTTTGCGACTCTCGCAACCCCGGCCGGCGTGATGTACATTGCGCCAGCATAAAAAGAAAGAGCCGCCCAGATAAAAATACAGGTGAGCGGCAAGAGTCTTCTAAAAACCAAAGGAGCAATCACGATGAGAGTGATGAAGTGGAGCGCAATCGCACTGGCCGTTGCAGCAGCAGCCAGCACCCAATTGGCCACGGCAGCGCCGTTCGTCAGCGACCAGGCTGAGGCCAAGGGTTTTGTCGAAGGCAGCTCGTTGAACCTCAAGGCCCGTAACTACTATTACAACCGCAACAAGAAAGACGGCGCGGTTGATGATAAAGACTGGACCCAGGGTTTCTCCGCGATGTACAGCTCTGGCTACACCCAGGGCACCGTCGGTGTCGGCGTTGACGCTTTCGGCTTCTTCGGCCTGAAACTGGACGGCGAAGACAAGTATTCCGGCTCCGGCAACCTGGTAGTCGACAGCCGCGGCCGTAACGAAGACAGCTTCGGCAAGGCCGGTGGCGCCGTCAAATTCCGCATTTCCAAGACTGAACTGAAAATCGGCGACATGATGCCGACCAGCCCGGTCTTCGCCGTAGGCGGCTCGCGCCTGGTTTCCCAGTCTGCCAGCGGCATCAGCCTGCAGAGCAGCGAGTTCGCAGGCCTGGATCTGGAAGCCGGTCACTTCTACTCCGGCACCAGCCAGGATGAGACCAATCGTAACGGCAGCATCTGGGCCAACTACGCTGGCGTGACCGCCAAGACCGCCGATTTCGCAGGCGGCAAATACTCGATCACCGACAGCCTGGGCGTAGCCTTCTATGCTGCCAACCTCGAGGATGTCTGGAACCAGTACTACGCCAACATCAACTACGCCCTGCCACTGGGCGGCGATCAGTCCCTGGCGTTCGACGCCAACCTGTACCGCACCGTCGACGAAGGCAGCGCCAAGGCCGGCTCGATCAGCAACACCGCCTTCTCCGGCTCGGTTGCCTACTCGTTCCTGGCGGCACACACCGTCACCCTGGCCCTGCAGAAGATCAACGGTGACACGCCGTTCGACTACATCGGTATCGGCGACAACAACCGTGGTGGCGACTCGATCTTCCTGAATAACTCCATTCAGTACTCCGACTTCAACGGTCCGAACGAGAAGTCCGCCCAGGTGCGTTACGACCTGAACATGGCACCTTACGGCGTTCCAGGCCTGAGCTTCATGGCTCGCTACGTCAAGGGCTGGGACATCGACGGCAGCAACACGCCTGTCAACAGCGCCTACGCCGGCCTCTACGGTTCAGACGGTGAACACCGCGAGACCAACGTCGAAGCCAAATACGTGCTGCAATCGGGCCCTGCGAAAGATTTGTCCTTCCGCATCCGTCAAGCCTGGCACCGCGGCAACGCCGACCAGGCCGAAGGCAACATCGACGAGTTCCGCCTGATCATCGACTACCCGATTTCGGTTCTGTAATCGCAATCAGGCTGTCTGCAGCACCACAAGCCCGGCTCATGCCGGGCTTGTTCGTTCATGGCCCGACCGATCCGCAGCCGCCCTGCCCTGTACTCGACAGGCACAGCGCCGTACAATGCCGGGTCATTTTCAGTCTCAAGCAACCGACAACGGCCAACCATGCGCACCAGTCAATTTTTGCTCGCCACACAGAAAGAAACCCCTTCCGATGCGGTCGTGGTCAGCCATCAGCTGATGCTGCGTGCCGGCATGATTCGCAAACTGGCTTCGGGCCTTTACACCTGGCTGCCGATGGGCCTGCGCGTGTTGCGCAAGGTCGAGGCCATTGTCCGCGAAGAGATGAACGCCGCCGGCGCCCTCGAAATTCTCATGCCTGGCATCCAGCCTGCCGAACTGTGGCAGGAATCGGGTCGCTGGGAGCAGTATGGTCCGGAGCTGATGCGTCTGGTCGATCGCCATGCACGTGACTTCTGCCTGGGCCCGACCCATGAAGAAGTCATCACCGACCTGGCCCGCAACGAACTCAACAGCTATAAACAGCTGCCGATCAACATGTACCAGATCCAGACCAAGTTCCGTGACGAGATTCGTCCGCGCTTCGGGCTGATGCGTGGTCGCGAGTTCATCATGAAGGATGCCTACTCGTTCCACGCCGATCAGGCATCCCTGCAACAGACCTACGACCGCATGCACCAGGCCTACAGCAATGTATTCAGCCGCCTGGGCCTGAAATTTCGCCCGGTTGAAGCCGACAATGGCTCGATCGGTGGCGCCGGCTCCCACGAGTTCCACGTACTGGCCGAGTCCGGTGAAGACGACATCGTCTTCAGCAATGGCTCCGGGTACGCTGCCAACATCGAGAAAGCCGAAGCCCTGCCGCAGGAAAAGAGCCGCCCGGCGCCCACTGAAGAACTGCGCCTGGTCGACACCCCGAATGCCAAGACCATTGCGCAACTGGTCGAAGGCTTCAACCTGCCGATCGAGAAGACCGTCAAGACCCTGGTGGTGCACGCAGCCGAAGAAGGCAAGCTGATCGCCCTGATCATCCGTGGCGACCACGAA
Organism: Pseudomonas sp. Leaf127; assembly: GCF_001423155.1. Lineage (NCBI taxonomy): Bacteria > Pseudomonadati > Pseudomonadota > Gammaproteobacteria > Pseudomonadales > Pseudomonadaceae > Pseudomonas > Pseudomonas sp. Leaf127. The sequence continues at coordinate 663,775 of NZ_LMOA01000001.1, read as the reverse complement.
CTCAACGAGATCAAGGCGGCCAGGCTGGAGCAGGTCGCCAGTCCGCTGACCATGGCCACCGAAGCCGAGCTGCGCGACGCCATTGGCGCCGGCGCCGGCTCCCTGGGTCCATTGAACCTGCCACTGCCCTGCATCATCGATCGCTCGGTCGAGCTGATGAGCGACTTCGGCGTCGGCGCCAATATCGACGACAAGCACTACTTTGGCGTCAACTGGGAGCGCGACCTGCCGGTGCCACAAGTGGCCGATCTGCGCAACGTGGTCAGCGGCGATCCAAGCCCGGACGGCCAGGGCACTCTGGAAATCAAGCGCGGCATCGAAGTCGGGCACATCTTCCAGCTGGGTACCAAGTACAGCCAGGCACTGAAATGCCAGGTACTGGGCGAAAACGGCAAGCCGATCGACCTGATCATGGGTTGCTACGGTATCGGCGTGTCCCGCGTGGTCGCCGCCGCCATCGAGCAGAACAGCGACGAAAACGGCATTATCTGGAACGACACCCTGGCGCCGTTCCACATTGCCCTGGTGCCGCTGCGCTATGAAACCGACGCGGTCCGCGAAGCCACCGACAAGCTGTATGCCGACCTGACTGCCGCCGGCTTCGAGGTTCTGCTCGACGACCGCGACAAGAAAACCAGCCCCGGCAACAAGTTTGCCGACATGGAACTGATCGGCATCCCGCACCGCATCGTGGTCAGCGATCGCGGCCTGGCCGACGGCAACATCGAGTACAAGAGCCGCACCGAAGCGCAGCCACAAGCTGTCGCCCTCGCCGACGTGCTGTCGTTCATCCAGAACCGCCTGCGTCGCTGAGCCTTCGGCGCACCCGCTCAAGCGGGTGCGCCAGGCCCACACCTGCGCGGCTATCCGAATTCAGAGCCCCCATGTTCAAGCGACATAACCTGAGCCTCGGCAGCGCCACCTTGTGCGGCGCCTTGCTGGTCAGCGGCTGTGCCAATCATTTGTCACAACGCAGCGAGCATGAAGAACGCGTCGAGCGCAAACTTCTCGAACACACCCTGCAGATCGATGTGGGTGACCCCAAGACCCTGGAGTTGCCGCAACGTCGCATCCGCATTCATGAGCACAAGGCCTTCGAAGTCACCGAGTTCGAAGTGACCCGTCACTATGATCGCTATACGCCCTATCAGCCCTGGCGCGAAATCTATGAGATGCCGCTGGGTGCCGTGGCGGTGGTGGCAGGGCTGGGTGCCAATGTCGTCAACGTCTTTGCCCTGGGCAATCTGCCTGAGAGCGTGACCCATGACTGGCTCGATTACGGCCTGGCCGGACTCAACCCGTTCATGAACGCGCCCTCGCATGGCCGGGCCGAACAGAACCTGGCCAGCATCGATGAAGCCCAGCAGGACAAACGCATCGAGCGCACGGCCCTGCCCTGGAACGAACGTCCGGTGCTGGTAAAGGCAGGCAATACAACCCATGAACTGAGCACTGACCGCAATGGCGTGCTGCGCCTGAACCTGCTGGAAAGTCCATTCGCCGAACAAGACCTGCGCCAGATCACCCGGCTCTATATCAATGTAGAAGACGAACAGGACAATACGCACGCCAGCGACAGCCTGCCCGTCAGCCGCAGCCTGCGCGGCAAACTGCTGGAAGCGCACGACCTGATCTACGGCGACCTGGAAGATGACGAAGTCAGCCAGTGGGTCTACCGGGTCAAGCGCCTGGCGGAGCTGGGTCTGGAAGAGCAGGCCGTCGAACTGGAACAGAGCCTGATCGAGCTGACCCGCAATGACCCGCAATTGCAGGGCGATTTCCTCAAGCTTCTGGCGCGTGATGCCGGACGCCTGGCAGCACCGGCGCCTGCCGACGATTGATTCGTCAGCGTTCGAACAGCTCCAGCTGTTCATGTGCGCCACGCAGATCCTGCAGGCGCACCCCGATCCCCAATAGCCGCACCGGCTTGCCGCCCCGGGCAAACGCCTGGGCCAGCAGCAGTTGATAGCTGCCAAGGTCACGCCCGGCGCCGGCCTGCTCAAGCGTGGTCTGGGTAAAATCATGAAACTTGACCTTCACGAACGGCTTGCCCGGTCGATACTGACCGTCCAGCCGCTGCATACGGGTTTCCAGGGTCTGGATCAACTCGGGTAACCGCTCAAGACAACTGTTCAGATCAGGCAGGTCGGTGTCATAGGTGTTTTCCACACTGATTGACTGCCGCCGATTGTCGTTATGCACCGGTCGCTCATCGATCCCCCGCGCCAGGCTCCAGAGCCGCTCACCGAAACTGCCGAACTCGCGCACCAGCGCCAGCTTGTTCCAGGCCAGCAGGTCATGGCAATAAACAATACCCAGGCGCGCCAGCTTGTCGGCCGTGACCTTGCCGACGCCATGCAACTTGCTGACCGGCAAGGCCGCCACAAAGTCTTCGATTTGCGCAGGGGTGATGACAAACAGACCGTTGGGTTTTTTCCAGTCGCTGGCAATCTTGGCCAGAAACTTGTTAGGCGCCACGCCGGCTGAAACGGTGATGTGCAACTGATTGGACACTCGTCGACGAATATCCTGGGCAATTCTTGTGGCACTGCCGTCGAAACGGGTCGACTCGGACACATCCAGGTAGGCCTCATCCAGCGACAAAGGCTCGATCAGGTCGGTGTAGTCGCGAAAAATGCTCTGGATTTCCCGAGACGCTTCCTTATAGGCGTCCATGCGTGGCTTGACGATGGTCAGGTCCGGGCACAGCTTCAAGGCATGGTGCGAGGACATGGCCGAACGCACCCCGAATGCCCGCGCCTCGTAATTACACGTGGCGATCACACCACGCCGGTCTGCCGAGCCGCCCACGGCCAGGGGAATACCAGCCAGCTTCGGGTTGTCGCGCATTTCGATGGCAGCATAAAAGCAGTCACAGTCGATATGGATAATCTTGCGCTGGGTCATGCCGTCCGTTCATAGGTTGCAGGGGGACGTAGTATCTCACCGCTACCTGACGCTGACACGTCCAAGACAAGACCCGAAAATCCAATGCAGGCATACGCCTGACTGCCGACAGGCTGACGGTAAGCCTGCATACTGTTGAGCGCCTACAGTAAACAATTGAAGAAAAAGCACTTTTCCCAAATACAGGCTTGACACCCGGTCGATAATCCGTAGAATGGCCAACACAGACGCGGGATGGAGCAGTCTGGTAGCTCGTCGGGCTCATAACCCGAAGGTCGTCGGTTCAAATCCGGCTCCCGCAACCAAATACAGAAAGAAGGCCACTTGAAAAAGTGGCTTTTTTTTGGCCTCGATTTTATGCCCTGTCGGGGGCCAGAATGTATCCTTCATTTTTTTACATATATCGTTGACAAGATTTCTTTTAGCTGTAGAATGCGCCCACACAGACGCGGGATGGAGCAGCTTGGTAGCTCGTCGGGCTCATAACCCGAAGGTCGTCGGTTCAAATCCGGCTCCCGCAACCAGATACAAAAGAAAGGCCACTTGAAAAAGTGGCCTTTTTTGTTGTGCGCCAGAAAAGCCTGCCAACCGAACAAATACCCGAGCAAAAACTGTTTAGCGTCGCTGCGTGGAAAACCCTATCATCGGCGAGGTAACTGTATATGTCCTGTCCGACAGTTTTTTCCTGCACTGCCGATACCTTTGTGGCTAGGCTGAATCACAGCTGAACAGCTCTACCCTGCTCCACTGGCTATTCGCTCGTTAGCCGCTGACGCGCTAACATCTCGACATATTTTTGCGTAGGGATCGGTAACTTGGCTGTAGACCTCAACCCTGTCGCGCACCTTTCAGGAAGTGAATGATGCGTGATACTTCGTCAGAAACGCCCGAAGCCGTAACGGCGACTCAACCGATCCAACCTGCGCGCCTCCGGTGGCTGGAACGCCTGAGCAAGTATCGCCAGCCGATTGGCCTGGCGGTCATGCTGGTGCTGTTCGGCATGGCCTTGATCGCCTGCCGGCACATGCTGATCGAAATGGACTTCTATGCCCTGCGCGATGCGCTGTATGCCGTGCCCCTGCCTTCATTGGGCGGCGCACTGCTGGCAGCGGTGATCGGCTATGTGATCCTGATGGGTTACGAGCTTTCGGCCAGCCGCTATGCCGGGGTCGACCTGCCCACCCGTACACTGCTGCTGGGCGGCTTCACCTCGTTTGCCATTGGCAATGCCGTCGGCCTGTCGATGCTCTCGGGCGGCTCGGTGCGCTACAGGCTGTACTCACGGCATGGCATCGGCGCGGTGGAAATCGCCCGGATGACCGTGTTTGCCAGCCTGTCGCTGGGCTGCGCCCTGCCACCACTGGCCGCGATTGCCACCTTGAGCAACCTGTCCGGCGCCTCGCTGGCACTGAAACTGCCGGTCGATCTGCTGGCGGGCATCGCCATTGTGGTCCTGGCCGGCAGCCTGCTGATTGCGTATGCGGTGTACCGCAGGCGCCTGCCGGAGCAGGACATTCCTCACGTCCTGCTGGTCCGGGCCGGTCGTCGCTCGCTGCGCCTGCCCGACCTGCGCCTGACCCTGGTGCAATTGCTGATCACGGCGCTGGACGTGGCCGCCGCCGCCCTGGTGCTGTACCTGTTGTTACCACAGGCGCCGCCACTGGGCGCGTTCATGCTCATTTACCTGCTGGCCCTGGCCGCCGGTGTACTCAGCCATGTACCCGGTGGCGTCGGCGTGTTCGAAGCCGTACTGCTGGCCGCCTTTGCCAACGAGCTGGGGGCAGCCCCTCTGGCGGCCGCCCTGCTGCTCTACCGGCTGATCTATGTGGTATTGCCACTGCTACTGGCGTGTCTGACGCTGTTGTTTACCGAAGCCCAGCGCCTGCTGCCGACCCGCCAGGCCATGCGCGTGGCCTCGGGCCTGGCGGCACCGATCCTGGCGTTGCTGGTGTTTCTTTCCGGGGTGGTCCTGCTGTTTTCCGGGGCTACGCCGGAAATCGACACACGCCTGGAAAACGTCGGCTTCATGCTGCCGCACCGGCTGATCGACGCTTCGCACTTTGTCGCCAGCCTGGTGGGTGTGTTGTGCCTGCTACTGGCCCAAGGCTTGCGCCGCCGACTGTCTGCGGCCTGGATGCTGACAGTCATCTTGTTGCTGGTCGGCGCTGTGCTGTCGATTCTCAAGGGATTTGACTGGGAAGAAGCCAGCCTGCTGCTATTGACCGCCGCCCTGCTGGCCACCTTTCGCCGCTCGTTCTACCGCCCCAGCCGCCTGCTGGAGCTGCCGTTCTCGCCGCTGTACCTGATCGCCAGCTTCTGCGTGGTCGGCGCGTCGATCTGGCTGCTGTTGTTTGCCTATCAGGATGTGCCTTACAGCCACCAGTTGTGGTGGCAGTTCACCCTGGATGCCGACGCACCGCGCGGCCTGCGCTCGGCGCTGGGCAGTGCAGTGCTGCTGCTGGTGGTCGGCCTGACCTGGCTGCTGCGCACCGCGCGTCCGGTCATCAAGCTGCCCGACAGCACCGAATTGGCCAAGGCGGCCGGGATTCTCAAAGCCTCCAGCCAGCCCGACGGCGGATTGGCACTGACCGGCGACAAGGCGATCCTGTTCCACCCCGACAACAATGCGTTTCTGATGTACTCGCATCGCGGTCGCAGCCTGGTCGCCCTGTACGACCCGATCGGACCGGCGCAACAACGTGCCGAGATGATCTGGCAATTCCGTGACCTGTGCGACGTGCACCACGCCCGCCCGGTGTTCTACCAGGTACGTGCGGAAAACCTGCCCTACTACATGGACATCGGCCTGACTGCGATCAAGCTGGGCGAGGAAGCCCGTGTCGACCTGCGCCGCTTCGACATCGACGCCAAGGGCAAGGAGATGAAAGACCTGCGCTATACCTGGAACCGTGGCAGCCGTGACGGCCTGTCGCTGGAAATCCATGAAGCCGGTCAGGCTCCGCTGGATGAATTGAAGGTCATTTCCGATGCCTGGCTGAGTGGCAAGAATGTGCGGGAAAAAGGCTTCTCGCTGGGGCGTTTCACCGCGGATTACCTGCAGCATTTCCGCATTGCCATCATCCGCTTCCAGGACAAGCCGGTGGCCTTTGCCAACCTGCTGGAGACCAGCCGCCTGGATCTGTCGAGCCTGGACCTGATGCGCGCCCACCCGGACGCGCCCAAGTCGACCATGGAATTCATGATGATCGGCCTGATTCAATACTACAAAGCCCAGGGTTACAGCCGCTTCAGCCTCGGCATGGTGCCGCTGTCGGGCCTGCAGCCACGGCGTGGAGCGCCCCTGACCCAGCGCCTGGGCTCGATGGTGTTCCGCCGCGGCGAACAACTCTATAACTTTCAGGGGCTGCGGCGCTTCAAGGACAAGTTCCAGCCTGACTGGGAACCTCGCTACATGGCTGTACCGGCCGGACTCGATCCGCTGGTGGCCCTGGCAGATACCGCCGCCCTGATCGCGGGCGGCCTGACTGGATTGGTGAAACGCTGATGATTCGACGCTTATGGCGCTACGCGCTGGTGGTACTGGCGATTGTGCTGATTGCAGGCGTGGGGGTATGGTTCTGGCAGCGTCCTGCCACCCCGGCCACGCTGGAACAACTGACCCTGGCCGACGGCGCGCCCGCGACCCGGGTGACCCCGGCCGGCCGGGTCAAGACCCGTATCGCCCTGGCGGTCTCGGCCCAGGACAAACTCAGCGACAAGCAATTGCAGGCGCTGGGCACCGACGCCAGTGCACGCATTGTGCAGGTCGTGTTGCCCGCCGATGACTGCGTGCTGCAGCGCAAGACCTTTGAAGCCGCCCTGCAGCAGCTCGACGGGCCGGCCCAGGTGGTCGGCGGTATCGGCCATGGCGGCACCCTGGCCTGGCGCTGGCTGGCCGCACAGACCGACGACAAGGCCCAGGCCATCTCGGTGGGCTTTGCCCTGCAGCATGTCTCCAACCCGCCGCCGGAAGTCGAAGAAGGCGATACACCGCCACAACTCTGCGACGAACCACTGCCCCAGAAGGCCCCGCACGGGCATTGGCTGGCCGCCTTCAACGACGCACCAGATGACCCAAGCGCAGCCTTCGTGCGTGATCAGCCCAATGCCGACACCAGCATCAGCGACTACGACATTCCGCTGCCACAGGTGCTGACCACAGAATTGCGTCATTTGCTGCTCGGTGAAAACGACGCGGGCGGCCTGGGCGTACCGACCGTCGAGGTGCCGTCAAAGCAGGCCAGTGACACCGTGACCCTGTTTCTCTCGGGTGACGGAGGCTGGCGCGACCTGGACAAGGTCGTGGCCGGCGATATGGCAGGCATGGGTTATCCGGTGGTGGGCATCGATGTGCTGCGCTACTACTGGGAGCGCAAATCCCCCGAGCAGACCGCCGCCGACCTGACCGACCTGATGAACCATTACCGGCAGAAGTGGGGCGCCAAGCGCTTTATCCTGGCCGGTTATTCGTTCGGTGCCGATGTACTGCCGGCGGTCTACAACCGCATGGCGCCCGAGGATCAGGCTCGTGTCGACGGCATCATCCTGCTGGCCTTCGCCCGCAGCGGCAACTTCGAGATTCATGTCGACGGCTGGCTGGGCAACAAGGGCACCGAAGCGCAGACCGGCCCGGAGATGGCCAGACTGCCAGCCGCCAAGGTCTTGTGCGTATACGGCGTCGAAGAACAGAAAGACAGCGGCTGCACTGACACCACTGCTGTGGGTGAAAAGCTGCAATTGCCGGGCGGCCATCACTTCGACGAAGACTACCCGGCCCTGGCCAAGCGCCTGATCAAGGCCATCAACCAGTGGCAGGGCAAGCCATGACCGCAAATGTCGCAATCCCCTGGGTGATCCGCTTCAGCCGCGAATGAACACAAGCCCCGGCACCACAAGGTGACCGGGGCTTTTTCATTTACATCTCGACCTGCGTACCCAACTCGATCACGCGATTGAACGGCAGCTTGAAGAAGCGCAGGTTGCCGTTGGCATTCTTGAGCATGAAGGCGAACAACGCCTCGCGCCAGCGCGCCATGCCGACCATCTTCGAAGGAATCACGGTCTCGCGGCTCAGGAAATACGTGGTACGCATCGGGCTGAAGTCCAGCTCATCGAGCGGGCACAGGCTCAGTGCCTGAGGCACATCCGGCTCGTCGATGAAGCCGAAATGCAGGATCACCCGGTAAAAGCCTTCGCCATGAGCCTCTACTTCAAAGCGCTCATGGGCCGGTACCCGTGGCTGATCCTCATACATCACGGTCAGCAACACCACCTGCTCGTGCAATACCTGGTTGTGCAGCATGTTGTGCAGCAAGGCATGCGGCACCGCGTCCGAGCGGGCGGTCAGGAATACGGCCGTGCCCTGCACACGGTGTGGGGGCTGCACACGAATGCTGCCGATGAAGATCGGCAATGGCAGCCCCCCCTCGTCGATGCGCTCGGCCAATAGTTGCCGGCCACGTTTCCAGGTGGTCATCAGGATAAACAACGCCGCCCCCGCCAGCACCGGAAAGGCCCCGCCCTGCACTACCTTGGGTACGTTGGCGGCGAAGAACAGACCGTCGACCAGCAACAGTCCGATCAGCAGCGGCACGGCCAGCAACGGCGGCCACTTCCACAACAGCAGCATGACCGCCGACACCAGAATCGTGGTGCACAGCATGGTGCCGGTCACCGCGACACCGTAGGCCGATGCCAACGCGCCTGAAGACTCGAACCCGATCACCAGCAAGATCACCCCGACCATCAGCGCCCAGTTCACGGCACCGATGTAGATCTGCCCCTGGGCGTCACTGGAGGTGTGCTGGATGTACATGCGCGGGATGTAACCGAGCTGAATGGCCTGCAAGGTCATGGAGAAGGCGCCGGAAATCACCGCCTGCGAGGCAATGATGGTCGCCAGCGTGGACAATGCAATCAACGGCAGCAAGGCCCAGCCCGGCGCCAGCAGGTAGAACGGGTTGCGCACCGCTTCAGGGTGTTCCAGCACCAGTGCGCCCTGGCCGAAGTAGTTGAGCAGCAAGGCCGGCAGGACCAGGATGAACCAGGCCCGGGAAATCGGCTTGCGACCGAAATGCCCCATGTCGGCATACAAGGCTTCCGCACCGGTCAGGGCCAGCACCACCGCGCCGAGAATGGCCACGCCGATGCCGGGATGCACGATGAAAAAGCGCACCGCCCACACCGGATTCACCGCCTGCAAGACCTCCGGGCTGTGCAGGATGCCGTACACCCCAAGCGCTCCCAGCACCAGAAACCAGAGGACCATGACCGGCCCGAACAGCACGCCAATACGCGCGGTGCCGTGCTTCTGGATCAGGAACAGGCCCACCAGCACCACCAGCGCCATCGGCACGATCCAGCGCTCCAGCCCCTCGAAAGCCAGCTCCAGCCCTTCCATGGCCGACAGCACCGATACTGCCGGCGTAATCATGCTGTCGCCATAGAACAGGGCCGCCCCGAACAACCCGAAGGCGATCATCACCGCCTGCAACCGTGGAAAGCGCACCGTCGCCCGCCGCGCCAGCGCCGTCAGGGCCATGATGCCGCCTTCGCCCTGGTTGTCGGCACGCAGGACGAACACCATGTACTTGAACGAGACCACCCAGATCAACGACCAGAAAATCAGCGACAACACGCCGAGAATGGCATCGTGGGTCACTTCAACCCCATAACCGCCCTGAAACACCTCCTTGAGGGTGTACAGCGGGCTGGTGCCGATATCGCCGTACACCACCCCCACTGCCGCCACCAGCAATCCCAACGGTTTGGCGGCACTTCCTGTTCCGGCCTGACTACTTGTATGACTCATCGAAAACTCCAGAAGCCGGAACTTGAGACCGGGGCGACCTGCGCCCGGGCTGAATCGTGTTTGAGCTTAACAACAGGAAACAATTGAGTTTGCACGGTTTCTTGACAGATTCCGTGCGCAACGGCGCGAAGCATAGCGCAGCACTCGTCTTATTTCTCCGTCAGGCACTGGTCATGTCGCCGGCTGATCGCTAGAATTGCGCACTTTTTGACCAGAGGCGCACCCAGCGCCCACGTCGGAGCCCGCGCAGTGCGTTGAGGCCTCCCCCTTCACGCCGAGGTTTGCCATGTCCACCGTCAACACTCCCGCATCCGCGCCCAAAGTCGGATTCGTCAGCCTCGGCTGCCCGAAGGCGCTTGTAGACTCCGAGCGCATCCTGACCCAGCTGCGCATGGAAGGTTACGAAGTCGTGCCGACCTATGAGGACGCCGATGTGGTGGTCGTCAACACCTGTGGCTTCATCGACTCGGCCAAGGCCGAATCGCTGGAAGTGATCGGTGAAGCGATTGCCGAAAATGGCAAGGTAATCGTCACCGGCTGCATGGGCGTCGATGAAAGCGTGATCCGCAACGTGCACCCCAGCGTGCTGTCGGTCACCGGTCCCCAGCAGTACGAACAAGTGGTCAATGCCGTGCATTCGGTCGTGCCACCCAACATCGATCACAACCCGCTGATCGACCTGGTGCCGCCGCAAGGCATCAAGCTGACCCCGCGCCACTACGCGTACCTGAAGATTTCCGAAGGCTGCAACCACAGTTGCAGTTTCTGCATTATCCCGTCGATGCGCGGCAAGCTGGTCAGCCGTCCCGTGGGCGACGTCCTCGATGAAGCCAAGCGCCTGGTCAAGTCCGGCGTCAAGGAACTGCTGGTGATCTCCCAGGACACCAGCGCCTACGGCGTAGACGTCAAGTACCGCACCGGTTTCTGGGACGGCCAGCCAGTGAAAACGCGCATGACCGAACTGTGCCAGGCGCTCAGCTCGCTGGGCGTCTGGGTGCGCCTGCATTACGTCTACCCGTACCCGCACGTCGACGAGCTGATTCCGCTGATGGCCGCCGGCAAGATCCTGCCGTACCTGGACATTCCCTTCCAGCACGCCAGCCCCAAAGTGCTCAAGCTGATGAAGCGCCCGGCCTTCGAAGACAAGACCCTGGCGCGGATCAAGAACTGGCGCGAACAGTGCCCGGACCTGATCATCCGCTCGACCTTCATCGTGGGCTTCCCGGGCGAGACCGAAGAAGACTTCCAGTACCTGCTCGACTGGCTGACCGAAGCCCAGCTCGACCGTGTCGGCTGCTTCCAGTACTCGCCGGTCGAAGGCGCACCGGCCAACCTGCTGGACGCCGCCGTGGTGCCCGATGACATCAAGCAGGACCGCTGGGACCGCTTCATGGCCCATCAACAGGCCATCAGTGCCGCCCGCCTGCAAATGAAGATCGGCAAGGACATCGAAGTGCTGATCGATGAGGTCGACGAGCGCGGCGCGGTCGGACGTTGCTTCTTCGACGCTCCGGAAATCGACGGCAACGTCTACATTGGTCTTGAGGACGACAGTCCCGTCAAGCCGGGCGACAAGATCATGTGCCGGGTGACCGACGCCGACGAGTACGACCTGTGGGCCGAACCGCTGTAATCCCCGGGACGGTGCTTCCCCAGCCCCGCCGTCGCGGGGCTTTTCATTGGCGCAGGAGTGAGGCGAGATGGACTTCCATTGCCCTGACAGGCACGACTACCCACGGCTGATCGAGCTCTGGGAAAGCGCCGTGCGCGCCACGCATGACTTTTTGCCCGAGCCTTACCTGCAACGTCTCAAGGGTCTGCTGCTGGACCAGTATCTGGACAACGTGACCCTGTTCTGCACCCGCGACGCCCAAGGGCTGATCACAGGGTTTGCGGGTGTGAGCCTGGGCAAACTGCAGATGCTGTTTGTCGGCGCCCAGTACCGCGGCCAGGGGCTGGGCACGCACCTGCTCAACCATGCCATCGAGCATTTCGGCATCCACGAGCTGGACGTCAACGAACAGAATCCACAGGCGCTGGGGTTTTACCTCAGCCATGGTTTCAGGCAAAGCAGCCGCAGCCCGGTGGACGGCCTCGGCCAACCCTACCCCATGCTGCGCCTGACCCTTGAACCGGACAGGCTTGCTCGAAGCTGAGCAGCAAACAGATTAACCGGGCGCGCATGCGTACAATGGCGCCTTTCTACTCTTTAACGACGGCTGCCTTTCATGTCTGAACCCCTACGTCTTTCCAAACGCCTCATCGAGCTGACCGGCTGCTCGCGTCGCGAAGCCGAGCTGTATATCGAAGGCGGCTGGGTGACCGTCGATGGCGAAGTGATCGAAGAGCCGCAATTCAAGGTCGACAAGCAGAAGGTCGAACTCAACCCGCAAGCGGTCGCCAACGCGCCGGACCCGGTCACCCTGATCCTGCACAAGCCGGCCAGCCAGAGCCTGGACGCCGCACTTGGCTCGATCACCCCGGGCACCTTGTCGGTCGAGCACAGTTACAGCAAGCGTGTGCTCAAGGGCCACTTCCTGCGTCAGGAGGCGGTGTCGAGCCTGCAGGCCAACGCCAGCGGCCTGGTGGTGTTCAGCCAGGACTGGAAAATCCTGCGCAAGCTCACCGACGATCGCAGCCGCATCGAACAGGAATACGTGGTTGAAGTCAGCGGCGAGATGATCGCCCACGGCCTCAACCGCCTGAACCACGGCATGATGCACAAGGGCAAGGAACTGCCTAAGGTCAAGGCCAGTTGGCAAAGCGAGAACCGCCTGCGCTTTGCCTTGAAGAACCCGCAACCCGACGTCATCGCCCAGCTGTGCAGCGCTGTCGGCCTGAAAATCGTCGCCATGCGTCGTATCCGCATCGGCGGCGTGTCCATGGGCAAGCTGCCTGAAGGGCAATGGCGCTACATGACCGCCCAAGAAAAATTCTGATGACCGTTTTCCAGGCTCAAGACCTGAAAGGACTCCTGCTTCCATGATCAACAACGATATTCTGCGCAGCGTGCGCTACATGCTCGACATCAGCGATTTCAAGATCGTCGACATCCTCAAGCTGGCCGGCTGCGAACTGAGCCGTGAAGAAGTGGCCGCCTTCCTGAAAAAGGAAGAGGACGAGGGCTATGTCGTGCTGTCCGACGAGCTGATGGCGCACTTTCTCGATGGCCTGGTGTATTTCAAGCGTGGCAAGGACGAAAGCCGTGCACCGCAACCACTCGAGCTGCCGATCACCAATAACATCGTGATGAAAAAACTGCGCGTGGCGTTCGAGCTCAAGGAAGAAGACCTGCACGCGATCCTCGCCTCGGTTGATTTTCCGGTGTCCAAGCCCGAGCTCAGTGCGCTGTTTCGCAAGGTCGGCCACAACAACTACCGCGAATGCGGCGACCAGTTGCTGCGCAACTTCCTCAAGGGCCTGACCCTGCGCGTGCGCCCTGCCCAGCCATGAACCATAGCGTGTCACCCGTGGGTTTCGTGCGCTCCTGCTTCAAGGAAAAGTTCGCCATCCCGCGCCAGCCACACCTGGCGCCGGCGGCACGCGGCGTGCTGGAGCTGGTGGCACCGTTCGACCAGGGCGATGCCGTGCAGGGCCTGGAGCAGGTCAGCCATGTCTGGCTGTTGTTCCTGTTTCATCAGGCCCTGGAAACCACGCCGCGCCTGAAGGTACGGCCGCCGCGTCTGGGCGGCAACCAGAGCATGGGCGTGTTCGCCACCCGTGCCACGCACCGCCCGAACGGCATCGGCCAGTCGGTGGTGCGCCTGGACAAGGTTGAAGCAGGCCGTCTGTGGCTGTCGGGCATCGACCTGCTCGACGGTACGCCGGTGCTGGACATCAAGCCCTATGTGCCCTACGCCGACAGCGTGGCCGGGGCGCGCAACGACATGGCCAGCGCCGCACCGGTGCTGATCCCGGTGCGCTGGCACGACGATGCCCTGCAACAGGCTCACGCGCAGGCCGTGCGCCTGGGCGAGCCGCTGATCGAGCTGATCGAACAGTGCCTGGCCCAGGACCCGCGACCGGCATACCAGGTGCCGGCGCCTGAGCGGCGCTATGGTGCGCAGTTCTGGGACCTGGATGTACGCTGGCATTACCCGGAGCCCGGGCTGATCCGGGTACTGGAAGTGGTGCCGGCCAACGGCCCATAAAAAAACCCGCCGCCCCCTTGTGGGAGCCGGCGGGTTTTTTCTTCAGGCGCCGATCACTTCTCGACGAAGGCGCGCTCGATCAGGTAGTCACCCGGCTCGCGCATGCGCGGCGAAACGGTCAGGCCGAATTCGTTGAGCACCTCACTGGTTTCATCCAGCATGCTCGGGCTGCCGCACAGCATGGCACGATCGTCCTGCGGGTTGATCGGCGGCAGGCCGATGTCGCTGAACAGCTTGCCACTGCGCATCAGGTCGGTCAGACGCCCCTGGTTGCGGTACGGCTCGCGGGTCACAGTGGGGTAGTAGATCAGCTTTTCCTGCAGCGCTTCACCGAAGAACTCGTTCTGCGGCAGGACCTCGGTGATGAACTCGTGGTAAGCCACCTCGTTGACGTGACGCACGCCGTGCACCAGCACGACCTTCTCGAAACGCTCGTAGGTTTCCGGATCCTGAATGACGCTCATGAACGGCGCAAGACCCGTGCCGGTGCTCAGCAGGTACAGGTGCCTGCCGGGCTTGAGGTCGTCGAGCACCAGGGTGCCGGTAGGCTTTTTGCTGATGATGATCTCATCGCCTTCCTTGAGGTGCTGCAACTGGGAGGTCAGCGGGCCATCCGGCACCTTGATGCTGAAAAACTCCAGATGCTCTTCCCAGTTCGGGCTGGCAATGGAATAGGCGCGCATGAGCGGACGGCCAGTGGGCTGCTGCAGACCGATCATGACGAATTGACCGTTCTCGAAGCGCAGGCCTGGGTCACGGGTGCACTTGAAGCTGAAGAGAGTGTCATTCCAATGATGAACACTAAGGACACGCTCGTGATACATGTTGCTCATGTACGTGAAAACTCCTGAAGAAATCTGCTCGCGCCGGCACAGGCGCTATTGCGCGCCATTCTAGTGGCAGACACAATATCTGTTAACTGAATTATCAAGATATGGGTTATCGGTTATATAGATATGCGATTTACTCTGCGTCAACTCCAGGTCTTCGTGGCCGTCGCCCAGCAGGAAAGCGTCTCCAAGGCCGCGATTCTGCTGTCACTGTCGCAATCGGCGGCCAGCACCTCGATCACCGAGCTGGAACGCCAGTCGAGCTGTCAGCTATTCGACCGTGCCGGCAAGCGCCTGAGCCTCAATGCAACCGGCCGCCAACTACTGCCTCAAGCCGTGGCCCTGCTCGACCAGGCCAAGGAAATCGAAGACCTGCTCAACGGCAAGTCCGGTTTCGGCTCGCTGGCGGTCGGGGCGACGCTGACCATCGGCAATTACCTGGCCACCCTGCTGATCGGCAGCTTCATGCAGCGCCACCCGGAAAGCCAGGTGAAGCTGCATGTGCAAAATACCGCCCACATCGTGCAACAGGTCGCGCACTACGAAATCGACCTGGGCCTGATCGAGGGTGATTGCAGCCACCCGGACATTGAAGTGCAGTCCTGGGTCGAGGACGAACTGGTGGTGTTCTGCGCGCCACAACACCCGCTGGCCATCAAGGGCCAGGCGTCGCTGGAAGAGCTTACCCGTGAAGCCTGGATTCTGCGCGAACAGGGCTCCGGCACCCGCCTGACTTTCGACCAGGCCTTGCGTCATCATCGCAACGGCCTGAACGTGCGGCTGGAACTGGAGCACACCGAAGCCATCAAGCGGGCGGTGGAATCAGGACTGGGGATCGGCTGCATTTCCAGGCTGGCCCTGCGCGATGCCTTTCGCCGCGGCAGCCTGGTGGCGCTGGACACGCCGCAACTGGACCTGTCGAGGCAGTTCTACTTCATCTGGCACAAACAGAAGTACCAGACCTCGGCGATGCGCGAGTTCCTGGAGCTGTGCCGGGCCTTTACCGCCGGCGTGCAGCGCAGCGACCAGATTGTGTTGCCCAGTCTTTATTGAACGGGCCTGTCAGCCAAGCAGGATCACAGCCCAGACCACGGTAATCATGCTCAGGGCAATCAGTTGCGCGGCGCTGCCCATGTCCTTGGCGTTCTTGGACAAGGGGTGCAGGTCCAGGGAAATCCGGTCGATGGCTGCTTCCACCGCCGAGTTGAGCAACTCGACGATCAGCGCCAGCAGGCATACGGCAATCAACAGCGCGTGTTCGCCACGGCTGACGTCGACAAAGAACGACAGCGGAATCAGGACGACATTGAGCAACACCAGCTGGCGAAAGGCAGCCTCGCCCTTGAAGGCGGCACTCAGGCCATCGAACGAATACCCGGCAGCATTGAAAATACGTTTGAGGCCGGTCTGGCCCTTGAAAGGCGACATACAGAGAACTGCCATGCAATAAGGAGGAGGGAAATTAAGGCCGGCCTGGTCAAAAAAATGTGAACCCGCCGAATTATTGCGCCGGAATCGATTCCAGCTGTTGCAGCAGCAGTGCGGCCTGAGTGCGGGTGCGCACGCCGAGCTTGCGAAAGATCGCCGTGACATGCGCCTTGATGGTGGCTTCCGACACACTCAGTTCATAGGCAATCTGCTTGTTCAACAACCCTTCGCAGACCATGGTCAGCACCCGGAACTGTTGCGGCGTCAGGCTGGCCAGGCCGGCACTGGCAGCCTTGGCCTCGGCCGAGACACTGACGGCCTCGTCGGCCTGTGGCGGCCACCAGGCATCACCTTCAAGCACGGTACGCACAGCCTGCTGGATGGTTTCCAGGGGGCTGGACTTGGGAATAAACCCGCTGGCACCGAATTCGCGAGAGCGGACCACGATGGCCGCCTCCTCCTGCGCCGACACCATGACCACCGGAATCTGCGGATATTGACCACGCAGCAACACAAGGCCCGAGAAGCCATAGGCACCTGGCATGTTGAGGTCCAGCAGCACCAGGTCCCAATCGGTCTTGTGGGCCAGCTGCGCTTCGATCTGCGCAATGCTGTCGGCCTCGACCAGCCGTGCCTGCGGACCGAGCCCCAGGCTCAGCGCCTGATGCAGGGCACTGCGAAACAGTGGGTGATCATCGGCGATCAGGATATCGTAGGTCATTATTTGATCCTTTTTATACTGAGTACGAATACCCGATCCAGCCACTGCGAATGTCGGCCAATGCTCAGCGTGCCTGCGCGACTCGGGGCGGCGCCAAGCATGCCCAGCCGGGCCGTGGTGGTCAAGCGCGATCCGGGTAGAGGGTGGCAGTTGGCCTGTAAGCCATCCGTTTCAAAGCCAGGCCTTGAGCCGCTCATGCACAGCGTCATCCGGATCGATCGGATTCTGATACTTGGCGCCCAGATAATGGGCCGTGAACACATCCAGATAAGCATCCAGTTGCTGGCTGGCCTCGGTGTCGCCCGCCAGCTCCAGGCACAACGCCGCCACCTCGGCGGTGCAGAAGTGATCGTCACGTCTGGAACGGCGCAAGCGATAGCGCGAGATCTGTTCCGGGGCCAGGCTCAACACCGGAAAGCGCTCAAGGTACGGGCTTTTGCGAAACATCTTGCGCGCTTCTGTCCAGGTGGCATCCAGCAGGATGAACAGCGGACGCTTGCCTGATCCTTTAGCAACCTGATTGACCACGCGCTCCTGGGCGACGAACTCACCGGGAAACACCAGATAAGGCTGCCATTGTGGGTCATCGAGCAAAGCCAGCAGCCTTTGGTCGACGTCCAGGCGCGACCAGCCGAAGGCATGGGTATCCTCGATCACATCAGCGATCAGCCAGCCGGTATTGGTCGGCTTCAAGGGCTCGGTATCATGCATCAACAGGCACATCGCCGAAACAGCCGTTGCGTGCGAGCGCCAGGCACACAGGCAATAGCTGAAAATCACCCGGCAACCGGGGCAACGCGGCGCTCGCGAACCCCGGGCAATAAACGGTTTGGTACTGCGCGCCAGACGCTCGTCGCGCAGGCGGGAGACGGCGTGGCTCATGGCGAGACACACTCGCAGGGAAAAAGCATCGGCACAGCAGATAACCCGACAGGACTGAAAAGTGCGCGCAGTTTACCAGAGCGCGGTCGGCCCGCGTTTTCGGCACGATGTGATTCGTGGCCCATAGACTCTATACTGCCGCGCCTCGTTGTGAACGCCCACCCTAGTTGCTGGTCAAAGCGCCAGCCACCGTATCAGGAGAGTTCAATGCTGCGCCTTATCGCCCCCACCCTCATGCTTGTGCTCGCAGCCCCCCTGGTTGCCCAGGCCGCTTCGAAGCAAGAGTACGAATTGAGCAAAATGCTGGAACAAGTCGCCAGGGAAAGCAGTGTGGGCACGCCGCGCGCCATCAACGAAGACATTCTTGACCAGGGCTACACGGTCAACGGCAACGAGTTGATCAATCACCTGAGCGTGCGTGAAGGCCAGGCCCGGCAGATGCGTGCCAATCCCGACACCGTGCGCGCCCAACTGGCCAACAGTGTCTGTCACAACAACGGCTATCGCCAGTTGATGACCAAGGGGGCCGTGCTCAAGTATCAGTTCACCGAGTACAAGACCAACCGCCCAGTCATCAGCCAGTCGTTCATCAATACCGATTGCACCACCAAACCTGCAGCCAAGAAGTAAGCGCTACGATTTGGCGGCGTGCATGCGTCTTGCAGCGCGCCGTTGCTCCTCGTCGGCGCGCAACTCGGCAATCAATGCCTG
This sequence comes from Pseudomonas sp. Leaf127, assembly GCF_001423155.1. Lineage (NCBI taxonomy): Bacteria > Pseudomonadati > Pseudomonadota > Gammaproteobacteria > Pseudomonadales > Pseudomonadaceae > Pseudomonas > Pseudomonas sp. Leaf127. Next base: position 645,334 of record NZ_LMOA01000001.1, on the reverse strand, counting down.
GACATACCGCGAGCGGGTTTCCTCTCCGCGCAGTCGGCGCAGGCATTCCTGCTGCACTGTCAAGCCCTCCGTCTGTGCAGACTGCTCGATCGCGTCGTACAGCCACTGATCCATTTCAATCCTGATGATTACCATCTGCAGCCTCCCTGCACGTCCATCATCACTGGCCACCGGCCAGGTTCCGCTGCTGTGCAAACGGCCTGAGCATTGCGATCGGGCCCCGTCCTGAATGCAGTAAATCAGAGCAACGGACACGCATCCGGCTGCCCGACGGACGGGCGCTGACAAGTCGCACCCGATATCGACAAGCGGCCACAGCACAAACCTTGATAACCTTTATGCAGGCTTGCAGCCCTGCTGGCGACAGGAAATTGCCCATCACCGAATACCCACGTATTTCGCCAACCCAAGGACACAGGCAGGATCGGCTCCGGTTCAAGTGCAGACCCGACATGCAGCGGGCTGTTGTATCGATTCTGCAGGAGGAGAACACCTAAATGCCGTATGTACCCAACGATGTTCTGTCCCGGCACTTTCAGGACAAAGGCCTGGATATCACCGACCAGGTCCAGAAACACCTTGATTTGCTGGCGCCTGGCAGCGCCAACCTGCCGTTGTACCGCGACATGATCCTCACCGTCTTGCGCATGGCCGAGGATGACCGCAATCGCTGGGATGCCAAGATCGTTCTGCAGACACTGCGCGAGCTGGATAACGCCTTTCGTGTTCTGGAGCAGTTCAAGGGACGCCGCAAGGTCACGGTATTCGGCTCGGCCCGCACACCGCTCGAACACCCGCTCTATGGGCAGGCGCGTGAACTGGGAGAGCGCTTGGCCAAGGCCGGCATCATGGTCATTACCGGTGGTGGCGGCGGCATTATGGCCGCCGCCCATGAAGGGGCCGGGCTTGAACACAGCCTGGGACTCAATATCACCCTGCCCTTCGAACAGCACGCCAATGCCACTGTAGAGGGCAGCGAGCATTTGCTGTCTTTCCACTTCTTTTTCACGCGCAAGTTGTTCTTTGTCAAGGAGGCCGATGCGCTGGTGCTTTGCCCGGGCGGCTTCGGCACGCTGGATGAAGCGCTTGAAGTGCTGACCCTGATCCAGACCGGCAAGAGTCCACTGGTGCCCATCGTCCTGCTCGACGTGCCCGGGGGTGGCTTCTGGCAGGGTGCACTGGATTTTTTCAAGGCCCAGCTGCAGGACAATCACTACATCCTGCCCAGCGACATGCAACTGCTGCGCCTGGTGCACAGCCCTGAGCAGGCCGTCGAGGAAATCGATCGCTTTTACAGCAACTTCCATTCAAGCCGTTGGCTGAAAAAGACATTCGTACTGCGCATGCACCACCCGCTCAACGAGACAGCGTTGGCGCATGTGCGCAACACCTTTGCCGATCTGTGCCTGAGCGGGGGGTTCGAGCAACTTGGTGTTGAATCGCCTGAACGTGAAGACTCACCGTTCAGTCATCTGACACGGTTGACCTTCGCCTTTACCGGACGACAGCAAGGGCGCTTGCGCGAGTTGATCGACTGTATCAACCAGCCGGAAAACTGGGTAGATACCTTGCCTTGCAGCGAAGCTGCTTCACGCGAACCGCTGAATATCGATTGAGGGCTGGCTGGCGGGCTCAGGCACCGCTCAATAGGCTCAGTCGAAATCGCCACCCCGGCCGCTCAACAGGCGGCCGATCAGGTCCATCGGGTAACCCCGATAGCTCAGGAAACGGGTCTGCTGGGCACGCTCACGCATATCAGCAGGCAACTTGCCGGCAAACTTGCGCTGCCAGGTTTCTTCCAGCCGCGCTCGCCAGTCAATATCGCACTCACTTAACGCCTGCTCGATATCAGCACGCGCCAGACCGCGCTGGCTCAGCTCTTCACGAATGCGCAAAGGGCCTTGCCCGCCACGGGCACGCGAGGCGATGAAGCTTTCAAGGTAACGGGCTTCAGACAGGAGGCCGTCCTCGACCAGGCGGTCAAGGGCGGCGTCGATCATTTCGGAAGAGGCGCCGCGCTGGCGCAGTTTGCGCGCCAGTTCGACACGACCGTGCTCGCGACGTGCGAGCAGGTCCATTGCAGTGCGCCGTACAGCGACGAGGGTATCGAGCACGGTGGTCATGGTCGACTATCAGCTATCGGCGTCGATTTCGGCCATGTCGTCAGCAGACTCATCGGCACTTACAGGAAGCGCGTCAGCCGCTGCGGCACCACCATTGAGCAGCTTGTCGCGAATCTGCTTCTCGAGCGCGCCGGCGATGTCCTGGTTTTCCGCCAGGAACTTGGCCGAGTTGGCCTTACCCTGACCGATCTTGCTGCCCTTGTAGCTGTACCAGGCACCGGATTTCTCGAGAAAGCCATGCGCCACGGCCAGGTCGATGATCTCGCCGTTCAGGTAGATACCCTTGCCGTACAGGATCTGGAACTCGGCCTGACGGAACGGCGGTGCCACCTTGTTCTTGACGATCTTGACGCGGGTTTCGCTGCCGACCACTTCGTCGCCTTCTTTCACGGCACCGGTACGGCGAATGTCCAGGCGCACCGAAGCGTAGAACTTCAGGGCATTACCACCGGTGGTGGTTTCCGGGCTGCCGAACATTACACCGATCTTCATGCGGATCTGGTTGATGAAGATCACCAGGCAGTTGGCGTTCTTGATGTTACCGGTGATCTTGCGCAGCGCCTGGGACATCAGGCGAGCCTGCAGGCCCACGTGCATGTCGCCCATTTCGCCTTCGATTTCAGCCTTGGGCACCAGGGCGGCCACGGAGTCGACCACAATCACGTCGACGGCATTGGAGCGCACCAGCATGTCGGTGATTTCCAGTGCCTGCTCGCCGGTGTCCGGCTGGGAAACCAGCAGGTCGTCGACATTGACGCCCAGCTTGCCGGCGTACTCAGGGTCCAGGGCGTGCTCGGCGTCGACGAAGGCGCAGGTGGCCCCCAGCTTCTGTGCCTGGGCGATCACCGACAGGGTCAGGGTGGTTTTACCGGATGATTCCGGGCCATAGATCTCGACGATACGGCCGCGTGGCAGACCGCCGATACCCAGCGCAATGTCCAGGCCGAGCGAGCCGGTGGAGATGGAAGGAATAGCCTGGCGGTCCTGGTCACCCATGCGCATTACGGCACCTTTGCCGAACTGACGCTCGATCTGACCCAAGGCCGCAGCCAAGGCTTTCTTCTTGTTCTCGTCCATTGAAGTCCTCACGTAATCAAATTCATTAAAGGCCTTGCGGCCACGACAACTGTATAAGTAGCCAGTATTATTCCACAGCCCCGAGCGCTCGCCTACCCCTGTTTCGGTTTTTCACCTGCACAAAGTTGAATGAGCCCCTCTAGAGCGGCCCTGACCGTTTGTCGGCGTACTTCATCGCGATCGCCGGCAAAATGATGGCCTTGAGCCACAACCTGCGTGCCGTCGGCCCAGCCGATCCAGACCGTTCCCACCGGCTTTTGCGGTGAGCCACCCGAAGGACCGGCCACCCCGCTGACCGCAACGGCAAAGCGCGCACCGCTATGGCGTTGCGCACCAAGCACCATGGCTCGCACCACCTCTTCACTGACTGCCCCAACTGTGTCGAACAACGTCTCGGACACTTGCAACTGACGCACTTTCTGCGCGTTGGAATAGGTCACATAGCCCGCCTCGAACCAGGCTGAACTGCCGCTGATACGGGTGATGGCCTCGGCGATGCCACCACCGGTGCATGACTCAGCCGTACTGACCTGAGCCTTGAGCGATACAAGGTGCCTGCCAAGCGTGTCGGCAAGCCGGGTGATGTCATCCATGGTGCAATTCCTGGCAATGAAGAAAGTGACAGGTCCGTCGAACGGACAGCGGGGGAAGTCTACACATTCACCGCCTGCGCGCACCCGGCCAAATGTATAGGCATCCTTCACGGCGGTCCGGTGCGCACCTGCGCCGACCCGGCGCGCGTGGTAACCTTGCGCCCATCGCCGAGCCGCCAGCAGACACCTCCTGTTTCAAATCGAAACCCGCTTCTGCCCCGGGCGCCACCCCCTTTCTTTACGACTCTGTCTGACCCCACTGATGAATAAAGCCATTTCCGACCTGTCCTCCCATACACCGATGATGCAGCAATACTGGCGGCTGAAAAATCAGCACCCGGACCAGCTGATGTTCTATCGCATGGGCGATTTCTATGAAATCTTCTATGAAGACGCCAAAAAAGCCGCAAAGTTGCTGGACATCACCCTGACCGCTCGCGGTCAGTCGGCCGGCCAGAGCATTCCCATGTGCGGCATTCCCTACCACGCCGCCGAAGGCTACCTGGCCAAGCTGGTCAAGCTGGGCGAGTCGGTGGTGATTTGCGAACAGATCGGCGACCCGGCGACCAGCAAAGGCCCTGTCGAACGCCAGGTGGTGCGCATCATCACACCGGGTACGGTCAGCGATGAAGCACTGCTCGATGAGCGTCGTGACAACCTCCTGGCCGCGGTACTGGGCGATGAGCGCCTGTTCGGCCTGGCGGTGCTGGACATCACCAGCGGCCTGTTCAGCGTGCAGGAAATCAAGGGCTGGGAAACGCTGCTGGCCGAGCTGGAGCGGATCAATCCGGTCGAGCTGCTGATTCCCGATGACTGGCCCCAGGGCCTGCCCGCTGAAAAGCGTCGAGGCGCACGCCGCCGCGCCCCTTGGGATTTCGAGCGCGACTCGGCCCACAAGAGCCTGTGCCAGCAGTTTTCGACCCAGGACCTCAAAGGTTTCGGCTGTGAAACCCTGACCCTGGCCATTGGCGCGGCCGGCTGCCTGCTGGGCTACGCCAAGGAAACCCAGCGCACCGCCCTGCCGCACTTGCGCAGCCTGCGCCATGAGCGTCTGGACGACACGGTCATCATGGACGGAGCCAGCCGCCGCAACCTGGAGCTGGATACCAATCTGGCCGGTGGCCGTGACAATACTCTGCTGTCGGTCATTGACCGCTGCCAGACGGCGATGGGCACACGCCTGCTGATCCGCTGGCTGAATCGCCCCCTGCGCGACCTGCCAGTGATCCAGGCCCGCCAGAGCGGTATCGACTGCCTGCTGGAGCAGTATCGTTTCGAGGGCCTGCAGCCGCAGCTCAAGGAAATCGGCGACATCGAGCGCATCCTGGCGCGCATCGGCTTGCGTAATGCCCGTCCACGCGACCTGGCGCGCCTGCGTGACGCCCTTGCTGCCCTGCCCGCGCTGCAACACGCCATGGCCGACCTGCAAGCGCCGCACTTGCAGCACCTGGCACAGACGACCAGCACCTATCCGCAACTGGCCGAGCTGCTGCAACGGGCAATCATCGACAACCCGCCGGCGGTCATCCGCGAGGGTGGCGTGCTCAAGACCGGCTACGACGCCGAGCTGGACGACTTGCAATCGCTGAGCGAGAACGCCGGGCAATTCCTCATCGATCTCGAAACCCGGGAAAAGGCCCGCACGGGCCTGGCCAACCTCAAGGTCGGCTATAACCGGGTGCACGGGTATTTCATCGAGCTGCCCAGCAAGCAGGCCGAGCAGGCGCCGGCCGACTACATCCGGCGCCAGACCCTCAAGGGGGCCGAACGCTTCATCACCCCGGAGCTCAAGGAATTCGAAGACAAGGCGCTGTCGGCCAAGAGCCGCGCCCTGGCCCGCGAGAAAATACTCTATGAAGCCCTGCTCGAAGACTTGATCGGCCATCTGGCGCCGCTGCAGGACACCGCTGCGGCCCTGGCCGAACTGGACGTGCTGAGCAACCTGGCCGAACGCGCCCTGAACCTGGACCTCAATTGCCCACGCTTCGTCGCACAGCCGTGCATGAAGATCGAGCAAGGCCGTCACCCGGTGGTCGAGCAGGTGCTGTCGAGCCCGTTCGTGGCTAACGACCTGGCGCTGGACGACAACACCCGCATGCTGGTCATCACCGGCCCGAACATGGGCGGTAAATCGACCTACATGCGTCAGACCGCCCTGATCGTGCTGCTGGCCCACATTGGCAGCTACGTGCCGGCGGCCCGTTGCGAACTGTCACTGGTCGACCGGATCTTTACCCGTATCGGCTCCAGCGACGACCTGGCCGGTGGACGCTCGACCTTCATGGTGGAAATGAGCGAAACGGCCAATATCCTGCACAATGCCACTGACCGCAGCCTGGTGCTGATGGATGAGGTCGGACGCGGCACCAGCACGTTCGACGGTCTGTCGCTGGCCTGGGCGGCGGCAGAATGCCTGGCCCAGCTACGCGCCTACACACTGTTTGCCACGCACTATTTCGAACTGACGGTATTGCCCGAAAGCGAGCCGCTGGTCAGCAACGTGCATCTCAATGCCACCGAGCACAATGAGCGCATCGTGTTTCTGCATCGGGTGCTGCCAGGACCGGCCAGCCAGAGCTATGGCCTGGCAGTGGCGCAACTGGCCGGGGTTCCGGGCCGGGTCATCAGCCGGGCCAAGGAGCACCTGCAACGCCTGGAGACTACCAGCCTGCCGCATGAGCAGACGCATGCACCGCTCAAGGCCAAGGCCGGAAAACCGGCCGCCCCCCAACAGAGCGACCTGTTTGCTGCCCTGCCGCATCCGGTGCTCGAAGAGCTTGGACGCCTCAAGCCCGATGACCTGACGCCTCGTCAGGCGCTGGATTTGTTGTACTCATTGCAAACTCGCCTGTGACGCCGGGCGTTACATACTGTTAGAATCCCGCGCGGTTTTGGAATGCTCTTGACACCTAGCCTGGTCAAGTCGCTATCCGGGCCGCGTGAGGACCTAGCGAACCACAGGTCGAGCGGCAGGCGGATACAGCCAACCCGCCTTGAGACCACTCACTTGAAGCCCATGTTTTCACACGGCTCGGGCGATAACCTCCCGAACCTGGCATCGCTGTCTGACAGGGCGATGCTGCCGCCGCCTGAGGAGAAAATTAGAAATGACCTTCGTCGTCACCGACAACTGCATCAAGTGCAAGTACACCGACTGCGTAGAAGTCTGTCCGGTGGACTGCTTTTACGAAGGCCCGAACTTCCTGGTGATCCACCCGGATGAGTGCATCGACTGCGCCCTGTGCGAGCCTGAATGCCCGGCCCAGGCCATTTTCTCGGAAGACGAGATTCCAGCTGGCATGGAGAACTTCATCGAACTCAATGCCGAGCTTGCCGAGGTCTGGCCGAACATTACCGAGCGTAAGGATGCTCTCCCCGACGCCGAGGAGTGGGACGGCAAGAAAGGCAAGATTGCCGATCTGGAGCGTTGACCAAAAGGCCCCTTGCGGGCCTTTTGCTTATCTTTTCTGCAGGCAAAAAAAAGGGGCGGTATAACCGCCCACATTTTTCCTTGGTCCATTTGATCCCTTTCATCATCCTGATGAATCGCATCCTGCGATGTCCTTGTCAGCGCTCATCCTTGAGTGCCTGTACCGATCCGTTGGTACAGTTCCGATCATAGTGATTTTCAGACTAAGGGCAACCCCCTTCGACGGCGTAAAAAGTGTCAAAATAATGGACAGTACTTACGGAAAACCGAATTAAATCAAAGTGATGGGTGCTTTCCTGATACGCGACTGGAATAATTTTACACACTAAGCCTGCAAACACTTACAGCCCGCGTAAGCAATGACTTACACGACGCTTAGTTAGTATCAAAAAGCCGCCCCCGCACCAAACCCTGCACTATTAAAAGATGCTATTGCCACGACAGTGTCATGAAATCATGCAGACAGCAAAAAGGCCGATAGCAACAGGCATGTTGCTATCGGCCTTTTGTCTGGCAGGCGAACTACTGGAAGAGCGACTCGCTGGAGAGGCCGTTCCTCTCGAGGATTTCACGCAGGCGCTTGAGGCCCTCGACCTGAATCTGCCGGACCCGCTCACGCGTCAGGCCGATCTCGAGGCCGACATCCTCCAGCGTGCTGCTTTCATGACCCCGCAGACCGAAGCGGCGAATGACCACCTCGCGCTGCTTTTCAGTCAATTCCGAAAGCCATTGATCGATGCTTTGCGAAAGATCGTCATCCTGCAGCAACTCGCAGGGATCGGTGGGTCGATCGTCGGTCAGGGTATCGAGCAGCGTCTTGTCCGAGTCAGGCCCCAGCGACACATCCACGGAGGAGACCCGTTCATTGAGCCCAAGCATGCGCTTGACCTCGCTCACGGGTTTTTCCAGCAAGTGGGCGATCTCTTCGGCGGAAGGTTCATGATCAAGCTTCTGGGTCAATTCACGGGCAGCGCGCAAATAGACGTTAAGCTCTTTGACGACATGAATCGGCAGACGGATGGTCCGCGTCTGGTTCATGATCGCCCGTTCGATGGTCTGGCGAATCCACCAGGTCGCGTAGGTCGAAAAACGGAAACCCCGTTCAGGATCGAATTTCTCGACGGCCCGGATCAACCCCAGGTTGCCTTCTTCGATAAGGTCCAGCAATGACAGGCCGCGATTGACATAGCGCCTGGCAATCTTGACCACCAGCCTCAGGTTGCTTTCGATCATGCGTTTACGCCCCGCAGGATCGCCACGTTGCGACAGACGCGCAAAGTGAACTTCCTCTTCCGGAGACAACAAGGGCGAAAAACCGATTTCATTGAGGTACAGCTGGGTGGCGTCTAGCGCCCGGGTATAATCGATGTATTTGTGCTGTTTGAGCGAAGAAGAAGTTTTAGCCTTGGCGCGAGCCGAGACCGGGGTTGACGACTGCTTTTCGTCAGACACCTGCTCCAGGACAATGCCTGCTTCCGTAAGGAGCACTTCATCATCGATGTCAAACTCCGGCGCCTCGTTGCTAAGAGCCATTGTTATAGTCCTTTGGTGAGTTCGACCTCAAGCCCCCGCGTCGCCTGATTTCCATGGCAACGCCTGAGCCTGTTCCTATTACGCCAGGAACAGGCCGACAACACTCAACGGCGTGGCAAGAATTGCAGCGGATCTACAGGCTTACCCTGGCGGCGAATCTCGAAATGCAGCTTCACCCGGTCAGTCCCCGTTGACCCCATCTCGGCAATTGTCTGCCCTGCCTTGACCTGTTGCCCTTCCTGTACGAGCAGCCTGCGGTTATGACCGTAGGCACTGACGTAGGTATCGCTGTGTTTGATGATGATCAATTCGCCGTAGCCCCGCAATCCACTCCCGGCGTAAACAACTGAACCATCAGACGCTGCCAAAACAGGCTGTCCCAAATTTCCGGCAATATCAATGCCTTTATTCAAACTTCCGTTTGAAGAAAATTTCCCTATCAAAACGCCACTAGCCGGCCATGTCCAGCCGCCTGGAGAGCGCCCTGCAGGCGTCTGCGGACTGGTGGCTGCTGGTGGAATGACCACTGGCGTTACAGCCACCGGCTTGGTGATGACCGTGGTCTTTACAGAGCCTGAACCACTGCTTGTAGTGGACGTGGAGGTGGTGACCGGACCCGAGCGTGTGGGGGTACTGACGACGCTCGAGGCGGCATCCGAACGCCCGTCGAAACGAATCGTCTGCCCGGGGCGAATGGTATAAGGCTCGGGAATGCGATTGCTCACGGCCAGTGCTTTCCAGTCCCAGCCATAACGGAAGGCAATGGAAAACAACGTGTCACCGCGCTTGACCACGTATTGCCCGGAAGTGACAGGGGCACGCTGCTCGATAGCATTGCCGTTGCGATCGACCACACGCACGCCGCCTGAAGGCGAACTGGAGCAGCCGACCAGAAGGACGCTCAAGGCAAGGCCAATCACCAGACGCTGAAAACCTGTCAAAAACCTGAGCTGCCCAATGACTGTGTGACTCACCCGCCACTCCCTTTCCCGGTGATAGATTTGAAATGCTGCCTGTTGTACCGCATAGGCGACTGGCAGCGAGTGTAACCGGTGTTAAGCACGCTTGCCTGTAACAAGCGGCTTCTCTCGATAATGCCAAGCGGCCATGCAAGGACACGCGGGCAGGAGATAGACCGGCGGCGACGTGCAGAATTCCCCATCTATTCCGGCAACATGATTCAGGCCAACGGCCCGTTGAGCAATGGGACAAAACGCACAGCCCCCAGTACGCGCCTTGAAAACCCGTGCTCCTCACGTACGATCATCAGCAACTGCTGAACCTCGCCTGCGCCTACGGGAATGACCATTCGCCCGCCAGGCGCCAATTGATCAAGCAGCGCCTGAGGCACGTCGGTGGCCACTGCCGTGACGATGATGCCGTTGTAAGGTGCCAGCGCCGGCCAGCCTTCCCAACCGTCGCCCCAACGAAACACCACGTTGCGCACGTTCAACTCCACCAGGCGTTCCTTGGCACGATCCTGCAGCACCTTGATGCGCTCGACGGAAAACACCCGCTCGACCAATTGGGCCAGCACCGCTGTCTGATAGCCTGAACCGGTGCCGATCTCCATCACCTTGTCCAGAGGACCCGCTTCCAGCAGCAGCTCGCTCATGCGCGCCACCATATAGGGCTGGGAAATGGTCTGGTTATGGCCGATGGGCAAGGCGGTGTCTTCGTAGGCCCGATGCGCCAGGGCCTCGTCGACAAAGAGGTGGCGCGGGGTCTTGCGAATGACGTTCAGTACCCGCGCATCCGCCACGCCTTCTTCGGACAATCGCTGGATCAGACGCTCGCGGGTACGCTGCGACGTCATGCCGATACCGCGGCGCAACAGGTCATCATGGTCACGGGACATCAGCGCAACCCCTCAAGCCAGGTGTTCAGACGGCTGAAACCGTCCTGAAAGGTCCGGTCAAGCTGCAGTGGCGTGATGGACACATACCCCTGCATCACGGCATGGAAATCGGTGCCGGCACCGCCGTCCTCGGCATCGCCGGCGGCCGCAATCCAGTAGCCGGCACGACCACGCGGGTCGACCACCTTGACCGGAGCTGCAGCCCGGGCGCGATGCCCCAGCCGGGTCAACTGGATGCCGCGCACCCGATCCAGGGGCAGGTTGGGAATGTTCACGTTCAGGACCGTACGCGGCGGCAGGTCGAGTTGCTCATGCGCCTCGACCAGCAGACGGGCGTAATGGGCGGCGGTGGCCAGGTTGTCCGGCTGTCGCGACAGGAACGAGAAGGCCATGCCGGGACGCTGCAGGAAACGGCCTTCGAGTGCCGCCGCAACGGTGCCGGAATAAAGCACATCATCACCCAGGTTGGCGCCCAGGTTGATGCCCGAGACGACCATGTCGCAGGTGTACGGCAAGATTCCGTTGAGCCCCAGGTGCACGCAATCGGTCGGCGTGCCATTGACGCTGATGAAACCGTTGTCCAGGACATGTGGATGCAGGGGGCGATCCAGCGTCAGTGAACTGCTGGCGCCGCTTCGGTCTTGATCGGGGGCAATGACCGTGCACTCGGCATAATCCGCCAGCGCCGCATACAGCGCTGCCAGACCGGGTGCGGTGACCCCGTCATCGTTTGAAATCAGAATACGCATGGGCTATCCGTTAGCCCGACCGGCACCAGATCGACGAGTTCGCGTACCAGAACGGTGGCGAAACATCCGGGCGGAAGGACAAATTCCAGTTGCAGAATGTCAGGCTCGGGATAATGCCATGCCAAGCGCCCAATGGGCAGTCGCAGGATACGACGTTCGTGCACCATGCCCGCCCGCACCAGCCAGTCGCATAGTGCCGCCTCGCTTGCAGCCAGACGGTCCTCCAGCTCGCCGGTGACGCCAGTGGCTGGCGAAGCGCCACTACCCCACTGCGGACCCGTAGGGTGCAGGTCGAGAATCGCCAGGCGTGGGTCACTGCACTCCTCGGGGCCGGCCGAAAAAAAGCTGCGACTGTCAGTAAAGGCCAGTAGATCGCCCACTTGGGCCTTGTTCCAGGTGCCATCGGCCACCCGTGCTGCCAACACTTGGTTGAACAGGTAGCTGCGGGCCGTGGATAACAGCCGCGAGCGTACCGCACGCTGCTCGGGCAAGGCCTGACGCCCGGCGTAGTCGCGCGCCTGGGCCAGGTTGCCGCCGTCATGGCCAAAACGCTGGGCACCGAAGTAATTGGGCACGCCCTGGGCGGCGATTGCCTCCAGGCGCCGTTCCAGGGCCTGGGTATCGGCCTTCAATCCTGTCAGGCGCAAGGTGAAGCCATTGGCGGCATGCGCGCCACGCTGCAGTTTGCGCCGGTGCCGGCCGCACGAAAGGATCTTGAGCGTGGCATCTTCGGCTGCCGACAGATCGGGGTCGGCCTTGCCTGGCAACTGAATGCTGAACCACTGGCGAGTCAGTGCCTGACGATCCTTGAGGCCGGCGTAACTGATGGTACGCAGCGGTACGCCGGCGGCACGGGCCAACCGGCGAGCGGCTTCTTCGGTATTGAGACCGCGTTTTTCGACCCACAGCCATAGATGCTCACCATCGCCGGACAAAGGAATGTCCAGCACCTCATCGACCTGGAAGTCATCGGCGCTGGCCTTGAGGACGGCGGTGCCCAATGCCGCGCCGTAGGCACGCGGCCCCAACAGTTGAAGGTCGTTCATGCGCGCAACAACAGCGCGACGGCATGCACCGCGATGCCTTCTTCGCGGCCGACGAAGCCGAGCTTCTCGGTGGTCGTGGCCTTGACGTTGACCTGGTCGGGATCGACCTGCAGGTCCTGGGCGATCAGCTCGCGCATGGCCTGGATGTGCGGCGCCATTTTCGGTGCCTGGGCGACGATAGTGGCGTCGACATTGGCGATCTTCCAGCCCTTGCCCTGCACCAGCGTGAGGACATGGCGCAGCAGCACACGGCTGTCGGCACCCTTGAATTGCGGATCGGTGTCCGGAAAGTGCTTGCCGATATCGCCCAGCGCAGCGGCACCCAGCAAGGCATCGCTCAAGGCATGCAACAGTACATCGCCATCGGAATGGGCCAGCAGGCCGAAACCGTGTGCAATGCGCACACCGCCCAAGGTAATGAAATCGCCTTCGGCGAAACGGTGCACATCGTAGCCATGGCCAATACGCATAGAAAAACGCCCTGAAAAAAGTCAGGGCGCGATTCTACCTGCTTTGCAGGGTGCAGGGTCAGCACAACTGGGTGCTTTGCCTCAATAAGCGTTCAAGGCTGTGGCATGATGACGCAGGTGTTCCTCGATGAAGCTGGCAATGAAGTAATAGCTGTGATCATAACCGGGCTGCAGCCGCAGATTCAGCGGGTGACCTGCGGCCTTGGCGGCTTGCACCAGTGCCTCGGGCTTGAGCTGGTTGACCAGAAAATCGTCGCGATCACCCTGATCGACCAGGATCGGCAGCTTCTGCGTGGCCTGTGCCAGCAGCAGGCTGGCATCCCACTCGCGCCAGCGCGAGCGGTCCTCACCCAGGTAGCGAGAAAAGGCTTTCTGGCCCCAGGGGCAATCGACCGGGTTGCTGATGGGCGAGAACGCCGAGACCGACTGATAGCGGCCCGGGTTACGCAAGGCGCAGACCAGCGCACCGTGCCCGCCCATGGAGTGGCCGCTGATGCCCCGCGCCTGGGACGCCGGAAAGTGCGCCTCGATCAGCGACGGCAACTCATCGACCACATAGTCATGCATCCGGTAATGCTTGGCATACGGCTGCTCGGTGGCATTGAGATAGAAGCCCGCACCCAGGCCGAAATCCCAGGCACCGTCCGGGTCGCCCGGCACATCGGGGCCGCGCGGGCTGGTGTCCGGCGCCACGATGATGATTCCCAACTGCGCGGCCAGTCGATGGGCACCGGCCTTCTGCATGAAGTTTTCATCCGTGCAGGTCAGTCCCGACAGCCAGTACAGCACCGGCAGTTTGCCGCCCTGCTCCGCCTGGGGCGGCAGGTACACGGCAAAGACCATGTCGCAGCCCAGTACGCTGGACGTGTGCTTGTACCGTTTGTGCCAGCCACCAAAGCTTTTCTGGCAAGAAATGTTTTCCAGATTCATACGACCTCCAGCGACAAGCGATCGACCATAAGCAGCAAGCAGCAACGAATGCCCGCTTGCCGCTTGAAGCTCAACGCTTGAGGCTTATTCAGAAATGGATGACCGAACGAATGCTCTTGCCTTCGTGCATCAGGTCGAACGCCTTGTTGATGTCTTCCAGGCCCATGGTGTGGGTAATGAAGCTGTCCAGCGGAATCTCGCCGGTCTGTGCCATGTCGACATAGCTTGGCAGCTCGGTGCGCCCGCGCACGCCGCCGAAGGCCGAGCCGCGCCAGACGCGACCGGTGACCAGCTGGAACGGACGGGTAGCGATTTCCTGGCCAGCACCGGCCACGCCGATGATCACCGACTCACCCCAGCCCTTGTGGCAGCACTCAAGCGCTGCACGCATCAGTTGCACGTTGCCGATGCACTCGAACGAGAAGTCCACGCCGCCATCGGTCAGATCGACAATCACTTCCTGGATAGGACGATCATATTCCTTCGGGTTGATGAAATCGGTAGCACCCAGTTGCCGGGCGATATCGAACTTGGACGGGTTGATGTCGATGGCGATGATGCGCGAGGCCTTGGCCTTGACCGCACCAATGATCGCCGACAGACCGATGCCGCCCAGGCCGAAGATCGCCACGGTGTCACCCGGCTTGACCTTGGCGGTGTTGAGCACCGCACCGATGCCGGTGGTCACGCCACAGCCCAGCAAGCAGACCTTCTCCAGCGGCGCGTCCTTCTGGATCCTGGCCACCGAGATTTCCGGCAGCACGGTGTACTCGGAGAATGTCGAGGTGCCCATGTAGTGGAAAATCGGCTGGCCTTTATAGGAAAAGCGCGCCGTGCCATCCGGCATCAGGCCCTTGCCTTGGGTCGCGCGGATCGACTGGCACAGGTTGGTCTTGCCCGACAGGCAGAATTTGCACTGGCGGCACTCGGGGGTGTACAGCGGAATGACGTGGTCGCCGACCGCTACCGAAGTCACGCCCTCGCCGATCGCCTCGACGATGGCGCCGCCTTCATGGCCCAGGATCGCCGGGAAAATACCCTCCGGGTCAGCGCCAGACAACGTGTAGGCGTCGGTGTGACAAACGCCCGAGGCAACGACCCGCAGCAGCACTTCGCCAGCCTTGGGCATGGCCACATCGATCTCGACAATTTCCAGTGGCTTCTTGGCTTCAAAGGCGACAGCGGCACGTGACTTGATCATGGGGTCTCTCCGTTAGGGTTAAAACAGACCCGGAGTGTAGTACGCTGCCGAATGATGAGTAATCCAGACAAAAGCAAAACATTATTGCTGCACAGGGACAATCGATGTACACCAATCGCTGGGAAGGCCTGGACGAGTTCGTAGCCGTGGCCGAAAGTGGCCAATTCACTGCGGCGGCTTTGCGCCTGGGCGTGTCGTCCTCGCACGTCAGCCGGCAGATCATGCGCCTTGAAGAACGCCTTCAAACCCGTCTGCTGTATCGCAGCACCCGCCGCGTGACGCTCACCGAAGCCGGGCAGACGTTCCTGCAGCATTGCCAGCGCCTGCAGGACGGACGCGAAGAAGCACTGCGGGCAATAGGCGACCTGAACAGCGAGCCCAAGGGGCTGTTGCGCATGACCTGCGCGGTGGCCTACGGGGAGCGCTTTATCGCACCGCTGGTGACACGCTTCATGGAAAGCTACCCACAACTGCGGGTCGACATCGAGCTGAGCAACGACACGCTGGACCTGGTGCATGAGGGCATGGATCTGGCGATTCGCCTGGGGCGCCTGCAGGATTCACGCCTGGTCGCCACCCGCCTGGCACCGCGGCGCATGTACCTGTGCGCATCGCCGTCCTATCTGGAGCGTTATGGCCGGCCGCACAGCCTGTCGGAGCTGAGCCGCCACAACTGCCTGATCGGCGGCAGCGACACCTGGCTGTTACAGCAGAACGGGCGGGAGTTTTCCCAGCGCGTCCAGGGCAACTGGCGCTGCAACAGCGGCCAGGCGGTACTGGATGCCGCCTTGCAGGGCACGGGGCTGTGCCAGTTGCCGGATTATTATGTGCTGGAGCATTTGCACAGTGGCGCGCTGGTGTCCTTGCTCGAGAGCCATCAGCCGCCCAACACCGCGGTCTGGGCGCTGTACCCGCAGCAACGGCACCTGTCGCCCAAGGTGCGCAAGCTGGTCGACTATCTCAAGCAGGGGCTGGCGCAACGCAAGGAATATGCGGCGGGCCAGGCGTCAGCTAGAAGCGGCTCTGCCGATGCCGGCGCAACCACTCAAGGTCCTCGGGCCGGGTGACCTTGATGTTATCGGCCCGCCCTTCGATCAGGCGCGGGGCTGCGCCGGCCCACTCGATGGCTGACGCCTCGTCAGTGATCGGCACATGCGCCACCAGGCTGTCGGCCAGGGCCCGATGCAAGGCCCCCAGGCGAAACATCTGCGGCGTATAGGCCTGCCAGATCAGGCTGCGGTCGACGGTCTCGGCCACCCGCCCCTGGGCATCGGCGCGCTTGAGGGTATCGCGGGCCGGTACGGCCAGCAGGCCACCGACCGGATCATCGGCCAGTTCGCCCAACAGCTGATCCAGGTCACTGCGCGCCAGGTTGGGCCGCGCAGCATCGTGCACCAGCACCCAGTCGTCATCGCTGGCGCCCTGCGCGTGCAGGTGCAACAAGGCATTGAGGACCGAATCGGCCCGCTCCTTGCCGCCGGTGACGCGCTGAATCCGCGAATCCAGGGCACACGGCAAGGCCGGCCAGTAGGGATCATCCGCCGCCAGGCTGATCACCAGCCCCTTGAGCCTGGGATGATCGAGAAAACACAGCAGGCTGTGTTCGAGAATTGTGAGGCCGCCCAACGGCAGATACTGCTTGGGACGGTCTGCGGCCATGCGAGCGCCAACGCCCGCGGCAGGAATAACAGCCCAGAAGGCCGGCAATACGTCGTTCATGGCAAGGTCACCGCGCAAGCTGATAAAGCGTTTCACCGTCCTTGACCATGCCCAGCTCGTGGCGGGCACGCTCCTCGACGGTCTCCAGACCCTTTTTCAGCTCCATGACCTCGGCATCCAGCACCCGGTTACGTTCGAGCAGGTTAGCGTTTTCGGCGTGTTGATCGGCAATCTGCTGGGTCAGGCTAGCCACTTGCGCCAGGCTTCCGTTGCCTACCCACAGCCGGTATTGCAGACCGGCCAGTAACAGCAACAGGACAAGAAACAACCAGTAAGGACTGCGCATGTAAATATCAGTTACCCGGTAATGAGGCGGCAGAGCCAAAGCATAGTGACCAACGGCATTGGGCCTGACAAATGCCAGGCCCAATCAACGCAACATCGGCATGAGCCTGCACCTATCGTGCACGCCCTGCCGTTTTACCATCTATGGCTTAGCCGCGAAACTCTGCGCGACCGCGATAGACTGCCTTGGCACCCAATTGCTCTTCGATGCGCAGCAACTGGTTGTACTTCGAGACCCGGTCGGAACGGCACAGCGAACCGGTCTTGATCTGGCCCGCAGCGGTCCCCACGGCCAGGTCGGCGATGGTCGAATCTTCGGTTTCACCGGAGCGGTGCGAGATCACGGCCGTGTAGCCGGCGGCCTTGGCCATCTGGATCGCTTCCAGGGTTTCGGTCAGGGTGCCGATCTGGTTGAACTTGATCAGGATCGAGTTGGCGATCTTCTTGTCGATGCCCTCTTTCAGGATCTTGGTGTTGGTCACGAACAGGTCGTCGCCCACCAGTTGCACCTTGTCGCCCAGCTTGTCGGTCAGCACTTTCCAGCCCGCCCAGTCGGACTCGTCCAGGCCGTCTTCGATCGAGATGATCGGGTAACGGTTGGCCAGACCGGCCAGGTAATCGGCAAAACCGGCCGCGTCGAAGGATTTACCTTCGCCGGACAGGTTGTACTGGCCGCCTTCCTCGAAGAATTCGCTGGCCGCGCAGTCCAGGGCCAGGGTCACGTCGGTGCCCAAGGTGTAGCCGGCATTGGCGACCGCTTCGGCGATGGCGCTCAGGGCGTCTTCGTTGGAGGCCAGGTCAGGTGCGAAACCGCCTTCGTCACCCACGGCAGTGTTCAGGCCACGGGCCTTGAGCACAGCCTTGAGGTGATGAAAGATCTCGGTGCCCATGCGCAGGGCATCGGAGAAGCTCTTGGCGCCAACCGGCTGGACCATGAATTCCTGGATGTCGACGTTGTTGTCGGCATGCTCGCCACCGTTGATGATGTTCATCATCGGGACCGGCATCGAGTAGACGCCCGGGGTGCCATTAAGGTTGGCGATGTGCGCGTACAGCGGCAGGTCCTGATCCTGGGCTGCAGCCTTGGCCGCAGCCAGGGACACCGCGAGAATGGCGTTGGCGCCCAGCGAAGCCTTGTTCTCGGTGCCATCGAGTTCGATCATGGCACGGTCCAGCGCCTTCTGGTCCACCGGATCCTTGCCCAGCAGCAGGTCACGGATCGGGCCATTGATATTGGCGACGGCTTTCAGAACGCCCTTGCCCATGTAACGGCTCTTGTCGCCATCACGCAGCTCGAGCGCTTCGCGCGAGCCGGTCGAAGCACCGGAAGGCGCGCAGGCCGAACCGATGATGCCATTATCGAGAAGCACGTCTGCTTCCACAGTGGGGTTACCACGGGAGTCGAGAACTTCACGACCTTTGATGTCGACGATTTTTGCCATTGTTGTGAACACTCCAAGATTGACGTAAACGACACAGCAGGGAAAACGAGGCGCGGCCGGCCGCAAATTGGCAGGGCCGGGCGCGCACTTTACCGGAGAACCAGGCTTACGCGGTCTCTACCGGTGCAAAACTTTTCACCAGATCATCCAGGGCCTTGAGCTGGGCCAGGAACGGCTCCAGCTTGTCCAGGCGCAGGGCGCAAGGACCATCGCAGCGGGCGTTGTCAGGGTCCGGATGGGCTTCAAGGAACAGACCGGCCAGGCCCTGGGACAAACCAGCCTTGGCCAGCTCCAGCACTTGGGCGCGACGACCGCCGGCCGAATCGGCGCGACCGCCCGGCATCTGCAGGGCGTGAGTCACGTCGAAGAACACCGGGTACTGGAACTGCTTCATGATGCCGAAGCCAAGCATGTCCACCACCAGGTTGTTATAGCCGAAGCTCGAACCGCGCTCGCAGAGGATCAACTGTTCGTTGCCCGCTTCTTCGCACTTGGTCAGGATGTGCTTCATTTCCTGAGGCGCAAGGAACTGGGCTTTCTTGATGTTGATTACCGCACCGGTCCTGGCCATCGCCACCACCAGATCGGTCTGGCGCGACAGGAAGGCCGGCAACTGGATGATGTCGCACACCTCGGCTACGGGCGCTGCCTGATGCGGTTCATGCACGTCGGTGATCAGCGGCACGTTGAAGGTGCGCTTGATCTCTTCGAAGATGCGCAGGCCTTCTTCAAGGCCCGGGCCGCGATAGGAGTTGATCGACGAGCGATTGGCCTTGTCGAAGCTGGCCTTGAACACGTACGGGATGCCGAGCTTTTCGGTCACCCGCACGTAGTGCTCGCAGATCTGCATGGCCAGGTCACGGGACTCCAGCACGTTCATGCCGCCGAACAGGACCATGGGCTTGTCGTTGGCAATCTCGATAGCGCCTACGCGGATGATTTTCTGAGCCATGTGCTTGGTATCCCGAATCAGACGTTCTTCTGGTGTTGAGCCAGGGCGGCCTTGACGAAGCCACTGAACAGTGGATGTCCGTCACGCGGTGTCGAGGTGAACTCGGGGTGGAACTGGCAGGCCACGAACCATGGATGATCAGCCGCCTCGACCACTTCGACCAGCGCACCGTCACCGGAGCGACCGGAAATCTGCAGGCCGGCCTCGATCAGTTGCGGCAGCAGCTTGTTGTTGACCTCGTAGCGATGACGATGACGCTCGACAATCACATCCTTGGCATAGCAATCGTGCACCTTGGTGCCCGGCAGCAGCTGGCATTCCTGGGCACCCAGACGCATGGTGCCGCCCAGGTCGGAGCTTTCGGTACGGGTTTCGACCGCGCCGGTGGCATCTTCCCACTCGGTGATCAGGCCCACGACCGGATGCGCGACGGTGCGGTCGAACTCGGTGGAGTTGGCATCCTTCCAGCCCAGCACGTTACGGGCGAACTCGATGACCGCCACTTGCATGCCCAGGCAGATGCCCAGGTACGGCACCTTGTTTTCACGGGCGTACTGCACGGCGGTGATCTTGCCTTCGACACCGCGCAGGCCGAAGCCGCCCGGTACCAGGATCGCGTCGACACCTTCGAGCAGGCCGGTGCCCTGGTTTTCGATGTCTTCGGAATCGATGTAGCGCAGGTTGACCTTGGTGCGGTTGGTGATCCCGGCGTGGCTCATGGCTTCGATCAGCGACTTGTACGCGTCGAGCAGCTCCATGTACTTGCCGACCATGGCAATGGTCACTTCGTGTTCGGGGTTGAGCTTGGCATCGACCACCGCGTCCCACTCGGACAGGTCGGCACCGCCGCATTGCAGGCCGAAACGCTCGACGACGAAATCGTCCAGGCCCTGGGCGTGCAGGATGCCCGGGATCTTGTAGATGGTGTCGGCATCTTCCAGGCCGATCACCGCACGCTCTTCGACGTTGGTGAACTGCGCGATCTTGCGACGCGACGAAACATCGATCGCGTGATCGGAGCGGCAGATCAGCACGTCAGGCTGCAGGCCGATGGAGCGCAGCTCCTTGACCGAATGCTGGGTCGGCTTGGTCTTGGTTTCGCCTGCGGTGGCGATGTACGGGACCAGGGTCAGGTGCATCAGCATGGCGCGCTTGGCACCCACTTCGAAGCGCAACTGGCGGATCGCTTCCAGGAACGGTTGCGACTCGATGTCGCCGACCGTGCCGCCGATCTCGACCAGGGCCACGTCGGCATCGCCGGCACCCTTGATGATCCGGCGCTTGATCTCGTCGGTAATGTGCGGAATCACCTGGATGGTCGCGCCCAGGTAATCACCACGGCGCTCCTTGCGCAGTACGTGCTCGTACACCCGTCCGGTGGTGAAGTTGTTGTTCTGGGTCATGGTCGTGCGGATGAACCGCTCGTAGTGACCCAGGTCCAGGTCGGTCTCGGCGCCGTCATGCGTGACGAACACTTCACCGTGCTGGAACGGGCTCATGGTGCCCGGATCGACGTTAATGTAGGGGTCCAGCTTGAGCATGGTGACCTTAAGTCCCCTCGCCTCCAGGATGGCCGCCAATGAAGCCGAGGCAATACCTTTCCCCAATGAAGAAACAACACCGCCCGTGACGAAGATGAAGCGCGTCATGAAAAACCCTAGAAGTCTGCGTTAAAGCGGTCAGAGCCGCCGGGGAAAGCGAAGGAAGGCCGAAGCCCCCGATCACCCACAAGGTTCACAGTGCATTCCCGAAACTGCTGTATTGAAACCGACCGGCCATAAGCCTGCCCATTGCGCCACACGTTAAAGATTGCCCCGTAAACACGGGTTGGAAATCGGCAACTTGGGTCAATTGGAAACCACTGACACAAGCTGTATCAAGAAGGGAGCGTAGTCTACCGGAAAGGGCCTATCACCTCAAACTTTGGTCGCTCGTCGGTGCATGCCAGCACAGCCAGGCACCGTTTTCGCCCATTCGATCAAGCCCTGCCAGATTGGCCACGGCCAGTAAACGACCGTCCTGGAACACCAACGGCAAGCGGGCACGGACAAAACCGGGCAAGCGTGTTTCATTCAGCAGCCGCTTCAGATCGCGCTGCCCACGCCCCGGCACGCCCATGACTTCACCACCCTGGCGGTAGCGAACCTCGAACGGCCCTGGCGGCGCACCCGCGGAAAAAGACAGCGTGCCGTTGCCAGGCAGCCTCAGCGCATGCGCAGGATTCGACCAGTGCAATCCACCACACGGTGGATGCAGCCAGTCACCGGCCAGCCACCACACGTGCCCGTCCGCCCGGTGCAACTCGCCATCGGCCAGGCGCCAGAGCGGATGCGCAGCGGGTCGTGCATCGCGCAGATCCTTCCAGCCGGCCCAATGATCGGTGTCCGGCAGGCGAGTCAGCGGGGCCAGCCAATGGCGCAAGGCATTGCGCTGGCGCGCCTCGGACAGACTGGCCAACGGTGCCAGGGCCAGGGCCGGAAGATTCAGCCAGGCAAACTCGCTGTGTCGCTGCGCACGCGCCAGGTCATCGACCGCCAGCTCATCGAGCAACTGCTGCGCGTCGCCAAGGTGCGCGGCACTGCGCGCCAGGCTGGCCTGCGCCTGCGGCCAGCGTGCCTGCAACAGCGGCAGCACCTGATGGCGCAGAAAGTTGCGCGAATAATGCACATCCTGATTGCTCGGGTCTTCCACCCAGCGCAACCCATGCCGCCGTGCGTAATCTTCGAGGGCGGTGCGCGACACGTCCAATAACGGGCGCAGCAAGCGGCCCCGGCCCAACGCCCGAGAGGGCGCCATGGCCGCCAGACCGCGCACGCCGGCACCACGCAACAAACGAAACAGCAGCGTCTCGGCCTGATCGTCACGGTGCTGGGCCACCAGCAGCCATTCACCCGGGCCCAGCGCCCGGGAAAAGGCGGCATAGCGAGCCTGACGTGCCGCTTCCTCGAGACTGGCGCCGCTGCGCACCCGCACCCGCTCTATACGCAGGGGCACGCCCAGCGCCGCACAGACCTGACGGCAATGCGCAGGCCAGGCGTCAGCGGTCGCTTGCAAGCCATGGTGCACGTGAATGGCATGAATCGGCGGGAGGGGCTGGCGCCTGGAGAGCGCAATCAGCAGGTGCAGCAGAACGGTGGAATCCAGGCCACCGGAGAACGCAACGTGCAAGGCAGGCACCGCGCCTGCCCCGGACAGCGCCCGGGCAAGCGCCGTGTACAGCGCCTCATCGCTCATGACCAGGTCCTGAACAGTGCCCGGCCATGGACAAGACGCCATGGCCGGGCAAGGTCATGTCAGACGCCGTAGCTCATCAGGCGCTCATAACGGCGCGCCAGCAGGGCGGCGTTGTCGAGTTTCTTCAGCGAGGCCAGTTGGCCGAGCAGCTCTTCGCGAATCAGTGCCGCGGCTGCAGCCGGGTCGCGATGCGCACCGCCCAATGGCTCGTTGATCACCTTGTCGACGATACCCAGGCCCTTGAGGCGCTCGGCCGTGATGCCCATGGCTTCGGCGGCATCGGGTGCCTTTTCGGCGGTCTTCCACAGGATCGAGGCACAGCCCTCGGGCGAGATCACCGCATAGGTGGAATACTGGAGCATGTTCAGTTGATCGCAGACACCGATGGCCAGTGCGCCGCCGGAACCGCCCTCACCGATCACAGTGGCGATGATCGGGGTTTTCAGGCGCGCCATGACGCGCAGGTTCCAGGCAATCGCCTCGCTCTGGTTGCGCTCCTCGGCGTCGATGCCCGGGTAGGCGCCCGGGGTGTCGATGAAGGTCAGGATCGGCATCTTGAAGCGCTCGGCCATCTCCATCAGGCGGCACGCCTTGCGATAGCCTTCAGGGCGCGGCATGCCGAAATTGCGACGGACCTTTTCGCGCACTTCACGGCCTTTCTGGTGACCGATCACCATCACTGGCTGATCGTCCAGACGTGCGACACCGCCGACCAGTGCGGCGTCATCGGCAAAATGCCGGTCGCCGTGCAATTCGTCGAACTCGGTAAAGATGTGTTCGATGTAGTCCAGGGTGTAGGGACGACGCGGGTGACGCGCCATCCGGGCGATCTGCCAACTGGTCAGGTTGCCGAAAATGCTTTCGGTAAGCGTATTGCTCTTGTCCTGCAACCGGGAGATCTCGTCGCTGATGTTCAGCGAGTTGTCATTGCCTACCAGGCGCAGCTCTTCGATCTTGGCTTGCAAGTCAGCGATAGGCTGTTCGAAATCGAGAAAATTCGGGTTCATAGGCATCCGTCTTGGGTCGACGGCCAAGAGGCCGGCCGGTTGATCTGTAAAAGCGCCCCACCATACGGAAGGGGCGCATTCAGGTCGAGTTTAAAAATTCGGTACTTTAAGTGCTCCAGGCCTTTACGAAAAGTCGGCGAGCGAGCGTAGCCACTTTTTACGTAAGAGAGCCTAGCGGTACTGGAGGAAGACGTTCTGCTTTCCGAACTGGTCACGCAACGCCTGGATCAGGTTGTCCGCGGGATCGATTCGCCAGCTGTCGCCAAACTGCAGGATAGCCCTGGCGTCCATGCCAGTGTAATCGAGCGTGACCGGGCAGGCACCGCGATGGCGCTTGCACAGATCGCCCAGCCAGCGCAGCCGGTCGCCCTTGAGTGCGGCAGCATCCACCGTTACCCGCAGGCTTTCGGCAAGGCCGGTACGGGCATCCTCGATACTCATGACGCGCTTGGCACGCAAGCGCAGGCCCCCGGAAAAGTCGTCGTTGCTGACTTCACCCTCGACCACCACGATAGCATCGGTCTGCAACAGTGACTGGGCGGCATGAAACGCTTCGGCAAACAAAGAGGCTTCGATGCGCGCCGAGCGGTCGTCCAGGGTGATGAAGCCCATCTTGTCGCCCTTCTTGTTTTTCATCACCCGCAGGGCGATCACCAGCCCGGCCACCGTCTGGGTATCACGGGCCGGCTTGAGGTCGATGATGCGCTGACGGGCAAAACGCCGGATCTCACCCTCGTACTCGTCGATCGGATGACCGGTCAGGTACAGGCCCAGGGTTTCCTTCTCGCCGCGCAAGCGTTCCTTGAGGGTGATTTCCCGGGTCTGGCGATGGTTGGCATAGACGTCGGCATCTTCGGCCTCGAACAGTCCGCCAAACAGGTCGCTGTGCCCGCTGTCGCGGCTGCGGGCGGTCTGTTCGGCGGACTGGATGGCCTCTTCCAGCGCCGTCAGCAGCACTGAACGGTTGCGGTCGATATTGGCCTGGTAAGCCTTGGGTTCCAGCTCGAAATACGGCCCCAGGCGGTCCAGCGCGCCGCTGCGGATCAGGCCGTCCAGCGTGCGCTTGTTGACCCGCTTGAGGTCGACCCGCGCGCAGAAATCGAACAGGTCCTTGAAAGGCCCGGCCTGACGCGCCTCGGTAATCGCCTCTACAGGGCCTTCACCGACGCCCTTGATCGCCCCCAGGCCGTAAATGATCCGCCCGTCGTCGCTGACCGTGAACTTGAACTCGGACATGTTCACGTCCGGCGCGTCCAGGCGCAGCTTCATGCTGCGCACTTCCTCGATCAGGGTCACGACCTTGTCGGTGTTGTGCATGTCCGCCGACAACACCGCAGCCATGAACGGCGCCGGGTAGTGCATCTTCAGCCAGGCTGTCTGGTAGGACACCAGGCCGTAGGCGGCCGAGTGGGATTTGTTGAAGCCGTAGCCGGCGAACTTTTCCACCAGGTCGAAAATGTTACCGGCCAGGTCCGGCTCGATGTTGTTGTTCTTGCAGCCTTCGATGAAACCACCGCGCTGCTTGGCCATTTCTTCGGGTTTTTTCTTGCCCATGGCCCGGCGCAGCATGTCGGCCCCGCCCAGGGTATAGCCGGCCATGACCTGGGCAATCTGCATCACCTGTTCCTGATACAGGATGATGCCGTAGGTCGGTGCCAGCACCGGTTTGAGACCTTCGTACTGGTAATCCGGGTGCGGGTAGGCCAGTTCGGCACGACCGTGCTTGCGGTTGATGAAGTCGTCGACCATGCCCGACTGCAAAGGGCCTGGACGAAACAGCGCCACCAGTGCGATCAGGTCTTCCAGGCAGTCGGGCTTGAGCTTCTTGATCAGCTCTTTCATGCCGCGCGATTCAAGCTGGAACACCGCCGTGGTCTCGGCGCGCTGCAGCAGCTCGTAGGTCGGCTTGTCGTCCAGCGGAATGAAGGCGATGTCCAGCGGCGCCTTGTCTTCCTTGGCCCGCTCGCGGTTGATGGTCTCCAGCGCCCAGTCGATGATGGTCAGGGTGCGCAGGCCGAGGAAGTCGAACTTCACCAGGCCCGCCGCCTCGACATCGTCCTTGTCGAACTGGGTCACCAGGCCGTCGCCGGCCTCATCGCAATAGATAGGGGAAAAGTCGGTGAGCTTGGTCGGTGCGATGACCACGCCACCGGCGTGCTTGCCAACGTTACGCACCACGCCCTCGAGCTTGAGGGCCATTTCCCAGATTTCGGCAGCCTCTTCATCGTTCTTGAGAAAGTCGCGCAGGATCTCTTCCTGCTCATAGGCCTTCGCCAGGGTCATGCCCACTTCGAAGGGGATCATCTTCGACAGGCGATCGGCCAGGCCGTAGGACTTGCCCTGCACCCGCGCCACGTCGCGCACCACCGCCTTGGCCGCCATGGAACCGAAGGTGATGATCTGGCTGACCGCGTTGCGCCCGTATTTTTCCGCCACGTACTCGATGACCCGGTCACGACCGTCCATGCAGAAGTCGACGTCGAAGTCGGGCATCGATACCCGCTCGGGATTGAGGAAGCGTTCGAACAGCAGGTCGTATTCCAGCGGGTCCAGGTCGGTGATCTTCTGCACATAGGCTACCAGCGATCCGGCACCCGAGCCCCGGCCCGGCCCCACCGGCACGCCGTTGCTCTTGGCCCACTGGATAAAGTCCATCACGATCAGGAAGTAACCCGGGAAGCCCATCTGGATGATGATATCCAGCTCGAAATTCAGCCGGTCGACGTATACCTGGCGGCGTTCTTCATAGTTTTCCGAGCTTTTGGGCAGCAGCACCGCAAGACGCTCTTCAAGCCCGTCGAAGGACACCTTGCGGAAATACTCGTCAATGGTCATGCCATCGGGAATCGGGAAGTTGGGCAGAAAGTGCGTGCCCAGCTTGACGTCGATGTTGCAGCGCTTGGCGATCTCGACGGTGTTCTCCAGCGCCTCGGGCAGGTCGCTGAACAGCTCGGCCATTTCTGCCGGGCTCTTGAGGTACTGCTGGTCACTGTAGTTGCGCGAACGGCGCGGATCGTCCAGTGCCCGGCCTTCACCGATACACACCCGGGTTTCGTGGGCGGCAAAATCCTCTTCGTGGATAAAGCGCACATCGTTGGTGGCCACCAGCGGCGCACCGTGGCGATCGGCCAGAGCTACAGCCGCATGCACATGCTCTTCATCATTGACCCGGTTGGTGCGCTGCAGCTCGATGTAGAAGCGGTCGGGAAACACCGCCATCCATTCACGCAGCAACTGGCCGGCTTCATCGACATTGCCGCCGAGCAGGGCCACGCCGATCTCACCCTCCTTGGCCGCCGATAATGCAATCAGGCCTTCACTGGCCTGGGCCACCCACTCGCGCTGGATCACGACAAAGCCATTGCGCTGGCCTTCAGTGAAGCCGCGGGAGATCAGTTCGGTCAGGTTGCGATAGCCTTGCGGGTTCATGACCAGCAGGCTGAGGCGGCTCAGCGGCGCGTCGGCATTCTTGCCGGCCAGCCACAGGTCGGCACCGCAGATCGGCTTGATGCCCGCACCTTGAGCCGCCTTGTAGAACTTGACCAGCGAACACATGTTGCCCTGGTCGGTGACCGCCACGGCAGGCATGTTCATGGCTGTCAGCGCCTTGACCAGTGGCTTGACCCGGACCAGCCCGTCGACCAGGGAGTACTCGGTGTGCAGGCGCAGATGAACGAAAGAAGCCGACATGAAGATCCTATAACGCTGGAACACGAAAAACGAAGAGCGTGATTGTACCCAGCCAGACCTGAAACGTCAGTCCTGAAGCAGACGGCCCGACACGGCCTGGGCGATCACTGCACGTGCCTCCCAGGCCGCACGCACCGGGGCAAAGGAGCGCCGGTGGATCGGCGTGGGACCAAGACGTGCCAAGGCTTCCAGATGAACGGGCGTCGGATAGCCCTTGTGTCCACCCATGCCATAGCCTGGATAGATCAGCTCGAACGCCGCCATTTCCCGGTCACGGCTGACCTTGGCCAGAATGGAGGCGGCGGCAATGGCCGGCACCTTGGCATCGCCTTGCACCACGGGTGCCGAGGGCACTGCCAGTTTGGGGCAGCGATTGCCATCGATCAGGGCCAGCCTGGGCGTAATGCTCAAGCCTTCGACCGCCCGCTGCATGGCCAGCATGGTGGCATGCAGGATGTTCAGATGATCGATCTCGTCGACCTCGGCGCGGGCAATGCACCAGCACAGGGCTTTTTCACGAATTTCATCGAACAGCTTTTCGCGCCGCGCCTCGGTCAGTTTCTTGGAGTCGTTCAGGCCAAGAATCGGCCGGGCCGGGTCGAGAATGACCGCAGCAGTCACCACCGGACCGCACAACGGGCCACGCCCGACCTCATCGACACCGGCCACCAGTTCTTCGACAAGGGTGAAATCCAGGCCCATTTGCATTGTTTTTACGCTCACAGTGAAGAAGGACGGCCGATCAGGGCCAGCACGGCATCAGCGGCCTGGTTGGAGGCATCGCGACGCAGCGTGCGGTGAATCGCATCGAACCCTTCGGTCTGCGCCTGGCCGCTATCGATCAGCGGCCCGATTTCGGCAGCCAGCGATTCGGGTGTCGCTGCCTCCTGAAGCAATTCGGGCACCAGGGCGCGACCGGCCAGCAAGTTGGGCAACGACACATAAGGGCTCTTGACCAGCCGTCTGAGAATCCAGAAGGTCAACGGTGCCATGCGGTAAGCCACCACCATCGGGCGCTTGTACAACAGCGCCTCCAGTGTAGCCGTCCCGGAAGCGATCAATACCGCATTACAGGCCGCCAGTGCCAGGTGCGAGCCACCGTCGAGCAACGTCACCGGCAGGTCGCGGCCTTGCAGCAGTTGTTCGATCTGCACCCGCCGTTGCGGGCTGGCGCAAGGCAACACGAAGCGCAATCCAGGCCGTTCGGCCAGCAGGCGCTGGGCAGCATCGAAAAACAGCGCCCCCAGGCGTCCGACTTCGCCCCCGCGGCTACCGGGCATCAAGGCGACCAACGGCCCCTCGCCCAGGCCCAGTTCGGCACGAGCGGCTGCACGGTCGGATGTCAGTGCAATGGTATCGGCCAACGGATGACCGACGAAGCGCACCGGAACGCCCTTCTCTTCATAGAAGCGCGCCTCGAAGGGCAGCAGGGTCAGCATCAGGTCGCAGCCTTCGCGAATTTTCAATACCCGCTTCTGCCGCCAGGCCCAGACCGACGGGCTGACGTAGTGCACGGTCTTGATCCCGGCACGGCGCAGCTGCAGCTCGATATTGAGGGTAAAGTCCGGCGCATCGATGCCAATGAACACATCCGGGCGCTCGGCAATCAGGGCCGCAATCAATTCCTTGCGCCGCCCCAGCAATTCACGCAGGCGGCCCAGTACTTCGACCAGGCCCATGACCGACAGGCGCTCCATGGGGAAGTACGAGACCATGCCTTCGGCCTCCATGAGCGGGCCGCCGACACCAATGAACGTGGCATCCGGATGACGTGCCTTGATGGCGCGCATCAGGCCGGCGCCGAGAATATCGCCGGACGCTTCGCCGGCCACCAGAGCGATACGCAATGAACCGCCCATGATCAGCGGGTAATGCCGCGGGTCGAAGACTGGATCGACTGAAGGAAAACGGCCACTTCAGGAAAGGCGCAAGCCGGCTCGGCCAGCTCGACAATGGCCTGATCAACGGTCAGTCCCTGGCGATAGACCGTCTTGTAGGCCCTGCGCAGGGCCTGAATCGCCTTTTCGGAAAAGCCGCGACGGCGCATGCCTTCAAAATTCATGCTGCGTGCCTCGGCAGGGTTGCCGAATACGGTAACGAAGGCCGGTACGTCCTTGCCGATCGCCGTGCCCATGCCGGAAAAGCTGTGGGCGCCGATATGGCAGTGCTGGTGCACAAGGGTGTAGCCGGACAGGATTGCCCAGTCATCGACATGCACATGACCGGCCAGTGCGGTGTTGTTGACCAGGATGCAGTGATTGCCGATCACGCTGTCATGACCGATATGGGCATAGGCCATGATCAGATTGTGATCGCCCAGCGTGGTTTCGGCGCGGTCCTGGACGGTGCCACGGTGGATGGTCACCCCTTCGCGAATCACATTGTGATCACCGATCACCAGGCGTGTTTCTTCACCCTTGTACTTGAGGTCAGGGGTGTCTTCACCCACCGAGGAAAACTGGTAGATACGGTTATGACGACCGATGGACGTCGGCCCGCGCACGATCACATGGGGGCCTATCACTGTACCCTCGCCAATTTCCACACCGGCTCCGATGATCGACCAGGGGCCGACCTCAACGCTGTCGGCCAGGACGGCCGTCGGATCGATGATTGCGCGAGGGTCAATCAAACTCATAGCTTGCGTTCCGCACAGATGATTTCAGCGGAACAAACCGACTTGCCGTCAACCGACGCCTTGCACTCGAACTTCCAGATCTGGCGCTTGCAGCTGACGAACCGGGCTTCAAGCAGCAACTGGTCGCCCGGCACCACGGGCTGACGAAAACGCAGTTTGTCCGAACCGACGAAGTAATAGAGAGTGCCATCGGCAGGCTTGGCGTCAAGCATTTTGAAACCCAGGATCCCGGCGGCCTGGGCCATCGCTTCGATGATCAGAACGCCTGGCATGATCGGATGCTGGGGAAAATGGCCATTGAAGAACGGTTCGTTGACGCTGACATTCTTGTAGGCACGAATTGTCTTGCCCTCGATATCCAGCTCTACGACACGATCCACCAACAGGAAAGGGTAACGATGAGGCAAGTATTCGCGTATTTCGTTGATGTCCATCATTTCGAGGGAAAGCCTGTAGTAAAGAGTGAGAGTGCGCAACGACTGCGCGCACTCTTCTGCAAATCGGGCAGGCGGCCTGGCGACCCTACCGACCCGATATGAAAGAGATTTCAGCCATCAGATGAATCATTGGGAGCGCGGGTCACGGTCTCGACGACTTTTTCCAGCTTTTGCAGCCGTCGGGCCATGTCATCGATCTTGCGCAACCGTGCAGCGCTCTTGCGCCATTCGGCGGCAGGCTGCATGGCCGTGCCGGACGAATAGGAACCCGGCTCGGTGATCGAATGGGTCACCATGGTCATGCCGGTGATGAACACCCCGTCGCAGATATCGATATGCCCCACCAGCCCGACGCCGCCGGCCAGCATGCAGTGCTTGCCGATTCGGGCACTGCCGGAAATGCCGACACAGGCGGCCATGGCCGTGTGGTCGCCGATCTGCACGTTGTGTGCAATCTGGATCTGGTTGTCCAGTTTCACACCGTTGCCGATCCGGGTATCCGCCAGTGCTCCGCGGTCGATGGCCGTGTTGACACCGATTTCTACATCATCACCGATGATCACACCGCCAATCTGGGCGATTTTCTGCCAGACGCCTTTTTCATTGGCGAAACCGAACCCTTCGCCCCCCAGCACGGCACCCGACTGGATCACGACCCGCTGACCGATGCGCACATCGTGGTACAGCGTGACACGCGAGGCCAGCCAGCCGCCCTCACCGATTTCGCTGCGGGCACCAATGAAGCAATGCGCGCCTACGGTGACGCCGGCCGCGATGCGCGCACCGCTTTCGATCACCGCATAAGGACCTACGCTTGCGCTCGGGTCGACATGGGCATCGTCGGCCACGATAGCGGTCGGATGAATGCCGGTTGCCGCCTTGGGCTTGGGGTCGAACAGATGCGACACCCGCGCATAGGCCAGATAGGGATCGGGCACCAGAAGCGCATCGCCGTCATAGCTGTCGATGTCGACCGGCTTGAGCAGGACGGCAGCCGCATGGGTTTCGGCGAGAAATTTTCGATACTGCGGATTGGCCAGAAAACTGACCTGGCCGGGCCCCGCCTCTTGCAAGGTGGCCAGCCCGGTAATGTCCTTGTCCTTGTCGCCACGCAGGGTGGCGCCCAGGAACTCGGCCAACTGGCCGAGCTTGATGGGTGCGCTCATGATTTACTTCAGCTGGTTCATGCGCTCGATGACCTGGCGAGTGACGTCATACTGAGGCTTGACGTCGATCACTGCGCCACGCTCGAACACCAGGTCGTAGGCACCACGCTTGATGACTTCTTCAACGGCCTGGTCCAGCTTCGGCTTGAGTTGCTTGAGCATTTCGCGGTCAGCCGTGGCCTTGGCTTCGTTCAATTCCTTGGACTGGAACTGGTAGTCACGGGCCTTCTGCTTGAATTCCAGCTCAAGACGCTCGCGCTCTGGCTGGGCCATCTTATCGCCACCACTGACCAGACGGTCCTGGATGCCCTTGGCGCTGGTTTCCAGGCTCTTGAGCTTGGTGACTTGCGGGCCGAATTTTTTCTCGGCATCCACGGCATAACGCTTGGCAGCGTCGGATTCCAGCAGAGCCATCTGATAGTTCAGCACGGCGATTTTCAGGTCGGCGAAGGCCGGGGTTGCGACCAGAACAGTGGCCAGCAGTACCAATTGGGTCAACTTACGCACAAATACACTCCTACAGAATTCGTTGGTCGTTGCTTGGAGTCAGACCCTTAGAAGGTCTGGCCCAGGGAGAACTGGAACACTTGGGTTTCCGAGTCGTCATCCGGTTTCTTGATCGGCATGGCCAGCGCGAAGCTCAACGGGCCCAGAGCAGTGATCCAGGTGACGCCGACACCGACAGAACTGGCCATGCCGGAGAAGTCGACACCATTACATTCGACCTTCTGACCGTTCTTGGTTCTGCTGCTGTCGCAATTAGTGTCGAAAACGTTACCCACATCCCAGAATACGGAGGTGCGCAGGGAACGCTGGTCCTTGATGAACGGCAGCGGGAACATCAGTTCTACACCGCCTTGCACCAGGGCGTTGCCACCAAACGGCAGCGGATCCTGATCCGGGTCGGCAATAGTACCTGGTCGACCACCGTCAGCTTCACCCCTGCTAGGCGTACTGCGCGGGCCCAGCGTGCTGTCCTTGAAGCCACGTACCGAGTTGAAGCCACCGGCATAGTAGTTCTCGTAGAACGGCAGGCCACTGGTCGAACCGTAGCCGTCGCCAAAGCCCAGCTCGGTGTGCAGGCGCAAGGTGTAGGTGTCATTGATCGGATAGAAGTACTGCCCGCGGTAGTCAACCTTGAAGAACGACAGGTCGCTGCCCGGCAGGGTCGCTTCGGCCACCAGGCTTTGCGAGTGACCACGGGTCGCCAGCACACCTTTGTTCAGGGTCGACTCGGACCAGCCGATCGAGCCCTTGAAGTTCAGGAAGTTGTCGCCTTCCTTGTCGATGAAATCGAAGATCTCCTCGACGGTGTAGGTACCGGTCTTGATCTTGTCCTGCTGCACGTTCAGACCGTAGGTCAGGCGCGCCGTCTCGCTGATCGGGTAGCCCAGGCTGATGCCTGCGCCCATGCTGTCCACGGCGTAGCTGGCCACGTCGACGTCAAGGTCGTCGTAGTCGGTGGTGCGGTAGAACGCGTTGTAGCCCAGGCTGACGCCGTCCGGCGTGTAGTACGGGTCGACATAGCTGAAGTTGTAGCGGGTCTGGTATTCGCTGCGGGTCAGGCCGATGCTGACCTTGTTACCTGTACCCAGGAAGTTGTTCTGGCTGATCGAACCACCCAGGATCAGGCCGGCGCTCTGGGCGAAACCGACACTGGCGGTGATCGAACCCGAAGCCTGCTCTTCCACGGCATAGTTGACGTCGACCTGGTCGTCGGTACCCGGCACGGCCGGCGTTTCGACGTTGACTTCCTTGAAGAAGCCCAGGCGATCGAGGCGCACCTTCGACTGGTCGATCAGGTAGGTCGAAGCCCAGCCGCCTTCCATCTGGCGCATTTCGCGGCGCAGCACTTCGTCGGCCGACTTGGTGTTGCCACGGAAATTGATGCGGTTGACGTAGGCACGCTTGCCCGGATCGACCACGAAGGTGATGTCGACGGTACGGTCTTCATTGTTCGGGGTCGGCACGCCATTGACGTTGGCGAAGGTATAGCCTTCGTTGCCCAGGCGGCGGGTGATCAGTTCGGACGTGGTGGTCATGACCTTGCGCGAGAATACCTGGCCGGGCTGTACCAGCAACAGGGAATCGACCTGGTCTTCAGGCACCTTCAGGTCGCCACTGAGCTTGACCGACTTGACGCTGTATTTCTCGCCCTCGTTGACGTTGACCGTGATGTACACGCTCTTCTTGTCAGGGGTGATCGACACCTGGGTGGAGGCGATGTCCATGTTGATGTAGCCGCGGTCCAGGTAGAAGGAGCGCAGGCGTTCCAGGTCGCCGGAGAGTTTTTCCCGGGCGTACTTGTCATCGTTCTTGAAGAACGACAGCCAGTTGGTGGTCTTGAGCTCGAACAGGTCAACCAGTTCCTGCTCGGGGAAGACAGTGTTGCCCACCACGTTGATGTGCTGGATGGCGGCCACGGTGCCTTCGTTGATGTCGATCTTCAGGCCGACACGGTTGCGTGGCTGGGGAACGACTTCGGCCTTGACCTCGGCCGAGTAGCGGCCCTGAGCCACGTACTGGCGCTGCAGCTCGTTGCGCACGCCTTCGAGGGTCGCACGCTGGAAGATCTCGCCTTCGGCCAGACCGGACTGTTTCAGCCCCTTCATCAGGTCTTCGGTGGAGATCGCCTTGTTGCCTTCGATCTCGATGCTCGCGACCGACGGGCGCTCGACGACAGTGATGACCAGAACGTTACCTTCACGCCCCAGCTGGATGTCCTGGAAGAACCCGGTTTTGAACAGCGCACGAGTGGCTTCGACCAGACGGCCATCGTCCGCATTCTCGCCCACGTTAAGCGGCAAGGCGCCAAAGACGCTGCCGGCGGAAACCCGCTGCAGGCCATTGACACGGATATCGGAGATGGTGAAGGACTCGGCGTGAACTTCAGCGATCATCAGTGCGGCAAGAGCCGCAGTTAGCAGCAGACGTTTCATGAAGTCCTTTATTCCAACTGGCAATAAACAAACTGCCGCCTCAGGCGGCAGATTCGCAATGGAGCGAAACTTTCAGAGTCGACCCAGATCGTTGACCAGTGCGAGCAACATGACGCCCACTACCAGACTGATACCAATCTGAACACCCCAACCCTGTACCTTTTCCGAAAGAGGACGCCCGCGGGCCCATTCGATCAGATAAAACAGCAAATGCCCCCCATCCAGTACTGGAATAGGCAGCAAATTGAGAACCCCCAGGCTTATGCTCAGATAGGCCAGGAAGTTCAGGAAGTCACCCACGCCCGACTGGGCCGAAGCGCCCGCCACTTTAGCAATGGTTATCGGTCCGCTCAAGTTTTTTACAGACAGCTCCCCGAACAACATTTTCTTCAACGATTCAAGCGTCAGCACGCTCATGGTCCAGGTGCGCCTGAAGCCTTCTACCACCGCTTCCAGCGGTCCATAGCTGACTTCACGCAGCATCTCGGCCGGCCACTCGCCACCCTTGACGCCAGCCCCCAGGTAACCGGTGGCCGCCTCGCCTTCGCCGCGCGCCGCCAGGGTCAGGGGCACGACAACCGTGGCGCCATCACGCTCGACGGTCACGGCGATACGCGCATCGGGCCGCTCGCGCACCCAGTCGACCACCTGTTGCCACTCGCTCACCGGCTGCTCGTCCAGCGCCACCAGTCGATCACCGGTCTTCAGGCCGGCGGCCTGCGCGGGGCCCTTGCCATCAAGCTCGGCAAGCACCGGCGGCAAGGCCGGGCGCCAGGGCTGGATGCCCAGCGAGCGAATCGGATCAGGCTCTTCAGAGCCTTTGAGCCAGTCCTTGAGTACCAGTTGATGTGCGCTGTCGCTGCTCGCGCCCGGCTCGCGCACCGTGACATTGATGGTCCCGCTCTCACCCAGCCGACGAACCAGCTGCAGGTTGACAGCCGACCAGCCGACGGTCGGCTTGCCGTCGACGGCCACGATTTCCTGGCCGGCATTCAGGCCGGCTAGTTGCGCAATGCTGTCAGGGGCCACGGTGCCGATGACCGGCTTGACCTGCTGACTGCCCAGCATGGCCAGCGCCCAGAAGAACACGATGGCCAGCAGGAAATTGGCAATCGGACCTGCCGCGACAATGGCGATACGCTGATAGACCGTCTTGCGATTGAACGACTGCTCGGCCATCTCGGCCGGCACATGCCCTTCGCGCTCGTCGAGCATCTTGACGTAGCCACCCAGCGGGATGGCCGCCACGACGAACTCGGTGCCCTGCCGGTCATGCCAGCGTACCAGCGGCATGCCGAAGCCCACCGAAAACCGCAAGACCTTCACGCCACAGCGACGTGCCACCCAGAAGTGGCCGAACTCATGGAACGTCACCAGCACACCCAGGGCCACCAGGGTCCCGAGGATCATATATAACGCACTCATTCAGTTTCTCCGGGGACCGGCTTGCCAGCCGGCATCAATCATTGAAGGCCTGTAAAGCCGCCCCTGACGCATCACCCGATCATCCATGGATTGATCGCGCATGGCTTCATTGCGCATGACGCTCGAGCCATTGCATGGCCAGCACCCGCGCCCGCGCATCCATCGCGAATACCGTTTCCAGCTCATTGAGCGCGACCACCGGCTCGCATGACAATACCGACTCGATGACGCCGGAAATCTGCAGATAGCCGATGCGCCCCTCGAGAAAGGCCGCCACTGCCACCTCATTGGCCGCATTGAGCATGGCCGGCGCACTGCCGCCCGCTTCTGCGGCCTGACGCGCCAGGCGCAGGCAAGGAAACCGCTGCTCGTCCGGCGCCTGGAAGTCCAGTTGGCCGATACGAAACAGATCCAGCGGTGCCACGCCCGAATCGATACGCGCCGGCCACGCCAGGGCATTGGCAATGGGCGTACGCATGTCGGGGTTGCCGAGCTGGGCCAGTACCGAACCATCGACATAATCCACCAGCGAGTGGATCACACTTTGCGGATGGATGACCACCTCGACCTGATCGGGACGCGCATCGAACAGCCAGCAGGCTTCGATCAGCTCCAGGCCCTTGTTCATCATGGTGGCCGAATCGACGGAAATCTTGCGCCCCATCGACCAGACCGGATGCGCACAGGCCTGCTCCGGCGTGACCGCCTGCAACTGCTCCAGCGGCGTCTGGCGAAACGGCCCACCGGAAGCGGTCAGAAGAATACGACGCACACCGATCGCGCCCAGGCCACGGGCAAAATCCTGTGGCAGACACTGGAAGATCGCGTTGTGCTCGCTGTCGATCGGCAGCAGTACAGCGCCACTGCGCCGCACCGCCTGCATGAACAGCGCCCCGGACATCACCAGGGCCTCCTTGTTGGCCAGCAATACCTTCTTGCCCGCCTCGACCGCGGCCAGGGTGGGACGCAGCCCGGCCGCGCCCACGATGGCGGCCATCACCGCATCGACATCAGGGTGGGCGGCCACGTCGCACAGACCGCCCTCCCCCACCAGCACGCCGGTTTCAAGGCCGGCATCACGCAACTGCGCCTGCAGGCGACTGGCCGCCTCAGGCGTTGGCACCACGGCAAAACGTGGCCGGTGCACGATACACAACTGCAGCAGTTCATCGAGCCGTGCAAAGCCGGTCAAGGCAAACACCTGGTAACGATCGCGATGGCGCGCAATGACATCCAGCGTACTCAAGCCGATGGAGCCGGTCGCACCCAGCACGGTAATCTGTTGCGGCATGCTCACATCACACCCCAGTCAGCCGCCCACAGCAGCACGGCAAACACCGGAATCGCCGCCGTCAGGCTGTCGATACGGTCCAGCACGCCGCCATGGCCGGGCAGCAGGTTACTGCTGTCCTTGACCCCGGACTGGCGCTTGAACATGCTTTCGGTGAGGTCGCCCACCACGGAAATCAGGACGATGATGGCAGTCGCCAGCAGCCCGGCGATGAACTGGCCGAACGACCAGTCGCGCATCACACCGACCACAAAGGTGATCGCCAGTGTGACCGCCAGCCCGCCATACACCCCTTCCCAGCTCTTGCCCGGACTGACCTTGGGCGCCAGCTTGCGCTTGCCCAGCGCCTTGCCGGTGAAATACGCCCCGATGTCGGCGGCCCAGACCAGCACCATCACCGACAGGATCAGCCAGTTGCCCAGCGGCCATTGCTTGAGCAGCACCAGGCCTTGCCAGGCCGGCAGCAGGATCAGCAGGCCGATCGCCAGCTTGCACACCGCACTGGCCCAATGATCGCTGGACTCGGGAAAGGTCAGCACCAGCCAGGTCGCCAGCAGCCACCAGATGACCGCAGCAGTCAGTACCCACGGCGCAAGCCCCGGCAGCAGGTACAACAGAAACAGCAGCACCGCGACGGTTGCAGCGTAGGCAATACGCATCGACTGGCTGGCAAAACCGGCCAGTCGTGCCCACTCCCAGCCACCCAGCACGACGACCAGGCCAATGAACAGGGCAAAGCTTGCCCCCTTGAGCAGGAAGAAGCCGCACAAGGCAATCGGCAACAGGATGAGGGCAGTGATAATCCGTTGTTTGAGCATCAGGCGCGGGCTCCGGCTTCAACCTGTTCGCTGGTCTTACCGAAGCGACGTTGGCGTGAAGCAAAATCGGCCAGCGCTGCGCGCATGGCGTCGTGTTTGAAGTCCGGCCAGAAAAGGTCGGAGAAATACAGCTCGGCATACGCCAGCTGCCAGAGCAGGAAATTGCTGACGCGCCGCTCGCCGCCGGTACGAATGCACAGGTCAGGCAACGGCAGGTCACCGGTGGACAGGCAGGCCTGCAACAGCCCCGGCGTAATGTCCTCGGGCTGCAGATGCCCTGCCTGTACTTCGCGCGCCAGACGCTGGGCAGCCTGGGCAATATCCCACTGACCACCGTAATTGGCCGCAACCTGCAGGATAAAGCGGTCATTGCCGGCGGTACCCTGCTCGGCATCGCGCATGGCCGCCTGCAATTCAGGATGAAAGCGCGAGCGGTCACCGATGATGCGCAAGGAGATGGCGTTGTCGTTCAGGCGCCGCGTTTCGCGCCTCAAGGCAGTTAGAAACAGTTCCATCAATGCCCCGACCTCATCGGCCGGCCGCTGCCAGTTCTCGCTGGAGAACGCAAACAGGGTGAGCACCTCGACCTTGGCCTCGGCACACACCTCAATGACCGCACGCACGGCATCCACACCGGCCTTGTGCCCGGCGACACCGGGCAGCAGGCGTTTCTTCGCCCAGCGATTGTTACCATCCATGATGATCGCGACGTGTCGCGGCACCGAAGACAGTGCCGCTTGCTTGGTCTTTTCCATTAAAACGCACCGAGCCCTATACGGCCATCAGGTCGGCTTCTTTCTGCTTGACGGCCACTTCGATCTCGGCGACGAACTTGTCAGTCAGCTTCTGGATCTCTTCAGCCGCACGACGCTCTTCGTCTTCGCTGATTTCCTTTTCCTTGACCAGATCCTTGTACTGGCTCAACGCATCACGGCGAATGTTGCGCACCGCTACACGGGCATCTTCAGCCGCATCACGCGCCTGTTTGGTGAAACCCTTGCGGGTTTCTTCGGTCAGGGCCGGCATCGAAATCAGCAGCAGCTCACCCAGGTTGGTCGGGTTCAGGTTCAGGCCGGCACTGCCGATGGCCTTGTCGACCGCGCCCAGCATGTTGCGCTCGAACGCCACCACTTGCAGGGTGCGTGCATCCTTGACCGTGATATTGGCAACCTGCTTGATTGGCGTATCGTTGCCGTAGTAAGGCACCATTACCCCTTCCAGGATGCTGGGGTGAGCCTTGCCGGTACGGATACGGCCGAATGCATGGCCCAGGGACTCCAGGCTTTTCTGCATGCGCTCCTGGGCGTCCTTCTTGATTTCGTTGATCATTATTGAACTTCCTCGATCAGGGTGCCTTCAGCGCCACCGTGCACAATATTGAGCAGGGCGCCAGGTTTGTTCATGTTGAAGACGCGCAACGGCATCTTGTGGTCGCGGCACAGGCAGATGGCGGTCAGGTCCATGACACCCAGCTTGCGATCCAGCACTTCATCGTAGGTCAGATGATCGAACTTCTCGGCATTGGGGTCCTTGAACGGATCGGCAGTGTAGACACCATCGACCTTGGTCGCCTTGAGCACGACGTCGGCATCGATTTCGATGGCCCGCAGGCAGGCGGCCGAATCGGTGGTGAAGAACGGGTTGCCGGTGCCGGCGGCGAAGATGACCACTTCCTTGGCGCTCAGGTGGCGCATGGCCTTGCGACGATCGTAATGATCGGTCACCCCGACCATGGAAATGGCGGACATCACGATGGCTGTGATATTGGCACGCTCCAGCGCATCGCGCATGGCCAGTGCGTTCATCACGGTGGCCAGCATGCCCATGTGATCGCCGGTGACCCGGTCCATGCCAGCCGCACTGAGGGCCGCACCACGGAACAGGTTGCCACCGCCGATGACCAGCCCGACCTGTACACCGATACCTACCAGCTGACCCACTTCAAGCGCCATGCGATCAAGCACTTTGGGGTCGATTCCGAATTCCTCGGAGCCCATCAGGGCCTCGCCGCTAAGCTTGAGTAGAATGCGTTTATAGCGAGCCTGATGACCACTGCTCTGCTGAGCCATTGCGAATCTCTCCTGCGGCGTTACTTGATAATGAAATCCGTGCAGGCACCAGGGCCTGCGTCAACTCTAGTCCGGCACATTGAAGGCGCCAGAAAATGCTGCCTTGCAGACTGTTTCTGCGAGAAAAAATTCCCTTTCCTTCTTTGAAAAAGAGGCCGCGCGCATGTGCGGGCAGCCTCTCTTGCGACGTGTGAAACCGTCTTACTTCTTGCTGGCAGCGACTTGAGCAGCCACTTCTTCAGCGAAGTTGTCGACTGGCTTCTCGATGCCTTCGCCCACTTTGAAGTAGGTGAAGGAAACGATTTCGGCGCCGGCTTTCTTGGCCAGTTCACCGACCTTGATTTCCGGGTTCTTGACGAACGCTTGCTCGACCAGGCTGGCTTCGGCCAGGAACTTGGTGATACGACCCTTCACCATGTTCTCGACGATGTTTTCCGGCTTGCCGGCGATCTTGTCAGCGTTCAGCTGCAGGAAAACGCCCTTCTCGCGCTCGATCGCTTCAGCCGAAACTTCCGACGGCAGCAGGAACTCAGGGTTGGTCGCCGCCACGTGCATGGCGATGTCCTTGGCCAGCTCGCTGTCGCCGCCCTTGAGGACGACAACCACGCCGATCTTGTTGCCGTGCAGGTACGAACCCAGCACGTCGCCTTCAACACGGGCCAGACGGCGGATGTTGACGTTCTCGCCAGTCTTGCCAACCAGGACCAGACGCGCTTCTTCCTGTGCGGCGATCAGCGGCTCGACAGTGGTCAGCTTCTCGGCAAAGGCTTTTTCGACGCTGGCAGCAACGAATGCCTTGAAGTCGTCTTGCAGGGCCAGGAAGTCGGTCTGCGAGTTGACTTCCAGCAGGACAGCGGCTTTACCGTCGTCCTTGATGGCGATCGCGCCTTCAGCAGCGACGTTGCCGGCTTTCTTGGCAGCCTTGATGGCGCCGGAAGCACGCATGTCGTCGATTGCTTTCTCGATGTCGCCGCCAGCCTTGGTCAAGGCCTTTTTGCAATCCATCATGCCTTCGCCGGTACGCTCGCGCAGTTCTTTGACCAGCGCCGCAGTAATCTCTGCCATTTCAAAATCCTCTTGGAAAGGTCTTAAACCAAACCACCCGAACGTGCGGGTGTTCAAATTCTTGGAAAACCATCGTGACAGTCACAGATGACAAGCAGACCGTGACCTCGCCACTGGATGTTTTCCGAGGTGGCAAAAAGGGGGCCTAGCCCCCTTTTTGCGCACTGAGTCAACGCCTGGCGTTGGCTACTCAGCCTTCTACAGCAGCAGTCTGCGCTTCTTCAACGTAGACTTCGGTGCCGCCGGCAACGTTGTTGCGGCCACGGATGACGGCGTCAGCCATCGAACCCATGTACAGCTGAACGGCGCGAATGGCGTCGTCGTTACCTGGAATCACGAAATCAACGCCTTCCGGGCTGCTGTTGGTATCGACGATGCCGATAACAGGAATGCCCAGCTTGTTGGCTTCGGTGATTGCGATGCGCTCGTGATCAACGTCGATGACGAACAGGGCATCAGGCAGGCCGCCCATGTCCTTGATACCACCCAGGCTGCGATCCAGTTTTTCCAGATCACGGG
The DNA here is from genome assembly GCF_001423155.1 of Pseudomonas sp. Leaf127. NCBI lineage: Bacteria > Pseudomonadati > Pseudomonadota > Gammaproteobacteria > Pseudomonadales > Pseudomonadaceae > Pseudomonas > Pseudomonas sp. Leaf127. Next base: position 603,628 of record NZ_LMOA01000001.1, on the reverse strand, counting down.
TGCGCATCAGCGCTTCTTTCTTGGTCAGCTTGGCGAAGGTGCCATCTTCGGCCTGGATTTCCAGGTCGCGCAGACGCTTGATCGACTGACGGATGGTCTTGAAGTTGGTCAGCATGCCGCCCAACCAGCGATGGTCGACGTACGGCGAACCGCAACGTGCTGCTTCCTCGGAAACGATCTTGCCGACGGAACGCTTGGTGCCGACGAACAGGATCTTGTTCTTGCCCGAGGCCAGACGCTCTACGAAAGCCAGGGCTTCGTTGAACAGTGGCAGGGTTTTTTCGAGGTTGATGATGTGGATCTTGTTGCGCGCGCCGAAAATGTACTTGCCCATTTTCGGGTTCCAGTAACGGGTCTGGTGGCCGAAGTGCACACCGGCCTTCAGCATATCGCGCATATTGACTTGGGACATGATAGTTCCTTGATAAGTCGGGTTAGGCCTCCACGCATCCCAATGACCAACCAGAGGCATTGCCCAAGGCACCCAGGTCATCGTGTCGATACGTGTGTGGGTTAGTGCCCTGCGGGTGACCCCTGCAAAGCGGCGCACTTTATATCACAAAAGCCTGACAAACAAAACCGCACATTTTGCCGGCCTTTCAGCCGGCGCCAGCGCCGCCACCGCAAGCCCATCGCCACTGCCCGCACGACGGTCTGTTAGAATCACTGTTTTCCGTATTTTCAAGCCGCGTGCGGCTTCCTGAGAGAGCGTGTATGACTGTCAGCATCAAAAACCACGAAGACATCGAAAAGATGCGGATTGCCGGCCGCCTGGCCGCCGATGTACTGGAGATGATCGAGCCTTACGTAAAGCCGGGCGTCACCACCGATGAGCTCAACACCCTGTGTCACGACTACATCGTCAACGTCCAGCAGGCCATCCCTGCGCCGCTCAACTACAAGGGTTTCCCGAAGTCGATCTGCACCTCGATCAACCACGTGGTGTGCCACGGCATCCCCGGCAGCAAGCGACTCAAGAAAGGCGATGCGCTGAACATTGACGTCACCGTCATCAAGGACGGCTACTTCGGCGACACCAGCAAGATGTTCCACGTCGGCCCGGTTGCCCAATGGGTCGAACGCCTGTCGCGCATCACCCAGGAATGCCTCTATAAAGGCATCGAAGTCGTACGGCCCGGTGCACACCTGGGCGACATTGGCGCGGTGATCCAGCAGCATGCCGAGAAGAACGGCTTTTCCGTGGTGACGGAATACTGCGGCCATGGCATCGGCAAGATCTTTCATGAGGAACCGCAGGTGATGCATTATGGCGAGGCCGGCACCGGCCTTGAACTGGTCGAAGGCATGACCTTCACCATCGAGCCGATGATCAACCAGGGTCGCGCCGATACCCACTTGCTGGCCGATGGCTGGACCGCCGTGACCAAGGACCACAAGCTGTCGGCCCAATGGGAGCACACCCTGCTGGTCACCGCCGACGGCTACGAAATCTTCACGTTGCGCAGCGACGAAACCTTTCCGCGCACCAACGCCCGCTAAGGCAGGGCGCTCGATGCCTTGCAGCATTTGCCGATAACCCAGAAGGAAAGCAGTTGCCATGCCGCAGGTGGATCCTGATTTGTTCGATCGCGGCCAGTTCCAGGCCGAACTGGCCCTGAAGGCCAGCCCCATCGCCGCCTTCAAGAAAGCCATCCGCCATGCACGCGAGGTGCTCGATGAGCGCTTTCGCTCCGGCCGGGACATTCGCCGCCTGATCGAGGACCGCGCCTGGTTCGTCGACAACATCCTGCAGCAGGCCTGGGGCCAGTTCGACTGGAGCCGGCAGGCCGAGATCGCCCTGCTGGCGGTCGGCGGCTACGGGCGTGGCGAACTGCACCCCTACTCGGACATCGACCTGCTGATCCTGCTGGACAACGATGACCACGAGCTGTTTCGCGATTCCATCGAGCGCTTTCTGACCCTGCTGTGGGACATTGGCCTGGAGGTCGGGCAAAGCGTGCGTTCGGTCAATGAGTGCGCCGTCGAGGCCCGGGCCGACCTGACGGTAATCACCAACCTGATGGAAAGCCGTACCATTTCCGGCCCCGAGCCACTGCGCCAGCGCATGCTCGAAGTCACCAGCACCACACACATGTGGCCGAGCAAGGACTTCTTCCTGGCCAAGCGCGCCGAACAACGCGCCCGGCACCACAAGTACAACGACACCGAATACAACCTGGAGCCCAACGTCAAGGGCTCCCCGGGCGGCCTGCGCGATATCCAGACCATCCTCTGGGTCGCCCGGCGCCAGTACGGCACCCTGAACCTGCACGCCCTGGCCGGCGAAGGCTTTTTGCTCGAAAGCGAAAACAACCTGCTGGCCTCTTCCCAGGAATTCATCTGGAAGGTGCGCTACGCCCTGCACATGCTGGCCGGTCGCGCCGAAGACCGCCTGTTGTTCGATCACCAGCGCACCATCGCCGCCTTGCTGGGCTATCAGGACAACGACGGCAAGCGTGCCATCGAACGCTTCATGCAAAAGTACTACCGGGTGGTCATGAGCATCGCCCAGTTGAGCGACCTGATCATCCAGCATTTCGAAGAAGTGATCCTCAGCGAAGATGACGGCAGCACCCAGCCGGTCAACTCGCGCTTCCAGTTGCATGATGGCTACATCGAGGCCACCCACGCCAACGTCTTCAAGCGCACCCCGTTTGCCATCATCGAAATCTTTGTATTGATGGCCCAGCGTCCGGACATCAAGGGCGTGCGCGCCAACACCATCCGCCTGCTGCGCGAACACCGGCACCTGATCAACGACGATTTCCGCAACGACATCCGCAACACCAGCCTGTTCATCGAGCTGTTCAAGTGCGAAACCGGCATCCACCGCAACCTGCGGCGCATGAACCGCTATGGCATCCTGGGCCTGTACCTGCCGGAGTTCGGGCACATCGTGGGGCAGATGCAGCATGACCTGTTCCACATCTATACGGTGGACGCCCACACCCTCAACCTCATCAAGCACCTGCGCAAGCTGCAGTACACCGAGGTTTCCGAGAAATTCCCGCTGGCCAGCAAGATCATGGGGCGGCTGCCCAAGCCCGAACTGATCTACCTGGCCGGGCTGTACCACGACATCGGCAAGGGCCGCGGCGGCGACCACTCGGAACTGGGCGCGGTGGATGCCGAGGCATTCGGCGTGCGCCACCAGTTGCCGGTGTGGGATACGCGACTCATCGTCTGGCTGGTCAGCCATCACCTGGTGATGTCTACAACGGCACAGCGCAAGGACCTTTCCGACCCGCAGGTGATCCACGATTTTGCCCTGTTCGTCGGCGACGAAGTGCACCTGGACTACCTGTACGTGCTGACCGTGGCCGACATCAACGCGACCAACCCGACGTTGTGGAACTCCTGGCGCGCCAGCCTGCTGCGCCAGCTCTACACCGAGACCAAGCGCGCCCTGCGTCGCGGCCTGGAAAACCCGGTCGACCGCGAAGAGCAGATCCGCCGCACCCAGACGGCCGCGCTGGACATCCTGGTGCGCAACGGCACCGACCCGGACGATGTCGAGCAATTGTGGTCGGGCCTGGGCGATGACTATTTCCTGCGCCACACCGCAGGCGACGTGGCCTGGCACAGCGACGCGATCCTCCAGCAACCCGCCGACGGCGGCCCGCTGGTGCTGATCAAGGAAACCACCCAGCGCGAATTCGAAGGGGCCACGCAGATCTTCATCTATGCGCCGGACCAGCACGACTTCTTCGCCGTGACTGTGGCAGCCATGGACCAGTTGAACCTCAACATCCATGACGCACGCATCATCACCTCCAGCAGCCGCTTCACCCTGGACACCTACGTGGTGCTCGACAGCGACGGCGGCTCGATCGGCAACAACCCCGAGCGCATCGAACAGATCCGCCACGGCCTGACCGAAGCCCTGCACAACCCCGACGACTACCCGACCATCATCAAGCGCCGGGTGCCGCGCCAGCTCAAGCACTTTGCCTTTGCCCCGCAAGTCACCATCCACAACGATGCCCAGCGTCCGGTCACGGTGCTGGAATTGCTGGCGCCCGACCGCCCGGGCCTGCTGGCACGGATCGGCAAGATCTTCCTGGAGTTCGACCTGTCGCTGCAGAACGCCAAGATTGCCACGCTGGGCGAACGGGTCGAGGACGTGTTCTTCATCACCGACGCCAACAACCAGCCACTGTCGGACCCGCAGCTGTGCCTGCGCCTGCAGGAAGCCATTACCGAACAGCTGAGCGTCACCCGCGAGCCCGAAGTGGGGTTTCGCCTGAGCATCTGATCGAGGACGCCCGCCTGCCGGGCGCCATGCACCTTGAGTTTTCTGCGCCTTGAGAGCCGAAACATGAACAACGCCATGCAACTGCTTCAGCCCTACCCGTTCGAGAAACTGCGCGCCCTGCTCGGCAGCGTGACGCCCAACCCGGACAAGCGCCCGATCGCCCTGTCCATTGGCGAACCCAAGCACACCTCACCGGCGTTCGTGGCCCAGGCCCTGGTCGATAACCTCGACAAGATGGCCGTCTACCCCACTACACTCGGCGTCCCGGCCTTGCGCGAAGCGATAGGCCACTGGTGCGAGCGGCGCTTTGGCGTACCCGAGGGCTGGATCGACCCGGCCCGTCATGTGCTGCCGGTCAATGGCACCCGCGAGGCGCTGTTCGCCTTTACCCAGACCGTAGTCAACCGCGAAGCCAACGGCCTGGTGGTCAGCCCCAATCCGTTCTACCAGATCTACGAGGGCGCCGCCCTGCTGGCCGGTGCCCAGCCGCACTACCTGCCCTGCCTGAGCGAACATGGCTTCAATCCTGATTTCGACGCCGTGCCGGCCGAGATCTGGCAGCGCTGCCAGATTCTGTTCCTGTGCTCGCCGGGCAACCCGACCGGCGCCTTGATTCCGGTCGACACCCTGAAAAAGCTGATCGCCCTGGCCGACCAGTACGACTTCGTGATCGCCAGCGACGAGTGCTACAGCGAGCTGTACTTCGACGAAGCCACCCCGCCACCAGGCCTGCTCAGCGCCTGCGCCGAGCTGGGCCGCCAGGACTTCAAGCGGTGTGTGGTGTTCCACAGCCTGTCCAAACGCTCCAACCTGCCGGGCCTGCGTTCGGGCTTCGTGGCCGGCGATGCCGAGATCCTCAAGGCCTTTTTGCTGTACCGCACCTACCACGGCTGCGCCATGCCGGTGCAGACCCAACTGGCCAGCGTGGCCGCCTGGAACGACGAAGCCCATGTGCTCGCCAACCGTGACCTGTACCGCGAGAAGTTCGATGCGGTGCTGGACATCCTCAGCCCGGTGCTCGACGTGCAGCGGCCCGACGGCAGCTTCTACCTGTGGCCGAACGTCGGTGGCGACGACGCCGCCTTCTGCCGCGACCTTTACCTGGAGCAGCATGTGACCGTAGTACCGGGCTCATACCTGTCGCGTGACGTCGACGGCTTCAACCCTGGCGCCGGCCGCGTGCGCCTGGCCCTGGTCGCGCCGCTGGCCGAGTGCGTCGAAGCCGCCGAGCGCATTCGCGCCTTCATCAATAATCGCTGAGCCATAGCGTTATATACCGCCGGCATCAGGCCGGTCGGCCTTACCGTTGTCGTTCGTCGCGCCGCCCCTGTCACCGGGCGGCGGCGACATCCAGATGATGAGGTCCGTGTACCCGGACCGTAGCAGTTCGAAATATGGCGGCGCATGACCGGCAACCATTCGTCTGCCCGATTGCACTTGCAAGGCGCCTGGCATTTCACACGTGAACGGCCCAAGAGGGCTTGTTTCCTGTAATCAGACTCAAGGTGATCGCCATGCCAGTCGCAAGCAAGGATAAATACACGGCCAAGCAGAAGCGCAAGGCCCAACACATCGAAGAAAGCTACGAGCACAAGGGAATGCCGGAGGATCAGGCCCAGGCGCGGGCCTGGGCCACGGTGAACAAACAGTCGGGCGGTGGTGAAAGGGCCGGCGGGTCCGGCACAGATACCTCCGGCCGAGAAAAACAGACCGCCCGCTCGGACTCGGCCAAACGCGCCGCGCAGACGCGCAAGGGTCACGCGCGCACCTCCCCGGAGTCACTGCAAAGCCAGACCCGCGAGAGCCTGATGAAAGAGGCACGCAGCCAGGACATTCGTGGCCGCTCGCGCATGACCAAGGCGCAACTCATAGAAGCCTTGAGCCACGCCGGCTAAATCACGCCCCTCCACGCCCGGACCCTGCTGCCATGGCCGGGCCGTCCTGCGTGATGCCCGGACACGATCTGCCCCCTGACAGCCTGAGCGCGCAATCGAGCGACGTGGCATAATCACGGGCTGAATTTTGCGGAGGCAATGGGGGACGTTTCGGGAAAGGCCGACTACCCTATAGGAATCAATGGCTTACACTCTCTACGGCATCAAAGCCTGCGACACCATGAAAAAAGCCCGTACCTGGCTCGAAGAACATGCCGTGGGCCATGATTTTCATGACTACAAGAAAGAGGGCATCGACCGTGAACACCTGACGCAGTGGTGTGACGAACACGGTTGGCAAGTGGTCCTCAACCGTGCCGGCACGACGTTTCGCAAGCTCGACGAGGCGCAGAAGAACGACCTCGACCAGGCCCGCGCAATTGAACTGATGCTGGCACAACCGTCGATGATCAAGCGTCCTGTGCTTGATCTCGGCAACCGAACCCTGATTGGTTTCAAACCGCAATTGTATGCGGCGGCGTTGCAGTAAGCCCGAGCGCTGCTGACAACCCCCGATCACTCAAGAGGAATGTGCATGTCCACCACCCTGTTCAGCCTGGCCTTCGGCGTCGGCACTCAAAACCGTCAAGGCACCTGGCTGGAAGTCTTCTACGCCCAACCCCTGATCAATCCGTCGGCCGAACTGGTCGCGGCCGTCACCCCGCTGCTGGGCTATACCGGCGGCAACCAGGCCATCACCTTCAACACCGACCTGGCCTCGAAACTGGCCGACGCGCTCAAGCCGGTCGATGCCGCCCAGGCCGCACTGCTGACCCGTCTGGCCGAAAGCCACAAGCCGCTGGTTGCCACCGTCCTGGCTGAAGACGCCGCCCTGACCTCGACCCCTGAGGCCTACCTGAAGCTGCACCTGCTGTCGCACCGCCTGGCCAAGCCGCACGGCCTGAGCCTGGCCGGCATCTTCCCGCTGCTGCCGAACGTGGCCTGGACCAGCCAGGGCGCCATCGATCTGGCCGAACTGGCCGAGCGTCAGCTCGAAGCACGCCTGAAAGGCGAGCTGCTGGAAGTGTTCTCGGTCGACAAATTCCCGAAAATGACCGACTACGTCGTGCCGAGCGGTGTGCGCATCGCCGACAGCGCCCGTGTGCGCCTGGGCGCCTACATCGGTGAAGGCACCACCGTGATGCACGAAGGTTTCGTCAACTTCAACGGCGGCACCGAAGGCCCGGGCATGATCGAAGGCCGTGTTTCGGCCGGTGTGTTCGTCGGCAAGGGCTCGGACCTGGGCGGCGGCTGCTCGACCATGGGCACCCTGTCCGGCGGCGGCAACATCGTCATCAAGGTCGGTGAAGGCTGCCTGATCGGCGCCAACGCCGGTATCGGCATTCCGCTGGGCGACCGCAACACCGTCGAGGCCGGCCTGTACATCACCGCCGGCACCAAGGTTGCGCTGCTCGACGAACACAACGAACTGGTCAAGGTGGTCAAGGCCCGTGACCTGGCCGGCCAGGCCGACCTGCTGTTCCGTCGCAACTCGCAGACCGGCGCCGTGGAATGCAAGACCCACAAGTCGGCCATCGAGCTGAACGAAGCACTGCACGCTCACAACTGATGTTATCGGCGCGGCGGTCCCGGCGGCATTACCGCAGGGGTCGCCGCGACCGACCGAGCCGGATGGACCAATGCCCCTCATTTCTCCCTGGCGCGCGGACTTTCCAGCCCTCGACGCCCTGCAACGGCAAGGCCAGACCTACCTGGACAGCGCCGCCACCACGCAAAAGCCCCAGGCATTGCTCGATGCCCTGAACCACTACTACACCAGCGGCGCCGCCAACGTGCACCGTGCCCAGCATTTGCCCGGCGCGCACGCCACCCAGGCCTTCGAAGCCTCGCGGCACAAGGTCGGGCAGTGGCTCAATGCCGGCGAATCCGGGCAGATCATTTTCACCCACGGCGCAACCTCGGCCCTCAACCTGCTGGCCTATGGATTGCAAGCGCATTTTGCCGAAGGCGACGAGATCGTCATCAGTGCCCTGGAGCACCACGCCAACCTGCTGCCCTGGCAACAACTGGCCCGCCGACGCAACCTGCGCCTGGTGGTGCTGCCGCTGGACGGCCATGGCCTGATCGACCTGGAGGCCGCCGCCACGCTGATCGGCCCGCGCACGCGCCTGCTGGCGGTCAGCCAGTTCTCCAACGTGCTCGGCGCCTGGCAGCCGCTGACCCGCCTGCTGGCGCTGGCACAGGCGCAAGGCGCGCTGACCGTGGTCGATGGCGCCCAAGGTGTGGTGCATGGCCGCCACGACGTGCAGGCACTGGGCTGCGACTTCTATGTATTTTCCAGTCATAAGCTGTACGGCCCCGAAGGGCTGGGCGTGCTCTATGGCCGCCATGCCGCGCTGGCGCACCTCGACCACTGGCAGTTCGGCGGTGAAATGGTCCTGGACGTCGATTACCACCGCGCCGAATTTCGCCCGGCCCCTTTGGGTTTCGAAGCCGGAACGCCGCCCATTGCCAGCGTCATCGGCCTGGGCGCGACCCTTGAATACCTCGACGGCCTCGACCAGAAGGCCATAGTCGATCACGAAGCACGCCTGCACCGGCGCCTGCTCGAAGGTTTGCAGCAGCGCGAGCAGGTACGTGTGCTGGGGGCGCCGGAGCTGGCGCTGGTCAGCTTTGTCGTCGACGGTGTGCACAACGCCGACCTCGCTCACCTGCTGACCGAACAGGGCATCGCCGTGCGCGCCGGTCACCATTGCGCCATGCCGTTGCTCAAGAGCCTGGGCCTGCCGGGCGCCATCCGTGTTTCGCTAGGGCTTTACAACGATTCCGACGACTTGCTGCGCTTCTTCAGCGCCCTGGACCAGGGTCTGGAGTTGCTGGCATGAGCCTGCCTGACGACTTGACCGTCGAGGCTCAGGCGGCACTGGAGGCTTTCGGCCAGGCTCAGGGCTGGGAGCAACGCGCCCGCCTGCTGATGCAGTGGGGCGAGCGCCTGGCACCGTTGAGTGAAGCGGAAAAATCCGACGAGTATCGAGTGCACGGTTGCGAAAGCCAGGTCTGGCTGGTGGCCGAAGAACGCGACGGCCGCTGGCAGTTTCGTGCCGGCAGCGATGCGCGGCTGTTACGCGGCCTGCTGGCGGTGTTGCTGGTGCGGGTCAATGACCTGCCGGCACAAGCGCTGAATCAGGTCGACCTGCACCACTGGTTCGACCGCCTGGGGCTGGGTCGCCAGCTCTCGCCGTCACGCAGCAATGGCCTTAACGCGGTGCTGCAACGCATGCGTGAACGGGCTCAGGCCTGAGCCGGATCAACCGGCGCAGGCTCGGTCTTGACCCGCTCCGAAGGCCTGCGCGCACCGGCGACCAGTTTGTCGACCGCACGACTGGCCGCGACCATGCCAAAGGTCGCGGTGACCATCATCACCGCGCCAAAGCCACCGGCGCAGTCCAGCCGCACGCCGTCGCCGACAAAGGTCTTGCTCTGGCACACGCTGCCATCGGGCATCGGATAGCGCAGTTGTTCACTGGAAAACACGCACGGCACGCTGTAGGTGCGATTGGGCGTGCGTGAAAAGCCGTAATCACGGCGCAGGGTCGAGCGCACCTTGGCGGCCAGCGGGTCGTTGAAGGTGCGGTTCAAATCAATGACCTGGATCTGCGTCGGATCGATCTGCCCGCCGGCACCGCCGGTGGTCACCACCTGGATCTTGCGCCGCTTGCACCAAGCGATCAGCGCGGCCTTGGACTTGACGCTGTCGATGCAATCGACGACGAAATCCAGTTCCGGCGTAATGTGTTCGGCCAGAGTCTCGACCGTGACAAAGTCAGCCACTGCATGCACCACGCACGCCGGATTGATGGCGTGGATGCGCTCGGCCATGACCTCGACCTTGGCCCGGCCCACGGTGCCGTCCAGCGCGTGCAACTGGCGATTGACGTTGCTGACACAGACATCGTCCAGGTCGAACAGCGAGATCTCGCCCACCCCCGAACGCGCCAGCGCCTCGGCGGCCCACGAACCCACGCCGCCAATGCCGACCACCGCCACATGGGCCGCTTGCAGGCGCGCCAGCCCTTCATTGCCATATAACCTTGCGATACCGGCGAACCGTGGATCTATTACGCTCATTGGGCCTGACCTCGAAAACCGGCGCGCAGTATAGAACGCTCATCGGATGAAAACAGTCATTGTCGCGTCAACAGCGCATTGCCGGACTTCATCAGCCCTTTGACAAGCGCGCTGGCACTTCCTTGCGTATCCCCTCGATCACAGAGTGCGCAGTAAATGACGTCTCGGCATTGCAAATGCACTAAGCACCCTGCCTGCCTCTTCTAGACTTACCAGAGAACCTATGGCAACTACACACGCTTTCTCTTGTAATGACTTTATTGATCCTTATCGGTCTTGGACTGTTCAGCCTAGCCCTGGTCATCGTACGCACCCGCGCTTGGCAGCACGTTCTTGTGCCTGACTGGCCAGCGCAGGTGCACGGCATTTGCTATACGCCCTATCGACCCGGCATGAGCCCCCAGAGAGGCATCTACCCCTCAAGCGCTCAGATCCGGGAAGACCTGGTGATGCTCAAGGCCATGACCGGGCGCATCCGTACTTATTCGGTAGAAGGCTCATTGAGACATATACCCCGGATTGCCCAGGCACTGGGGCTCAAGGTCACACTGGGTATCTGGATTGGCAAGGACGACGCCCGCAATCATCAGGAGATTGCGCTGGCCATCAGGTTGACCCGACGATTTTCCTGCATAGACCGGGTGCTGGTTGGTAACGAAAGCCTGTACGACGGCCTGATCACTTTTGAGCGCCTGGCCGGCTACCTGCGGCACGTGCGTCAACACGTCGACGTACCGGTTTCTACGTCAGAGCAATGGCACCAATGGCGCGATATTCCAGCGCTGGTAGAACAGGTGGATTTCATTGCGGCACACATCCTGCCTTATTGGGAAGCCGAGCACTTCATGCAGGCTGGCAAAGCAGTGTCGAGCCTGGCGCAGACCCTGGAGCGACTGTACCCCGGCAAACCCCTGCTGATTTCAGAAGTCGGCTGGCCCAGCCGTGGCAGCGTAACAAAACAGACCCACAGCTCTATCCCCACACAGACCGTTGCCATACGCCAGCAAGTCAACGCGCTTCAGGACCAGGGCTACGAGTACTTCGTCATTGAGGCGTTCGATCAACCCTGGAAAACCATAGAAGGACTCTCAGGCCCGCATTGGGGACTGTTTACCGCTCGACGCAGGCTTAAACTCCAGCGTACGGGGCCTGTCGGCGTGCCGGTTGACTGGGGGTATGCTTTTTCAAGACTACTGGGAGGCTCGCAGCCGGGCGCACGACGCACCCGCCGCCTGCTCATCCTGTGCCTGACAACTTATATCGCACTGACGCTGATCGGCGTGAGCCGCCTGCATGACCCGATGTCATGGTTCGGCGTAACGCTGACAATGATCTGGGCGGCTTTTACACTCGCCCTGCTGAGCGTAGAAATCCACGAGTTTCTGGAAAGTCAGTTGGGTACCGAGCACCCAAGGCAGTTCTTGCCCATTCGAGGGGCTTGCCATTACCGTCCTTTTGTCTCGATCCATGTGGCCTGCTACAACGAGCCTGCAGCCATGGTCATTCAGACACTGAACGCCTTGAGCCTGCTGCATTACCCGGACTATGAAGTGCTGGTCATTGACAACAACACTTCGGACCCTCAGGTCTGGGAGCCTGTGCAACGGCATTGCGAGTCACTAGGGCCACGTTTCAGGTTTTTCCATGTCGCTCCGCTGGCAGGCTTCAAGGCCGGGGCACTCAATTACCTGCTGGAGCATACGTCAGCTGCAGCGCATATCATTGCCGTTATCGACTCGGACTATGTCATTGAGCGCAACTGGCTATACGAGATGGTGCCGCACTTCCAGGCACCGCACATTGCCCTTATCCAGGCGCCGCAAGACTATCGCGATGGTCAGCAGAGTCTGTTCAAACGCTGCTGCCATGCTGAATACCAAGGCTTTTTCAATATCGGCATGGTCATTCGCAATGATTACAACGCAATCATTCAACACGGCACAATGACCCTGATCCGACACTCGATCCTGCAAGCTCTGCGCTGGGCGCCATGGTGCATCTGCGAGGATGCCGAACTGGGCCTGCGCCTGCTGGAAAGCGGGCATGCAACAGGCTATATGCCCGCCAGCTACGGCAAGGGACTCGTACCGGATACGTTCCTGGACTTCAAGAAGCAACGTCATCGGTGGGCCTACGGCGCCATGCAAATCATCAAGCGCCATGCCAACAGCCTGATTCGTGCAAGGCAAAACAAGCTCAGCACTGCACAGCGTTATCACTTTCTGGCCGGCTGGCTGCCATGGATGTGTGAAGGGATCAATTACCTGTTGATCTTCGCCACCCTGTTCTGGTCATTCATCATGCTGGTGTTGCCCGGGCAATCGAATCCTGTTCCCTGGATATTCGCGGCACCGCCGATCGTGACCTTGTTGATACGTACTCTGAAAATCGCCAGCCTCTACACCCGCCTTGTCAGCACCGACTGGAAGCATGCCTTTGCAGCAACCCTGGCCGGCATGGCGCTGTACCCCACCATCGGCAAGGCTGTATTGGCAGGATGTTTTACGCGGGGGCTGCCGTTCTTCCGGACGCCCAAGGCGGTCTCTACCCAGGGTTTGAGCGTGGCGCTTTCTCATGTGCGTGAGGAGGTCTGGCTGATGGTCTTGTTGTGGACCGCCGCCTTGGCACTCGGCCTGACTCGCGGTTTGGGCACTGTGGATATGAGCGGTTGGGTGATGCTGCTGTTGACACAGTCGTTGCCGTGCCTGGCCGCTGTGGTCATGACGATTCTTTCCTGTATGCCGGCCCTGGGCATGCGCCAGGACGAGAACGGATAACCTCTCACTGCAAACGTCGGCCTTGATGGCTGCATTTTGCTTTAAGATAACCGCCTTTTCGCCCCACGCCCTGTACCGGAGTCCTGTTCATGACGGCCCCAGCCGACCTTTCGCCCACTCTTCAACTGGCCTGCGACCTCATTCGCCGGCCGTCGGTCACGCCGCTGGACGCCGATTGCCAGGCCGTGATGATGCGTCGCCTGGGCGCGGCTGGCTTCAAGCTGGAGCCGATGCGCATCGAAGATGTGGATAACTTCTGGGCCACCCATGGCAACGGCGACGGCCCGGTGCTGTGCTTTGCCGGGCACACCGACGTGGTGCCGACCGGCCCCGTGCAAGCCTGGCAGAACGATCCGTTCGACGCCTTGATCGACGAACAGGGCATGCTCTGCGGGCGCGGTGCGGCCGACATGAAGGGCAGCCTGGCGTCGATGGTGGTGGCGGTTGAGCGTTTTGTCGGCGATTACCCGGACCATAAAGGCTCGGTGGCCTTTCTAATCACCAGTGATGAAGAAGGCCCGGCGCACCACGGCACCAAGGCGGTGGTCGAGCGCCTGGCCGCACGCCAGGAGCGCCTGGACTGGTGCATCGTCGGCGAGCCGTCGAGCACCACGCTGGTGGGGGATGTGGTCAAGAACGGTCGGCGCGGCTCGCTGGGCGCGACCCTCACGGTGCGCGGCAAGCAAGGCCATGTGGCCTACCCGCACCTGGCCCGCAACCCGATCCACCTGGCCGCCCCGGCCCTGGCCGAGCTGGCCGCCGAGCACTGGGATGAAGGCAATGCCTTCTTCCCGCCGACCAGCTTCCAGATTTCCAACCTCAACTCCGGCACCGGCGCGACCAACGTGATTCCCGGCGATCTGGTGGCGGTGTTCAATTTCCGCTTCTCTACCGAGTCGACGGTCGAAGGCCTCAAGCAGCGGGTCGCGGTCATTCTCGACAAGCATGGCCTGGACTGGCACATCGACTGGGCGCTGTCGGGCCTGCCGTTTCTCACCGAGCCGGGCGCCCTGCTCGACGCGGTATCGGCCAGCATCCGCCAGGTTACCGGCCGTGAAACCCAGGCCTCGACCAGCGGCGGCACCTCCGACGGGCGTTTCATTGCCACGCTCGGCACCCAGGTGGTCGAGCTGGGGCCGGTCAACGCCACCATCCACCAGGTCGACGAACGCATCCTGGCCAGTGATCTGGACGTGCTGACCGAGATCTACTACCAGACCCTGGTCAAGTTGCTCGCCTGATGCTGACCTGTCCAATCTGTTCGGCGCCCTTGAGCGCCGTCGAGCATGGCGTCGCCTGCCCGGTCAATCACCGCTTCGACCGCGCACGCCAGGGCTACCTGAACCTGCTGCCGGTGCAGCACAAGAACAGCCGCGACCCGGGTGACAACCAGGCCATGGTCGAGGCGCGGCGACGCTTTCTCGACGGCGGGCACTACGCCCCGGTGGCCCGGCGCCTGGCGGAACTGGCGGCCGAGCGCGCCCCGGCGCGCTGGCTGGACATCGGTTGTGGCGAGGGTTACTACACCGCACAGCTGGCCCAGGCGCTGCCCAAGGCCGACGGTTATGCCCTGGACATCTCCCGCGAGGCCGTCAAGCGCGCCTGCAAGCGCGACCCGGCGCTGACCTGGCTGGTCGCCAGTATGGCGCGCATTCCGCTGCCCGACGCCAGTTGCCAGTTTCTGGCCAGCGTGTTCAGCCCGCTGGACTGGCTTGAAGCCAGGCGCCTGCTGACACCCGGCGGCGGCCTGATGCGGGTCGGCCCTACCCGCGGCCACCTGATGGAAATGCGCGAAAAACTGTATGACGAGGTGCGCGACTATGCCGATGACAAGCACCTGGCCCTGGTGCCGCCGGGCATGGCGCTGGCCCACAGTGAAACCCTGACGTACAGCCTCAAGCTGATCGACAACCAGTCCCGCGCCGACCTGCTGGCGATGACACCCCATGGCTGGCGCGCCAGCGCCGAGCGGCGGGCAGCGGTCATCGAGTACCCTGGGCCGTTCAAGGTCACCGTTTCCATGCGCTACGATTTTTTCGTTCTGCGCTAAGCACTTATTCGAGGTCACCATGCGCCAACCCGATATCGAGATTTACCTCAAGGACGAAGACGTCGACCACAAGGCCATCACCGCCTGGCTGAGCGTGGCGCTGGGCCCGTGCAGCGAGTGGACGCAACGCGGCCAGACCTGGAAATGCACCGCAGGCGCCGTGCCGGTGACCTGGCTGCCCAAGGCCGTAGGCAAGTGGAACAGCCTGTACCTGGAAAGCGAGCAGACGCCGTGGGACGACGACATCGCCTGCGCCCGCGCTGCCTTTGCTGCGCTGGCTGTCGAGGTGCGCTGCGCACCGGGCACCTGGGTGGAAGAAGAAGGCGAAGAAGACGCCGACCGCTGGATCCGTGTCAGTGCCGATGGCGAGCAGGAGATTGTCTGGCGGACCTCGTAATCCGTTCAGGAGTGGCCGGGCCTGGGGAACATTCCCACAAAACGCGACACCAATAGACCACACCGGCCTTTTTGCCGTTCGCTGGCAGATCCGGCACACTGGCGCCCCGGCCGCTCACGTCCTTTATTCAGCAGAAGCGTATGACTCGTTCACCCCTGCGTCGCCTTGTGTTCGGCGCCCTGCGCCGCTTGTTGTACCTCTGGGTTCGTTCCGAAACCATCAATCAGTCGTCCCTGGGGCTGGACCTGGACCGCAGCAAGCCGGTGTTCTACGCCTTGCAGTCCCCCTCCCTGAGCGACCTGGCGGTGGTCGATCGCGAATGCACCAAGGTCGGGCTACCACGCCCGGTGCTGTCGGTGGCGGTGGGCGAACTCATGGAGCCGGCGGCGTTTTTCTACCTGACCCCCGAGCCCGACTGGCTGGGCCGGCACGACAAGCGCGGTGCACCGCCGACCCTGGAGCGGCTGGTGGCAACACTCGGCGAGCATCCGGGGCTCGACGCCCAGATCATTCCGGTCAGCGTGTTCTGGGGCCAGTCGCCGGACCGTGAGTCCAGCGCCTGGAAACTGCTGTTCGCCGACAGCTGGGCCGTCACCGGTCGCCTGCGCCGGCTGGTCACCATCCTGATCCTGGGCCGCAAGACCCGGGTGCAGTTTTCCGCGCCGATCCATTTGCGCGACCTGCTCAAGCAGGACAAAGGCCCGGCCCTGACCCTGCGCATGACCCAGCGCCTGTTGCGCGTGCACTTTCGCCACCTCAAGAGTGCCGTCATCGGTCCCGACGTCTCGCACCGGCGCAACCTGGTCAAGGACCTGCTGCAGGAACCGCAGGTCATCGAAGCCATCAACGAAGCGGCCGAACGCGACAACATCTCCAGGGATAAAGCCCGCGAACAGGCGCTGAGCTACGCCAACGAGATCGCCTCGGACTACACCTACACGGTGATCCGCTTCATGGAAGTGGTGCTGAGCTGGTTCTGGAACAAGATCTACGACGGCATCAAGGTCAGCCACATCGAGAACGTGCAAAAGGTCGCGCCGGGCCATGAAGTCGTCTACGTGCCCTGCCACCGCAGCCATATCGACTACCTGCTGCTGTCGTACCTGCTGTTTCGCAACGGCCTGACCCCGCCGCACATCGCCGCCGGCATCAACCTCAACATGCCCGTGGTCGGCGGCCTGCTACGCCGTGGCGGAGCATTCTTCATGCGTCGCACGTTCAAGGGCAACCCGCTGTACACCGCCGTGTTCAACGAGTACATGCACACCCTGTTCAGCAAAGGCTTCCCGGTCGAGTATTTCGTCGAGGGCGGGCGTTCGCGCACCGGGCGCATGCTGCAACCCAAGACCGGCATGCTGGCCATCACCCTGCGCAGTTTTTTGCGCAACTCGCGCATGCCCATTGTCTTCATCCCGGTGTACATCGGCTATGAGCGGGTACTCGAAGGCCGTACTTACCTGGGCGAGCTGCGCGGCGCGACCAAGAAAAAAGAGTCGGTCTTCGACCTGTTCAAGGTGTTCAGCGCCCTGAAAAAGCGTTTCGGCGAGGTCGCGGTCAACTTTGGCGAGCCGCTGCACCTGGACGCCTTCCTTGACCAGGAACAACCCGACTGGCGCGCCCAGGCGCTGGCACCGCAGGACCGCCCCGAATGGTTCAATGCAACCACCCACCGCCTGGCCGACCAGGTGGCCCAGCGGCTCAACGCGGCCGCCGCCATCAACCCGGTCAACCTGGTGGCCCTGGCGCTGCTCTCGACCCCGCGCCTGGCGCTGGATGACCTGGCGCTGGAGCGCACGCTGGATCTGTTCCTGAGCCTGCTGCGCCAGGTGCCCTACTCGCCGCACATCACCCTGCCCGAAGGCGATGGCAAGGCACTGATCGCCCATGTCAAAGGCATGGAGCTGCTGGCCGAGCAGAAAGACGCGCTGGGGCGCATTTATTATCTGGACGAGCAGAACGCCGTCCTGATGACCTACTACCGCAACAACGTGCTGCACATCTTTGCCCTGCCCTCGCTGCTGGCGTGCTTTTTCCAGAGCTGGTCGCGCATGAGCCGCGAACTGATCTTCCGCTACGTGCGCGCCCTGTACCCGTTCCTGCAGGCAGAGCTGTTCATCCGCTGGCCGCTGGAAGCACTGGACGAGGTCATCGAACAGTGGCTGGCCACGTTCGTCGACCAGGGCCTGCTGCGCCTGGAAAACGACGTCTACCTGCGCCCCGAGCCCAGCTCGCGCGAATTCGTGCAACTGAGCCTGCTGTCCAAGGCCATTACCCAGACCCTGCAGCGCTTCTACATGGCCATTGCCCTGCTGCTCAATAACGGCCAGCACAGCCTGAGCGCCGAAGAGCTGGAAGACCTGTGCACCGTCATGGCCCAGCGCCTGTCGATCCTGCATGGCCTCAATGCCCCGGAGTTTTTCGACAAGAGCCTGTTCCGCCACTTCATCCAGACCCTGCTCGACCTTGGCGTGCTGCGCAAGGATGGCAACGGCAAGCTCAGCTACCACCCGCTGCTGGGCGAACTGGCCGAAGGCGCGGCCAAGCGCGTGCTGACCGCCGAGATCCGCCTGTCGATCCGCCAGGTGACCTTGCAGAGCAATGGCGACGAGCCTGCCGCCCCCACCCAGGAGACTCCTGCATGAAAACCCTTCCCGTGATCGCCCTGGCCGGCCTGCTGGCCGCCTGCTCGACCCTGCCGACACCGATGGGCCGCCTCGACGGCGAAGTGTTCTACCTGCAGCGCATGGCCCTGCCGCCCTCGGCCACGCTGAATGTCAGCCTCCAGGATGTTTCGCGCGCCGATGCCCCGGCCGTCGTGCTGGCGCAACAAAGCGGCCCGGTCCAGGGCCAGGTGCCCCTGCCGTTCACCCTCAGGTACCCGGTGGACCAGCTACAACCCGGCCATCGCTATGCCATCAGCGCCCGTATCGAGTCCGAAGGCCGTCTGTTGTTCATCAACACCGAACAGCACAGCGTCAGCCCTGACGGCAGCGACCCGCAACCGCTGCGCATCCGGGTCAACCCGGTGCATCCCTGATACTCTGCGTCCAGCCCTCCATTGCAAAAGGAAACTGCCATGCTCCGCCCTTCGTTTACCCTTGCCGGCCTGTGTGCAGGCCTGCTGCTGTCGGCCAACGTGTTCGCCCTGTCGTTGAGCGACCTGTCGCAATCGGACGCCAGCGGCGGGCTCAAGGATGCCCTGACCCAGGGCGCACAGATCGCGGTCAAGCAACTGGGCACCCCGGGCGGCTTCAGCAATAACGAAGCAGTGCGCATCGAGCTGCCAGGCAACCTGGGCAAGGTCGCCAAGAAAATGCGCCAGTTCGGCATGGGCGCCCAGGTCGACCAGCTGGAAACCAGCATGAACCAGGCCGCCGAGGCTGCCGTGCCGCAAGCCCAGGCGCTGCTGGTCGATGCCGTGAAGAAAATGACCGTGGCCGATGCCAAGTCGATCCTCAGCGGCGGCAAGGACTCGGCCACCCAGTATCTGGACAAGAGCAGCCGCGAAGCCATCCGCGCCAAATTCCTGCCGATCGTCAAGCAGGCCACCGACCAGGTCGGCGTGGCACAGAAATACAACGCCTTTGCCGGTCAGGCCGCAGCCTTGGGAGTGCTGGACACCAAGAACGCCAACGTCGAGAACTATGTCGCCGAACAGGCACTCAACGGCCTGTTCGAGATGATCGCCAAACAGGAAGAAAGCATCCGCGCCAACCCGGCAGCGGCCGCCACCAGCCTGGCCAAGAAGGTGTTTGGGGCGCTCTAGGACTCATGCAGATCCGTCAGGCCTCGACTCGAACTTGTGGGAGGCAGCTCTGCTGGCGATGGCTGTGTGACAGGCGCAGCAGGTGTATGGGCCTTGCCGGCCTCATCGCCGGATCGCCGCCCGCAGCAAGCCGCCTCCCACAGGTTTGATATGACGCTGAATTTCGGACCTGGCACCAGACTAATAAGCAGCCGGATCTTGTGCCCGACACAAGCTCTGCTGGCGAATGCAGCGGCCGGGCGGCGATCCGTTTCAGCCGGGAAACAGACACGCCAATTGAGGGTGCTGCCCTTCGCGGCTGAAGCCGCTCAGCCTCACATCGGCTTTTTGACCCTGAACCATGCTGCATACAGCGCCGGCAGGAACAGCAGCGTCAACGCGGTGGCCACGATCAGCCCGCCCATGATCGCCACCGCCATCGGTCCGAAGAACAGGCTGCGTGACAGTGGGATCATCGCCAGCACCGCCGCCAGGGCGGTGAGCACGATGGGCCGGAAACGCCTCACCGTGGCCTCGATGATCGCTTGCCAAGTGTCCAGCCCCGAAGCGATGTCCTGTTCGATCTGGTCCACCAGAATCACCGAGTTGCGCATGATCATCCCCGACAGCGCGATGGTGCCAAGCATGGCGACAAAGCCGAACGGCTGGTTGAACAGCAGCAGGAAGAGGGTCACGCCGATCAGCCCAAGAGGCGCGGTGATGAACACCATGAACATCAGCGAGAAACTGCGCAGCTGGATCATCAGCAGGGTCAGCACCACCACGATGAACAGCGGCACCCCGGCGTTCACCGAGTTCTGCCCGCGGGCCGAGTCTTCCACCGTGCCGCCCACTTCCAGCAGGTAGCCATCGGGCAGTTCGGCGCGGATCGCCTCCAGGTTGGGCAGGATCTGATTGACCAGGGTCGCCGGTTGCTCGCGCCCGTAGATATCGGCACGCACAGTCACACTGGGCAGACGGTTACGATGCCAGATCACGCCCTCTTCAAAACCATATTCCAGCGTCGCAATCTGCGCCAGCGCGATGCTGGCACCGTTGCTCGTCGGCACCGCCAGGCTCGACAGGTCCTGCAGGCGCTCGCGCTCGCTGCGGGTGCCGCGCAACACGATGTCGATCAACTCGTCGTCTTCACGAAACTGGCTGACGCTGGCGCCGGTCAGCGACGACTGCAGGAACGCCGCCACATCGCGGCTGCTGACCCCCAGGGCCCGGGCCCGATCCTGATCGATGTTCAGGTGCACGACCTTGCTCGGCTCTTCCCAGTCCAAGTGCACGTTGACCACGTGTGGATTCTCACGCACTTTTTCCTGCACCTGACGCGCCAGGGCCCTGACCACCTCGATGTGCTCACCGGTGACCCGAAACTGCACCGGGTAGCCTACAGGCGGCCCGTTCTCCAGGCGGGTCACCCGCGAGCGCAGGGCCGGGAAGTTTTCGTTCAGCGCGGTGATCAACCAGGTACGCAGGGCCTCGCGGTCTTCGATGCTCTTGGCCAGGACCACAAACTGGGCAAAGCTGGCCGCCGGCAACTGCTGGTCCAGTGGCAGGTAAAAACGCGGCGAGCCGGTGCCCACATAGGCCACATAATTGTCGATGCCGGCGTGATCCTTGAGCATCTGCTCCAGGCGCTTGACCTGCTCGGTGGTGTTGCTCAGCGAGGCGCCTTCGGCCAGTTTCAGGTCGACCATCAGTTCCAGGCGCCCGGAAGCCGGGAAAAACTGCTGGGGCACAAAGCGGAACATCACCACCGACAGCACGAACAGCGCTACGGTGGCGACGATCACGGTCTTGCGCCGCCGCACGCACCAGGCCACCACCCGGCGCACCCGCTGGTACATCGGCGTGGCATAAGGGTCAGGACCGTGGCTGTCGCCGTGCTTGAGTGCATGCCGCCTGGCCAGGTCTGGCAACAGGCGGTCGCCCAGGTACGGCACGAACATCACCGCCGCCACCCATGAGGCGAGCAACGCCAGGGTGACCACCTGAAAGATCGAGCGGGTGTATTCGCCGGTGCTCGACTGCGCCGTGGCAATCGGCAAGAAGCCCGCCGCTGTGATCAGCGTGCCGGTGAGCATCGGAAACGCCGTGCTGGTCCAGGCGAAACTGGCCGCTTTCAGGCGGTCATAACCCTGTTCCATCTTGATCGCCATCATCTCCACGGCAATGATCGCGTCATCCACCAACAGCCCCAGCGCCAGCACCAGTGCCCCGAGCGAGATCTTGTGCAGGCCGATGCCGAGCAGATACATGCTGGCAAAGGTCATGGCCAGCACCAGTGGAATCGCCAATGCCACCACCATGCCGGTGCGCATGCCCAGCGAGAAGAAGCTGACCAGCAAGACGATGATCAAGGCCTCGGCCAGCACCTGGACGAACTCGCCGACACCGGTCTTGACCGCTGCCGGCTGATCGGACACCTTGCGCAGCTGCATGCCGGCCGGCAGGTTGTTCTGCAAACGGGTGAATTCGGCTTCCAGGGCGCGCCCCAGGATCAGGATGTCGCCACCAGCCTTCATCGCCACCGCCACGCCAATCGCGTCCTGGTCCATGAAGCGCATGCCCGGTGCCGGCGGCTCGTTGAAGCTGCGGTGCACCTCGGCCAGGTCGCTGATGCGCAAGGTGCGACCCTGCACACGGATCGGGAAGTTGCGGATTTCATCCACCGAGACAAAGCGGCCGCTGACCCGCAGGTGAATACGCTCCTGGGACGTTTCAAAGAAACTCGACGAGGCCACCACGTTCTGTTCTTCCAGCGCCTGCTGCACGTCCGGCAGGGCAATGCCCAGGGTCGCCAGCTTGACGTTGGACAACTCGATCCAGACTTTCTCGGCCTGCAGGCCGATCAGCTCGACCTTGCCGACGTCCTTGACCCGCTGCAGGCGAACCTGGACCCGCTCGGCATAGTCCTTGAGCACTGCATAGTCGAAGCCGGGGCCGGTGAGCGCGTAGATATTGCCGAACGTGGTGCCAAATTCGTCGTCGAAAAACGGGCCTTGCACGCCGGCTGGCAAGGTCTGGCGGATGTCGCCGACCTTCTTGCGCACCTGATACCACAGCTCGGGCAACAAGGCCGAGACCAGCGAGTCACGGGCCACGAAGATCACTGTCGACTCACCCGGCCGCGAGAACGACGACAGTCGCTCGTACTCGCCGGTTTCCATCAGTTTCTTTTCAATGCGGTCAGTGACCTGACGCGCCACTTCTTCGGCGCTGGCACCCGGCCATAGCGTGCGGATGACCATGACCTTGAAGGTAAATGGCGGGTCTTCGCTCTGCCCCAGCTTGCTGTAGGACAACGCGCCGACCACGGCCAGGACGATCATCAGGTACAGCACGACCTGACGATGGCGCAACGCCCATTCGGAAAGGTTGAAATGCATGCGGGTCTACTCCTGGCCGGTCAGCTTGACGACCCGATTACTGCGGTCCACGGGACGCACCCGTTCGCCCTCGCGCAGCACATGCACGCCGGCGGCCACCACCCAGTCGCTGGCGCGCAGCCCGTCGAGCACCGGCACGCTTTCCTGGCCCCAGGCGCCGAGTTGCACCGGCACCCGCTTCAGGGTGCTGTCCGGCTCGATCCGCCAGGCATAGCTGACGCCGTCATAGGCGCTGATGGCTGATAACGGCAGCGCCAGTGACACGGTCTGTCCGGTGGCGATGTACACCCGGGCGCTCTGGCCCAGCTCGGCCGGCACCTTGCCGGCGTCAAACGCAATGCGGGCGGCAAAAGTGCGCGAACGCGGATCAGCAGCCGGCGACAGCTCACGAATGCGACCTGGCAAGCGCAGGTCACGCTGGGTCCACAGCTCCACCGTCACCGGCTGGCCGACCTTGAAGCGGGCAATGTTCTGCTCGGGCAGGCTGATGGCGACTTCACGCTCACCCTCGACCGCCAGGCTGAACACCGTCTGCCCGGCGGCAACCACCTGTCCGACCTCGACCGAGCGCCGGGCGATCACGCCATCCTGCGGCGCACGCAAGACGGTGTAGTCGGCCTGATTGTCGGCCACCGTCAGTTCGGCACGCAGTTGCTTCAAGCGCGCCTCGGCGGCACGGTAATTGTTATCCGAGGTGTCGTACTGCGACTGACTCACCATCTGCTTGCCCAGCAGGGTCTTGTAGCGCTCACGCTCCAGGCGGACCAGCTGCAGATTGGCTTCGGCCGCCGTTACCTGGGCACGCATGGCGTCGCGCTGCAAGCGCACATCCTGGGCATCCAGTTCGGCCAGCGGCTGATTGGCCTTGACCCGTTGCCCCTCCTCGACCAGTCGACGACTGACCTTGCCAGCAATCCGGAAGGCCAGCTCGGGCTCGAAACGGGCACGGACCTCACCGGGGAAATTGTCCTGTGCCTGCGATGAGGGCAGCGGCTGGACCACCATCACCGGACGGACGGTCACGGGCGCCGCGGCCTCCTGGCCACAGGCGGCCAGCAGCGCGATCAGGCAAAAAATCGGGAGTTTGCGCAACATGGTGTGAAGAGTCTTCTATGCAGGAGGCTTGGAATAATTGTACTGGCGAGTATATTAAAAATTATAAAACTCACCAGTACATTATTAGAACCAAAATGCCTGATCTCCTTGCAAACAGCGGCCCGGGTCGCCCTAAAGACCTGGAAAAACGTAATGCCATTCTTGAGGCCGCCAAGAACCTGTTCGTGCGCCACGGCTATGCGGGCACCAGCATGGATGCCATTGCCGGCGAAGCCGGGGTTTCCAAGCTTACGGTCTACAGCCACTTCACCGACAAGGAAACCCTGTTCACTGCCGCCGTCATGGCGCGCTGCGAAGATCAGTTGCCTGACCTGTATTTCGCCTTCGACCCCCGGCAGCCGCTGGAGCCGGTGCTGCTGGCCATCGGCCGGGCGTTCGAGCATCTGGTCAACAGCCCGGAGTCTTTGCAACTGCACCGCCTGATGTCCGACCTCGGCCTGCAGGACCCGCAGTTGTCGAAGACCTTCTTTGCCGCCGGCCCCCAGCGGCTGCTCGACAGCATGCAGCGCTTTCTGGCCCAGGTCGACGCCAGTGGCCAGTTGCGCATCGACTCGCCGGCCCATGCGGCCGGGCACTTTTTCAGCCTGGTCAAGGGTGTCGACCACTTCCGCTTGCTGGTGGGCTGTTGCGAGACACTGGACGAGGCCGAAATCGAGGCGCATGTGCAAGACGTGGTACGGCTGTTCATGCGCGCCTACGCCCCCTGATCCGGCCTGATCTGTAGGAGCGCGCTTGCCCGCGACCGAGTGCGCAGCGCTCGCAAAATCTGCGAAACGCTGAAAATTTACGACTGTAAATCTGCGAAACGCCACAACTTTACGACTGCTACGCAGCCGGTCGCGGTGGTCCGGCATTCCGGCAGAATGGGCTATTCGAACAGGCACGGTTCGGTAGGAGCCCGCTTGCCGGCGACAAGGTCCTCAAGGACCTTCTTGCGATGGTGAGGCCACTATTTTTACGACTGCTACGCACTCGGTCGCGGGCAAGCGCGCGCCTACAACATTATCCTGCCGTCTCTATTTGAGCGCCTTTTTCGGGTAGATGTCGTAGCGGCTGGACTTGCCCTCCAGCGTATAACCGGGCTTGGTGGCATCTATACACGGCGCCTTGCGCGGGCGCTTGACCACCACGCGGTGGCTGGCCAGGGCCAGGGCGGCCTGCAGCAGGGCCGGGGCGTCGAGGTCGTCGCCCACCAGCGGGCGGAACAGGCGCATTTCCTTTTTCACCAGGGCACTCTTGTCACGGTGCGGGAACATCGGGTCCAGGTAGATGACCTGCGGCGGCTCGCCCTGCCACTGGCGGATCAGCTCGATGGCGTTGCCGGCCAGCAGTTGCATGCGCTGGACGATATCGCTGACGTCCAGATGCTGCCGGGCACGCGCCAGCCCGTCTTCAAGCAAGGCGGCGATGATCGGCTGGCGCTCGATCAGGTGCATGTCGCAGCCCAGGCTGGCCAGCACGAAGGCGTCCTTGCCCAGCCCAGCCGTGGCATCCAGCACGCGCGGACGCACGCCCGGCTGCACACCGACCGCCTTGGCGATCATTTGCCCGCTGCCACCGCCGAACAGCCGCCGATGCGCCGTGGCACCTTCGACGAAATCCACCCGCACCGCGCCCGGTGCATCCTTGCCCAGTTGCTGCAATTGCAGGCCATCGGCGGTCACTTGCAGGGCAAACTCTGCCTCGATGTCCTGCACTGGCAAGCCGAGGCGTTGCGCCCAGTAACCGGCCTGCTCCTGCTCGCTCGGCGCCAGGGCTTCAACCCGGATACGACTGCCTGCTTGCTGCTCGCTCATGATGTCCACACACTTGAAAAATAAATTAAGGATCGGCCAGAACAGCCGATAAGCTGGGTATCCGGCATTTTGCCAGAGCCACGGCCAGTACTGATCGCTATGTCAGAGAATGTTCAATCCATAGGCTACTTGTCGCATTCCGGCGACTATAGCCTGCGCAACAACCGGGCATTGGGTGGTGTCACCCAGCTCTGGTCCGATGCGTTCGCCCGGGCGATGGCTGAACAGATTGGCGATGGCACTCAGTTTCCGGCCACCGTCGCCCAGCCTGAAGTCTACAGCCCTGAAGGCGAGCCGATCGCCGGCGCCCAGACCCTGGGCCAGATCGTTGCACAGCGCAACCTGCCGGTCACCGACACCGTCGTGCGCCCGCCCGAGCCGTTGTTCCTGCCCATTGCCGAGTTCGAAACCGATTTGTTGCCTCCGGCGGCCGAGCCCTTCGACGCCCTGGCACTGATCGAGCAGCAACGCGGCCTGGAATTCGACACCCAGTGGGTCCGTCCTACCGTATTCCACGCCTATGATGATCGCGCCGAACCTGGCCAGGCCCCGCAACCCCGTCCGCTGAACCTGCCCATCGCCGAGCTGGAATGGGACCTGGCCGACAAGCCTGCCCTGCCGTTCGACGAAGCCACGATGGCTGCCCAACAGCGCCAGCTGGATTACGACAATGGCTGGGCCC
Organism: Pseudomonas sp. Leaf127; assembly: GCF_001423155.1. Lineage (NCBI taxonomy): Bacteria > Pseudomonadati > Pseudomonadota > Gammaproteobacteria > Pseudomonadales > Pseudomonadaceae > Pseudomonas > Pseudomonas sp. Leaf127. The sequence continues at coordinate 577,386 of NZ_LMOA01000001.1, read as the reverse complement.
GGCCGCTGATCCTGCAAAACCTGCGTCAGGTCGCCTGAACACCGCGCATCAACGGCACACCCGCCACAACCCCATGTCCAGATGAAAGTGATTGCGGTGCGCGGCGTTGTACTCCGGTCCCAGCACCGTATTGAAATGCTTGCAGGCCGCCTGCTGCACCGCCTTGAGAAAACGCCCCTTTTCGCCCGGGTCATTCCAGTCCTTGAGCAGGTCGATGCGCTGCCCGTTGGCCAGGCGAAAGCCGGCGATGTCCAGGGCATTGGCGCTGGCATGCTGGCTGAGGCGGCCTTCGCTGCGGTTATACATATTGCGGCAGGCAAAACTGCCCAGATGATCGATGCGCGTCACGCGCTGGCCCAGCACCGCCTCGGCGGTGGGTTGCAGGCTGTGGTATTCGAACAGGGCGTAAGCCACGGCCAGCGGGCAACTGGCCAGGAAACTGCTGCTCAGCGCCACGTCACCGCCCTGGATGCGCAAGGTATTGCTCAGCGGACAACGCGCCGACGCCGGGCTGTCAGCCTGGCGGCTGTAGCGCAGGGTCGATGAAGCCAGCGCCTGGTCACACAGCGACGGGTCATTCTCCAGTCGCGAGAGTTTGAACGAGGTCAGCAGGTTGGGCTCGGCACGCACATCCAGCGGCGCCCAGGGATTCCAGCGCGGCGGTACATCGATCCAGCCACGCCATACCGCCACAACCGGCAGGGCGCACAGCAGCAGAATCACAAGCAATACACGCATCAGGCAGCCCTTGTCAGAGATCAGTTACAGCATTGACCTCATAACAGGCCCAACTGCTCCACCTGCGGGCCACGATCAATCTGCGGCAACGGTGCCAGGCCCGGCAGGCGGGCCATCAATTGCTCATGAAAGCGCTGCGCCAGTTGCGGCGCATTGTGATTGTCGGGCGTGTGCAGGTACACATAGGGCGTGCGGCCCTCTTCGATCCACACCGCGACCTTTTCGACCCACTGGGCCATGAACGGGTCATTGGCCTCAAGCTCCGGGCGGCCGATAAAGCGCACTTGCGGGCTTTGCGTCAGCGCTGCCGGGCGCACCGGCACCTTGGGTTTCTTCGATTGCGCATGCAGCACCGCAGGGTCGCTGGACACGCAACTGAACAGCGCCCGCGAATCCAGGCAGATGCGCTCTATGCCACGGTCAAGCAACAGGCGATTGAGCACGCGCTCTTCATCGCCCTTCTGGAAAAACGCCAGGTGCCTGACCTCCACGGCGATGGGCAGCTTGACCTCATCCAGGAACGTGGCCAGTTCCGCCAGGCGTTGCGGGGTGAAACTGGCCGCCAGTTGCAGCCAGAACGGCGTGACCCGCTCGCCCAGTGGCGCCAGCAGGCTGGCGAACGCCTGCGCTGCGTCGATCTGCAGGCGCAGGTCGCCATCATGGCTGATGTCGCGATGGAATTTGGCCGTGAAGCGAAAGTCCGCCGGCATGATCTCGGCCCAGCGCTGCACCGTGGCCGCCGCCGGGCGGGCATAGAAGGTGGTATTGCCTTCGACCGTATTGAACACCTGCGTATACAGCCCCAGAAAATCGGTGCTGCGCGCGTCGTCAGGGTAGAACCCGTCACGCCAGGCGTTTTCGCTCCAGGACGGGCAACCGAGAAAATACGGCAGGCGGGCCGTCACACGTAAAGGTCGAGTTCTGCACCTTCCATGTCCCAATCGCCGACAAAGGTGGCGGTGGTCAGGTAGCTGGCCAGGGCGTTGGCGACGCGGGAACTCATGGAACGCGGAAAAATGATGTCTTGCGGGCGAGCCGGGACATTGGCAGTGGGCGTGTCGCTGGCCTCATTACGGGCCGTCCTGGCCGGCTGCGGGGGCAGTTCGACTTCGCTGTCGAGTTGCTCGAACGAACCCTCAAGCGTGGCGGCACTCTTGCGAGGCTGACGCTTGATGGGGTACGAGCGTGATGAAGGACCGTCTATGCGCATCGATGATTACTCGGCGTCTTGTAGTGGCAATTTAACGTCACGGATAGGCGCTTTGGCAAACATCCGAATGCTAAACAGACCACACTTATTGCCATTTATTTGAACCATAAGTCGCCTCGATAGCGTTGGCCGATAAATGGTAGATGGCCGATTGACATCCTTTATTGCCAGACATGTCCGTTCACTGACCTGAGTGAAGGATCCCTGCCTCGTGACCAGACACTCACAAGGGTATCGTCCGTTCTGCAGCGATCTTGAGCCTTACTGCCCCTTGGGCGTGGCCACCTTGTCACGCAGGTAAACCGGTTGCGCATCATCGGCCGGCAGGGCTTCGCCGCGTTGCCAGGCAAAGGTGGCAAGGCTCAGCAGGTCCTGGGCATGCGGCAGCAGGCTGGCATCCATCCCGACCAGGCTGACCGGCAGGCGTGGCGCGTAGCCCCAACCGGTGCCGGCCCCGAACCAGTCGCCGCTGGCATCGCCTGGCAACAGCGCCTGCTCGGGCGGCAGCACCGCCTCGACGCCCACCAGGCGCATCTCACCGGCCGTGGCGCGGTAGCAACCCCAGTAGACCTCGTCCATGCGCGCATCAATGGCGGCGGCTACCTGGGTCGCGCCCTGTTCGCGTTGTGCACGCTGGGCCAGCACCGCCAGGTTCGACACCGGCAGCACCGGACGGTCCAGCGCAAAGGCCAGGCCCTGCACCACACCGATGGCAATGCGCACCCCGGTAAAGGCCCCCGGCCCGCGACCGAAGGCAATCGCATCCAGCGCCGAACGGGCAATCCCGGCCTGGGCCAGCAGGTCCTGAATCATCGGCAGCAGCTTCTGGGCGTGCAGGCGCGGGATCACCTCGTAGTGGCTCAGCACCTTGCCGTCATGCAGCAAGGCAACCGAGCAGGCTTCAGTGGCAGTGTCCAGGGCCAGCAAGGTGGTCATCGAGGTATCCGTCGCAAAATAAAAGTGGCGCAGTATAAATGACAAATGGCCCGCAAGCGGGCCATTGTCATGTCAAACAGTGTGGATCAGCTCAGAGCTGCCAGCACCTTGGTGGTGATCTCGTCGACCGAACCCACGCCAGGAATGTGGCTGCACTTGGGCTTGCCCTGCTCGGCACCCAGCGTGCTGTAGAACTCGACCAGCGGCTTGGTCTGCGAGTGGTAGACCGACAGGCGATGACGCACGGTGTCTTCGGTGTCGTCCTTGCGCTGGATCAGCGGCTCGCCGGTGGCATCGTCCAGGCCTTCGACCTTGGGCGGATTGTGGATCGTGTGATAAACGCGCCCTGAGGCCTCGTGCACACGACGACCGGAGATACGCTGGACGATTTCTTCGTCGTCCACGGCAATCTCGAGCACATGGTCGATCTCGACACCGGCGTCCTTCAGGGCTTCAGCCTGGGGGATGGTGCGCGGGAAGCCGTCGAACAGCACGCCGCCTTCGCAGTCCGGCTGAGCCAGGCGGTCCTTGATCAGGCCGATGATCAGGTCATCGGACACCAGGCCGCCGGCGTCCATGACGCTCTTGGCCTTGAGGCCCAGCTCGGTGCCCGCCTTGACGGCCGCGCGCAGCATGTCGCCGGTAGAGACCTGGGGAATGCCGAACTTTTCAGTGATGAACTTTGCCTGAGTACCTTTTCCGGCGCCCGGAGCTCCCAGCAGAATCACGCGCATCGTCATGCTCCTCAAATTTTTATATGGAAATCATCGGATTCGCCTCTTGGGCCAATCGAAAACTAAATAGACGGCCAAAGGCCAAAAGGTTGATCAAGATACACAGCCCACACAGGGCGCACAAGCCGCCCAAGGTCGCAGCTACGCCGCGCCCGGCAAGCCTTACAGTGGTGGGCTGAGTGAATTGACAAGACCCGCCGCCAGGTGACGGCGGCAGGCCTTGCGCAGGCAGCATCGATCGTCAACCGGTATTGCGCAAACCGGCCGCGATACCGGCCACCGATACCAGCAGGGCCCGCTCCAGCGGGCTGTCCAGACGGGCTTCACGCTCGCGGGCACGCGCCAGCAGCTCGGCCTGGAGCAGGTGCAGCGGGTCCAGGTAGGTATTGCGCAGGCTGATGAACTCCAGCGTCTCGGGACTGTGCGCCAGCAACCGCTGCTGGCCGGTCAGGCCCAGCACCACCTCGCACGCCTGCGACAATAGGTCGCGTAAATGCGACCCCAAATGCTGCAACTTCGGGCTGACCAGACGCTCGTCGTAGAGCCGGGCGATGTCGCTGTCGGCCTTGGCCAGGACCATTTCCAGCATGTCGATGCGGGTGCGGAAGAATGGCCACTGCTCACGCATCTGCGCCAGCAACGGCCCTTCACCGCGCGCCAGCGCCTGGCTCAGCGCCGCCTCCCAGCCCAGCCAGGCCGGCAGCATCAGGCGCGTCTGGGTCCAGGCGAAGATCCACGGGATGGCTCGCAGGCTTTCGACCCCGCCTTCGCGACGCTTGGCCGGACGGCTGCCCAGCGGCAGGCGCCCCAGCTCCTGCTCGGGCGTGGCCTGGCGGAAATACTCGACGAACTCGGGGTGCTCACGCACCACGGCGCGGTAGGCCTTGACCCCGTCGCCGGCCAGGCGGTCCATCATCTGCCGCCAGGCCGGTTCCGGCAGCGGCGGCGGCAGCAGGGTCGCTTCCAGCACCGCGGCCAGATAAAGGTTGAGGTTCTGTTCGGCAATGCCCGGCAGGCCGAACTTGAAACGGATCATCTCGCCCTGCTCGGTGGTGCGAAAACGCCCGGCCACCGAGCCTGGCGGCTGCGACAGAATCGCCGCATGCGCAGGACCGCCGCCGCGCCCGACCGTACCGCCGCGACCATGGAACAACAGCAGTTCGACCTGCTGCTCGCGGCAGATCCTGACCAGGTTTTCCTGCGCCCGGTACTGTGCCCAGGCCGCCGCCGTGGTGCCGGCGTCCTTGGCCGAGTCCGAATAACCGATCATCACTTCCTGCGGCCCGTGCAGGCGCGTCCGATAGCCGGGCAGCCCCAGCAGGCGCTCGATCACGGGACCGGCGTTGTCCAGGTCGGCCAGGGTCTCGAACAGCGGCACCACGCGCATCGGCCGTTGCAGGCCGGCTTCTTTAAGCAGCAACTGCACCGCCAGCACGTCAGAGGCCGCGCCCGCCATGGAAATCACGTAGGAGCCCAGCGAAGCCGCAGGCGCTGCCGCAACCTCGCGGCAGGTGGCCAGCACCTCGGCGGTGTCGGCGGCCGGTGTGAAGTGCGTCGGCAACAAGGGCCGGCGGCTCTTCAATTCCTGAGTGAGAAACTCGATCCGGGCCTCTTCATCCCAGTCTTCGTAACGGCCCAGGCCCAGGTAATCGGTGATTTCCGTCAGCGCTGCGCTATGCCGGCTGGAGTCCTGACGCACATCCAGCCGCACCAGAAACAGCCCGAATGTCACTGCCCGGCGCAGGCAATCGAGCAAAGGTCCGTCGGCGATCACGCCCATGCCACATTCGTGCAGCGAATCGAAGCACCGTTGCAGCGGTGCCAGCAGGTCACGGTTGTCATGCAGCACCGCATCAGGCGCCGGCTGGGGGCTGGCCAGTGAGGCCTGCGCCCAGTTGCGCGTGGCGCGCAGACGCTCACGCAGGCGCTTGAGTTCGGCGCGATACGGCTCGGCGCTGTCGCCCACCTGCGCCTTGAGGGTCGCATTGGCCTCTTGCATCGACAGATCGGCGGCCAGGTGGTCGACATCGCGCAGGTACAGGTCGGCGGCCATCCAGCGCGCCAACAGCAGAACCTCACGGGTCACGCCGGCGGTGACATTGGGATTGCCATCACGGTCGCCGCCCATCCACGAGGCAAAGCGGATCGGGGCGGCCTCCAGTGGCAGGCGCAGGCCGGTGGCGGCGTGCAGCGCCTGGTCAGCCTTGCGCAGGTAGTTGGGCACGGCTTGCCACAACGAATGCTCGATCACGGCAAAGCCCCATTTGGCTTCATCCACGGGCGTAGGCCGGGTGCGACGGATTTCTTCAGTGTGCCAGGCCTCGGCGATCAGCCGTTGCAAGCGCGTGACGATCTGCTCGTATTCCTGGCTATTGAGGTCGCGGTGGTCCAGCGCGGCCAGTTGCTCGGCCATCGCATCGTACTTCTGGATCAGCGTGCGGCGGGTCACTTCGGTGGGGTGAGCGGTCAGCACCAGCTCGATGTCGAGCTTGCCCAGTTGCCGGGCCAGGGCCTCCTGGCTGTGGCCGGCGCGCTTGAGGCGCTCAAGCAGTTCAGGCAGTACGCGGTTTTCAAAGGCCGATGGCTGTGCATCGTCACGACGGCGCAGCAGTTGATACTGCTCGGCGATATTGGCCAGGTTGAGAAACTGGTTGAAAGCGCGGGCCACAGGCAGCAGTTCGTCGTCTTCAAGGCCGGCGACACTGGAAGTGAGCTGCTCGGCGCCTTCGGCCGAGCCGCGCCGGCCCGCCTTGGCAGCCTTGCGAATGCGCTCGATGGTGTCGAGAAAATCCGCGCCTCGCTGGTCGCGAATGGTGTTGCCTAGCAGTTCGCCCAGCAAGTGGACGTCTTCACGCAAACGGGCATCTATATCGGCCATCCTAACCTCCTGCAGTTTGTTGTTATGTTACGAACATTGCCTCAAAAACCTCACTGCGCCAAATCCTTTGTCATCGAACCACTGCCGCTTCGTTGCAGTCACACCTTTGACTGCATCAATCGCACCGGAGGCATCATGAACAGTTTCAAGGACCTGCTCAACGCATGGGAAACCCAGTCTCGCCAGCAGCAGGAACGCAGCGAGGTCACCCTGAGCCTGTACCGCCACGACCTGGTCAAGATCCAGGCACTGGCGCAGGCCTATGGCATCAGCGAAGCCCAGGTCACCGAAGGCTTGCTGCACGTCGCTCTGGAACAGGCCGAAGCGGCCATTCCCTATGTACAGGGCGCCGAAGTCATCCGTGTCGAAGAAGGCGATGCGGTGTACGCCGACGAGGGCCGTACGCCAGCCTTCGTCGAAGCCGAGCAACGCATCCTCAAGGCACAGACGCCGCACCGCTGAGCCGGCCGGCGCCTTTGTGACACCCCACTTTCAGGCAGCCTCCCTGGCGCTGCAGGCGCGTCCCTGCGCGCCGTAAAATCCAATATTTACCAACGTTTTCAATAGGTTGGGAAAAAATTTACTCATCAGTACAGAAATTCGAGTGAACTATTCAAAAACCCCACGGGTCCCAGCCAATAGCCATTACAGGAAGACCGCAGGTAGCAGCCGCCCATGGCCCTGACACCTCTGACTCCGGCACCGACTGTCATGGAAAACCAAAGCACTTGGAGTTAAACAATGGAGTTGATGACCATGAACACCCTCACTGCCAAAACCTCGTTCAAACGTCTGCGCGGGCTGAAACTGGCTGCGTTGGCCCTGGGAAGCACTCTGGTCCTGGCCGGCTGTGCTGGCAACCCTCCTACCGAGCAGTACGCGGTGACCCAGTCGGCCGTCAATAGCGCCGTCAGTGCCGGTGGTACCGAGTTTGCCGCTGTCGAAATGAAGGCGGCACAAGACAAACTGCGCGCCGCCGACGTGGCCATGCAGGACAAGAAATACGACGAAGCGCGTCGCCTGGCCCAACAGGCCGAGTGGGATGCCCGTCTGGCCGAACGCAAGGCACAAGCCGCCAAAGCCGAGAAGGCTGTGCAGGATGCTCGCCAGGGCGTCAACGAACTCCGTGAAGAAGGCATGCGCCAGGTCCAGTAAACCGACCCCTTGCCCTTTGCTTTTCACGTATTCGCCATTGATTTAAGGACGACACTATTATGCGCAAACAACTGATGATCCCTGCCCTGCTGGCCATGAGCGTTGCCCTGGCGGCCTGTGCCACCAAGCCAAACCCTAGCCTGGAGCAGGCCCGCACCAACTACACTTCGCTGCAGACCAACCCGGAAGCCACCAAGGTCGCCGCGCTGGAAACCAAAGACGCCAGCGAATGGCTGGAAAAGGCTGACAAGGCCTTCCGTGACGGCGAAGACGCCAAGAAAGTCGATCAACTGGCCTACCTGACCAACCAGCGCGTCGAAGTGGCCAAGCAGACCATCGCCCTGCGCACCGCTGAAGCCAACCTGGGCAAAGCCAGCGCCGACCGCGCCAAGGCCCGCCTGGACGCCCGCGACGCCCAGATTGCCAAACTCAAAGAAAGCATGAACGCCAAGCAGACCGAGCGCGGTACGCTGGTGACTTTCGGTGACGTCCTGTTCGACTACAACAAGGCCGAACTCAAGCCGAACGCCCAGGGCGATATCTTCAAGCTCGCTCAGTTCCTGCAGGAAAACGCCGACCGTAAAGTGATTGTCGAGGGTTACACCGACAGCACCGGTTCCGCCACCTACAACCAGGGCCTGTCCGAGCGCCGCGCCAACTCCGTACGCATGGCACTGGTGCGCGCCGGCGTTGACCCATCGCGCATCGTTGCCCAGGGTTATGGCAAGGAATACCCGGTTGCCGACAACAGCAGCAACTCTGGCCGTGCCATGAATCGCCGTGTAGAAGTCACCATCTCCAACGACAACCAGCCAGTGGCACCACGTTCGACCCTGCGTTGATCGCCTGAGCTGTCGTCCAAGCCCCGCCTGCCCTGTGCAGGCGGGGCTTTTTTTGGCCTGCAGGAAATCAACAAGAAACCCTCGCGGCTGGCGAGGGTCAACACCCTCGCCTCTACTTACACACACGACGCGCCACGGCGTACATGGATAAGCCTTAGCCCATGGTTGAAAAAAACCCACCCGTGCCCCAGTCGGCACTCAATGCACCGGTGTTCTGGACGTCTGCGATCCTGTTGCTGGTCCTGGTCTTGTTCACCAGTATCTTTCGCGATACCGCCCAGGCCCTGTTCGGTCACATCCAGGACTGGATCATCACCAATGTCAGCTGGTTCTATATCCTGGCGGTGGCGATCATCCTCGGCACTGTGGTGTACCTGGGTGTCAGCCGCTATGGCGATATCAAGCTCGGCCCCGACCACAGCACGCCCGACTACAGCAGCACCACCTGGTTCGCCATGCTGTTCTCGGCGGGCATGGGCATCGGCCTGATGTTCTTTGGCGTGGCGGAACCAGTCATGCACTTCCTCAACCCGCCGGTCGGTGATGGCAACACCATCGAAGCCGCCCGCGAAGCGATGAAGATCACCTTCTTTCACTGGGGCCTGCATGCCTGGGCGATCTACGCCATCGTCGCGCTGATCCTGGCGTACTTCAGCTACCGCCACGGCCTGCCGCTGACCTTGCGCTCGGCGCTCTACCCGCTGATCGGCGAACGTATCCATGGCCCCATCGGCCATGCCGTCGATATTTTCGCCATCATCGGCACCGTGCTCGGCGTGGCCACCTCGCTGGGCTTTGGCGTGGCGCAGATCAACACCGGCCTGAACAGCATGTTCGGCCTGCCGATCAACACCGGCGTGCAGATCGGCCTGATCATCGGCACCACGGCGCTGGCCACCCTGTCGGTGGTCTCGGGCCTGGACAAAGGTGTGCGCAGGCTCTCGGAGCTGAACCTGGGCCTGGCCGTCCTCTTGATGCTGATGGTGGTGCTGCTCGGTCCGACCGTGTTGATTCTGCAGACCTTCGTGCAGAACACCGGCGGCTACCTGACCGAAATCGTCAGCCGTACCCTGAACCTGTACGCCTATGACCCCACCGACTGGATCGGCGGCTGGACCCTGTTCTACTGGGGCTGGTGGCTGGCCTGGTCGCCCTTCGTGGGCCTGTTCATCGCGCGTATTTCACGCGGCCGCACGATCCGCGAGTTTGTGAGCGGGGTACTGTTGGTGCCGACCGCGTTCACCCTGTTGTGGATGACTGTGTTCGGCAATACCGCCATTCACTTGATTCTCGACCAAGGCATGACCGACCTGGCGGCGGCCATCGACAAGGACACGGCCCTGGCCCTGTTTGCGTTCCTGCAACACTTCCCGTTCGCCAGTTTCATTTCGGTGGTCGCGATCATCATGGTGGTGGTGTTCTTCGTCACCTCGGCCGACTCCGGCGCCATGGTGGTCGACATGCTCGCCTCCGGCGGTAACGACAAGACGCCGGTATGGCAGCGGATCTTCTGGGCTTCGGCCATGGGGGTGGTGGCCATTGCCCTGCTGCTGGCCGATGGGCTCAAGGCGCTGCAAACGGCGACCATCGCCAGCGCCCTGCCCTTTACCATCGCCCTGTTGTTCAGCATGCGCGGCCTGCTCAAGGCCCTGAAGCTGGACGCCACCAAGCGCGGCCTGCGTCATCACGCCTTGTCACCCTCGGTGGCCCGCACGCCAGGCAGCTGGCAGCGACGCCTGCGCAACATGGCGATGTTCCCGCGTCGTTCGCATGTGGTGCGTTTCATCAGCGAAGTGGCCAAGCCCGCCTGCCTTTCGGTGGCCGAGGAATGGCGACGCCAGGGCTACAGCTGCAGCGTCGAGGACGGTGAAGACGGTCGCGTGCGACTGACCGTGGGCCCGGCCGACAACCCGGAGTACCTCTACGAGGTTCGCCCGCAAGCCTACGCCATGCCCAGCTTCGTGATGGGTGACACGCAAAGCGAAGAGCGCAAGTATTTCCGCGCCGAAGTGCACCTGCGCGAAGGCGGGCAGGACCATGACGTGATGGGCTGGTCGAAAGAGGACGTCATCGGCGACATCCTCGACCAGTACGAACGCCATATGCACTACCTGCACCTGGTCGGGGACTGATACTAATAAACGGGCGGGGCCATGCGCCCTGCCCGTTTCGCTCCTTGCCAGCAACTACTGGCGCGGCACCTTCTCGATCCGTCCACCACAGCGGGTGAAACAACTGTCGTAGGACGAGGTGCAATGACGGGTGTCGGGCCTGGAGGGTGAAGAGGGCTCGCCACCACACGCATACTTCCACGTGTCTGCGCTGCTCATGTTCGACATGCAGGATCGGTAGTTGGTCATCTGCCAATCGTAGAAGGCCTTATCGTCCTGCACCGAGCGCTGCGCCTTGTCGACGCAGGCCGCCTGCTGCCCGGAGCACTGTTCCACGCACTGCTGTCCCTCGGCCGTTGCCGGCGGCACATGACGGTATTCGACACAACCACCCAGCAGGGCCCCCAGCAACGCGGCAGTGAACAATCGCTTGATAGACACGGCTTGCTTATCCTTTTCCAGTGCATGAAGTTTCCGGCGCTGCGCAACCGCGCGAGGAAAATCGACTGCAATAGACCCGGGTTCTGGAGCCAAGTTCGTCAGGGCGTTACCAGCCGCAACTCCCCGTCCGCATACACCACCTCACGCCCCACCCACGTCATGTCCACCTGCGGCAACACCGCCGAAGGCTTGCGCAGTTCACGCAGCAGGGTCGAGCCGTGAGACAGGCGCCCGCCCATGCGGGCAATCACCGCACGCGCGGCCTGGTAATGGGCGTGCCGACCCGGATCAAGGGTGTCCTCCAGCAGAATGTCGCGGCCGAGGATGCCTTGCACCTGGCCGGGGTAGATCATGAAGCCGGCGGCCTGTTCGGAACCCTCGCGACCGTCCTGCCAGAAACTGCCGGCGCGGCTGCGGATGTCCGGGTGCGGGGCAAACCAGTGCTCGCGCTCGGCCTGGGGCATGGCGTGGTGCAGGCGGAAAAACACCCGCATCAGGTTGTCGCGGTACCACTCGCGCACTTGCAGGTAATAACCGCGCAGCCCCGGCAGGCCTGCCGCATGGGCCAGGCGCACCCGCAGTGGCCAGTGCGGGAAGGCTTGCAGCGGCAGGTCGCTCAGGGCCGGGCGCGGGGTGCCCGGATCGGTTTCCCAGGGCAGCCGGTGTGGGCAATCGTGCAGGTCATCGTAGGCGGTGGGTGGCCGGCCCAGCGCATCGCCGCCGCTGCTGGCCAGGGCAGTGGCAATGCACAGGTTGCCCTGCACCACGAAGACATAGAACCGCGTGAACCAGTCGGCCAGTTGCTGCCCGTCCGCGCCTTGCCGGCTCAGCGTGGCCAGCTCCCGGTCAAAGCGTTGCAGTTGCCGTTCAAGCGTCGGCAGATGCCCGCGCGCCTGGCGCTGCATGCGCATGAACACCGGCAATGAACGCAGCAGACGTGCCGGCCGCCAGGGCAGATAAGGCGTGGCACCACCCACCTCGCCGGCATAGCGGCTGGCGGCAATACCCCAGTCCGCCAGACGGGCGAGAAACAGGTCGTTGTTGATGTACGACGCGCCACCGAATACGGCGGTGAACGGCTCGTTATCCTGCAACACCCGCGCATCCCAGCGCGCCATGATCGCCGGTATGCTGGCCGCCGCCCGGCGCTGGCCATATTCGACAAAACGGCTCGGTTGCGGCGGCAGGATCTCGGCGATGTTGGCGGCGGTCAGGTGCCGGCGCCAGCCATAGTCGCTGATCGGCCGGTACTGCAACAGCCACAGTTGCTGGCCATCCCAGGCCCACTCGACGTCACCGGGCACATAATGGAACACCCGCAGCACGCCTTGCAGAAAGTCCCACAGCTGTTCTTGGTGCAAGCCGTGCGCGGTGGCAAAGGCGCCGCTGCTCCAGCCCTCGCCCAGCCTGGAAATGACCGCTCGTTCAGGGCTGGCCTGACCGTCGGCCAGCGCCTCCAGATGGCCTTCGACCCACTCCAGCTCCACGGCCAGATGGCGCACAAAGGCAATGCCCGACAGCACCGGAGTGATGAAGCGCTGGACCACCACTTCCTCGACGCCGGCACTGCACAACGCACTCACACGCTCGGCCACGTCAACCGCCGGCACACGCAGGTAGGTGGTGCTCAACCCGGCATTGGCCGAGTCGGCCTGGTCTTCGCCATAGCTGGACGAGCGCACCGCCCAGAGTGCTTCGGGCTGGCTGGCCAACAAGGTTGGCAGGCGTCCGTCATCGGCGTCGTGCAGCGACAGCGCGGTGGGCACCGGCTGCCCGGCCAGTTCCGCCAGGCGCAAGCGTCCACCCTTGGTGTGGGCGACAAAACCCGGCGCGCCCGACTCCAGCCATTCGGCAAATTCGGCCGGCGCGTCGATCCACGGATAGTGGCCCCAGCCCGGCTTGAGGCTGATGGTAAGGTCGGCACGCGCCAGGATCGCCGACCAGGCGGCGGCCTGTTCAATGCCCAGCACACCGTCCTGATCGCCCCACACCAGCTCGACCGGGTCCTTGATCCACTCCAGCAGCGGCAGAGCCGTGTCGGCGCGCAGCAGGTCCCAGTACGGCACGAACGCCCGGCACCGGGCATAGCCCTCGCCCATGCGCCGGTACTGGGCTGCGCTCCAGGTGTGCCTTGAAAACTTGCCGGCAAACAACGTCGGGCGATGCGCCAGCAACCAGTGGATGGTCTTGCGGATCGGCATGGGCGACATCAGCGCCGGCAAGCGCCGCTGCCACAGAAAGGCCCCCACCGGTGCCAGCAACACGCTGCGCGAAAAATGCCCGGGTCGACGCTGCAAGGCATGCAGCACCAGCAAGGCACTGACGCCCACGGCCATGATTGCGCGGCCTTTTACCGTCGCACCCAACAGCGCCTCGGCATAGGCCGGCAGGTCCTCGCACGGTGGCGCCGGGTTGGCGCCGAACCCCGGCAGTTCCAGCGGTATCACTTCATAGCGCTGAAAGTGCTCCAGCACATCATCCCACCAACGGGCGCTGCTGCCGTTGCCGGCCAGCAGGTACATCACCGGCTTGTTCATGCGTCACCCCGGGGCTGCCCATCATGGCGATACAGCCAGAACAAGGGCGGCAACAACGCCAGCAAGGCCAGCGAATCGATCAGCAGATGTGACCAGATCCCGGCCTGCAGCGAAAAGAACAGATCCTGCGGCGCCCACAGCAACAGCCCGGCGATCAGCCAGGCCCAGACCCTGGGCTGGCGGATCTGGCTGCCAATGTGCACCAGCGCCAGCATGTACAACGAAAAGCTCTGCACCGTGGCACCGAACAACGCCAGCCACCAGACCTGCTGTTGGCGGGCAAAAACCGGCGCCGCCTCGGGCCAGAAAGCCTGCTCCAGGGAAGCGAGGTAGCCATCGAACAGCACAGAACCGCCCGCCCAACTGACCAGCAGGCCACCCAGCAGATGAGCCAGGGCCACGGCGTACAGCCAGTACACCAGGGTGCGTCGCAAGGTTGAAAGTAAGCACGGCATTGCAGGTCTCGAGTGAGGCTGAAAGACGGGCGAGTGTAATCGAACTGACCGGGCAGGCAGGCCATAGAAGTGGGTGACGCTTTACGAATGGTATTGCTGCACGTCAGATATCAAGGAGCGCTGGCGCAACCCCCAGAGCCGTTGCAATTTTCTCACGCGTTGCACGTCGCGGCCGGGTAGCCTGCTCCTGCTGTGCATAGGCCGATTGGGTGATCCCGATCCGTTCAGCCACCTGAGCCTGAGAAAGGCCAAAGTATTTACGCCACGCCCCCGCAGCGGTAAGCCCTTCCTTGACCATGAACCCCACAACTTCATTGGGCACCCGATCGTGCAGAGGATGATCTTTCACGTAGTCCGCATAGGGAATGACGACGAAAGCAGGCGCGCCGTCCGGTCCATTGATGATTTGCACGTTAGTAGGTGTGCTCATCTCGCTTTTTCACCTCTTCGATATTCACGATCTTCACGCCACCCTCCCAGTCGAACATGACTCGATAGTTTCCTGTACGAAGACGGTAGCCATATGAGTGATGGGCGAGGCTTTTGACATTCTGGACATTGGGCATATGCACCAAAGCCTGAACCGCATCGTAGATCCTGGACTGGTCGGTTTTGTGGAGCTTGCCCAACTGCTTGACCGCTTTGCGCGCCCAGTGGATTGTATTCATTCCGCCTCACCAAACACTTATTAAAAATAAGTATTTTTATTAGGTTAATCAAGAACCTTTTCATGGTGGACAGTCTGATCCGGGCACAGCAGTGTGTCATGTCAGCGCAATCGCTGACGAATGAAGGATATGCCGCAACGTTTCATTGAATGAGCGGCATGTCTGGAAGGATGTTGACTCAGGCGCGTGTCAGAACGATCACGCCAGTCTGGCGGCGGCACATGTTGCCGCTGCCCTTCAAATCAAAGCCGATCAAGCCTCGCCACGTCCTCATCACTGAGCACCAGGGTCGCGGCCCGTGCCAGGCTTTCGACCTGGGCCACGCTGGTGGCGCTGACGATCGGCGCGGTCACGCCCGGCTGGCGCAGCAGCCAGGCCAGGGAGACTTCCGAAGGACTGGCCTGATGACTCGCAGCGATGTCGTCCAGGGTGTCGAGCATTGCCAGGCCGCGGGCATCCAGGTACTTGGCGACGCCCTGGCCGCGCGTGCTCTTGCCCAGGTCAGCCGGCGAGCGGTATTTGCCGGACAAAAAGCCCGACGCCAGGCTGTAGTAGGTGACCACGCCGATATTGGCGTGAATGCACAACTGTTGCAGGTCACCCTCGAAACCCTGGCGGTCGTACAGGTTGTATTCAGGCTGCAACACCTGGTACGCCGGCAACCCCGGCTGCCCGGCGGCGCTCAGGGCCTCGGCCAGTTGTTGATAGTTGAGGTTGGAGGCACCGACGCTGCGAATCTTGCCGTCGCCCAGCAGTTGCCCGAACGCACTCAGGGTTTCCGGGTAGGACGTCTCGGGGTCGGGCCAGTGCGAGAAGTACAGGTCGATGTAGTCGGTCTGCAAGCGGTTGAGCGAGTCTTCCACGGCCTGGCTGATCCAGCGCTGCGACAGGCCCTTGCGCCCTTCGCCACCCATGTCCGCGCCCACCTTGGTGAACACCTTGATCTTTTCGCGCAGGCCAGGTCGCGCCTGCAGCCATTTGCCGATAAGGGTTTCCGACTCGCCGCCCTGGTTGCCCTCGGCCCAGGCCGAATACACATCAGCGGTGTCGATGGCATCGAAGCCGTGATCGATAAAGGCATCCAGCACGGCAAAGCCGGTCTGCTCGTCAAGGGTCCAGCCCAGGACGTTGCCGCCGAACACCAGTGGCGCAATGTCGATGCCGGTGGTTCCCAAAGTGCGTCGTTGCATGATCGTCTCCCTGGCGCGTGCGTTCTGAAGGTCTGCACATCGGAACACTCGATTGCCCTGCCGGTTCGATCGAAAACCGGTTAAACCACGGCCACGACAAAATAGTGGGCAACACCGTGTCCCCTTTTTGCCGCTGGCGTGTCATGAGCTACAAGTGAACCCATCGAAGAGAGTCCTCCAATGCCCGCACTGCCACGCCACAGGTCGTTCCTGGCGTCATCGATTTCCCGTGCCACGCTGTGTCTGCAATTGACGCTCGGCACGACCATAGGCCTGAGCCTGCTGACTGCGCCCGTCGCCCTGGCCGAAAGCCAGCAGCAAAGCTACAGCATTGCCGCCGGTGACCTGGGCTCAGTGCTGACCCGCTTTGCCGGCCTGGCCGGGGTCAGTCTGTCGGTGGACCCGGCGCTGGTCAACGGCCGGCGCAGTGCGGGCCTGAACGGCACCTACAGCGTCGAAAGCGGCTTTAGCCAATTGCTGCAAGGCAGCGGCCTGCAACTGCAACCGGTCGCCAGCGGCAGCTACACCCTGATGCCGGCACCGGCCGCAGCCACGGCCGGCACGCTGGAGCTCAACGCCACCGACATCGTCAGCACCAGCATCCTGTCGTTCAATGGCGACGGCGAGCGCTATGCCGGTGGCCAGGTGGCGCGGCGCGGTTCGCTGGGCCTGCTGGGCTCGCGCGACTTCATGGACACCCCGCAAAGCATCACCACCTACACCAGCGAAGCAGCCAAGAACCAGCAGGCACGCACCCTGACCGACCTGGTGGCCAGCGACCCGTCGGTGCGTGCCACCAACCCGGCCGGCGGACGCTTCGAGCAGTTCACCATCCGTGGCTTCAGCCTGTTCAATACCGACGTGTCGTACAACGGCCTGTACGGCGTGCTGCCGACCTACTCCATCGACATGGAAATGGCCGACCGCATCGACGTGTTCAAGGGCACCAACCAGTTGCTCAACGGCATCTCGCCGCGCGGCAGCGTCGGCGGCGGCATCAACGTGGTCGCCAAGCGCGCCACGGAAAAGCCGATCACCGAATTCACCGGCAGCCTGGCTTCCGACAGCCAGGTCGGCGGTGGCGTGGACATTGGCCGGCGCTTCGGCGACGAAGACCAGTACGGCATCCGTTTCAACGGCGTTAAGCAGTCGGGTGATACCGAATGGGACCACCAGAACGTCGACCGTGAAATGTCGGTGCTGGGCCTGGATTTCCGTGGCGAACGCCTGCGCGTTTCGGCCGACATCGGCCGCACCGAGCGCGACACCGATGCCCCGCAGGAGCGCATCCAGGTCGGCGCCAACGCCCGCGTGCCCAGCGCCGGCTCGATCAACAGGAACTACGCCCAGCACTGGAGCCAGGCCAGCACCAACGACACCTTCGGCGACCTCAACGCCGAATACGACCTGAGCGACTCGTTCATGGTCTACGGTGCGGTCGGTGCCCGCGAAAGCAACCACGACTTCCTGCGCCACGCGGTCAGTGTCACCAACGACGCCGGCGACTTCACCATTTCGCCGCGCTATTTCACCCGTGACGAAAGCGTGCGCACCGCCACCGTCGGGGCGCGCAAGTGGTTCCACACCGGCCCCGTCAGCCACGAGCTGAACATCTCGGCCACGCACTTCTACATGGACTTCACCAACGGCGGCTCGCGCTACGCCACCGCTGGCGGCAATATCTACAACCCGATCCAGCGCCCGGAACCCGGCACCCCGACCCGCCAGGATTCCAAGGACTACACCGAGAACCGCTTCGACAGCATCGGCATTGCCGACACCCTGGGCTTTTTCGATGACCGCCTGCTGCTGACCCTGGGCGGGCGTTTCCAGCGCGTGCAGGTCGAGGACTGGAGCGACGGCGTCAAGGGCCCCACCGCCTATGACGAGAAGAAGTTCTCGCCCTCTGGTGGCGTGGTGTACAAGGTCACCGACCAGTGGTCGCTGTACGCCAACTATATGGAAGGCCTGAGCCTGGGCAAGATCGCCCCCTCCACCTCCATCAACGAAAACCAGATCTTCGCGCCGTTCATCAGCCGCCAGGTTGAGCTGGGCACCAAGTACGACCTGGGCTCGGTGGCCTTCACCGCCAGCGTGTTCCGCATCAAGCAACCGGCCTACGAGACCAACGCCACCACCCGCGTGTTCGGCCCCAGCGGCAAGCGCGAGAACACCGGTGTCGAGCTGAGCGTCTTCGGTGAACCGGTCGAAGGCGTGCGCCTGCTGGGCGGCCTGATGTACATCGACAGCGAGTTGACCAACACCGCAGGCGGTATCTACGACGGCAACCGCGCCCCGGCCACACCCAAGTACAACGTCAACCTGGGCGCCGAATGGGACGTGCCGGGCGTGCAAGGCGTGACCCTGACCGCACGCGGCATCCATTCCAGCTCGCAGTACCTGGACCAGGCCAACAGCAAGTCGATCGACGGCTGGGAACGCTTCGACCTCGGCGCCCGCTATGCCTTCAAGGTCGAAGGCAAGGACATCACCCTGCGCGCCAATGTCGAGAACGTGCTGGATAAGGCCTACTGGGCCTCGGCTGGCGCCTCGGATGACAGCGAGCCGGGCCTGACCCTGTCGACGCCACGCACCTACCTGCTCTCGGCTACCGTGGGTTTCTAGAAAACACCCCTCACCAGGGCGGGGGGGTTCTCAATGCCCCGCCGCCTGATTCAACAAGTGCCGGATCTTCACCGGCACGCCTTCTTCCTGGAACCTTCGTGCGGCCACTTCCAGCTTCTGGTCGGCGCGGGTCACGCGGTCGTGATGGCGCAGGTGCTCGACCCAGGATTCCTCGAAAAAGTACTCCTGCCACAGCCGGGGGTCCTGCGCGTCCTGCATCAAGCCCCATGAAAACGCACCATTACGCTTGCGCATGTGGCTGACCGCCTGCATGGCGTGGCTGAATTTCGCCACGTGCTCCTGGGCAATCCGGTACTCCACGGTGATCATCACTGGCCCGCGCTCGGCTGGCAGCGCCTCGTCGAGTTGCGGCGCGGCCCAATGCTTCGATGGCTGCATCTCGTCCATCTCGCCGGTCGGCAGCGGGAAGTGCCAGCGCAGCAGGATGCCGATCAACAACACCACGCCGGCGCCCATGAAAGCCGCATTCATCGACACATGGCTGGCCACCGCACCCCACCCGGCCGCGCCGCCGGCTGAACAGCCGAAGAACACCAGAATGTACAGCGACACCGCCCGCGCCCTGACCCACGACGGCACCGTGGTCTGCACCGCCACTTGCAGGCTGCTCAACACCGCAATCCAGGCCACGCCACTGATCAGCATCAGCGGCGCCAGCGCCGCCATCGAACGCACCCACGCCAGGCCGAACAGCACCAGCGCATACACCACACTGGCCCCCACCACGATCAGGTCGGCGCTCAAGCGCGCCCGCAACCTGGGCAGCAGCACCGCGCCCACTACCGCACCGATGCCCACGCAGCCCAGCAGAATGCCGTAGTCCAGCGCCGTGCCGCCGATCTCGCGGCGCACCAGTAACGGCAGCAAGGCCATGCCCACCACCGCACCGACAAAGAACGCCGCCGTGCGCACCAGCACCGCCCGCAACGACCGCGAACCGCGGGCATAACGCACACCGGCACGCATGGCACCCCACCAGCGCTCGGCCGGCAAGGTCGCCGGGGCCGGCGTATGGCGCCAGGCATACAGGGCCACGATCACCGCCAGAAACGATACGCTGTTCAAGGCAAAGGTCAGCCACGGCCCGCTCAGGCTCACCAGCACCCCGGCAATCGCCGGACCAATGGCCCGCGCCACGTTCATCGCCAGGCTCGACAATGCCACCGCGGCCGGTACGTCCTCACGGGCGACGATCTCCGGGGCCAGCGCCGACCAGGCCGGCATCATCAGCGCGCTGCCGATGCCCATGGCAAAGGTCAGGGTCAGCAACAGCGGCACCGACATCTGACCGGTTACTGTCAGCAGGGTAAGCGCCAGGGCCACCAGCGCCATCCAGCCCTGCACGGCCAGCAGGTAGCGGCGCTTGTTGACGATGTCGGCCAGGGCCCCGGCCGGCAGCGCCAGCAAAAACACTGGCAAGGCGCCAGCCACCTGCACCAGCGCCACGGCTTGTGGGCTGGCCGACAGCGAGGTCATCAGCCAGCCGGAACCGACTTCGTGCATCCAGGTGCCGATGTTCGAGGCAATACTGGCCAGCCACAACCACAGGAAGACGCGGGTGTGCAGGGGTTTCCAGGGCGATGCGGTTGATGCAGCGGGCAATGTGGCGGTCGGCGTGTGCATGGCGGCTCTCACAAATCCTTGGGCTGAAAAAAAGCCTGCGGGTCAAGGCAGGCTTTCAGGGCATGGGCAGCGGCTTAGCCTTTGTGGGCGGTCAGCGCGGCGTAGCCATTCATCAGGTTGCGGTAGTTGGGAATCCGCTGCGACAGCAGGTTGCCCAGGCCTTCAATATCGTTGCGCCAGTCGCGGTGCAGCTCGCAGGCCACCGAGAACCAGTTCATCAGTTGCGCACCGGCCTGGCTCATGCGGTTCCACGCGGCCTGCTGCACGGTCTCGTTGAAGGTGCCCGACCGTCGTTGCGCCAGTCGCGGTGCAGCTCGCAGGCCACCGAGAACCAGTTCATCAGTTGCGCACCGGCCTGGCTCATGCGGTTCCACGCGGCCTGCTGCACGGTCTCGTTGAAGGTGCCCGACGCATCGGTGACCACAAACACTTCAAAGCCTTCGGCCAGCGCCGACAGGGTCGGGAACGCCACGCACACATCGGTGACCACACCGGCAATGATGATCTGCTTGCGGCCGGTGGCCTTGATTGCCTTGACGAAGTCTTCGTTGTCCCATGCATTGATCTGGCCAGGGCGGGCGATGTACGGCGCGTCCGGGAACATCTCTTTCAACTCTGGCACCAGCGGGCCATTGGGGCCTTGCTCGAAGCTGGTGGTGAGGATGGTCGGCAGCTCGAAGAACTTCGCCAGATCAGCCAGGGCCAGCACGTTGTTTTTGAACTCGTTGGGCGAGAAGTCCTGCACCAGCGAGATCAGGCCGGTCTGGTGGTCCACCAGCAGTACGATGGCGTCGTCTTTGTTCAGGCGGTTGTAAGTGGCTGCGCTCATGATCGAATCCCTTGCTTAAGTGAGTAAGTGGTTGCGTTCAACATGGGCACAGATTAAGGGCGATTGATTGAGGGATAAATCGGCTGGAATGCGTATGACCGTCAACCTGAATGCGACAATCAGCCGCTCGTGATGCTGCACTGGTAGGAGCGCGCTCTGCCCGCGACCGGCTGCGTTAGCAGTCGTAAAATTGTGGCGTTTCACAAATTTTTGCGAGCGCTGCGCACTCGGTCGCGGGCAAGCGCGCTCCTACAACAAGTCGTCCCCACCCTTGTAGTTCACTTCCGAACTTTCCGGATCGGCCTGTCCACGACTGGTCATGCCCAAGCCGCCTGATTATCCTGCGCCAATGACTGAACCACGGGGTCATCCCCGAATAGCACCGCCGTACCGAATGCCGGCCGCAAGAGCCGAACCTGAGCGGGCTGGAATGGCTGGGCAACACCTTGCAACTGCTGGACTGGCGCAACGACACATGGATCCGCTGGCGCGACTAACCCCGACTACAGGCAACTGGTCACCTGGATTCCGGCAAAAGGCTTCAACTGGCTGGACTTCACTATGCCTGACGCTGAAAAGACCCGGCTCTTTCTTGAAGGCGCTCAGTGCGCGGCCGATTTTCTGCGCACCTTTGACTGGCTCAACTACAAAGCCCTCCGGGAAATCATGGCCGAACAGGCTCGCGCCGATCAGGAAGGTACGAGAAGACACGCCTTGCAGGCCGGCGCCTGAACCGGCCCTTCGCAAGCGCATGGCCGGTTCGGCAGTGGCTACAACGCGCTGGCCAGAAACGGCGCCGTGCGGCTTTCGGCACACTGCGCCACGGCCTGTGGCGGACCGGCCACCACCACCTTGCCGCCCGCCTCGCCGGCCCCGGGACCGATGTCGATCACCCAGTCGCTCTGCGCTACCACGCGCATGTCGTGCTCGACCACGATCACCGTGTGCCCGGCATCGACCAGGCGGTTGAGCTGCACCATCAGGCGGTCGACGTCCTGGGGGTGCAGGCCGTTGGTGGGTTCGTCCAGCACGTACAGGGTCTTGCCGCGGGCCATGCGCTGCAGTTCGGTGGCCAGCTTGATGCGCTGCGCCTCGCCGCCCGACAGTTCAGTGGCCGGCTGGCCCAGGCGCAGGTAGCCCAGGCCGATGTCCTTGAGCACCTGCAGGGCACGGCGGGCCGCCGGTTGCTCGGCAAAGGTGTCGAAGGCCTGATCGACGGTCTGTTGCAGCACCTGGGCGATGTTCAGGCCCTGCCAGGTAACCGCCAGGGTCTCAGGGCTGTAGCGAGCGCCGTGGCAGGTCGGGCACGGGGCATAGACGCTGGGCATGAACAGCAATTCGACGCTGACAAAGCCTTCGCCTTCGCAATTCGGGCAACGGCCCTTGGCGACGTTGAACGAGAACTGCCCGGCATCGAAGCCCAGCGCTTGTGCCTGTTCAGTGGCGGCAAACAGCTTGCGCACGTGATCGAACAACCCGGTGTAGGTCGCCAGGTTCGAGCGCGGCGTGCGGCCGATGGGTTTCTGGTCGACCTGCACCAGGCGCTTGAGGCCTTCGAGCCCGCCACTGATCTGGCCGCCGCTGGTGTGCAGCGGTTCGTCTTCCAGGTCCGTTTCGCCGGTCTCGGGGCTGGCCGGCGCCTGACCCAGGTGGCTGCCGACCAGCTCCAGCAAGGCTTGGCTGACCAGGCTGGACTTGCCCGAGCCGGAAATGCCGGTGACGGCGGTGAAGCAGCCCAGCGGAAACCCGGCGCTCAGGTTGTGCAGGTTATTGCGGGTGATGCCCTCCAGGCGCAGCCACTCCTGTGGCTGGCGTAGCGGATGCGCGGTGGCGTCCGGCTCGCTGAACAGGTAAGCGCGGGTGCTGGAATCGGCCACCTGCTCAAGGCCGGCCGGCGGGCCGCTGTAGAGGATGCGCCCGCCCTGCTCGCCCGCCGCCGGGCCGACGTCGATCAGCCAGTCGGCGCGGCGCATGGTGTCCAGGTCGTGCTCGACCACAAACACCGAGTTGCCCGAGGCCTTCAGGCGTTGCAGGGCATCGAACAGCGCCTGGCTGTCGGCCGGGTGCAGGCCGGCGGACGGCTCGTCGAGCACGTAGATCACGCCGAACAACTGCGAGTTAAGCTGGGTGGCCAGGCGCAGGCGTTGCAACTCGCCGGACGACAGGGTCGGTGTGCTGCGTTCCAGCGCCAGGTAGCCCAGGCCCAGATCGATCAGGGTGGTGATGCGCTCCAGCAGTTCATGGGCGATGCGTTGCGCGGCCAGGCGCTTTTCCAGTGACAGGTCGGGGTCTTCGTGCGCCAGGTAATCGGCACCGGCCACGTCCTTGAGCACTTCGCTGAGCGCCTGCAACGACAGCTGCGACAGCTCGGCGATGTCCAGCCCGGCGAAGGTCACGGTCAGCGCCTCGCGCTTGAGGCGTTTGCCCGCGCACGCCGGGCACGGGCTGGCGCGCATGTACTGCGACACCCGTTTGCGCATCTGCGCGCTCTGCGAATGCATGAAGGTGTGCAGCAGGTAGCGCCGCGCGCCACTGAAGGTGCCCTGGTAGCTGGGCTCGAGCTGGCGCTTGAGCGCGGTGCGGGTCTGCGCCGGGGTCAGCCCGGCGTACACCGGCACGGTGGGGGTTTCTTCGGTGAACAGAATCCAGTCGCGCTGCGCCTTGGGCAGGTCGCACCACGGGATGTCGACGTCATAGCCCAGGGTCACCAGGATGTCGCGCAGGTTCTGGCCCTGCCAGGCCAGCGGCCAGGCCGCCACGGCACGCTGGCGGATGGTCAGCGAAGGGTCGGGCACCATGGACGCTTCAGTGACTTCATGCACCCTTCCGATACCGTGGCATTGCGGGCAGGCGCCTTGCGGCGTGTTGGCCGAGAAGTCTTCGGCATAGAGCATCGGCTGGCCGGCCGGGTAGCGACCGGCGCGTGAATAGAGCATGCGGATCAGGCTCGACAGGGTCGTGACGCTGCCCACCGAGGAGCGCGCACTGGGCGTGCCGCGCTGCTGTTGCAGGGCCACCGCCGGCGGCAGGCCCTCGATGGCGTCGACATCGGGCACCCCGACCTGGTCGATCAGACGGCGCGCATAAGGCGCCACCGACTCGAAGTAGCGGCGCTGCGCTTCGGCATAGAGCGTCGAGAAGGCCAGCGACGACTTGCCGGACCCCGACACCCCGGTGAACACCACCAGCGCATCGCGGGGCACATCGACGTCGACATTCTTGAGGTTATGTTCCCGGGCACCGCGCACCCGGACGAATCCGGAACTGCCGGGCAAGGCGGAAGGCAAAGGGGTGTCGAGACGCGAAGGCATTGGGTTTTTCCTTGAAACGGCAAAGGCGATAAGGCAATGGACCGCACGTAAAACGGTTCTACTGCCCCGATGTGCAGCGCACCACGCGCTGACGCTCATCAACCAGCACGCCGCTCAAGCCTTTCTGTGTGGTGTCGAACAGCACCAGCACGCCATCAATGCACTGCGCCACCGGATCCGCCGGGGTCACGCTGGCGCGGTACTCCTGGCCGGGGACGGTCTTGAGAAACGTGAACTGCTCCAGGCGCAGCGCGTCTTCGGGTTTGGCGAAATGCAGGTAGCCGTAGTAGCCCAGGCAGGCGACGGTGCCGGCAATGCTGGCCACAGCGGTCAGGATCAGCGGGATCAGGTTGCGGTCCTGGCTCACGGCTCGGCCTGGTCCGGGTAATTGGGGATTTCGCCCAGGCGGCGCAGGCCGTTGAAATGCTGCGGGTCGTCGAGGTAGCGCAACAGCACCTGGCGCCAGGTAGGGTCGGCGAAGGTTTGCACGTGGCCGCCACGGGTCAGTTGCAGCACCCGGGGCAAGGGCGCGGCCTTGTACAGCGTCAGGCCGTTGTCCAGCGGCACCAGCGTGTCGTCCAGGCTCTGGAAGATCAGCATGGGCGTACCCTTGAGCCCGTCCAGGCTGTTGACCGCGCTGTCGGCATCGGGCACCAGCCAGGACAGTGGCCGTTTAAAGGCCCAGGTCAGCCACGAGGTGCCCAAGGTATAGCGAGCCACGTCGCGGTAGCTGGCTGGCGCGCCGTCGAGCACCAAGGCCTTGAGGCGACCGCGATGCTCGGGGTGACGGGCCAGGTAATGCACCGCCAGCGCGCCACCGATGCTTTGCCCGAGCACAATGCGTGGATGGCCCTGCACCTCGGGTGCGGCGTCCAGCCAGGCAAAGGCGGCGTCCAGGTCCTGGTAGATCGCCGGCAGGCTGGGCGCGCCCTGGGACAGGCCGTAGCCGCGGTAATCAAGCATCAGCACCTGATAGCCCTGCTCCGGCAGCCACCCACTTCCACCCAGGTGCCAGGCCAGGTTGCCGCCGTTGCCATGCAGGTGCAGCACCGTGCCCTTGACCGCCACGCCGGGCCTGGCCGGCAGCCACCAGCCATGCAAGCGCGTGCCGTCGGCGGCCGTCAGGGTGACGTCGCGGTACGCCAGCTGCGCCTTTTCCGGGGTAAAGGGCTGGCCGCGCTCGGGGTAGAACAGCAGGCCACTGCAACCGCCGAGGCTCAGCAGCAGGACCATCAGACCGATCAGTTTCAAATGCACATCCCTTGAATGTTGCCGCCAGTAGGAGCGCGCTTGCCCGCGACCGGCTGCGTAAGCAGTCGTAAATTTGTGGCGTTTCATCAATCCCTGACGGGGTAGCAGTCGTAAATTTTCAGCGCTTCATAGATCCCTGACGGGGTAGCAGTCGTAAATTTGTGGCGTTTCCGAGATTTTGCGAGCGCTGCGCACTCGGTCGCGGGCAAGCGCGCTCCTACAAGGCCCTCACAGGATATTTGAGTAATCCGCTTCGATCCGGTCCAGGCTCAGGTGGTTCAGGAAGTTGGAGAAGCACATCCAGGCCGACAGTGCGTTCATGTCGCGGAACTGCTCGGGCAGGTACTTGGGCGCGATCACCAGGCCTTCGTCCACCAGCTGGCGCAACGTGCGCATGTCTTCCAGGGTGGTCTTGCCGCAGAACAGCAACGGCACCTGCTCGAGCTTGCCCTTGCGCACCGCCAGCTGGATGTAGTTGTAGATCATGATGAAGCCCTTGAGGTACGACAGGTCCTTGGTGAAGGGCAGGCCGTTGGGCGTCGAGCCACGGAAGACGCGGCTGGCGTTGCCGTAGCTTTCCGACATACCGAAACCCTGTTCACGGTAGAAGTCGAACACCTCGATGAAGTCGGCGCCCTCCTCGGCCATGTGGATGGCGCGGGTGCGGTTGGTCAGCTTGCGCAGGCGGCTGGGGTAGGACGCGAAGGCGATCACTTCCATCAGGATCGCCAGGCCTTCCTGGGTCACGGTCGATGAGGGCGGGCCCTTGGACAGGAAGGTGCAGATGGGCTGGTTCTGGCCATTGAGGGTCGTGGCCACATGCACCAGCCCCTCATGCACTTCCAGGGCGCGCACGTCACGCTCGTTGAACATGGCGTCGGAGCGCACCTTGATGTAGTCGGCACCGGCCGCCGCATCGGCCACGATGCCGTCAGACTCGAACACCCGCACGGTGTCCTCGGCCTCGCCGAACACCCGGTTCAAGCGGCTTTGCAGCATGGCCACCGCATCCTTGGCGGTCAGGGTCTTGGGCTCGTCCTTGAGGTCGCCACGGCCGGCGATGTTGTTCAGGTAGCCCGAGAGCATCAGGCCCAGGTCCGACAGGGTCGGGTCACCGGCATGAAAGGCATCGGAGGCCGCGCCATACAGTTCCTGGGAAATCAGGCCGAAATCCTGGGTGCCGCGCGCTTCGAGCATGCGCACCACCATGCGGTATTCGCGGCACATGCGGCGCATGATCTGCCCGGCCGGATTGAACTGCCCCAACTGGCGGGTAATATCGCGCTCGATGTTCTGGAATTCCTGCTTGAGCGCACCGGCATCGAAGCCCAACGAACGGTTCTCGTAATAGGCACGGTCCACGATCGGCAGCTCCTTGCCCTTGGCGGCCAGGAAGGTCTTGCGCACCCCTTCGTCCCACTTCACTGCATCCAGCACGCGGATCGGCGTCTGCGCCGCCACGATACGGTCGGATAACGTACGAATAGTCTGCTGGTAATCGTCCACGCGGTACTCCTTGATCCTGCTGTTGACGTTCTGACTGGGCACGGGACCCGATCTTCACTGCGCCGCACAAGGCGCGTCAATACTGATGATTCAAGAGCGCCTGGCCGCCTTCGCGACCGTGGCTCGCGCCCACCGGCTGTCTGGCTGGCGCCTTTCTTTATGCCGGGCATAAAAAAACCGCCTGTCCACATCACGCGAAACAGGCGGTTCGGAGTGT
Source organism: Pseudomonas sp. Leaf127 (assembly GCF_001423155.1). Lineage (NCBI taxonomy): Bacteria > Pseudomonadati > Pseudomonadota > Gammaproteobacteria > Pseudomonadales > Pseudomonadaceae > Pseudomonas > Pseudomonas sp. Leaf127. The sequence continues at coordinate 550,108 of NZ_LMOA01000001.1, read as the reverse complement.
TGCCGCTTACGCCTGTGGGCGCATGTGCGGGAACAGGATCACGTCGCGGATCGACGGCGAGTTGGTCAGCAGCATGACCAGACGGTCGATGCCGATGCCCTCACCCGCCGTTGGTGGCATGCCGTACTCCAGGGCGCGGACGAAGTCGGCGTCGTAGTGCATGGCTTCGTCGTCGCCGGCGTCCTTGTCGGCCACCTGGGCCTGGAAGCGCTCGGCCTGGTCTTCGGCATCGTTGAGCTCGGAGTAGGCGTTGGCGATTTCACGGCCGCCGATGAACAGCTCGAAGCGGTCGGTGACGTTCGGGTTGTCATCGTTGCGGCGCGCCAGCGGCGACACTTCGAACGGGTACTGGGTGATGAAGTGCGGCTGCTCCAGCTTGTGTTCGACCAGCTCTTCGAAAATCATCACCTGCAGCTTGCCCAGGCCTTCGAAGCCCAGCACCTTGGCGCCGGCTTTCTTGGCGATGGCGCGGGCCTTGTCGATGTCCTGCAGGTCATCGGCGGTCAGCTCGGGGTTGTACTTGAGGATCGAGTCGAACACCGACAGGCGCACGAACGGCTCGCCGAAGTGGAACACCTTGTCACCGTATGGCACGTCAGTGCTGCCCAGCACCAGTTGCGCCAGCTCACGGAACAACTCCTCGGTGAGGTCCATGTTGTCTTCGTAGTCGGCGTAGGCCTGGTAGAACTCCAGCATGGTGAATTCAGGGTTGTGCCGGGTCGAGACGCCTTCGTTGCGGAAGTTGCGGTTGATCTCGAACACCTTCTCGAACCCGCCCACCACCAGGCGCTTGAGGTACAGCTCCGGCGCGATGCGCAGGAACATCGGCATGTCCAGCGCGTTGTGGTGGGTTTCGAACGGCTTGGCTGCCGCACCGCCCGGAATGGTCTGCAGCATCGGCGTCTCGACTTCAAGGAAGTCGCGCCTGGCCAGGAAGCTGCGGATATGGCTGATCACCTGCGAGCGCACGCGGAAGGTGTCGCGCACCTCTTCGTTGACGATCAGGTCGACGTAGCGCTGGCGATAACGCTGCTCGGTGTCGGTCAGGCCGTGGTGCTTGTCCGGCAGCGGGCGCAGCGACTTGGTCAGCAGGCGCACGGCGGTCATTTCGACGTACAGGTCGCCCTTGCCGGAACGGGCCAGGGTGCCTTCGGCGGCGATGATGTCACCCAGGTCCCAGGTCTTGACCTCGGCCAGGGTCTGCTCGGGCAAGGTCTTGCGGTTGACATAGACCTGGATGCGCCCGGTCATGTCCTGGATGACCATGAAGGCCCCACGGTTGAGCATGATGCGACCGGCAACCTTGACGGGGATGGCAGCCTCGGCCAGCGCTTCCTTGGTGTGGTCGACGTACTGTTTCTGCAGGTCGTTGCAGTAGTTGTCGCGACGGAAGTCGTTGGGGAAGGCCTGACCCTTGGCGCGTTCGGCGGCAAGCTTTTCCTTGCGCAGGGCGATCAGGGTGTTTTCTTCCTGTTGCAGGGCTTGCGAGTCGGGTTGTTGGTCGCTCATGTCTTCAGTTATTCCATCACAGGTACGTTGTCCCTCGCCTGCGGCAAGGGATGGCGGGCAGTCCGGGCTGCCCGCTGCTGTTGTGTCGGCCTAGGGTGCCTCTAAAAACGTTGCCGAGGCAGTCAGCGCAAGGCAAAAACAGGCGAAAAACGGTCGGAGTCGCGTTCGACTTTACAGATTGTAAATGAGCATTTTGAGCCTGTTTTTAACGCAGCGATGACAACGCAGGTAGTTTTTAGAGGTGTCCTCACAGGCCTTGTTTGAGGCTGGCAATCAGGTACTCGTCCAGGTCGCCGTCGAGCACCTTGTCGCAGTCGCTGCGCTCGATACTGGTGCGCAGGTCCTTGATGCGCGAGGCATCCAGGACATAGGAGCGAATCTGGTGACCCCAGCCGATGTCGGACTTGGTGTCCTCCAGCGCCTGGGAGGCGGCGTTGCGCTTCTGGATTTCCTGCTCGTACAACCGGGCCCGCAGCATTTTCATGGCGGTGTCCTTGTTGGCGTGCTGGGAGCGCTCGTTCTGGCAACTGACCACGGTGTTGGTCGGCACGTGCGTGATGCGCACCGCCGAGTCAGTGGTGTTGACGTGCTGGCCACCGGCACCGGAGGAGCGGTAGGTGTCGATGCGCAGGTCGGACGGGTTGATCTCGATTTCGATGTTGTCATCGATTTCGGGCGAGACGAACACGGCCGAGAACGAGGTGTGGCGACGGTTGCCGGAGTCGAACGGACTCTTGCGCACCAGGCGGTGCACGCCGATCTCGGTGCGCAGCCAGCCAAAGGCGTACTCGCCCTTGATGTGCACGGTCGCACCCTTGATGCCGGCGACTTCACCGGCCGACAGTTCCATGATGGTCGCTTCGAAACCGCGTTTGTCAGCCCAGCGCAGGTACATGCGCAACAGGATGTTGGCCCAGTCCTGAGCCTCGGTACCGCCGGAGCCGGCCTGGATGTCGAGGTAGGCGTTGTTGGGGTCCATCTCGCCACTGAACATGCGGCGGAACTCGAGCTTTTCGAGCGCCTCGCGCAAGCGCTCGACCTCGGCCGACACATCAGCCACAGCGCCTTCGTCTTCTTCCTCGGCGGCCATGTCCAGCAGGTCGCGGGCATCGGCCAGGCCGCTGGCCAGTTCGTCGAGGGTGTCGACGATCAGCGCCAGCTGGGCGCGTTCGCGGCCCAGGTTCTGGGCGTATTCGGGTTTGTTCCAGACAGCGGGGTCTTCGAGCTCGCGGGTCACTTCGGTCAGACGATCATGTTTGTGATCGTAGTCAAAGATACCCCCGAATGGTTTGGGAACGCTCGGAGAGGTCCTTGATGCTGTTTATGATCGGATTGATTTCCATGGTCGTCAGCACTCGCAGGCGAAAATTACAAAGCCGGCGAGTATACCCCAGAGGCTGCCGGGAAAGCAGCCTCTTCGGATGGGGTGGTGAGGCAGATGCATGCAGCCAATCAATTGTCGGTGGGCGGCCGGTGGGTAGGGCTGTGCAGCGCCGGATCGATCACCTCGCCCTGAGCAAGCTGCACAAGCGTGACCTCGAAGGCGATGAGCCGGTCGGTCGTGGCTTTCCAGTCAGCAAGGCGATGATAGGCATTGATGAACCAGCTCAGGTTTCCACACAGATTGCCAAAAGCCGAATTGATCTGCATGACATCGCCAAACATGAGGGTGCCGGAAAAAAAGCGTGGCACGGCCAGTACACTGCTGAACACAAGGGAAAACCTGCGGTAGCTTTCGGTGAACAGGGCCAGGCGCATCTTGACCTTGATGGTGCGTCGCGTATTGGCCAGGCTGACATCCAGCCTGGCGCTGATGCAGGCCTTCTCTTGATGACGGCTCGCGTCCTGCCTACGCACGTTGAAACCGTCCCTGAACCGGACCAGCACATACCTGAAGTCCGCTTCAGAGCGTTGTTGCCTGTTACTGAGCGAGACCAGTCTGCGGCCGATTTTCTGGCTCAGCCAGGTCCCTGCCACGGCATAGAGAATCGCCACCCAGAACATATGAGCGGGCACTGTAACGCCCCAGAAGGAGGCTTCGCCTGAAATGCTGATCAGCACCACGCTGAACGAAACAACACTGGCTACGGTGTAGACAAGGCCACACGCCAGGTCAAGGGTCTCATAAGTGAATGTATGAATATCCTCGGCAATGCGTTGATCCGGATTATCGATGCATTGTGCAACCTGCGTGGGACACCTCGACTCGATGACCCAGGCGCAAAGATAATGCTGGGTCAGCCAGCGACGCCACTTGAGGGCGAATACATCAACCAGATAGTTGCTGAGCACCAATCGCCCGACGGAAAACAGGACCATCACCACGAAGAGAATGATCAGTCGATAAAAACCGGACTCATCAAGGGCCTGAACTGCATTATAGAAGTGCTTGTACCATTCATTGATTGCCAGGGCGGTCGCCACGGACAGTAAAGAAAGCACCATCAAGGCGACCAGGCCTGCCCAGGCGAATACTTTCTCTTCGCCCTTCCAGTACAACGACAGCAGGGACAATGTGTGGGCGAAAAAAGAACGAGCGCCGTCCGTCACAACGCCCTTTGACCTGTTATTAAAACCCATTGAATCTCTCGATAAAAAACGCACGCACACACCGTCTTCACAGATTCACCTCACGGCTACAGCGTCCAGAAACCCAGCGTTCCCAGACTCGCTGCCAGCTTCAGCCGTGTTTCCTGCCAGGCGTTCAACGTATTGATATGCTGCTGTTCGGCGGCCGCATAGGCGGTCAAGGCATCCAGCGACTCGATCATGCTGCCGACGCCCGCACGATACCGGCCTTGCACCACGCTCAGCGTCTGCCTTGACTGCTCTACCCACTGCGCTGTGTTTTGTAGCGCGAGCGACTCGACTTTCAACGCTTGATAGGTGCTCCACAGCGTCAGCGAGAGGCGCCGCTCTTCATCCAGCAACTGCGCTTCGGTGGCCGCCAGGTGTGCCTGGGCCCTGCGCACGTGATGGGTATTCTCGAAGCCGTCGAACAAGGCAATGCTCAGTTGCAGACCCACACTGTTGTTGCGTGCGTGGCTGTCACCATTGAGCGCCATGGGTTGCCGGGTCTTCACATCGGAAAGGTTGGCGGTCAACGACAGGACAGGACGGCCCGCCGCACGGCGCTCGTCAATGTCCGCCTTGGCCGCATTGACGTTCGCTCTGGCCGCCACCAGCGATGGATGTTGCTGCAGCGCCTGCTCAAGCAGGTCATCGAGGCTGTCGAAAAAGTCCATGCCTACCCGCCGACTCAGATCACCCACCAGTTCCAGCTCCACCTGCGCAGGCAACCCTGTTTGCAGCGCAATGACGCCCTTGACACTGCGCAAGGCGCCCTCGGCGCGCACTTCGTTGAGTTGCGCACGTGAGTGAGCGGTCTGTGCTTGCAGGCGATCGGAAAGCGCAGCAGCTCCTGCTTCATATCGGGCATTGGCAACGTTGACGTTTTGCGTCGCCAGTGCAGTGACCTGCCGGGCGACAAGCAGGTTGTGCCGGGCGGCCAACGCCTGGTAATACAACTGTGCGGCGCCTGCGAAAGCTTCTTGCAAGTGCCTGTCATAGTGGGCATTCGCTGCAACCAACAAATTATGGGCATGAAGCAGGCCCGAATCGCGCCGACCGAAATCGAACAGCACCCAACTCAGGTTCAAGCGGCGCTCGAAGCGGCGCTGACGGCCACCGACCGCGTCATTGCGTTGTTTATAAGCCGTATCGCTACGGCCACTGTTACTGCCAAGCGTCGCATCGAGTCTGGGCAGGTAGGCCGATTGCCTGACCCTGACCATGGCGGCCTGAGCCCTGGCGCTGGCCCAACGCTGTCGGGTGAGAGGGTCGTGACACAGCACACGCTCGATCATGTTTTCCAGCGTCAGAAACGTCGGCATGGACGAGTCGTTGCAATCCTCCCTCCTCGCCTTGAATGCCTCGGTCACTGTGCGTGAAACCTGAACATCAGTGGCCAGGGCCTCCCGATCCAGCGCCAGACTTCCGCGTGGCAAGCACCAGAAGCTTCCCAGCAACGCACACGTAAACAGAATGCTTTTCACAATGCGACACCCTCAACCGGTTGACGCACCGGGCTTGAGCGCCGTGTATCGCAAGCAATCCGGCCGGCTTCGATCCGTACCACACGATCGGCCGAAGCAATGGACTCTGCGCGATGGGCCACAATAATGCGCGTCACGTTCAGCGCACCGACGGCCTCATTGACACGCTGCTCGCATTGGACATCCAGATGGCTGGTGGCCTCGTCAAGAATCAGAATGTCGGGCTTTTTATACAGCGCCCTGGCCAGCAGCACACGCTGCTTCTGCCCACCCGACAACACAGTCCCCATATCACCCACGAGCGTGTTGTAGCCCATGGGCATGCCTAGAATATCCGCATGGATCGACGCCTTGGCCGCGCACGCCATGACCCGCTCCAGATCCGGGCCGGGCTCGAAGAAAGCGATATTGTCGGCCAGTGAGCCGGCAAACAGAGAATCGTCCTGCAACACCGTGGCAATCCTGTTGCACAGGCCTTGCGTGCCTGTTCGTTCAAGGTCGAGCCCGGCAATCTGTATCTGCCCCTCGGTGGGTTTATGTATGCCCAAAAGCAGATTGATCAAGGTACTTTTTCCACAGCCTGAAGCGCCGGTAATGGCCACCGACTCGCCTTGTGCAATACACAAGTCAATGCCGTTCAACACAAAGGGCTCTTGCTCGCCATAACGGTATTTCACATTGCGGATAACAATGTCTGCCGGCATTGAATTCAGGGTGATGACATTCGACACCTCGCCACCGTCTTCGGGTGGATGCAACACGATGTCGGCCAGGCGCTCGCCCTGCAAGCGCAACATGTGCAGCTCAAACAGATGATCGATCAATCGGGCAACGCGACTGACAAATTGCGACTTGTACGCCATGAACGCCATCAGCACACCGACCGTAAAGCGGTTATCCATCACCAGAGAGGCGCCCAGCCCGATGGCCAGCAAATGCTCAACCCCGAAAATCAGGGCATTGAACTGGGTATATACCAATTGAAGTTTCTGGGTCCGCAGCCCTGCATTGATCTGTTCCACCAGTAATGCCAGCCAGGCAGATCGACGCTCGGTCTGGCGCTGGAACAACTTCAAGGTCCGTATGCCGCGCACCGTTTCCAGAAAATGGCTTTCCTGGCGGGCGGCGTGAATAATCTGCTCTTCACTTGCCCGCCGCAGGGGGCGGTACCACGCCCAACGAAGCAAGGCATAAAGCGTCATTGCCGCCAGTGCTATCGAGGCAAGCAGCGGACTGTAGAGAAACATGAGAAAGAGCGTCGCGATGGCCATCAGGCCATCCAGCAACGTAGAAAAGAACGCGGCTGTCAGGGTCTGCTGTATCTGACCGACAGCACCGAAGCGTGAAACCACATCGCCCAGATGGCGCTTTTCAAAATAGTGGATCGGCAGACGCAGCAAGTGGCTGAAGACGTTGGCCCGCCATTGCACGCTCAACAGCGTGCTCATATGAAGCATCACCCAGGCCCGTGCCGTACTTAGCGTTTGCTGCATCAGCAGCAGCAAGCCAAAACCGATCAGCAATGTCGTCAGCAGCGCCCGGTCTTGAGTGATCAATACCGTGTCGATGGTCCATTGCAGTAGAAACGGGCTGACCAGTGCAAACACTTCAAGCGCCAGAGCCAGCAACAGCACCTGTATCAACGAAGCATAAAGACCGCTGACCCGCCCCAGCAGGCTCAATAACCTGACGTGTGGCTTGGGCGGCTGGTGGGCAAAGTCATTGCCAGGCCAGACCTCAAGGGCCGCACCGGTAAATGACTGGCTTGCCTGGTCCTGGCTCAGCCGACGAACGCCCTGGGCAGGGTCGTACACCGTCAGGCACTGACCCTCGACGCCCTGGAGCACCACGAAGTGGTTGAAGTTCCAGTGCAACACACAAGGCAATTTGAGCTTGCCCAAGTCGTCCAGCTCAAGCCTTACGGCCCGTGTGCCCAGGTTCAATTCATCAGCGGCCTGCATCAGTTGCCTGAGAGTAATGCCCTTGAGTGACACGCTGAACCGGCGGCGCAACTCCGTCAGTGTCGCGTGATGGCCATGGTACCCCGCGATCATGGCCAGACAGGCCAACCCGCACTCTGTCGCTTCGGTTTGTAGAATCAGCGGCAGCCGCCGTCCCCAGCGCAAGCTGATTGCATCCAGATAATTCATTTATTCAGTCCTGAAGTTTGCCGGACAGGCTGTAAAGCGGTTCAAGCACCCACTCATAGAGGTGACGCGAGTCCTGAAGAATGTCGGCCTCAAGCAACATGCCGATCTGCAGCGCTTTTGATTTGCCGTATGCCATTACCGATTGCGCCTCCAGCTCGACGCGCAGGCGATAGATCTGCTCGCCATTGAGGCCCAGCCCGGGAAGGGTGCCGGTCATGCTGGCCAGCTCTGTCGCGGACAGGGTTGCCCTGGAAACGGACATCACCTTGCCGCGATGCTGGCCGAACTTCTGGTACGGATACGCCTGGTAGCGAACCATCACCGGGTCGCCGGCCTGAATGAAGCCGATCGTCTTGCTGGGCGCATACAGTTCGGCTTGCAGATCGGCGTGCACAGGCACAAGGCTCATCATCGATACCGAGCTGTCCACGGCCTGGCCTGGCTCGACCAGCACAGCGGTAGCCACGCCATCCTGCGGTGCCTTGATCACGAGCATGCGCATGGCTTCGCTTTCGATGATCTCTTGCTGAAGACTGGACAACGCACGATGAATACCGGCCAGCTGGTTCTCGTGCAGCGCGGAAAGTCCCGCCAGCTCATGTTGACGCTCGATCAGCTTCTGCTTCAGCACCGTGGATTCACGCACCAGGCCTTGCAGAACCTGACGCTGCGCCAACAGCTCGGCCTGACGCTGCTGAAGTTGATCCATGGAGATGTAGCCTTTTTCCATCAATCCCTGATAGCGCTGCGCTGCATTGGCGGCCAACTGCACGCGTTTTTCCTGACTCGCCTGTTGCTGCTCCAGTGTCTTGAGTTCGAGGCGCAGGTTGGCCCGCTTGCTCTGCAGGCTTTGCCGCTCTTCGGCGTGCAGCTGCTTTTGCTTCTTCAGTTCCTGCTCAAGGGATTGACGTCGATTCGCCAACTGGTTGCCCACGGCGGCCTGAACCGACTCTGCAACACTGGAAAAACGCTCGATAGAGAGCCGAAACAACGGATCGCCCTGTTTGATCGCCTGGCCCTCCTCAACAAAGCGTTCAACGACCACGCCAGAGTGAGGGGTGTGTATTTTCAACTGCCCCGACGAAGGCACCAGTTGACCGGGCACGGTGCTGCGCTTGGTGTAGCTGCCGTACAGGAAGAACACAATGACCAGCGCCGCAAACAGCACAGCCATCAAGGTCAGTACAGCGAAGGAAATGGGCCTGATGAGGATGATTTCACCCAGCCAGTTGACCTGCCGCGAGGCAAGCGCTTCCTTTCGAAACAGCGGAGTTTCAGGTATCACAGCCTTATCCTTGGCCAATAGAAGACCGAAGAGCGTCTTGCATAAAGACGCTCTTTAAGTAAACAGCAAAGTAACTACTTCTTTCGATGTGTTTAATTCTTGCACACCGCCTTGACACTTGTCATCCCCGACAGATGTAGGGGGGTCAAGATCCTACACATGTAAGAAAACTTACCCCTCAAGCCTGTAGGAATTATTACCATTAAAAAATCATGATTGTTTTTTGTAAAAGCCTCGTTCTAAGATAGTTCATCGCCACCGTCATCCTAAACCATACCTATAGACCACAAGACCTTCTACACACCTAAAAACAGCAAAAAGGAGAAAACACACAAAAACCGGACCAACAAATTAGCGAATTGACGTCAAACCAACTCATCCCATCCTATTTAAGGAATCTTACATGAGAGATCTAACAGACAACGAGTGGACAATGGTATCGGGCGGAACCGATTGGGGCGAGGTGAGCGCGGGTGTAGCCGCAGTAAGTGTTTCCATCGTCATTGTTTCCAACCCTGTTGGGCTGGTAGGCCTGGGCGCAGCGGCAGCCACGGCTTATATAGGAGGAGTCGCCATAGGCGACGGTATGATTAATGGCAACGCCTTCAATGGCAATCACAGCTAGCCCCTAAACGACCACCTCCATTTCCAAAAATGGAATTACGAGGCAATACAATGACGCTACTTATCGTCGGCGCACTCGCTGTCACTTTCTCACTGCTGGCTGTAAAACTCGGCTGGGCAATACCGACAAATAGAAAACCCTTAAACAGCAAGATCTACTGGATGATTATTTCCATAGCCACCGGGGCAGTCTTTTTTGCTTTCATTACAAGCAAAACCTGCTGAACAACTTGACCTGCCCTAGGGCCTGTTGAGATTCATCGGGAGTTGATGACCGCCGCGGCAAGATTGATCATGGCGCAATAGCTTGTGTCGGTCTTGTCGCTGCGCATGGCAATGCGTTTGAACTCCTTCAGCTTGCAGAAGAAGTTTTCAATCAGGTGCCGCCACTTGTACACCTCCAGATCAATTTTCACTGGCGCTACACGCTGTGGCATCTGAGAGATGACGATCTTGGCACCTCGCTCATTCAGATCAGCAATCAACCCGTTCGCATCAAATGCCTTGTCAGCAATCAAGCCTTCGAATTCAATACCCTTGATCAAAGGGGCAACCCCCATGACATCGTTGCGCTGACCTGGCAGCAGAACAAAACGCACCAAATTGCCCAAGGCATCTGTCAGGGCCAGAATCTTGCTCGTCATGCCACCTCTGGACTTGCCTATGGCTTGGCTCTGAGTCCCCCTTTTGCGCCTTGGCCGTGACGATGAACCTTCACAATCGTAGCGTCGACCATGGCATATTCCATGTCAGGGTCATCGCTCACGACATCAAACAGGCGCTGGAATACATCTGCTTTTACCCAGTCCCGAAACCGCTTGAAAATGGTGTTCCATTTACCGAAGTAATCCGGTAGGTCACGCCATGGACTGCCTGTTCGGACAATCCACAGGATGGCCTCGATAAAAAGTCGATTATTTTTACCGCTACGGCCTGGATCGCTTGGTTTTCCCAGGCAGTAGAGTTCCATTTTTGCCCATTGGGCGTCTGTGAGTACGAGTCTGATCATTCCAGAATTTCATCACAGAGGAAGGGGGTAGAAAAGCTGAATCTCAACAGCCCTAGGGTCTGTTGCCGTTTCGACGTAACCCATTGATCTGTAAAAGAATAGGCTCGTATTGTTGGAATTCTCACACAACACCAATACGAGCCTGTAATGCCCCGATTAATGCTCAGTGATGAGCACTGGCCGAAGCTGTTGAAAATCCTGAAGTGCATAAAGACGCTCTTCAATTAAACAGCAAAGTAACTACTTCTTTCGATGCGTTTAATTCTTGCATACCGCTCTGACACTTGTCATCCCCGACAGATGTAGGGGGTCAAGATCCTACACATGTAAGAAAACTCACCCCTCAAGTCTGTAGGAATTATTACCATTAAAAAATCATGATTGTTTTTTGTAAAAGCCTCGTTCTAAGATAGTTCATCGCCACCGCCACCCTATCGACCATCACGCCTGACTGCGTTGATCCGCGCGCACAATGAACACGATAAGCCAAGGGGTTGGCGCAGCCTGTTTTTTGCAAGGAGCGTTTTCAACCATGATAAACAGTAAGCAACTGGTTGATCTGCCGGAAGTCTTCGTCAGTTTTGAAACTGAAAAAATCGAGGGGTGCCGTGTGGTTTATCTGAATGAAACACTGGCAAATGGGCAAGACAGCGCCACCCTGCTTGACCATTACAGTTATCTTGTAAACACCTCGAACGTCCCAAACGATCAGGCGCAGGTTAAAACATTCATGGCCGAGCGCTATGGCGGAGACGGGATCGCCCGAAATGGCGGCGGCGGGCGCTGCGGTTTCGATGGTGTCTGGCAACTCAAGGGATTGGGACCCAATCAATTGGTCGACCACACGGTCGACCTGTCCCATCGCGACGGTTACCAGTGCCTGCACACAGCGTTGTATGAGTCCATCTGGGCTGAAATCATCCACGAGGCCTTGCCCCATGGTGCTGTGCGCACGGTGGCTGTTCTGGATACCGGCCTGGCCTATGAAAAATACGGACAGCCCAAGATACGCGGGCTTATCGTACGTGAGCCTGTCGTGCGGCCAGCTCACTTTATCCGGGCTATCTATTTCAAGCAGAAGCACATCGACACCTTGGGCGAAGATGCTCAACGGGTTAAAGCGGCCATTGGGAAACTGGTGGATTTTCTGCCCTTTTCGGAAAAGACTGCAGGTGCTTCAAGCCAACAGGAACGACTGGAGTCCGGCCTTCTTGAACTGGCAGCGCGATACGCCGAGCAATTTGCGGCCTCGCGTGCCAAGCACATCAGCCACAATAATGTCAGCGAATCGAATATTGCGCTTAATGGTGCCTGGCTGGACGTGAGTGGCGCGCGTCTGTTTACGCATGCTGTCAGCAGTGATCGACTGAACATTGAAAGGTTCAATACTGAATACAGACATGCGGTCTACAGCCTAGAAAGCCTTTGTTATTACCTGAGCAAGTATTCGATTCTGACCACTGAACATTCTGCATGCATTCTTAAGAAAGCCTTGGAACACTTTACGCACCAGTACACCATGCACTTAAGCCTGTATGAAGTCGCTCAAGCAGGATTTTCGCTCTGGCTATTGAAATCAATAGCTGATCATACGGCTTTTGCAACGTTCTCCAAACACCTGCGCGACCTTTTGGACCGAAATGATTTCAGTGTAACGACCGTAAAGTTTGGCGATGACTGGGAAGGCCACGAGCGTTGGACTGGACGTTTGTATATCGCCCTGCTGACAGCCAAGGCAAAGACTACACCGCTCGTAACACCAGCCGGGGTCAACCTGAGTGATGAGCAAGCAGAGCAGTTACACTCAAGCTTCAACCAGCTGTTTGAGTTGGCCTGTTCCGTTGCAAATGAGCATGGCATCAGCCAGCCGAATTTTTATCGTTGCATGGCCATCAATGCCACGCGACTGAATCGTAGCCCTCTCGTATTGCATGAGCTCACGGCCCGAATCAAAGGGCTGAGACTCAATGCACAGCCCGATAAAGCATTGCCCACTCAAGCCTTGGCAGATGAAGCGATGCAGGCTGCCAAGCTGCATCTGGGAAATGAGGAAGGGCTGACTATTCCTTTCTGGCGAAGCGATAAGCTCGTCATTGAGTTCGATCCTGTAGCGGGCCTGTTCATTGTGAACATGGCAGGGCAATACCTATTGCCGTTCGATGTGTTGCCCGGGTTCGGCGTCAGTCATAACGAGGTCCGCACGGCGCTGCAGTTCTACCGTGAAACATGGAGCATGATCAATGACACGTCGCTATAGCTTGAGCACTCAATGCAGGCGCATCGAAACACAGGAGAAAGCAGCCGCTCTGGGCTATGCCAGCATGATCATGTTCATGTGCAAGCGCTCATCAACCTTTCAAATGAAGACACTGGATTTCTGGTTGAGGCCCGCCATTGACCATCAACAGATTGCTTTTTTCTTTGGCTGTACAGGGCAACCTGTTGGCTACGTTATCTGGGCGCATTTGGCACCGGATACCGAACAGCGCCTGCTGAACGACCCTGATTTTATTTTGCATCCATCTGAATGGAACGAAGGGGGCCGGACATGGATTATTGATGCTTGTTTTCCCTGTGGCGGGGTGTGGGATTGCATCACGCCACTTAAAAAATATTTCACGACACCAATATAAAGCAGATATTTTGGGCGCGAAATAAAAATCGCAATACTGTAAAAACAAGAAGCCAGCTCATCTCACACGCAAAGGTTCCGCACCTGAAAAATCAAAATCCACCAAAGGCCCACCACAAAAAAAACCACACCATCAAAATCAAAAAAACGTGCGCCATGGCAGCATCAATCATCATCGCCCTCCTTTCCAGCATGGCCATAGAACACTGGAATCTTTATCACTATTTAAAATACGGAGCAACCGGACTCATATTAAGCTGGTCGTATGAAGCACTTAAAAACAAACTACTGGCTCACGATGATTTGCAAGAACACTAAATCTTGCTCACCTAAAGACACATCACAGGAAAGATACAACATGAGAGACCTAACCGTAGAAGAACAACGTCTAGTTGCAGGTGCCAACAACGACCTTCCTGTTTCACTGGAGACTGCAGGCGGCCTAGTCGGCGGCGCCATTGGCGCTGCAAGAGGCGGACATGTTGGCGGAGCAATTGGTACTTTTGCAGGAGCTGCCGTGGGTAGATGGGCACAGGAAAATGCTCAAGCACTCGGCACAATAGATCCTGTCACACTCCATCTTCCCATGAATGGCGTTCGACCAAACTATCAATACGGGGGAGGATTTTCTTGACGTTTCCAGCACTCAATATCGCCTTGAGAAAAAGGCTCACTTTATAGCATCACCACCTCAATAATAACCGTCCAGCACAGGTAAAAACTGGTTTTTTTCTGCCACGGACTCAACCCTGTTGTTGCCTGTCATTTCGAGCCTTGCCCTTTCAGCGAGCAAATGCAGGCACCAAGCGAGGGCTTTACTGGGATGGATACATACCACTGTTTGAAGCGCCCCGCACACACGTATCGCGGGGAGGATAAGTGCTTACTAAACAGCCCTGCACGCCCCAGCCTTCTCATAAACCCTCGCTGCATTATCACAGGAAGCCATCTTGATTAAATCAATCCTAATAGAACTGATCATTAGCTTTAGCTGGGGCCTCATCGCTTTTTTTCTGGCCACCTCAACATTGCACATCACAAAAAAATATTTCAAACTGGACCCTTCCCAACCCATAAAATTTTTTATCATGACCACGTTAACCGTCACCCTGTCCTTTTACCTAAAAGTCTTTTCAGCCTTGATCCCATAAACCTATCTCAATAAGCACTGAAATGACTAGGCCCACCAAGATTGCGAAAACCAACCCCCCCTATACAGCACACACTATAAAATGTTCGCACACCTCTCGATCAAATATTGAATTACTGTTTTCATAATGGCGGAAGCAAGGAAGCCTTTCAGCAGACAAAGAACATTTTCCAAGCACACAACATCCATGGAATTAATGGGGCACGCATAACAACTGACTATACAATCAGAAAAGCGTCACGACGCAAACCACCCCCTAAAACTTTTTAAAACCCCATGACACACTGATCAAATCTATTTTTAAAAACTAACGAACAGCCATCGACAACCCAAAACCTGGCATGCATAAACAAAGGGTAGCGCCTTGAAAAAAATACTCAACTTTCTAATACCGTTCTCTCTCATTATTACAACAGGATCAGTTTCCGATTACTGGGAACTCAATATATATTTCAGGTACACCTCAATGATTATAGCGCTAAGCCTTTCCATTTATTTACTAAATATCATAAAAATTCAACCCTACTAAATTTGAGCCAAAAACATTCAAACACAAAATAAACTCCCACACCCCAAGGATATAAAATGAGAAACTTAACTGAAGAAGAACTGTCTATGATTACTGGCGCGGATACTGGCTTAACGGTCTCCGCAGAGACCGTAGGAGGAGCAGCCGGTGGCGGAATTGGGGCTATTGCCGGCTTAGGCGCCGGAGCAGGTGCAAGTATCTTAACCGGAACAGCTGGCATCATCGTTGGTGCTGCTGCAGCTAACTACCTAATCAACGGCAAGCGTGAAATTGGGTCAGTGGGTCTTAGTGGAATTCCTTACGGGTCTTATATGGGGCCTCCTGTGCGAATGGGTGGTTGATGAAGAAATCTCGCACCTGCCTATCAGTCAGGTAGAAGCTCAATTGTTCCATCCGCCTTAGTTAAGGGTCGGAGAGGCCGTTCCTGCAGAAGCTTAGCAACCCCTGCAGGAATCGATTAATAGGCCAGTATCACGCATTTAAAATTCATCGACAACCACATCATAACCACAAGCACGCCTTACAAAAAAACACAGTCAACATGCAACACCTATAACTGATAATACAGTGCAAAATCCAGTACAGTTAGCTTTATAAAAAGACCAAGTCATTACAAACCGCAACATACAACCTCTTATCTCCAGTTTACGCATACAGGATTGAAGCGTTTCCATCACTGGTAAATGGCGCCCATCTCCATGACCACAATATCCTTACTCACCCTAGGCATTATCACCATCACGTGCTCCCTGCTAGCCTTTAAATCCGGATGGATATCACAGCCACTCATCTCAAACAATAAAACCTTCTGGACAGGCCTGCTCATTTTCTCGGCCGGCTGCCTTATGGCCTTCATAAGTACCCAGACACGTTGACGATTCGCCTATCGCATAAGCACTCATAAACAACCTCCCAGCACTTATCAAGCCACCACAGGAATACCGGCATTGCTCACTTTAAAAAACGCTTCAGCTCTATTACTTTCACTACTTTTCTGCCTTTCGTTTTCAACCGTTCTAGAACACTGGAACCTTTATAAAACCGTTGCACACGCCTTTGTTGGAATGATGACATACCAGGTATTTGACTCTTTAAAAAATTATAGTCTCTGACCCTGTTCCTGACTAACCAAACACAGGGCATCGAGAAGACGGCCTTCAGAACGGATGCCCCTCACGCCACCCCATTGATACAAACCACCTTCGGCTGCGTCATGTCTTCATACGCAAACCGCACCCCCTCGCGCCCCAGGCTGCCGTACTTGAAGCCGCCGAAGGGCATGGCGTCGAAGCGGTAGTCGGACGAGTCGTTGATCATCACGCCGCCGGCTTCGATCTGTCGGGCCAGTTTCAGCGCCTTGCCCAGGTCGCGGGTGAACAGGCCGGCGTGCAGGCTGTATTCGGGGGCGTTGGCCAGGGCCACGGCGGCGTCCAGGTGCTCGAACGGTTCCAGGATCACCACCGGGGCAAAGACTTCCTGTTGCCAGAGGGCGCTGCTGTGGCTGACCTGCTCCAGTACGGTCGGCGCGTAGCTGCCGGCCTGGCGCTGGTGCCCGCACAAAAGCACGGCGCCTTCGACCAAGGCGCTGTTGACCAAGTGCTCGGTGCGATGCGCGGCCTGTTCGCTGATCATCGGGCCGACATCCGTGCTGCGCAGGGCGGGGTCGCCGGTGACCAGGGCGCGGGTCTGGTGGACAAAGCGCTCACGGAAGTCGGCGTAGATCGAGCGGTGCACCAGGATGCGCTGGGTGCCGATGCAGTTTTGCCCGGCCGCCCAGAAGGCGCCGGACACGCACGATTCTACGGTCGCCTCCAGATCGCAATCTTCCAGCACCAGCACCGGAGCATTGCCGCCCAGGTCCATGGCCAGTTTTTTCAGGCCGGCGCTGCGGGCAATGGCCTCGCCGGTGGCAAAGCCGCCGGTGAAGGAAATCATCCGTACCTCGCGTACTTCCACCAGGGCCTTGCCCAGGTCGACGCCGCCGGTGGCCACGGTCACCACCGAATCGGGCAGGCCGGCCTGGACCAGGTACTCCACCAGCTTGAGGGCCGAGAGCGGCGCCAGCTCCGAGGGCTTGAGGATCACGGCATTGCCACCGGCGATGGCCGGGCCCAGTTTGTGCGCGACCAGGTTGAGGGGGTCGTTGTACGGTGTGATCGCCACGATCAGCCCCAGCGGCTCACGGGTGAACCAGCCCTGGCGCGACTCCGAGCCTTCATAGGCGCCGAACGGAATCACTTCCCCGGCGTTGCGCCGCGCTTCCTCGGCCGAAAGCTTGAGGGTGTTGACGCAGCGCTTCACCTCTTTTTCGGCCTGGCGCAGGGTCTTGCCCGCCTCGGCCACGATCAGCCGGGCAAAGGCTTCGGCGTCTCGCTCAATGGCGTGGGCGGCGTCTTCGAGAATGCGCGCCCGACGGTGGCGCGGCAGAGCGGCGCTGTCGCGCACGCCGATGCGCGCACGCGCCAGCAAGCCGGGCACGGCCGTAGCATCGAGGCACGGCACGCGTCCGATCAGACGCCCATCGAAAGGGCTCAGAACATCGATCTGGGCAGGTTCAGGCAGCATGATGCTGGCCAGGCTGGATACGCTCATGAGGAACTCCTGATCAATGGCCGCGGGCGGCGTGGATGGCAACGATGTCCGACAGCAGGGCGAAGGCGGTCTCGATACGTCCAGCGCCAGGCCCGGATACGGTGACCGCGCCCAGCAGCTCGGTGGTGAAGGTCACCGCATTGATCGCCCCGCCGATGCCCGCCAGCGGGTGTGTATTGGGCAGCAGGCGCGCCTGCACCCGGGCCTGCACCGAGCCATCGGCCTGGCGCTCGGCCGCGCCGATCAGTTTCCAGCTGGCGTTGTTGGCGCTGGCATCGGCAATGTCCTGGGCGCTGATGGCGCTGATGCCCGAACAGGCCACATCGCTGAGCTGCAAACGCGCATCGAGCAGTTCGTTGGCGAGGATGACCACCTTGAGACGTACATCGAAACCTTCGACATCGGCGGTCGGGTCCGCTTCGGCGTAGCCAAGCTGTTGTGCCTGGGCCACGGCATCAGCGAAGGCCAGGCCGTCTTTCATCTGGCTGAGCACATAGTTGGAGGTGCCGTTGAGGATGCCTTCGAAGCCTTGCACGTTGGCGCCAGCCAGGGCCTGGCGGGCCAGGCGCAGCACCGGCGTGCCGCTCATGACCGCGCCTTCGTATTCGAAAGCTACGTTGTTGCGACGCGCCAGGGCCTTGAGCTCGGCCGCGTGCAAGGCCACGGGGCCCTTGTTGGTGGTCACCACATGGATGCCGCTTTCCAGGGCCCAGCGGCAGAAGGTGGTGGCCGGCTCGCCATCGATGGGGTTGGTGAAAGTGGCCTCGGCAATGAGATCGGCACCGGAGTGCTTGATCACGTTTTCGTTGAACGCCTCGGCATGGCCGCCCGGCAACCGGGCGAATGCGCCCTTCTCGCTCGGCAGTGCCACCAGTTGCGCGGCATCCAGCCCTTCGCGGGCCACGATAGAGCCCAGGAACAGGTCGGTGACCCCGACAATCCTGATCGTGAAGCCCAGGGACGCCTGCCACTGGGCATTGCGCTCGGCCACCAGTTGGGCGAAGCCACGGTTCACGCCACCGAATCCTACCAGGGCTATCTTGTACTCAGTCATGAAGGCGTCTCTCTCAGGGATGTTGTTGTTCGACAGGACCATCCTAAGAGCCGGGCACTGGCAGTTGAATAGGCCAGTTTGCTGTATTCATTGAGCGTTTTGCCCATGCCCGCACCGCTCACGGCCGGGTCAGAACACCGCCGACAACACGAACGAGGTGACCGTGTTTTCCACCCCCGGCATGGCGGCGATGTCCTTCCACACCTGGTGCACGCGCTCGGGCGTGGCGGCGTTGACGCGCAGCATCAGGTCGAATTCGCCGCTGAGCACTTCACACTGCACCACCTCCGGCAATCCTCGCAACGCCGCCAGCACGGCCTCGCCGCGCATGCGGTCATAGCGGTAGACGAAGATCACGGCGCTGATCAGCGAGGCCGGTCGGCGCGACTCCCCGAGCCGCACCGTGTAGCCCTGAATCGCCCCGTCGCGCTCAAGGCGTTCGATGCGCTGGCGCACTGCGTTGCGCGACAGGTTGACCTTGGCGCCCAGTTCGATATGGGCGATGCGTGCATTGGCGGTCAGTTCGGCCAGGATGCGCTCATCCAGCGGATCGAGGATGCGCTTCATGCCAGCCTCGACGGTGTCAGTTGCAGGGCCTGCAACAGGCCTTGTAGGTCGTCCTTGGCCAGGTACGGCGGTTGTGCGCTCACCATTGGCGTCGGCGGCACACTGGCCGACCAGACACCCAGCTCGGCCAGCAAGGCGGCCGACTTGCCTGGCGCAATCTGCCCGAAGGTGACCATCGGCGCGCCCAGGCTACGCCGATGCAATCGGCCGGCCAGCACGCCGACGGCGGTGTGCGGGTCGATGGCCGAGCCGGTCTCGCGGAACAGCCCGACCACTTCGTCGCGCACCTGGGCTTCGTCCACTGCATAGGAGTCGAACAGCAGGCGCCCGCGCAACCATTGCGGGTTGCCGATGCTCATTTCGCCGTGGCGTTCAAACTGCTCCATCAGCGCCCGAGTGGCAGCGCCATCGTGCTCATACACCTCCCAGATAAAGCGTTCCAGGTTGCAGAACAACGAGAAGTCCATCGCCGGCGACACCGTGCGGTCGGTGCGCCGGGTCGAGTAGCGGTTGCAATGAAAGAACTGATGCAGCGCATCGTTGCGGTTGGTGGAAATGATCACCTGGTTGATCGGCAAACCCATTTTCTGCGCGATGTAGCCGGCGTAGATCTCGGCCGAACTGGCCGCCGGAATGCTGAACCCGACCGGCCGCGAGCCGCCGCCCAGTTGCAGGGCGGCATAGAAATAGAAAACGATCTGCGCCAGCACGCCGATCCAGTTGGTGGAGTTGAAACACACCGGCACCGGCGCGTCCGCGGGCCACTCACGCAGCAGCTGCGCCACCAGGGTCTGGCAGTCATCGAAGTTGCCTTCGACGGCAAACAGCTTGACCCGCTGCGGGTCGGCGGCCTGCAAGGCGGCGAGCTGTCCGGGTGCCAGCCCGTCGCGCGGGTACAGGATCGCCATGCGCACCGCCGGACAATCGGCAAAGGCTTGCAGCGCCGCCAGGCCCGTATCACCGTTGGTGGCACCGACCACCCAGGCGTCCTTGTCGAGTTCCTGCAGAAAATGCCCGACCAGGCGCGCCTGCAATTGGGCGGCGAAGTCCTTGGAAGAACCGGTCGGGCCGTGGAACAGCTGCAGGATCCACTCGTTATGGCCGATCTGCTCAAGCGGCGTGATCGCCCGGTGCCTGAAGGCCCGGTAGCTGTCGCTGAGCAAGGCCCGCAGAGTGCCTTCATCCATGGCGGTGCCGACAAAGGGCGAGATCACACGCCACACCAGCTCATCGAACGGCAGCCATGACCAACTGGCGATCTGCTTCTCGGTGAACAGCGGCAAGCGGGCCGGCACATACAGGCCACCGTTTTCGGCCAGTCCCGACAGCACCACGCGGCGAAAATCCGCCCGTAGCTCGCCGCCGCGTGTACTTACATACTCCATGACCACTCCTGTTGGGTATTACAAAAGGCGATGGGCCTGAGCCACCAGCCAGGTCGAAAAGCTGGCGGCATCAGGCGACAGCGCTTCGGCCTGTTCATGCACCAGGTAAAAGGATTCGCTGGCCTCGATACGGTGCTTGAAGGGCGCCACCAATTGCCCGCTTCGCAACTGATCTTCGACCACCGAAGAACGGGCCAGCGCCACGCCCTGCCCCAGTTCGGCCATGCGGATCGTGGAAATCAACGTGTCGAACTGCAGACCCCGGGAAGCGTCGACGTCATGGGCGCCCACCCGCCGCAACCAGTACCCCCAGCCTTCCTCGTACCCCAGCACGTGCAGCAGGGAATGGTGCATCAGGTCGCGCGGTTCATGGATGGGCGAGCGCAGCATGAGGGCCGGCGAGCACACCGGTTGCAGGAGGTCCCAGGTCAGGCGCTGGGCATGCAGCCCAGGCCAGCGGCCGCAGCCCCAGCGAATCTCTAGGTCATCTTCGCCGTCCGGTTCCTTGACCCAGAGGTTGCTGATGTAGCGAATATCGATCTGCGGGTATTCCCGGCAGAAATCAGCCAGCCGCGGCGCCAGCCAGTAGTGCAGAAAAGACAAGCTGCCGCGCACCTTCAAATGCCGGCGATGGTGCTGGCCGAAAATCTCGTTGGTGCCCACCGCCAAGCGGCTGATCGCATCCTGCACCACCGGCAGGTACGACTGCCCTTCCTCGGTCAGGCCCAGGCCACGCGGCAGGCGCTTGAACAACGCCACGCCCAGGTGGCTTTCCAGCTGACGGATCTGCTGGCTCACCGCGCCCTGGGTCAGGTGCAGTTCATCGGCGGCGTGGGTGAAGTTCAGGTAACGCGCCGACACTTCAAAGGCCCTCAGCCAGTTCAAGGGAGGGAGTGACTTCTGGCTCATCGGCGCGACCTCATCAGTGCTTTATCGGGGCGCAATCATTGCCCGAGACCTTCATGGCGTACCAGAGGAATGCACGGTGGCTTCCAGCGCCAGGCGCTCGGCCCGCTTGTTGCGGGTGATCCAG
Organism: Pseudomonas sp. Leaf127; assembly: GCF_001423155.1. Taxonomy (NCBI): domain Bacteria; kingdom Pseudomonadati; phylum Pseudomonadota; class Gammaproteobacteria; order Pseudomonadales; family Pseudomonadaceae; genus Pseudomonas; species Pseudomonas sp. Leaf127. Next base: position 528,534 of record NZ_LMOA01000001.1, on the reverse strand, counting down.
TAGATGAAATAGCACCAGGCAATAAAGGGCAGGCCGAAGTACAGGGCCACACGCTGCTCCGGGTCGAAGGCGATGCCCACGCACGCCAGCGTGCAGCTCAACAAGGCCGCGATGGGCACCCACGGGTAGCCGCGCACGCGAAAGTGCAGGTCTTCGACGCGACCGCCATGGGCGACATAGTGCCGACGGAACGCGATCTGGCTGGCGGCGATGCTCATCCACACCACCACCACGGCCAGGCCGGAAATGGACACCAGCGCCAGGTACACGGTGTCGGGGGCAAACACACTGCTGAGCAGGGACGCTGCAGCACCGGCCATGCTCAGGATGATGGCGTTCACCGGTGTGCCGCGCCGCGAGAGCCTGGCGTAGCACTTGGGCATGTGGCCCTGGTCGCTCAGCGTCCACAGCATGCGCGAGGCGGCATACAACCCGGAGTTGGCGGCGGAAATCAGCGCCGTGAGAATGACAAAGTTCATGATGTCGGCCGAGTACGGAATGCCGATCAATTCGAACACCATGACGAACGGACTTTCGACCAGGCCGGCCTGTTCGCGGGGCAGCAAGGTGGCCAACACAAAGATGGTGCCGACAAAGAACAGCGCCAGGCGGACCACGGTGGTGCGGATGGCCTTGGGCACGCTGCTTTGCGGGTCTTGCGCTTCACCGGCGGCAATGCCGATCAGTTCGGTGCCGGAAAAGGCAAAGGACACCGCCAGCAGGGTCATGACGATGGGCATGAAGCCGGTGGGGAACAGCCCTTCACGGGTGAAGTTGGAAAGCCCGGCACCTTGCAGGCTCTGCACCTCAAACAACCCCAGGATCGCGGCCCCGCCAATCAGAATGAAGGTGATCACAGTCAGCACCTTGATCAACGACAGCCAGAACTCGGTTTCTGCAAACAGGCGCACTGACACCACGTTGCTGACGAATACGGTCATGGCAAACAGCGCACTCCAGATCCACACCGGTGTATCGGGGAACCAGCGCACCATCAGGATGCCGGCGGCGGTAAATTCAGAACCGATCGCCACCGTCCACGTCAGCCAGTAGAGCCAGGCCACGGTATAGCCGGTGCCCGGGCCCAGGTAGCGTGTGGCGTAACTGCTGAACGAGCCGGTTTCCGGCATCTGCACGGCCAGTTCACCCAGGCAGACCATGACCAGGTAAACCATTACCGCGCCAATCATGTAGGCAATCACGGCCCCCAGTGGCCCGGCCTGATTGACCGTATACCCGGAGGTCAGGAACAGCCCGGTGCCGATGACGCCGCCCAGGGCCAGCATCACGATATGGCGGGTCTGCATCTGCTTCTGGAACTGTGAGGCGGGGTCGGGCTGGTGATCTTTCAAGTGCGTCGACATGGTAGTGGTCTCATGAAATGCGCGAACAAAGGCCTTGCAACCGTTTGGGCAGTGCAATTTTCCTGTCGCTGGATTTTATTGTTTTCATGCTTCATGAACGGCCCGGGATGACGTTCCCGGGCCTTGCCCGTCCTCAGGCGCCTGCATCAACCCATGAGTGCGCAGGGTCTGGATGAACGGGTGCAGCGCCTGGCTGGCTTCGCACGAAGGCAAAGGCCTGTTGCAGGTCAGCCAGCAGGTCGGCCGACTCTTCAATGCCGACGGACACACGCACCAGGCCTTCGGAAATGCCCAGGGCCTGGCGCTCTTGTGGGGTGTTCTCGACATGGCTGGTGGTGCGCGCCGGGCCGTAGATGGTCTCGACCGCTCCCAGGTTGCCGGCCCGGTGGGCGTACTTCAGTTGCGGCAGCAAGCGGGCCACGGTCGGCATGCCGCCCTTGAGCACGAAGCTGACGATGGCGCCGAAGCCGTTCATTTGCGTGCACGCAATGGCATGGCCTGGATGCTGTGGCAACCCCGGGTAGTTCACCGACTCCACCAACGGCTCGGTGCACAGGTACTCGGCCAGCAACTGCGCACTGGCTTGCTGCTGACGCAGACGCAGCGCCAGGGTCTTGATGCCGCGAATGATCAGGAACGCCGAAAAGGCATCCAGCGAGGCACCATTGATTTCACGGTAATGACGCACCTGCGCCATCAGCGCTTCGGCGCCGCACACCACGCCGCCCATGGCATCGCCGTGACCGGAGAGAAACTTGGTAGCGCTGTGCACGACCACATCCACCCCCAGCGCCAGCGGATTCTGGTTCAGCGGCGTGGCGAAGGTGTTGTCAGCCACCACCAGCGCGCCAACGCGTCTGGCCGCTGCGACCAGACGGCGAATGTCGACGATCTTGAGCGTAGGGTTGGTGGGGGTTTCCAGGTACAGGACGTTGCAGCCCTTGGCGATTTCCCGTTCGAGCTGCTCGGTGTCGAGCGTGTCGCACAGGGTGACCTGCACGCCCATGCGCGGCAGGAATTCCTCGAAAATCTTGTTGGTGCCGCCGTAGCTGTCGCGGGTCGACACCACACGCTGCCCGCAGGCCAGGAAGGTGTGCAACACACCGCTGATGGCCGCCATGCCGGTGCTGAACGCAACCGCAGACTCGGCGCGCTCCAGTTCGCAGAGTTTATGCTCCAGCACCTCGACGGTGGGATTGCTCATGCGGCTGTAGATGAAGCCGGGTTCCTTGCCCAGGGCCACGTCGTACCAGTTGTCGATGTCGTCATAGCCATAGGCGGCACTGACTACAATGGGCGCCTGGGTGGCGTTGTAAGGGTGACGGACCTGCTCGCCGCCCCAGACGACCCGGGTGCCCATGCCGACATCCGAAGACGGTGCGGCGTATTTGCTGTTGTCCATGAAGTCTCTCGCATCAAGGGAACACCTGCGTGTTCCGAGTGGGCTTGCGAGGACTATAGGGAAGGTGTGCGGGCGTGAAAAATCATGATATCGGGGAGTAAGGGTGGCTTTTTTTAATGGCCGCCGTTGCGCTGTTGCCGGTGAAGCGGCGATCGCCGCCCGGCCGGTCCTGCGCCCTACCCGCCGACTTGCACCTGGTTACGGCCGTTGTGCTTGGCCGCGTACAAGCCTTTGTCGGCATCCAGAATCAATTGCCGGCTGTTGCTGCCCGGCTGGGGCACCACCGTGGCGACGCCGATGCTGATGGTCAGATGCGCGCCCTGGTCCGGGGCGATGTGCGGGATGCTCATGCCGACGACGCTCTGGCGCAGTTTTTCGGCCAGCAACCGCGCACCACCAGGGGTGGTATTGGGAAGCACCATGGCAAACTCTTCACCGCCATAGCGGGCCGGCAGGTCCGAGGGGCGACTGCAGTTGGCGCGGATTGCCTTGGCCACCTGACGCAAGGCTTCATCGCCTTCCAGATGCCCGAAGTTGTCGTTGTAGGCCTTGAAGTAGTCAACATCGATCATCATCAGCGACAACTGGCTCTGCTCGCGCAACGCCCGACGCCACTCCAGCTCCAGGTATTCATCGAAGTGGCGACGGTTGGACAGCCCGGTCAGGCCGTCGGAGTTCATCAGCCGTTGCAGCACCAGGTTGGTGTCGAGCAACTGCTGCTGGCTGACGCGCAAGGCCCGGTAGGCCTCGTCGCGCTGCAACAGAGTCATGTAGGAGCGCGAGTGATAGCGGATACGCGCCACCAGCTCGATATTGTCCGGCAGCTTGACCAGGTAATCGTTGGCACCGGCGGCAAAGGCAGCGCTCTTGATCAGCGGGTCCTCCTTGGTCGACAGCACGATGATCGGGATGTCCCGGGTCAACGGGTTGTTGCGGTACTCGCGCACCAGCGTCAGGCCGTCCAGGCCCGGCATGACCAGGTCCTGCAGGATGACCGTGGGCTTGATCTGGATCGCCTGGGCAATGGCCTGGTGCGGATCGGCACAGAAATGAAAGTCGATCATCGCTTCGTTGGCCAGCCCGCGACGCACCGCCTCACCGATCATCGCCTGATCGTCGACCAGCAGCACCATGGCGGCATTTTCATCCGAGGCCTTGATCTCTTCGATCTGCAAGTCATGCATGAAGCGTCTCCTGGTCACCGACGGTGGGTGAGTTCACCTGGAACATCATTGAGCGAATACCTCAAGCAAGCGAGGTGCAATGGTGCGCAGCGGCCGGATCTCGACAGCAGCGTCAATGGCGGCGGCCGCCTTGGGCATGCCGTAGACCGCGCAACTGGCCTGGTCCTGGGCAATCGTCAGAAACCCCTGCTGACGCATGGCCTTGAGCCCCTGGGCACCGTCACGCCCCATGCCGGTCAATAAAACTCCCACAGCTTCTCCACTCCAGTAGCGGGCCACACTCTCGAAGAACACGTCGATCGAGGGCCGGTAGATTTCGTTGACAGGCTCTGCCGTGTACGCCAGCGTCCCGTCCTTGAGCAGGCGAATATGGTGATTGGTGCCGGCCAGCACGACCTGGCCGGCCTGCGGCGGCTCGCCCTCGCGCGCCAGGCGCACCGGCATGCCGGACGCGCTGCTCAGCCACTCGGCCATGCCGGCGGCGAACACCTGGTCGACATGCTGCACCAGGACAATGGCCGCCGGAAAATTCACCGGCAGGCCCTTGAGCAACTCTTCCAGCGCCGCCGGCCCGCCGGCCGATGAGCCGATGGCTACCAGTCCGTCACGCCTGACCGCATGGCGCAGGGCCGAACCCTGGTTGCGCTCGCGGGTGCTGCTCTGGCCGATCAGCCAGCCAATGTTGAGGATCTTGCGCAGCAGGGGCGCTGCCGCTTCCCTGGGGTTGCCTGAACCGATGGCCGGGGTGTCGACCACGTCCAGCGCGCCGTGGCCCATGGCCTCGAACACGCGGTGGACGTTCTGCTCGCGATCGACCGTTACCAGAACGATAGCGCATGGCGTGTCGGCCATGATCCGCCGGGTGGCCTCGACCCCATCCATGATGGGCATGATCAGGTCCATGAGGATTACATCCGGGGTCAGCTCGGCGCAGCGCTGCACGGCGTCGGCGCCGTTATTGGCCACCCAGACGATCTGATGCGCCGGCTCGAAGGCCAGGGCCCGGCGCAGCGCTTCGACCGCCATGGGCATGTCGTTGACGATGGCGATCTTCATGCCTGTGCTTCTCCTATCAATTCCACTACGGCATCGAGCAAGGCATCATCGTGAAAACTGGCCTTGGCCAGGTAATAATCGGCACCCGCCTCCAGGCCACGCTGGCGGTCTTCCTCACGGTCCTTGTAGGACACCACCATCACCGGCAACGATTGCAGGCGCGTGTCGCGGCGCAACAGGGTCACCAGTTCGATCCCGTCCATGCGCGGCATGTCGATATCAGTGATCAGCAGGTCGAAATCTTCACTGCGCAGGGCGTTCCAGCCATCCATGCCGTCGACGGCCACCGCCACTTCGTAGCCGCGGCTGACGAGTAACTTGCGCTCCAACTCACGCACCGTCAATGAGTCATCGACCACCAGAACGCGTTTGCGGGCCACATGACCGGCACTGCGACTCTGACGGTCGATGCGCTCCAGCCGGCCGGTATTGAGCAGTTTCTCGACCGAGCGCAGCAAGTCTTCGACATCGATGATCAGCACCACCGAGCCATCGTCGAGCAAGGCGCCGGCCGAGACGTCCTGCACCTTGCCCAACCGGGCATCCAGGGGCATGACCACCAGCGTGCGCTCACCGATGAAACGCTCCACCGCCACGCCATACACCGCGTCACGTTCACGGATCACCACGACCTTGAGGCTTTCCTGCCCCTGGGTGCCGGGCGGGCGGTTGAGCAACTGGCTGGCCGACACCAGGCCCACATGCCGCCCCTCGTGCCAGAAGTGCTGACGCCCTTCCAGTTGCACGATGTCGGCCGGCTCCAGGTCGCACATGCGTTCGATATGCGCCAGCGGGAAGGCATAGGCCTCACCGCCGACGTCCACCACCAGGCTGCGCACCACCGACAGGGTCAGCGGCACCTCGATGCGAAAACAACTGCCCTGTCCGGCCGTCTGCTCCAGGGTCACGCCCCCGTGCAACTGGCGCACCATGTGCTGCACCGCGTCCAGGCCGACGCCACGGCCGGAAATCTGCGTGACCTTGTCGCGCATGCTGAAGCCGGGCAGGAACAGGAAGCTGAGCAGCTCTTCTTCGCTCATCTGCGCCGTGCTTTCGGCCGGCGACAGCTTGCGCTGGACGATGGCTTGCGCCAGACGCTCCAGGTCCACGCCGCCGCCATCGTCGCTCAACTCGACCACCAGCATGCCGGCCTGGTGCGAGGCCCGCAGGCAAATGGCGCCCTCGCTGTCCTTGCCTTGTGCCAGGCGCTGCTCGGGCATTTCGATGCCATGGTCGACGGCGTTGCGCAGCAGATGGGTCAGGGGCGCCTCGAGCTTTTCCAGCACCTCGCGGTCGACCTGGGTCTTGTCGCCTTCGATGTCCAGGCGCACCTGCTTGCCCAGTTCACGCCCCAGGTCACGCACCATGCGCGCCTGCCCGCCCAGCACATCGGCAAACGGCCGCATGCGACAGGCCAGCGCGCTGTCGTAGAGCGACTGGGCGCGTTGCGCCGATTGCCAGCCAAATTCATCCAGCTCGGCGGCCTGCTCGATCAGCATGTTCTGTGCCTGGGACAACAGGCTGCGAGCGTCTTCCAGCGCCCGCTGGGCCTCGGGGCTCACGGCGCTGACACTCAGGTTCGCCTCCAGCATCTGCAAGGCCCGGTCGCTGCCCAGTTGCAGGCGTTTGAGGCGCTGCATCCCGGCCAGCAAGGGCTTTATGCGCTGGCTTTCCACCAAGGATTTACTCGACAGGTCAAGCAGGCCGTTGAGGCGCTCGGCGGTGACCCGCAAGACCCGCTCACCGCCCTCGGCCACCCGCCGCTCACGCAGCGGGCGCGAGGCCGGGTCGGTCTCGGCCCCGAGTGCCGCCGGTTCGGGCTGTACCGGGGTCGGTTCAGGCAGCACAGGCACCGGCCCGGCCGCCGCAGCATCGGCCTGCAGCCAGTGCGACGCCTGGGACAGGTCGATTTCCGGCAAGGCCTGTCCGGGCAAGGAGGCGCGCAGCAACGGGTCGGCCAGCAGGCCAGGCGCCAGCAAGGGGTCGGGTGGGCGCATGGCACTGCGCCCGGCCCCGGCGCCAGAGTTCATCAGGGTATTCATGCGTTGCACGTAGGCGTCGACGGCGGCCTGGTCAACGCTGCCATCGCCGGGTGTGGCGATGCGCATCAACATGTCCGTGCCGGACAACAGCACATCGATGTGCTCGGCCTGCAACACCAGCCGGCCTTCCTGGGCGCTGACCAGGCAATCCTCCATGACGTGGGCGACGCTGACCCCGAAGTCGACCCCGACAATGCGCGCCGCGCCCTTGAGCGAGTGCGCCGCGCGCATGCAGGCTTCGAGCTGGTCGGCCAGGGTCGGGCTGCGCTCCAGCGCCAGCAGGCCGGCGCTCAACACCTGGGTCTGCGCCTCGGCTTCCAGGGTGAACAGCTCGAACAGCGAGGCGTCGCGCATTTGATCAGGCGTCATGTAAGGCTCCGGTTGACCGCCGACAACAACTCCTGCTCATCGAGCAGCCGCAGACTGCGGTCCTTCCAGTGCAGCACGCCACGGGTGAAGCGAGCGTTGGCATGGGTGCCGGACAGCGACGCCGAGTCCAGCGACTGTTCGGTCATGGCGTGAATGCCGTCCACTTCATCGACCGGCACCACCACAGGCCCGCCCTGGGCGGCAACGATCAGCATGCGCGGCATGATCCGTCCACCTGCCGGCGCGACCGACGTCATGCCATCGAGCCCCAGCAGTTCGACCAGCGAAATACAGGCCACCAGCGCCCCGCGTACATTGGCCACCCCGAGCAAGGCCCGGGCACGCTGGTGCGGCAGCGAATGGATCGCCTGCATCGGCGCCACCTCGACCAGGCTGCGGGTGGCAAGCCCCAGCCACTCGTCACCCAGGCGGAAGACCAGCACCGAACGGGTCCGGACCTGGGTCTGCTGTTCGCTGCTGCGCGAGCGGTCGTGGTAGTCCTGCACCAGGCTGTAGCGGTCGAGCAGGCGTGTGGCAGCGGCCGAGTACACCTCGCAGTTGCGGCAATGAATATGCCCGGCCAGGACCGGGCAGGACCGGTCGCCATGGATGCCGATGCGGTTCCAGCAATCGTCGATGGCCTGATCATCGCCCTGGGTGATATTCGAAAGGCTGACCTCGTTCATCGGCTGCCTCCTGGTTTACTGGCGCTGCGCGCGGCCCGCTCAAGCAGGCGCTGGGCGCCGGCGCTGTCGCCCTGGGCGGCCAGCAGCGCGGCCAGTTGTGCCATTGCCTCGGGATGCTGGGGCTGCAAGTACAACGCCTTGCGGTAGTAGCCCTGCGCCTGGCTCACATGGCCGTCCACTTCGCTGAGCAGGCCCAGCCAGTAGAACACCGGCGCCGCCGGCCCGTGCTGTTGCAGATAACGCTCACAGGCTGCCACGGCTTCGCGGCTCTGGCCTTGGTTGGCCAGGCGGGCAATGGCGCTCAGATCGCTGTCGGCAGGTCCCGGCAGGGCGCCGGCTGCAGCCGCCTGTGCTGCAATGCCGGGCAACGCCGGGCCGGCCGCCGTGACCCGTGCCGCCGCGCCCGGGGCAAAGGGCCGGGGCGTGGCGGGCGCAATCGGTGGTGGCAATCGGTGGGCCGTCGGAGCCGTCGGGGCCGTTGCCGAAGCAGGCAAGGCGGGGCTGGCAAACACCGGGGGGGCGTCTTCTTCGCTCGCATGCCGGAAGGCGAAGGACTGCGCGATATTGATTGAGCGCATGCCGATGTGGCTCATCAGGTTGCCTTCGGCCGGGCCGATGAACAGCACGCCGTCTTCCAGGGTCAGGCGCTTGAGCACCGTAAAGACACGCTGCTGGGTCGGGCGGTCGAAATAGATCACCAGGTTGCGGCAGAACACGAAATCGTAGGCCGGTCGGTTGAGCAGCGCAGGGTCGAGCAGGTTGCCAGGGCGAAAGTCCACGCTATCGCGCACCCGCTGGGCGACCTGCCAGCCTTCGGCGAATGGCGCGAAGTGACGCTCGCGAAAGCTCAGGTCCATGCCACGGAACGAGTTCTTGCCATAGATGGCGCGCTGGGCGCGCTGGATCGACAAGGGGCTGATGTCCATCGCATCGATCCTGAACTGCGCCGCGCCCAGGCCGGCATCGAACAGCGCCATGGCTATCGAGTAAGGCTCCTCGCCCGTGGAGCAGGGCAGGCTCAGGATGCGCAGCGGCCGCACGCCGGCCAGCGTCTGCAGCCGGGCCACTGCCAGCCGGCCCAGAGTGATGAACGATTCGGGGTAGCGAAAGAACCAGGTTTCCGGAACGATCACCGCCTCGATCAGCGCCTGCTGTTCGGTCTGCGAACCCAGCAGCAACAGCCAGTAGGCGTCGCTGTCAGCCGCGCCGCTGGCGGTGCAGCGCTGACGCAAGGCCCGTTCGACGATGGCCTCGCCCACCGAGGCGACATCCAGCCCGATGCGCTCTTTGAGGAAAGCAAAAAAGCGCGCGTCATCACTCATGGCGCGTCCTCGAGCTGGTCGATGTCAGGGGGCGTGACCGGGTAAAGCAGTTCACGCACCGGCTCACTGAGCAGCTCTTCGACACGGATCCACTGCAACAGGCCCAGTTCATCTTCGCGCACCGGCCCCAGGTAAGGCGACAGGCGATTTTCCAGCCCGTATTCCTTGAACTGCGAGGCCGGGCAGCGCAGGGTTTCGGTGGCCTGCTCCAGGATCAGGCCGAGCCACTGGGCCGGATGCCGGTCGTCATGGCGATAATGCACCAGGACCATGCGCGTACTGGTGCGCGCTGCCGCCTGGGTGCCGTGGCTCAAGGCGCTGATGTCGATCACCGGCACGATCTCGCCCCGATGGGCAAAGATGCCCGCGACCCAGTGCGGCGCCTTGGGGATGACCTTGAGTTTCAGGCGCGGCAGCACCTCGGCGATTTCCGTGGCCTGCAGGGCGTAGCGCTCTTCGCCGATGCGAAACAGCAGAAACAGCGTATCGCGGGCCTGTGCAACCGTCTGGCGCCTGAGTGAGTGATCGCGCATGGCGGCGTCTCAGACCTTGAAACGCGAGACGCCACTGCGCAGGCCGACCGCGACCTGGCTCAGTTCGTCGATGGCGAAGCTGGCCTGGCGCAGGGACTCGACGGTCTGGCTGCTGGCGTCGGCCAGTTGCACCAGGGCCTGATTGATCTGTTCGGCACCGGTGGCCTGGGCCTGCATGCCCTCGTTGACCATCAGTACGCGCGGCGCCAGGGCCTGCACCTGATGGATGATCTGCGACAGTTGCTCACCCACCTGGGTGACCTCGAACATGCCTCGACGCACCTCTTCGGAGAACTTGTCCATGCCCATCACGCCGGCCGACACCGCCGACTGGATTTCACGCACCATCTGCTCGATGTCATAGGTGGCGACGGCGGTCTGGTCGGCCAGGCGCCGTACTTCGGTGGCGACCACGGCAAAGCCGCGCCCGTATTCGCCGGCTTTCTCGGCCTCGATGGCCGCATTGAGCGACAGCAGGTTGGTCTGGTCGGCCACCTTGACGATGGTCACCACCACCTGGTTGATGTTGCCGGCCTTCTCGTTGAGGATCGCCAGCTTGGCATTGACCAGGTTGGCCGCGCCCATCACCTGGTGCATGGTTTCTTCCATGCGCGCCAGGCCCTGCTGGCCGGAGCCGGCCAGGGTCGAGGCCTGGTCGGCGGCCGAGGTCACCTCGGTCATGGTGCGCACCAGGTCGCGGGAGGTGGCGGCGATTTCACGCGACGTCGCGCCGATTTCAGTGGTGGTGGCCGCGGTTTCAGTGGCCGTGGCCTGTTGCTGCTTGGACGTTGCAGCGATCTCGGTCACTGAAGTGGTGACCTGCACCGACGAGCGCTGGGCCTGAGCCACCAGCGCGGTCAACTCGGTGACCATGTCGTTGAAGCCAGTCTGCACCACGTTGAATTCATCATTGCGCGACAGGTTCAGGCGCTGGCTCAGGTCGCCGGTGCGCATGATGCCGAGGATTTCGACCAGCCGCTGCATGGGCGCGATGATCGAGCGCATCAGCAGCAGGCCGCAGGCCCCGGCGGCGAGCACGGCAATCAGCAGCGAAACGATCATGCCGACCTTGGCGGCCAGCACGGCTTTGACGATATTGTCGGTCGCGTCATCGGCCAATTGCTTATTGGCCAGAATGATTTCGTTGAGCTGCTTGCGGCCCTGGGTCCAGACCGGATTGACCTGTTCGTAGAACTCCTCCTTGGCAGCGGCAAAGTCACCGCGCTCGTAAGTCACGTGCACGTCTTTCAGCAAACGTGAATACAGCTCGCGCTGTTTTTCAAACTGCTGGAAGTTGGCCTTGTCGGTGTCATCGAAGATGGAACGCTTGTAGCCGTCGATCTGTTTTTGCAGGGCATCTTCAAAGCCCTGGAACTGCTCGCGCTCGGCCGGGCTCAAGGCCCGCCCCTGCCCTTCGCCGATCAGCTCCAAGGTGCGGATATAACTTTCGCCCCAGGCGCTGCGCACCAGGGTGCTGTAGTAGACGCCGGGCAAGGCATCCCGACGGACCTGCTCTTCGCTGGTCTCGATCGACAGCAGACGCGAATAGGACGCCACCACCATCAACAACATGATGGCGATGATTACGGCAAAACTCGCCAGGATCCGTTGACGCAACGTCCAGTTCTTCACAGTCAGCCCTCAAGGGTTCAACACCGGCATGGCCGTGTTCATGAAATGGACCGCATGATGGCCCAGGCGGGCTGGAGTATAGCCCAACCGTTAGTGCATTAGCGTCTCTGTCGGCAAGTTAGCAGGCGCGTGTCATTAGTGATTGGCGCCCCGGCTTTTTAAAGGCGGCAGACGCGCAGGAAATTTCTGCCAACACCCTCAGGAATACGGCCTGCAAGGCATTGATGACACGCCTTTAACGATTCATGCCGAACGTATTAATAAATAGTTAACGCCAGGACGCCACGCCCCCCTCGGTAAGCTTTGACGTTTATTCAACAGCCACAAGGCGTGCCTCATATGGACATGGATACTCCGACCGCAACGACACCACCGGCGGTTCATCAACCGCTCATTGCCACTCATGTGCCTGCCTGGCTCAGGCAGGCACCGGCCGGCACGCATGCCGCGCTGCGCCGTGCCCGCCAGACGGCCACGGACCGGTCCTGGCTGGCCGCGCAGGCCGGGATGCCCGGGGTGGCCGCGCAGCTACACCGCCAGTACAACGAACACCGCCAGTTGCAACAACGTGTCGCACCCCACCTGGCGCAACTGGGCACCCTGCAGGATTTTGCCGAGCCGCGGCTGAAAGCGGCGCTCAAGGCGCGCTTCGGCCTGGACCTGGACGTGCGCAACACCTGGCTGCTGCATGCCAGCCATGCACTGACCGACCCGACCTTCATGGGCGCCTCGAAAGACCCGCTCATCGAGGCCAACAAGGCCTTGCGCGGCGCCATCCGACCGCTGCTCGACGCGGCCTTGCAGAACTTCCAGGCCGCCGACACGCAGCCCGGCGCCATGGACCACGACACGCAGCTCAAGGCCGCCGTATTCAGTCAGTTCGAAATCCTGGGGCCGGGCCTGCGCGGCACGCCCCTGGCCATTGCTGCACACGAATTCGCGGCCCTGGCCCGTGACCTTGATCTGGGCGGCCAGTACCAGGCGCACATCGACCGCGTGCTTACCGAGCCTGTGATGCTGGACATGCAGGCCATGGAGGGCTCGGCGTTTATCCTGCACACCCATCTGGCCCGCCTGCGCCAGCGGATCGACGCGGTCACCCATCAGGCCCTGCTGAGCCTGGCAGACCCGGCTGCCACCGGCCCTGCACCCGAGTGCTGCACCCTGGGGCTATGGGACACCGGGCTGACCGACATCCTGGTGATCTTCACCGAACCACGCGAGCGCGACCTGCCACAACCGGTCACGGTGTACATTCCGGAAGACCCGGTAGCCCCCTTGATCACCTATGCCTCGCTGGACGACTTTCACGACGCCCTGCGCAACCGGCTGTTCGATGAGCGCTACCGGAATTTCTTCAGCCGGTTCATTCCCGCCCGCCAGCGTGCCCGGCTCATGAACAGGCTGCACCGCCAGCTATTTCCCGAGGTATGGCAAGGCCCGCTGTTGGGTCCTGGCTACTATGCCGAGCAAGCCGACCCCGATGCCCGGCTCAAGGGCGGCGGTCCCGTGCTGACCGGCCCGGTGTTCCAGGCCATGTACCAGCGCAAGCTTGAGGCGATAAAAGACAATGCACGCTTTCATGGCGTACCGACGGCCGAGCAGGACGCGCGCAGTGCCAGCGAGCGCCGGGCGTGGTGGCGCGACCTGGCGCTCAACACCCTCAATGTCGCGGCGTTTTTCGTCCCTGTGCTGGGCGAGGTCATGCTGGCGGTGACCGTGGCGCAACTGGGTTATGAAGTGTTCGAAGGCATCGAAAGCTGGACCGAGGGCGAGAAGGACCAGGCACTGACATACTTGGTGGATGTGGTGCAGAACCTGGCGCTGATCACCGCTTTGGGCTCTGCCGCAGGTCAAGCCGGAAAGCTGCCCGCCATCGAGGCCCCGGCATGGATCGGCGCCCTTGAACCGGTCACGCTGCCCGGCGGCGCCATGAAGTTGTGGAAGCCGGACCTGGCGCCCTTTGCCCACGACATCGTGCTGCCGGCCGGGCTCAAGTCCGATGCCTCGGGCCTGATCCCTTATAAAGGCAAGCACTGGCTGGTGCTGGAGGGCCGCCCTTACTCGGTCAGGCCGGCCCGCAACAGTGAAGGCCATGTGTTCGAACACCCTCGAAACCCTCTGGGCCATGAGCCTGAGGTACGCCATAACGGCCACCGCGCCTGGCTGAGCACACTTGAGCACCCCGAGCAGATGCAGGGCCTGACCCTGATGCGGCGCCTGGGCTACCTGCCCGGCGAGTTCTCCAACATCACCGTCAGGATGCTGCTCAAGGTCAGTGGCGTGCCCGAAATGACCCTGCGCCGCGCCCTCAGCGAAGGCGAGCGCCCCGCCGCCCTGCTGATGGACACGGCCGAGCGTTTCGAGCTTTATCAGCACCTGGACGAGGCCGGCCAGCTCGAGCAATTCCAGCCACGCTACCAGGCCTTGCAGACTCCGGACGATGCGTTGCTGGCGGCATTGCAACAGCGCCTGCCCGCGCCACTGCCCAGGGCTGTGGCCGAAGAACTGCTGACCCACGCCACTGCAGCAGAACGGGCGCAACTGGCTGAAGGCGGCAAGATCCCGTTGCGCCTGGCCGAAGAGGCCCGCGTCTATGCCCAACAAGTGCGCCTGGCCCGGGCCTATGAAGGGCTGTACCTGCAAGGACTGCGCAACCCGGACACGGACCGGCTGGCACTGCATGGCCTGGAACGCCTGCCCGACTGGCCGGCGGACATTCGCCTTGAAGTGCGCGACGGCCATGCCGAAGGCGCCTTGATCGACAGCATCGGAGCCCCGGAGGCACCGGTGCGCCAGGTACTGATCCGCACGCTTGACGGCTATGCCGTGGCCGCTGCACAGGCGCCCGGCCCGGCCAGGCCCATGACGCTGTTTGCCGCCATCGCCGACGCCTTGCCACCAGGCCTGCGCGAGGACCTGGCGCTTTCAGCCACCGAGGCCGGCAACGACCTGCGCATTCTGCTCGGGCATCCACCGTTGCCACGGCGCATTGCCCGCACGGTCCTGGGCATGCAGCCGGTCAAGCCCGGGTTTCGCTCGCCCATGCGCCTGGCCGATGGTCGCCTGGGCTACCCGCTCAGCGGCCGCGGCCTGCCCGAGCGGGCGTTCACCCGCGAGACCCTGCTGGACAAGATCCGTCTGCTGGAGCTGGAGGACCTGTACCCCGACGAGCTTTTTGAACAACTCGTGGCACAAGGACTGAGCCGCGTGCAAATCGACACCCGCCTCAATGCCCTGCTGGACGAACAACAGACGCTGCGCGCCCGCCTTGACCAATGGGCTACACGCAGTGCCGATATCCTTGGGCTGAACAGCAATGCGCCGCGCATGGCCAGCCGTACCCGCCTGGCAGACGAACTCTGGCGCCACTGGCGCATGAACAACCTGCCCGAGCTGCAACGCGGTCCAGCAACCCTGACGCTGCGTGACGTTGCCCTGGAAGATTTTCCGGACTCACTGCCGGACTTTTTCCTGGCGCGGGTCACGCACCTGGCGCTTGAGAACGTGACCGCCTATGCCGATAGCCATGCCGCCGCCTCGGGCCTGACCGGCAATGGCCAGGCGCTGGAACGCTTTCTCAGACCCTTTGCCCAGGTGCGTGCCTTGAGCCTGAACGAGCCTGCATCAACGGCCGGTCTGTTCCCGCGCTTTGTCGACCTGCCGGCGCGGGTGGCTGCCAGCCTGCCCTTGCTGGAAGAATTGAGCCTGACCGGGCAGAGCCAGTTGCTCGACCAGCGCTACATGGATGCCTTGCGGCCCTTGACCCGGCTGCGTCGCCTGGACCTGTCAGGTAACCGCTTCAACCCGTTCATGCCCCTGGACCTGGCCTGGCTGCCTGTGGAGCGGCTGGTGCTGGAACGCACCGGCCTGGATATCTGGCCCGACTGGCTCGTTCCACTGCTGGCGGGCCCGCTGCGCGAACTGTCACTGGCCCATAACCGGCTCAGCGCCTTGCCGGAAACCATCCTGAACAACCCGGCGGGCATTCGCCCTCCTCGTACTATTGACCTGCGCGGCAACCCACTGACCCATACCTTGCTGCTCCGCATGCGCCTCAGCGAGCAGGCAGTCAATGCGTCATGGGCCTTTACACTGGATATTCCCGCAGACTTGCAAACCCACCTCGACAGCTTGCTCGGTGAGCGCAATGCCCTGGCCGAAGCCATTGAAGGCTGGGTCAATGCCTCCAGCTCCGGCGCGCCGCTGACGGCGCAATCGATCAATGAGCGGCAACGTATCGGACAAGCACTGCTTGAATACTGGCACGTCTATACCCGAGGTTTCGCCAACACCCCGCTGGTCCTGGAGGCCGTCGACCTGGCGCAATTTCCCAGGCGCCTGCCGGCCTTCATGCGCACCCGCCTGCGCGGCCTGCACCTGAACCGTGTCAATGCCACGCCTTTGCAACTCGATGAGTTGCTCAGACGCTTTCCAGGCCTGACCCTGCTGGAGATGGAAGGCCATGTCCGCCCCATGAGCGAACTGCCTGGCGCACTGATGCACCTGTCGGGTCTCAGGACACTGAGCCTGATCGACCAGGGCTGGCAAATCGATCAGGCCGCCATCGAACAGCTGGGGCGTTTGCAGTCACTGGAAGTGCTTGAACTGGACGGCAACCGGCTGGGTGAGATCCACGATGCCTCGGCGCTCAGGTCGCAGAACCTGCGCTGGTTGTCGTTACGTGACATGCAACTGGCCCAGTGGCCGCAGTGGCTCATCGACTTGCCATCTAACCAGCTGGAAACCCTGATCCTGGACAATAACCGTCTGGCCGGGATTGACGAGCAACTGCTGGCCAACCCACGCAATGAATACCATCACTGCGATATCAGCCTGCTCAACAACCCGCTGTCTCACGAAAGCCTGTTGCGCGCCCACACCTCCGAAGCCTACAACCGCACCTTCACGTTCCAGCTGGACCTGCCCGAGGACATCCGGCGTATCGACTGGCACGAAGCCCATGATTCGGATTCGCAGACCTCCGGTGCTCCATCGCCCCAACATGCGCACAGCCCGGCCAGTCACTACAGCCCGGCGACGCCACGCATCGACCCATGGCTGGACCTGCTGGCGCCCGATACGCCCATGCACCGGACCGTCTGGCAGCGTCTGGAGCAGGCGCCTGCCAGTCGTTTACTGGAGCTGGTGGACCAGTTGCGCCACACCGCCGACTTTCGCAAGGCAGACAGCCGACCCGGGCTGACCGAGCGTGTCTGGCGAGTGCTGCAGGCCGCCGATCAGGACGCCGAGTTGCGTGCAACCCTGGAGGCCATCGCCGATGAGCCGTTGCAACAACTGCTCAACGCGGACACCTGTCATGACGGGGTGATTCTGGAGTTCAACCAGATGGAGGTGCTGGTCTTCACCCGCCAGTCGCTGCGTGACATGCCTGGCGAACAGCGCGGTGCCTCGTTGCTGAACCTGGTCCGTCGGCTCTATCGCCTGCAAGCGCTGGACGCGGTTGCCCGGGCGCAGGCCATGGGCCGTGATGAAGCAGAAGTGCGCCTGGCCTATCGCTTGCACGCCGCCCATGAGCTGGACCTGCCTGTGCCGCCCCGGCACATGCTCTACCAGGCCCACGCCAATTTGCGCCACGGCGAACTGGACAGTGCCCTGCTGCAGGTCAGGACCGGCGAACAGGGTGATGCCTTCCTGGAATACGCGGCCGGCCAGGATTTCTGGACCGGCTGGCTGCGCGAACAGCATGCCGAGCGCTTTGCGGCGCTGGAACAAGCCTACCGGGATAACCTGAGCACCTTGAGCGAACGCTTCGAGAGCCTCAACGATCCGGCCTACGAACGCGCCGCCCGCGACCTGGAGCGCCAGTACGTGCATGACCAGAAGACCTTGATCAAGGAACTGACCAATCTTCAGGCCTCGATGTCGGATCACTGACACAGCGCTGGCGAAAGGCGCTGGCACGTTGAGCCTTTTTAGTGCCTGACAGCCTGCATTCGCTGTGGGAGCGACCAGCGGTCGCGAATGGGCCGGTGCATTCAACACCTTCAATGTCTGACAGCCTGCATTCGCGACCGTTGGTCGCTCCTACGGGGCTTGTGTCAGGGCAGGATTTCCAGGCCTGACGCCCCTTCTGTGGGAGCGACCAGCGGTCGCGAAAGGCCGGTGCATTCAACACCTTCAGTGCCTGACAGCCTGCATTCGCGAGCCCGGGGCGCCATCATTCAACTGTCACGCCGCAAGGCGTGGCAGTGCTATTTCTTCACACCCAGCTTTTTCAATTCTTCATCGCGCAATTCGCGGCGCAGGATCTTGCCGACGTTGGTGGTGGGCAGCGCATCGCGGAATTCGACACTGCGCGGAACCTTGTAGCCGGTCAGGTTGGCGCGCATGTGCTCCATGACCTGCTCCTTGGTCAGGGTCATGCCCGGCTTGACCACCACGAAGACCTTGATCGACTCGCCGGACTTTTCGTCCGGCACGCCGATCGCCGCGCATTGCAGTACGCCCGGCAAGGCAACCAGTACGTCTTCGAGTTCGTTGGGGTACACGTTGAAACCGGAGATCAGGATCATGTCCTTCTTGCGGTCGACGATGCGCAGGTAACCGTCAGGCTGGATTACCGCGATGTCACCGGTCTTGAGCCAGCCCTCGGCATCGAGAATCTCGTCGGTAGCCTCGGCGCGCTGCCAGTAGCCTTTCATCACCTGCGGGCCCTTGATGCACAGCTCGCCGGTTTCGCCGAAGGCCAGTTCGGTGCCCGCGTCGTCGATCACCTTGCACAGGGTCGAGGGCACCGGAATGCCGATGGTGCCGATCTGGATGTTCTGGATCGGGTTGACCGTGGCCACCGGACTGGTTTCGGTCATGCCATAGCCTTCGCAGATCGGGCACTGGGTGACCGCCTTCCAGCGCTCGGCCACCGCCTGTTGCAAGGCCATGCCGCCAGACAGCGTGACTTTCAGGGCGGAAAAATCGAGGTTGCGGAAGTCCTGGTTGTTGCACAAGGCCACAAACAGGGTATTGAGACCGACAAAGCCGCTGAACTTCCACTTCGACAGCTCCTTGACCATCGCTGGCAGATCGCGCGGGTTGGTGATCAGGACGTTGTGGTTGCCGCACTGCATCATGGCCATGCAATGGAAGGTAAAGGCGTAGATGTGGTACAGCGGCAACGGGGTGATAAGAATCTCGCAACCTTCATTGAGGTTCGAGCCCATCAGTTCGCGACATTGCAGCATGTTGGCGATCAGGTTGCGGTGGGTGAGCATCGCGCCCTTGGCCACGCCGGTGGTGCCGCCGGTGTATTGCAGCACGGCCACGTCTTCGCTGGCGGGCGAGGCTTCATTGATCGCCTGGCCACGGCCCTTGGCCAGGGCATCGTTGAAACGCACGGCCTGTGGCAGGTGATAGGCCGGGACCATCTTCTTCACGTACTTGATGACACTGTTGACCAGCAGGCGCTTGAGCGTCGGCAGCAGGTCGGCCACCTCGGTGACGATCACATGCCGGACCTGGGTCTTGGGCACGACCTTCTCGGCCAGGTGCGCCATGTTGGCCAGGCACAGCAACGCCCGGGCGCCGGAATCGTTGAGCTGGTGCTCCATTTCGCGGGCGGTGTACAGCGGGTTGGTGTTGACCACGATCAGGCCGGCGCGCATGGCCCCGAACACCGCCACCGGGTATTGCAGGACATTGGGCAACTGCACGGCGATACGGTCGCCAGGCTTGAGGTCGGTGTACTGCTGGATCCAGGCGGCGAAGGCACCGGACAACTCATACAGCTCGCCATAGGTCAGGGTCTTGCCCAGGTTGCTGAAGGCTGGCTTGTCGGCAAAACGCTGGCAGGACCGCTTGAGTACGGCCTGGACATTCGGATACTCGTCAGGATCGATCTCGGCAGCCACACCAGCGGGGTACTTGTCCTTCCAGAAGTTTTCGATCATGCAAGCCAGCTCCTTAGCGACAGCGAACTCTGCACATCGCGCAGGCGATGCTGAGTGAATGTATTGGAATTATGCGATTCACGCTTTCGCTTGATGACGAGTCAAAAAGCGGGCCGAGATTAGCAGCTTTGCCAAACAGCGACCAGCAGCAAACGAGTCATCACCAGTCACAAAAGCGACTAAACATCAACAAATAGTCACGAATTTCCTGGCAGCTCATCACGCCTATACCTTCCTGCCCGGCAGAAGAAGCGTGACAGATCCTGCGTGCACACAAAGGCCTGGGGAATACCTGTCGAATAGCCCTACAAAATATCCAGACAGATCCGAATCATGCTCCCGGTTGCGCAGTCTGTTCCACCTGCGTCGGTATACACTGATCCCTATCGCCGTCGCTCGCGGACATCGCCATGACACAGCAGACTTTCTGGCTCGACACCCCCGATCATTGCCGCCTGTTCGTCAACGCCTGGGTCCCGGCGGGCGAGGTGCGCGCCGTGGTGATGCTGTCGCATGGCATGGCCGAGCACGGCGGCCGCTATGCACGGCTGGGCGCGGCCCTGAATGCGCAAGGCATCGCCCTGTATGCCCACGACCAGCGCGGCCATGGCAAGACCGCCGCGCAGGGCACGCTGGGGCATTACGCCGACCGGGACGGCTGGAGCAAGGTGCTGGGCGACCTGGCGCTGATGGCCCGCACACTCGAAGAGCTGCACCCGCAGCGGCCCCTGTTTCTGCTCGGGCACAGCATGGGCAGCTACATCGCCCAGGCCTGGCTGATGCATCACGGCGCCAGCCTGCAGGGTGCCATTCTCAGCGGCTCGAACTACCAGCCGGCATCCCTGTACCGCAGCGCCCGCCTGATCGCACGCCTGGAGCGGGTGCGTCAGGGCCCGCGTGGCCGCAGCGCCCTGATCGACGCGCTGTCGTTCGGCACCTTCAACCAGGCGTTCAAGCCCGCACGCACCCGCTTTGACTGGCTGAGCCGCGACCCGCAAGAGGTCGATGCCTACGTTCAGGACCCCTTGTGCGGCTTTCGCTGCACCAATCAGCTGTGGCTCGACCTGCTGTGGGGGCTGACGAAAATCAGCAAGCCTTCGAGCCTGGCGCAGATCGACCCGCAGCTGCCGCTGCTGATTATCGGCGGCGAATGTGATCCGGTCAGCCACGGCAAGCGTCTGAGACGACTGGCCCATGTTTTGACCGGGGTGGGGCATCAGGCCTTGCAGCTTAAACTCTACCCCGACGCCCGCCATGAGCTGTTCAACGAAGTTAACCGTGATGAAGTCATGCGTGACGTGATCGACTGGCTGCAGTGGGCCATTGAACAACCACGACCGCCCAGAGCCGAATGACGTCTCGGCCTTTTCTTTTAATAGTCAGGATAAATAAACGAATGACCCAGGTCACCAACACGCCCTACGAAGCCCTTGAAGTCGGCCAGACCGCCAGCTACAGCAAAACCGTTGAAGAACGCGATATCCAGTTGTTCGCCGCCATGTCCGGCGATCACAACCCGGTGCACCTAGACGCCGAGTATGCGGCCAAGACCATGTTCAAGGAGCGTATCGCCCATGGCATGTTCAGCGGCGCCCTGATCAGCGCCGCCGTGGCCTGCGAGCTGCCAGGACCTGGCACCATTTATATCGGCCAGACCATGACCTTCCAGAAACCGGTGAAACTGGGCGACACCCTGACCGTGCGCCTGGAAATCCTGGAAAAGCTGCCCAAGTTCCGCGTGCGCATCGCCACTCGTGTGTTCAACCAGAACGAAGAACTGGTGGTCGACGGCGAAGCCGAGATCCTGGCACCGCGCAAGCAGCAGACCGTTGAGCTGACGGTATTGCCGGACATTTCCTTCGGTTGATAGTCAGGCAGGCCGTTGCAGGACTGCCGTGTTGATGAGGGTTGGTCCTGCTGGTCGTGTCGGTCTGCAATAGAGGTTCCAACCCTCTCTCGAAGATCGCCAAAGCCAGTCAAGGCGCCTGCCACCCCAAAAACGTCAGGCAAAAAAATGGGCAACCGAAGTCGCCCTAAATGCCTTGCGTGCTCGTTGTGAAAAGCGTCGCCTGTCAGGACCGCGAGTCTTTCCAGATAAACAGCCCCATGCCGGTGAAGAACAAGGCCAGCATGGTCAGGGTGACGTAGCCTACGGTGACGACGGTGTCCGAATTTTCCAGGAACATGATGGCCTTCCTCCGGTGTGTTGCTGTTCGATGGAGCAAGATTAATCCGGGGCGTACGGGCAGGTATTGACCTGGATCAGTGATCCGTCAGGTTGGCGGGAGGCTTGGCACAGGATACGAGTGTGCCCGGCGCCAGCCGAGGGGGCTGGCGCCGGGTAGCAAAGGTGGGGATTCAGCGCTTTTTCGGCTTCTTCGGCTTTTTCTTGCTACTCAGCGGCATGACCTGCTCGAAAGCCTTGCGCATCTCGTTCAGGCGCTTGTCGTTGGCATCATGGATGCGCTTGGCGCGCTCGGCGCTGAAATCGATCAGTTGGGCTTCATCGCTCATGACGGGCAGTTCTCTGACAACGGGGCTGGGACCGGGCTCAATGATGCGTCATCGCATCGACGCGGCCAGATGTATCAGACCTCGACGTCCACCCACAAGCCCTGGCGCGGCTCATTGTCGATCAGCGGCACCACCGGTACGGTGTTGTCGGCATTGAGCGAGTTGCCGGGAACAACCAGCAGTTCGTCGTCATGATCGTGTTCGGGCGGTGCATCGCCACGTTGCTGGCGCTGTTGACGCTCCTGCTCTTCGCGCAGCAGCAATGCCGAGCGCTCGGCGTCTTCGTAGCGCAGGTCGATGGCGGTCTCGCTGGAACTCGGTTGCACCGGCGCAACAGGAGGGACGTCCGGCAAGCGCTTGGCCGGGTCCAGTTGCGAGGTCACAGGGACCACACTTAAAGGAAGCATCGGTTGCAACATGGTTTGTTCTCCTGTTGTCAGGCTTTCGGCGGCCACTTCCTCAACTTGAGGGCACCCATCAGCCTTTACGGCAGAAACTTTTCGACTACGTTTTAAGCTATTAGTGCCCCTGACTGACAGGATGAGTGTCTCGACAAGCGAAAACCTGCGGTTTTTTCATGTCGCCTTTGGTCTTGGGCAGCAGGTTCCGTTACCATAGCCCGCTTTTTCATCGCGGAGACAGGCAGCATGGCGCAGCAGTATCAACCGGGGCAACGCTGGATCAGCGACAGCGAAGCCGAGCTGGGATTAGGCACCGTTCTGGCACAGGACGGCCGCTTGTTGACCGTGCTCTATCCGGCCACTGGCGACACCCGCCAGTACGCCCTGCGCAACGCGCCCTTGACCCGCGTGCGCTTCTCCCCTGGTGACCTGATCACCCATTTCGACAACTGGAAGCTGACCGTACGCGAAGTCGAAGACGTCGACGGCCTGTTGGTCTACCACGGCTTCAACAGCCAGAACGAGCTGGTGACCCTGCCGGAAACCCAGTTGTCGAACTTCATTCAGTTCCGCCTGGCCACCGACCGCCTGTTTGCCGGGCAGATCGACCCGCTGTCCTGGTTCTCGCTGCGCTACCACACCCTGGAGCACACCAGCCGCCAGCTGCAATCCTCGCTGTGGGGCCTGGGCGGTGTACGCGCCCAGCCGATCGCGCACCAGTTGCACATCGCCCGTGAAGTGGCCGACCGCATTGCGCCGCGGGTCCTGCTGGCCGACGAAGTGGGTTTGGGCAAGACCATCGAAGCAGGCCTGGTGATCCACCGCCAGTTGCTGTCCGGCCGCGCCAATCGCGTGCTGATCCTGGTACCGGAAAACCTCCAGCACCAGTGGCTGGTGGAAATGCGCCGTCGCTTCAACCTTCAGGTCGCGCTGTTCGACAGTGAACGCTTCATCGAAAGCGATGCCAGCAACCCGTTCGAAGACACCCAACTGGCGCTGGTGGCGCTGGAGTGGCTGGTCGAGGACGAAAAGGCCCAGGACGCGCTGTTTGCCGCCGGCTGGGACCTGATGGTGGTCGACGAGGCTCACCACCTGGTCTGGCACGAAGACAAGGCCAGCAGCGAATACTCGCTGGTCGAGCAACTGGCCGAAGTCATCCCCGGCGTGCTGCTGCTGACCGCAACCCCGGAACAACTGGGCCAGGACAGCCATTTTGCACGCCTGCGCCTGCTTGACCCGAACCGCTTCCATGACCTGGCAGCCTTTCGCGCCGAGAGCGAGCATTACCGCCCGGTTGCCGAAGCCGTCCAGCAGTTGCTCGACCAGGGCAAGCTGTCGGCCGAAGCCACGGCCACCATCGTGGGTTTCCTGGGCGACGAAGGCGAAACCCTGATCAAGGCGGTGAATGCCGGCGACGACGAAGCCAAGGCGCGGCTGGTCCGCGAACTGCTCGACCGTCACGGCACCGGCCGCGTGCTGTTCCGCAACACGCGTGCCGCCGTGCAGGGTTTCCCGCAACGTCAGTTGCACGCCTACCCGCTGCCCAACCCGGACGAGTACATGGAACTGCCGCTGGGCGAGCATGCCGACCTGTATCCGGAAGTCAGCTTCCAGGCCCAGGCCGACACGGGTGACGAGCAACGCTGGTGGCGCTTCGACCCGCGGGTCGAGTGGCTGATCGACACCCTGAAAATGCTCAAGCGCGTCAAGGTGCTGGTGATCTGCGCCCACGCCGAAACCGCCATGGACCTGGAAGACGCCCTGCGCGTGCGCTCCGGCATCCCGGCCACGGTGTTCCATGAAGGCATGAACATCCTGGAGCGCGACCGTGCAGCAGCCTACTTCGCCGACGAAGAGTTCGGCGCCCAGGTGCTGATCTGCTCGGAAATCGGCAGCGAAGGCCGCAACTTCCAGTTCGCGCATCATCTGGTGCTGTTCGACCTGCCCTCGCACCCCGACCTGCTGGAGCAGCGCATCGGCCGCCTGGACCGGATCGGCCAGAAGCACACCATCGAACTGCACGTGCCGTACCTGGAAACCAGCCCGCAGGCGCGGCTGTTCCAGTGGTACCACGAAGCGCTCAATGCCTTCCTCAACACCTGCCCGACCGGCAACGCCATGCAGCATCAGTTCGGCCCGCGCCTGCTGCCGCTGCTCGAAGGCGGTGACGATGAGCAGTGGCAAGCCCTGATCGATGAGGCCCGCAGCGAACGCGAGCGCCTCGAAGGCGAGCTGCACAGCGGCCGCGACCGCTTGCTGGAGCTCAACTCCGGCGGTGCTGGCGAAGGCGAAGCACTGGTCGAGGCGATCCTCGAGCAGGACGACCAGTTCTCCCTGCCGATCTACATGGAAACCCTGTTCAACGCCTTTGGCATCGACAGCGAAGACCATTCGGAAAACGCCCTGATCCTCAAGCCCAGCGAAAAGATGCTCGATGCCAGCTTTCCGCTCGGCGACGACGAAGGCGTGACCATCACCTACGACCGCAACCAGGCGCTGAGCCGCGAAGACATGCAGTTCATTACCTGGGAACACCCCATGGTGCAGGGCGGCATGGACCTGGTGTTGTCCGGCTCGATGGGCAACACCGCCGTGGCCCTGATCAAGAACAAGGCGCTCAAGCCGGGCACCGTGCTGCTGGAGTTGATCTACGTCAGCGAAGTGGTCGCCCCGCGCGCCCTGCAACTGGGTCGCTACCTGCCACCGGCGGCACTGCGCTGCCTGCTGGACGGCAACGGCAACGACCTGTCGGGCCGGGTGTCGTTCAACACCCTTAATGACCAGCTCGAAAGCGTGCCACGGGCCAGCGCCAACAAGTTCATCCAGGCGCAGCGCGATGTGCTGACACCGAAGATCAACTCCGGCGAAGCCAAGATCGCCCCGCGTCATGCCGAGCGCGTGGCCGAGGCCCAGCGTCGCCTGGCCGCCGACACCGAAGAAGAACTGGCGCGCCTGACCGCCCTGCAAGCGGTCAACCCGACCGTGCGCGACAGCGAACTGGAAGCCCTGCGCAAGCTGCGCGAGCAAGGCCTGGCCATGCTTGACAAGGCCGCACTGCGCCTGGAATCGATCCGCGTGCTGGTGGCCGGCTGATTTCTTGTGCTTGAAACGGCCCTGTAGAAGATTACCCGCCGCCCTGGTGCCACGCCAAGGCGGCGCGCCAAGGCGGCGCGCTGTTGCGCAGCCGACACGGGGCCAGGTAGGAGCGCGCTTGCCGGAATGCCGGACCACCGCGACCGGCTGCGTTAGCAGTCGTAAATTTTCAGCGGCCACACAAATTTTGCGAGCGCTACGCACTCGGTCGCGGGCAAGCGCGCTCCTACAGGTCGAGCGGTTATTGTTACATCCTGGCCTGCATCGCTTCGGCGTCGCGTCCGAAGCTGCGGGTAGCCCGCAGCAGGCACACCAGGGTCACCAGCAAGGCGGCCGGGATCAGGTACAGGGCGCCATGCAGGCCGACCGCCTTGAAGGTTTCGGTCATCTGCGTGGCGCCGGCGGCCAGCATCGCCTGTTGGGCAAAATGGTCAGACAGCAGTCCTACCATCACCGGCCCCAGGCCACCGCCCAGCAGGTATAACCCGGCAAAGAACAACGCCATGGCCGTCGCCCGCAAGCGGGGCTCGACCACGTCCTGAATGGCCGGATAGACGCAGGTATAGAAGTTATAGGCAAACAGCCAGCCCAGGCTGAACACCGCCACGAACAAGGTGATGGCCACCAGCCCCGCGTGCAGGGCATAGCCGGTGGCCAGGGTGGCCACCAGCATGCTGAAGGCGGCAAACCACAGACGCCCGGTGATCGAGCGCTCGTGCAGCTTGTCAGCCACCACCCCGCCCAGTGTCAGGCCAAACAGACCGGTCACGCCGACGATTACCCCGGTGGCCACGGCCGCCTCCTGCAAGGACACCTGGAAATAGCGCTGCAGCATCGGCACCATGAACGAATTGCAGGCATAGGCAGCAAAGTTGTAGGCCAGCCCTGCCAGCATCAGCCAGCGGAAGGTGGCAATGCCCAGCAGCCGACGGATGGGCCGCTCGATCCTGGCCTGCGACATCACCCCACCCTCTGCCGCGCCCCGCTGTGGCTCGCGAATGAAAAGCATGAACAACGCCAGGATCAGGCCCGGCACGGCGGCAATGAAAAACGGTGCGCGCCAGCTGTCGAAGGCCTTGACCATCGCCCCGATGGTAAAGAACGCCAGCATCAGGCCCAGCGGCAGGCCCAGCATGAAGATGCCCATGGCCCGTGCCCGGCGCCGGGCCGGGAACAGGTCGCCAATCAACGAATTGGCCGCTGGCGCATAACTGGCCTCGCCGATGCCCACGCCCATGCGCACCAGCACGAACGCCCAGAAACTGCTGACCATGCCATTGACCGCGGTCAGCGCGCTCCACACGGCCAGGCCGCCGCCCATGATCGCCTTGCGTGAGCCGTTATCGGCCAGGCGCCCCAGCGGCAGGCCGGCAATGGCATACACCAGGGTGAAGGCGGTGCCCATCAGCCCCAGTTGAAAGTCGCTCAGGTGCCACTCAAGGCGAATGGGCTCGGTGACGATCGAGGGGATGGCCCGGTCGAAAAAATTGAACAGGTTGGCCAGGAACAAGAGAAACAGCACACGCCAGGCATTGCTGGCCTGGGTGGATCCATCCGGCAGGGGTTTGTTCATGCAGGCATCCTTGCGGTGCGATCAGGTTGATACAGCGGCGTACTCAGCCTAGGCCATGATCCCGGGCAACGACCGGGCATAGTCTGTAAACATTCGTTACTAAACCCTCACGCCCTCTCCTCCCGGTTCAATCCACCCCGGCAGATTAATTGCAGACAAATTAATCTCCGATGGAGCTGGCGAGTTTTTATCAGCTTCTATACTGGTACTCGACTCGCCACAGGAGCGGCTTTGCGCCCTTGGCGACCCTGCAGTGAACAGATAGGGCTCGCTATGGAATGGCCGGGGTTGCATGTGTTTGTCGGCCTGCCGACGACGGGACAAGTGCTGATCGACTGCAACCACAATGTCTTTCTGGTGGCGCTGGCCTATGGCGTGATCTGTGCGGCGTGCTTTGCTACGGTGGATATCGCCGACCGGGCCATTCATGTCGAGGCCCGGCATACCCGGCGGCTATGGAAATGCCTGGGCGCTTTGTGCCTGGCTGGCGGTGTCTGGGCCATGCATTTCATCAGCATGCTGGCGTTCCAGGCCCCGCTGAACATCACCTTCGACCTGGGCATTACGCTTGTCTCGCTGCTGATCGTATTGTTTGCCGGTGCGCTGGCGATCCGCAGCCTGTGCCAGGACACCCTGACGATTCCCAGCATGGTGTTCAACGCTGTGCTGATCGGTCTGGCCATCAGTGCCATGCATTATGTCGGCATGGCGGCCATGCGCTCCGACGCCCGCCAGCATTACGAGCCGACCCTGTTTGGCCTGTCGATCCTTGTGGCGATCCTGGCCAGTGCAGCGCTGCTGGTGGCTCCCCGGTTGCTGCGCAAGAACCGTGGCCTGTTTCATCAGCTGTTCCGCTATGGCGCCAGCGTGCTGCTGGGCGCCGGCTTGCTGGCCATGCACTTGGTCGGCATGCATGCCCTGCACCTGGTGCTGCCCGAAGGCAGCGTCCCGCAACTGCCCAATACCGAGAACAGTCAGCAACTGGGCCTGACCTTGGCCACCATTACCTTGCTGATCATAGCCGGCAGCATCAGCGCCGCGATGGCCGACAAGAAGCTGCAAGGCAAGGAGCGTGACCTGCAGCGGGTCAACGCCCTGCTCACCCAGCTCGACCAGGCCCGGGTATCGCTGCAGCAAGTGGCGCATTACGACCCGCTGACCAACCTGGTCAACCGTCGCGGTTTCAACCAGCTGTTTGCCGAAAGGCTCGCCGAGCACACCACGACACAAGGCCTGCTGGCCGTCATGTTTCTGGACATCGACCACTTCAAGCGCATCAATGACAGCCTGGGCCATGATGCCGGCGATGAGCTGCTCAAGGTGATCGCCGAGCGCATCCGCAGCGCCACCCGCGTACAGGACGTGGTCGCCCGTTTTGGCGGCGATGAATTCTGCATCCTGATCAGCATCCCGCATTACGAAGAGGCCAGGCACCTGGCCAATCGGGTCATGCAGAAAATGAAAGAGCCTATCGCCCTGTCCGGGCGTCGCATGGTGATGACCACCAGTATCGGCATTGCAGTGTTTCCCCGCGACGGCTCGACCACCGACGAACTGCTCAAGCATGCCGACCTTGCCCTTTATCAGTCCAAGGGCAACGGCCGCAACCGGGCGAACTTCTTCAACCCCGCACTCAAGACCAAGGCCAGCCTGGAACTGCACCTGGAAGAAGAACTGCGCAATGCCCTGCGCGAGGAAACCGGCCTGCAGGTGTATTACCAGCCCATCATCGACCTGCGTACCGGGCATGTGGCCAAGCTCGAAGCGCTGGTGCGCTGGGAACATCCGCAACATGGCCTGCTGACCCCGGATCGCTTCATCGGCATTGCCGAAGCCAACGGCCTGATCGCCGAACTGGACAACTGGGTACTGCGTCGGGCCTGCAAGGATCTGGGCGCCTTGCGCCTGGACGGGTTCGAGCGGTTGATCATTGCGGTGAACTGCTCGGCCCTGAACCTGGCACGCGAAGAACTGGGTGATGAAGTCGAGGACGCACTGCGCCAGGCCGACGTCGCGCCGGGGCGGCTGGAACTGGAGGTGACCGAAAACGCCCTGATGGGCAATATCAGCAACACCATCGTGCTGCTCAAACACATCCGCAGCCTGGGCGTGTCATTGTCGATCGACGATTTCGGCACCGGTTACTCGTCGCTGGCCTACCTCAAGCGCCTGCCGCTGGACACCTTGAAGATTGATCGCTCATTCATTCAGGACATTCCCCGCTCGCCCCAGGACATGGAAATCGTTCATGCAATCATCGTCATGGCCCATACCCTGCAGCTAAAGGTGGTTACCGAAGGCGTCGAAACACCGGCACAGCTGGAGTTTCTCAGCCAGTACGCCAGCGACTATGTGCAGGGCTATCTGTTCAGCAAGCCGCAACCGCTGGAGCGCCTGCTGCCGATGATCACGCAGATGAACCAGCGTGAGGCCGCCAGCCTGTGGCCGGCCACCCTGATGCTGCAGGACCGGCTCCTGGAGGACAATGAGCCCAGGTCACTGGACCTGTTCAGCGACCTGCCTGTACCGACAGGCCATCGTGCGTCAGGCAATCCGCTACGCACCAAGCGCACACGGTGGTCGGATTGAAGACAGACTGGCAAGACACCATAACAGCGCATCAATACGCACCAAAAAGGCGCATTAATCAGCTGCTTGCCCTTTCCTGGATCAGGATCCAGGGCGAAACCACCACGGCCCACAGCTGCGCATCACGTTCGAAGAAGTCCAGCGCCCTTGTTTCAGACACCTTGGCCACTTGCCCGGCCTCCATCCAGGTCGCCAGGGTGGCAGCCTTGTCTTCGGCCAGCGCCTCGCCCACCGCGATCAGGTCAAGCGCAGCGTCGACCCACAACAGGGCACCCTTTGCAAAGAATGGTTGCAATTGATGCCAGGGAATAATCGCCGTCTCACCGAGGATTTTGGCATAGAGGGTGCTTGGTTCTTGGTTCATGGGTTTTACCGAGTGAAAAATCGACGTAATCATAGCGCCGCCTTTTCCGGATAAACACCGGCAACATCCGCATACGCGGGCAATTACGGCTTTTCGACGGCACTGAAGATCAACGCCTGACCGTGTCGACACCGTAGCGAAAGGCTGCACCCACGTGGCACCAGTAACACCGCATCTCACCTGAACGGCTGCAGACAACGCGTCGAAAGCCGGACATGACAGCGTAATTATGTAATTTCCTGTCGATCAGGCGACATGCAGCGATTCTTATCCGAACTGCCAGCTTTTCAATCGATCCAGCGGCACTCTAAACTGTGCCGGTACAGTTGGCAGGGCGGGAAAGACCGGTCGCACCCCATCCGGTCCTGCAGCCTTGGCCGTCAGGATTATAAAAACTACAACGCAAGAGTGGAGCATCATGATCAAGGGTACCAAGAAGCTTTCCAAGCTGTTTGCGGCACTGGTAATGGCAGGCGTTGCAAGCCATTCGTTCGCGGCCGATACCATCAGGATCGGCATCGCAGGCCCCAAGACCGGCGCTGTAGCCCAATACGGCGACATGCAGTTCAGCGGTGCCAAGATGGCCATCGAGCAGATCAACGCCAAGGGCGGTGTCGATGGCAAGAAGCTTGAAGCGGTCGAGTACGACGATGCCTGCGATCCCAAGCAAGCGGTCGCCGTGGCCAACAAGATCGTCAACGATGGCGTGAAGTTCGTCATCGGCCACCTGTGCTCCAGCTCTGCCCAGCCGGCTTCGGATGTCTACGAAGACGAAGGCATCATCATGGTGACGCCAGCCGCCACCAGCCCGGAACTCACCGCCCGTGGCTACAAGCTGGTGTTCCGCACCATCGGCCTGGACAGCGCCCAGGGCCCGGCCGCCGGCAACTACATTGCCAAGCAGGTCAAGCCCAAGGTCGTGGCCGTCATTCACGACAAGCAGCAATACGGTGAAGGCATCGCCACGGCCGTCAAGCAGACCCTGGAAAAAGACGGCATCAAGGTCGCCCTGTTCGAAGGCGTCAATGCCGGCGACAAGGACTTCTCCTCGCTGATCGCGAAGATGAAGCAGGCCAACGTCGATTTCGTCTATTACGGCGGCTACCACCCGGAGCTGGGCCTGATCCTGCGCCAGGCCCAGGAAAAAGGCCTGAAGGCCGGCTTCATGGGTCCTGAAGGCGTGGGTAACGCGTCGATCTCGCAGATCGCCCAGGATGCCTCCGAAGGCCTGCTGGTCACCCTGCCGGCTTCGTTCGACCAGGACCCGGCCAACAAGGCGCTGGTCGATGCGTTCAAGGCCAAGAAGGAAGATTCCAGCGGCCCGTTCGTGTTCCCGTCCTACGCTGCTGTGCAGGTCATCGCCGACGCCATCACCCTGGCCAAGAGCGAAGACACCGACAAGGTCGCGGCCGCCCTGCGCGCCAACACCTTCAAGACGCCGACCGGCGAGCTGGCCTTCGATGACAAGGGCGACCTGAAGGACTTCAAGTTCGTGGTCTACACCTGGCACAAGGACGGCACCAAGACCGAAGCGCCAGTGAAGTGATTTCACCCCTTCGATGAATACCAGAGCCCACTGCAATCGCAGTGGGCTTTGTTTTGCGAGGTGCATGGCGTCCACAAGACGCCACACGTACCCGAACAACTCGAAGCCGTGCCCGAGGCTCAGCGGGCTTGTGCCAACGTGGAGCGATACCACGCGCGCAAGCACACAACGACTGACGTGCAGGTTTTCAGGAGCGCTGTAATGCCCGAGATAGACATCTATCACTTCTTTCAACAGCTGGTTAATGGCATGACCATTGGCAGCACCTACGCCTTGATCGCCATTGGCTACACCATGGTCTACGGCATCATCGGCATGATCAACTTCGCCCACGGCGAGGTGTACATGATCGGTTCCTACGTGGCGTTCATCGCCATCGCGGGCCTGACCATGATGGGCCTGGGCAGTCTGCCCTTGATCATCACCGCCGCCTTCGTGGCCAGCATCGTGGTGACCAGTGCCTACGGCTACACCATCGAACGGGTCGCCTACCGGCCGCTGCGCGGCAGCAACCGGCTGATTCCGCTGATTTCCGCCATCGGCATGTCGCTGTTCCTGCAGAACACGGTCTTGCTGTCGCAGGACTCCAAGGACAAGTCGATCCCCAACCTGATTCCGGGCAACTTCGTGTTCGGCTCGGCCAGTACCCATGAAGTGGTCATTTCCTACATGCAGGTGCTGATCTTCGTGGTCACCGTGATCACCATGCTGGCCCTGACCTGGTTCATCTCGCGTTCGCGCCTGGGTCGTGCCTGCCGCGCCTGCGCCGAAGACATCAAGATGGCCAACCTGCTGGGTATCAACACCAACAACATCATTGCCCTGACGTTCGTGATCGGTGCGGCCCTGGCGGCCGTGGCGGCCGTGCTGCTGAGCATGCAGTACGGGGTGATCAACCCCAACGCGGGTTTCCTGGTGGGTATCAAGGCGTTCACTGCGGCGGTCCTGGGCGGCATCGGCAGCATTCCCGGCGCCATGCTCGGTGGCCTGGTGCTGGGCATTGCCGAAGCCTTTGGTGCTGATGTATTCGGCGACCAGTACAAGGATGTCGTGGCGTTCAGCCTGCTGGTGCTGGTGTTGCTGTTCCGCCCGACGGGCCTGCTGGGTCGTCCGGAGGTTGAAAAAGTATGAGCAAGAATCTCAAATCGGCGTTTTTCAGTGCCTTGCTGGTGCTCGCCGTCGCCTACCCGGTACTGGGCCTGAAGCTGGAGATCGTCGGGGTCAACCTGACCGTCCTCAATGCCAGCAGCTCGACCATCGCCATCATCCTGGGCTGCGCCCTGGTGATCTTCCTGCGCGTCCTGTTCCACGAACAGATTGCGGCCCTGTGGCGCTCCTCGCCCGGCTTGCCGGTGGTGCCGGCCAAGGCCAGCAATTTCCTGACCCTGCCGAGCACCCAGCGCTGGATCATCCTGGCCATGGTCATGGTCGCGCTGGTCTGGCCGTTCTTCGGCTCGCGCGGCGCGGTGGACATCGCCACCCTGATCCTGATCTACGTGATGCTGGGCCTGGGCCTGAACATCGTGGTGGGCCTGGCCGGCTTACTGGACCTGGGTTATGTAGGCTTCTACGCCGTGGGTGCCTACAGCTACGCCCTGCTGTCGTTCTACCTGGGCTGGGGCTTCTGGATCTGCCTGCCGATCGCCGGGATGATGGCGGCACTGTTCGGCTTTCTGCTGGGCTTTCCGGTGCTGCGCCTGCGCGGTGACTACCTGGCCATCGTGACCCTGGGCTTCGGCGAGATCATCCGCCTGCTGCTGCGCAACATGACCAGCGTCACCGGCGGCCCCAACGGCATCAGCAACATCGAGAAGCCGACCTTCTTCGGCCTGTCGTTCGAGCGCAAGGCCGCTGAAGGCATGCAGACCTTCCACGAGTTCTTCGGCCTGCCGTACAACTCGATCAACAAGGTGATCTTCCTGTACCTGGTGGCGCTGATGCTGGCGCTGGTGGCGTTGTTCGTGATCAACCGCCTGCTGCGCATGCCCATCGGACGTGCCTGGGAAGCGCTGCGCGAGGACGAGATCGCCTGCCGCGCGCTGGGCCTGAACCCGACCATCATCAAACTGTCGGCTTTCACCCTGGGCGCAGCGTTCGCCGGTTTCGCCGGCAGCTTCTTCGCCGCACGCCAAGGCCTGGTGACCCCGGAATCATTCACCTTCATCGAGTCGGCCATCATCCTGGCCATTGTCGTGCTGGGCGGCATGGGCTCGCAGCTGGGCGTGATCCTGGCCGCGATCGTGATGATCCTGCTGCCTGAACTGATGCGTGAATTCAGCGAATACCGCATGTTGATGTTCGGCGCCCTGATGGTGCTGATGATGGTCTGGCGTCCTCAAGGCTTCCTGCCCATGCAACGTCCTCATATGGAGCTGCGCAAATGAGCCGCCCACTATTGCAGGCCTCGGGCCTGTCCATGCGCTTCGGCGGCCTGCTGGCCGTCAACGGCGTGGCCCTGACCGTCAATGAAAAGCAGGTCGTGTCGATCATCGGCCCCAACGGTGCCGGCAAGACCACGGTGTTCAACTGCCTGACCGGCTTCTACAAGCCGACCTCCGGCACCATCCTGCTCGACGGCGAGCCGATCCAGGGCCTGGCCGGGCATCAGATCGCCCGCAAGGGCGTGGTGCGCACCTTCCAGAACGTGCGCCTGTTCAAGGAAATGACCGCCGTGGAAAACCTGCTGGTCGCCCAGCACCGCCACCTGAACACCAACTTCCTGGCCGGCCTTTTCAAGACCCCGGCGTTTCGCCGCAGCGAGCGCGAGGCCATGGAATACGCCGAGTACTGGCTGGAAGCGGTCAACCTCAAGGAATTTGCCAACCGTCCGGCCGGCACCTTGGCCTACGGTCAGCAACGGCGCCTGGAAATCGCCCGCTGCATGATGACCCGCCCGCGCATCCTGATGCTCGACGAGCCGGCCGCCGGCCTCAACCCGCGCGAAACCGAAGACCTCAAGGCCCTGATCGGCGTGCTGCGCAATGATCACAACGCCACGGTGCTGTTGATCGAGCACGACATGAAGCTGGTCATGAGCATTTCCGACCACATCTTCGTGATCAACCAGGGCACGCCCCTGGCCAATGGGGTGCCCCAGGAGATCCGTGACAATCCGGACGTCATCAAAGCCTATCTGGGGGAAGCGTAAATGCTCCAGTTCGAGAACGTTTCGACCTTCTACGGCAAGATCCAGGCGCTGCACAGCGTCAATGTCGAGGTGCGCAAGGGCGAGATCGTCACCCTGATCGGTGCCAACGGTGCCGGCAAATCGACGTTGCTGATGACCCTGTGCGGCTCACCGCGGGCCCACAGCGGCAACATCCGCTACCTGGGCGAGGAACTGGTCGGCCAGGAGTCTTCGGTGATCATGCGCAAGAGCATTGCGGTGGTGCCTGAAGGCCGCCGCGTGTTCGCCCGCCTGACCGTCGAGGAAAACCTGGCCATGGGCGGTTTCTTCACCGACAAGGGCGACTATCAGGAGCAGATGGACAAGGTGCTGCATTTGTTTCCGCGCCTGAAGGAGCGCTTCAGCCAGCGCGGCGGCACCATGTCCGGCGGCGAGCAGCAAATGCTCGCCATCGGCCGGGCGCTGATGAGCAAGCCCAAGCTGCTGCTGCTCGATGAGCCATCGCTGGGCCTGGCGCCGATCATCATCCAGCAGATCTTCGACATCATCGAGCAACTGCGCCGCGATGGCGTGACGGTGTTCCTGGTCGAGCAGAACGCCAACCAGGCCCTGAAAATCGCCGACCGCGCCTATGTACTGGAAAACGGCCGGGTGGTGATGGAGGGCTCGGGCGAGCAATTGCTGACCGACCCGAAAGTGCGCGAGGCGTATCTGGGCGGTTGAGTCCTTGCGCCTTGTTCGCGGCTGAAGCCGCTCCTACGACTTGCATCATTGGTAGGAGCGGCTTCAGCCGCGAAAAACATGAATGAACAATGCCTGACATCGCACGCTTCCCTCTTGAGATCCATTCCCACCCTGCGTAACGTGGCACCTCCTGTCTGGAGGCTGCCCATGTCCGTTGTTCGCACCGCCCTTGTATGTTCCCTGTTGCCCCTGTTCGCCGGCTGCCAATGGCTGGGGCTGCAATCGCAGGCGCCTGCCAGGGTGTCCACGGCCAGCATGGTCCGCATGCAGGGCGACCTCACCGGCGAAGCCGGAAAGCTGCTGTTCGAACCCTGCCATGAGCGGCGCCGCTATGTCGTGCTCGATCGCGGTGCTACCGGCATCCTGCAGGAGGCGGCAAGCCTGGCGGACAGCCAGAACCGCGTGTTCGCCGACCTGCGCGGCCACTTCACGGCCAGCAAGGCCGCCGGCAGCGACGGCCAGCTTGATCTTCACCAGCTGTACCGCGTCGAACGCACCGGAACCGCCTGCGAAGACCCCAACTTCAAGCGCCTGACCCTGCACGCCGAAGGCCTTGATCCAGTCTGGAGCGTCAATGTCAGCGGCAAGGGCATGATCATCGACGTCGCCGGGCAGCCGCCCGTCGCCCTGCCCTACCTCGAAGAACAACTGCCCGATGGACGCTTCAACCTCAGCAGCGAAGCCAACGGCCAGCGCGTCGAACTCTGGGTTGCACCGCAGCGTTGCGTCGACAGCAAGAACGGTGCGGTGCGCCACCTGAGCGCCGAGTTGCGCGTCAATGGCACGACCGTGCGCGGGTGTGGTTACTACGGCGGCGCACGCAACGATTAGGGTCTGTTGCCGTTTCAGCACGGCCGCGCCGGCGCCCGTTTTGCCGCGAGGCAAGGCAGGCGCCTCGAAGTCTGGTCATTCCAGATGAGTGGCGAGTAACGCCGTCTCGCGGCAAAACAGGCCCGGCCCTTTACGCTAATCGGCGGCGCTCACCGACTTTTCGTACAGAGCCCAAACGCACAACATCTGGTTGGCGATGCCGCTTATAATGCCCGGTTCTTGTAGTGCTGCCGGGCTGGACCTGCGGCCCGGAAACTGGATCTTTTCAATGTTACGAATCAACGAACTCAAGCTGCCCCTGGATCATCCCGAAGAGGCGCTGCGCAGCGCCCTGCTGGAACGCCTGGGCATCGACGCCAACGAGCTGCTGGACTTCAGCGTCTTCAAGCGCAGCTACGACGCGCGCAAGAAATCCTCCGAGCTGCTGTTCATCTACACCCTGGACTTCAGCGTACGCGATGAAGCCGCCCTGCTCGGCAAGCTGGCCCACGACCCTCAGATTGTCCCGGCGCCGGACGTCAGCTACACATTCGTCGGCCATGCTCCCGAAGGGTTCAGCACCCGCCCGCTGGTGATCGGCTTTGGCCCGTGCGGCATCTTTGCCGGCCTGTTGTTGGCGCAGATGGGCTTCAAGCCGATCGTGCTGGAGCGCGGCAAGGAAGTGCGCCAGCGCACCAAGGACACTTGGGGCCTGTGGCGCAAGAGCGTCCTCAACACCGAATCCAACGTGCAGTTTGGCGAGGGCGGTGCCGGGACCTTTTCCGATGGCAAGCTCTACAGCCAGATCAAGGACCCGAACTTCCTGGGTCGCAAGGTGCTGCACGAGTTCGTCAAGGCCGGCGCGCCGGACGAGATCCTTTACGTCAACAAGCCGCATATCGGCACCTTCCGCCTGACCGGCATGGTCGAGAACATGCGCGCCGAGATCATCGCGCTGGGTGGCGAGGTGCGTTTCGAGCACAAGGTCAGCGATCTGTTGATCGATGACGGCCAGTTGCACGGCGTCGAGCTGGCCAATGGCGAGCGTATCGAGTCGCGCCATGTGGTGCTGGCCCTGGGTCACAGCGCCCGGGACACCTTCCGCATGATGCACAGCCGTGGCGTGTACATGGAAGCCAAGCCGTTCTCGGTGGGCTTTCGCATCGAACACCCACAATCGCTGATCGACCAGGCGCGCCTGGGCAAATACGCCGGTCACCCCAAGCTCGGTGCCGCCGATTACAAGCTGGTGTACCACGCCAGCAACGGTCGCTCGGTCTACAGCTTCTGCATGTGCCCTGGCGGCACCGTAGTGGCGGCGACCTCGGAACCGGAGCGGGTGGTCACCAACGGCATGAGCCAGTATTCGCGCAACGAGCGCAATGCCAACTCGGGGCTGGTGGTGGGCATCGACCCGGAGCGTGACTATCCGGGCGGCCCACTGGCCGGTATCGAGCTGCAGGAACGCCTGGAGTCGCTGGCCTATACGCTGGGCGGCGGCACCTACGAGGCTCCGGCACAACTGGTCGGTGACTTCATGGCCGGGCGGCCGTCGACGGCGCTGGGCAGTGTCGAGCCGTCCTACAAGCCGGGCGTCAAGCTGGTGGACCTGGCCGAGGCGCTGCCGGCCTTTGCCATCGACGCCATTCGCGAAGCCCTGCCGGTGTTCGACCGGCAGATCAAGGGCTACGCCCTGCACGACGCCGTCCTGACCGGGCTTGAAACCCGGACCTCGGCACCGGTGCGCATTACCCGTGGCGCCGACCTGCAAAGCCTTAACGTCAAGGGCCTGTACCCGGCCGGTGAAGGCGCAGGCTATGCCGGCGGCATCCTGTCGGCCGGCGTGGACGGGATCCGTATCGCTGAAGCGGTGGCGCGTGATCTGCTCGGGATCCCCGGTTGATCCGACCCTGATGGCCCAGCCACGCACGCCTCGCGCGCCTGGCTGGGCGTGATCCCGAACCGGGCCTTGAACGCCCGGGCAAAATGCGCCTGGCTGGTAAAGCCGTGGCGATAGGCGATCTCGCTGACATCCAGCCCCGCCCCCCGCCGACCGGCCAGCAGCTCACGGGCCTGAAGCAGGCGCTGCTCCAGAATGAACCGGCTGGGCAGCGTGTCTTCCAGCGCGAACAAGCGCGTCAGGTGCCGCGAGGAAATGCCGATCTGCAGGGCCACCCGCTCGCAGCTGAGCGCCGAGTCGCCCAGTTGCGCCTGGATGCACTGCTTGGCCGCCAGCAGGTAAGACGCACTCAGGGCATTGATGCGTCCTGTGCCCAGTTGCCCGGCAATGATATTGCCCAGCAGTTCGAACACCTGTTCCTTGTAGACCGTGGCCTGTTCACAGTCCGGGTGCCGGAAAAACGCGCCGGTCTGTTCACCCAGCGTGCGCAGCAGCAAGCGTTGTACGCTGTTGTCGGCGCTGATCTTCAATGACTTGCCGAACTGCCTCAGGCAGCGCTCGGCAAAGCGCGCCTGCGGGATATCGAAAATGAACTGCTCGCAGGGGCCGGAAAAGCCGATCAGGTAGGGTTTGTCGGTGCGGTAGATGATCAGTTCGCCCGGCGCCAATAACTGACAATCGCCGTCCTGGTAAAAGAACGACCCACTGCCGGTTACCAGCGCCACGAACACCGATTCCTTGGGCACAGTGCGGATCATCGTGCTGTCGCGTTCGACGACATGCTGGTTGCCGGCCACGCGGGCCAGGGCCAGTTCATCCAGCTGCAGGTTATCCTGGCGGCCGACGAAGCCGCTCTCGCACCAGCTGTTGCACTTGAGCCCCACCAGCGAAGCGGCGTTGTACTGCTCCCAGAAGGCCAGCCGCTGCTCCGGCGCTATGGTCTGGGTGCTGGCGTGACGGATTTCGAGCAGTGCGTTTGACGTCATTATTGTTTTTTTCATGGGTGACGGGTTCCGCAGGAGCGACAAGGTGGAATGGCGAGCCTTGCCCATTCATTAACATATGAACCTTGGACCTTGTCAACGCTTGCCACGCGGATCCACGAGCGCCTGGCCGTCTTGTCCGATCGCGGCAACAAACCGGTCCGATCCAATCAAACCGGCACATGGCGTCGGCTTTAAAGTCCCCCCTGAATGTCCCTCCCACGACAACAATCAGAGGCCGACCATGCCCGCATCCCCCCCACTTCCTGCCCGCAACACTCCACGCTCGTTCGACTACATTGTGGTCGGCGCCGGGTCGGCCGGTTGCGTACTGGCCAACCGGTTGTCTGCCAATCCGCAGACCACGGTCTGCCTGATCGAGGCCGGCCCCAGCGATCAAAGCCTGTGGCCCGGCGCCTATGTGCGCACGCCGGCCGGCATCATCCGCCTGATCGCCAACCCCAGGTGGAACTGGATGCATCAGTTCAGCGCCCAGAGCAACAGCGGCGAGCGCCCTATCCCGTGCCCGCGTGGCCGGCTGTGGGGCGGCTCCAGCGCCATCAACGGCATGATCTACATTCGCGGCCATCGCAATGATTACGACCGCTGGGCAGCCGCCGGCAACCAGGGCTGGAGCTACGACGAACTGCTGCCGTATTTTCGCCGCTCGGAACACTTCGAGCCCGGCGACTCGCCCTGGCATGGCCAGCAAGGCGAGCTGAACGTGGCCAGCCTGCGCAGCCCGGCCCCGGTCAATCAGGTGTTCTATGACGCTGCCGCCGAACTGGGCTGGCGCTATAACCCCGACTTCAACGGCGAGGAACAGGAAGGCTACGGGCCTTTTCATGTCACCCAGATCAACGGCGAGCGCTGCAGTGCTGCACGGGCTTTTCTGCACCCGGCGCTGGCACGCCCCAACCTGACGGTGCTGAGCTCGACCCTGACGCATCGGGTCCTGCTGCAAGGAAAACGGGCCACGGGCGTGGAAATCAGCCAGAACGGCAGCGTGACGCAGGTACAGGCCCGCTGCGAGGTCATCCTCAGTGCCGGCTCGATCAATTCGCCGCAATTGCTGCTGTTATCGGGCATAGGCCCTGCGCAGGAACTGGCCCGTCACGGCATCGCCCTGCAACATGAGCTGCCCGGTGTGGGCCATAACCTGCAGGACCACCAGGATGTGGTGCTGATGTACCGCAGCGACCATGACTTGAGCTATGGACTGTCAGCCAAGGGGCTGTGGCCGCTGGCAACCTCGCCTCTGCACTACCTGGCGCGCCGCCAGGGGCCGCTGACTTCCAACACGGTGGAATCGGGGGCATTCCTGCGCCTGTCGCCGGACGATGAGGTGCCGGAGCTGGGCCTGATAGTGGCCCCGGCCCTCAAGAACCAGCCGCAGCGCCTGGTGCCGGTCGGCCATGGCATCAGCCTGCACATTGGTGTCATGCACCCGCAAAGCCGCGGGCAGGTACGACTCAACTCCGCCGACCCGCATGACAAACCCATTATCGAGGCCAATTTCCTCAGCCATCCCGAGGACCTGCGCAAGCTGGTGGCCGGTGTGCGACTGGTGCGCCAACTGGCCGACACCCAGGCCTTTGCCGCCCGTCTCAAAGGCGAGCTGATTCCCGGCCGGGCCATCGACAGCCAGTCCGGGCTCGAACAATGGGTGCGCAATAACCTGGGGACTGTCTTCCACCCGGTGGGCACCTGCAAGATGGGCCACGACGACCTGGCGGTGGTCGACGACCAGTTACGGGTTCATGGCCTGCAGGGACTGCGCGTGGCCGACGCCTCGATCATGCCGACCCTGACCACCGGCAACACCAATGCCGGCGCGATCATGATCGGTGAAAAAGCGGCCGATATGTTGCTGGCCACACCGCTGAAGGCCATTGAGCAAGACCCGGCACACCCACTGGCCCGTGCCGGGCAACGGGAGGCGGTGTCGGTGTGAGCCGCACAGCCGGCTCAGATACCCTGGCGCGCAACACCCTCGGGCAAGGGTGCGCCTTGCTCGGCGCAGGCAGCCACCGCGTCGATCAGCCCCGGCAACTCA
This sequence comes from Pseudomonas sp. Leaf127, assembly GCF_001423155.1. Classification (NCBI taxonomy): domain Bacteria; kingdom Pseudomonadati; phylum Pseudomonadota; class Gammaproteobacteria; order Pseudomonadales; family Pseudomonadaceae; genus Pseudomonas; species Pseudomonas sp. Leaf127. The sequence continues at coordinate 487,337 of NZ_LMOA01000001.1, read as the reverse complement.
AAGCCCTGGGCCTTGAGCCAGGCGTCATCGTAATAAGTGCTGGCGTAGCGCTCGCCACCGTCGCACAGGATCGCCACGATCGAGCCCTGCTCACCGGCCTGGGTCATCTGCCAGGCCGCCTGCAAGGCACCGATCAGGTTGGTGCCGCTGGAGCCACCGACCTTGCGGCCCAGGCGCCCGGCCAGGTAGTGCATGGCCGCCAGCGACAGCGCATCCGGGACCTTGACCATCGCATCGATGACCTGCGGCAAAAAGGAGGCCTCGACCCGTGGCCGGCCAATGCCTTCAATGCGTGAACCATGGTCCAGGCGCAGGGTCGCGTCACCGCTGCAATACGCCTCGAAGAACACCGAGCGCTCGGCATCGGCGCACAGTACCCGGGTGTCGTACTGGCGATAGCACACATAGCGCCCCAGGGTCGCGGTGGTGCCTCCGGTGCCGGGGCTGGAGACCAGCCAGCTCGGCTGCGGATAACGCTCCAGGCGCATCTGCTGGAAGATCGACTCGGCAATGTTGTTGTTGGCGCGCCAGTCGGTGGCGCGCTCGGCATAGGTGAACTGGTCCATGAAATGCCCGCCGCTTTCCCGGGCCAGCCGCTCGGACTCGGCGTGAATGCGCGTCGGGTCATCGACCAGGTGGCACTGCCCGCCATAGAAGGCGATCTGCTCGATCTTGATCCTGGAGGTGCTGGCCGGCATCACGGCGATGAACGGCACGCCCAGCAGCCTTGCAAAATAGGCTTCCGACACCGCCGTTGAACCGCTTGAGGCCTCGATCACCGGCGCGCCGGGCTTGAGCCAGCCGTTGCACAAGGCATACAGGAACAGCGAGCGGGCCAGGCGATGCTTGAGGCTGCCGGTGGGGTGACTGGACTCGTCCTTGAAATACAGGTCGACACCGGGCAGGCCGGGCAAAGGCAATGGAATCAGGTGGGTATCGGCACTGCGCTGGAAATCGGCTTCGATGATGCGGATTGCATTGCGGACCCACTGGCGGTTATTGCTCATTGATCGTTTGCTCCCAAAACCCTAAAAGACCTTCGAACTGCCAGGCATGCAACGACAGGCCGCTATTTTAGGAAGAGTCCTACAGCACAAGTAGATACAGCCACGCAGTAATTAACCCTGCGATTGTTAGACTTTCGCGCACTTTGGTGAATGCAGCCAGGCCGCTCACAATGGCGCAGGCCGTGCCCAATCAGCCAAAGCGTCGATTCCCTGTCAACCTTCGCAGAGCGGTCCCGCCCCATGCGCCACACCATCATTCGCTTTTTCCAGCTCGAGGCAGCCGGCGGCCTGTTGCTGATTGCCGCAGCCGCCCTGGCCCTGATCATCAACAACTCGCCGCTGGCCTGGCTGTACAACGCTTTTCTGGAAACCCCGGTGGTCGCCGGCATCGGCACCGTGCAGATCGCCAAGCCGCTGCTGCTGTGGATCAACGACGGGTTGATGGCCCTGTTCTTCCTGGTCATCGGCCTTGAGGTCAAGCGTGAAATCCTGGCAGGCCACCTGTCGAAACCCTCGCAGATCGTGCTGCCGGGCGCGGCGGCCATCGGTGGCATGCTGATACCGGCGCTGGTCTACGTGGCCCTCAACAGGCACGACACCGCGGCCATGGCCGGTTGGGCCATCCCGATGGCCACCGACATCGCCTTCGCGCTGGGGGTACTGGCCTTGCTGGGCAAGCGCGTGCCGTTGTCGCTCAAGCTGTTTCTCATGACCCTGGCGATCATCGACGACCTGGGTGCGATCATTGTCATTGCGCTGTTCTATTCCGGCGAATTGTCCAGCATGGCCCTGAGCCTGGCGGCCGCCTCGCTGGTGGCGCTGGTGCTGATGAACCGCCTGGGGGTGGTGAGGCTGGCGCCCTACCTGCTGATTGGCGTGGTGCTCTGGGTGTGTGTGCTCAAGAGCGGCGTGCATGCCACCCTGGCAGGCGTCGCCCTGGCCTTCTGCATTCCGCTGCGCAATGCGCAGAATCCGGCCAGGGAGGCCTCACCGCTGTTGATCCTGGAACACAGCCTGCACCCTTGGGTGGCCTTTGCTATCCTGCCGCTGTTCGCCTTTGCCAATGCCGGCGTACCGCTGGCCGGACTGACCCTGGAAAGCTTCACCCACCCGGTAGCCATGGGCATTGCCGCAGGGCTGTTGGTGGGCAAGACGGTGGGAGTGTTCGGGCTGACCTGGCTGGCCGTGGCCTGTGGTCTGGCCAGGCTGCCCAACGGGGCGAACTGGGGCCAGGTGCTGGGCGTGTCGATCCTGTGCGGCATCGGCTTCACCATGAGCCTGTTCGTCGGCTCGCTGGCCTTCGAGGCCGGCGTCAGTCCGTTTGCCGGCGTGGACCGCATGGGTATTCTCACCGGGTCGATCCTGGCGGCAGTGCTGGGCTATGGGGTCATGGCCCTGGCCAGCCGCCGGAACGAAACGGACTGATCAGTAGATGATCAGTGGGTGACGCGGCTGGTACCGTTGACGGTCATCACGCGCACGCGATCACCCACACGGAAAATTTCGTTTTCCTCGACCTGCTGCACGTAGGCGCGCATGCCGCCATCGTCTTCACGCACGGTGATTTCCACACCCTGGGTGCGGGTCAGGCCTTCTTCGGTCATCGACCCGAGCAGGCCACCGGCCACGGCACCGATCACCGCCGCCACGACACTGCCACGGCCACCGCCGATGGCGCTGCCGCCGACACCCCCTACCACCGCACCGGCACCGGCGCCGATCGGGGTCTTGGTGCCTTCGATCTTGACCGGGCGCAGCGATTCCACAGTGCCCAGGCGCACGGTCTGGACCGCGCGCGCCTCACTGCGCGAGTAGGAATCACCGGTCAGGTTTGACGTACAGCCACCCAGGGTCAAGGCCATGGCCGTGAAGGAAGCAACCAGCAGTGCAGACTTGCGCATAAGGGGTATCTCCAGAAGAACCAGTCGCCATTAAACGCCCACCCAAAGGGGACGTCACGGTGCCGGCTCATACATATCGAATTCATTCAGGCGGCATACAGCACCCGCCCACACAGCTTAAGACGGCGTGGGCGGGGAATAATTCACCCACGGCAGGCGTCGTCGATCAGGGCGCCAGGCGCTCGCGAATCCAGGCGTCATCCTTTAAACGATAGTTCAAACGGTCATGCAGGCGGCTGGAGCGTCCCTGCCAGAACTCAATGCGGTCGGGCAACAGCCGGTAGCCGCCCCAATGCTCGGGACAATGCGGCAAGGTATCGAGAAAACGCTGCTCGGTTTCACGCAACAGGTCCTGCAACTGGTCACGGTCGGCAATCACCCGGCTCTGTGGCGAAGCCCAGGCGCCGAGGCGGCTGCCCAGCGGACGAACCTGGTAATAGGCATCGGACTCCTGCGCACTGACCTTGACCACCCGCCCTTCGATGCGCACCTGGCGCTCCAGGGTCGGCCAGAAGAAGGTCATGGCGGCGAACGGCTGTGCCGCCAGTTGCTGGCCCTTGGCGCTGTCGTAGTTGGTGAAGAAGGTGAAGCCCTGACTGTCCAGCGCCTTGAGCAACAAGACGCGGCAATGCGGGCGACCCTCGGCATCGACCGTGGCCAGGGTCATGGCGTTGGCTTCCACCGGCGCCTGTTCGGTCTTGACCGCCTCGGTGAACCATTGGTGAAACAGGGCAAAGGGTTCGTCCGGCGCCTGGGCTTCGGTCAGGCCGTCACGGGTGTAGTCGCGGCGCATATCGGCCAGGGAAGAGGTCATGGGGCGGGGCTCCTTCGAAACGGTGCGAGGCCTGGCAGTTAAGCACAACCGCCTGGCAGCGGGTAGTTCGAAGCGCAGACCGTGCAGGCCTGCGCCCTCAAGCCGAGGACGCAGGCGGTACGGTCACAGGTCAGTTGCTGGCCTGGGTATTGCTTTTCTTGGCAGGCTCGGCTTTCTTGGCCGGCGCCTTCTTCGCCGGCGTAGCGGCTTTCTTGGCTACAGTGGCTTTCTTGGCCGTTTCTTTCTTGGCCGGGGCGGCCTTTTTCGCCGCGGGTGCCGGGGCGGCCGGCTTGGCGTCCTGCACGGCGACCATGGTCGGTGCAACCGCTGGCACTTCGTAGCGGCTCATCAGGGCGCGCATGGTGTCTTGTGGAGTCAGCAGGATTTCCACACGGCGGTTGAGCGCACGACCCTGCGGGCTGTCATTGGCGGCACGCGGCATGACCGCGCCCATGCCACGGTTGCTCAGACGGTTACGCTCAAGACCACTGAGGCGGAAGATGGCAGAGATCGACTGCGCGCGTTCCTGGCTGATTTTCTGATTGGCGGCCGCAGCACCGGTGGTGTCGGCATGGCCCAGGATCAGCACGGCAGTCTTCGGGTCGGCTTCGACCGCCTTGGCCAGGCGGGTGATCGGACCCAGGCTCACCGGCAGCAGCATGGCGGGGCGATCCGGGTTGAACGAGCCGTCGACCGGCGCGGTGACGATCAGCAGGTCTTCACGACGCTCGACCTGAAAATTGCTGTCCTTGATGGCCAGGCGCACGCGTGGCTCGTACTCGTCCAGCCAGGCCTGGGTGATCTTGGGATCCGGCATCGGCAGGGCCTTGGCCGCCTGTGGCGTGTCGGCGCTGTTGCTGGCGCCGAACGGCCACCACCACTTGCTGTCGGTCTCGGACTTGGCCACCAGGGCCGGTGCCGGCTTGGCCTCGGGTTTCTGCGCCGCCTTGTCGGCCGAGGGTTGCGCCTTGGCATCAGCGGTCGCGTCCGAGCCGAATGGCCAGTACCACTTGCTTTCGCCTTCGGACTTGGCGGCTACCGCCGGCGCCGGCTTGACCTCAGGCTTTTGCGCAGCCTTGCCTGCGGCCTCTTGCGGGCTGGCATCAGCGGTGGCTTCGGAACTGAACGGCCAGTACCAAGGGCCTGCAGCACTGGCAGAGTCGGTTTTTGGCGTTTGGGCGCAGCCGGTCACGGCGATGCACAGAGCAAGAACGAGGCTTTTATTCACGGACATGGAAGGCCTACAGCAAGATTGATCAGACAGAAGAACGCAGGAGCGTCCATATAACACGCATCACGGCTGCGTTGGAAAAAGAAACCGTCCTGTGGTTCAGGTTCGGCCTCATTAACTGACAGTCGGTATTTTACAAGTACTTATGGGCGATTGTTATTGCAAAGACTCACGCAGCACCGCCACCAGTTTCTGCGCCCTGGGGTCCATCAGCACGTAAGGGCCCAGGGTATTGGTCACAAAACCGAAGGCCACGTCGTAATCGGGGTCGGCAAAACCCACCGAGCCGCCCGCCCCCGGATGGCCGAAGGCCCGCGGCCCGAGCCCGTAGGTGGCGTTGGCCACCTCGGGCTGGTCGAGCATGCAACCCAGGCCGAAGCGGGTCGAGGTCAACAGGGTACGGTCCTGGCCCACGCTGTGTTCACGGGTCAGTTCGTTGAGCATGTCAGAGCCCAGCAGGCTGCCGTCGAGCAGGCCGGTATAGAAGCCCGCCAGGCTGCGTGCATGACCATGCCCGTTGGCGGCCGGTTGCTGGAAACGGCGCCACTCGGGTTTGTTGGTGCTGGTCAGGATCGACGGCGGGTTGGTGAAGGCACGGGCCGTGATCGAGTCAGGCTCGCGCATCGTGGCATGCAGCAAGCGCTGGGCGGCGTCATCGCCGGCATTGCCCTTGCCACGGGCGATGTGCGCCACCCGGTGGAATTCTTCGTCGGCAAGACCAATATGAAAGTCCAGCCCCAGCGGCCGTGCCACCCGCGCCACAATCGCATCGCCCGGCTGGCGACCGTCGGCGCGGCGCAGCATCTCGCCCACCAGCCAGCCATAGGTGATCGCCGCATAGCCGTGTTCCTGGCCGGGCGTCCACCACGGGGTCTCGGCGGCCAGTGCCGCGGTCATGGTGTCCCATTGGTAAAGTGCCTCGGCGGGCAGGGTCTCGCGCAGCGCCGGCAGGCCGGCCCGGTGACACAGCAACTGGCGCAGGGTGATCGACGCCTTGCCGGCGGCGGCGAACTCAGGCCAGAGACGGGCCACGGGTTCGTCGAGGTGGAGCTTGCCCTCCTCGACCAGTTGCAGGGCCGTCACGGCGGCAAAGGGCTTGGTGCAGGAAAACAGGTTGGCGAGGGTATCGCTGTGCCAGGCCTCACTGCCCTGCTGGTCGGCCGTACCGGCCCACAGGTCGAGCACGGTGCGGCCACCGACCTGGATGCACAAGGCCGCGCCTCGCTCCTGGGGGTCGTCGAACAACGCCGCGAACGCTTCGCGCACAGCTTCGAATTCAAGCTCGAAATGACCCTGGATCTGCAATGGGGGGCTCCTTATCAAGGTCTTCGCGGCGGCTCCTGCATTGAACCGCAGGAGCCGCCGCGAAGGCCCGACACAAAAAATTGGCCTGCATTGTTCCAGTGTTTGCAGGCGTTGTGAACCTCAGGAAATCTCGCGATGAAACGGCGGCAGCGCATTGAGAATCGCCTTGCCATAACGCTGGGTGACCACCCGGCGATCGAGCAAGGTGATGGTGCCGCGGTCGGCTTCGGTGCGCAGCAGCCGGCCACAGGCCTGGATCAGGCGCAGCGAAGCGTCGGGCACGGCGATTTCCATGAACGGATTACCACCGCGCGCCTCGATCCATTCGGCCAGCGCGGCTTCGACCGGATCGTCCGGCACCGCGAAAGGAATCTTGGCGATCACCACATGCTCGCAATAGGCGCCGGGCAGGTCGACCCCTTCGGCAAAGCTGGCCAGGCCGAACAGCACGCTGGACTCGCCGCTGTCGACCCGCGCCTTGTGCTTGTTCAGCGTTTCCTGTTTGGACAGGTTGCCCTGGATGAATACCTGCTTGCGCCAGTCGCGCTCCAGGCCATCGAACACGTCCTGCATCTGCCGACGTGACGAGAACAGCACCAGGCTGCCGCGCGAGCCTTCGACCAGCGCGGGCAAGTCGCGAATGATCGCGGCCGTGTGCGCGGGCGCATCGCGCGGGTCGGCCTTGAGGTCCGGCACCCGCAACACGCCGGCGTCGGCATGGTGGAAGGGGCTGGGCACCACGGCGGTGACCGCGTCCCGAGGCAGGCCGGCGCGCATGCGGTAGCGGTCGAACTTGCCCAGCGCCGTCAGGGTGGCCGAGGTCACCAGTGCCGCATAAGCGACATTCCACAGGTTGCGCCGCAGCATCTCGGCGGCCAGGATCGGGCTGGCGTTGACTTCGATATCGAACAGCGCACCGCTGTCGGCCAGGGTCAGCCAGCGGGCCATGGGCGGGTTGTCTTCGGGATCTTCAGCGGTAAATGCCGTCCACAGTTCCCAGTTGCCCTCGGCACGCGCCAGCAGGCTGCCGAACAGCGGGTACCACTCTTCGGCCTGGTGGCTGGCGATGCCGATGCTCACCTCGCCGTCCATGCCCTCTTTAAGCAGGTCGGTCAGGCGCGTGAACAGGTCGTTTAGGCGTGAAAAGCCCTTCTTGAGTTCGATGCCAATGTCGCGAATGTGCTCCGGGATGACCCCGCCGATAAAGCGGTGGCGCGGCCGCTCGCGGCCTTCCATGTCTTCACCGGCACGAAAGTCGGCCAGTTGCTCGCAGGCGGCGAACATGAACTGCTGCTGGCCCTTGATCTCCCGAGCCAGCTCCGGCACCTGTTCGATCAGGCGCCCCAGGTCACCGGGCAGGGTGTGCTGGGCCAGCAGTTTGGTCAGGTTCTTCGCGGTCTGCTCCAGCCAGTCGGCGGTGGAGCGCAGCCGGGTGTAATGAGCGAAGTGACCGATGGCCTTGTCGGGCAGGTGATGGCCTTCGTCGAACACGTACATGGTGTCGCGCGGGTCGGGCAATACCGCACCGCCGCCCAGCGCCAGGTCAGCCAAAACCATGTCGTGGTTGGTGACGATCACATCGACCTTGCCCATGCCTTCGCGGGCCTTGTAGAAGGCGCACTGCTGGAAGTTGGGGCAATGGCGTGTGGTGCACTGGCTGTGGTCGGTGGTCAGGCGTGCCCAGGTCTGGTCTTCCAGTTCCTGGGGCCAGCTGTCGCGGTCGCCGTCCCATTTGTTGCCGGCCAGTTTCTGCAACATGCTGTGGAACAGCTTCTGGCTGGCTTCGTCGACTTCGATCTTGAAGCCTTCCTCTTCGAACAGTTGTGCGGTGGCGTTGGTCTGGTCGCCCTCCTGCAGCAGCATGTCGAGCTTGGACAGGCACATGTAGCGCCCCCGCCCCTTGGCCAGGGCGAAGCTGAAATTCAGGCCGCTGTTGCGCATCAGGTCGGGCAGGTCCTTGTAGACGATCTGCTCCTGCAGGGCGACCGTGGCGGTGGCGATCACCAACCGCTTGCCGGCCGCCTTGGCCGCGGGAATCGAGGCGATGGCATAGGCGACGGTCTTGCCGGTACCGGTGCCCGCCTCCACCGCGACCACGGCCGGGTCGCCCAGGCGGCGACCTTCGTCGTCGGTTTTTACATCACCCAGCACCTTGGCCACCTCGGCGATCATCAGGCGCTGGCCATAGCGCGGCTTGAGGCTTTTGGCTTCCAGAAAACGCGTGTAGGCGCCCTGGATCTGGGATTTGAGTTCTGTGGTGATCATCGGCTCGGTTCAGACGCAGCCCTGAAAGGCTGGATAAATTTTCAGTGTTTGCGGGTGGGCGCTATCATAGCGCGCTATTTTCAATCGCGCAGAACGCGCATTGGTAAAAAACGTTACAGCCGGCCGAACGGCACCTCTGGAGTTTTGCATGACCGCCTTCGCTTCTGTCTACACCCTGCACGTCCTGGCCGCCCTGGTCTGGGTCGGCGGCATGTTTTTCGCCTGGATGGTGCTGCGCCCGGCCATCATCGCAGCGCTTGAGGGGCCGACGCGCCTGAAGCTGTGGGTCGAGGTGTTCCCGCGCTTTTTCGTCTGGGTCTGGGCCGCGGTGGTGGTGTTGCCGGTGACCGGGGTCGGCATGGTCCACCTCACCTACCCGAGCCTTGAGCATGCGCCGCGCTACGTGCAGGTGATGATGGGCCTGTATGTGGTGATGGTCGCGCTGTTTCTGCGCATTCATTCGTTACAGTTGCCCGAGCTGAAAAAAGCCGTGCAGGCCCAGCAATGGGCCGAAGGCGCGGCGGTGCTGGGGCGCATTCGGCGGCTGGTGGGCATCAACCTGTTGATTGGTCTGGCGGTGGTGGCGATTGCCGCAGCCCGGCCTTCGCTGTAAAGGGCCGGCTTAAAACCGCTGCACACTCACAGTGCCCGCCGGCCCCGCGCTGCCGGCCTGACCGGCCTGGCCCGACACACCGGCCTTGCCGCCGTCGGCACGGTAGACGATGCAACCCTTGGAATCACCCCCCTTGCCGGCCTTGCCGCCGCTGCCGCCAGGCCCGCCGGCACCGCCGTCGACATTGACCTTGATGCGTTCGGCGGCATACGCCAGTGGCAGCTCCAGGCGCACCTGGCCGCCGGGCGCGCCGTTATGGCCATTGCTTCCGGCATCACCGTCATACCCTCGACCGGCCTGCCCCCAGGTGCAGCCCGGCGCCTGGCCATTGGCGCCATCGAGGCCGACAAAACCCGGCGCACCGGCTCCACCCCGGGCGTCCACCGACAACTGCTCGGCGTCCAGTTGCTGCACGCGCAACGTCAGCGTGCGTCCTGGCGTGGCGAACTTCTGGTAAGTGCCCGGCGCGCCACGGGCAGTGATCTGGCTGCCGCTGCCCAATTGTGCGTGGCTCACCTGCACGCTCAGCGGCTGGGCACTGGGCACGATGGCGATACGCGCTTCATGGCCGAGCAGCAGTTGCCCGACCTTCAGTTCGGTGACGCCGCCCGGCACCAGCAAGGTGCCATAATCGGCGACCTCAAGACGATCGAGCTGCAAGGTGGTGCCGCTGGCCGGCAGGCGCATCAGCGAGTTGGCCTCGACCACCAGGGTCTGGGCCATGGCCATCGGGCTGCACAAGGCGGTGAGCAACAGCAATTTACGCATGACGGTTTCCGAGGTGGGAGCGGCCGATGGCCTGGAGATGAAAGATGCCGAACAGGATGATCTTGCCGCGATCACGCCACGGGTGCGTGCGCCCGCGCAAGCTGGCATTGAAGAACAGCACTTCGAAGACATGAATGAGCAGGATCAGCAGGGCGGCCATCGAGATCAGCGCACCGAACGGTTTGGGCGTATCGATCACCGCACTGACCAGCACCACGGTCCAGAACCCCAGCGTCAACAGTTTGCCCAGCCCCCAGAACAGCTTCATGTCATGCCCCCGATCGTTGTAATGCCTGCCTTTTCCAGCACGCACAGTAACGCCAAGCATAAGGACTATGCCAGCGCCGATACAGCATTGAACACACGGGACAGACTGCCGGCCTGGCCCTCAAGGGCCAGGCCGCAGATCGAAGGCAGGAGCGTTAGCGGTTGATCTTGATTTCCACGCGGCGGTTCTGCGCACGGCCGTCGGCGGTGCTGTTATCGGCCACGGGACGGGCCTCGCCCTCACCGCTCACCGAGACGAACGAGGCGCGCGGGATGCCCGCACCGATCAGGTAGTCGGTGACCGAATGGGCACGACGATCGGAAAGCTTCTGGTTGTAGGCATCGCTGCCGACGCTGTCGGTATGGCCGGTCACGCGCAATTGCACATTGGGGGCCTCGTTACGCAGGCGAGTGGCTACCGCGTCCAGGCCATTGCGGTCCGAAGGGGTCAGGCGCGCCGAGTCGAACTCGAACAGCACTTCCTTGTTGATCACGATGACTTCTTCGCTCGGTGGTGGCACCGGAGCGACCGGCATGACTTCAGGGGCCGGCGGCGGGAACGGGCAACCGGTGGCGTCGACCGGTGTGCCTCGTGGCGTATCGGGGCACTTGTCGACGCTGTTCATCACGCCGTCGCCATCGTCGTCGCCATCACCGTGCACCCAGCAATAGGCACCGGCCATTACCCCCACCGCGCCACCCAGGCTGGCCGCCACGGCCGCCGTCTGGAATGCACCCACCGCCGCCCCGCCGAGAAAGCCACCGGCGGCGCATTTGGGCCAATCGGTCTTTTGCAGACCGGCACAGCCGGTCAACACGCTGGTCACCAGAATCAAAGGTACTGCTGTCCGAAACATGGTCATTATTATTTACTCCCATGGGGCGGCGGTTCTGCCGCTGATGCGACGGCACTTTGCCATTGCGCTAAGGTTTGTCCGTTGTGAATTCAAGAAGGTTCACCCCCCGCAAGCATTTAAGTTCATGGACCGGTGATCTGCTTGCCGATGCGGTTTTGGCCTTGAATCCGGGCGACGGCCAAGCTTTTAAGCCAAGGCCTGAAATAGACGCGTGCATGTCGAACGCCAACCTGATCCAGTAGACTGCGCAGGCGTGTTTCTTTCATTGCCAGGCTGTCTTGCAGGCTTTCACGAGGATTTTTGATGACCGCCGGTTTTTCTACCCGCACGCCCCAGCAGGCGCTGGCCGCCCTGCTCGACCGCTACGCCCCGCAGCGTCTGTTGCTGATCGGTGCCCATGAGTTTCCGGCCTTGCAGGCGTTTCGCGAAGCGCACCCCGAGACGGAAGTGGCGGTAAGTGCGCCAGGCCCGCTGCCGGCCGAACTGGCCGCACAACGCTTCGACCTGGCAATAGTGGTCGATTGCCTGGAACACATTCCGCGCCGTGAAGGCTTGCAGTTGCTGGGCGGCATCCGCAACCTCAATGCCAGCCGCATCGCGGTGCTGGCCGACCTGGTGGCCTGCGGCTGGCAGGAAACCGATTTCTTCTCCCTGGCCCTGCAGGCCAGCGAACGCTTTGCCCGTGACGAACAGGTCCTGACGCTGTTCACCTACGACTTGCGCGAATACAAGCAGGTGCCTGACTGGCTGAACGCGAAGTTCTGGGCCAACCCGGAAAACTTTGGCAAATACTGGTGGTGATCGATGAGTAGTACAAGTTGCCCCTGCGGCAGCGGGGACCTGTTGCTGGCCTGCTGCGACCGTTACCACGGCGGCCTGTCGGCGCCCTGCGCCGAAAAACTGATGCGCTCGCGCTACAGCGCCTATGTGCTGGGGCGGGTGGATTACCTGCTGGCTACCACACTGCCGGCGCAGCAGCCAGGCCTGGACCGCGAGGCGATTGCCCGGTGGAGCGCGCAGAGCACCTGGCTGGGGCTGGAGGTGGAAGACATTGAGGTGCTGGGCGGCAAGCCCGAGCATGCCTTCGTGACCTTCACCGCCCGCTGGCATGACGAAAGCGGCGAACACAGCCACCGCGAACGCTCGGCCTTCGTGCAGAGCCAGGGGCGCTGGTACTTCATCGACCCCACGGTCGCGTTCAAGGCCGGGCGCAACGACACCTGCCCGTGCGGCAGCGAACAGAAGTTCAAGAAGTGCTGCGCGGGGTATGTCTGACAGACCTGCGCCGCCGGTTCGTCAGCCTTCGCGACTGCTGATCGCTCCAATGGTTGTGCCGCGCCCAGACCCTGCGCACGCCACCTATCCCGTAGGAGCGACCAACGGTCGCGAAAGAGTCTCAGCATTCGCGTTCGCGACCGCTGACCCTGTCAGCCGGTGATCAAAACTCCAGTTGGGCCGAGAACGTCACGGTGCGTGGGTCGCCCAGGTAACTGCTGTTGAGCCAGTACTCCTTGTTGGTCAGGTTGCTGACATTCATGCGCAAGGTCAGGTCGTTCTGTGAAATGTTCATCCGGTAGCGGGCGCCGGCGTCGAAGGTGGTGAAGGCCGGCAGGTCGTAGTCATTGGCCAGATCGGTGTACTGCTTGCCGGTGTAGAACGTGCCACCGGTCAGGGCCAGGCCCGGCACCGGATTGAGGTCGTATTCGGCATACACCTTGGCCAGTTGCCTGGCGACATTGGTCGGCACATTGCCGTCGTTGGCGGCCACGCCGGTTTTCTTAACCTGCGGATCGAGCAAGGTAAAACCGCCCACCACGGTCAGCTCAGGCAGCACCTTGCCGGTCACGCTGAATTCCAGGCCGTTGTTCTCCTGGCGACCATCGACCACATAGACGTTACCGCCGGTGGTGTAGCCGTTGGGCTTCTCGATATTGAACAGCGCCAGGGTCAGCAGGGTTTCACCGAACGTGGCCTTGGCGCCGATTTCATACTGTTCGCTGACTTGCGGGGCAAAGGTCTGGCCGGCATTGGCCGTGCCGCTGGGCGCCACGCCCCCGGACTGCAGGCCTTCGATGTAGGTCACGTAGGTGGTCAGCCAGGGCACTGGCTTGTAGATCAGCGAGAGGCTGGGCGAGGTCTCGCTCTGGTCATAGCGCGTCTCGGTCTCGGGGCTGCCGAAGGCCCGGGCGTAGACGAACTCGTTGGCGTAGGTCTTGATCCGGGTATGGGTCACGCCAAGGATGGTCGACCATTGCTCGTTGAAGGTGATGACATCGCCGATCAAAAAGTTGTTGGTCTCGGTGACATTGGCCAGGCGCTGGTCACCATGGCCGATGGAGTAGGACGGCTTGCCGACCTGCGGCCGCTCGCTCAGCGGGATTTCACCGACTGGCGAGACGTATTGCGGGCCCGGGTAAGGAATGTGGTCTTCGTACTGGCGCTGGCGCGAAGTATTACCCTGGTAACCGGCGGTCAGCTTGTGGCCGATAAACCCGGTATCAAAGGCCGCATCCAGAAACAGGTAGCCGGTCTTCTCTTCGGTGTCGATGGGCGCGAAGGCGTACAACGGCTGCGAATAGCGGCCGGCACTGTAGACGGTCGGGCCGGTGTAGGCGTTCTTGCTGGTGTATTGCGTGGCATAGAACGCGCCGCGCAAGGTGAAGGTGTCGTCCAGGCGCCAGGTGCCGCGCACACCGGCCTTGTCGCTTTCGAAGTCGGAGTACGACCATTTCTGGCTGTACAGCTCGTCGTTCTTCAATGACGCAGCGCTGGGGCGAAACGCTTCATTGCCGAAATACCAGTAGCTGCTCAGGCCACGCTGTTCGGTTTTCTTGTGCGAGGCATCGAACTGCAGCAGCAGGTCGTCGGTGACGTTCCAGTCCAGCGCCACCGAAAGCATTTCGCGGCGGCGCTTGTTCATGTCGATGGCGGTCTCGCCGTCCTGGGTCAGGACGTTGACGCGGTAGGCAAACCGGCCCTCAGGGTCGATCGGGCCGCCGAAATCACCGTGCAGGTAATAGTTGTCGCCACCGGCATTGCCCAGGGTCACGCTGTTGTAGCGCTCGTAGGTCGGGCGCTTGAGCACGTAGTTGACCAGCCCGCCCGGTGAGGCCGGGCCATACAGGAAGCCGCTCAGGCCGGTGATGATTTCCACCTGCTCCTGCTCTTCGAGGTAATTGTTGCCGTCGGCGCCATTGGTGAAGCGCAGGCCGTCATTGGCGATGTTCAGGCTGCCGGCGCTGCTGAAGCCGCGCATGTTCACGGCACTGGCGTAGCCTGCGCTGGTGGGCGAGTACATCTGGGTGAACGGGTTGTGCTTGATCACATCGTCCAGCGAGGTGGCCTGGATGTTCTTGAGCATGGCCTGGGGCATGACGCTCATCGAATACGGTGTGTCCTGCAGCTTCATGCTGCCCAGCGCGCCGACGTTGCTGACATTCTCGCTGCGATAGCCCGTCGCCTCGCTGCCTTCACGGGCCGTGGCGCTGGCATTGATGTTCACATCCGAAAGGTTGATCGCGCCGCTTTCGATCGCCATCAGCGTGTAGGTCCCGGCGCCGCTCTGCACCAGTTGCAGGCCGGTGCCGCGCAACGCCTCGCGCAAGGCAGACGGCGCATCGTACTGGCCACGCACTTGCGCACTGCGCTTGCCGGCCACCAGCGCAGGGTCCAGGCTCAGGGCCAGGCCGCCCTGGCTGGCAATTTGGTTCAGGGTGCCGGCCAGGGCACCGGCCGGCAGGTCATAGGCGCTGACACCGCTTGCCTGGCTGGCCGCCATCAGGGCGGGGCTGGCCAACGGCGTACCAAGGGCAATGGCGACGGCCAGCAGGCCGGGCCGTAATACGGTGTCGAGAGAGCGGGACATGGAGCAACTCCGGTCGGGAATACAGGTCGATGTCCCCTAGCCGGACGAAAAGCGAAAAGTGACAGGGCCGGCGGACTATTTTCTGGCCTGTTGTTTTCAACGCAACTTGAGGTGCGAAGTGTCCGGCGGCGGACCGGCCGGTGGCTTCTTCGCCTGGCCCATGTCACTGCCGGCCGGCGCCAGGCTCAGGCCGGTCAGGTCCAGCCGTGGCGCCTGGGGCGCAGGCCTGGGGTCCTGCATCGGGCTGCCGACCTCGGCCAGCGACAGGTCCGGGGCATCGACGGCAGCGAACGCGGCCATGTAGTTGTCGCGCGGCACCACCTGCAACCGTCCGTCGGCCGGCCTGGCCTTTTTCAGCCACGTGGGTGCGTCCGGCGGCGGCGCCAGCTCCACTTCTTCTATGTGTGGCGGCATCTCGAGCATCTCGACCAAAGCACCGGCACGCGCCAGGGTGGAACGGTATTTTTCCGCCGCCTGGGCATCGAGATTGTTCTTGAGCACCAGCCGGCGCCCGGAAAACAGCAGGGCCATGCGCTGGGCATCGGCCTGGAACAAGCGGGCCAGGTTGGCTTTGACGTTATCGGGCTGGGCGCCTTCGAGCACCTGGCCGCTGAAGACGATCTCGTAAAAGGGCATTATGGGCACTCTTCACCATGTGGCCCGAGTATGGCGCAGCGTCAATCGCAGCGACAAGCCGAGGGGCTGGACGGTCCATCCCCTTGCCACCGATGTCGTGAACGGAGCGCACCATGACCACTCAACACCCCATGCACAGAACCCTGATGATCGTTTTTTTGCTGTGCGGGCTCAGCGGGTGCTCCAGTTGGTGGGGCGCATCGGCCTATCAGCCGCCGCATGTGCGCCTGCTCAAGGTCGAGGCGGTCAAGATTCGCCTGCTGCAACAGGACCTGCGCCTGTATTTCGAGATCGACAACCCCAATGACACTCGCCTGCTGGTGCGCAGCCTGCGCTACACGGTGGAGCTCGACGGCATGCCGCTGATCGACGACAAGGTCAGCGACTGGTTTTTTGTCGCCGGCAACAGCCATGAAGTGCTGGTGGTGCCGGTGCGCACCAACCTGTGGCGCTACGCCAAGCCCATCGCCCAGCGCCTCAAGCACCGCGACCGGCCGATCCCCTACCGGCTCGAAGGCAAGCTCAAGACCGGCCTGCTGTTCAGGGACAGCGTGCGTATTGGCTTCAATGGCGAGATACTACCCGCCGATTCAATGACGGAGTACCCCAGATGAACCAGCCCCATGTCCATGGCCCTGACTGCAACCACGACCATGATCATGACCATCACGCCCATGATCACGGTCATGTCCATGGTCCGCACTGCAACCACGCCCCTCAGGAGCCGGTGCGCAACACCCTGAAGGATGTCGGTCGCAACGACCCGTGCCCGTGCGGCAGCGACAAGAAGTTCAAGAAGTGCCACGGCGCCTGATACAACGCCTCGCTTCACGTCAACGGCCTGCCTTGCAGGCCGTTTTCATGCGTGGGTGATGCCTTGGGAAATATTCCGCAATAAACCTCGCCTGCGCGCTTGCGCGTCGCCAGCCTGCTCTCTAACGTAGCGACCTTTGCAGTTGCCTCGTCGCCGGAGTTTCGCCATGGCCTCGCCCGCCTCGTTTCATGCCTTTTCCCGTTTTGGTACCGCCGCCCTGGCCACCACTTTTCTGGGCCTTGCCGGCTGCCAGCTGGGCGGTGGCGATGCCTCGACCCTGTTGCCTGACGCTGGCACCTTTGCGGTCAAGGGGCTGGCACAGAACGTCTCGGTAAGGCGTAACCCGCAGGGCATGGCGCTGATTGAAAGCAGCTCGTTCCATGACGCGCTGTTTACCCTGGGCTACGTGCATGCCGGCGACCGCATCGGGCAGATGCTGCACATGCGTTTGCTGGCCCAGGGGCGACTGGCCGAAGTGGCGGGTGCCGAGGCGTTGCCGGTCGACCGGCTGATGCGCGCGGCCAACCTCAAGCGCAGTGCCAGTGAGCTGTACAAGGCCTCGTCGCCGCGCCTGCAGCGGTTCTTCGAAGTCTATGCCCGCGGCGTCAACGCCTATCTGTTCCGCTACCGCGACAAGCTGCCGGGCGACCTGGCCAGTGCCGGCATGCGCCTGGAGTACTGGCAGCCTGAGGATTCGGCGCTGATCTTCAGCCTGCTGAGCTTCAATCTGTCGGTCAACCTGCAACAGGAACTGGCCGCCCTGGCCCTCAACCAGAAAGTCGGCGCCGACCGGCTCGCCTGGCTGCTGCCGACCTACCCCGACGAAGCCTTGCCGATGGCCGAGGCCGAAAAGCTCAAGGGCCTGAGCCTGGCCGGGCAAGCATCGGCGCTCAACGACCTGAACAAGGTGGCGATGCAACTGGCGGACTTCAACCTGCTCGGCGCTGCCGCTTCAAGTCACTGGGCGCTGGCGCCGCCACGCACCCGCAGCGGCGTCAGCCTGCTGGCCGGCGAGATGCAGGTGCCGGCCGGCCCCGCCTCGGCCTGGAGCCTGGTGCAGATTCGCGCACCCAAGTATCAGGTGTCCGGCGTGACCCTGGCCGGCATGCCGCTGTTTCTCAGCGGTTTCAACGGCAAGCTGGCCTGGAGCATGGGCAACCTCAAGGGCGACAACCAGGACCTGTTTCTGGAAAAGCTCAGCCGCGACAACAATCGCCTGATGTACCAGGCCGACGGCAAGTGGCTGCCAGCGGCCAGTCATCAGGAAACCTTCCTGGTCAAGGGCGGCCAGCCGGTGCGCGAGACCGTCTATGCCACTCGCCACGGCACCTTGCTCGACGCCGGCCAGTCGGCCAATGCGCTGGGCCTGGCGCTGCAGATGCCGGACTTCAAGGACGACAAGAGCCTGGATGCGTTCTTCGATCTGTCGCGGGCCGGCACGGTCGACAAAGGCTTCGACAGCACCCGCGAGATCCGCGCCATCGGCCTGAACATGGTGTTTGCCACCGCCTCCAATATTGCCTGGCAGGTGACCGGTCGTTACCCGAACCGCCGCGATGGCCAAGGCCTGGTGCCGTCACCGGGCTGGGACAGCCGTTACGACTGGGACGGTTTCGCCGACGCCATGCTGCACCCCTACGACCAGGACCCGCGCCAGGGCTGGCTGGGCACCGCCAATAACCGCGTGATCCCCAAGGGCTATGGCATGCAGCTGTCCAACACCTGGGGCTACCCGGAACGCGCCGAACGCCTGGCCGAAGTGGCCGGCAACGGCAAGCATGACAGCCGCAGCAGCATTGCCCTGCAGAACGACCAGACCACGCCCCTGGCGGCAAAACTCAAGCAGATGTTCGAGGCGCCCGGCATGGTCAAGCCGCTCAAGCAGGCTATCGATGCCCTGCCCGAGACCGACCGCGCCAAGGCCCGCGAGGCCTACAGCCGGCTGATGGCCTTCGACGGCAAGCTGAGCGCCACCTCGGCCGATGCGGCGCTGTTCGAGCTGTTCCTGCAGCAGAGTGCGCAGCAGATCTTTGCCGATGAACTGGGCCCGACCGACAGCCCGGCCTGGCAGGCACTGGTGACCCAGGCCCGCTCGGCCTGGTCGCCGCAGGTCGATCACCTGCTGGGCCGCGAGGACAGCCCGTTCTGGAACGACACCCGCACCCCGCAGCAGGAAGACAAGCCAGCCATCCTGGCGCGCAGCCTGGCGGCCACGATCACTGCCGGCGAAAGCCGGTTGGGCCAGGACCGCAAGGCATGGCAATGGGGCAACCTGCATCGTCTGGACTGGACGCCATCACGCGCCCCGTTGGCGCGTTATCTGGGCGACGACGGCAACTTTGCGCGTGGGGCGGCGGTGCCGATCGGTGGCGACAACACCACGCTCAACGCCACGCCAGTGGCCTGGGGCCAGGACTTTGACACACGACCGGTCGCCAGCCTGCGCATGCTGGTCGACTTCAGTCAGGCCGAGCCACTGCAGGCGCAGGTTTCCACCGGTCAGTCCGGCAACCCGGCCAGCCCCTACCACGCCAACAGTATCGAGGCCTGGTTCAAGGGCCAGTACACCACCCTGCCGTTGCAACAGCAGAACTATGAGCGCGGCTACGGTAAACAGCGCCTGACCCTGACCCCGGAAAAATAACCCGCACGGCCGCCTTGCACCTGCTGCGAGCGCGGCCGTATCGACCTTTTGGGGAACATCCATCCCCCTTTGCCGCTCTAACCGCCAGATCACTTATTCCACCCTGTGCCACTCGAGCCTACTCAGCCATGGAACTGCTCAGCAGGATGAATACTGGCGAAACCGCGCCCTGCACCTGGGATTTTCTTGCCCATGGCGGTGAAATGAGTGCGCTGTTGCAAAAAGGTGCCTTGGCACATTCTCCTCTGGGCATGCCCGACCAGTGGCCGGCCAGCCTGAAAACCCTGATGAGCACCGTCTTGCCGGTGCAGGCGCAGATCGTGGTGTTCTGGGGCCCGGAGTATGTCGCGCTGTACAACGACGCGTATGCGCCGACCATCGGCAACAAGCACCCCGCCGCCCTCGGCCGGCCGGCCATCGAGCACTGGCGTGAACTGTGGGACGACCTGGAACCGCTGCTGCGCGGAGTGCGCGAGACCGGCCAGACCTTTTCGGCAAAGGACCGGCCGTTCTATATCGAGCGCCATGGTCGCGGCGAAAACGTCTGGTTCGATGTGTCCTACTCGGCCGTGCGCGAAGCCGACGGCTCGGTCGGCGGCGTGCTGTGCATCGTCACCGAGACCACCGAGCGGGTGCAGTTCGAGCGGCGCCAGGCCTTTGCCCTGGAGCTGGGCAAGCTTTTGCCTTCGATCACCGCGCCCAGGCAGATGCAGACCCTGGTGCTCACACGGCTGTGCGAGGTGCTCGGCGATGCACAGGCCTTTCTGGTCGAGAGCGCCAGCGCCGATGACCGGCTTTTACCTCATCGCCCCTCTGACAAGCCTGAGCTGTGCCTGCCTTTGCAACTGGATGCGCAGCAACTGACGCCGTTGCTTGCAGGCAAAAGCGTACTCCAGGTGGCGCCTGAACAGGGCAGCAGCCTCGCACCCGCTTCACGCCTGCTGGTGCCGGTGCTGCGTCACGGCCAGCTTGAGGCGGTGCTTGATGTGCAGCGCAACCGCTCGACCGGCTTCGACAGCCACGAGGTCCTGCTGGCCGAGGAAGCCGCCAAGCTGGGCTGGCTGTGGATCGATCATGCCCGTGCCGAGGCAGCCTTGCGCACCAGTTCGGCGCAGTTGTCGGCGATGTTTGACCAGGCCGGCGCCGGCATTGCTGTCTGTGACTCAAGCGGCGCCCTGGTGCGGGTCAATGATCAGTACTGCACCATCGTCGGCCGCCGCCGTGAGGACCTGCTCCAGCGGCCCATCGAAACCATCACCCACCCTGATGACGCCGCGCTGCATACCCTGGCCGGCGGGCATAACCTCGACAACGCCACCCCTTTCGAAATCACCAAGCGCTATACCCGCCCCGACGGCCGCCTGGTCTGGGTACAGAACCACATCACGCCGCTGCATGATGACCAGCAACAATTCAATGGCTTGCTGTGCGTGTGCGTCGACATCAGTGCGCGCATCCAGGCCGAGCTTGAACTGCGCGAGCTCAATGACAGCCTTGAACAGCGTGTGGCCGCCAGCCTTGCCGAGCGCGAGCAGGCCATCGTGCAGTTGCACGAGTCGCGCAAGCTGGAAATGATCGGCCAGCTCAGCGGCGGCATGGCCCACGATTTCAACAATCTGCTGACCCCGATCATGGCTTCGCTGGAGCTGATCCGCCGGCGCTCGCCTGACCCGCAGCACAGCCGCCTGATCGACGGCGCGTTGCAGGCGGCCGACCGGGCACGCATCCTGGTGGGTCGCCTGCTGACCTTCGGCCGGCGCCAGACCCTCAAGCCACAGGCCGTGGCCCTGCACAGCCTGATCAACGACATGAACGAACTGGTCGAGCGTTCGCTGGGGCCATTGTTCGAGGTGCTGATCGACATTCCCGAACAACTGCCAGCGGTGTTCGTCGACCCGCACCAACTGGAATTGTCAGTGCTCAACCTGGCCGTCAACGCCCGCGATGCGATGGATGAGGGCGGGCAACTGAGCATCACCGCCGACCTGGCAGTCGTCAGCGACGGCCAGGTCAACGGCCTGGGCGCCGGTCACTATGTGCAACTGGTGGTGGCCGATAATGGCCGCGGCATGGACGAAGAAACCCTCAAGCACTGCGTCGAGCCGTTCTATTCGACCAAGGGCGTGGGCAAGGGCACGGGACTGGGCCTGTCGATGGTGCAGGGCCTGGCGCTGCAATCGGGCGGCGGCTTCGACATCACCTCGCAGGATGGCCAGGGCACGCAGGTGATGCTCTGGCTGCCGGTGACCGAAGCGGTTGTCGCCCGTGAAACCGACGCGCAGGCCAGCGCACCGGTCGCGCCCTGCCCCACGCATATTCTGCTGGTCGATGACGAAGACCTGGCGCGCTATGCCACGGCCCTGCAACTGCGCGACCTGGGCTACCAGGTGACCGACACGGCCACGGCGCACAATGCCCTGCAGATGATCGAAGCCGGCCTGCGCCCCGACCTGCTGATCACCGACCACCTCATGGCCAACAAGACCGGCGCGCAACTGGCCGTCGACGTCCGCCAATCGATACCGGACCTGCCGGTGTTGATCATCACCGGCTATGCCAACCTCAAGCCTGCGCAGTTGCAGGCATTTGAAGTGCTGGCCAAGCCGTTTCGCCGTGACGATATTGCGGCACGGGTGGCGCAGTTGATCGAGCGTCCGGTGTAGTCGCCCTTCCCCTTCCATTGGCCGCTCGACACCGCGTGCGGCTCAAGAGGTTCCATGGCCATTGCCATCTATTGCACCGCCATGAGCGATACCCCGCTGACACCTGATCAGCAAGCCGAAGCCAGGGCCATCGCCGGGCGTTTCAGCAAGGATCGATCCATTGAGGATTATCTGGCCAGCGGCGAGGGCCTGAACTGGTCGTCGTTTGATCTGGATGTCAATGCCACCTACGACGCCGTGCACGACAAATACACGGTCCTGAGCGGTTCAAGCACGTTGCCCGACAACACCGATGAGGCCACCTGGATCGGCGTGCAGCACTGGTGCCTGTGTTTGAGCCAGTTGCGCAACGCGTTGCCGGCCTGTGAGTGGCGCGTGGCGGTCGAGAACCATGTGATCGAGTGGGACGTCGCCCTGTCGGCCTACGACCCCGGCCGTTAATCGTAGGTGAAATCCACACTGACCCTGGCACTGTCGAGTGGCAGGGTGACCTGGCAGCCGCTCCAGGGCTGGCCACCGGCATACAGGCCGTTGACCACGAAGAACTCGCGCAACCGGGCCAGCAGCACCAGGATGTCGTGATCGGTACGGGCATTGGGCGACATGAATGCCTGCAACTCACCCTGCTCGTCCAGGTAGTTGAACTGCAGCCTGGCATGGTCGGCCTCGCGGGAAACCCAGGCATCCAGATACGCCACACAGGCGCGCTTGGGCACAATGGCCAGCAAGATCTCGCCTAACTCCTGATAAATCGCATCGTCCCTTGTCATGGCTCACCTGATTCATTTCGTCGCACGGTCAGAGGCAATGAACGTGCAAAAGTTTCCTGTTTTACCGTATCAATGATCGCAGCGGTGCGTTTGTTGCCGGGATGCACAAGGCAAGCCTTATTGATTTGAGAATCATTACCATTTATCTTGCGCGCTTCTTCAGGGAGAGTGCGCCGTGGGCAACGATCATCTCGGGCTTTTGTATGCAGAGCACAACAGTTGGCTCAAGGGCTGGCTGTATCGCCGGCTGGGCTGGGCGTGCGTTATGTGCGTGGCAACCATGGTTCCGACCTGGACTGTTACTACGGCCAGAACCGCACGTTGACGGCGGATGTTACCTACAACTGGTGATGGCGTGAGTCCGACGTCCCCCGTAGAAGCGCGCTTGCCGGTATGCGTCAAGTCAAGTCAAGCCAGGTCCGGTCACTTGGCAAGCCGGGCCACACACTCGCGCAGGCGCTGCTTGTCGTGCGCCAGGGTCATGGCCACCTCGGCCCGCGCGCAGATCAGTTCGATGTGCTGGTCACACAGCGCCTTGAAACAGCCGGGCTGCATCTGGCGCAGGCTGGCCAGCGCCTTGACCAGCCGCAGGTTAATCTCGATCAGGCTGGCACCGTCACGGGCAATGGGTGAGAAAAAGTCCTCGAAATAATCACTGGCCTGCAGGCAGCGCAGGTACACCCGGGTGCATGCCGGAGGGGCCTGTGTTGCGGCCGCAGGCTTGCCCAGTGCGGCAAAAACCCGCACGCCACGGGTGATCACATCAATGGCGGTGCCGGGGTCATTGACGGCCGGTGACAAGGCCCGCGAGGCAATCTCCGACAGCACCGACACGCCAAAGCGCGGGTCGTGCTCGAAGGTGCGGCGCAGGCCGATGGTCAGCGACGCCAGGAGGGCCTCAATGAGCCGATCAGTCTGCTGCGCTGAAGCGGGCTCCTGAAACGCGAGCTGTGCGACCGCGGTGCCTTCATGCACGAAGTCGCCGGGCACGACCTCCAGGAAAATCTGCAGGCAATATGTGTCGGCCAGCCCTTCCAGCGCCTGCACGTCGATGTGTTGCACATAGCCAATCGCCTGGCTGCCAATGACCTGCGTATCGGCCCTGGCCAGCCCGGCCGGGTAGGCACAGGCGCCCAGGCAAGGGCGTTCGGCGCGATCGCGGACCGCCTTGAGGGTGGCCGCTTCGACCCGGTCGATCGTCTCTCCTACCCGCCCCAGCCGCGACAGATGATCGATCCAGCGCAGCAGTGTGTAGACGATCAGGATCACCACCACCAGGGTCACGGCAAACAGCACGACCCGGCCTTGCGAGCCATAGGCGCCGGTGCTCAGGGCGATGATGCCCACCAGGCTGAACAGGAACGAACCAATGAAGGTGGCCAGCGCATTCTGGGTCGTGCTGTCCTCCATCAGCAGCGTCGTGGCACGCGGGGTAACACTGCTGCTGGCCGCGCTGTAGGCGGCGACCATGGTGCTCAGCGAAAACGTGGTGACCGCCAGCATGCTCGACGCAATGATGCCCAGAATCTTGTCGACCGCGTCGGCACCGATCTTTGCCGACAGGGTGATCGGCACATAATCCTTCAGGATCATGGCCATCAGCGCGGTGACCACGCCCAGCAAGGAGAACAGGCTGGCCCGGAACCACAGCCGCTTGGTCGATTGCGTCAACAGCCACTGCCAGCGTGCCACCATGTTCGACTGTCCTTGCATCCGTATTGATCGGTTGGCCTGAGGCTCAGGCATGACTGATTGATCGGCGCATGCGCCCAAGGTTCAGTACGGCCCCGGTGTTGCTATGATCCTGCGCTGCGATCATCGACAAGGACCTTCCATGAGCACCTATCACGACCGGGCCATGAACTGGCAAGCCTTTGAGCAGCACATGTTCGACTCGGCCCGCCAGGCACTGCACGCGCACCTCGACCAGGCCGGGGCACCGTTGTATGCGGCCGCTTTTCATGGCAGTTACCGTGAAGAGGAAGCGGTGCTGTCGCTGCCCTCCCTGGCCTTCAACAGCCTGCAGGCCCTGGACGAAGACTTTGCCGACGAGACGGATCAAAGCTTCAGCTCGGTGAAATGGAACCCGGCGGACTGGCGCCACGACCTGGACATCGAATACGCCACACCGGCGCTGCTGGCGCTGGATGAGACCCTGCAAGCCTTTGCCAATCGCGCCGGCCCGCGCCAGTGGCGCCACGCCGAGCGCCGCTTTATGGTCAGTGTGGCGCGGGCCGCCCGGGCGCTGGGGGCGCACTTTGCCGGACATCCCGGGGTGACGGCCGATTTCGTGGTGATCTTTCACGATTTCGACGGCGATATCGGATTGGCCCGGCGCAGCATCAGTCGCCAGCAGTTCGAATCCCTGTTTCCGGTAGAGCTGGCCATCGAGACCACCTTGAAAGCCGTGGCCACACAATCGGAGGCCGAGCAGGCGGCATTTTACCTTGGGCGCCTGCACCGCGTTGATGGCGTGTCCGGCGAAGTCGCCGAACCCTGGCTGATCGCCCACGGCGCCGCCGCGCAGCAGGGCCTGATCGAGCAGTTGATGAGCAAAAAGGACGCCACGCCTGCCGCCCGCATTCTGGGCCTGGCGGGACGTGCCGACCCGGTCGTGATCGACGCTTTGCGCCAGCAGGCCTTGCGCACCCGGCAGGCGCCCCTGCGTAACTGGTGCGCCAGCGCCCTGGGTTACCTGGGTGACTTCGACTGGCTGATCGAGCAGGCCCAGGAGGTTGCCGTCAGCGGCTTCTGCGCCCCTTTCGACAGCTTTCGCCGCAAGGGCGCCCGCCGCCCGGTGCTTGATTACGCGCCGCTGCAGCGCTTGCTGGAACAGCGCCCGGAATGGACGGCAATGATCGAAGACACTCTGGGCGAACAAAACGGCGGCATGGACGGCACCCCTGCCGATGTCAGCGAAGCCCTGCGTGGCCTGGGCGTGTCGCAGGTTGCGATCCGTCGGCATGCGGTGGAGGTCTTGAATCATCGTGACCTTGAAGAGGCGGATTGGCAGCGCGCCGTGCAGGGCTTGCGGGCCGCACAGGCCGATGAAGATGAGCGGGTGCGCGAGCGCGCCCACAGCGGCCTGGCAGCGATGACCGTCAGGCCGCTGCCAGGCTGAAAATACCTCCCCACAGGCCAGGCGGCTGGGATAGGATGCCGGGCCATCCGCATCGCCCGCTCACTGATCCGCCGCCCCTGGGGGAATTGCTTGTCTGAAAAACGGCCACTCCTGCAACGCGTCTTCGCGTTTGCGGCCTTGCTGCGCAACTGCGTATGGCTCGCCTACACCGCCAGCCTGGGTATCTTCGGCGCCAGCCTGTATGCGCGCCTGCACCTGATGGGCGACCTGCCGGTCGGTTTTCCCTTCCTGACGTTCTTTCCGGCCGTCATTCTCACGGCGTTCTTCTGCGGCACCCGCCCGGGCATTCTGTGCGCGGTGTTGTCGGGGGGTGCCTCATGGGCCTGGTTCATCTCACCGGGCAAGCCATTCTCCACCAGTGGCAGCGACCTGCTGGCGCTGGCGTTTTATGCCTTTATCGTGGCCGTGGACATTGCCCTGATCCACTACATGCAACGCAGCAGCACGCGCCTGCGCCGCGACAAACAGGTCATTGGCCAGCTTTATGAGCAACAGAACTTCATGTTTACCGAGCTGCAGCACCGGGTGGCCAATAACATGCAGTTCATTTCCAGCATCCTGTATGTCGGCCGCCAGAAGGTGCAACGTGGTGCCGACGCCCTTGCGGTGCTGGGCGATGCGCAAGAGCGCCTGCAGATCATTTCGCGCATCCACCGCCGCCTGTACGACCCCAGCCGCGCCGACCTGCCGGCCTCGGCGTGCCTGGCCGAACTGTGCCAGGACCTGCTCAGCGTCAGCGGCCAGAACGCTGTCCGGTGCATTGTCGAGCCCGGCGATGTGCGCCTGGACCTGACCCGCCTGACCACCTTGTCGATGCTGGTCGCAGAGCTGGTGACCAATGCCCTCAAGCACGCCTTTGCGCCCAACCAGCCGGGCACCATTCGTGTGTCACTGGAACGCCTGCCGCTCGACACCCTGCGTCTGCGCGTGGCCGACGATGGCCGTGGCTTTGCCGGCCCCGAACCCTCGGCCGGACGGCACAGCCTGGGCCTGAAGATCATTGGCAGCTTTGCTGCGCAGCTGGGTGCGACGCCGGTCTGGCGCAACGACAATGGCACGGTGGTGGAGCTGGTGCTACCGGCCAGGGTCGATGGGCCATCGCTTTAGCCGCAAGGTGTCATGCGCTTGAAAACCGGCTAGCCTGTCGGCTTTCATCAGAAAAAATAACTTACTGATTTTATTAGATATTAAATCCAATGCTGTAGGAGCGCGCTTGCCCGCGACCGGCTGCGTTAGCAGTCGTAAAATTGCAGCGTTTCATCAATTTTGTGGCCGCTTCGCGCCCAGTCGCCGGCAAGCGCTTTTATAGCCAATAAAATCAATAAGTTATTTTATGTTTGGTGAGAGCGCTTGCGCGCAGCAGACATGGACCCGGTGTAGGAGCGCGCTTGCCCGCGACCGGCTGCGTTAGCAGTCGTAAAATTGCAGYGTTTCATCAATTTTGTGGCCGCTTCGCGCCCAGTCGCCGGCAAGCGSGCTCCTACAGGTGTGAGTTTTATAGCCAATAAAATCAATACCCAGTCGCCGGCAAGCGGGCTCCTACGGACCCGGTGTAGGAGCGCGCTTGCCCGCGACCGGCTGCGCAGCAGTCGTAAAATTGCAGYGTTTCATCAATTTTGTGGCCGCTTCGCGCCCAGTCGCCGGCAAGCGGGCTCCTACAGGTGTGAGTTTTATAGCCAATAAAATCAAYAAGTTATTTTATGTTTGRTGAGAGCGMTTKCGCGCAGTAGACATGGACCCGGTGTAGGAGCGCGCTTGCCCGCGACCGGCTGCGTTAGCAGTCGTAAAATTGCAGCGTTTCATCAATTTTGTGGCCGCTTCGCGCCCAGTCGCCGGCAAGTTTTTATAGCCAATAAAATCAATAAGTTATTTTATGTTTGGTGAGAGCGCTTGCGCGCAGCAGACATGGACCCGGTGTAGGAGCGCGCTTGCCCGCGACCGGCTGCGCAGCAGTCGTAAAATTGCAGTGTTTCATCAATTTTGTGGCCGCTTCGCGCCCAGTCGCGGGCAAGCGCGCTCCTACACCGATTCCATGTTTGCTGCACGAAAGCGCTGTGTCAGCAACACAGGGTGATCTTTCATGAACCCCAGGGGTTTTCATTGCATGCAAGCACTTCACCACGGCAGTTGCCTGTGCGGCGCCATTCGCTATCAACTGTTCAATGAACCCAAGGCGCTGAGCCATTGCCACTGCACGCAATGCCAGAAAGCCCACGGCGCCGCCTTTGCCTCCTATGCCAGCGTGCCGCGCACAGCGCTGTCGATCGTCAGCGGCCTTGAGGCGCTAAAGGGTTATCAATCCTCGCCCGGCGTCACCCGGCAGTTCTGTGCGCACTGCGGATCGTCGCTGTTCTGGCACGATACCAGCGGGCAGTTTGCCGACTGGATTTCACTGGCCGTGGCCACGCTGGATACGCCGTGGGTGCCAGGCAAGAGCCGGCATGTCTGGCTGGATTCGCGTCTATCCTGGTCTGACACGGCCATGGTTCAACTCCTTGAGGCCATATCCCATGAACCGCAATGATTTTTTCAAGCTTCTGGCGCAAAGGCTGTATCCGGTGCTGCGCGCCGAAGGGTTCAAGGGCTCGGGCCAGACCTTGCGCCGCCTCGACGGGCCACTGATCCATGTGTTCAACGTGCAAGGTGCGCGCGGTGGCGACCAGTGCTACTTGAACCTGGGGGCGCACCTGGACTTTATCCCGCCCGAGGGTGGTTTGCCGGTTACTGCGCAAGCCATGACCGAGTCGCACTGCATCTTCCGTGACCGCATCGATCCCCCCACCGGGCCGGCCTTCGGTTGGGCCTACAGCGCCGATGCAGCCGAGGCCGAAGAAACCATCGCGTTCATCCTCAGCGAATGGGCACGCGTGGGGCGAGCGTTCTTTGCCCAACATGCCCGTTACCCGCAAAGCTATGAGGCCTTGCTGCAACGCGAAATAGACCCGGCGACGATCCACGGCCGCACCGCCCTGCACCTGGCGCGCATTGCCATGCACCTGGGCCAGAGCGAGCGTGCCCAGGACCTGGTGCAGATCGGCCTGGCCCGGGCGCCGGAACGGGCTACCACGCTCAAGGCAGAGCTGGCGCAGGTAAGCGCGACCTGCGGTCGCGAAAACTGATCGCCAGGCGCCAGAAATGGTGGGCCTGCGCCGGCCCTTTCGCGACCGTGGGTCGCTCCCGCGTCATGCGCGGCAATCAGGTATGCGCCTCCACCACCCACTTCACCTTTTCCAGCGCCGTACGCAGCGTGGTCAGGTCCACCGAACCCAGCGCCAGGCGCAAAGCCTGCGGGACGTGGCGGGTGATGGCAAAGGGTTCGGCGCTGGACACGGCCACCTGCTCGCGCTGCAACGCGGCGACAATCGGCTCGGCACGGGCGTCTTCGACCAGGGGCAACCAGAGAAAATACGAAGCCGGATGGCTGCACACGCCCAGCCCTTGCAGCACTTGGGCGGCAATGCCTTGGCGGGTCTGTGCGTCCTGGCGTTTTTGTTCTTCAAGCTGCATCACCGTGCCGTCCGCCAGCCACTGGCAGGCGATGGCGGTCAACACGCCCGGTGTGTTCCAGGTGGTCGCCCGAATGATGCGCTCCAGCGCCGGCACCTGGTCCAGCGGCGCGCTGATAAAGCCGACGCGCAATCCGGTGGCCACGCTTTTGGACAGCCCGCAGACATGCACCGTGCGCTCCGGCGCCAGGCTGGCCAGTGGTGGCGGTGCGTCTTCGACCAGAAAGGCATAGGCGGCGTCTTCGATGAGCAGCAGATCGTGGCGGCGAGCGATCTCCACCAGCTGCGACCGTTGCGCGGTATCCATGACCCAGCCCAGCGGATTGTGCAGCGTCGGCATGCTGTACACCGCCCTCACCCGCCGCCGTTCACAGAGCTTGGCGAGTGCCGTCAGGTCCGGGCCGTGCGCCAGCACCGGGATGGCGACGATTTCCAGATGCAGGGCCTCGGCCAGCACCTTGAAGCCCGAATAGGTCACGGCATCGGCGGCAATCACATCCCCCGGCTTCAACAGCGCCATCAGCGTCACGGCCAGTCCTTGCTGCGCGCCATTGACGATCAGCACCTGCCCGGCGCTCACCATCAGCCCGCGCGCCGCCAGGTGCCGCGCCACACAGGCACGCTCATGCGCGCGGCCGGCATGAGGCTGGTAGCGCAGCAGCGCGTCCAGGTCACCGCTCGCTGCCAGCTGGCGCAAGGCACTGCGCAACAAGTCGGCCTGCTCCGGCAACGCCGGGTAATTGAAATTCAGATCCGCCATGCCGACCGCCACCTGCTTCTGGTCAATGCCCAGTCCGGGTGACAGCGAAGGGTCGCGCACGAAGGTCCCACGTCCGGTCTCGCCGCTGACCAGGCCCATGGTCTGCAACTGGGCATAGACCCGCGAGGCGGTGACCAGCGCCAGCCCTTGCTCGCAGGCCAGTTGACGGTGAGTCGGTAGACGTGATCCGGGCAGCAGGCGACCGGCCCGAATGTCTGCCGCCAGATTGTCGACCAGGGATTTGTAACGTGCACGGGGCATGGGCAATGTATCCATGACAATTTTTTGATTGTGCTGATAGTGGTGCCTAGCATGGGGTTCTCGCAACCGCCATGAGTCAGCCCCGATGCCCCCTACTCTTGCCCTGCAACCGACGCCTGCATTGGCCGGCTGGCTCAATGGCCTGATCGGCGTAATCATCTTCAGTGGCTCGCTGCCCGCGACGCGTCTGGCGGTGGCGCAGTTCGAGCCGCTGTTTCTGACCTTTGCCAGAGCCAGCATTGCCGGAGTGCTGGCGCTGAGCGTGTTGTGGCTGTTTCGCCAGCCACGCCCGGCCCGCTCACAACGGCTGTCGCTGGGCATCGTCGCCGCTGGCGTGGTAGTGGGCTTTCCCTTGCTGACAGCCCTGGCCCTGCAACAGGTCACCTCGGCACACAGCATCGTGTTTGTCGGCCTGCTGCCACTGGCCACCGCGCTGTTTGGCGTGCTGCGTTGCGGCGAGCGTCCCCGCCCGGTGTTCTGGCTGTTCTCGGGGCTGGGCAGCCTGATGGTCGCCGGCTTTGCCTTCAGCCAGGGCGTGGCCGCCAACCTGCTGGGCGACGGGCTGATGCTGCTGGCGATCCTGGCCTGCGGCCTGGGCTATGCCGAAGGCGCACAGTTGTCCAGGACGCTCGGCGGCTGGCAGGTGATCTGCTGGGCGCTGGTGCTGGCCTTGCCGTTCATGCTGGTGCTGAGCCTGTGGACACTGCCGGCAACCCTGGACGCCATTACCCTGCCAGCCTGGCTCAGCCTGGGCTATGTCTCGGTGTTCAGCATGCTGGTGGGCTTCGTGTTCTGGTATCGCGGGCTGGCCCAGGGCGGCGTGGCGGCCGTGGGCCAGTTGCAGTTGCTGCAACCGTTCTTTGGCCTGGCGCTGGCGGCAACCCTGCTCGGCGAGCCGGTCAGCCCGGGCATGCTGGCAGTGACCGTCGCGGTGATCGGCTGCGTGGTCGGGGCGAGGAAACATGCCCGCCAGCCAAGCCCCACGCGACGCTGAACACGCCGCATGCCGCCGCCAGGCATAACGGGTCTCAATGCATGACCCGGGTCACCAGGTAGTTGACCAGTTCCGGATCATCGTCAAGCTCGATGGCGCGCGCCGGGCGGGGCAGGTCTTCCAGGACCTTGCCCCAGAACGCGTCGGCGACTTCATCGTGCGGGTAGTAGCGCACCAGCCAGTTCTCATGGCCGCTCATCAGCACCTCACCCATCAAGGAGCGACCGATGCCACGGCGCCGGTAACGCTTGAGGATGAACAGGTCGGCCAGCTCCAGCGCGTCGATGCCGGGCAACTCGCTGCGCTCGATCAATACAAAGCCGGCCACTTCGCCATTGACCCGCAACAGGTTGGCGCTCCAGTCAGGCTCATGCCAGTAGCGCATCAAGTGTTCGTCATGGATGTAGAAGCGGCCATCCTCTTCGACGTCTTGCAACTCCCAGTCCGAGGACTCGTAGGCATAGAACTGATAGAGGTTGCTGATCAGCTCGATCTGTTCGGGGTCGGTGGGGACCAATTCGATGGTGAGTTCGGTCATGGGCGGGCCTTCGGGTGTGGCGTGGCATCTCTATGAACAGGAAAAACGGGCATGCAGGTCTCGGCAGCAAGAACATCAGGGGCGCTATTGTTTACAAATCGCCGTGAATGGCAACTGTGGCGCTGCGTCAATGTGTGCCAAGGCCCGCCACCTCGAACAACAGGCTGCGCAGCCAGCGATGGGCTGCGCTGTGGTGGGTACGCGCATGCCAGGCGGCCCGTTTGGCAAAACCCGCAATCGCCAGTGGCGGCTCGTGCCAGTGCAGGCCGTCGTGGGCGGACACCAGGCGCCGGGGCACCACGGCAATCAGGTCGCTGTGGCTGACCGCTTCGAGCAGCAACAGAAAACTGGTGACCGACAGGCTGACCCGCCGCGTTCGGTCCAGTGCCGCCAGCGCCTGGTCGGTCACGCCGCTGAAGGCATGACCGCTGAAGGACACGATGGCATGGTCCAGCGCGCAGAACGTGTCGAGGTCCAGGTCCTGCGCCGCCGGATGCCCATGGCGCATCACCACCCCATAGCGTTCGTCGTACAGGTGCCGGGCATGCAGGCCTTCGAACGTGGTTTCCGGGGTCAGGATCGCCAGGTCGACCTCGCCGCTTTCGAGCTGGCGGGTTACCCGCTCATCGTCCACCGGCCGGACCGCCAGACGCACACCCGGCGCCTCATTGCGCACACGGGCCAGCAAGGGCAGTACCAGTGTGCGTTGGGCGTAGTCAGTGGCGGCCAGGGTCAGCGTCAGGGTGGCCTGCCCCGGCTCGAAGGCCTGTGGCTGCAACAACTGTTCGATCTCGTTCAGCACCTGCCGCACCGGGACGGCCAGGGCCTGCGCCCGTGGCGTGGGCACGATGCCGCGCTGCGCACGTACGAACAACGGGTCGTCGAAGCTTTCACGCAGGCGGATCAGCATGCCGCTGACCGCCGGCTGCGTCAGCGACAGGCGACTGGCGGCGCGGGTGACACTGCCTTCTTCAAGCAGGGCGTCGAGGGCCTTGAGCAGGTTGAGGTCCAGGCTTCTGATATCACGCATGCTGATGAAAAGCCTCAGGAGATACGATTGGTCTTATGGAGTGTGCGCCGCGAAAATGGCCCTCGTCAAAGCTCATCACCGAGGAACACTTCATGCAGCATGCGATTGATTGGCCGCAAGGCTACCTCCCGGGCACAGCCGATAACTTTGCCAGCAACGAAGTCATCGTCGCCGGCCTGAGCGTGGCCAGTGTCTGGCCGTTGCTCGATACGCCGTCTCTCTGGCCCGACTATTACAGCAACTGTGCCGACATTGCGTTCGAGGCCGGGCACGGGCCTGAACTGGCCACCGGCGCACGGTTTCGTTTCAGTACCTTTGGTTTTCCGGTCCACGCTGAGGTAGTCGAGCACGTTGCGCCCCAGCCTGGGCAGCCGGCACGGGTGGCCTGGCATGGCTGGGTCGAAGGCGCTGCCGATACGCGACTGGACGTGCACCACGCCTGGCTGCTCGAAGACCTGCCGGGTGGGCGGCTACGGATCCTGACCCAGGAAACCCAGAACGGCGCGCCGGCCAAGGCACTGGCCAGGACGCGCCCCAACCCGATGATCAATGGGCATCAGCAGTGGCTGGAAGGATTGGTCGAGGCGGCGCAGCGGGCTCTTGTCAGACCCAACGCCTGAGCGGCATGAACATCACCTCCTGCAGATCGAGTGTTGGCGGGCACCCAGGCGGTGGTTGCGAGATAAAACCGCTGAACTTGCGCACGGCGCGGCGGCTCCTAACTGACACGCCCATTGCACTGGTTGCCCCATGGATCTTGTCGTTGCCCGTCCCGAAGGTCTGTATTGCCCGCCCGGAGATTTCTATATCGATCCGTGGCGGCCGGTGGACCGCGCCGTCATCACCCACGGCCATGGTGACCATGCGCGCACCGGCAGCGGGCATTACCTGGCGACGGCCAGTGGCGAGGGCATCCTGCGCTGGCGCCTGGGTCAGGACATCAACCTGCAGACCCTGGCCTACGGCGAAACCGTGACCCATCACGGCGTGACCATCAGCCTGCACCCGGCCGGGCATGTGCTGGGCTCGGCGCAAGTGCGCCTGGAATACCAGGGCGAGGTCTGGGTGGCGTCCGGTGACTACAAGGTCGAGCCCGACGGCACCTGCGAGACCTTCGAGCCGGTGCGTTGCCACACGTTCATCACCGAGTCGACCTTCGGCCTGCCGATCTACCGCTGGACCCCGCAGGCGCAGATCTTTGCCGGCATCAATGACTGGTGGCGCAGCAATGCGGCGCAAGGCAAGGCCAGCGTGCTGTTCGCCTATGCCTTCGGCAAGGCACAACGCATCCTGCATGGCATCGACTCCGACATCGGCCCGATCCTGGCGCACGGCTCGGTGGAGCCGCTGAACCGGGTGTATCGCGCCGGCGGCATCCGCATTCCCGAGACCCGGTACGCCGGCGACTTCAAGAAAACCGATCCCATTCTGCGCCAGGCGCTGATCATCGCCCCGCCGTCGGCCGGCGGCAGCACCTGGATGAAGCGCTTCGGCGAGTACAGCGATGCCTTTGCCAGCGGCTGGATGATGCTGCGCGGCACGCGCCGGCGGCGCGGCGTGGACCGCGGCTTTGTCTTGTCCGACCACGCCGACTGGCCTGGCCTGCTGTGGGCCATCGAGCAGACCGGCGCCGAACGGGTGATGGTCACCCACGGATCGGTGCCGATCCTGGTGCGCTACCTGCGCGAGCTGGGCCTGGACGCCCAGGGCTTCGACACCGAATACGGTGACGAGGAAGACGACGCCGCAGCGGCCACCACACCAGCCACCGGGCAATCGACATGAAAGCCTTTGCCGAGCTGTACACGCGCCTGGACGCCACCACGTCCAGCAATGCCAAGCTGGCCGCCCTGCACGATTACTTTACCCAGGCCGCCCCGGACGACGCGGCCTGGGCGGTGTTCTTCCTGGCCGGCGGGCGTCCGCGCCAACTGGTGCCCAGCCGTGTGCTGCGCGAGCAGGCCACCGAACTGAGCGGGCTGGCGCCGTGGTTGTTCGAGGAAAGCTACCAGGCCGTGGGCGACCTGGCTGAAACCCTGTCGCTGCTGTTGCCGCACGCCGACCATGACAATGACGAAGGCCTGGCGGTGTGGCTGGAAGAAAAGCTGCTGCCCCTGCGCGGCTTGGCGCCCGAGGTGCTGGCCGAACGGTTGCCGGCGTTGTGGGCGCAACTGGATCGCAGCAGCCTGATGGTGTGCATCAAGCTGATCACCGGCAGCTTTCGCGTTGGCGTTTCCAAACTGTTGGTGACCCGCGCCCTGGCGACCATGGCCGGCCTGGACAGCAAGCGCGTGGCCCAGCGCCTGGTGGGCTATACCGACCTGTCGCACCGCCCCACGGCGCCGTCTTACCTGAAGCTGATCGCCCCGGAGTCGGACGATGAGCATGCCCAGCGCGGCGGCCAGCCCTACCCGTTTTTCCTGGCCCACGCGCTGCAGCAACCGGTGGAGCAGTTCGAGGCGCTGCTGGGGCCTGCCGAGGACTGGCAGGTGGAATGGAAGTGGGACGGCATTCGGGCGCAGGTGGTCAAGCGCGAGGGCCGCTTGTGGGTCTGGTCGCGGGGCGAAGAGCTGGTCACCGAGCGCTTTCCAGAGCTGCACAGCCTGGCGCAGTGCCTGCCCGATGGCACCGTGATCGATGGCGAGATCGTGGTCTGGAAGGCGCCGGACACTGCGCCTGCGGTCGAGGGCGAGTTTGCGCTGGACAGTGACGCCGAGGCGCCTGAGCCCTGGGTACAGCCGTTTGCCTTGTTGCAGCAACGCATAGGCCGCAAGACCCTGGGCAAGAAGATTCTCGGCGATGCACCGGTGGTGGTGCTCGGCTACGACCTGCTGGAGTGGCAAGGCCACGACTGGCGCAGCCGCCCGCAGCATGAACGGCGCACACAGCTGGAGCAGGTGATTCAGGCCAGCCAGAGCCCGGTGCTGCTGCCCTCGCCTGTCATCACCGGGCATGACTGGCATGACCTGGCGCGCCAACGCGAAGCCGCGCGCAGCCTGGGGGTCGAAGGCATGATGCTCAAGGCGCGGGAATCGCTCTACGGCGTGGGGCGCACCAAGGACATGGGCGTGTGGTGGAAATGGAAGCTCGACCCGTTCAGTGTCGATGCGGTGCTGATCTATGCCCAGCGCGGCCATGGCCGGCGTGCCAGCCTCTACAGCGACTACACCTTCGCCGTGTGGGACGGCCCACCCGACGCCCGCGAACGCACGCTGGTGCCGTTTGCCAAGGCGTATTCAGGACTGACTGATGAAGAAATGCGCAAGGTGGACGCCATCATCCGCAAGACCACGGTAGAGAAATTCGGCCCGGTGCGCAGCGTGACCCCGACCCTGGTATTCGAGCTGGGCTTTGAAGGCATCGCCCTGTCGAAGCGGCACAAGAGCGGCATCGCCGTACGCTTCCCGCGGATGTTGCGCTGGCGCCATGACAAGCCGGTGGAGGAAGCCGACAGCCTGGCGACGTTGCAGGACCTGCTGGGCTGATGCGCCAAACAAGTGCAAGCAAGCAATAATGCTCTTTTTTGGGGCCTCACGGATCCGTAGGAGCGGCTTCAGCCGCGAACGTGCGCGGTCTTTCGCGGCCGAAGCCGCGCCTACACAAGCGTTGATCACCAGATGTAGCAAAAAGACACAATTGCGACACCTCCTTATATTTCAAACACATGTTTTGTCCGTTGGTTCAGAAATTGCTACCTGATGACTGTCTGGCATCCGCCGGTAGCAGTCTTGAAGGCTGTTGCGCCCTCTTCTGGTTTTAGGAACTGAGCATGAAAAAAGCATGGTTGACCCTGTCCGCACTGGCTCTGTGCGTCGCCGCCGGTAGCGCGATGGCCAAGGAATACAAGGAACTGCGTTTTGGTGTCGATCCATCCTATGCACCGTTCGAGTCCAAGGCCGCCGACGGCAGCCTGCAAGGCTTTGACATTGACCTGGGCAATGCCATCTGCAAGGAACTGAAAGTCACCTGCAAATGGGTCGAGAGCGATTTCGACGGCATGATTCCGGGCCTTAAGGCCCGCAAGTTCGACGGTGTGATCTCGTCGATGACCGTGACCCCGGCACGCGAAAAGGCCATCGATTTCTCCGATGAGCTGTTCTCCGGCCCGACCTCGCTGGTGTTCAAAAAGGGGGCAGGCCTGAGCACCGATCTGGCCACCCTCAAGGGCAAGACCGTCGGCTACGAGCAAGGCACCATCCAGGAAGCCTACGCCAAGGCCGTACTGGACAAGGCCGGGGTGACCACCAAGGCCTACGCCAACCAGGACCAGGTCTACGCCGACCTGACCTCGGGCCGTCTGGACGCCTCGATCCAGGACATGTTGCAAGCCGAACTGGGCTTTCTGAAGTCGCCCAAGGGCGCCGACTATGAAGTCAGCGAACCGGTCGACAACCCGCTGCTGCCGTCCAAGACCGCCATCGGTATCGCCAAAGGTAACACTGAGCTCAAGGAACTCCTGAACAAAGGTATCAAAGCGTTACACGCTGACGGCACCTACGCCGAAATCCAGAAAAAACACTTCGGTGACCTGAACCTGTACAGCGGCAAATAAAAAAGCCCGACGCCCGGTGAGCCACTGCGCTCGCCGGGCGTTCTCGTTGCTGACCGCTGGAAGTCTTTATCCATGCTCGACACCTTGCTCAATCACCTGGGACTCTCGGCGTTCAGCCTCAGGGGCTTCGGCCCGCTGTTGCTCGAAGGCACCTGGATGACCCTCAAACTTTCGGTGCTGTCGCTGCTGCTGAGCATTGTGCTCGGGCTGCTGGGCGCCAGCGCCAAACTGTCAGGCAGTGCAGTGTTGCGCGTGCCGGCACAGATCTACACCACCCTGATCCGCGGCGTGCCGGACCTGGTGCTGATGCTGTTGATCTTCTACAGCCTGCAGACCTGGCTGAGCCTGTTCACCGACGCCATGGGCTGGGAATACATCGAGATCGACCCGTTCAGCGCCGGGGTGATTACCCTGGGGTTCATCTACGGGGCGTATTTCACCGAAACCTTCAGGGGCGCGATCCTGTCGGTGCCGCGCGGGCAGGTCGAGGCCGCCGTCGCCTATGGCCTCAAGCGCGGCCAGCGCTTTCGCCATGTGGTGTTCCCGCAGATGATGCGCTTCGCCCTGCCGGGCATCGGCAATAACTGGCAAGTGCTGCTCAAGGCCACCGCACTGGTGTCGATCATCGGCCTGGCCGATCTGGTCAAGGCGTCCCAGGATGCCGGCAAGAGCACCTATCAACTGTTCTATTTCCTGGTGGTGGCCGGCTTCATCTACCTGATGATCACCAGCGCCTCCAACCTGGCCCTGCGTTGGGCCGAACGGCGTTACGCCGCCGGCAGCCGGGAGGCCAGACGATGATCGAATTGCTCCAGGAGTACTGGCGCCCCTTCCTGTACAGCGACGGGGTGCACATCACCGGCCTGGCCATGACCCTGTGGCTGCTCAGCGCCTCGATTGCCATCGGCTTCTGCCTGTCGATCCCGCTGTCCATCGCCCGCGTCTCGGACAGCTTCTGGCTGCGCTGGCCGGTGCAGTTCTACACCTATGTATTTCGCGGCACGCCGCTGTATATCCAGTTGCTGATCTGCTACACGGGCATCTACAGCATTGCCGCGGTGCGCGAACAGCCGCTGCTCGACAGCTTTTTCCGCGACGCCATGAACTGCACGTTGCTGGCCTTCACGCTCAATACCTGCGCCTACACCACCGAGATCTTTGCCGGGGCCATTCGCAGCATGGCGCACGGCGAAATCGAGGCGGCCAAGGCCTACGGCCTGAGCGGCTGGAAGCTGTATGCGCATGTGATCATGCCGTCGGTGCTGCGCCGCTCGCTGCCGTACTACAGCAATGAAGTGATCCTGATGCTGCACTCCACCACGGTGGCTTTCACCGCCACCGTGCCGGACATTCTCAAGGTGGCGCGGGATGCCAACTCGGCGACCTTCATGACCTTTCAGTCGTTCGGCATCGCCGCCCTGCTGTACCTGAGTGTCACGTTCATCCTGGTCGGGCTGTTTCGCCTGGCCGAACGGCGCTGGCTGGCCTTTCTCGGCCCCGCTCACTAGGACCGCCTCTCATGCGCCAACTTACTCATGACCTGCTGTCACCGGTGCCGGGCACCGCGCGGCAGATTCACAGTTTTCACTACGGCCCGGACAACGGCACCTGCAAGGTGTATATCCAGGCGGCGCTGCACGCCGACGAGCTGCCAGGCATGCTGGTGGCTTGGTACCTCAGGCAGCGCCTGGACGAACTGGAGCGCGCCGGCAAGCTCAAGGGCGAGATCGTCGTGGTGCCGGTGGCCAACCCGGCCGGCCTGGAACAGGTGCTGATGGACACGCCGCTGGGCCGCTACGAGCTGGAAAGCGGGCAGAACTTCAATCGCCATTTCGTCGACCTGGCGCAACAGGTCGGCGATGCCGTGCAGGACCTGCTGACAGCCGATGTGCAGGCCAATGCCCGGCTGATCCGCACGCACTTGCGCCAGGCCCTGCTTGAGCACGGCGCCAGCACACAGTTGCAATCGCAGCGCTTGGTGTTGCAGCGCCTGGCCTGCGATGCCGACATGGTGCTGGACCTGCACTGCGACTTCGAGGCGGTCGAGCACCTGTACACCACGCCCGAAGCCTGGCCACAGGTCGAACCCCTGGCGCGCTATCTGGGCTCGCAGGCCAATCTGCTGGCCACCGACTCGGGCGGCCAGTCGTTCGATGAGTGCTTCACCCTGGTCTGGTGGCAGTTGCAGCAACGCTTTGGCACGCAAGTGCCGATGGGCAGCTTTTCGGTGACGGTGGAGCTGCGTGGCCAGACCGATGTCAGCCATGCCGTGGCCAGCCGCGACTGCCAGGCCATCATTCTTTACCTGACCGATTTCGGTGCCATCGACGGCGAGCGGATCGAGCCGCCCGAACTGCTCTACCCGGCCACGCCCCTGGCGGCCGTGGACCCGGTGACCACGCCGTTCGGCGGGCTGCTGGTGTTCTGCGCCATGCCCGGTGAATACGTCGAGGCCGGACAACTGCTGGCCGATATCATCGACCCGCTCAACGACACCGTGACCCAGGTCCGCGCCCCGCAGGCCGGCCTGCTGTATGCCCGCTCGCTGCGCCGCATGGCCACCGCCGGGATGGTCATCGCCCACGTCGCCGGCACCCAGGCCCACCGCAGCGGCTACCTGCTTTCTCCTTGAGGACTTTATGTACAAACTGACCATCGAAGGCCTGCACAAGCGCTACGGCGACAACGAAGTGCTCAAGGGCGTGTCGCTCAAGGCCAAGAGTGGCGACGTGATCTGCCTGATCGGCGCCAGCGGCTCGGGCAAGAGCACCTTCCTGCGCTGCATCAACTTTCTCGAACAGCCCAACGACGGCGCCATGAGCCTGGACGACAAGCCGGTGCGCATGGTCCAGGACAGCGGTGGCATGCGCGTGGCCGACGCCGACGAACTGCAACGCCTGCGCACGCGCCTGGCCATGGTGTTCCAGCATTTCAACCTGTGGGCGCACATGACGGTGCTGGAAAACGTGACCATGGCCCCGCGCCGGGTATTGGGCGTGCCCAAGGCCGAAGCCGAGGCGCGGGCGCGCAAGTACCTGGAAAAGGTCGGCCTGCCCGAGCGAGTGGCCGATCAGTACCCGGCGTTCCTGTCCGGCGGTCAGCAACAACGCGTGGCCATCGCCCGGGCCTTGGCGATGGAGCCGGACATCATGCTGTTCGACGAACCGACCTCGGCACTGGACCCTGAGCTGGTGGGCGAAGTGCTCAAGGTGATCCAGGGCCTGGCCGAGGAAGGCCGGACCATGATCCTGGTCACCCACGAGATGGGCTTTGCGCGCAAGGTCGCGACCCAGGTGGTGTTTTTGCATCAGGGCCGAATCGAGGAATCGGGGCACCCGGACGAGGTGCTGAACAACCCGCAGAGCGAGCGCCTGAAGCAGTTTCTGAGCGGCAATCTGAAGTAGGAGCGACCAACGGTCGCGAAAACCGAGGGGCAGCCCCTGAAAAATGCTGTGTCTGTACCAGCCCTTTCGCGACCGTTGGTCGCTCCTGCGCCAGGGTGAACCTATTTGGCAGAGCGTCTCCGGGCAGGATCGCACCAATGGCCCGGGCCTGTGGTCCGTATCCTGACCCCTTCAGGAACCTGCCACCGCGCATGAGCAAACAGCCCGACATTGCAACGTCATGGTTCGCCTCTCTGGGCTGGACACCGTTCCCGTTCCAGAAGCAGGTGTGGTCAGCGGTCAAGCGTGGCGAGTCGGGGCTGCTGCATGCCAGCACCGGCTCGGGCAAGACCTATGCCGTGTGGCTGGCGGCCCTCAATGCGTTTGTCCGCACCCCGAAAACGCCGCCCAAAGGCAAGGACAAGAGCGCACCGCTGACGCTGATCTGGATCACACCCATGCGCGCCCTGGCAGCCGACACCCAGCGCTCGTTACTGGCGCCGCTGGCCGATCAAGCGATTGCCTGGTCAGTGGGTCTGCGCACCGGCGACACCTCCAGCAGCGAGCGTGCGCGCCAGGGCCGGCGCCTGCCCACGACCCTGGTCACCACCCCTGAAAGCCTGACCCTGTTGCTGGCTCGCGCCGATGCCCAGGCCGCCATGGGCAACCTGCAGATGGTGGTGGTCGATGAGTGGCATGAACTGATCGGCAACAAGCGCGGCGTGCAACTGCAACTGGCACTGGCCCGATTGCGGCGCTGGCATCCGCACCTGATCGTGTGGGGCATCTCGGCCACCCTGGGCAACCAGGAACACGCCCGCCAGGTGCTGCTGGGCGATGCCGGCCTCACGGTGCAAGGCAAGATCATCAAGGACTTGCAGGTCGACACCCTGCTGCCAGCGACGCTGGAGCGCTTTCCATGGTCCGGACACATGGGCCTGAGCATGCTCAAGCAGGTGGTGGCCGAAGTCGACGGCAGCCGCAGCTGTTTGCTGTTCACCAATACCCGGGCGCAATCGGAGCTGTGGTACCAGGCTCTGCTCGGCGCCCGGCCGGACTGGGCCGGGTTGATTGCCCTGCACCACGGCTCGCTGTCACGCGAGGTGCGTGACTGGGTGGAGCGCGCCTTGAAGGACGGCCAGCTCAAGGCAGTGGTGTGCACCTCCAGCCTGGACCTGGGCGTGGATTTTCTGCCGGTCGAACGGGTGTTGCAGATTGGCTCGCCCAAGGGCATTGCCCGGCTGATGCAACGTGCGGGACGCTCCGGCCATGCGCCGGGACGCACTTCGCGGGTAACGCTGGTGCCGACCCACAGCCTGGAGCTGGTCGAGGCCGCCGCTGCGCAGGTGGCCGTGGCGGCGCGCATGATCGAACCGCGTCACTCGCCGTACCAGCCGCTGGATGTACTGGTGCAGCATCTGGTGAGCATGGCACTGGGCGGCGGCTTCATCCCCGATGAGCTGTTGGCCGAAGTACGCGGTGCCTGGGCCTACCGCGACCTGAACGAGTCGCAGTGGCAATGGGCGCTGGCCTTTGTGCGCAGCGGCGGTCACTCGCTGACCGCCTACCCCGACTATCGCCGCGTCGAGCCCGACGAGCAGGG
Source organism: Pseudomonas sp. Leaf127 (assembly GCF_001423155.1). NCBI lineage: Bacteria > Pseudomonadati > Pseudomonadota > Gammaproteobacteria > Pseudomonadales > Pseudomonadaceae > Pseudomonas > Pseudomonas sp. Leaf127. The sequence continues at coordinate 445,148 of NZ_LMOA01000001.1, read as the reverse complement.
CGTCTGGCGGGTGCCGGATGCACGTGTGGCGCGGCGGCATCGCATGAGCATCGGCACCATCGTCAGCGACGCCAGTATTACCGTGAAGTACTGGAAAAAGGGCGGCGGCTCGCTGGGCAGCGTCGAAGAAGGTTTTATCGCGCGCCTGCGCCCTGGCGACAACTTTCTGTTTGGCGGGCGCCTGCTGGAACTGGTGCGGGTCGAGGACATGACCGCCTACGTCAAGCGCGCCACTGGCAAGAAAGCCGCCGTGCCACGCTGGAATGGCGGACGTTTGCCGCTCTCTGACGAGTTGGCGGAGGCGGTGGTGGCGCAATTCGATGCCGCTGCGCACGGCGTGTTCGCAAGCCCCGCCATGCAGGCGGTCAGGCCCTTGCTGGAGGTGCAGCAGCAGTGGTCGGCGCTGCCACAACGCGACCGGCTGCTGGCGGAAACTCTCAAGTCACGCGAAGGCTGGCACCTGTTTCTCTATCCGTTTGCCGGACGCCATGTGCACCTGGGGCTGGCCAGCCTTCTGGCCTGGCGCCTGAGCCGGCAACAGCCACTGACGTTCTCCATGGCCGTCAACGATTACGGCCTGGAGCTGCTCAGCAGCACCGAGCTGGACTGGCACGACCTGCTCCACTGTGGCGACCTGTTCAGTGACGAGCACCTGGCCGAAGACATCCTGGCCAGCCTCAATGCCGGCGAACTGGCGCAGCGGCGCTTTCGCGAAATCGCCCGGATCGGCGGGCTGGTGTTTGCCGGCTACCCCGGTGCCGGGAAAAGCCTGCGCCAACTGCAAGCCTCAAGCGGCCTGTTCTTCGAAGTGTTCAAGCAGTACGATCCCGAGAACCGGCTGCTCTGCCAGGCCCATGATGAAGTGCTGAGCCTGGAGCTGGATTACCAACGCCTGCAGACGACCTTGCAACGCCTGGCCGGCCTGCCGTTGGACCTGCACGCGCTCAAGCGTGCCACGCCGCTGGCGTTTCCGCTGCTGGTCGAACGCCTGCGCGAGAGCATGAGCAGTGAAAAACTGGCTGACCGGATAGCACGCATGGTGCGTGACCTCGAAAAGGCCGCCGGACCGGAAGCTGACGCATGAATCCTGAACTGGCGGTGCAACTGGCCGGCGATACGCTGTGGCTGCTGGCCGACAAGGCGGTCTACCACCCCGCCGAACAGGCCCTGTTGATTGCCGATGCGCATTTTGGCAAGGCGGCCGCTTATCGTCGGCTGGGCCAACCGGTGCCGCATGGCACCACGCAGGTGAACCTTGAGCGCATCGACCGGCTGCTGGCGCGCTACCCTACGCAACGGCTGATCTTCCTGGGCGACTTTCTGCATGCGCCGCAATCGCATGCGCCTGCCACCCTGGCGGCATTGGCCGGGTGGCGCACACGGCATGCATCGCTTGAAGTCGTACTGATTCGCGGCAATCACGACACCCGCGCCGGTGACCCGCCGGGTGACCTGAATATCGAGGTAGTGGATGCACCGTTGCTGCTGGGGCCTTTTGCCTTGCAGCACGAACCGGACCCGCACCCGACCCACCATGTACTGGCCGGCCATGTGCATCCGGTGTTCACCCTGCATGGACGCGGACGCCAAAGCCTGCGCCTGCCCTGCTTCGTGCTGGACGAAGCGGTGAGCCTGCTGCCGGCGTTCGGCGAGTTTACCGGGGGCTACAAGATTCAGGCCCAGCCGCACCGCCGCCTGTATGTGGCAGGCGACGGTGCGGTCTGGGCCTTGAATGGGTAATGCGCAGCTTATGTCAGGCTACGGGCGCTGGCGGCGGCTCGTCGGGTACTGTAGGCACGCCGGGTTCGCTGGGCTGGGGCGTATCCGGGTCAGGCTGGCCGGGAATGCCACCGCCGACCATGTTCAATTGCTGGTCTGCCATCAGCGACCAGGCCAGCAGGCCGATCTCGTTGAGCGGTGCGGCTTGCTGTCCGGCGTGTTTGGAATCGATCTTCATGGGGCACTCCTGAACGTTGGTCACCCACGTCGCTTGTGAGGAAGAACAGTCAACCAATAGAGTGCCAAACGGGCGATAAATTCAATCGCCCCTGCATGAAATAGATTTCAGGTTGCCCTTCAGGCACGTGGCAAGGTGACGCCACGCTGGCCCTGGTACTTGCCGCCACGGTCCTTGTACGACACTTCACATTCCTCGTCGGATTCGAGAAACAGCATCTGCGCCACGCCTTCGTTGGCGTAGATCTTGGCCGGCAATGTGGTGGTGTTGGAAAACTCCAGGGTCACATGGCCTTCCCACTCCGGTTCCAGCGGCGTGACATTGACGATGATGCCGCAGCGCGCGTAGGTGCTCTTGCCCAGGCAGATGGTCAGCACGTTGCGCGGAATGCGGAAATACTCGACGGTGCGGGCCAGGGCAAAGGAGTTGGGAGGAATGATGCAGACGTCGCTCTTGACGTCGACAAAGCTGTTGGCATCGAAATTCTTCGGGTCGACGGTGGCCGAGTTGATGTTGGTGAAGATCTTGAATTCATCGGCGCAGCGCACATCGTAGCCATAGCTCGACACACCGTAGGAAATCAGGCGCTCGGCACCTTCGCCGCGCATCTGGCGCTCGACGAAAGGTTCGATCATGCCGTGCTCTTGCGCCATGCGGCGAATCCACTTGTCCGATTTGATGCTCATGGCGGTGTCCTGAAATAGCGAGGTAAAAAAGATGCGCACATCTTACCGGGCCGGGGCGTCTCCTACAAAGGCCACGCCTTCGTGAGCCGCTGTCAGACAAGGGAATGCAAATAATCCTCACCTGCCCATTGGCACTTCCGGGAAAAACGGTTAAGGTGGCGTCACTGTGTTGCTTGTGTCACTGAGAATCTCTACAAGATGTTGAATCCGATCACCATCACCATGAATTTCCAGCTCTTTGCACTCAGTCTCGGTCGGGGTGTTTCCTGATCCGCAGTTAACTTTGTCCAAGGAGATGCATCATGTCCAATCGCCAAACCGGTACCGTCAAGTGGTTCAACGATGAAAAAGGCTTCGGCTTCATCACCCCACAATCTGGCGAAGATCTGTTCGTGCACTTCAAAGCCATCCAGATCGACGGCTTCAAAACCCTGAAAGAAGGCCAGCAAGTTTCTTTCGTCGCTACCCGCGGCCAGAAAGGCATGCAGGCTGAAGAAGTGCAAATCGCTTGATTTTGCGCTAATTCGCTTCGAAAAACCCCGCTCTTGAGCGGGGTTTTTTATTGCCTGTAGAAAAGTGCCTTTATTTGCAGGCGCCACAAGAAGAGCGCCTGCAAAGGCTGGATCAGTCGTCGCTGACCGAAATGGTCGGCATGGCCGGGCTGGCCGCGGCCTGCAACACGATTCGCGCGCCCACCTGGCGGGCCAGCTCCTGATACACCATGGCAATCTGGCTTTGCGGCTCGGCGATGACCGTGGGCTTGCCGCCGTCGGCCTGCTCGCGAATCAGCATCGACAGCGGCAACGAAGCCAGCAGCTCGACGTCGTACTGGCTGGCCAGTTTCTCGCCCCCCCCCTCACCGAACAGATGCTCGGCATGCCCGCAGTTGGAGCAGATGTGCACGGCCATGTTTTCCACCACGCCCAGCACCGGAATGTTCACCTTGCGGAACATCTCAACGCCCTTTCTGGCATCCAGCAAGGCCAGGTCCTGCGGGGTGGTGACGATGACCGAACCGGCTACCGGTACTTTCTGCGCCAGGGTCAACTGGATGTCACCCGTGCCCGGCGGCATGTCGATGACCAGGTAATCCAGGTCGTTCCAGGCGGTCTGGGTCACCAGTTGCAGCAAGGCACCGGACACCATCGGGCCGCGCCAGACCATTGGTGTGTTGTCATCGGTCAGAAAGGCCATCGACATCACTTCGACGCCATGCGCCTCGATCGGCACGAACCACTTCTGGTCCTTGATCCTCGGCCGGGTGCCCTCGGCAATGCCGAACATGATGCCCTGGCTCGGACCATAGATGTCGGCATCGAGAATACCGACCCGGGCACCTTCGCGGGCCAGGGCCAGGGCCAGGTTGGCGGCGGTGGTCGATTTGCCGACACCGCCCTTGCCGGAGGCCACAGCGATGATGTTCTTGACATTGGCCAGCCCCGGAATCTGACTTTGCGCCTTGTGCGGCTGGATCCGGCTGGTGACCTGCACCCGGGCGGCCGTCACGCCCTCCAGGCCTTCGATGGCGGTCTGCAGCACCTGGGCCCAGCCCCGGCTGAACAGGTCGGCGGCATACCCCAGTTCGATCTGCACGCTGACGCTGCCGGCCTCGATATCGATGGCCTGCACGCAACCGGCGCTGACCGGGTCCTGGTTGAGATAAGGGTCGGTGTACTGGCGAAGAATGGTCTCCACCGCTGCGCGGCTCACTGCGCTCATGAACGGGCTCCAAATAGAAACTGAGTAAAACAGGCGGCTATCCTACCCCTTATGGCAGGCCGCGCCATGCTTTCACTGCAAATCCCGGCACCTTGTCGGGTGCGCGCGGGGTGAAAAAAAATCCCCACACCTTTATAGTGGCCGGTCTTCGTTTGACTTCAAGTAGCCGAGCCCCATGTCCGAGCCACGCAAGATTCTCGTTACCAGCGCCCTGCCCTATGCCAATGGATCCATTCACCTGGGTCACATGCTCGAGTACATCCAGACCGACATGTGGGTGCGTTACCAGAAGCACCGCGGCAACCAGTGCACCTATGTCTGTGCGGACGACGCCCACGGCTCGGCCATCATGCTGCGCGCCGAAAAGGAAGGCATCACCCCGGAACAACTGATCGACAACGTCAAGGCCGAGCACAGCGCCGACTTTGCCGACTTCCTGGTGGACTTCGATAATTTCCACTCGACGCACTGCGATGAAAACCGCGAGCTGTCGAGCCTGATCTATAAGCGCCTGCGCGATGCCGGTCATATCGCCACCCGTTCGGTGACCCAGTATTTCGACCCGGACAAGAAAATGTTCCTGGCCGACCGCTTCATCAAGGGCACCTGCCCGAAATGCAGCGCCGAGGACCAGTACGGCGACAACTGCGAAAAGTGCGGCGCCACCTACGCGCCCACCGAACTCAAGGACCCGAAATCGGCGATTTCCGGGGCCACGCCCGTGCTCAAGGACTCCAAGCATTTCTTTTTCGACCTGCCAGCCTTCCAGGACATGCTTCAGCAGTGGACCCGCAGCGGCACCCTGCAGGAAGCGGTGGCCAACAAGCTGGCCGAATGGCTCGACAGCGGCCTGCAGCAGTGGGATATCTCGCGCGATGCGCCGTATTTCGGCTTCGAGATCCCGGACGAGCCCGGCAAATACTTCTACGTATGGCTGGACGCACCGATTGGCTACATGGCCAGCTTCAAGAACCTCTGCGCCCGTCGCCCGGAGCTGGACTTCGATGCCTACTGGAACAAGGATTCCAGCACCGAGCTGTACCACTTCATCGGCAAGGATATCGTCAACTTCCACGCCCTGTTCTGGCCAGCCATGCTCGAAGGCGCGGGCCTGCGCAAGCCGACCGCGATCAACGTGCACGGCTACCTGACCGTCAACGGCCAGAAGATGTCCAAGTCGCGCGGCACCTTCATCAAGGCGCGCACCTACCTGGACCATCTGTCGCCGGAATACCTGCGCTACTACTATGCGTCCAAGCTGGGCCGCGGCGTCGACGACCTCGACCTGAACCTCGAAGACTTCGTGCAGAAGGTCAACTCCGACCTGATCGGCAAGCTGGTGAACATCGCCAGCCGCTGCGCCGGCTTCATTCACAAGGGCAATGCCGGGGTACTGGTGCAGGCCAATGCCGCACCGGAACTGACCGACGCCTTCCAGAACGCAGCACCGAGCATCGCCGAAGCCTATGAGGCCCGCGACTTCTCCCGTGCCATGCGTGAAATCATGGGCCTGGCCGACCGCGCCAACGCCTTTATCGCTGAAAAAGCGCCGTGGGCACTGGCCAAGCAGGAAGGCAAACAGGATGAAGTCCAGGCCGTCTGCGCGCTGGGCATCAACCTGTTCCGCCAACTGGTGATTTTCCTCAAGCCGGTGCTGCCGAACCTGGCGGCCGACGCCGAACAGTTCCTCAATGTCGCGCCGTTGACCTGGAACGATCACCAGACCCTGCTGGGTAACCATCAGCTCAATCCGTTCTCGGCCCTGATGACCCGCATCGACCCGGCCCGGATCGAGGCTATGGTAGCGGCGTCCAGGGAAGACCTGGCTGCCAGCGCCACCCAGGACGCCCCCAAGGGCAATGGCGAACTGGAAAAGGACCCGCTGTCGCCGGAAATCGAGTTCGACGCCTTTGCCGCCGTCGACCTGCGCGTAGCGCTGATCGTCAAGGCCGAGCACGTCGAGGGCGCCGACAAGCTGCTGCGCCTGACGCTGGATATCGGCGACCAACAGCGTAATGTGTTCTCGGGCATCAAGAGCGCGTACCCGGACCCGAGCCAGCTCGAAGGCCGGCTGACCATGATGATCGCCAACCTGAAGGCGCGCAAAATGCGCTTTGGTGTATCCGAAGGAATGGTCATGGCCGCCGGCCCCGGCGGTGAAGAAATCTACCTGCTCAGCCCCGACAGTGGCGCCAAGCCAGGTCAACGCATCAAGTAACAACGCATAAAAGGTCCGATAACTGCCCTTGGCGATTATCGGGCCTTTTCTGTGCCCCGCCAGGCCGCTGCGGCCTGTGGATACCCGCCATGAACCTGATTCAACGCATCGACGCCTTGTTGCCACAGACCCAGTGCGGCAAATGCGGCCATCCCGGCTGCATGCCTTATGCCGAAGGCATCGCCAGGGGCGAGGCCATCAATAAATGCCCGCCAGGCGGCGAGGAAACCCTGGACGCCCTTGCCCGGCTGCTGCAGGTCCAGGCGCCTCCCCTGGACACTGCGCGAGGTGCAGCGCCTGCCCAAGTGGCCTTTATTCGTGAAGCCGAATGCATCGGCTGCACCAAGTGCATCCAGGCCTGTCCGGTCGATGCCATCGTCGGCGCCGCCAAATTGATGCACACCGTGCTGGTGGATGAATGCACCGGTTGCGACCTGTGCGTAGCGCCCTGCCCGGTCGATTGCATCGACATGCTGCCCCTGCCTGCGACCCGTGTCGCCATGGTGGGCGACGCACGGCCGGATACCGCTCGGCACCTGGCACGCACCGGCAAGCGCGACCTTGCCAGGCAGCGCTATCAGCGCCGCAACGAGCGCTTGCAGCGCGAGCGCGAGCAGCGCCTGGCACGCACGCCACGCCCGCCTGTTGCAGCAACTGCACAGCCGGTGCAGGCATCGCCCATGCCCGGGCTCGCCACGCCAGGGAAACCGCGCCCGGAACCTGAAGATCAGGCGCTCAAACAGGCCAGGATCGCCCTGAACATGTGCCAGGCGCAGTTGAACAAATCGCTTAGGGCCTTCGGTCATCCTCCTGTCCGGGAACAGGCCATGCGCCTGCTGCAGCTGCAGCAGCAGGTCGATGCCGCCGAACAGGTGCTGCAAGGCCTGGCGCCGACGCAGCAGGCCCTGTCCGACACGCCGGCACAACCCCAACCGAAGGCCTCGATAGCGGCGCTCAAGCGTGCCAAGATCCAGCTGGCCATGGCCCGTGCCAGCCTTAACAAGGCACAGGTCGCAGGTGCCCCGGCGGATCAGTTGAGCACGCTGCACGCTCAGGTACAGGAAGCCGAACAGGCCTTGCACGCCGCCGAACACCCCAGCTCGCCATGAGGGCCCATCCGAAGGCCCGATGAGGATCAAGACCGACCATGAACGCCGCCAAACGCCAGGAGATCTTTCGCAGGCTCCACGAAGACAATCCGGACCCGAAAACCGAACTGGCCTACACCACGCCGTTCGAATTGCTGGTCGCCGTCACCCTGTCCGCCCAGGCCACCGATGTCAGCGTCAACAAGGCCACCGCCCGCCTGTTTCCGGTGGCCAATACACCTGAAGCCATCTATGCCCTGGGCGTGGAAGGGTTGTCCGGCTACATCAAGACCATCGGTTTGTACAACAGTAAGGCCCGCAATGTCATCGAGACCTGCCGACTGCTTATCGAGCGGCACAACAGCGAAGTGCCCCAGACCCGCGAAGCCCTCGAAGCGCTGCCCGGCGTAGGACGCAAGACCGCCAACGTGGTGCTCAATACGGCGTTTCGACAGGTTGCCATGGCCGTGGATACGCATATTTTTCGCGTCAGCAACCGCACCGGTCTGGCGCCGGGCAAGAATGTGGTCGAGGTGGAAAAGCAACTGATGAAGTTCGTGCCCAGAAACTACCTGCTCGATGCCCACCACTGGTTGATCCTGCACGGGCGCTACGTCTGCCAGGCGCGCAAGCCGCGTTGCGGCAGCTGCCGTATCGAAGACCTGTGCGACTACAAGGAAAAGACGAGCGACGATTGAGTAATAGAGTCATCCAGGCCCGGGCGATTGAAAAAATCTTTTTTACCCGCCAGGGGATTGGCGCTATAAGGGGCGCCAATGACAGCCCAAGCCTGGAGTCAAATTGCATGAGTACCGGCAAAGAGCAACTGGACGTTGAAGATGACTTTGTGATGGATGCGGACGACAGCGACCCTCCTCCTGTCGAGCCCGCCAAGACCAATCTGAGCAAACGCCGCACCATTGACAACATGCTTGAAGAACGGCGCCTGCAAAGGGAGCTGGCTGACTACGACTTCGATATCTGAAAACCCTCCCGCCTTTTTCAGACCAGGCCGTTGCGCTGCGCCAGCTCGATAAGGTCGACCAGCGAATGGGCGTTGAGCTTGAGCAGCAGGCGTGTCTTGTAGGTGCTGACGGTCTTGTTGCTCAGGAACATGCTGTCGGCTATTTCCTTGTTGGTCTTGCCCCGGGCAAGCTGCTGCAACACCATCATTTCCCGCCCCGACAGACGATCGACCATGTCGGCCTCACTGGCATTGCCCATGCTCGAGCGCACTGTGTGCAAAGCCTGGTTGGGGAAGTAGCTGTATCCCGACAGGACTGCCTTGATCGCGCTCAGTAACTCCGTGAGATCCTGCTGCTTGCACACATACCCTGACGCGCCTGCCTGCATGCACCGCATGGAGAAATGCCCGGGCGCCTGGGAGGTAAGGATCAGCACCTTGAACGGCAGGGACATGGCCGAAAGCCGGGCAATCACTTCCAGGCCATCAAGCTTGGGAATGCCGATATCAAGGATCACGATATCGGGCAAGTGCTCACGCGCCAGTTGCAGTGCGTCCACGCCATTGTCTGTCTCCGCGATGACTTCGTAACCATGGCGCTCCATCAGCATGCGTACGGCAAGGCGAATGACAGGATGATCATCCACGATCAGCACTTTATTCATGGGCAGTCCAATTTTTGCTATTCGAATTTTCAGAGTCAGCACAATAGCCTAGTCGTTTAGTGCTTTGCATGGCGCGCCCCCCTTAAGACCGACAGCCAAAGACCATTCCCACACTTAGAGGAGAACTTTCCTACAAATCTCGCCATAACTGACGAGCCATCGATGATCGTCACAAGTTATCCCTTCAAAATCCGGTGGAGTGATTGTTTTCCGGAACGCCGTGGTAGAGCCGCCTGCTTCATCCGGGGCACGCCTTGCTGCGCGAACATGCGCTAAAGCCCGACTTCAGACGAGGCCGTCATGAACATGAATATTTCATGACATTCCTGTTGTTACTGACCGGACAGGCGGCAACGAGTGAGTTCTCCTTTAGCAAAGTGCCACTCCTGTAAACCCCGGGAATGCGCCCTGCCGCTATGACCCATGCACGTCGCTCACACTCTGGCTGCCCGGCTCGACACTGACAGATGGCACATTCGCGCCCGAGTATTTCCCGGCAGGCAAATACCCTCATGCCAGCCCACGCAAGGCCAAGTGCCAGCGCGCCGTTTAAAACTACACGCAAGCTGACACTCTTTTCGTACATATATCTACTTCAGGAGTCAGACCACAAAATGTTCAGAAATACCTTACAGGCTTCAGGTCGGACGAGTCGACATATCGTCCAGCAACCGGCAACCTGCGGATATGTCTGACAGACATGACAGGCTCATCCGACGAGAAGCTAATACCATCTCCGACGCCGAATCCAGCCCCAATAGGCGAAAGAGGAAAGGGACTACATGAGTAACAGACGTTGCAATGAAACATGTAAGACACTTACCACACGAATAAGTGCTTTTATGTAGCCCTTTAATTTTTACTTGCAAAACCTATTACCAGTCGTTACTTTTTTAACAACGTCCCTTTACCAAACACCGATAAAACCTGTTTGCGCACGCCGCACAACCGGGCGCGGCCCGCCATTGATAATGGCGCCCTGACAACTGTGTTTCTTAATGGACTCTTCGGAGTCGAACGGACCCGATCAACATAAACATGGCCAATCAACTATATCCCTCTTGGTCACGGCCTCGACGGCCTGACGGTTCTTTTTGAATGGCCGTGTGTATAACCCTGTTCAAAAAGGAATAGATCATGAATAACAAACCCTCACTCTCGACGCTCGACCCCGCCACTGCGCTGGACCTGAAGGCGGCCGTCGAAGACTTTGTTGCCCAGGGCGGCGTCATTGCCGTCATTGCCGATGGCACTTCCTCATCCCGCCCGGCCCCGACACCCGAACCCCAACAAAAAAACCGCGAACCGGAACTTGACCAGCAGGCTAAACTTGAATTGCTCAAGGGGCTGGTCGACAAAGGCGCCGGGGTATCGTCGCTGCAATACTCACTGCGCATGAACAAGAAGGAGATTCGTCAGCTGGCCCTGGCGCATGGCATCAAGATCAGCTTCAGCCGTCCCGTCACGGAGGGACGCTACACCGCCCGGCACGAGGCGCTCGACGTCGACGACGTGCTGGCCGGCCATGCCATGCATTACTCGACACTGGGGTACACCGTACCCGAAATTGCGCAGGTCCTGGGCCTGAGCATTCGTCAGGTATGGAACATCGGCAAGGCCTATCGGTTCGAGTTCAAGCAATACAAGCCGGACGATAGCCTTTGTGGACCCGAGCCTGACACTCTGACCCCGGCATGCTCAGCAGCCCCTCACGAGCAGGACAATGACCTTAGTTAATGTAGGAATCATCTACATAACACATTGAATTGACCTGTTTGAGAAGTAAGCTCTTTAAGAAAGTCATTATTGGATAATGAGTTACACACAACGCCGTGCGTGTTGCCAGCATCTGGCAGCCCGAGGCTTTCACGCACGGGCAGGACTAAACTATTGCAAACACACCCGCGAGAGGACACATGAATACTTGCGCACCGCATCGATTCTGGATGTACCGAATCCACCCAATACGATCATACCCATGGAACTATCATGTCAATACTGAACGAATTCCGAGCATTGGAGCAGGCCTTGCAAACGCAACAGGACAGGCTTGAATCACTTAAGCACAATGAACAACTTTCCAGGGAACTGGCTTTTGAGCAAAAACTGCTGACGCTGTTGAAACGCCACAATATGGGCCTCGAACAACTGCTGGGTTTCATTCCCCGCTCATTGCAACAGCCACCGCCCAACCTGTGCGAGCCATCAGCCGTCTATAAGGCTGGCAAGTCCCGCAAACCACGCACCCAACCGTGAGGCGGATCATCGAATCGTGTCATGCAGCCCCGGCCGGGGCTGCATGACACGGTCAGGAAGCCGCTCAGAACAGCTTGCGGTTCTTGTTCGCGGCAATGCGCATGCGCAGGGCGTTGAGCTTGATGAAGCCCGCTGCGTCGGCCTGGTTGTAGGCACCGCCGTCTTCTTCGAAGGTTGCGATATTGGCATCGAACAACGAGTCATCGGACTTGCGCCCTACGACAATCACGTTGCCCTTGTACAGCTTCAGGCGCACCACGCCATTCACGTGTGCCTGGGAAGCATCGATCATCTGTTGCAGCATCAGGCGCTCAGGACTCCACCAGTAGCCGGTGTAGATCAGGCTGGCGTAGCGCGGCATGAGCTCATCCTTGAGGTGAGCCACTTCGCGGTCCAGGGTGATCGACTCGATGGCACGGTGGGCACGCAACATGATGGTGCCGCCCGGGGTCTCGTAGCAGCCGCGCGACTTCATGCCCACGTAGCGGTTCTCGACGATGTCGAGGCGACCGATACCGTTCTCGCCGCCAATGCGGTTCAGTTCGGCCAGCACCTGGGCCGGACTCAGGTCCTTGCCATCGATCGCCACGATGTCGCCGGCGCGGTAGGTCAGCTCAAGGTAGGTCGGGGTATTGGGGGCATCTTCAGGCGACCGGGTCCAGCGCCACATGTCTTCTTCGTGTTCGGTCCAGGTGTCTTCCAGCACACCGCCTTCATACGAGATGTGCAGCAGGTTGGCGTCCATGGAGTACGGCGACTTTTTCTTGCCATGACGCTCGATCGGGATGGCATGCTTTTCAGCGTAGTCCATCAGTTTCTCGCGCGACAGCAGGTCCCACTCGCGCCATGGGGCGATGACCTTGACGCCAGGCTTGAGCGCATAGGCGCCCAGTTCGAAGCGCACCTGGTCATTACCCTTGCCGGTCGCACCGTGGGAGATGGCGTCAGCACCGGTCTCGTTGGCGATTTCGATCAGGCGCTTGGCGATCAGAGGGCGTGCGATGGACGTACCCAGCAGGTACTCGCCTTCATAGACAGTGTTGGCACGGAACATCGGGTAGACGAAATCGCGCACGAACTCTTCGCGCAGATCGTCGATGTAGATCTCTTTCACGCCCATGGCCTGTGCCTTGGCGCGTGCAGGCTCGACCTCCTCGCCCTGCCCCAGGTCAGCGGTGAACGTCACCACTTCGCAGTTATAGGTATCTTGCAGCCACTTCAGGATCACTGAAGTATCCAGGCCACCAGAATACGCCAGAACGACCTTGTTTACGTCCGCCATGCCATCACTCCACCGGGTTGTACGGAAAACCGTCGAGTCTACCGTTCAAACCCGCAGATTTACAGTGGCGCGACAGCTTGTGACCCGCAGGCGACAGCGCTCGTACCCTTCGCAGGCGGTCAGGAGGCCTTGGCAGGCGCCCCTGTGGTGGACGGTGCCGGTGCCGACATACCAGCCGCCGGAGCGACCGGTGGTGCTACGGCAGGCGCGACAGGGGCGGGAAGTTCCTGGGGCGCCACACGCTCCAGATGCACATTCACCCGCCGGTTGCGGGCGCGGTTGGCATTGTTGGTATTGGCCGCCAGCGGATAGCGCTCACCGTGAAAGCGCAGGGTGATCTGCTCTTCAGGCACACCATTGGCCTTGAGGTAGTCCATGACCGCCAAGGCCCGACGTCGTGACAGGTCGCGATTGGTCAGGCGGTTGCCGCTGTTGTCGGAGTGACCGTCCAGCTCGATATGGTTGACCGTCGGATCGGCCTTCAGATAAGCCAGCATATTGTCCAGGCGCGCCCTGGCCTTGGCATCGAGCTCGATGCCGCCCCCTGGAAAACCGACCTCGGCCTGCTTGATCTGGTCGAAATTCATTGGCAGCAGCCTGGCCGTGCAGGCCTGGTACTCGCCAAAGGCCTCACGAAACCTGGCCGGCAACAGACGCACTTCCATATTGCCGCCGCCGTCACGAGCATAGTGACGTATCACCGGACTGCGGCCTTCGAGCAAGCCTGTGATCAGACGACCGGCTTGCGCCTGCGTGGTATTGAAGGGGATTTCGCCGTTACTGACCCGCACCGACCCCAGGTTGATATCGCCGCGCCCAGGCTGCCAGGGCGATGCGGCCGCCAGCAGAGTGGCCGAGCCGTTGCCCAGCGTATTGTAGGAAGCCTTCAGGCGAAAGATCGCCTGCTCGCCCGCACGGCGCACGAACTCACCCGCGCCCAGATCGGTAATGGGCTGGCTCAGGCGACATTCGAACTGATCGCCCTCGACCTTCCACTCGATGCTTTCCAGGCGTGTCTGGAAATTGATCGCCGCTGCCGGCAGGCTGACGACGAGGCTGAGCAGGGCTAGATATCGCTGGCGCACGGGAGGCTCCACCTGAAAAATTGGCGGCAAAACAGAAAAATGCCGACCTGATGGCTTGCTATCGGTAACTTCCCACAAAACTTGATAGCGAGTGCCTGAGACTGTCTTTTCCGGTAGCATTCCGCGAGTTCGAACCGCCTGGAATCCCCAATGTCCGACCGCCTGACCCTATTGCGTCCCGACGACTGGCACATCCATCTCCGTGACGGAGCTGTGTTGCCTCATACCGTTGCCGACGCTGCGCGCACCTTTGGCCGCGCAATCATCATGCCCAACCTGGTGCCTCCGGTGCGCAACGCGCAACAAGCCGATGCCTACCGCCAGCGTATCCTGGCGGCACGACCTGCCGGCAGCCGCTTCGAACCCTTGATGGTGCTCTACCTCACCGACCAGACCACGGCCGAAGACATCCGCGACGCCAAGGCCAGTGGCTTTGTGCATGCGGCCAAGCTGTACCCGGCCGGCGCGACCACCAACTCCGACTCCGGCGTCACCAGCCTGGACAAGATCTACCCGGCCCTTGAAGCCATGGCCGACGTCGGCCTGCTGCTGCTGGTGCATGGCGAAGTCACCCGTGGCGAAGTCGACGTGTTCGACCGCGAGAAGCTGTTCATCGACGAGCACCTGCGCCGCGTCGTGGAGCGCTTCCCGACCCTCAAGGTGGTCTTCGAGCACATCACCACCGCTGACGCCGTGCAGTTCGTCAACGAGGCCTCAGGCAATGTGGCGGCGACCATCACCGCGCATCACTTGCTGTACAACCGCAACCACATGCTGGTCGGTGGCATTCGCCCTCATTTCTATTGCCTGCCGATCCTCAAGCGCAACACGCACCAGGTGGCGCTGCTTGACGCCGCCACCGGCGCCAGCAGCAAGTTCTTCCTGGGCACCGACTCGGCACCCCATGCCCAGCATGCCAAGGAAGCGGCCTGCGGCTGCGCCGGCTGCTACACCGCCTATGCTGCCATCGAGCTGTATGCCGAGGCGTTCGAACAGCGTAACGCCCTGGACAGGCTCGAAGGTTTTGCCAGCCTGCACGGTCCGGCTTTCTACGGTTTGCCTGCCAACCAGGACACCATCACTCTGATTCGCGACGAATGGACGGCGCCTGCCAGCCTGCCGTTTGGCGAACTGAACGTTATCCCGCTGCGCGCTGGTGAAAAACTGCGCTGGCGTGTGCTGGAGGAAAAGGCGTGAGCGACGATCATCTCGACGACGATCTGGACATTCACCATGGCGGTGGCTCGCGCCATCCGATGGCCGCGCGCTTTCGCGGCTATCTGCCGGTTGTGATCGATGTCGAAACAGGCGGCTTCAACTCGGCCACCGATGCCCTGCTGGAAATCGCAGCCGTGACCATCGGCATGGACGAAAAAGGTTTTGTGTACCCCGAGCACACCTATTTCTTTCGGGTAGAACCCTTTGAAGGCGCCAACATCGAGGCGGCTGCCCTGGAGTTCACCGGAATCAAGCTCGACCATCCGCTGCGCATGGCGGTCAGCGAAGAAACCGCGCTGACCGATATCTTTCGTGGCGTACGCAAGGCCATCAAGGCCAATGGCTGCAAGCGCGCCGTGCTGGTCGGCCACAACGCCAGCTTCGACCTGGGCTTTCTCAACGCCGCCGTGGCGCGCCTGGACATGAAACGCAACCCGTTTCATCCTTTCTCCAGCTTCGACACCGCGACCCTGGCCGGCCTGGCCTACGGCCAGACGGTGCTGGCCAAGGCCTGCCAGGCCGCCGGCATGGACTTTGACGGCCGTGAAGCCCACTCGGCCCGCTACGACACGGAAAAGACCGCCGAGCTGTTCTGCGGCATCGTCAACCGCTGGAAAGACATGGGCGGCTGGCGCGACTACGACTGATCCGGCCGGCGCACTTGCCCTGCGCAAGTGCGCCGATTCCTGATCGACGCACCACTCATCGGGCTAGCTGAATCCGGCTCAAAACAATTTTGACAAGCATTCTCATTAGCATTAGTCTCGTTCGCAACTTGCAATACACAGCGACGGTTCAAGCTTATGTACGTTTGTCTCTGCCTAGGTGTTACTGACGGTCAAATCCGCGAGTCGATTCTCGAAGGCTGCTGCAGCTATCGGGATGTTCGCCAGACCCTCGGTGTTGCGACGCAATGCGGCAAATGCGCCTGCCTTGCCAAGCAGGTCGTACGTGAAACCCTGACCGAACTGCAAACGACACAGGCGTCGCTGGCTTACCCTGCAGAATTTTCAGCAGCGTAAAGGGGGGCCTCTAAAAACGTAGGCGAGGCAGTCAGCGCAATACCTACGGCGGCCCCACAAAAACAGGCGAAAAACGGTCGGAGTCGCGGCCGACTTTACGGGTTGTAAATGAGCATTGAGCCTGTTTTCAACGCAGCGATGACAACGCAGGTAGTTTTTAGAGATACCCTAAAAGCCCCTGTTTAATGAGACCGGACCCAACGTCCGGTTTTTTTATGCCTTTAATTCAACCACTTAGCGTCAAGATGCAGAACTCAAACATTCTTATTCAGATTTAAATTCACTTATTATTCAATAACTTAGGTTTGACAGCAGTTTAGTGCCGGCTCAAACTCGCGGCTTATAGACATTAGCCTGCGGCAGGAACACGACATGAAAGGCGACATTACAGTCATCCAGCACCTCAACAAGATCCTCGGCAACGAGCTGGTCGCCATCAACCAGTACTTCCTGCATGCGCGTATGTACGACGACTGGGGCCTGACCAAAATCGGCGCGCACGAGTACCGCGAGTCGATCCAGGCCATGAAAGATGCCGACAAGATCATCAAGCGCATCCTGTTCCTTGAAGGCCTGCCCAACCTGCAGGACCTGGGCAAGATCCTGATCGGCGAGCACACCAAGGAAATGCTGGAGTGCGACCTGAAGATCGAGAACAAGGGCCTGGCCGACCTGAAAGCGGCCATTGCCCATTTCGAAACCGTGGGCGATTTCGGCAGCCGTGAACTGCTCGAGGACATCCTGGAATCCCAGGAAGAAACCATCGACTGGCTGGAAACCCAGCTGGGCCTGATCGGCAAGGTCAGCCTGGAGAACTACCTGCAGTCGCAGATGGACAGCTGATAACGCCGTCACACCCGCAGCACACTGCAGAAAGCCCCGCTCTGTTACCAGAGACGGGGCTTTCTTTTGGCTGCTACGCCTGCGGGATTCAGATCCTGCAGGCCGCCTGCATCAGGAAGCGCTGGCTTCCTGCGCTTTTTCTACAGCCTGCTTGACCAGAGGTTGCAGCTCGCCGTTCGCATGCATCTCGGCAATGATATCGCTGCCGCCGACCAGCTCGCCACCGACCCACAGTTGCGGGAAGGTCGGCCAGTTGGCGTACTTGGGCAGGTTGGCGCGGATTTCCGGGTTCTGCAGAATGTCGACATAGGCGAATTTTTCACCGCATGCCATCAATGCCTGGGAAGCCTTGGCAGAAAAACCGCACTGTGGCGCGTTGGGAGCACCTTTCATGTAAAGCAGGATCGTGTTGTTGGCAATCTGCTCTTTGATCGTTTCGATGATATCCATGAAGCACCTCGGCTGAACTTTCCGACGCTGTTGTCGGCACGGTGGCGCATTGTAACGGAAAGCCGAGCATGACGCTCGGTCTTGTACCGTGCCAAAGGCCTGCGCCTGTCGCTCTTTCATCCAGGCGAACTGTCGCACGCTCCGATGCCCACGGCGAGCAACCGTGATGCACATCGGGTCAACTGATGTCGGAAATCGTACCGATAGGCGTGACCTTGCGCTTCATCTGGATCTCGGTCACGGTTTCGATCTGCTCCTGAGCCACCGGCACACCGGTCAACTCGCCGATCAGACGCCAGTGCTCGTCCAGGCCCGCACTGATGGTTGCCATGCGATCGATCATCCTGCGCCCCGAAGCCCGGGTGACCTCATCCTCACTGCGCAGCAACTCAAAAGACATGGAGGTCATCGAGGCCGTCAAATGCGTGAGGGTGCGGGCAGTAAGTCCTAGAAGCTCCGTCAATTGGCGCTCTTTTGAGTTCATGCCGAAAAACCTCCTGTAGATCTGTATGCTTTATAACTCAGGGTTGATACTAAAGATACAAACGACTTCGTCGCCGCGTGATACACATCGCATCCGCCATGCCCAACGCTGTCGGCCGCGGCCGGCGGGCACTGCAGCGTTGTTGCAAATATTGCAAAACAATCGGGGCGCAGTGTACAAATGCTGCCTTCGACCCAGGTGACGTTGTTCAACGCCTTGTCCGATCGGGCCGGGCCGGAGACACAGGCCTGTCGGGCTTTTGGTCCAGGCCCGGCCCAGGCATCATTTGAAACAAGCCAAACCCCTTATAAATCAACGGCGCCGTTGTGTTGCTGCGACATTTTTTTATACCATCGCGCCTTCCCTAATTCGTCGTTCAATCGGCTTTCACTGCAGGTCATGACTGTTTTCTCGATATAAAACCGGTCCCGGCACCTGCGGTCTGTTGCAAAAAAGGTAATCAATGATGAGCGCCAGGCACTTTCTCTCGATGATGGATTACACCCCGGACGAACTGCTGGGCCTGATCCGTCGTGGCGTAGAGCTCAAAGACCTGCGAAATCGCGGCGTGCTTTTCGAACCCTTGAAAAACCGTGTGCTGGGCATGATTTTCGAGAAGTCCTCGACACGTACCCGTCTTTCTTTCGAGGCCGGCATGATCCAGCTGGGTGGCCAGGCCATTTTCCTGTCCCATCGCGATACGCAACTGGGTCGCGGCGAACCCATTGCCGACAGTGCCAAGGTCATGTCACGCATGCTCGATGCGGTCATGATCCGCACCTACGCCCACAGCAATCTGGTCGAGTTTGCTGCCAATTCCAGGGTGCCCGTCATCAACGGCCTGTCGGACGACCTGCATCCCTGCCAGTTGCTGGCCGACATGCAGACCTTTCTTGAGCACCGTGGCTCGATCAAGGGCAAGACCGTGGCCTGGGTCGGTGACGGCAACAACATGTGCAACAGCTATATAGAAGCCGCCATCCAGTTCGATTTCCAGTTGCGCGTTGCCTGCCCTTCCGGCTACGAGCCCAACCCTGAGTTCCTGGCACTGGCCGGCGACCGGGTCATCGTCACGCGCGACCCCAAGGCAGCCGTGGCCGGCGCCCATCTGGTCAGCACCGACGTCTGGACGTCCATGGGCCAGGAAGACGAAACCGCACGGCGCATGGCCCTGTTCGCGCCTTACCAGGTCAACCGCGAACTGCTCGACCTGGCGGCCGATGACGTCCTGTTCATGCATTGCCTGCCGGCTCACCGCGGCGAAGAAATCAGTGAAGACGTGCTCGACGACCCGCGCGCCGTGGCCTGGGACCAGGCGGAAAACCGCTTGCACGCGCAGAAGGCCCTGCTGGAATTTCTGGTCGCGCCGTCCGTGCCAGCATGAGCCAGCCGTTATTGCTGAAGCTGCACAACCTCGCGTGTGGCTATCAGAACCAGCGCGTGGTGCAGGATCTGCACCTGCACCTGAACGTGGGCGACATCGGTTGCCTGCTGGGCTCCTCGGGGTGCGGCAAGACCACCACCTTGCGCGCCATTGCAGGCTTCGAACCGGTGCACGCCGGCGAGATCCGCCTGGGCGGCGAAGTGATCTCGCGCCCGGGCTTTACCCTGGCACCGGAAAAGCGCCGAATCGGCATGGTTTTTCAGGACTATGCACTGTTCCCGCACCTGACCGTGGCGCAGAACATCGGCTTTGGTATTCGCCGTCACCCGCGCCAGGCCACGGTGGTCGATGAACTGCTGGAGCTGGTCAACCTGTCCGGCCTGGGCAAACGCTACCCGCATGAACTGTCTGGTGGCCAGCAGCAACGCGTGGCCCTGGCCCGTGCCCTGGCACCTGAACCCCAACTGCTGCTGCTCGACGAGCCGTTTTCCAACCTGGATGTGGAGCTGCGCAAACGCCTGAGCCATGAGGTGCGCAGCATTCTCAAGGCCCGTGGCACCAGCGCGATCCTGGTCACCCATGACCAGGAAGAAGCCTTTGCTGTCAGTGACCACATCGGTGTGTTCAAGGAAGGACGGCTGGAGCAGTGGGATACGCCCTACAACCTCTATCACGAACCCCTGACGCCTTATGTCGCCAGCTTCATAGGACAGGGTTATTTCATTCGCGGCCAGTTGCTCGACCATGAATCAATCAGCACCGAACTGGGGGTACTGCGCGGCAATCGTGCCTACCCCGGCGCGCCAGGCAGTGCGGTGGATGTCCTGCTACGCCCGGATGACATCGTCCATGCCCCAGGCAGTCCGCTCAAGGCGCGAGTGACCGGCCGCACCTTCCAGGGCGCCTCCACCCTTTACAGCCTGCAACTGGCCACCGGCAGCCCGCTTGAAGCCCTGTTCCCCAGCCACATCGATCGTATGCCCGGCGATGAAGTCGGCATTCGCGTGGAGGCCGAACACCTGGTGGCCTTCGCCACGGCCGGCAGCGTGGCGACCCACAGTGCCAAGCTGTAAGAGCCTGCCCGGCTAGCCGCGGCCAATCGCGGCAAAGCGGGCGGCGGTCTGTTTCGCCAGCGCAGCGGCAGGCAACTCCACTTCCAGCCCGCGCCGTCCGGCACTGACGAAAATCGTTTCGAACGGCTCGGCGCTCTGGTCGATAAAAGTACGCAAACGCTTCTTCTGACCCAGCGGACTGATGCCACCCAACAGATACCCGGTGCTGCGTTGCGCCGCGGCAGGATCGGCCATCTCGGCCTTTTTCACCCCGGCTGCCTGAGCCAGGGCCTTGAGGTCCAGCGTGCCGGTCACCGGCACCACCGCGACCAGCAACTCGCCCTTCTCGCTGCTGGCCAGCAAGGTCTTGAACACCCGCGCCGCTTCCAGCCCCAGCTTCTCGACGGCTTCAAGACCATAGGAGGCCGCCTTGGGGTCATGTTCGTAGCTGTGGACGCGATGCTCGATACGGTTTTTCTTCAACAGATCCAGGGCAGGTGTCATGCGGGCACTCCATGGCGGACAGGGCGGTCGCCACTTTAAGCGAAAAACCGGGCCGCTGCTGCCACTCTGTAACCAGAAATTTCCCACATCAAAAGTAGACCGCCATGAAGCGCGGCCCGGCCTGACACGGACTATGGTTCAGGTTCGAGCAGCAAGTGCTCGTTTTCGAACACGCCCGGACATAGGCGGTATCCAGACTTTTGCCTCTTCAGCAAAGAGGCCATAACAATAAAACGAGGTTTGCATGAAACTCCCGCTCGACACGCCCACCCTCACCGGCCAATGCACGGCCGAATTTCTCGGCACGGCCCTGATGATCTTCTTCGGCACCGGTTGCGTGGCCGCACTCAAGGTGGGAGGCGCCAGCCTCGGGCTGTGGGAAATCAGCCTGATCTGGGGCATGGCCGTAAGCCTGGCCATCTACCTGAGCGCCGGCATTTCGGGCGCGCACCTGAACCCCGCCGTCAGCATTGCCCTTTGCCTGTTTGCCGGCTTCGAGCGCCGGAAACTGCCTTTTTATATCGTGGCCCAAACGGGCGGCGCACTGTGCGGCGCCAGCCTGGTCTATCTGCTGTATCACGGTCTGATCGTCGACTTCGAACAGGCTCGCCTGATACTGCGCGGCAGCCCTGAGAGCCTGGAGCTGGCGGCGATATTTGCCACCTACCCGCATGCCTCGATCTCGGTGGAACAGGCGTTCATGGTCGAGGTGATCATCACCGCCGTATTGATGGGCGTGATCATGGCCCTGATCGACGACCGCAATGGCCTGCCACGCGGAGCCCTGGCCCCCCTGCTGATCGGCGTACTGATTGCAGTGATCGGCAGCGCCATGGGACCGCTGACCGGCTTTGCCATGAACCCGGCACGCGATTTCGGGCCGCGCCTGATGACGTTTCTGGCTGGCTGGGGCAATGGCGTCTTCAGCGGCGGACGTGACCTGCCGTACTTCCTGGTACCGCTGCTCGCACCGATTCTCGGTGCCTGCCTGGGCGCTGCCGGGTATCGTCTGCTCATTGCCCGTCACCTGCCCGGCGGCCACGCACCGGCAGGCCGTGAAAAACCGGGCAGCAACACCCAGTCCTGTTCCTGACATCCGACCTCCAGGCCCCTCGACATGACCGACGTACACGACAAGCACTACATCCTTGCCCTGGACCAGGGCACGACCAGCTCACGCGCCATCGTTTTCGACCGTGATGCCAATGTGATCAGTACCGCCCAGAGCGAATTCACCCAGCATTACCCGCAAGCCGGCTGGGTCGAACATGACCCCATGGAAATCTTTGCCACCCAGAGTGCCTGCATGACCCAGGCCCTGGCCCAGGCCAACCTGCACCACGACCAGATTGCCGCGATCGGGATCACCAACCAGCGCGAAACGACGCTGGTCTGGGAAAAGAGCAGCGGCCGCCCCATTCACAACGCCATCGTCTGGCAATGCCGGCGCAGTACGCCCATCTGCCAGCAACTCAAGCAGCAAGGCCTGGAAGATTACATCCGGCAGACCACCGGGCTGGTCATCGACCCTTACTTTTCCGGTACCAAGCTCAAGTGGATCCTGGACAATGTGCCAGGCAGCCGCGAGCGCGCACAAAAGGGCGAACTGCTGTTCGGCACCGTCGACACCTGGCTGATCTGGAAACTCACCGCAGGCCGTGTGCATGTCACCGACTACACCAATGCCTCGCGCACCCTGCTGTTCAATATTCATGACCTGCAGTGGGACGCGCGCATGCTTGAGGTGCTGGACATTCCGCGCCAGATGCTGCCCGAGGTCAGAAGCTCCAGCGAAGTGTATGGCCACAGCGAAAGCGGTATCCCGATTGCCGGTATCGCCGGCGACCAGCAGGCGGCGCTGTTCGGCCAGATGTGCGTCGAACCGGGCCAGGCCAAGAACACCTACGGCACCGGCTGTTTTTTGCTGATGAACACCGGCAGCCAGCCTGTCCAGTCAGTCCACGGCCTGCTGACCACCCTCGCCTGCGGCCCCCGGGGCGAGGTGGCCTATGCCCTGGAGGGCGCGGTGTTCAATGGTGGCGCCACGGTGCAGTGGCTGCGCGACGAACTGAAAGTGGTCAATGACGCACTGGACACCGAGTACTTCGCCAGCAAGGTGAAGGACAGCAACGGGGTGTATCTGGTCCCCGCCTTCACCGGCCTGGGCGCCCCCTATTGGGACCCGTATGCCAGGGGCGCGCTGTTCGGCCTGACCCGCGGCGTGAAGATCGACCACATCATCCGCGCGACCCTGGAATCGATCGCCTTCCAGACCCGCGACGTGCTCGACGCCATGCAAAAGGATGCCGGCCATCGCCTGACCTCACTGCGGGTCGACGGCGGTGCTGTGGCCAACAATTTTCTCATGCAGTTCCAGGCTGACATTCTCGGCACACGCGTCGAACGCCCACACATGCGTGAAACCACCGCGCTGGGGGCTGCATTCCTGGCCGGCCTGGCCACCGGTTTCTGGAGCAGCCTGGACGAGTTGCGCGACAAGAGCGGTATCGAGCGGGTGTTCGAGCCACACCTGGACACGGCACAAAGGGAACATCACTACGCCGGCTGGCAGAAAGCCGTAGAACGTACCCGCGACTGGGCACCCCACGACGAGGTGCCCTGAACCGTGGCATGACAGGCGAGGCAGGGCTGGGTCATGATGGACGCCATTTATCACAGGCGTCCCAAGGAACCCCATGAACCTGCCACCTCGTCAGAAACAGCTCCTGGAGCGGGTCCGTGAACGCGGCTATGTCAGCATCGAGGAAATGGCCATCTGGTTTGACGTAACGCCCCAGACGATCCGCCGCGACATCAATCAGCTGGCACAGATGAACCTGCTGCGCCGCTATCACGGTGGCGCCGCCCATGATTCAAGTGTCGAGAATACCGCCTACACGATGCGCGCCGACCAGATGCGCGAAGAAAAGCAGCGTATCGCCGCCGTGGTCGCCGCACAGGTACCGGACAACGCCTCGCTGTTCATCAATATCGGCACCACCACGGAGGCCATCGCGCATGCCCTGCTGGGGCACAGCAACCTGAAGATCATCACCAACAACCTGCATGTGGCGTCAACGCTCAGCACCAGGGAGGACTTCGACGTGCTGCTGGCCGGCGGCAACGTACGCCGCGACGGGGGCGTGGTGGGCCAGGCCTGTGTGGACTTCATCAGCCAGTTCAAGGTCGACTTTGCCTTGGTCGGCATCAGCGGCATCGACGAAGACGGCAGCCTGCTCGATTTCGACTACCAGGAAGTGCGTGCCTCGCAGGCCATCATCAGCAACGCACGCCAGGTCATCCTCGCGGCTGACTCCAGCAAGTTCGGACGCAATGCCATGGTTCGCCTGGGACCGATCAGCCTGATCGACTGCCTGGTCACCGACCAGACGCCTTTGCCTGCGCTGCAACACTTGCTGGCCCAGAAGAAAATCCGCCTCGAAATCGCCTGAACAGAGGCCTGCCCGCCGTTCACACTTCACGCATACAACACATGACAGCCGCCATTGATCAGCCCCGTCTGGCGGTTCATACAACCGTCATTGGTTTTCCATCAGACTGTGGTCTATTATTTTCGAAAGTGAACATTTAATGTTCATATGAACATTCATGAGGCGCCATGGGCTTGGGCAGGGGATTCTTCGATGTCGACGACGCATGCACCGGTTTCATCCGGCATCTACGATCTGGTGGTCATCGGTGGTGGCATCAACGGCACCGGGATTGCCGCCGACGCCAGTGGCCGTGGCTTGTCGGTGTTGCTGTGCGAGCAGGACGACCTGGCCAGCCATACCTCATCGGCCAGCAGCAAGCTGATCCACGGCGGCTTGCGCTATCTGGAGCATTACGAGTTCCGCCTGGTGCGCGAAGCGCTGGCCGAGCGTGAAGTGTTGCTGGCCAAGGCGCCGCATATCGTCAAACCGATGCGCTTCGTGCTGCCTCATCGCCCTCACCTGCGACCGGCGTGGATGATCCGCGCCGGGATGTTTCTTTACGATCATCTGGGCAAACGCGAAAAACTGCCGGCCTCGCGCCGGGTCCGCTTCGGTGCAGGCAGCCCGCTCAAGCCAGCCATCACCGAAGGTTTCGAATACTCGGACTGCTGGGTCGATGACGCCCGGCTGGTCGTGCTCAACGCCATGGCGGCCCGGGACAACGGCGCGCATATCCATACCCGTACGCGGTGCCTGAATGCCAGGCGGATCGAAGGTCTGTGGCAAGTCGACCTGCAAGGTCCCAACGGCCAGGTGTTCTCGGTTCGCACCAGAGCACTGGTCAATGCCGCAGGGCCATGGGTGGCCACCTTGCTGCGCGATGACTTCAAGCAGACTTCGCCCTACGGCATTCGCCTGATCCAGGGCAGCCATTTGATCGTGCCGAAACTCTACGAAGGCGATAACGCCTTTATCCTGCAGAACGAAGACAAACGCATCGTCTTTACCATTCCCTACCTGGAACAGTTCACCCTGGTCGGCACCACCGATCAGGAGTACCAGGGCGACCGCGCTGACGTGAAGATCACGGAACGCGAGCGGGACTACATCCTCAAGGTGGCCAATGACCACTTCAACCGGCAACTGACGCCTGACGACATCCTGCACACCTATTCGGGCGTGCGTCCGCTGTGCAATGACGAGTCTGACAACCCTTCGGCCATCACCCGCGACTACACGTTGTCACTCAATGGCGAACGTGATGAGGCGCCGATTCTCTCGGTGTTCGGCGGCAAGCTGACGACCTATCGCAAACTGGCCGAGTCCGCGATGGACTTGCTGGCCGTGCAGTTTCCAGCCATGAAACCGGCCTGGACGGCCCTTGCGCCGTTACCTGGTGGCGAAGGCACTGTAGAGGCCCACGAACTGATCGCCCGCTACAACTGGCTGCCTGCCCAGGTGGCCGGCCGCTGGGTGCGCACCTACGGCACACGCAGCTGGCAATTGCTCGATGGCGCCCAGAGCCTGGCAGATCTTGGCATGCATTTCGGTGCCGGCCTGTATGCGCGAGAAGTGGAGTACCTGTGCGAGCACGAATGGGCCGTACAAGCCCAGGACATTCTCTGGCGGCGGACCAAGCTGGGGCTGTTTACCAGCACTGAGCAACAGGAGGCGTTGCAGGCCTGGCTGCGGGATCGCAGTGCACGCGCACAGGATGTAATCGAAAACGTCATGCGCCTGCGCCCGGCGCTTGCAAAAGCCTGACCCCCCTGTGGACCTCCTCACGCCCCTGGCCCCTTCACGCGCAGGCTGAAGCATTCGGATTTCCGAACGCCTGTGCGCTCCAGATTCGGCTTACCGGACGCCAGGTCCGCGTCCCGACGCTGAAATAATAATTTAATCCCTTTTAAATCAACGACATAACCATAACGACCGATGTGGCACGAGTCATGCTCTACACTCATGACCGACCGCTTCAACACCCAAGGCGTGTGTCTGGCAAAGGCGCCGTTGAAGCATTCGTCACTTGTGGGCTGACAACAGATTGGCCACCCGAATAAAAATGAAGTCGAGGATTCACCGATGCGTATCGTTCCCAAGTTGTTAGGCGCAGCCATCGCTGCCGCTCTGATCAGCACTCCGGCCTTCGCTGCCGAACTGACCGGCACACTGAAGAAAATCAAGGACTCCGGCACCATTACCCTCGGCCACCGTGACGCGTCGATTCCGTTCTCGTACATTGCTGACGCTTCCGGCAAGCCGGTCGGCTATTCCCATGACATCCAGGTGGCCGTCGTCGAGGCGCTCAAGAAGCAACTGGACGCGCCGGGCCTGACCGCTCGCTACAACCTGGTCACCTCCCAGACCCGTATCCCGCTGGTGCAGAACGGCACCGTGGACCTGGAGTGCGGCTCGACCACCAACAACGCCGAACGCGGCCAACAGGTCGATTTCTCGGTGGGTATCTTCGAGATCGGTACGCGCCTGCTGACCAAGGTCAAGGATGGCCAGCCAGCCTACAAGGACTTTGAAGACCTCAAGGGCAAGAACGTGGTGACCACCGCCGGCACCACCTCCGAGCGCATCCTGAAGGCCATGAACGCCGACAAGCAGATGGGCATGAACATCATCTCGGCCAAGGACCACGGCGAGTCCTTCCAGATGCTCGAATCGGGTCGTGCCGTTGCGTTCATGATGGACGACGCCCTGCTGGCCGGTGAAATGGCCAAGGCCAAGAAGCCTGCCGACTGGGTCGTGACCGGCACACCACAGTCCTATGAAATCTACGGCTGCATGGTGCGCAAGGGCGATGAGTCCTTCAAGAAAGCCGTCGATGACGCCATCGTCGCGGTGTACAAGTCCGGCGAGATCAACAAGATCTACAACAAGTGGTTCCAGTCGCCGATCCCGCCTAAAGACCTGAACCTGAACTTCCCGATGAGCGACGAGCTGAAAAAGCTGATCGCAGAACCGACCGACAAGCCGGCTGAAGCCAAGCAGGGCTGATCCGCAACGGTCTGCCCGGGGTGCCTGCACGGTGTCCCGGGCGCATTTGACCCACACGCAACAGATGCTTTACGAAAAGTGGCGATGTCACTTTTCGTAAAGCGTCTGGCAAACGATCCAACGCCCGGGCGGAGCCCCTGGCGGGTTTGACGTAGACGCAAGCCTGAAAGGATTCGAGCCATGCGCAGGCGTGCATTTCGATCGATACCGAACAAGAGGGGTAGACCCTGATGAATTACAACTGGGACTGGACTGTGTTCTTCAAGT
This sequence comes from Pseudomonas sp. Leaf127, assembly GCF_001423155.1. Lineage (NCBI taxonomy): Bacteria > Pseudomonadati > Pseudomonadota > Gammaproteobacteria > Pseudomonadales > Pseudomonadaceae > Pseudomonas > Pseudomonas sp. Leaf127. The sequence goes on along the minus strand of NZ_LMOA01000001.1, from coordinate 417,564 downwards.
CCACCGGTGTCGGCGACGAGACCTACCTGGACTGGTACATTTCCGGGCTGGGCTGGACCATCGCCATCGCCCTGGTGGCCTGGCTGGTGGCACTGGTGCTGGGCTCGCTGCTGGGCATCATGCGCACGGTGCCCAACCGTGTGGTGTCGGGCATCGCCACCGCCTACGTGGAAATCTTCCGTAACGTGCCGCTGCTGGTGCAATTGTTCCTCTGGTACTTCCTGGTGCCCGACCTGCTGCCCGAAGGCCTGCAGGAGTGGTACAAGCAGGACCTGAACCCGACCACCTCGGCGTTTCTCAGCGTGGTGGTATGCCTGGGCCTGTTCACCGCGGCGCGAGTCTGCGAGCAGGTGCGTACCGGTATCGAAGCCTTGCCACGCGGCCAGGAATCGGCGGCCCGCGCCATGGGTTTCAGCCTGTCGCAGATCTACTGGAACGTGCTGCTGCCGCAAGCCTACCGGATCATCATTCCGCCGCTGACCTCGGAATTTCTGAACGTGTTCAAGAACTCCTCGGTGGCGTCCCTGATCGGCCTGATGGAGCTGCTGGCGCAGACCAAGCAGACAGCCGAGTTCTCGGCGAACCTGTTCGAGGCCTTTACCTTGGCAACACTGATCTACTTCACCCTGAACATGGGCCTGATGCTGCTCATGCGTGTCATCGAGAAGAAGGTGGCGGTGCCCGGCCTGATCTCCGTAGGGGGTAAATGATGGACTTCGACTTCACTGGAATCATCCCTGCCCTGCCGGGCCTGTGGAACGGCATGGTCATGACCCTGAAGCTGATGGTCATGGGCGTGGTCGGCGGTATCGTGCTGGGCACGATACTGGCGCTGATGCGCCTGTCGCCGAGCAAGCTGCTGGCCAACATCGCCGGTGCCTACGTCAACTACTTCCGCTCCATCCCGCTGCTGCTGGTGATCACCTGGTTCTACCTGGCGGTGCCGTTCGTGCTGCGCTGGATCACCGGCGAAGACACGCCGATCGGGGCGTTCACCTCCTGTGTCGTGGCGTTCATGATGTTCGAGGCGGCGTACTTCTGTGAAATCGTCCGTGCCGGTGTGCAGTCGATTTCCAAGGGCCAGATGGGCGCTGCCAAGGCCCTGGGCATGACCTACGGTCAGATGATGCGCCTGATCATCCTGCCCCAGGCCTTTCGCAAGATGACGCCCCTGCTGTTGCAGCAAAGCATCATCCTGTTCCAGGACACTTCGCTGGTCTACACCGTGGGCCTGGTCGACTTCCTCAATGCCTCGCGTGCCAGCGGCGACATCATTGGCCGTTCCAATGAATTCCTGATCTTCGCCGGTCTTGTGTACTTCACGATCAGCTTCGCCGCCTCGCGCCTGGTGAAGCACCTGCAAAAAAGGTTCGCCGTATGATTTCCATTAAAAACGTCAACAAGTGGTATGGGGACTTCCAGGTACTGACCGATTGCACCACCGAGGTCAGCAAGGGCGAAGTGGTCGTGGTCTGCGGTCCGTCCGGCTCGGGCAAGTCGACGCTGATCAAGTGCGTCAACGCCCTGGAACCGTTCCAGAAGGGCGACATCGTCGTCGACGGCACCTCGATCTCCGACCCCAAGACCAACCTGCCCAAGCTGCGTTCGCGCGTGGGCATGGTGTTCCAGCACTTCGAGCTGTTCCCGCACCTGTCGATCGTCGAGAACCTGACCATCGCCCAGATCAAGGTGCTGGGCCGCAGCAAGGCCGAAGCCACCGAAAAGGGCCTGCAACTGCTGGAACGTGTCGGCCTGTCGGCACATGCCAACAAGCATCCCGGCCAGCTTTCCGGCGGTCAGCAGCAACGCGTGGCCATCGCCCGCGCCCTGGCCATGGACCCGATCGTCATGCTGTTCGACGAACCGACCTCGGCACTGGACCCGGAGATGGTCAACGAAGTGCTCGACGTCATGGTGCAACTGGCCCATGAAGGCATGACCATGATGTGCGTGACCCACGAAATGGGCTTTGCCCGCAAAGTGGCCAACCGCGTCATCTTCATGGACAAGGGGCAGATCATCGAAGACTGCGCCAAGGAAGAGTTCTTCGACGACGTCACGGCGCGCTCCGAACGCGCCCAGCAGTTCCTCGCCAAGATCCTGCAGCACTAAGTCGACCGGCTGCCCGTGCCAGCGCACGGGCAGCTGTTCGCTCCGGAAAGACTGTGATGAAATGCGACCCCACCCTGTCTCGCGCCGCACCGCCATCACTTGCCGTGAAACCTCGCCTGATCCGCCACCTGTTCCTGCCTCCCCTGCTCCTGATCCTGGTGATCGCGCTGGGCTTTGGTGCCTATCGCATCAGCGAACACTACGGCATTCGCGACTTGAGCGAGAGCGGCGCACGCCAGCTTGAGCTGCACGCCCGCACCGTCGAAAGCGAAATCAGCAAATACACCTACCTGCCGAGCATCCTGGAGCTGGAAGACAGCGTCGGGCAACTGCTCAACAGCCCGAATCCCGAACTCCAGCAGCAGGTCAATCGCTATCTGGAAGGCCTCAACCGGCGCAGCCTGAGCCGGGTCATCTATGTGCTGGACACCACCGGCCGGGTCATGGCCACCAGCAACTGGCGCGATGCCGACAGTTACCAGGGCGAGGACCTTTCATTCCGCGCCTATTTCCAGGACGCCGTGCGCGGCACCCCCGGCCGCTTCTACGGCATCGGCACCACCACGGGCGAGTCGGGCTATTACCTGGCCCATGGCCTGGAAGAAAAAGGCCGGATCATCGGCGTAGCCGTGGTCAAGGTGCGCCTGGACACCCTGGAGGCGCGCTGGCAACGCGCGCGCCTGGAAGCCTTTGTCAGCGACGAGAATGGCATCATCATTTTGTCCAGCGACCCGGCCCGGCGGCTGAAATCGGTACGTCCGCTGACCCCGACCATCAAGGAACGTCTGGCGCGCAGCCTGCAATACTACTGGTGGCCGCTCAATGAGCTGGTACCGCTCGAGCGCCAGAGCCTGACCGAGGGCGCCGAGGAACTGACCTTCCCGGCCAATGCCAGCGTCGATCAGGAGCACACCCAGGTCAGTTACCTGGCGCAGACCCGGCCCCTGAACGACACGCCCTGGCACCTGACCCTGCTGACCCCGCTGGAAGACCTGCGCCGTGAAGCGGCCAATCAGGGCATGCTGGTGGCCGTGGTCTGTGCGCTGGTGACTTTCCTGCTGATTGCCTGGAACGAGCGGCGCAAGGTGATCTCGACCCGGCTGGCCGCCCGCGAGGCCTTGCAGGCGGCCAACGACGAACTGGAACGCAAGATCGCCGAGCGCACCGAACACCTGCGCGCCAGCAACGAACGGCTCAAGGCACAGATTCGCGAGCGGCGCCAGGCCGAAGAAACCCTGCGCAAGGCCCAGGACGAACTGGTGCAGGCCGGCAAGCTGGCAGCCATCGGCCAGATGTCGACCAGCATCGCGCATGAGCTGAACCAGCCGCTGGCAGCGCTGCGCACGCTGTCGGGCAATACCGTTCGGTTTATCGAACGTGGCTCGCTGGACATTGCCACCACCAACCTGCGCACCATCAATGACCTGGTCGATCGCATGGGCCGTATCACCGCCAGCCTGCGCGCGTTCGCCAGGCGCGGCGATGATCGTGGCCAGGCACAACTGGGCAAGGCCGTCGAGGCCGCGCTGCAATTGCTGGCCGGGCGCGTCGAAAGCAGCGCGCTGACCCTGCACCATGAGTACACCGACACCTTGCTGGGCATCGACCAGACGCGCCTGGAGCAGATCCTGGTCAACCTGATCGGCAACGCCCTGGACGCCATGCAGGCGCAACCGCTGCCGGAGCTGTGGCTGGTGGGCGGCTACAGCGAAGACCGCTACCAACTGCGGGTGCGCGACAATGGCCACGGTCTCGACGACCAGGCGCGCAAGCACCTGTTCGAACCTTTCTTCACCACCAAGCCGGGCGAACAGGGCCTGGGGCTGGGGCTGACCCTGTCGGCCAGCCTCGCAGCCGCCGCCGGTGGCAGCCTGAGCGCCGAGCAACCCGAAGGGACCGGCACAGTCTTTGTGCTCAGCCTGCCGCTGGTCGGCGCTCACCCACCCGGTACGGACACGCCTGCATGAGGCCAACGCCATGAACATCAACCATGACCTGACGGTCCTGATCGTCGAAGACGACCCCCACGTTTTGCTCGGCTGCCAGCAGGCGCTGGCGCTGGAAGACATCGTCAGCGAAGGCGTAGGCAGTGCCGAAGAAGCGCTCAAGCGGGTGGGCGAGCAGTTCGCCGGCATCGTCATCAGCGATATCCGCCTGCCGGGCATCGACGGCCTGGAGCTGCTCAGCCGCCTCAAGGCCCGTGATGCCAGCCTGCCGGTGGTGCTGATCACCGGCCACGGTGATATTTCCATGGCGGTCAACGCCATGCGCGACGGCGCCTACGACTTCATGGAAAAGCCCTTCTCGCCCGAGAAGCTGGTGGACGTGACCCGCCGGGCCCTGGAGCAACGCGGCCTGGCGCGTGAGGTCTGGGCCTTGCGCCGGCAACTGGCCGAGCGTGACAGCCTGGAAGGCAAGATCATCGGCCGCTCCCCGGCCATGCAGAATCTGCGCGAGCTGATTGCCAACGTGGCCGACACTTCGGCCAACGTCCTGATCGAAGGCGAAACCGGCACCGGCAAGGAACTGGTTGCCCGTTGCCTGCATGACTTCAGCCGGCGCAGCAGCCATCCGTTTGTGGCGCTGAACTGTGGCGGCCTGGCCGAAAGCCTGTTCGAGTCGGAAATCTTCGGCCATGAAGCCAATGCCTTTACCGGCGCCGGCAAACGCCGGATCGGCAAGATCGAGCATGCGCACAAGGGCACGCTGTTTCTCGACGAAGTCGAAAGCATGCCCATCCCCTTGCAGATCAAACTGCTGCGTGTGTTGCAGGAGCGCACCCTGGAACGACTGGGCTCCAACCAGCACGTCGAGGTCGATTGCCGGGTGATCGCCGCCACCAAGTCGGACCTGAATGCCGAGAGCAAGGCCGGGCAGTTTCGCAGCGACCTGTATTACCGGCTCAATGTGGTGACCCTGGAACTGCCGCCGCTGCGCGAACGCCGTGAAGACATCCTGCAACTGTTCGAGCACTTCCTGCAGTTGTCGGCGCTGCGTTTCGACCGCGAGCCGCGCGACATCGACCGCCAGACCCTGGCCAGCCTCAACAGCCACGACTGGCCGGGCAACGTGCGTGAACTGCGCAATGTCGCCGAGCGCTACGCCCTGGGCCTGCCGGCGTTCAAGGGCGTCACCGGCGGCGTGGAAAGCCCCGCACTGAGCTTTGCCGAGGCCGTGGAAGCCTTTGAAAGAAACCTGCTCAACGAAGCCTTGCAGCGTAGCGGCGGCAACCTCAGCCAGGCCAGCCAGGAACTGGGCATGGCCAAGACCACGCTGTTCGACAAGGTCAAGAAATACGGGCTGCAATCAGGATCGTAGCCCGCCCGCCGCGCTGTCGCGCAACAAACATGGGCCGGTAGGAGCGGCTTCAGCCGCGATCGGCTGCGTTAGCAGTCGTAAAATTGTGGCGTTTCATCTATTTCTGCGAGCGCTACGCACTCGGTCGCGGGCAAGCGCGCTCCTACAGGTGATGGCTGCCCTTGATGGGGCGGCAGTCTCCCTGCGGGTGTTTTTACAACTGCGCCATCTGCCGCTTTTCATCGTCGTGGTGGGCTTTCAGATAAGGCAGTACGGCCGCCAGCAACGGCGCCTTGAAAGCCTCCTGAAAGCGGTGGGCGAATCCCGGGATCAGCCGCAGCTGGCTGCCACGTATATGCGCGGCCAGGTGCACACCATGCATCACCGGCAGCAAGGGGTCGGCGGTGCCATGCACCACCAGCGTCGGCACGCGCAGGCGGTTGAGCAGTTCGACGCGGCTGGACTCGGCCAGGATCGCGGTGATCTGGCGCTTGACGCCTTCAGGGTTGAACGCCCGGTCATAGGCAATCGCCGCCTGCTGCAACAAGGCTTGCCGGTCATCCTCGACCCGCGGGCTGCCCAACGCGGCCAACAGGTCGGCCTGCTGCTCCAGGGCCTGCTCACGGTTGGGCGCACCGCGCCGGGCGAGCAATTGCAGCAAGGCGGCATTGGGCATCGGCAAGCCTTCGGCGCCGGAACTGCTCATGATCAGGGTCAGGCTCTCGACCCGCTGGGGCGCCTGGTCGGCCAGGTGCTGGGCAATCATGCCGCCCATGCTCGCGCCCAGGACATGAAAACGGCGAATACCGAGATGATCCATCAGCCCCAGCGCATCATCGGCCATGTCGCTGAGCGAGTACGGCGCCGACACCGGCAGGCCAAGCTTGAAGCGCAGCACTTCGAACGTCAGGTTGACCTCGGCCACCGGCTGTACCCAGCTCGACAGGCCGACATCGCGATTGTCATAGCGAATCACCTGGAAGCCCTGCCTGCACAGCGCAACCACCACCTCATCGGGCCAGTGGATCAATTGCCCACCCAGGCCCATGACCAGCAGCAAGGCAGGGTCCGAGGCGTCGCCCACGGCCTGATAGGCAATCCGTACGTCATCGAGTGCAGCCGTCTGCACGGGCACATCGACAGCGCATTTTTCGGCAGCGAAAGACGGCAGGCCGCATAAAAGTGCAGCCAGAAAGAGAAAGACACGCATTGCAGAAACACCAAAAAACAGATCCCCAGTTGGCGCCCAGTCTGATGATGTTTTGCCGTTCGCGCTGCCACACTTTCGTGACGTTTTGATGAATCGGGATCGGCGGTAAGGCAGCAGCAAGCAGGCGTGAGGTGCACTTCCGTTCTGCGTAGAAGTCGACAGCCCGTCGAACATGAGACAGACTCACCTGCATTGGATAAATCACAAGTTCTGCTCATGGGGCCTTTGCCGTGCTGGAAATACGTCATCTCAAGACTTTGCATGCCTTGCGCGAGGCCGACAGCCTGGTGGAGGCTGCCGAGCGGCTGCATCTGACTCAGTCGGCGCTGTCGCATCAGTTCAAGGAACTGGAAGAACGCCTGGGCATGACGCTGTTCGTGCGCAAGACCAAGCCGGTACGCTTCACCAGTGCCGGCCTGCGCCTGCTGCAACTGGCCGACTCGCTGCTGCCACAGTTGCGCAGTGCCGAGCGTGACATGGCGCGCCTGGCCGGCGGCACGGCCGGACGCCTGCACATGGCAATCGAGTGCCACAGTTGTTTTCAGTGGTTGATGCCGACCATCGACCAGTTCCGCGATGCCTGGCCGGAAGTCGAACTGGACCTGTCCTCGGGGTTTTCCTTCGCGCCGCTGCCGGCCCTGGCCCGTGGCGACCTCGACCTGGTGGTGACTTCAGACCCGCTGGACCTGCCGGGGATCACCTACGTGCCGCTGTTCACCTACGAGGCCATGCTGGCGGTGGCCAACCAGCATGCGCTGGCCAGCCGGCCCTACATCGTGCCGGAAGACCTGCTGACCGAAACGCTGATCACCTACCCGGTGGAACGAGATCGCCTGGACGTGTTTACCCGCTTTCTGGAACCGGCCGATGTGGAGCCGGCGCAGGTGCGCACCTCCGAGCTGACGGTGATGATGATGCAACTGGTGGCCAGCGGTCGCGGGGTGTGTGGCCTGCCGCACTGGGCCTTGCACGAATACAGCTCGCGCGGGTACGTGAAAGGCAAGCGCCTGGGCGAAAAAGGCCTGTTTGCGACCCTGCACGCGGCCGTGCGCACCGATATGCTCGATGCGCCGTACATGCGTGATTTTCTGCTGACCGCCAAGGACACCTCCTTTGCGACCCTGGACGGGGTCAGCGCGGTGCGCTAGGCAGGCTCTGCCAGTAGGCCGGCAGGATCACAGCGCCGGTCAATGGCGCCAACTCCAGCGCGCTGCAGGCCCGGGCGTCGACCCAGACCACCTCTTCAATCTCGGCGGCCGGCTGCACCGGGTCATGACAGGCAACGCGGAACAGCTGGCAGCGCACCTCAAAGCCCGGCTCGTTGGCGGCTGGCGCCTTGAATTCGCCCAGAAACACTGCCTGGGCCGGATCAATGCGCAAACCCAGCTCCTCTTCCAGCTCACGCGCCAGCGCCTGCACGGCAGGCTCACCGGCTTCGATCTTGCCGCCCGGTTGCATGAAGGCCCGCGTACCGCGCTTGCGCACCAGCAATGTCTTGTCGTCTGCACCCACCAACAAGGCGGCGGCGATGTCGATCACCTTCACAGCGTGACTTCCCGTTTCAGCAGCAGGGCTTCTTCACCGCGCTCCAGGGCCAGTTCGATCAAGCGGTCGATCAGCCCGGCGTAGGTCAGGCCGTCGGCCTGCCAGAGCTTGGGGTACATGCTGATGGAGGTGAAACCGGGAATGGTGTTGATCTCGTTGATGACGATCGACTGCTCGCTGACAAAGAAATCCACCCGTGACAGTCCTGCACAGCCCAGCACCCGATAGGCCTGCAAGGCCACCTCGCGCACCTGCAAGGCACGCTCGGGCGACAGTTCAGCCGGGATCACGGTGCGTGCCTGGCCATCGTTGAGGTACTTGGTGTCGTAGGCATAGAAATCGTCGTTGGCGATCACCTCGCCACACACACTGGCCTGCGGCTGGCGATTGCCCAGCACCGCGCACTCCACCTCACGGCCGACCATGCCCTGCTCGATCAACACTTTGTGATCGTATTCGAACGCCAGCGCCAGCGCGGCCTGCCAGCCGGCCAGGTCGGTGACCTTGCTGACCCCGACCGAAGACCCCTGGCTGGCGGGCTTGACGAACATCGGCACGCCCAATTGTGCCGCCGCCTGGTCAAAGTCCAGGGTCTGGCCGCGCTCGAGCACCACGAACGGCGCCACGGCGATACCGGCATCGCGCAACAGGCGCTTGGTCACGTCCTTGTCCATGCAGGCGGCAGAACCCAGTACATCCGGGCCCACAAAAGGAATGGCCAGCAAGCGCAGCAGGCCCTGCAAGGCGCCGTCTTCCCCGAAGGCACCATGAATCAATGGAAAGACCACTTCGATGCGCGGCAGGGTCTGGCCGGACTCGACTTCGATGAACTGCCCGCCGGTACTGCCCGGCAACAACGCCAGTTGACGTCCCGAGCCGCTCAGGCTGATGCGCGAAGGGTCGCTGGCATTGAGCAGATAATCGCGTTCATCGAAGCGCAGCCAGCGCCCCAGCTTGTCGACACCGATCAGGGTCAACGCGTAACGGGCACGGTCGATGGCATTGATGACGTTGCGTGCCGACTGCAGCGACACTTCGTGCTCGCTCGATTGCCCGCCGAAGACGATGGCGACTGATTTTTTCAAAGCGCGGTACTCCTGTTTTTCAGGCCGCGAAGATAAGAGCAATACCGAAGGGAGTCCAGAGGGCGGGCTGTCGCAGCCGGCAAATGCCGGAAAAAAGACGCCGGGCGGTCACCTGGTGCAAGCATGACCACACGAGCGAGGCGCGGTGATTACTGCGCCACTGGGGTATCCTTGAGCACGGCCGAACCAAAACCGGCAAAACGCTTGTTGAAGCCCGCAATGCGACCTTCGGTGGTGGTCTTGCGCTGCTGGCCGGTGTAGATCGGGTGCGAGGCGCTGGACACATCGAGCGCCACATACGGATAAGTCTGGCCGTCACTGTGTGCGTGTGTACGCGTCGTATCGACCGTCGAGCCGATCAGGAAGAACACGTCGGCGGCCGTGTCGTGAAACAGCACGGTGCGGTAGGCGGGGTGAATGTCGGGTCTCATGATGGCTCCGGATAGAAGATGATTTGACATGTTATACAGTAACATATCAGTTATTCCAGCCCATTATCAATCTGCCTTCACCTGTCATGACGCGGCTTGATCGAGCCGACACTTGCCGCTAAGGTTTCGCCTGCTATCAGATAGCGGCCAGCCATCTGGCTGCGCTCACCCGGGGGTATCGGGTCGCGGCGCGCAACATCACCTTCATCATCAGGATTGTTCATGCCCGACACCCCTAGCCACTATGACCTTCCCCAGCACGCCTATGCCCGTCTGATCGAGGCGCGCGACTCGCTGCGCCTGCTCGACAGCTACGTGAACAAGACCGATGTGCTGTGCAACCCGTCGATGCTGGTGGGCTATGTGGCCACGCTGCAAAGCGCGTTGCAGGAGGTCATTGCGGCCAGCACCCCGGCCGAGCCGTCAGAGGGCTTCACGCGCAAGGCCGACGAGCCCGGTTTCGCCGCCCTGAACCCCAAGGAGCGTGAGCTGCTCCGGCACCTGCGCTGGACCAGCCCGCAGGGGCGCGAGGATGTCTACAGCATGGTCGAGCGCATCCGCCAGATCAAACCCTGGGTCAGGGAGAACTGAGCGGGATCGATCGCTTGCACAGGGCCTGGAGGCCGGGCCAGACGCCTGCGCAGAGACATTCTGTAATAGGGCATTTTTTGCATTTGCCGTAGAATCCGGCCACCCTGCCGCGCCGCAGCGACACTGACTGACGGTAGGCAACCAAGGCCATCACGCGCCGGTCTTTATTTCACCGACTTACTTCAAGAGCCCACCGTTATGACTAACGGCCGCGATTATCGAATCGACTTCTTTCGAGGCCTGGCGCTGATCTTCATTTTCTGGGATCACGTGCCGGACAACCCCCTGGCGCAATCGACCGTGCGCAACTTCGGCTTCAGCGACGCGGCGGAAATCTTCGTCTTCCTGGCCGGCTACGCCTCGATCCTGGCCTATGGTCGCATCTCTCGTCGTGACGGCTGGCTGGTCGCCAGCGTGCGCATCCTCAGGCGCACCTGGGTGCTGTACGTGGTGCACATTTTCCTGCTGACCCTGCTGATGGGCATCGTGTTTGTCGCCAACAACTACGTCGAGACCCGCGACATGATCCAGCAGATGGGCCTGGAGCATTTTGTCGGCAATCCGCAACAGGCCCTGGCCGATGAGCTGCTGTTGCGCTTCAAGCCCAACCTCACCGATCCGCTGCCGCTGTACATCCTGTTGCTGCTGGCCCTGCCGCTGATCCTGCCGTTGATGCTGCGCAAGGTCGAACTGGCCGTGGCCCTGTCGATCGCGCTGTACATGATGGTGCCGCTGTACGGCTGGAACCTGCGCGCGTACGAAGGGGGCGGCGTCTGGTACTTCAATCCGGTGGCCTGGCAGCTGGTGTTCATTTTGGGCGGCGCCTGCGCCCTGTACAACGAGCGCCCGCGGGTGGCCGATACCCGCCCCTTGAGCCAGCAGCCACTGTTCGCCCTGGCGGCCGTCTACGTCTTGATCGCCGGCATCCTGACCTTCAGCGAAAAATGGCCGTCCCTGCACGCTGCGCTGGTGGCCAGCCTGCATCTGGAACCGCTCTACCCGATCAGCAAGACCGACCTGGCACCGGTGCGCCTGCTGCACTTTGTGGCGCTGGTGTACGTCACCGCCAGGCTGCTGCCCGTTCACGCCCGCTGGCTGGACAACTGGCCGGCCCGCCAGGCGTGCCTGATGGGCCGCTACTCGCTGGAAATCTTCTGCCTGGGCGTGCTGCTGGCCCCACTGGCCGACGCCGCCAACGCCCTGGCCGGCGACACCTGGCCGATGCAGGTCTCCACGGCCCTCGCCGGTCTCGGACTGATGATGCTGATGGCCAACGGACTGGAACTCAACAAGCGACTGGGCGCCGGCAAGGGGGTGGTCGAGTCCACGACGTTGAGGCCGGCTTCGCAATAGTGAGGACAACCACAGGCCAGCTTTAACGAACCTGGCCTGATTTCATCGTTTCTTCCTCCTCGACTGCCGGCACCGCCCCCAGCAGATAATCACGTAACGTGCCTATCTGCCTTGCCTTCAGGCTGCTCTTGAGCCAGACCAGATAGTACCCATCGCCCGTGGCCACAGCCTGCTTGAATGGCAGGCGCAATTGGCCGTTGCGCAACTCGGCACTCACCAGCAGCTGGTCGGCCACCGACACACCCAGACCTTGCAGAGCGGCGCCAATGCCCTGGTCAAGGGTGTCGAACAACTGGCCGCGCTCCAGGTTGACTTCATGACGGCCGCGTACGCCTGTCAGCCAGCGGCGCCAGTCACGCCGGTCGGCACTGGGGTGCAGCAGCTCGACGTCATTGAGGACAGACAGGTCCGGGGCGTCGGACAGGTACTGCGGGTGGCAGACCGGGATCAGCCATTCATCGAAGAGCTTGCAGCTGTCGAGGTCTGACCCGAAATGACCGGGGCCCAGCAGGATGGCGCAGTCATAGGGCTCGGTATAAAGATCGACGCTGTCGATGTCCATCCACACACTGGAAAGCTGCACATGGCAATGAGGATCGATCTGGCGAAAACGGTCGAGGGCCTTGAGCAGCCAGCGCATGGTCAGGGTCGAGGGTGCTTTCAGGCGCAGGCTGTGGCGATCGGTCTTGAGCAAGGCGCAGGCGTTTTCGATGATCTTGAAGCCGGTCTTGAGTTCGGCGGCCAGGTGCCGACCCGGCACGGTCAGGCTCAGGCGCGGGCCATGACGCTCGAACAGCGCGCAATCAAACAGCGATTCAAGGTTCTTGATGTGATGGCTGACCGCACTTTGCGTCACCGACAACTCCTGCGCCGCCTTGCTGAATGAGCCGTGCCGGGCCGCCACTTCAAAGGCGCGCAATGAATACAGCGCAGGGATCCGTTCAGTCATGAGCCTGCCAATGATGAGTAAAGCTCATAGTAGGGCAGAACTTAACCCGTTTTACAACGCACCGGCCCAAGGCAAGAATCAGCGCCCTTACCGACCCTGATCACGGACGCTGCGCCTTGAATACCGCCCTGACCCTGACCTATGCCATCACCGTATTGCTGCTGATCGCCACGCCCGGGCCGGTGGTGGCGCTGGTGGTCAATACCGCCAGCCACGCCGGCAACCGCCAGGCCGCAGCCACCGCACTGGGCAGTAATGCCGGCTCGCTGGTGCTGATCGGCGTGGCGGCCTGGCTGATCGTCGGCAGTGTCACTCTGGATCCGCGCCTGCTGACGGCACTCAGCCTGCTTGGCTGCCTGTACATTGCCAGGATGGCGTGGGTGCTGTTGCTCGAGCATGCATCCGTCGCGCTCGCTCGGGGCACAGGCCGTGGCGGCTGGCGGCGCGGCTTCATGGTCGGGGTGTGCAACCCCAAGGACATCGTGTTCTTCGTGGCGTTTTTCCCGCAGTTTCTGCACATCACTTCATCCCTGCAGGCCAGCCTGGCGGTGTTGTCGCTGATGTGGGTGATCATCGATCTGTGGGTGCTGGGCATCTGGATCCTGTTCGCCGGACTGCTGGCCAGGCGCGCGGGCAGCCGCTGGATAAGCCGCTGCTCGGGCGTGGCGTTGCTGCTGATTGCCGTGGCAGGGCTGGTCTACAACCTGCATCAACTGGCGTAGCGGCAGATTGCCTGACAATTTCCACTGCCCTCCCCGGTCAGGGTCTACGCTTGTCTGAAGTGGGTTCAACAGGATGACCGGGGCCAATCGACTATGGGCGTATTACGGCATTCAGAAACCGGGCAAGCGGTGGCGCTTGCCGATCATCAGCAACCTCCTCGACAACCGCCGCCAGGCAAGCACTATGGCTGGCGGGTGTTCTGGGTGCTGGTGGTCATGGGCGGCGTGGGACTGGGTGTGGCCATCGCCATGGAGGCCCGCAGTTCGCGCCTGCAGGCGCAAGAGATTTCGCGCCTGGCGGCCGAGCTGACCTGGACACTGCAACCAGGGCCCAGCGACCGGCTCATTTATCCAGGCGAAGGCCCGTTCGACAAACGCCTGGGGTATTCGGCCCTTGAAACCTTTACCCAGCGGTTGCTCAAGCGCGACTACCTGATCAAGGAACAGACACGTTTTTCGCCCGGGTTGATGCGTTACGGCCGCATGGGCTTTTTCGTGCCCTACCAGGAAAAGATCCAGACCGGGCTGACCATCACGGACTGCCGTGCCGCGCCGCTCTACCAGTTCAGCTACCCGCAACAGTTCTATGCCGACTTTGCCGGCATTCCCCCGTTGGTGGTGCAAAGCCTGTTGTTCATCGAGAACCGCAACCTGCTCGACCCCGAACAACCGCTGGCCAACCCGGCCGTGGACTGGCCACGCTTTGTCAAGGCGGCCTGGTCGCAGGTGGCCAAGCGTTTGTCCTTGCCCGGCCAGTCGGCGGGCGGCAGTACCCTGGCCACGCAACTGGAAAAGTACCGGCATTCGCCCGACGGCCTGACCCAGACTGGCGCCGAGAAACTGCGGCAGATGTTTTCCGCCAGTGTGCGGGTCTACCAGAACGGCGAGCAGACACTGCCGGCGCGCCAGCGGGTGGTGCGCGATTACCTCAACAGCGTGCCGCTGTCGGCGGTGCCCGGCCACGGCGAAGTGCACGGCCTGGCCGAAGGTTTGCGGGTCTGGTTCGGCGCCGATTTCGCCCGCACCAACCAGGTGCTGTCGGGCAGCGCCGACACGCCCCAGGCCCTCGACGAAAAAGCCCTGGCCCTGCGAGAAGTGCTGGCGCTGGTGATCGCCCAACGGCGCCCGTCGCACTATCTGGCCAAGGGCCGTGCCGAACTGGCCGACCTGATCGACAGCCATATCCGCGTGCTGGCCGGTGCCGGCATTCTTGAACAGCCACTGGCCGATGCCGCCCTGGCCCGGCAACTGACCTACCGCGACTGGGAGCAGCAACCCACCTGGCAGCCTATCGAAGGCAACAAGGGCATCAGTGTGGCCCGCAGCCGGTTGTCGAACATGCTTGATCGTCCGTTCTATGACCTGGACCGTCTTGATCTGTCGGCCAGCACCACGTTGCAGGGCGAACTGCAGGACAAGGTCACCCGCTACCTGCACGACCTGGCGGATCCGGCCTTCGCGGCCAGTATCGGGCTGATTGGCGACCGCCTGCTGAGCCCGGCCAGCACCGCCCAGGTGCGCTACAGCTTCACGCTGTTCGAAGGCACCCCGGACGGCTTTCGCGTGCGGGTACAGACTGACAGCACCGACCAGCCCTTCGACATCAACGAAGGCAGCAAACTGGAACTGGGCTCCACCGCCAAGCTGCGGGTGCTGACCACCTACCTGGAAATGATTGCCGAACTGCACCAGCGCTATGGCGACATGAGTGCCAGCGAACTGCGCAAGGTGCCGGTCGAAGAACCCGACCGGCTGACCCGCTGGGCGGTCGATTACCTGATCCAGCATCAGGATCGCAACCTGTCGGCCATGCTCGCCGCCGCCCTGGACCGGCGTTACTCGGCCAGCCCCGGCGAAAGTTTCTTCACCGGTGGCGGCCTGCACCGCTTCAACAACTTTCGCAGCCAGGACAACGGTCGGCTGCCGACCCTGCGTGAATCGCTGCGCGAGTCGATCAACCTGCCGTTCATTCGCCTGATGCGCGATGTGGTGCGCTACAGCACCTACCAGGCGCCTGGCAACAGTGCCGAACTGCTCAAGGACGACAGCGACCCGCGCCGCCAGCAATACCTGAGCGAGTTTGCCGACCGTGAAGGCCGGGTGTTCCTGCTGCGCTTCTGGAAACGCTACAAGGACAAGCCTTCCCAGGCGCGCCTGGAGACCTTCCTGGACGGCATGCGCCCCACCGCCTCACGCCTGGCGGCGGTGCATCGCTACCTGATGCCCAATGCCGACCAGGCCACGTTCAATACCTTTGTGCGCAACCACCTGGCCGATGGCGAGGCGGCCAAGGTCACGAGCAAGCGCCTGGCCGAGCTGTACAAGAATTACGGCCCCGGTGCCTACGACCTGCCGGACCAGGGCTACATTGCCCGGGTCCACCCGCTGGACCTGTGGCTGATCGGCTTTTTGCTGAACAACCCACAGGCGCAGTTCAAGGACGCGGTGGCGGCCAGTGTCCACGAGCGCCAGGAAGTCTACAGCTGGCTGTTCAAGAGCCGGCACAAGGGCGCCCGCGACAGCCGTATCCGCAGCATGATGGAAGTCGAGGCGTTCCTGGACATCGAACAGCGCTGGCAACGCCTGGGGTATCCGTTCGACCATCTGGTGCCATCACTGGCCACGGCCATCGGCAGCTCCGGCGACCGCCCGGCGGCGCTGGCCGAACTGATCGGGATCATCCAGAACGACGGCATCCGCCTGCCCACGGTGCGCATCGACAACCTGCACTTTGCCGCCGATACACCGTATGAGACCCGCCTGATCATCAACCCCGACCTGGGCAAGCGCGTGCTGCCCTCGGAAGTGGCAAGCGCCATGCGCGAGGCCTTGTCGGAAGTGGTCGATGGCGGCACCGCCAAACGCGTGCAAGGCACCTTCAAGCTGGAGGACGGCAGTGTCCTGGCCATGGGCGGCAAGACCGGTACAGGCGATAACCGCATCCAGAGCGTCGGCGCCGGCGGACGCATCCTGCAATCAAGGGCCATCAACCGCACGGCCACCTTCGTGTTCTATCTGGGCGACCATCACTTCGGCACCCTCACCGCCTACGTCCCCGGGCGTGCCGCCGAAGGCTACCGCTTTACCTCCGCCTTGCCCGTGCAAGTGCTCAAGGGCATGGCACCGATCCTGACGCCGTACCTGGAGAATCATGGGCAGGCCCTGTGCGGCTCGCCGGCAACCATTTAAATCTACAAACGAATCAAGGCGTTATTCTCAAACGAGAACAACTTGCAACAAAACGCTTGCGAATACGTAAAGATATATCTTAAGGTATATCTAAACGTAACCAAGAGAAGCTCCTGATGGGCGATGAATGTCCCACTTCCGAACCTTTTGCCGACAAACGCGGTGGCCGTGAACGCGGCGGGCGCGGCCCCCGGGTGTTTGCGCCGGGCGATCTGAAACTGCTGTTGCTGGACCTGATCGCCGGGCAGCCCTGCCACGGCTATGACCTGATCCGCCAGATCGAAAGCATGTTCGACGGCGCCTACACCCCAAGCCCTGGCGTGATCTACCCGACCCTGACCTTTCTCGAAGAAAGCGAGCTGATCCAGGGCGATGCCGCCGCCGGCAAGAAGCGCTATGCCCTGACCGACACCGGCCGCACCTGGCTGGCCGAACAGGCGGTGGCCATTGACGGAGTGCGCATGCGCATCGAAGTCAGCAAGCGCTCGCTGCGCGGTCATGACCGGCCCCCGGAAATCCACGAGGCGGTGCATAACCTGCGCCATGCCATGCACATGCATCACGGCCGCTGGACCCCCGAGGAAATCCTGCGGGTGCGCAACCTGCTCAATGACACCGCCAAAGCCATTGTCGACGGCTCCTTTTCCCTCTCGGAGAAACCTTGATGAATTCACCGCAATCGATCCATCGCGTCATGCATGAAATCAAACGCCGCAAGCTTGAAGTGCTGCGCGTGACCGACCTGACCCCGCTGATGCGCCGCGTCACCCTGCACGGCGAAGACCTGGCCGGTTTTATCAGCCTGGGCACCGACGATCACGTCAAGCTGCTGTTCCCGCGCACGCCTGAAGAACAGGCCGCGCTGGACAATCCGGGACTGGGCCGCGACAGCGAAGGCCCGCGTCCGGCCATGCGCGACTACACCCCGCGGCGCTTCGATGCGCACAGCAACGAACTGGACATCGACTTTGTGCTGCACGGCGATGGCCCGGCGGCCAGTTGGGCGGCCCAGGTCGAGCCGGGACAGTGGCTGTACATTGCCGGCCCCCGGGGCTCGCTGGTGGTGCCGGACATGTTCGACAGCTATCTGCTGATCGGCGACGAAACCGCCATCCCGGCCATTGCCCGGCGCCTGGAAGAACTGCCGGCCGGTCGCAGTGCGCGGGTGCTGATCGAGGTCGCCAGCCTGCAGGAACAACAACCGCTGGCCAGCCAGGCCCAGGTAGAGGTCAGTTGGGTGGTGCGCGGTGAGCAGGACCTGCTCGATGCCATCCGCAACGTGCAGGTGCCCGCCGGCAAGCTCTACGCTTGGGTGGCTACAGAAGCTGCGCTGTCGCGCAAGGCACGGCGCGTGCTGCTTGACGAACTGGGGCTGGACGACGAATTCGTCAAGGCCGCCGGCTACTGGCGCCTGGATGAGTCAGAAGCCGAAGCGCATTGAGCATGATCGCGTGATCGCCGGACTGTTCAGGCGTGCTTCAACAGCCGGTCTGCCGCCAGCACCAGCAGCGCGATCAGCACAAAACCGGCCAGTACCCCACCGGCATTGATCAATGCCGGCATGAAACCGATCGTGCCGACATCAATGAAGGGGTACAGGTAGTCGCCGACGACATGGCCGCGCCACAACACATAGCCGAAGTAGCCGATGGGGTACAGCATCCACAAGAGCACATGGCGCAGGTCCAGCTTCGCCCTGGGCACGCACAGCCCCCAATAGATCACGAACGCCAGCGGCATGATGTCGTGCAACAGTTCGTCGGCAATCCACTGCCAGCCCTGCGGTTGCCACAAATGCCGCAGCAGCAGGTTATAGGCGATGCCCACCAGCGCGATGCTGACGGCAATGCCGCTGCACACCACCGGATGACGAAAGAAGCGCCAGCCCGGCCCGTCACGCCGACTCAGGGCGCACGTCAAGGCCACGGCCACCAGCGTATTGGTCCAGACCGTAAAGAAGCTGAAGAACCGCACCAGTCCGCCCAGCAGGCTGGCGTGATCGGCCCAGCGGCCATAAAAGATCAGGTACTGCTGCACGGCCAGGCCAAACCAGCCCAGGCAGGCCGCAAGCACTATCAGGCGACGCGCCACAGGAGGCGGCGAAGAAAGCGTAAGGTTCATGACCCGAAATCCGCCTAGACCGGGCGCTTGCTGCGCTGCAGCTTGATGTACAAGGCTTCGACCTTTTCACGGGCCCAGGGGGTCTTGCGCAGGAAGGTCAGGCTCGACTTGATGCTGGGGTCGCTCTTGAAGCAGCGGATATCGATGCGCTCGGCCAGGCCCGACCATTCATAGTGCGCCACCAGCGCTTCGAGGATGCCTTGCAGCGTGACGCCGTGCAGCGGGTCGTTGGAGGGTGTCGTCATGTCTCACCTTGGCGTGGGGCAGCCTTGGAAAGACGGCCGCAAAAGGAGCGCACCTTAGCTGAGCCGGTGCGCGGCGTGAAGCCCGTATTGCCCTGTGCCAGACGCACATCCGGCCGTAGCGGTCCTGAGTGTAGAACGCAAGGCCGGCCCCTGAGGCATCTGAATCGGCCATCCATCCTGTTTTTTCCGCCCCGCCGAAACGTTTTGTTACTGGCGACGTCTGCACAGTGTGCACGCGCCGGCCTGCGGGCCAAGAGTGGCGCCGGCACGCCCTCTGGACGCTCGCACCGGGCGGACTGCCTGACCAATGGCAGTCAGTCACACGCTTGGGCAGCTAGCGTTCAAGGGCATGACGCCAGACGGTTCAACAATGATGAAGACGGCGTCGTTCACTTAACCTTCACGGAGATTCGCAATATGAGCACTGAAGGTGCTGTTCGCAGCCACCGCCTGCTGCCGAGGCTGCTCGGGGTGGTTGTCCTGCTGATGGGGCTGTTCCTGCTGGCCTACGGGGTCCGGCTGCTGCAACTGGGCGGCTCGACCTATTACATTCTGACCGGCCTGGGCCTGGTGGTGACCGCGATCCTGCTGTTCAAGGGCCATCGCGCAGCGCTGGGTCTGTATGCCTTGATCCTGTTTGCCAGCACGGTCTGGTCGTTATGGGAGGTGGGCCTGGACTGGTGGCAACTGGTGCCACGCCTGGCCCTGTGGTTTGCCCTGGGCCTGGTCATGCTGCTGCCCTGGGTACGACGCCCGCTGCTGGTCAACGGACCGGCGCGCCTGCACACCGGTGGCCTGGGCATCGCCGTGGCACTGGCGGGCCTTGCGGCGATTGCCAGCCAGTTCACCCATCCGGGGCGCATCGAAGGCCAGCTCGACCGCGAGACCGCCGGCACCACCAACACCGCCCCGGCCATGCCCGACGGTGACTGGCAGTCCTATGGTCGCACCGCCTATGGCGACCGTTATTCGCCCCTGACGCAGATCACGCCTGAAAACGTGCACAAGCTCGAACCGGCCTGGACCTTCCGCACCGGCGATATTCCGGGCCCGGGCGATCCCGGCGAGACCACAGCGGAAAACACGCCGCTGAAGGTCAACGGCATGCTTTATGTCTGCACCCCGCACAGCCAGGTGATTGCCCTGGACCCGGACAGCGGCAAGGAAATCTGGCGCTACGACCCGAAGATCAGCACCCAGAGTGCCAAGGACTTCAAGGGCTGGGCGCACATGACCTGCCGTGGCGTGGCCTACCATGATGAAGCCGCCTACAGCACCAGCCCGGCGACACCGGACACCACAGATGCCACAAGCGCCAGTGCCAATGCCTGCCCGCGACGGATCTTTCTGCCCACCGCCGACACCCGCCTGATCGCGCTCAACGCCGACACCGGCAAGGTCTGCGAAGGCTTCGGCAATCAGGGCGCCGTGGACCTGACCACCCACATCGGCAGCTTCGCACCGGGTGGTTACTACTCCACCTCGCCGCCGGCCGTGACCAAAGACCTGGTGGTGATCGGCGGGCATGTCACCGACAACGTCTCGGTCGACGAGCCTTCCGGCGTCATCCGGGCCTATGACGTGCGCACCGGACGCCTGGTGTGGAACTGGGACAGCGGCAACCCGGAACAGACCGAGCCTATTGCGCCCGGCCAGACCTACACCCGCAACTCGCCGAACATGTGGTCGATGTTCAGCGTCGACGAGAACCTCGGCCTGCTGTACCTGCCGATGGGCAACCAGATGCCCGACCAGTGGGGCGGCAACCGCACCGAGGACTCCGAAAAATACAGCGCCGGCCTGGTCGCGCTGGACATTGCCAGCGGCAAGGTGCGCTGGCATTACCAGTTCACCCACCATGACCTCTGGGACATGGACGTCGGTGGCCAGCCGACGCTGATGGACATGAAGACCGCTGACGGTCTCAAGCCTGCGGTGCTGGCCTCGACCAAACAGGGCAGCATCTACGTGCTGGACCGCCGCAACGGTCAGCCCATCGTGCCGATCCATGAAGTGCCGGTGCCGCAAGGCGCGGTCGAAGGTGATCGCACCTCACCGACCCAGCCCAAGTCGGAGCTGAACTTCATGCCGCCGCCGCTGCGCGAGCGCGACATGTGGGGTGTGACGCCGTTCGATCAGTTGCTGTGCCGCATCGACTTCAAGTCTTTGCGCTACGAGGGTCCGTTCACCCCGCCGTCGCTGCAAGGCACGCTGGTGTACCCTGGCAACTTCGGCGTGTTCGACTGGGGCGGTATTTCGGTCGATCCGGTGCGCCAGATCGCCTTCGTCAACCCCAGCTACATGGCGTTCCGGTCCAAGCTGGTGCCGGCCGCCGAAGTCGAGGCCGGTCCTGGTCGCAAGAGCGAAACAGAGGGCGTGCAGCCTAACAAGGGCGCGCCGTACGGCGTGATCCTCGAAGCCTTGCTGTCGCCCATGGGCCTGCCTTGCCAGGCACCGGCCTGGGGTTACGTGGCCGCCGTGGACCTGACCACCCACAAGACCCTGTGGAAGCACAAGAACGGCACGGTGCGCGACAGCTCGCCGGTGCCAATCCCGCTGACCATGGGCGTGCCCAGCCTGGGTGGCACCATCACCACGGCCAGCGGCCTGGGTTTTCTGAGCGGGACGCTGGACCAGTACCTGCGCGCCTACGACCTGCGTAACGGCAAGCAGCTGTGGGAAGGCCGCCTGCCGGCCGGTGCACAGACCACGCCCATGACCTACACCGGCAAGGACGGCCAGCAGTACGTGCTGGTCATGGCCGGGGGGCATGGGTCGCTGGGTACAAAACAAGGGGATTACGTGGTGGCCTACAAGTTGCCCAAATGACCTGCGGCACAAGGTGGCCGGTCGGCCACCTTGTGCGGGTTCACATGATCGCTGCCGGGGTCTGCCTGACCGGAAAGCGTGCGACAAAGCAGGTGCCATGCCGGGCATCGGAGCTGACACTCAGTGTCCCTTCATGGCCCTGCATGATTTGCGCTGCGATATACAGCCCCAACCCCAGCCCTTCACCACGAGCACCGGCCTCGCACCGGGTAAACGGCTGGAACAGCAAGGGCAGCAGAGACTCCGGAATCGGTTCGCCCTGGTTGGCGACCGCCAGCATGACGTCCCCCTCCTCGATCCGCACGACCAGTTCGACAGGCGCTTGCTGTGCACCGTGGGTCACCGCATTGCCCAACAGGTTGGACAGCAACTGCCCCATGCGAGCGGGGTCGCAATAAATGCCCGTCCCCAATTGCAGGTCGACATTGATGCGGCAGCCCGGATGCGAGGCCAGCACCTCGTCGACCACGGTCCTGAGATAGCCCTGCAGGTCCTCGACCCAGACACGTCGCACGGTGATGCCATCGCCCAGGCGCCCACGGGCGAAATCCAGCACATCTTCGATCAGCGCGCTCATGCGCTGTGAACTCTGGCCAATGGCATGCACCAGCCGCTGCTGACGCTGCCCGACCACCTGGGTCTGCAGCAGGTCGGCGCTCATGCGGATGGCACTCAAGGGCGTGCGCAGGTCATGGCCAAGCACGGCAATGAACTGCTCGCGTAAACGCCCGGCCTCTTCGGCATCCGACAGGGCGTGGGTCTTGAGATCAAGACTGCGCTGCAGGTCCAGGTTGGTGGCGATCAGTTGAGCGAACAGGTTCAGGGTGTCGAGCAAACCGGGGTCCTCGATCTCGGCCGGGGCCGGGTCGATGGCGCACAGTGTGCCAAAGAAATGCCCGTCGGCCTGGATGATGGGGATCGAGATGTAGCTCTCCAGCTTGTAGCCATGTGGCGTGGGGTGCCTGGAGTAGACAGGATGCTGGCTGGCGTGGCCGAACACCACCGGCTGACGGTGCTGGCGTATTCCGTGGCAGATGGTGGAATCGACCACCAGTTGCCCGCCGGGCTTGAGACCGAACTCAAGTGCGTCGTCGACAGCGCAAGCCACCCAGTGGCTCTCCGTGACCCGTGCAACGGCCGCGAAACGCATGCCGGTCATCTGCTTCACCATGCGCAGGATGATCGGCACCGCATCAATGCGGTTGACAGCCCCGATGTCGCTGGAAAACTCTGTTGCGCTCATGGCGGCCGGGTCCAGCTTGAAATGAAGGCTTGATCATACGCGCGCGGCCCGTGGCCGGCCAGTTGGCGGCTGCGTATCCGGTCACATGACCAGAAACCTAATACCGTATGCCCTTGTAGGAGCGCGCTTGCCCGCGACCGGCTGCGTTAGCAGTCGTAAAATTGTGGCGTTTCGCAGATTTTGAAAGTRTTCACAGCCGTAAATCTGTGGCGTTTCGCAGATTTTGAAGTATTCACAGCCGTAAATCTGTGGCGTTTCGCAGATTTTGAAGTATTCACAGCCGTAATGGCGTTTCGCAGATTTTACGACTGCTAACGCAGCCGGTCGCGGTGGTCCGGCATTCCGGCAAGCGCGCTCCTACCTGTCGGGGGTTTGTGATTGACCACGTTGATCATGGTGCAGTTACTTGCCGATTACCTCGCCACGCAGC
This sequence comes from Pseudomonas sp. Leaf127, assembly GCF_001423155.1. Taxonomy (NCBI): domain Bacteria; kingdom Pseudomonadati; phylum Pseudomonadota; class Gammaproteobacteria; order Pseudomonadales; family Pseudomonadaceae; genus Pseudomonas; species Pseudomonas sp. Leaf127. The sequence goes on along the minus strand of NZ_LMOA01000001.1, from coordinate 394,212 downwards.
ACCGCCAGGCGGGCGATCAGGCGGTTCTGCACCGGCACCGGAACGTGCTGGGTGTCCATCGACTTGATCAGGCTTTCGACCAGTGCATTGAAGTCGCTGCGCGTCAGGTTCTGGCCCTTGTGCGACTCAGGCAGGCTGTCACCGCCATAGGTGCACGGCCCACCGGCCTCGACACAGAAATATTCCACCAACCGGTCACGCAGCAACTCGATATGGACCCGCCGAAAGCGATCGACGATGCGTTCGTCCTGCGCGGCATTGAGCAGCATGCCTTCGACAATGCGCTGGATCCCGGCGCGCTGGCCCAGGTCCTGGTACAGGCTGTCGTCACTGGCGGGCTTGTGGGGCTGGGCGCACCCGACCAGCAGCAGGAACATCAGGCACCCGAGCAGACGCTTCATCAGAATCCTCCCTGCAGAGACAGATAGACGCCGTTCTGGTCTTTCAGCGTCGCGATATCGCCCAGACGCGCGTAGGCCGCGACCACGGAGAAATGCTTGTTGGGGAACCAGCCGACAAACACATCCGCCCAGTCGCTTTCACCGGCAAATGACAGGTTGTCGGGCTTTTCACGGTACTCCACGCCCACCGCCCAGTTCGGATTGAGCAGCACGGCCACCGAGCCCTCCTTGAGCAGGCTACGACGGTCACGGCGGTCGCCACCAAAGCCCAGCAGGCCGGTTTCGTTGGCCCGGCTGTAACGCACCCCGCCGTTGAGCAGCAGGTTGTAGCCAAACGCCGCGCCCATGAACAAGCGGCTGGCCGTCAGGTAGCCTTCGACATCGGCATCACGTTTGGCGCCGATGAGGCTGGGAATCAGAAAGTCGTTCTGGTGCTTGTACTGCACACCCAGCGAGACCTGCGGCAGATCGTCGAAGATCAGGTCACCGAACAATCGCACCTTCACGCCAAGGACGTCCTGGGTCAGGTTGTCTTCGGGCAGGCTCAGGTCGCGCTGCAAGGTGCCGAGGTCAAGGCGCTGATGCGCGTAGGAAAACTCGATGCGGTTGCCATACGACACCGTCACCCCGGCGACATCAAGGGTGTAGTCGGGCAAGGTGACGTGGGTGGCCGAGGCCGTCGCGCCCCACTCGCCCTCCTCGCCATAGCCACTGATGACCGCCCACGGGATGATCCCGCCGCCGGCACTGCCCTCGATGCTGCCGGCCCCGCCTGTGGCGACCAGACGACCATTATCGGCCACGACCTGAGGCGTGACGGTCCCGAGCAGGCACCCCAGCAGGCAACTTGAAAAACAGGCAATCGGGTAGCGCATATCAATGAACCATCTGGCCAGTGGAGGTAGGGCTGCGGGTCATCCAGGCCTCGAACGCGGCCGCGGCGAGCGGGCGGCTGATGAGGTAGCCTTGAGCCGTATCGCAGTGCCAGCGTTCGAGCAGTCGCAGGCTGTGTTCGTACTCGACGCCTTCGGCGACTACCTTGAGTCCCAGGTTGTGGCTCATTTCGATGGTCGAACGGACAATCACCGCGTCCTCGCTGGTTTCATCCAGGTTGCGCACGAATGACTGGTCGATCTTCAACTCCTGGACCGGCAGGCGCTTGAGGTGCGCCAGTGAGGAATACCCGGTACCGAAATCGTCGACCGACAGGCTGATGCCGCATTCGCGCAGCCGGTTGAGCACCACCAGCGCGCGCGCAGGCTCGCTCATGATTGCGCTTTCGGTGATTTCGAAAATCAATTGCTCGGCCGGCACCTGATGCAGGCGCAGCATCCGGGTGACGTGCCCGACCAGGTCGCCGCCGAGCAGGTCATCGGCCGAGACGTTGACCGACACTTGCACCAGCAGGCTGCGCTGGCGCCACTCAGCCAACTGGCGCACCGCTTCACCGATCACCCAGGTGGTCAGCAACTGGATGCTGCCGGTGCGCTCGGCCAGGACAATGAATTCAGCCGGCGAGACGTTGCCAAATTGCGGATGGTTCCAGCGCAGCAAGGCTTCGGCCTGGCGCACATGGCCTTGGCGAAGGTCCAGCTTGGGCTGGTAATGCAGGTGCAGTTCGCCGTTGCCTGGCGCCTTGCGCAAGTCGCGGATCAGGCTGATCTGGCGCTGGTGGGCCAGGTCGCGGCCGTCTTGATAGATGTGCAGGCGTCCCGGCTGATCAGCGGCGTCCTTGCGTGCAATCTGCGCGCGGTTGAGCAGCTCTTGCGCAGCATCACCGTGGTCGGGATAGACGGCAATGCCGATGCAGCTTTCCAGGGTAATGTCATGACCCTCGACATGTTGCGGCTCGCTGAGCAGCCGCTGCAATTGATCGCCACGACCCACGGCACTGTCGCTGCCGGTGTGGTCCAGCAACAGGAGAAATTCGTTGGCGGTCAGGCGTGCTACGGTGTCACCGGCATTCAGGCCCGACTGCAGGCGCTGGCCCAACTCGCGCAGCAGCAGGTCCACCGCTTCGACACCCACGCTGTCGTGGATGGACCTGAAGTTGTCGATGCCCAGGTACATCAGCGCCACTGGCCGCTGCGCAGCGATCGAGCTGCCCAGGCGCTCCATGACCAGTGCCCGGTTGGGCAGGCCGGTGACCGTGTCGTGCAAGGCGTTGTGCGCCAGTTGCTCCTCACGCACGGCAATGCCGTGCTGCATGCTGTTGATCGCATCGGCCAGCATGCCCAGTTCATCCTTGCGCGCCATGCTCACCGGGGTCTGGTAATCACCATCGCCAATGCGCTTGGCCGCCAGCGCCAGGGCCCGTACCGGCAGCGACACGCTGCGCGCCAGTGCCAGGGTGCCGATCAGCGAAGCCAGCAAGGCGGCCAGCGAGATCCAGAAAATCTTCTGGTCGAGCGGCACGAAGGCTTGCAGCGCCTTGTCCAGCGGGCTTTGCAACAGCGCCAGTACCTGCCCTTCGCCGGCATTGGCCAAGGTCAGGGTCTGGCTGAGGTATTTGAGGTCGGCATGTTCGGTCATGTTCATCTGGCCGCCGGCAGACTCTAGCATCAAGGCCACCAACCCGGCATGCATGGCCTCGGGCTGGGTGCTGATCAGCTTGCCGGGGCGGCCGTTCTCGATGGTCAGGAACGACACTTCCAGGCCGCTGAGCGCGTGCAGCTCTTCGGCGATGTCACTGTCGATGGTGAAGCCCATCACCACCCGTGCCAGCGGCAGGGGTGCCAGCACCGTGCTTTCGACCAGCAGGTGCGGAATCCCGCCACCGGGCACGATCAGCATTGACTGGTTATTGCGCTTGGCATTGCGCAGCGCCTGGTCATAGATGAAGCGCGAGCCTTCGGGCACTTCGGGCTCGGTGCTGGCGATCACCTTGCCATCCATGCCCAGCAGAAACATGTCGCTGGCATTGATACGCCCGCCATGGTTGAGCAGCACCGAGCGGATGGTCGAGGCCTCGGCACTGGCCACCGCATCGCGAAAACCGAAGTCGGCTGACAACAATTGCACCGCATCACGCAGCCGCCGGCCGCGCAGGTCGATCAGGCGTTCGAACACACGGCTGCCGACCTCAAGCTGGGCCTGGGCCTGGCTGCGCACCGCGTCGCTGGTAGCGAACTTGACCGCAACGAACACCGCGCCGATCACCACCACCAGCAAGGCGATCAGCACGCCGGCAATCCGGGACTGAAAGCTCAGTCGAAGTTTCATCAATGGGCAGCCTTGTGAAAGGCATCGCCAAAGGCACTCGGGGCCGGGCGTGAGGGCGGGTCTTCAGGCCGGGCCTCGACGGCCAGGTCGAAACGCTTGCTCAGGCCGCCGGCCGCAATCTCGAGATCGCCACCGGCGACCGGTTGCATGTCTTCGCTTTGCGGGGACCAGAGGGTGGCGGTGTAGCGCCCGGGCGGCAAATGATCGAGCTTGAGCTGACCGTTGGCGTCGGTCACGCCGAACCAGGGATCGTCGGTGACATAGATATAGCCCACCATCCAGTCATGGATGTTGCATCCCAGCACCACCAGGCCCGGCTTGTCGAACTGCACCGGCTCCGACGGCGTCTTTTCATAAAGCCGCAACTCGAAACGCTTGGGCTGCGAAAAGGAATAGACCTGATGGCGAATGTCGTCGCTGTTGGGGAAATACACCTGCGTGCCGGTGCGCACGGCCAGTACCTGTGGCACGAATTCCTGGTTGCGCTGGTCCATGTCGGCCTTGAGCGTGCCGGCCGGCACTGCCCCGCCGCCCTTGAGGGTCAGCACGGCATTGGCCAGTGGCTGGCCCTGCTGATCGAACAGCTGGGCATTCAGGCTCGCAGCGCCTGCGCTTGCCGTAAACAAAGCGTACAGCCCCGCCAGGAGCGCACGAGAAAAAACGTTGGTCATACTGAACGTATCCACAACGGCCAATGCCGGAAAGTTAAGCCAACCCTGGCACGATGTGTCTGGCCTGCAGGTTAACGCTGCAACCTGGGCAAGGGAATGCGTCAAGCAAGGCATTTTGCCATCATTTGATCCTGACCGACGAATGGCATTTGCCTGTGCGGCGCAGCCGGCCTGTTTCATCCCTATGACACGCTATCGACTGCAGCCATTGAAACCTGAGCGCGCTTGCCCCATCTAAGCTGCATGTTCAATTTCCCAGGTGCACCATGAGCGACCAGCCGAACGATTCACACGACGACGCCACCGAATACGAAGTCAACCTCGGCTCAGGCACCTCGCTGACACTGCCCGGACAGAACCTGCCGGACAAGGTCTACATCATCCCGATTCACAATCGCCCGTTTTTTCCGGCGCAAGTGCTGCCGGTCATCGTCAATGAAGAGCCCTGGGCCGAGACCCTGGAGCTGGTCAGCAAGTCGGACCATCATTCGCTGGCGCTGTTTTTCATGGACACCCCGCAGGAAGACCCGCGCCACTTCAATACCAAGGCCCTGCCGGAGTATGGCACGCTGGTAAAAGTCCACCACGCCAGCCGTGAAAACGGTCGCTTGCAGTTCGTGGCCCAAGGCTTGTCGCGGGTGCGGATCAAGACCTGGCTCAAGCATCACCGCCCGCCTTACATGGTCGAAGTCGAGTATCCGCAGACTTCCAATGACCCGACCGACGAGGTCAAGGCCTACGGCATGGCCCTGATCAATGCGATCAAGGAGCTGCTGCCGCTCAACCCGCTGTACACCGAAGAGCTGAAAAACTATCTCAACCGCTTCAGCCCCAACGACCCCTCACCCCTGACCGACTTTGCCGCCGCACTGACCTCGGCCAGCGGCGTGGACCTGCAAGGCGTGCTCGATTGCGTGCCGATCCTGCGACGCATGGAAAAAGTCCTGCCCATGTTGCGCAAGGAAGTTGAAGTCGCGCGCTTGCAGAAAGAGATTTCGGCCGAGGTCAACCGCAAGATCGGCGAGCACCAGCGCCAGTTCTTTCTCAAGGAACAGCTCAAGGTCATTCAGCAGGAGCTGGGCCTGAGCAAGGATGATCGCAGCGCCGACATCGAGCAGTTCGAGCAGCGCCTGGAAGGCAAGACCCTGCCCGCCCAGGCACAAAAGAAAATCGATGAAGAACTGAACAAGCTCAAGATCCTGGAAACCGGCTCACCCGAGTACGCCGTGACCCGCAATTACCTGGACTGGGCCAGCTCGATCCCGTGGGGCGTCACTGGCGCCGACAAGCTTGACCTCAAGCATGCCCGCAAGGTGCTCGACCAGCATCACGCAGGGCTTGACGACATCAAGTCGCGCATCCTCGAATTCCTCGCCATCGGCGCCTACAAGGGCGAGATCGCCGGTTCCATCGTGCTGCTGGTCGGCCCGCCGGGCGTGGGCAAGACCAGCATCGGCCGTTCCATCGCCGAATCGCTGGGCCGGCCGTTCTATCGCTTCAGTGTCGGTGGCATGCGCGATGAAGCCGAGATCAAGGGTCACCGCCGCACCTACATCGGCGCCCAGCCAGGCAAGCTGGTGCAGGCGCTCAAGGACGTCGAGGTGATGAACCCGGTGATCATGCTCGACGAGATCGACAAGATGGGCCAGAGCTACCAGGGCGACCCGGCCTCGGCGCTGCTGGAAACCCTGGATCCGGAACAGAACGTCGAATTTCTCGACCACTATCTGGACCTGCGCCTGGACCTGTCCAAGGTGTTGTTCATCTGCACGGCCAACACCCTGGACTCGATCCCGGGTCCGTTGATCGACCGGATGGAAGTGATCCGCCTGGCCGGCTACATCACCGAAGAAAAACTGGCCATCGCCAAGCGTCATCTGTGGCCCAAGCAACTGCAGAAGGCCGGCGTGGCCAAGAGCAGCCTGTCGATCAGCGATGCCGCCCTGCGCGCGGTGATCGAAGGGTATGCCCGTGAGTCCGGCGTGCGGCAACTGGAAAAGCAACTGGGCAAGGTGGTGCGCAAATCGGTGGTCAAGTTGCTGGAGACGCCGGACGCGGTCATCAAGATCGGTCCCAAGGACCTCGAAGCCTTGCTCGGCATGCCGGTGTTTCGCAGCGAGCAGGTGCTGTCTGGCACCGGTGTCATCACCGGCCTGGCCTGGACCAGCATGGGCGGTGCGACCCTGCCGATCGAGGCCACGCGTATCCATACCCAGAACCGCGGCTTCAAGCTCACCGGCCAGTTGGGTGAGGTCATGAAGGAATCGGCCGAAATCGCCTACAGCTATGTCAGCTCCAACCTGTCGAAGTTTGGCGGCGATGCCAGTTTCTTCGATGAGGCCTTCGTGCACCTGCATGTGCCTGAGGGCGCCACGCCCAAGGACGGCCCGAGCGCCGGCATCACCATGGCCAGCGCCTTGTTGTCGCTGGCGCGTAACCAGGCGCCGAAAAAAGGCGTGGCCATGACCGGCGAACTGACCCTGACCGGGCATGTGCTGCCCATTGGCGGGGTGCGGGAAAAGGTCATTGCCGCGCGCCGGCAGAAAATCAATGAGCTGATCCTGCCGGAACCGAACCGGGGCAATTTCGAGGAACTGCCGGAATACCTCAAGGAGGGCCTGACCGTGCACTTCGCCAAGCGCTTCAGTGATGTAGCCAAAGTGTTGTTCTGATCCGTGCGGGCAAGATCGGTTATCCTGCCGCCTTGTCTTGCCCAAAACGGACCTTGCCATGACCTCAGCCCGACTGCTCGCGCCCATCAGCCTTGTCTTGTTGACCGCGTGCGCACACACCCCGGACGCCATCGTCTCGCTGGACGATCAAGGCGACTGCCCGCTGGCGCTGACCCGCGGGCAGACGCTGATCCTGTCGTTGCCCAGCAACCCCAGCACCGGCTTTCGCTGGCAGGTGCGCGAACCGGCAGCCGGTATCCTGCGCAGCCTGGGACCGGAGGTGTACAACGCCGACAAGGGTGCAGAGGTGGTGGTCGGCAGCGGCGGTCAATCGGTGTGGCGCTACAAGGCGACAGAGGCCGGCACCGCGCGCCTGCGGCTTGAGTACAAGCAACCCTGGGAGCCTGAAGCGGCGCCCCAGGGCACCTTCGAATGCCTGGTCAGGGTGATCTAGGCTCTGTACGTAAAGTGGCTGCGCTCGGCCATGCGGCGTTAAAAATCGACTCGCAATGCTCATTGACACGTGTCAACTGCGCTTACTCGCCGCTTTTTGCCTTGCCTGACCTTCGCTCACCGACTTTTCGTACAGAGCTTAGGCAGGCGACTGGTCAGCCTGATGGCACAGGCCCATGCATCCGGCCCGCAACTTGGCTAGAATGCCGGCCTTTGCACACCTTGCGCCGGAATCGCCGTGAACCAGCCACCCGATCGCCTCTTTTCCCAGCCCCTGCCCCAGGTGCCCGACTTCGCCTTCAACGAAGACGTGGTACGGGTCTTCCCGGACATGATCAAACGCTCGGTGCCCGGCTATCCGGCCATCGTTGAAAACCTTGGCGTGATCGCCGCGCATTTCGCCCGCCCCGACAGCGTACTCTACGACCTCGGCTGTTCGCTGGGGGCCGTGACCCAGGCCTTGCGCCGTCATGTGCGCCAGGATGGCTGTCGGGTGATTGCCGTGGACAACTCTTCGGCGATGGTCGGGCGTTGCCGCGAGTACCTGAATGCCCAGAATTCGATGTTCCAGGAGCTGCTGCCGGTCGAGGTCATCGAAGCCGATATTCTTCAGTTGCCCTGGCAGCCGGCCTCGGTGGTGGCGCTCAACTTCACCTTGCAGTTCATCGCCCCCGAGCAGCGCCTGGCGCTGCTGAGCCGCATCCGCCAGGCCCTGGTGCCCGGTGGCGCGTTGATCCTGTCGGAAAAGCTGCGTTTCAACGACCCCGATGAGCAGGCGCTGTTGACCGAGCTGCACCTGGACTTCAAGCGCGCCAACGGCTACAGCGAACTGGAAATTGCCCAGAAGCGCAGTGCCATCGAAAACGTCATGAAACCCGACAGCCTCGAAGAACACCGCCAGCGCCTGCGCGAAGCCGGTTTTTCACGCGTGGTGCTGTGGTTCCAATGCATTAACTTTGCCTCGTTGATAGCCCTGCCATGATCGATCTCGCTCCACTGGTTCGCCGCCTGGCGAACACTCCCCTGGCCACATGGGCCGACAGCCTGCAAGTCCAGCTCGACACCAAGATGGCCAAGGGGCATGGCGACCTTGAGCGCTGGAGTGCAGCCTTGCAGGCGCTGCCGGCGCTGATGCCCAGCCATGTCGACCTGCTCGACGGCTTTACCCTGGACGTGGACTGCGATGAACAGACCCGCGCCCAGGTGCACAGCGCCTTGATGGGGCTGTCGCCATGGCGCAAGGGACCGTTCGATGTGTTCGGTGTGCACATCGACACCGAATGGCGCTCGGACTGGAAGTGGTCGCGCGTGGCGCCCCACCTGAACCTGGCCGGCAAACGCGTGCTGGATGTCGGCTGCGGCAATGGCTATTACCAGTGGCGCATGCTGGGTGCCGGGGCTGACAGCGTGATCGGCATCGACCCCAACTGGCTGTTCTTCTGCCAGTTCCAGGCCATGCAGCGCTACCTGCCGGATCTGCCGGCCTGGCACTTGCCCTTTGCCCTGGAAGATCTGCCGGCGGGGCTGGAAGGCTTCGACACCGTGTTTTCCATGGGCGTGCTCTACCACCGCAAATCGCCCATCGACCATTTGCTGGCCCTGAAGGACTGCCTGCTCAAGGGTGGCGAACTGGTACTGGAAACCCTGGTGGTACCGGGCGATGTCCAGCAGGTGCTGGTGCCGGAAGACCGCTACGCGCAGATGCGCAACGTCTGGTTCCTGCCCTCGGTGGCGGCGCTGGAACTGTGGATGCGCCGGGCAGGCTTCGTCGACGTGCGTTGCGTGGACGTCAGCATCACCAGCGTCCAGGAGCAGCGCAGCACCGACTGGATGCGCTATCAGTCGCTGGGCGACTTCCTCGACCCCGATGACCACAGCCGCACCGTCGAAGGCCTGCCGGCCCCGATGCGCGCCGTGGTGATCGGCCGCAAGCCCTGACATGTCACTGAATGGCAGGCAGGAGCGACCAACGGTCGCGAATGCTGACGGTCAGGCGCTGGAGGTGCCGGCCTTTTCGCGACCGTGGGTCGCTCCTACAAGGCCGATTCAGCTGACGGTCACCTTGTTGAAGATCATTTGCAGGTAGCGCACCAGGTGTTTCGAAGGCGGCGTTCAGGTGCGCCTGGGCGGTAACCGATAATCCGCCGCGCTGCCGTGGTAGGAGCGCGCTTGCCCGCGACCGGCTGCGTTAGCAGTCGTAAATTTGCAGCGTTTCATAAATTTTTCAGTCATTCGCTGCAGATTTTCAGCGTTTCGACAATTTTGCGAGCGCTGCGCACTCGGTCGCCGGCAAGCGGGCTCCTACGAGACAATCATTGCTATAACCCTGTCATCGGGCAGCGGCGGTAATCAGCGCTTTCATCTCTGCCACCGCCGCCTTGAAGCCGACAAACAGTGCATGCGCCACCAGGGCGTGGCCGATGTTCAGTTCGTTGATGCCCTTGATCGCCGCCACGGCTTCGACGTTGTGGTAATGCAGGCCATGACCGGCGTTGACGATCAGTCCCTGAGCCACGCCCAGCGCCACACCGTCGGCGATGCGCTGCAACTCAACGGCGACCTCGGCCGGTGTCTCGGCATCGGCGTAGCGGCCGGTGTGCAGTTCGATGGCCGGCGCGCCGACGCGTTTGGCGGCTTCGATCTGTCGAGGGTCGGCGTCGATGAACAATGACACCTCGCTGCCGACCTTCGTCAGGCGCTCGACCGCCGCTCTGATGCGCTCTTCCTGGCCGGCCACGTCCAGCCCGCCTTCGGTGGTCAGCTCCTGGCGGGTTTCGGGCACCAGGCATACGTGGGCGGGACGCAGGCGTTCGGCGAACGCGAGCATGTCTTCGGTCACGCCCATTTCGAAGTTCATGCGGGTCTGCAGCACGTCCTTGAGCAACAGGATGTCGCGGTCCTGGATGTGCCGGCGATCTTCACGCAAGTGCACGGTAATGCCGTCGGCCCCCGCCTCTTCGGCATCCAGCGCCGCCTTGATCGGGTCCGGGTAGCGGGTGCCGCGAGCCTGGCGCAGGGTGGCGACGTGGTCGATGTTCACGCCAAGAAGGATACGAGGGCTATGGGTCACGAGGATCTCCTGCAAGTCAGGGGGTTATCTATGGAAGACAGGCCGCAGAGCATAAAGCCTGTTCACGGCTTGCGAAACAGTTCGCGACTGACCAGTGGCCGCCCGCCCAGGTGCACCGCCAGCGCCTGGCGCATCAGGCGCTTGGCGGCCGCCAGGGCGCCAGGCACGCTCCAGTCGGCTTCGGCCATGGCCAGCAGCTCGATGCCCTGGAACAGCCCCGGTTGCAACAGCCACACCCGCTCCAGCCCGGCATCGACCCGCAGGCGATACAGGCCCGTGGCGTCCAGCGGCTGGCCTTCGACATCGGTGTCCAGCGCAAAGCCATAGCCCAGATCATCGAGCAGCCGCCATTCGAACGAGCGCAGCAACGGCTCCAGCGGCCGGCCTTCGGCCAGGGCCACCAGGGTGGCGGCGTAATGATCGAAGACCGCCGGGTGCGGGTCTTCGGTGGGCAACAGGCGAATCAGCAGTTCATTGAGGTACATGCCACTGAACAGCGCTTCGCCCACCAGCCAGCGGGCAATGCCGGCGCCTTCCATGCGCCCGACGTTCTTGAGCTCGCCGCGGCCGCGAAACTCGGCCTCCAGGGGCACGAACGGCCGTGCCAGCGTACCGGCCTTGCCACGCGCATTGCGCAGCACGGCACGCAGCCGGCCCTGGGGCGTCAGGAAATCGACCAGCGCACTGTTTTCGCGATACGCCCGGCTGTGCAACACGAAGGCAGGTTGAGCGATGGGCGTGCTCATCGGGCAGGGCTCGCAGAAGGGAAAACGGCGACCGGCCACGCACGTGGCGTGGCCCGGTCGCCAGGGGGCTTACAGGTCGTTGTAGCCCAGCGAACGCAGGGCGCGTTCATCGTCGGACCAGCCGCCCTTGACCTTGACCCACAGGTTGAGCATGACCTTGGAGTCGAACAGCACTTCCATGTCGCGGCGTGCATCGCTGCCGATGCGCTTGATGCGCTCACCCTTGTCGCCAATGATGATTTTCTTCTGCCCGTCGCGCTCGACCAGGATCAGCGCATGGATGTGCAACACACGCCCCTGCTGCTTGAACTCTTCAATCTCGACGGTGATCTGGTACGGCAGCTCGGCGCCCAGCTGACGCATGATCTTCTCGCGCACCAGTTCAGCAGCCAGGAAACGGCTGCTGCGGTCGGTGATCTGGTCTTCCGGGAAGAAGTGGTCGTTCTCGGGCAGGTGCGAGGCGATCAGCCCTTCGAGCGCTTCCAGGTTGTGCCCGTGCTGGGCCGAGATCGGCACGATCGAGGCCTTCGGCAACTGACCCTGCAGCCACTCCAGGTGCGGCATCAGCTCGCCCTTGTCTTCGAGGCGGTCGGTCTTGTTGATCGCCAGGATCACCGGGCCCTCGACGTACTGGATGCGTTCGAGGACCATCTGGTCTTCGTCGGTCCAGCGGGTGCGGTCCACCACGAAGATCACCACGTCGACGTCTTTCAACGCCGCCGAGGCGGTCTTGTTCATGTAGCGGTTCAGGGCCTTGTCGCTGTTCTTGTGCATGCCGGGGGTGTCGACGTAGATCGCCTGCACATCGCCCTCGGTCTTGATCCCCAGCATGTTGTGCCGGGTGGTCTGCGGCTTGCGCGAGGTGATCGCCAGCTTCTGGCCGAGAATGTGGTTGAGCAGCGTGGACTTGCCCACGTTGGGCCTGCCGACAATCGCGACATAGCCGCAGCGGGTTACGTTTGTATCAGTCATTGCCATTCTCCACGCCCAGGGCGATAAGGGCCGCGGCAGCGGCGACCTGCTCTGCAATACGCCGGCTGACACCCTGGCCGCGGCTTTTTTCGTTCAACAGGCTGATTTCGCACTCGACAAAGAAGGTCCGGCAGTGCGGCTCGCCCTGGATGTCCACCACCTCGTAGCGCGGCAGATCGCACGCGCGCGACTGCAGAAACTCCTGCAGGCGGGTTTTCGGGTCCTTGTTGGTGTCGACCAGGGTCAGGCTGTCGAACTCATTGGTCAGCCAGGCCAGCACGCGTTCGCGCGCAGTGGCCATGTCAGAATCCAGGTAGATCGCACCGATCAGGGCTTCCAGGGCATCGGCCAGAATCGACTCGCGACGGAAACCGCCGCTTTTCAATTCACCCGAGCCCAGGCGCAGGTACTCGCCCAGCGCAAAGCCACGGGCCAGCAGCGCCAGGGTTTCACCCTTGACCAGGCGGGCACGCAGCCGCGACAGCTGCCCTTCACGGGCCTGCGGGAAACGCTCGAACAGCGCCTCGCCGGCCACGAAGTTGAGGATCGCGTCGCCCAGGAACTCAAGGCGTTCGTTGTTGCGACCGGCAAAGCTGCGATGGGTCAGTGCCAGGATCATCAGTTCCTGGTCACGGAAGGTATAGCCGAGCTGACGCTCGAGACGACTCAGAGATGCACTCACGGTTTGGCCACGCTGAATTGCTTGTCGAACTTCATGACCAGGTCGACATTGAAGATCAGGGGTTCACGTTGTTCATAATCGAGGTGGGCCACGAACCTGTTGTTCTCCACCTTCAGTCTTAAAGCCTGTTTCAAATCTACATCCCGGATAGTGTTGACCTGCATGTTCTTACCGACGTAACTGTAAAAGTCGTCGACCGACTCGATGCCCAGTGACGGGTTGTCTACGGCCGTTTCGATGACCTTGCGCAGGGAAAAGTAGTCGATGTAGTGCGGCACCACCTTGAAGGCTGTGCTCAGCGCAAATGCGATGAACCCCAGCAGCAATAGCAGCCCGATCAGCGACAATCCCCTTTGCTTACCAGCAAACGTCATGTTCATGTCCAAGCGTAGCTCGACCTGCCTGCTTTTCGACCTGGGGTGTTCAAGTCAGGGTTTCGAGCGTTCCAAATGACATACGGCGCTGTTCGAACAGCGCCGCATCGATTACTTGATCAGCCCGACCCGTGAAAAGGTCGGGAAGTGACTGAGCTTGGGCTCGGGCCAGCTCATCCAGACCGCGAAGGCCTTGCCCACGATGTTGCGATCCGGGACCATGCCCAGCTCGTCCTTGGGAATATTGGGGTCATCCCAGTAACGGCTGTCGTTGGAGTTGTCGCGGTTGTCGCCCATCATGAAATAGTGCTCGGCCGGCACGGTCCACTGGGTATCCGGCGGCGCGCGGTAGCGGGTCATTTCCTGGCGGATCTGGTGCTCGACCTCGCCCAGCTTCTCCGAATACAGCTCGGCACTGCCCAGCGTACCCGGTTCGCTGCCGATCAGGGTCTTGGCCACCAGCTGGTCATTGATGAACAGCCGCTTGTCGCTGGTGTAGCGGATCCGGTCGCCCGGCAGGCCCACTACACGCTTGATGTAGTTGACGCTCGGGTCGCTCGGGTAGCGGAACACCATGACATCGCCGCGCTTGGGATCACCGATCTGGATCACCTTCTGGTCCAGCACCGGCAGGCGGATGCCATACGAGAACTTGTTGACCAGAATGAAATCGCCCACGTCGAGAGTCGGCTTCATCGAGCCTGACGGAATCTGGAACGGTTCGACCAGAAACGAGCGCAGCACCAGCACGATGAACAGTACCGGAAAGAACGACTTGCCGTACTCGACCAGGATCGGTTCCTTGCTCAGGCGCTCGACGACCGCCATGTCCGGCTGCCCGACACTGACCTGATAATTCGAAATGGCCGCACGGCGCCTGGGCGCCAGGAAAACCAGGTCGATCAAGGCCAGCAGGCCGCAGACGAATACAGCGATGACCAACAACAGCGGGAAATTTAGTGACATATGACCTGCTATTCCAACCTGAGCACTGCAAGGAAGGCTTCTTGTGGAATTTCCACGTTGCCGACCTGCTTCATGCGTTTCTTACCGGCCTTTTGCTTCTCGAGCAGCTTGCGCTTACGGCTGACGTCACCGCCATAACATTTGGCCAATACGTTCTTTCTGAGCGCCTTGACAGTGGTCCGCGCGATCACCTGCCCGCCAATGGCGGCCTGGATGGCAACGTCGAACATCTGTCTTGGAATCAGTTCCTTCATCTTCTCAGTCAGCGCGCGGCCTTTATAGTTCGCGTTATCGCGGTGCACGATCAGCGCCAGGGCATCGACCTTGTCGCCGTTGATCAGCACGTCGAGCTTGACCAGGTTGGCCGACTGATAGCGGTCGAAATGGTAGTCCAGCGACGCGTAGCCGCGGCTGGTCGACTTCAGGCGGTCAAAGAAGTCCAGCACCACTTCGTTCATCGGCAGGTCGTAGCGCACCTGCACCTGGGTGCCGAGGAACTGCATGTCGCGCTGCACGCCACGCTTCTCGATGCACAGGGTGATGACGTTGCCCAGGTGCTCTTGCGGCACCAGGATGGTGGCCTGCACGATCGGCTCGCGGAAGTCTTCCACGGCCGAGGCATCCGGCAGGCGCGACGGGTTGTCGACGTACACGGTTTCGCCAGTCTTGAGCTTGATCTCGTAGATCACGCTCGGGGCGGTGGTGATCAGGTCCAGGTCGTACTCGCGCTCCAGGCGCTCCTGAATGATCTCCATGTGCAGCATGCCCAGGAAGCCACAGCGGAAACCGAAGCCCAGGGCGTCGGAGCTTTCCGGCATGTACTGCAGCGACGAGTCGTTGAGGGTCAGCTTCTGCAAGGCATCGCGGAAGTCTTCGAAGTCATCGGAGCTGACCGGGAACAGGCCGGCATACACCTGAGGCTGGATACGCTTGAAACCTGGCAGCATCTCGACATCAGGTGTCGTGTTGAGGGTCAGGGTGTCACCCACCGGCGCGCCAAGGATCTCCTTGATGCCGGCGATGATGAAGCCCACTTCACCGGCCTTGAGGTCGACGGTGGCGGAGTGCTTGGGGTTGAACACGCCGACGCTGTCGACCAGGTGCACCTTGCCGGTGGACTTGACGAGGATCTTGTCGCCTTTCTTGACCCGGCCCTGGCGCACGCGCACCAAGGACACGACGCCCAGGTAGTTGTCGAACCAGGAGTCGATGATCAGCGCCTGCAGGGGTGCGTCGATTTCACCTACCGGTGGCGGGATGGTCGCGACCAGGCGCTCGAGGACCTCGTCGACGCCCATGCCGCTCTTGGCGCTGCACGCCACCGCGTCAGTGGCGTCGATGCCGATGATCTTCTCGATCTCGTCCTTGACCCGGTCCGGGTCGGCCTGCGGCAGGTCCATCTTGTTCAGGACCGGCATGACTTCCAGGCCCTGCTCGATGGCGGTGTAGCAGTTGGCGACCGACTGGGCTTCAACGCCCTGCCCGGCATCGACCACCAGCAAGGCACCTTCACAGGCCGCCAGTGACCGGCTGACTTCATAGGTGAAGTCGACGTGGCCCGGGGTGTCAATGAAGTTCAGCTGGTAGGTGATGCCGTCGCGGGCCTTGTAGTACAGGGTAACGCTGTGGGCCTTGATGGTGATGCCGCGCTCACGCTCGAGGTCCATGGAATCGAGGACCTGCGCTTCCATTTCGCGCTCGGACAGGCCACCGCACATTTGAATGAAGCGGTCGGCCAGGGTCGACTTGCCATGGTCGATGTGGGCGATGATGGAGAAATTACGAATGTGGCTCAAATCACTCACGGATCAACACTCAAAAAGGGGCACAGGCAAATCGCCCGCTGAAAAATAGCCGGGAATTGTACCTGAAGGAACGCCGGGGCGTCACGCTTGCTGCAAGGCAAGCCTGCACCGTGATGCAGAAGGGCGGCTTGCGCCGCCCTTCTGGTGTGCCTGTCACGCTGGCTATTCGGCCAGCTTGAAGGTGATGAAGCTGGCGCGGCCCTGGCGCAGGACGCGCATGGACACCGAGCGGTTCTTGGGCAGGCTCTTGGCCACTTCGGCAAACTGCTTGGCCGACACGATCTCCTGATTGTTCAGATGGGTGAGCACATCACCACTCTGCAGGCCGATCAGCGCCGCCGGGCCGCCCTGGACTTCCTTGATGACCACGCCACCCTTGAGTTCCAGGCTCTTCTTCTGTTCAGCGGTCAGCTCGATCACCGAAACGCCCAGGCGATTGCTGCTGCGCTCGACACCGGCGCCCGGCACCCCCATCTCCTGGCCTTCGTCCGGCAGGGCGCCGACGGTAACGTTGACCGTCTGGCGCTTGCCGTCGCGGATCACTTCCAGCTCGGCCTTGCTGCCATCCTTGAGGTTGCCGATCAGGTGCGGCAGATCGGCGGACATGACAATCGGCTGGCCGTTGGCGGTGAGGATCACGTCACCGACACGCAGGCCACCCTTGGCCGCCGGGCTGTCTTCGAGCACCTGCGCCACCAGGGCACCGGCCGGCCGCTCCAGGCCGAAGGACTCAGCCAGGTCCTTGTTCACTTCCTGGATGACCACGCCCAGCCAGCCACGATTGACCTTGCCGCTGGACTTGAGCTGGTTGGCCACGTCCATCGCCACATCGATCGGGATGGCGAACGACAGGCCCATGAAGCCACCGGAGCGGGTAAAGATCTGCGAGTTGATGCCCACCACCTCGCCTTTCATGTTGAACAGCGGGCCACCGGAGTTACCCGGGTTGATCGCCACGTCGGTCTGGATGAACGGCACATAGGTGTCATTCGGCAGGCTGCGGCCCTTGGCACTGACAATGCCCTTGGTCACCGAATGGTCGAAGCCGAACGGCGAGCCGATGGCCAGTACCCACTCCCCCACCTTGAGGGTATTGGAGTTACCCAGTTTGGCCGTTGGCAGGTTCTTGCCTTCGATTTTCAGGACTGCGACATCAGTGCGCGGGTCAGTGCCGACCAGCTTGGCCTTGAGCTCGCTGCGATCGGACAGACGAACGAGGATTTCGTCAGCGCCATCGACCACATGGTTGTTGGTCAGGACATAGCCGTCATCGGAAATGATGAAACCCGAGCCCAGCGACTGGGCCTCGCGCTGGCGATCCCCGCGACCGGGCGAGCGTGAGCCCGGCGGCACGCTGCGCTCGAGAAACTCGCGCAGCATCGGCGGCAGGCCTTCAAGGTCCGCGCCCTGGCCGGCCAGGGCACGCTCGGGCATTTTCTGGCGGGTGCTGATGTTTACAACGGCAGGCGAGGCCTGTTCGACCAACCCCGTGAAATCCGGCAGGTCTTCTGCCTGGACCGCAGCGATCTGGCCGAGCATCAGCACTGCAGCCATCAATGAGAAACAAGACTTCAAACGTGGTATCGACATACGGCTCCCGTGGATACGAGCAAAATTAAGCGACAGAGCGACTGATCCATCAGCCCGGGCCTTGCGACCCTGGCAGCAGGCTGCACGGTGGTCAGCGTTTTCAGGCCTCATAACGACAAAGGTCACAGCTGTGAGGCTGTGACCTATAGAAAAAATTCAGGCTTTTTGCAACGTGCAAAGCTCACCAGATATTTCCGTCGAACCGCTCCAGACCCGACAGACTATAGGCTGTATGCCCGCAGCAGCCGAAGTGAAACCTTTTACATCTGCCGTCGATGCACCGTCAGCGGCGTTCACCGACTAACGGGCACCCGCCGCATCGCCATGGCGCATGGACAGGGCAATCCGCTCAGCCGTGCCGACCGGTATCTCGCCGACCACAGTCACCATATTTTCGCCTTGGGCTGAACTCAGGTGACGCGACACCACAGCCGTGGGCCCGAACTGGGTACGGATGTCGGGTGCCACCTTGGCCGCGACCGGCTCAATGAAGACCGAAAAGCGCGTCAGACCGTCGCCATACAGCAGGCTGATGACCTGACCACTGGACCCGGTATCCTTGCGTACGGACTCATTCCCCAGCTCGAACCCCGGCGGCAGCCATTCTGCATGCCAGGCAACGGGCTTGGACGGCACCTGGGTAGCAGGCTTGTTTCTGGGAGACGGCAACGACTTGCAGTCGGCACTGGCTTGGAGTGATCGCTCATCGAGAGACTGCGAAGGATCGTATTCGGTGAACTGGAACCTTTCGAGCAACTGGCCCTTTTCGCTGAGCAACAGCGACTTGAGGGTCATGCCGGTCTCATCGTCCAGGTGCAGCTCGACACCGTATCGGTGCTGGTCCTTGGGCGACATGACCAGAATGGTCGCGGCACGACCCGCCACGCGGGACTTGCCAGCCACTTGCATGTCATACCAGGCGGACAGCTTTCTGACATCCAGGACGCGCCCGGAAGGATCGGGCAGATTGGCCAGCCCCGTCACCAGCGTGCCGCTGACGCATTGCGTCAGGCCATCGACACGCAGGATCTCCTGAGCCGAGCCGTCGAGTTGCAGAAGACGCTCACGCACCTTGCCCTGCTCGACGCTGTGCCAGATGCGGTGGGTGGAAAAACCACCGTTACGCTCGTAGACAAAAGTCCCTTGAAAGCTTTGTTGCTGCTCGGCTTGCGCAAGACGCTTCAAGAGGTCTTGCGCATCATCGGCATACGCAGGAGCGGCTAGCCATCCACTGAACAACAAAGGCAATAGAGGAGTGGCTCGCATACTCTTCCTTAGCGGTTTTCCAGGCTGGCAGCGCGTGCGTAAGGCAGAGCGCTTTCAGTCTCCTTCAGGGCCGCCTGCTGGGCATGCTGACGCAGGTAGCCTGGCACACGCTGGTCGTCTGCACCGGCCTGGGCCTGTACAGCGCCGTTGGCAGGGCCGGCAACTTCTTCGGTATAACCGGCCAGTACCGCAGGCCCCTGGGGCTGAGCGACCGACAGGTTGGCAGGTTGCTGGTTCTGTTGCGCCAGCTGTGCACCGGTGATTTCGTCCTGGTTGTACAGGCGTACGCCTGCCAGTACCGCAACGGTCACCGAGGCGGCTACCGCCAGACGACCCAGGGTCCGCCATGGACCGCGACCCGGCTTCAACGGCGAAGCTTCGTCGGCAATCGCAGCCGATACAGCGGCCGAGATGTCCAGGTGGGGTACGAGCAGTTCCTTGTGCATCGCTGCACGGGCAACCTGATAACGCGACCAGGTGGCACGTGTATCCGCATCGTCGATGGCACTCAGCACACGACGTAATTCCAGTTCGTCCGCTTCGTTATCCATCACTGCGGACAGCGATTCCTGCAGGGCTTCACGACTCATGGCGGTTCCTCTCTTGGCTATCGCCGCTGTCTCAGGATTCCTGCAACAACGGCTGCAGGGCTTTGTCGATGGCTTCCCGAGCGCGGAAGATCCGAGAGCGCACGGTACCCACCGGACACTGCATGACGCTCGCAATGTCCTCATAACTCAGACCATCGAATTCGCGCAAAGTTAGGGCTGTACGCAAATCTTCAGGGAGAAGCTGGATGGTTCGATGCACAGTGCTTTCGATCTCATCCCTCAACAATGACCGCTCCGGTGACTCGATATCCTTGAGGCCATGATCGCCGTCGTAGAATTCTGCGTCTTCGGACTTGACATCGCTGTCCGGTGGTCGCCGACCGCGCGACACCAGGTAGTTTTTCGCTGTGTTGATAGCGATGCGGTACAGCCAGGTATAAAAAGCACTGTCGCCGCGGAAATTGCCGAGTGCGCGGTACGCCTTGATAAAGGCTTCTTGCGCCACGTCTTGAGCTTCATGGGTGTCGTGCACGAATCGCACGATCAACCCGAGAATCTTGTGCTGGTATTTCAGCACCAACAGATCAAATGCTCGCCGATCGCCACGCTGAACGCGCTCGACCAGCTGCTGATCCTCTTCCTGGGTTAGCATGAACACTCCTCATTGAGCCTGAAGGAGTGTTGCATCAGCCATCGTTCAGGCTTGCAAACATAGACTCGGGCTTTTGACAAAAGTTCTCCCCCTTCAGGCAAGTTTCCTGCCGGCACCGAACTGGCCCGCACGAAAAACGCAGCGCGGGCAAGGCCCGGCTGCGTGAATAGTCTTGTCGTCGATTTCGCTGCCGATGATCCTTTTCGGCATAGCCGACGCTGTTCCTTATACAGGCAACCTGCTATTGAGCGTGGCGCGGGCTGAAAAGTTCCCGCACCCCGTAATTGCAGGCTCAAGCCCCACCCTGCCCACCCTGATCGCTGCCTCGTACTGCCGCTGTCGGACCTCAACGAGCGATTGCATCGAAAACGGTAGGCATGGCGTCGGCGACTGGCGCACAATCCGCCCCCCGCCTGTGGTCTCACATTGCCATGTAAAGCGAGGCTATTGTGCCGGTCCCCCTATACTTATACTAGTGGCCGCTCGACGCGGAGTTGATAGATGAGCCAACATTTTCAGCATGACGTTCTGGTTATCGGCAGTGGTGCGGCGGGGTTGAGCCTGGCCCTGACCCTGCCCGCCCATCTGCGCATTGCCATCCTGAGCAAGGGTGACCTGGCCGACGGCTCGACATTCTGGGCCCAGGGCGGCGTGGCCGCCGTGCTGGACGACACCGACACCGTCGAGTCGCATGTCGAGGACACGCTCAATGCCGGCGGCGGCCTGTGCAACGAAGAGGCCGTGCGCTTCACCGTCGAGCACAGCCGCGAGGCCATCGAGTGGCTGATCGGGCAAGGCGTGCCCTTTACCCGTGACGATGAAGGCGACGAGCAGGCGCACAGTTTCGAATTCCACCTGACCCGCGAGGGTGGTCACAGCCACCGGCGCATCATTCATGCGGCCGATGCCACGGGTGCGGCGATCTTCAGGACCCTGCTGGAGCAGGCACGCAAGCGCGACAACATCGAATTGCTGGAGCAGCGCGTTGCGGTGGACCTGATCACCGAACCTCGCCTGGGCCTGCCCGGCCAGCGTTGCCTGGGTGCCTACGTGCTCGATCGCAACACCGGCGAAGTCGACACCCACGGCGCGCGCTTCACAATCCTGGCCTGCGGTGGCGCGGCCAAGGTCTACCTCTATACCAGCAACCCGGACAGCGCTTCGGGCGACGGCATTGCCATGGCCTGGCGCTCGGGCTGCAGGGTCGCCAACCTGGAGTTCAACCAGTTCCACCCCACATGCCTGTACCACCCGCAGGCCAAGAGCTTCCTGGTAACCGAAGCCCTGCGCGGGGAAGGTGCGTACCTCAAGCTGCCCAACGGCGAGCGCTTCATGCCGCGCTTCGATGAACGCGCCGAACTGGCGCCACGCGACATCGTGGCCCGGGCCATTGATCATGAAATGAAACGCCTGGGCATCGACTGCGTCTACCTGGACATCAGCCACAAGCCCGAAGCCTTCATCAAGTCGCACTTTCCGACCGTTTATGAACGCTGCCTGGCGTTTTCCATCGACATCACCCGCGAACCCATCCCGGTGGTGCCCGCCGCGCACTACACCTGCGGCGGCGTCGTGGTCGACAGCAAGGGGCGCACCGACGTGCCGGGCCTGTACGCGATCGGCGAAACCAGTTGCACCGGCCTGCACGGCGCCAACCGCATGGCCAGCAATTCGCTGCTCGAATGCTTTGTCTATGCCCGCTCGGCAGCCGCCGACATCGTCGAGCAACTGACCGAGATCGGCATGCCCAGCGCCCTGCCCGGCTGGGACGCCAGCCAGGTCACCGATTCGGACGAAGACGTGATCATCGCGCACAACTGGGACGAGCTGCGGCGCTTCATGTGGGACTACGTGGGCATCGTGCGCACCAGCAAGCGCCTGCAGCGCGCCCAGCACCGGGTGCGCCTGTTGCTGGATGAGATCGACGAGTTCTACAGCAACTACAAGGTCAGCCGCGACCTGATCGAGCTGCGCAACCTGGCCCAGGTGGCGGAGCTGATGATCCGCTCGGCCATGGAACGCAAGGAATCCCGCGGCCTGCACTACACGCTGGACTACCCTGACATGCTGGCAGAGGCCCTGGACACCGTGCTGGTGCCGAACAACTTCAAGGCCTGAATCAGCCGCGCCGGGCAAACCTGAGCCGCACGCGCAGGCGACGATGAACATCCGGCGCCAGCGCATCACGGGCGATGCACACCGAGCGCGTCCGCCAGTCGGGCCGCTCGCCGTGCAACAGATGTACACGTAACACCACCATCAATGGCAGCACCAGGCTGTCAGGGGCGACCTCGACCGCCTGCCACCCTCCCTGCCCGCTCCACACTTGCCAGCCTTCACGCCCGTGACGCAGCGCCTTGAACGCTCGCGGATGGCTGAGCAGGATGGCGCGCGGCAGCACGCAGGCGGCATGGACCAGGCACAGCAGCAGGCCACCCAGACTGCCCCATGAGGGAATAGCCAGCAGCCACAGGGCCAGCCACGCCAGCGCCTGCGTCAGCCCATACGCTGCCAGCAGGCCCCTGGAGGCCTGCCAGCGGCATTCGAACGACTCACTTGGGCTGGACACGGTCCAGAATCATGCGAACCATACGCTGCAACTCGGGGTCCTCGGACTCACCGCGCTGCATGAACCAGCCGAACATATCCTGGTCTTCACATTCGAGCAGGCGACGATAAAGCGCCCGGTCGACCTCGTTGAGGTGGGCATACACCTCCCGCACAAACGGCACCAGCAGCACGTCCAGCTCCAGCATGCCGCGACGGCTGTGCCAGAAAAGACGGTTGAGTTCTACATCTTCGACCATGGATCGCTCCTCAAAGTAGCCGCTGAGTATACAGCCCCACGGCCCGGGCGCGAATCGCACAAGGCACAGGGCGGTTTGCGTATACCCTTATTGAGGTTGCACCACTATGATGTGCGTCATTCTTTTTCAGACTTTGCGATGACCATGGCCGAATCAGCTTTCTTCTGCACGTTGTCTCACGAAGGTGTCCTGGCCGTTCGCGGCGTGGACGCCGGCAAATTCCTGCAGGGTCAATTGACCTGCAATATCAACTACTTGAATGAAAACCGCTCGGGCCTGGGCGCGCGCTGCACGCAAAAAGGCCGCATGCAGTCGAGCTTCCGCATCCTGTTGGAGGCCGATGGCTGCCTGTTGGCCATGGCCGGCGAACTGATCGAGCCGCAACTGCTCGACCTGCGCAAGTACGCGGTGTTTTCCAAGTCGAAACTCACCGATGAAAGCGCCGCCTGGGTACGTTTCGGCCTGCAGGACGGCGACGCCGCACTGGCCGGCCTGGGCCTGGAACTGCCCGGCGAGACCGACAGCCTGGTGCGCAACGAACAGTTGATTGCCACCCGCGTCAGCCCGAACAGGATCGAACTCTGGGTACGTGCTGGCGACGCTGAAGCCATCAAGGCCCGCCTGGTCGCCCTGCTGCCCGAGGGCTCGCTCAATGACTGGCTGCTGGGCCAGATCCGCGCCGGCATCGGCCAGGTCATGCCAGCGACCCGCGAAGAATTCATCCCGCAGATGATCAACCTGCAGGCCGTAGGGGGCGTGAGTTTCAAGAAAGGCTGCTACACCGGCCAGGAGATCGTGGCGCGCATGCAGTACCTGGGCAAGCTCAAGCGCCATCTGTACCGCCTGAGCCTGGACAGCGCCGAGGCGCCCGAGCCCAACACACCGCTGTTTTCACCCACGCACAAGAGTGCCGTGGGCAATGTGGTGCTGGCGGCCCGCACGGCCAACGGCAGCGAACTGCTGGCGGTGCTGCAGAACGATGCAGCCGAGGCCGGCGAGATTCACCTGGGCACCGCCGAAGGCCCTGTTCTGCACCTGCACGACCTGCCTTACACCCTGGACAGCAAGCTGGAAACCCAACGCTGAACTGAACCGGCAGGCAACGCGTCTGTCGGCTATACAAGAAACCCACAGCTACGAGACTTAGCATGAGCAAGATGGCTGATGAGGTACAGAAAGATCTGATCAAGGCCATCGACCGCGATGCCTTGTTCCTGCCGACCTTGCCCGAAGTTGCCCTGAAAATCCGCCAGGCTGCCGAAAACACCGAAATCAGCGTCGTCGCGCTAAGCCGGGTGATTGGCAGCGATACGGCCTTGTCGGCGCGCCTGATCAAGGTGGCCAACAGCCCGATGCTGCGCGGCAGCGTCGAAGTCAGCGACGTGAACACTGCCATCCTGCGCCTGGGCGTGAATTACACCAGCAACCTGGCGATCGGCCTGGTGGTCGAACAGATGTTCCATGCCAAATCGCCGGTAATCGAACACAAGATGCGCGAAATCTGGCAACGGAGCCTGCAGGTCGCCGGCATCGGCTACACCTTGTGCCAGCGCTATACCGGGCTCAAGCCCGACCAGGCGACCCTTGCAGGCCTGGTGCACCTGATCGGCGTCCTGCCGATCCTGACCTATGCCGAGGACCACTTCGAACTGCTCGCCGACCCCGTCAGCCTCAATCATGTGATCGACAACATTCACCCCACCATCGGCGAACGGCTGCTGCGCTCATGGGATTTCCCCGAGCCGCTGGCCAGCCTGCCCGGCCAGTTCCAGGACCTGACACGCGTCTCTGCCAAGGCTGACTACATCGACCTGGTGCAAGTGGCGAGCGTGCATCTGTACAAAGGCAGCAATCACCCGTTCGGCCAGGTCGACCTGCCCGACCTGCCGGCGTTTCACCGGCTCGGGCTCGACCCGGCCGGCGGGCAGTTGAGCGTCGAGATGGACGAGGCCAGCAGGATGCTTTACTGAGCACAGCGCTGTCACAAGGCTTGTAGGAGCGCGCTCTGCCCGCGACCGGCTGCGTAGCAGTCGTAAATTTTCAGCGTCTATACAATTTTGCGAGCGCTGCGCACTCGGTCGCGGGCAGAGCGCGCTCCTACAGGGCATAGCCGACAGGGATAGCGCTAGCCAAAACTCACCCGCACCTTGAGCCCGCGCTCGGCGCCGTCGTGCAGGGAAATCTGGGCCAGGTGGGCGCGGCAGATTTCGCCGACGATTGCCAGGCCCAGCCCCGTGCCGGAACCCTGCTGGCTGCGCCGGTAGAAGCGCTCGAAGACCCGCTCCCGCTCTGCCTCGGGAATGCCCGAACCATCATCCTCGACCTCAAGGATGCCTGGTGCGTGCACGCGCAGCACTACATTGCCGCCTGACGGCGTATGCGCCAGGGCGTTGTCGATCAGGTTGCTGAGCAACTCGTTGAGCAACGTTGGCTCGCCATTCAGCCAGACCGGCTCATCGGCCTCAAGAGCCAAGGCCACGCCACGAGCGTGCGCCAGGGGCGCCATGGCCAGGCCCAACTCCCGCGCCAGCTGGCTGAGGTCGAGCCGCTGGGCACCGCCTTCGGCAATCGCCTGGGCGCCATTTTCGATGCGCGCCAGCGACAACAGCTGGTTGGCCAGGTGCGTCAGCCGATCAGTGCTTTGCGCGGCCAGCTCCAGCGTATTGCGCCACTGCACCGGGTCCTGTTCGCGCAGCCCCAGCTCGACCCGGGCCTTGAGCGCGGCCAGCGGGGTGCGCAGTTCATGGGCGGCATCGGCAATGAACTGCCCCTGCCGTTCGAACTGCCGGCGCAAGCGCTCGGTAAAGTGATTCAACGCACCGACCAGCGGGCGCAATTCGTGCTGCACCTCGACCATCGGCAAGGGCCGCAGGTCGTCGGGCTGGCGCTCCTCCACGGCGCTGCGCAGACGCTCCAGCGGGCGCAACGCAGCACTGACCGTGAACCACACCAGCAGCAGCGCACCACCGCCGAGCATCCCCAGGCGCAACAAGGTATCGGCCATCAGGCTGCGGGCCATGCCAACCCGGGCTTCCTGGGTCTCGGCCACACGGATTTCCGCGATGCCGTTCATGCCCGGCTCGCTGACCGGCTTGAGCAGGCTGACCACGCGCACGTCCTGCCCCAGGTACACGCCATTATAGAAACTGGCCAGTGCCGGGTAGTCATCGGTGCGCAAGGTGCCCGGCGGCGGCGAGGGCAAGTTCTCGAAGCCGGAAATCAGCTTCTTGTTGATGTCGTTGACCTGATAGTAGATACGGCCCTCGCTGTCGTAGGCGAAGGTGTCGAGCGCCACGTAGGGAATTTCGGCACTCAGAGTGCCGTCACGCTGGGTCAGGCCGGCCGCGATGGTCCGGGCCGAGGCCAGCAGGGTACGGTCATAGGCGGTGTCGGCCACTTCACGGCCGTTCCAGTAGGCGCTCATGACGCTGGCCAGCATCAGTACGATCAACAGCAAGGCCAGGTTCCACAGCAGCCGCCAGCGCAGGCTGTTGTTACGCATCGCGGCTTTCCAGCAGGTAGCCCAGGCCACGGAAGGTGACGATGGCCACCGACTGCCCGTCGAGCTTCTTGCGCAGGCGGTGGATGTAGATCTCGATGGCGTCGGGGCTGGCCTCCTCGTCCAGGCCAAAGACCTGCGAGGCCAGTTGCTCCTTGCTCATCACCCGCCCGGGGCGGGCAATCAGCACCTCGAGCACGGCCTGCTCGCGCGAGGTCAGGTTGAGCAGCTCGCCGGCCAGGCTGAAACGCCGGGTATCGAGATCATAGGTCAGCGCACCGCACTGTTGCTGACGCTCGCCGCCCAGCACACTGCGACGCAGCAAGGCCTTGACCCGTGCTTCAAGCTCCGACAGCTCGAACGGCTTGGCCAGGTAATCGTCGGCGCCCAGGTTGAGCCCCAGCACCCGGTCCTTGACGTCACTGCGCGCGGTCAGCATCAGCACCGGCAGGTTCTTGCCCCGCGCCCGCAGCCGGCCCAGCACTTCGAAGCCGTCCATGCGTGGCAGGCCCACATCGAGAATGGCCATGGCGTACTCCTCGCTGCTCAAGGCGAGGTCGGCTGCGACGCCGTCATGCAGCACATCGACGGTCAGACCGGCGCCCTTGAGCGCCTGGGCGACACTTTCAGCCAGTTGCAGATGGTCTTCGACAAGAAGAACGCGCATCAATGTCTCCAGAATGAGGGGGCTTGCCATGATGGCTTGTGGACACAGAGTTTACAGGCGCGCCGGGGCCTGTGAAGCATCGAAACAAATCGAAGCCATTGAACGCTTGCCAGAAAGGCAGCTGAAAGGTTTGTGAAAGGTTGGTCGTTTAGCATCCGCAAAACGCCCGAATACCGCGCCCACCAGAGGCCCGGCACCGAGGTCGGTCAGGATGCCAGGGTGCACCTGAAACAATAACAACAATAAGTACACGGAGTTGACCATGACCAAGCCTATTGCGGCCGGACGTCTTGTTTACCCTTGCGCTGCCCACGCGCAGCCATCGCTTCACACCCCCCTGTTTCCAATACTTCGATGCAGCCCACTGCGTTGATGATGCTCGCTGTCTGAATTCCAGGCCGCCGCCAACCGTTTCCCCCCTCTAAAAACAAGAAACGCTTCAGGAGACTGACCATGAACCTGTCCCTTCGTCATCTGGCCCTCGCCGCCGGCAGCCTGCTGGTTGCCAGCCAACTGTTCGCCGCCGAGCCCAAGCGCCCCGAATGCATCGCCCCGGCCTCGCCCGGCGGTGGCTTCGACCTGACCTGCAAGCTGGTGCAGAGCGCACTGATCAACGAGAAGATCCTGACCTCGCCGATGCGCGTGACCTACATGCCAGGCGGCGTGGGTGCGGTGGCCTATAACGCGGTGGTGGCCCAGCGGCCGGCCGATGCCGGCACCCTCGTGGCCTGGTCCAGCGGTTCGCTGCTCAACCTGGCGCAAGGCAAGTTCGGTCGGTTCGATGAAAACGCCGTGCGCTGGCTTGCAGCGGTTGGCACCAGCTATGGCGCCATCGCGGTGAAAAGCGACTCGCCGTACAAGAACCTCGACGATCTGGTCAAGGCCCTGAAGGCTGACCCGAGCAAGGTGGTGATCGGCTCCGGCGGCACCGTGGGCAGCCAGGACTGGATGCAGACCGCGCTGATCGCCAAGGCCGCCGGTATCAACCCGCGCGACCTGCGCTATGTCGCCCTCGAAGGCGGCGGCGAAATCGCCACCGCCCTGCTCGGCGGTCACATCCAGGTCGGCAGTACCGACATTTCCGACTCCATGCCGCACATCCTCAGCGGCGACATGCGCCTGCTGGCCGTATTCGCTGACAAGCGCATCGACGAGCCGGAAATGAAAGACATCCCGACCGCCAAGGAACAAGGCTACGACATCGTCTGGCCGGTGGTGCGCGGCTTCTACCTGGGGCCAAAGGTCAGCGACGAAGACTACAACTGGTGGAAAGCCTCGTTCGACAAAGTGCTGGCCTCGGAAGACTTCGCCAAGCTGCGTGACCAGCGCGAGCTGTTCCCGTTCGCCATGACCGGTGCTGAACTGGACACCTACGTCAAGAAACAGGTTGCCGATTACAAAGTGCTGGCCAAGGAATTCGGCCTGATCCAGTAATCACCTGCCATTGACGGCCACACCTGCCCGGCGGGTGTGGCTCAGGAGTTCCCTATGGTCCTGCAACGTATTTTCGCGGTCGTACTGCTGTTGGTATGCGCCGCCCTGGCCGTCATGGCCTGGCCTTACCAGGCCCCGTTTTCCTATGAACCGGTCGGCCCCCGCGCCTTCCCCCTGCTGATGCTGGGGTTGATGGGTGCGGCCCTTTTGTACACGGCCTTTCGCCCGACACCGGTCGTGCACACTGAAGAAGATCCGCCCCTGGACCGCGAGACCCTGGTCAAGATCGGTCTTTGCGTCGTTTTGCTGCTGGTGTTTGCCGGCCTGTTCGAACCGCTGGGCTTCATCCTCGCCAGCATCCTGATCGGCATCCCCATGGCGCGCCTGTACGGCGGTCGCTGGGTGCCCAGTATCGTGGTGGTGACCTTGATGAGCGTCGGCCTTTACCTGCTGTTCGATAAAGCCATGGACGTTCCCCTGCCTTTGGGCCTGCTCAGCGTTCTGGAGAATTAATGTGGATACTTTCAGCTACCTGGGTCATGGCTTTGGCGTGGCCCTCACCCCTTACAACCTGATCACGGCACTGTCCGGCACCCTGATCGGCACCATCGTCGGCCTGCTGCCGGGCCTGGGACCGATCAACGGCGTGGCCCTGCTGATCCCGATCGCCTTTGCCCTGGGCCTGCCGCCGGAATCGGCGCTGATCCTGCTGGCCGCGGTGTACCTGGGCTGCGAATACGGCGGGCGCATCAGTTCCATCCTGCTGAACATCCCCGGCGAAGCCTCCACAGTCATGACCACGCTGGACGGCTACCCGATGGCACGCAAGGGCCTGGCGGGCGTGGCCCTGTCGCTGTCGGCCTGGAGTTCGTTCATCGGTGCGTTCATCGCCACCTGCGGCATGGTGCTGTTCGCCCCGCTGCTGGCCAAATGGGCGATTGCCTTTGGACCGGCCGAATACTTCGTGTTGATGGTTTTTGCCATTGTCTGCCTGGGCGGCATGGCGGGTGACCGGCCGGTGAAGACCTTCATTGCCGCGCTGATCGGCCTGTTTCTGTCGGCGGTCGGTATCGACGCCAACAGCGGCGTGTACCGTTTTACCGGTGACAACATCCACCTCACCGACGGCATCCAGTTCGTGGTGCTGGTGCTGGGCCTGTTCTCGATCAGCGAAATCCTGCTGCTGCTGGAAAAGACCCACCGTGGCCAGGAAGCGGTCAAGGCGACCGGGCGCATGATGTTCAACGTCAAGGAAGCCGCCGCTGTATTCGCTGTGAACGTGCGCTGCGGACTGATGGGCTTCATTCTTGGCGTACTGCCGGGCGCCGGCGCCACCTTGGCGAGTGCCGTGGCCTACATGACCGAAAAACGCATCGCCGGCAACACCGGCACGTTCGGCCAGGGCGACATGCGCGGCCTGGCCGCACCGGAAACCGCCATTGGCGGTGCAGCCTGTGGCGCCCTGGTGCCGATGCTGACCCTGGGCGTACCGGGCTCGGGCACCACGGCCGTGATGATCGGCGCCTTGTCGCTGTACAACATCACCCCCGGCCCGCTGCTGTTCCAGCAACAGCCGGACCTGGTCTGGGGCCTGATCGCCTCGTTGTTCATCGCCAACGTCATGCTGGTGATCCTGAACATCCCGATGATCCGCATCTTCACCCGTATCCTGGCCGTGCCAAACTGGGCGCTGGTACCGGTGATCGCGATCATCACCGCGATTGGCGTTTATGCCGTGCATGCCACCACGTTTGACCTGTTCCTGATGGTCGGTATCGGCATCTTCGGCTACATCCTGCGCAAGATGGACTTCCCGCTGTCGCCGATCCTGCTCGGTTTCATCCTGGGCGGTCTGATGGAGCAGAACCTGCGCCGCGCGCTGTCGATCTCCAACGGTGACCTGGGCATTCTGTGGAACAGCCCGATCACCCTGGGTGCCTGGGTATTGACCGTGTTCATGCTGCTGTTCCCGATGTACCGCATCTGGCGCAAGCGCGCCAAGCAACGCAATGCCCTGGCCGATGCCTGACAGTACCTGGCGCACCTGGTGGCCAACACCCCTGATCGGCCTGCTGGGCGGCTTCCTGGCCAGCCTGGTGGGCTGGCCATTGCCCTGGATGGTCGGCTCGTTGCTGGCGATCATCCTGGTGCGCTGCCTTACGCCCTGGCAGGTACAGCCGATTCCGGGCGGGCGCAAGGTCGGGCAACTGATCATCGGCGTGGGCATCGGCCTGCACTTCAACACCGAAATCATCGAACAGGTCATGGCGCATTTCGGCCTGATCTTCTTCGGCGCACTGATCACCGGGCTGTCCAGCCTGATCGGCGTCTGGCTGATGCTGCGCACCGGTGAAGACCGCCCCACGGCGTTTTTCTCCAGCATGCCGGGCGGCTCGCAAGAGATGGTCAACCTGGGGAGTCGCAACGGTGCCATGCTCAGCAACGTTGCCGCCGCCCAGAGCCTGCGGGTGCTGGCGGTGGTGTTGTGCATTCCGGCGATCTTCAAGTACCTGCTGGGCGATGGCGCAGCCGTGATGCATGCCGTCAGCGTCGATTGGCGCTGGCTGGTCGGCCTGAGCCTGGGCGGGGCGGTGGTGGCTGTGCTCTGGCAACGCCTCAGGCAACCCAACCCCTGGCTGTTCGGCCCGCTGCTGTTGACCTCGGTGCTGAGCATCGGCTGTGACCTGAACCTGGGCCTGCCCAACGGCGCCAGCCAGTTGGGCCAGTTGCTGATCGGCAGCGGGCTGGGCTGTCACTTCAACCGGGCGTTCTTTCGGCGTGCACCGTCGTTTCTGGCACGCACCCTGCTGGGCACCTCGCTGATGATGCTGGTTGCGGCGCTGGCCGCCCTGGGTCTGGGCGCCCTCACGCACCTGGATGTGCGCTCGCTGACCCTGGGCATGATGCCCGGCGGCATCGCCGAGATGAGCCTGACTGCCGAGGTGCTGCAATTGTCCGTGCCCCTGGTCACGGCCATGCAGGTCATGCGCCTGCTGTTCGTGCTGTTTCTGGCCGAACCGCTATACCGCCTCTGGGCGCGCAAGGCGGCCTGAGCTTCGCCATTGAACCCCATCCTGTTCCCGTGGGAGGCAGCAACTGTCTGGAAATGACGGGTTTACAAGCGCTGCCTGTCTGTCGACTGTCCTGGCCTCATCGTCGGATCGCCGCCCGGAGCAGAGCCCCTCCCACAGGTTGCGTTCGACGAAACTCAGCTTAACTGACCGGCATTACTCCTACAGGGGGGGCGTTTGCTGCGCGACGGCGATCAACCTGTCTCAAGCCTGGACTGTTTCCGGCAGGCGCCAGTCGATCGGTGTCAGGCCGTTCTGCTCCAGGTACTTGTTGGCGCGGCTGAAGTGCCCGTTGCCCAGGAAGCCCTTGTAAGCCGACAGCGGCGACGGGTGCACCGAGGTCAGCACCAGGTGCTTGGTGGCATCGATCAGTTTGCGTTTGCTTTGCGCATGGGCGCCCCAGAGCAGGAACACCAGGTGCGGCTGATGGGCGCTTACCGCCTCGATGACCTTGTCGGTAAAATGCTGCCAACCTTTCCCGGCGTGTGAGGCAGCGTTGGCGCGCTCCACTGTAAGGGTGGTATTAAGCAAGAGTACGCCCTGATCGGCCCAGGATTGCAGGTAGCCGTGGTTGGGAATATCGATATTCAGGTCGCGGTGCAGCTCTTTATAAATGTTCATCAGCGACGGCGGCGTCGGCACGCCGGGCTGCACCGAAAAGCACAGGCCATGCGCCTGACCGGGCCCGTGGTAAGGGTCCTGGCCGATGATCACCACTTTCACGTTATCCAGTGGCGTGGAATTCAAGGCATTGAAGATCAAGGGCCCTGGCGGGTAGATCTCCTTGCCGGCGGCATGCTCCTGGCGCAGGAACTCGCGCAGTTCACTCATGTAGGGTTTCTCGAACTCGGCGCGCAACGCCTCTTTCCAGCTTGGTTCGAGTTTGATCCGGTCTTCATTCGTCATGGCAGTACCCACTAAAACAATGGGCGGACACTAGGAAAGCCGGGCGACAAAGTCAAATGCTCTGCGTCGGGCACACGCCTGCATGAAAAACGGCGCTACGATGAGCGCCGTGTGTGAAGGTTGAAACTCCCGGTCAACGACGGTCCCAGTGACCGGACCGCTGGTCACGGTCCCCACGCCGGTAGTCACCGCGATCACCCCGGTCATGGCGACGGTCATACCGGTCGCGATCCCCTCCACGCCACCTGTTATCCCAGCCATGACCGGGCGGACGGCCCGGTGCGTAGTAACGCGGTGATGGCGGCGCGCGGTAGTAAACCCTCGGTGGCGGGTTGTAATAACGTGGCTGGGGAGCGACGTAGATACGGCGCTCCTGATAATAAGTGGGGCTGTAACCGGTGTCGTAGTAACGCCTTACCTCGGTGTCGGGTCGGGAGTACACATCCGATTCATAGTAGCCAGGGCCTGCGTAACAGCCGGCGATGAACAGAGACAGCAGCAAGACAAACAAGGATTGTCGATACATGGCGGCCTCCTGGACCGCAGGTGGTCCAACCAGCGACGCTGGCCGGCGTCCATCCATACACTGGGGGACGATAGATCAGACTGGAAAACGAGCCGCAAGTGCGACGACGCTGGTGCGTCATTTTCAGCGACACCTGTCGTTTTTCAGGCTGTAAGCCACGTTAAATAAGGGTTTCAAGGTCAAGACCAGCCCTTTACAAATATGCAACAAGAAATTTCATAGCAAAGGGCGACCCTTCAGCAGCCGCAGCGATGCGCGCTACATAGTTAGCCCCAGGCATTGGCCAGGTCGCGACATAGTGAGTCGCCCTCCACTTGCGAACCTCACCATGCACGACACCTTCAGCAATGCCCCGGTATTTCCGGAACCGGCCTTCTTGCCCGGCCAGGACCAGGAGCGCGCCGACCAACTGCCGGCCGGCAATGCCTTCGCCCTGTCACCTTTCTATTATTCGACCGTCGATCAGCGCCTGCCCGGGCTGGAAACGCCCTCCCCCCTGGCCGACCCACTCACCCTCAAACAGCTGAGCCGCTTGCGCAAAAGCCCGGGCTTTGCCTTGATCGGCGACTCGCCGCTGCTGCTGCAAGCGGTGCAACTGGACCTGGACTACCCCGTGCCCTGGCCTGTCTATGCACGCGAACGCCTGATCGGGCATTTGCAAGTCATGGCTGGCCAGCCACTTGATCCCGACCACCTGCGGCTGCGCTTGAGCCATGCCCAGGGCTGGGTCGATGAGCATGGTGATGAACACCACCTGCTCGATTGCAGCCTGACCGAACTGGCCGTCGCCAGTGCCGACCTGCAACAGCTGGCAGCGCTGGCCCGTACCACGCCAGTCGATGACCGCCCGCTGCCAGGGCTGGAACACATGAGCGCCAGTGACGTGCTGCGTCGTGTGATCGATCAGCGCTGGTTCGATGATTATCTGCAAGGCCTCAACACCTTCTGGCAGCGCCACACCAATACCTGGCTGAGCCTGGCCCGGCTGGCGTTCATCGATGAGCTGGCACACCAGCGCAAGCGTGGCACGCTGAGCCAGGCCGGCTACTACCTGACCCTGGACGCCCTGGGCTACGCCTCATTTCCCACCGACAGCCAGACCCTGGCCGCTGGACGTATCGGCGACAAGGCCGAGGTGCGCCTGCTGTATATCGACGATGAGCCGGTGCCCGGCCTGTTCCAGGTCCGCTCCAGGCTCAATGCACATTGTTTCATTCACCGGCCCGGCACCGCGCAAGCGCCCATCGAATACATCAGCGACGACCCCGAAGTCATGACTGCTCGCCTGCTCGGGGCCCTGAACGCCTCGAACTGGCATCGCCAGTGGCTGGAGCAGCAGCCGGCCGCACACGACAAGCCGCCACGCCTTGAATCGCGCCCCCTGCAAGGCGATGTCTTTCGCACGCTGCTACAGGTTGCCCGCGAGTGCGCCGAGGACTCGCCCACCCCGCACAACGACGACCTGCTGCACCGTTTTATCGCCCGCAGCATGAGCCTCGCCTGTGCTGTCGATCTCTGGCAGGCACAACCGGCCATCCTCGACGCCTTGCCCAGGCCCGACCAGGTCGCAAACGAACTGATGAAAAGCTGGCTGCATGAACACCATGGCCTGGACCTTGACCCACGCCAGGTATTCATCGCCTACCGGCCTGGCGAATTCCGTACATTGCTGGGCCATGTCAGCCAGGCCAACACCTGGTTCCACGTGCCCGACGAGACGCCGCTGAACCTGGCCAAGGCCCTGATCGGCCATTACCAGATCGAGTCGCCCAGCGGCTATATCGATCATGGCGCCCAGACCGTGGTCTATCACGACCCCGGCGGCAAGGGCGAATGGGCCCGGGACCGGGTGCTGCCCATCGAGGCCGCTGCCGTGTGTGCGTACATCGAGCAGACCGACTTCCTGGCCGTCATGACCCGGCGCATCGTTGCGTTCTGGGATGGCCAGCAAGACAGCATCGAACGCGCCTTGTGCGCGCTGCTGGTCACTCAGGCGGTGATCAGCCTCAAGACCGGCGCATTGCAACGCAGCGGCTTTGCCGCCATCGTCGCCAGTTTTCACAGCCCGGCGCCCTGCTGGAAGGCCCTGGGTTTTGACGTGCAGAGCAACCCGCTCGAAGGCCTGTCACGCCAGCCCTGTGCCAGCCTGCTGATCCTGTGTCCGGACAATACAGCGCGGCGCGTGCTGTACCAGGCCGGGCAGCACAAGGCGTTCATCGAGTTTGCCGATGCCACCGCCCTGAGCGCCTACCTTTGCAAGGCCAGTGCTGACGAGCGCTGGCGCCATGCGGTGCTGAATTATGTTCCGGCCCGTCATCGCGAACGGCTTGCCTACCTGTTCAAGTACTGGAGCGGGCTTGAACAGGCCTCGCCAGCCTCGTTACTGCGGCCCTGGACCGACCTGATCTACAACCCCGATGTGCACCGCACCCTCGCCGATGCCTTGCATGAACATGCCTTGCCAGCCGGCCCGCCCATGCCCTTCATGCGCCAGACGCTCAAGGCCAATGCACTGGAGGACGCCCGTCAGTTGATCGTGACGTCGCGCCAGGCCTCGCTGCAGTACTGGCGCGCACGCCTGCAGCATCTGCAATGGCTGCTGGCGCCGATGTCGCTGCTGCTGACTCCGGCCATGCTCGCCTCACTGGCCACGCAAGCCGGGCTGGTGGGCGTGGACATTGCCCAGGCCAACCTGCCCGGCCAGCGCCAGGCCGAAAAACGCCAGGCGCTGCTGTCGACGCTGACCCTGGGACTGCTCGGCCTGGCTCCCCTGACGCCTCGCCTGTACGGCGCGCTGAACAGGCTTGGCACTGTCGGCAAGGCGGGGGTGCACGCAGCCAAGGCACCGGTGCGCTCCTTGCACACGTTTGGCACCTGGCTGGGGCGCTCGCCGGGCCGGCGCCAGACACGGCTGGAGAAGTTCTTCCACACCGACAGCCTGCTCAAGCGCTGGACGATTGCACCCCACCCGCATTTCGGCGGCATGGCCGTGCACGCCTGGAAAGTGGGGCGCAAGTTTCTGCTGTGGACCTGCGACCGAGGCCAGGCCCGGACGCTGGTGGTCAGCACCCACGGCTATCACCTGCCCTGGAGCAAGACCGTTGCGATCCCCAATGGCACCCACATCCATACCTATGCCCCGCACGGGTATGTACTGATCGACCCGGCGCTGCACCGTGTGGTCAATCAGCGCGCCAGTCCGTTTGGCATTTCCAGTGCAGCCGGCAACACTGCGGTGCCGCCTGGCGCGTCGCTGCCGCCGCTGACCCTGACCGATAAACTCATGGCTGGCACAGTGCAGACCGGCCGTCTGAAAAACTACACGCTGTCCAAGTACCAGGGCCAGGGCGGCGAGAGCTATCAGGAAATCACCCAGGTCGTGCGCAACAGCAATGCCCGGCCGTTCGGCGATCAACGACCGCCTGCGCCCATGGATGTCTTGACCGTGCGCAACCGCTTCGGCCGCCTGCCGCCCACGCTGGAAGACCTGTTCGATACCCTGGCCGCCCAAGGCATTCATTACGACCGGATCCTGCTGCTGCATTGCCGCTGCGCCGCCCTTGCCGGGCTGTTGCGCCGGGCGCCGGTGTGGAGTGCCCCAGGACTGAGCCAGGACGTACCGATCACGCCCTGACCCTATGGCGCGATAAATGCAAAATGATCGTCCAATAGAGTGCCGCAGGGTGTTTCGTCTACTATGCCAGCCCTCAGGTTTATCCAGCCGTCCGGACTCGTCATGCCTTTTCCCAACACCGTCACCTCGCAGCGCCCCTTGTTACTGACCCTGGTGGTGCTGCTTGCAAGCGGGTTCCTGGCCACATCGCTGCTGAGCTATTACGCGTCGCGGACTTCGATCCGCGACAGCATCATCAACACCGAACTGCCGCTGACATCCGACACGGTGTATTCGGAAATCCAGAAAGACCTGGTCCGGCCGGTGCTGATTTCCTCGATGATGTCGCGTGACACCTTCATGCGTGACTGGGTGGTGGGCGGCGAGCGCAACACCGGGCAGATGACCCGCTACCTGCGCGAGGTCATGGACCACTACGGGGCCTACACGGCATTTTTCATTTCCGATGCCACGCTGACCTACTACCAGGCCAAGGGCGTGCTGAAAAAGATCAGGCCGGGTGAAGTGCGCGACGCCTGGTATTACCGCGTGCGCGACATGAGCGAGCCCTACGAGATCAGCGTCGACCCGGACATGGCCAACCAGGACAGCATGACGTTTTTCATCAACTACAAGGTCTTCGACTACGAGAACCGCTTTATCGGCGCCGCCGGCGTAGGCCTGACGGTCGATGCGGTGATCAAGCTGATCGACCGCTACCAGCAGCGCTATGACCGCAGCGTGTACTTCGTCGACACCACCGGGCGCATCGTGCTGACCGGGGCCAGTGGCGGACCACAGGGTGCGAAAATCGGCCAGTCGCTCAAGGATCTGCCGAACCTGCGCGACCTGCAGGACAAACTGCCCAAGCCGCACAGCGGCACTTACGAGTACAAGGCCGAAGGCGAAGGCCACTTTCTCAACGTGCGCTTCATTCCCGAACTGAACTGGTACCTGTTCGTCGACAAGCAGGAGAACAGCGCCCTGAGCGATGTGCGCCAGTCGCTCTACATCAACCTGGTGATCTGCCTGGTGGTCACCCTGGTCGTGATGTTGCTGCTGCACAGGATCCTGCGGCGCTACCAGCAGCGCCTGGAAACCCAGGCCACCCTCGACAGCCTGACCGGCCTGCCCAACCGCCGCGGCTTCAACCTGCTGGCCGGCAATACCCTCGACAGTCAGAGCCCGTTGACGGTGCTGCTGCTGGACCTGGACCACTTCAAGCACCTCAACGACACCCACGGCCACCTGGCCGGTGACACGGTGCTGGCCGGCTTTGCCGAAGACCTCCGCAGTTGCCTGCGCCAGTCGGATGTCATCTGCCGCTGGGGCGGCGAAGAGTTCATCATCCTGCTGCGCGACAGCGACCTGGCCGGCGCCCAGCGAGTCGCCGAACAGATCCGCCTGCTTGCCGAAGGCCACGACTATTCATTCTCGGGTGTCACCTTGCAGGTCACCGTCAGCGTAGGCCTGACCGAGCGCCAGGGCGCCGACAACCTGCAAGACCTGATCGCCCGTGCCGACCGGGCGCTGTACCGGGCCAAGCTGAGCGGTCGCAACCAGGTGTGCATCGAGCAGGCGGTGCCGGCATGAACACACCCGACCCGACCCTGTGCCCGGCCTGCGGGCAGAGCAATCGCTGCACCCTGGCCGACCCGCGCACCGCCACCCGGCCGTGCTGGTGCTTCAGTGTCAGCATCGCGCCTGAGCGCCTCGACGCCCTGGCGCCCGAACTGCGCGACAAGACCTGCCTGTGCCCTCGCTGCGCCGGCATCGAACTTGCCACCCCCGTACAAGACGACTGACGCCATGCGCCTGGACCGCTTTCTTGGCAACCTGCCACGTTTCAACCGCCAGCAAGTGCGTCTGGCGCTGGTCGCCGGCCGCGTTCAGGTCGACGGACAGGTGGCGCGTGATCCGCTGCATGAGGTGCGTGAGTTCAGTTGCGTGCAGGTTGACGGTGAGGTACTGCAGGCCGGCAAGCCGGCACGCTACTTCATGCTGCACAAGCCCGCCGGCTGCGTCAGCGCCACGACCGACCCGCAGCACCGCACCGTGCTCGACCTGCTGGACGTCCCCGACAAGCATGAACTGCACATTGCCGGGCGCCTGGATTTCAACACCACAGGGTTAATGTTGCTGACCAACGACGGGCAATGGTCCAGGCGCCTGACCCAGCCGCAGACCAAGCTACCAAAAGTGTATTACGTCGAAACCGAGCAACTGATCGACGAACGGTATGTGGCCCGTTTTGCCGACGGCTTTTACTTCGCCTTCGAAAACATCACCACCCAGCCCGCCCACCTGACCCTGCTCGGCCCGCGCCAGGCGCGCCTGAGCATTGTCGAAGGCCGCTATCACCAGGTGAAGCGCATGTTCGGCCATTTCGACAACAAGGTATTGATTCTGCACAGAGAAAGCATGGGGCCGCTCTTGCTGGACGCGGACCTGTCACCGGGCCAGTACCGCCCCCTGAGCGCCACGGAAATCCTCGCCGTCTGACCGTCAGTCGGACGCCTCCCTCCAGGCGTGTAACAACGTACGAACGGCACTTGCGGGTTCCGGGATCGACTGCTTGAATCCAATCGTCGGTCTGCATGTGACCGACAAGTCATACCCGCATTCTAAGAAACCTTTTGCCGTACCGGGCCCCGGCCCCACGACAAAACGCCCGCCTAATAACAACACCTGTCGGACAGATCGTTCGGATCGACATGGGCCTTTCAGGCGTATGCCTACCTGTCACGAAACTCGTGCAAATTCATTTGCGCGCACACTTGTCTACGCCAGGAGAAGACATATGAGGCCAGAAACCGCTGTGCTTGATATACAAGGATTGTTCAGGGTGTACACCGAGTTCTACCGCTCGGACACCGCAGAAAAGACCATCGTGATGGTCAACGGCTCACTGGCCACCACGGCATCCTTTGCCCAGACCGTTCGCAACCTGTACCCACAATTCAATATCGTGCTCTACGACCAACCCTATGCCGGCAAATCCAAACCCCACAACCGGCATGAAAAACCGCTGACCCGCGAAATGGAAGGCCAGATCCTGCTGGAGCTGATCGACCATTTCCAGGCTGAACACGTGATGTCCTTTTCATGGGGCGGCGCGGCCACGCTGGTGGCCCTGGCGCACCGGCCACGGCGCATCGAAAAAGCCGTGATCAGCTCGTTCTCGCCACGCATCAACGACGCCATGCGCGACTACCTGTTGCGCGGCATCACGCACCTGGGTGCGCACGACCGTCATGAAGTCGGGCAACTGATCAACGGCACCATCGGCAAGCACCTGCCGTCGCTGTTCAAGCGCTTCAACTACCGGCACGTCAGCAGCCTGGACCTGCATGAATACGACCAGATGCACTACCACATCAGCCAGGTACTGGAAATCGACCCGCAGAACTACCTGACGGCCGCGCAGAACATCAACGTACCGGTGCTGTTCCTCAACGGCGCGCTCGATGAATACACCAGCGCCTGCGACGCGCCGCTGTTCGCCAACTATGTCGAGCACAGCCGTTTCAGCATCCTCCAGGATGCCGGCCACTTTCTGGACATGGAAAACAAGGCCGCCTGCCGCGATTCGAAACGTGCACTGACGGAGTTCCTGAAGCCCGAACCCTCGGCCTCCAGCAGCCCCCGTTATTCCATCCACCCGACTTCGAGCCACCATGCATTTGCTTTCTGAAGCCGACGTACCCGACCTGCGGATCCATTCGCCGACGCCAATCCGATGCCTCTCGGCGAATGATCCAGGCCAACCGATTGAAATCAGGGCTTCAATTGAATGCCACTATCTGGTACAACGTCAGTCGCTTTGCGCGGGTGTCGTATAATGGCATTACTCCAGCTTCCCAAGCTGATAACGAGGGTTCGATTCCCTTCACCCGCTCCATATTTTTCAAGGGTTGCAGCCTAGCAGCCTTTAGCAAGGTGTCTGTTAAGGTGTCTGTTTAGCACTTTAACCTGTAGTCAACAGGCACCCAGCGGCAAGATCTTGCCACCCCTCCCCTCCAAAATCTCAAGCCATGACAGCGCATATTTGCACCTATTGCTTGCACGCTTGCCGCGAAACAAGACGCCTTGCTTCGCAACACCTTGGTTTTTCCGTTACCTACGGTGTTCTGCCAACACAATCCAAACACCAGCGACACCAGCGACAATCCAATCCATGCCTGTGTAAAGCCCAATCCCAAGCCATTGCCCAAGCTCCGCCCGCCCATAGATTCCTTAAGGAACAGCACCACACGCTAACCACATTTGTGCGGAATAGCAGGCGAATGCGCACGGTGTCTCAGAAGGGCTAAACGCGCGTCTTGAACACCTTGAGAATCCTTTCTAGGAACAGTGATTGGTACAAAAAGTGGTACGAGTCTCCAACAATCCGAAGCCATCCAGTAGCCGATTCTAATACAAAGCAACCATTGTTTTATGACCGCTATCGGCCCAGAGTGTGTAAAAACGCCTTCGCAAACCCTTGCTATGATTTCTGAGGATTTCATCGAAAGGATCGCCCATGAAGCGTTTCATCCAAGGTGAACATCGATTTAATCTCTGAAGCCTTACTCAACCTGTTGGCTCATCGGATTGGCGTTTACATACTAGGCTTGTTTTTTGGCGGCCATTTCGAGGGAGAAAGCGGCTTTGCCTAGGGCTGGGCAATCGCTGTTGGTGGCTTGGTGCTGATCGCTCCATTCGCGGCTTTCATAGCTTTGCTTATCAATTTCAGTAGAGGTTGAGATGATTGCCGCTATAGGTCGACTGCTGCCGGTCGAACACAACGAAACGCCACCTTATCCCTCATCCCCGCAGCAAATTTTAAGTAACCGTTTTCGGCTCCAATCCCAAGCACTGTCGATGCGGTTCAAGGCGGACAATCACGGGGGAACGGTTACGTGGCATTTAATTCACGTCAGGGAACCGCACATCCTAGAAAACAGGACACTTTTCAAGTACGCTCAGATGAGCGGTAGAAACGCCCTCGGATGGCCAAGGTCTAAAAGCGGCCACGCCGAAACGGATATTTTGTCGTTTACATTCAGATTCATCTACAAAGGATCAGGTGAAAGATAGCAATGGAAACAGAAACAGTCAGAATACCTCTACCACCCATCAGGGATGATGAGTCCGGATATAAATATCTGAGCAAGCTTGCTGATTTTATTATCTCCTCACCAAATAATATCTATATTTTTGATTTTTCAAAATGCTCAATAATAAGCCATAACGGGTTAGTTGTAATAGGTGGCCTATGCAACTACTTAAAGCAGCATGAAAAAAGCCGGCAAATGTTTAATGGCTTTGGGCTAAGAAACCTTATCCGCACTAGAAAAATTCAATTCAGCATTGAAAAAATAAACTCTCGTCTACTGGAACGCTTGCAAGAACTTGGTTTCTGGAATTACGTTCACCCTGATTATGGAATTGTCGGATCTAGCGACTATATCGGCTATAGGCAGCACGATACAGTTCTGAATGATTCCCAAATCGTAGATCATCTTAAAGACAGCTGGTTAACCAATGAAAAACTCTCAGTTTCAGAATCGCTAAAAGCAGAAATCGTAAGCAGCATTTACGAAATATTTATCAATGCATATGGTCACGGCCTCAAAGACAACCACAATCAACAAAGTGTCATCTCCTGCGGATATTATGAGCCGAAAGAAAAAAGACTTTCTTTATCAGTTCTAGATTTGGGTGGTGGCATAGTGAACTCCGTACAAAAACACATTCCTAATTTAGGTAAAGAAGCTGCCTTTAACTGGGCTCTTGAGGTGGGTAACTCCACAAGAACAGACAGCGCCCCCGACTTACCGAGAGGTCTAGGTTTCGGCATCTTAAAAGATTTTGTAATGATAAACGGAGGTGTACTCCGCGTATGCAGCGATTCCTACATGGCAATAGTAAACCCGCATGGTATATATATCACACAGAGCGTGCCGGGAAGACTATTAGGAACGCTAGTTAGCATAACTGTTAACTGCGACGACAAACATTACAAGCTCAAGTCAGAAAGCGAAGACCTGGCGCCGGCTTATTTTTGAGAGGCATGAAATGAAAGTAATCAACGTTAAAGATATTGTTGGCACCAACGCAATATCGATGAACTCTGGCATAAAGCTTAGAAAAGTAATTTTAAAAGAATGGAGAAGCGGCAAAGTCATTCTAGACTTCTCCGGAATTGACGTCTTCGCATCCCCCTTTCTCAATGCGAGCATAGGCGCTCTCCTCAAGGATAAAACCATCGAGGAACTCCAAAACACCCTCGTGTTTGAAGGAATTTCTGATCACGGGAAGAGACTTCTCAACTTAGTGATTGCTAACGCAATAAAATTTTTCGCTGATGGTGGCGATAAAACGAACACAGGCCTAGACCAAGCACAGAAGGATATGTGAAATGTTTTTCGATATAAA
Source organism: Pseudomonas sp. Leaf127 (assembly GCF_001423155.1). Lineage (NCBI taxonomy): Bacteria > Pseudomonadati > Pseudomonadota > Gammaproteobacteria > Pseudomonadales > Pseudomonadaceae > Pseudomonas > Pseudomonas sp. Leaf127. The sequence goes on along the minus strand of NZ_LMOA01000001.1, from coordinate 351,176 downwards.
AACACAGCCACCTTCTAAAGGTGAAAACTTCTTCGTAGATACGAATGTTTGGTACTGGATTACCTACGCAGCATCGAAAAGCTTTACTGGTAACGGCCCAAAAGGATATCAGACTGAATTCTATCCCGAATTCATTGAAAAAGCGCTGGACAATGAAGGCACGCTCTACTACTCCCCACTAACATTGGTCGAACTAACAAGACTAATTGAAAGATCAGAGTTTGAAATATTTAAAGCATATAAAAACACACCTGACGTTTCCTTAAAATCCTTCAGAAAAAAGGCCACCGAACGAAAAGCCGTGGTCGGAGAACTTAAGTCCGCCTGGGACCAAATCCAAAGTATGGCTAAAGAACTCCCAGCCAATCTGGCACCGGGGGTCGCGGACTCATTAATGCACACCGTGGAAAACCATCTCGTAGACGGTTACGATGCGCTCTACTATCACTTCATGAATGAAAACCAAGTGCTAAATATCATTACTGATGATAAAGATTTTCGAGACATCAAAGGAATCAATTTGTTTAGTTGCTATGAGCGCGACTAGCTTATGCTGACGATATTTACATACTGACCATAAATCCGTCATCCGCCAGATGATGGATTGGACGCATTACCCCACATCACACCAGCCAGACTGGCTTGTCTAGTGGCACGCATCCTGCTTGGAATAAAGGCAGCAGTGAAGCATCTTCTCGAAAAATTCGACTGCTAAGCTGACTGTTTCACGGAGGATTCGCGATGGCAAATTCTGACCTTCTCCCTTCCCTGCTATACAAAGTCAATGAAAGCCAACTCGCCCTGGAGGTCGCCATAATGGGGCTTACGCTTTGGGGCGAGCAGCACGGTTCAGCCGAAATAGCCAGCAATGTTCGCGGCGCCCTAGCGGCGATCGACCGCAATGAAGAATTCATCAAGATGATGATAACGCCGGAATGACCGTGATCCGCAGTCGACTGCAGCCTTTCGTGACAGGCAGCCATCAGCCAAAAGCGGTCTATCAGAAAATCAAGCCATCGTTCGCTCACACCGTCTCAGAAGCTGAGCTATAGTGATTAGCTGTGCTGATACACAATCGGTTAATATTCCTTTATATCTCTACAGTGCATGCCAGCAAAATCTGTCATCGCACAAATGATGGTAACGCGTGCTTGGTGTACGACGAGTACTCGCCAGCATCTACGGAATGATACGTTGGAATACTTGCACCGACTTACAATGCTAAGTGCAAGTAATTACTGATAGAGACATAGCAGATGGACGTGCCATGACTGACAGAAGCGCCGTTGACACTATCCGAGGTTATTTTTACCAGTTCGATCTGTCTATCTTTAGCATTTTGCAACTGGCTTCGCCGGACGATTCTATTGAGATCGAGTGCATTGAGGACATCGATATCCGCACCGCAAGCGAAATTACCGCCACGCAGTGCAAGTACTACGCGAAGACCGAATATAATCACTCCGTGATCAAAGATGCGATTAAGCACATGGTGTCCCACTTCAAGGAAAGCTTGGGCGGAACGAAACCGAAGGTTGCGTACTCCATAAAGGGGCACTATGCATCCGGCCAAGAAAAACTGGATGGCGGTGTAGACGTCGATTTCCTAAAGAAGCACTTTCTGACCTATACGAAAGACAAAGCAATCTATTATCACCACTTGGACTTAGAGCTTTCCGACACTGAACTCAAGGAGTTTTTACAGCGCCTGACTATAGACATCAGAGCGAAAGAGTTTGAGCAACAGTTCCGAGAGGTGGTGACGGCGCTCCAAGTTGCGCTGGGAGGATCGTTATTCTGTGCCGAATACTTTTTCTACAGCAATGCGCTAGCGGTTATCCGCGATTTATCGATCAAGGCTTCGCCAACGGACCGGGCAATTACGAAGAAGCAATTCCTTGCTAGGATCAATACCTCGAGCATTCTATTCAATGAGTGGTTCGTCGAGAGAAAGGGTAAAAAGGCTCACTTGGCAGCGCTTCGCAAGGAGTATTTTACAGAACTAAACGTGCCGCCATACGAACGCTTCTTCATGGTAGAAGTAGACTCTGACTCATATAAGCGAGGCGACCTAAAGGACCTATTCCACGATCTTTCAAGGAAATGGGCCAAACTGTCCGCTCGTGAGCCGTCACCTTTCTGTCCGTACATTTATGTTCACGGGGTAACAGACAGTGAGTTTCTCGACCTTAAGAAAGAGCTCAGCAACGAGGGCTTTAAGCTCATAGATGGCCACGACTTCCAAGGGGCGGATTTTAGCCACCAATCGATCACGCAGACAGCCACGCACGGTAACGGTATAAGGATAAAGGTCCTAAACACGCTTTCCAACGTCGAGCAAACCGTAGACATGATTGCCAAGACACGGCGCATCTACCAATTCCATTTAGGCAACTGCTACTTCCAATACGACAAGCCAGCGGTCCGGCACGTCAAGATTCAGGTTGAGCGGCTATCGGACGTCAAATCAATCATCTAAACGCAAGGAATTTAGCATGGTACATAAACAGGAAGAAGATAAAATAAATGCCCAGGTAATCGCGGTTTTTCCCGACAAGGTGCGCATTGTTGTGGATGACCTCGAAGACTTTAAAACAGCGGAAGAGTCGCTGAGGGTCGGCTCATACGTGAAGATTGCGGATAACGAAAATGCGGTTCTCATAGCAATTATCGAGAACTTCCAGATTGCCGTCAGCACAAATGGAAAGCGGGATTACATCATCGAAGCATTCCCAATAGGCATTTTGAGGCAAGGTAAGTTCGAACGCGGCGGTGATTCGCTAGCCATCCCACCGAAAGAAGTCCAACCCGCGACCATCGCCGATATTAAAAAAATTTACGACGACTCAGTTCCCCAAGGCGAGAGATTCCTGTTTTCGACGCTGGCTTCAAATGGGAACGTCCCTGTGCCTGTCAACGGAAACAAGTTCTTCAACAAGCACATCGCAGTGGTCGGCTCGACCGGCTCCGGTAAATCACACACCTTGGCTACCATCATCCAGAAGGCAGTATCGGGAAAAGACGGCGACTTCTCCCTTAACAATTCGCATGTGATAATTTTCGACATCCACGCAGAGTACAAGTCGGCATTCCCTTCCGCAAACCACATTGACATTTCAAACTTAGTTTTACCATACTGGATGCTAAACAGCGAAGAGCTGGAGGAGTTTTTCCTCGACACTGAAGCAAACGATCACAATCAGAGGAACATTTTCAAAGAAGCGATCATTAGGGACCGACGCGCAAAATACAGCGGTTCCGAAACCGAAAAGCAAAAGATTCACCTCGATACGCCTATCCTATTCGATATCAAAGAGGTGCTGGCGTACGCAATCGCTAAGAATGAAGAGTTGGTCGATAGCGGAGAAGTCTATGCATCCAGTAACAAAGAAAAGGCTGGACAGCCTAAATACACGCAGGGAAGCCTTTACGGAAAGCTGACAAACTTCGTCAGCCGACTCGAGAACAAGGTGAACGACACTAGGCTGGAATTCTTCCTAGGCGAAAAATCCAATAACATCACGTTCGAAGAAACACTTCAGCAGTTGCTCGGATACCCCTTGCAAAGCAGATCAAACGTGACCGTCATTGACCTTAGCGGAGTTCCGTTCGAAGTATTGAGCATCACAGTATCACTCATATCGAGGCTCGTTTTCGAGTACGGGTACATCTACAAACGCATACGCTGCGCCAAGAACCCTAGCGAGAAGGTGAACAACGACGTACCAATCCTGCTTGTCTACGAGGAGGCGCATAAATATGTCCCTAATAGCGAGCTTTCCAAATACCGGTCGTCCAAAGCCTCTATTGAACGGATTGCCAAGGAAGGACGAAAGTATGGTGTCACGCTATTGTTAGCGAGCCAACGACCATCAGAAATATCAGAAACGATTTTTTCTCAATGCAGCAACTTCATTGCGATGCGTCTGACCAACCCAACGGATCAAGGCTACGTTAAAAAGCTACTTCCGGACTCGCTTGGTTCATTGATTGACAAAATGACATCGTTCCGGCAAGGGGAAGCTTTATTGGTAGGTGAATCCATTATTCTTCCCTCAATCGTTCAGATTGAGCCTTGCGCCGACGCCCCCTCCTCGAACGATATCCCTTACTGGCAACTGTGGAAGGAGGAATGGAAGGACATGGACTTCGCGGCGATCAAAGCTGAATGGTACAAGTGATGTCTGCACGCTATATTCGTAAAGGTGTTCAGCAGGACTACTGGCGCCTCATTAGAATTAGGTCACGGCAATGATGACTTTTCGTGCAATCCCCTTAGTATAGAAGGACTAGATCGGGAATTTCAGCTCTGTTTCGGATGTGGTCATCCATGAGTGGCTGCTGCGGGCGAATGCACCCGTTCAGAGCTTAAAAAATCAGGGGTTATTCATTGTGAATCTGATGCGCGGTATCGCAGATTTCAGAACAAACTGAGCTGCGACGCTCCAAATGAGTCAGGGGTAGCTATCGTCCAGGGTTACATCGTGTCTCTAAAAGCCACAGGGCAATTCAATTTCTGGTGCGGTCGCGACCTACATTTTAGAAAAGCTGAAAGAATAGATGAGTTCAGAAAATGAGTGAAGATGGATTTGCAGCGCTGGCTGCTCGATCATTAATGGTAAAAAATGAGAACCTACAGTTATTATATGGATTAAAAGCTTTCGAGCAAAAACTTTTGGAGTTGGTCGAAGGTCTTGGGTGTGGCGGCAATAGTAAAACCATCACTTTTGATGAGATTGTTGACCAAGAAGAAGATCCAATTGGGCATACAACTTGCTATCTAGCATTCACTGGCCGGGAGTTAAAAATCGGATGGAAAGAGGTGCCTCGTCCCAGCGAATTGGACTACTGGACTCTTTGTTCATTAGAAGAGGCTGGAACTGATATGCAGAGACGCGTCAGTGATACCAAGGTGTTGAACTCGCTGGTAGCCGATTTACTCCAGAACCTCGATAAAGAGTTTCTAAAAACCGCCGCCGCGGCTCAGTCCCTTGCTCAATTCATGACTGTCGAAAAAGCTATAATTGATGCAGACCTTGATAGCCTGTTCAGTAATAGTTCTAAGTTACTGGATTCGTGGTTGAAAGCTCGGAAATTAGTTTTTCCAGATCCTGATCAATCGATTTCCCTCAGCTGCACGCACATTGAAACCGTGCTAAAAAGTTGCTTAAAAGCACTGGGGGAAGAAGGTTATGATAGCTACTCAATCGAGAAATTGCTGAAGCGATTGCTAGGTATTCTTCGAGACTCATCCACCATTGGCCCAGCTGCTTCGGAAATGCTCCAGGGCGTAGGCACGGTGTTTCACGGAATCGGTACCCTACGCAATGAAACTTCACATGGAAAGGATGACGATTATGTATCAAATCCTCCTGAACTGGCGCAGACGGTGAACCACCTTGCCGGTGTTGCCTCGGTCTTTGTGATGAAGCAGACCACCTTATTTTTGAAGAACAGCTAACATAGCTGTCTGAATCATCCTCAATTTCTGTTCCCCTTCAAAAGTCTACTTTTAGCCGACAGCAGCCTTTAATAAGGGGCAGTTTTGGATCGGGGGTATGCCTAATCCACTACCCCCGCCCTTCCTACCTTTAATCAGAAATACTGGCCAGCGCTTTGGCTTAGCGTGCCTTAGACTGGATACTCAAAAAAGCCCACCCAACGCGGCAGGCTCCCAGTTCATGATCACCAACTCTCCGCTCACTCCGGCCTGGCTGGTGCGCTGATTGACGGTTGTGTAACGGATGTCCAAGGTCTCAAAATGAAACCCCTCGAACACCTGCCGCATGTCGGGATGGTCATTAATGCTGACCATCACCCTGCCTTTGCACCGCCGCATGAAGTCGGCCATGCCCTGATACTGATCGAATCCAAAGCCCACACCATATCCAGAAGTTTGCCAATAAGGCGGATCCATATACAGGAAGGAATGCACCCGGTCGTAACGCTCGGCGCACTCCAACCAAGGCAGATTCTCGATGTAGGTGCCTGCAAGCCGCTGCCAGGCCACAGACAGGTTTTCCTCGATACGCAGCAGATTTATGGCCGGGCCAGTTGTGGCGGTACCGAACGTCTGACCCGATACTTTTCCACCGAACGCATGCTGTTGCAAGTAGAAGAACCTTGCAGCGCGCTGAATATCGGTCAGGGTTTCAGGGCGGGTCATCTTTTGCCATTCGAATATCTGGCGGGAACTAAGCGCCCATTTGAACTGGCGCACGAACTCTTCAAGGTGGTTCTGCACGACCCTGTATAGGGTGACCAGGTCACCGTTGATGTCGTTCAAGACCTCAACGGGGGCTTGCTGGGGACGCAAAAAGTAGAGGGCCGCACCGCCGGCGAATACTTCGACGTAGCATTCGTGGGGTGGGAACAGCGGGATGAGGCGGTCGGCCAGGCGGCGTTTGCCGCCCATCCAGGGGACGATGGGAGAGGACATTGATTGCAAGCCTTTACTGTATGAATAGACAGGTGATAGGCTCCCGTTCGCTTTGTGCACGAAGCGGGGGCCTTGGCTGGACTTGCAGGAAGGGACTGCGGGTTCGGTGACCGATACCGGATGTTGACGCATCCAGTGTCGGCCGCTCCTTTACTACGAATTTCTTTCAGTATTGCGGTGGCCAACAAGCCATGGCCTGCCGACCGCGAAGAAAAGTCAGGTCATCAGTCGAGCGCGCCATAGGCCTGCTCGCACGTCAGCCCCCTGCTCCGCCCTTGATCAGCATATTCCGCCAGATCGCCCGCTCTTTCGTCAGCGCGCTTGAGCACGTCGGCAAGCACCAGGACGGCGCGGCTTGCTGCCGAGCTTGCAGCGGCAGTGCAGGAATGGCTGCCGGTTTGACTGGCGAGACGGCGGGCAAGGTCGTCGGCGGTGTCGCGCAGGCTGCCAGCAGTAGCGCGAGCGGCAGCAGCATCAGCCAGCGCCTGATCAATGAGTTGTTGTCCATCCTGAATCGCCTTGTTGATTGAGTGTTGTCGGGCCTGTTCTTTCTCACGCTCGCCCACCTGGGCCAGTGCCCACGCTTGCTGATCGCCAGCATCGCGTGCATTCCAGCGGGATTGCCACTCGGCGTTCTTGACGGTGCGCCCCTGATCATACGCTAGGTACAGGCTGCCGCCGATCAGCCCGAGGACCAGCAGCACGCCGGCCAGCATGAGCCAGAGCCGGCCGGTGCCGGCAGGTATCAGCGCGATCAATTCAACACCTTGAGGGCGGTGTCATACAGCGCCTTGCGTGCCGGGGTTCCGTGCGGCACACGCCCCACTTTGCCGGTGTTGATCAGGCTGCCGATGTCCTGAAAGCGACCGGCGTCAGCCAGCTCATTGAGGCCGTGTTGATTCCACCACCAGGCGGAACACAGCGCCGCTTGCTCCGGTTGCTCCAGCAATTGCGGTTCCTGCTCCAGCGGCAGATTCAGGTCGGCACCGGCCGTGCGGTAGTTCGACCGGCCAGTGATCTGCAACAGGCCACGGCCACGGAACCGCCAGCCATCACCGGGCTGGATGTTGCCCATTCGCGAGCCGTAGACCACGGCCGCGATTCGTTCCGGTTGTCGGGCGTACTGCGCCGCTGTGTTCTTGTCAAAGCGGGTGGGCCACGTTGCCACGAGGCCCGCCGCGCTGTAATTGAGGTTTTCGATCAGCCGGCGCAACTGCCCGGACTCGTGCCCGACCTGGGCGATGAACGCCGCGATGCGCAGGCGGTTATCGATCTTGAAACGGGGCATGGCCCGATTGAGCGCCGGCACGAAGATACCGACGACGGGCCGACAGTTCGGCAGGATCTGCAGCAGTTGCTGTTCAGTGATGGGCATAGGGTTTCTCCAGATGCAAAAAACCCGCAAACGCGGGTTATGGATAGATTCGTTAAATCTGATTGGGGGTTACAACTGCACTACGCGCAGCGGCTTGTCTTCCTTCTTCTCTTTTTTGCCTTTGACCTTGGCCTTGCCGTCCTTGCCGCCGTTGCACTCGACCGTTGTAGACCAGCCGCCTTGCGTGAGCGTCTGTTCAACGCTGTCGATCAGGTACTGACCGTCAAGCCCGGGCTTGAACCCCTGCGCATCAATGACGCGCTCGGCAAACAGATCGGTGCGCCCTTCCATTTCCAGCCGCACCGTGGCGGTGCTGCGATTGAATGCCGCCAGACGCGCCTTGGCGGCCGCTGTAGCAGCGGTTTCGTTCGGGTAGATGTGCCGGTCGGTGTGCACGGGCGGCAGGCCTTCCGGGGCCTCGCTGTTGCCCAGCTCGACCACCTTCAAATCGCCGGTCTTGGGGTCTTTGTGCTGGGTCTTGACTGCCTTTTGAGTCGTCCGGTCACCCAGGTTGAAGTCGTAGCGAAGCACATCCGTTTTTGCCAGCACCACGACCCCCAGCGCCTTGCCGGTGGTGCTCAGCTCGGACTGCCGAGGCATGACCAGCAGCTTGCCATCGGCCAGTTTTGCGGTGCAGTCGTGCAGCCTGGCCAGCCGCGTGATGAAGTTAAAATCCGACTCGCCGCGCTGATCGATCCGCTCGACCTTGGTCTGTACCGGGCACACCGGCTCCCAGCCGTTGCGGGTCGCAATTTCCGTGACGATCTGCGACAGCGGCACACCTTCCCAGCTCCCGCTGCGCGTGGTCTTGCCGCTGCCACGCATGTCGGCGGCCTTGCCGCTGATCGTCATCGTATCGGGCGGGCCGGATACCTTGATCTGATCGACCGTGTATGAGCCCATGCGCGTGAGCGGATGGCCTTCATAGCCCATCAGCACTTCGACCTTGCTGCCGCGCTGAGGCAGCGCCACGGCCTGATCGCGGTCATCAATGCGCAATTCGAACTCGTCCGACTCCATGCCGGGCTTGTCCGATACGCGTAGCATCAACAGTCGGTCGTTGATCAGCACAGTGATGTCATTGCCGTCGGCAATGATCCGGTACGTCGGTTTCATAGGACTCCAGAAATGAGAAAGCCCCGCACAGGGCGGGGCTCGTTACGCGTAACGCGGGTCAGCCGAACAGTTGCAGCAGCTCCACCGCCGGCGCCGACAGATCCGGCAGGTGAATCACCAGGCCGGCGCGATACGGCTGCGCCTGCCGGGCCAGATCCGGGTTGGCCTCCAGCACCGCTTCCACGGTGCCGTTGAGGTGCCCGTAATGCTGCTGACAGATGACATCGAGCAGATCCCCATCAGATGTTCTGCAGATCGTTGCCATAGCTTACAAACTCCAGAGAAAAGCCTTGTTTGCGGGGAATCCCGCCGGCCAGCAGGTTGCTCTGTTCCTCATCGACACTGAGCAAACACCAGTCGCCCAGCACTTCGCCGTAACCTGTCACCAGGTTGAGCGGCTGCAGGTTGCGACCAATGCTGCGCAGGGTGTTGAGCTGGCCGATCCCGCCCTTGTAGCCGGGAAAGATCACGCCCTTGATGCTGATCTTGTCTTCACCAAGCCCGACCGCCTGTTGCGCAACACTGCGCCGCAAACGCTCCTGGCCCGCCCACTTGAATGACGTCTGCCGGTGCAGCTCGTCGAACGCGGCCGTATCCAGGTTGAAGTAATACGGCTGCACATTGGGGTTGTGTGACTGGATGATCAGCAGGTGCGGGAAAGGCGTAACCGCCTCGGGTTGCGGCGTTGCCTGCGCCGCCAGGCTGGTCGTCGGAACGACCGTGGTCATAGAGGGGTTGACCTGCCCAGTCACCCGCCCGACTTCCGAGGTCACCCGGGCGGCCTGCTCCTTGAACGCCCCCAAGCGCTCCTGAACCTGCCAGGCCGACGAGACGGCCGAGCTGTAGGTTGAGGCCACCTGCCCCACTTTTGACTGAGCCAGGCCGATGGCACGCGTCACCCGGCCCAGCTTGCCGCCGATCAGTGGCCCCACGAACGGTATGTTTTCCAGCTCCGACGCGGCGCCGGTGATGTCACTCACCGCCCCCGCGAGCGGGGCCAGCATGCCGTCCATGCTCTGCCGCCCGGCCTCACCAGCAGCAACCAGCCATTTCAGCGATGATTGCAGTTGCTCCATGTACGCCATGAGCGCTCCTTAGACGTGCGGTTGATCGTATAGCTGGGTCGAGGCCTGCCGGCTTGCAACTTCACGCTGGAACGCTTCCCAGTGCCGCTGAAGGTGCGGCAACAGATCGCGGGCCAACTGCGCCGGATCTTTCACATCGCCATCCACCCGAACGGGCATGTTTGGCGAGAATGTGAACGACTGGTCGACCTTGGCGCCTGCAGCAACCGGCGGCGCTGCAGCCTTGGCCATTTCCTGCGCCGGCGGCGGGGGTGGCGCGGCCTTGGCCAGCTCGCGCACCACGTCACCCGGCGTAATGGCCGGAGTACGATCGGCAGATTTCGCCGGCACTTCGACCGGCGCCGGGGCGCGTACTGCATCGCCCAGTGCCGGCGGCTTGACCTCGGGCTTGGGTGGCGCTGTTACGCGCAACGCATCACCCGGTGCCGGCACAGGTGGCGGCATGGCCTTGGCCAGCTCGCGCACCGCTTCACTCGACATCATGAGCGGCACCGGAGGACGTACCGCATCCCCCAGAGCCGGCGGCTTGACCTCGGGCACTGGGGGCACCGTTACGCGTAACGCATCGCCCAGCACCAGGGGGGGCGCTTGGACAACAGGCTTTATCGGTGCCGCCGGCTCTACCGCCACCGGAGGCCTTACCGCATCGCCCAACGCCGGTGCAGGTGGCGGCACGGGCTCCGGCTGTTCGGGGGCAGAGCCGAACAAGTCGCCCAGCCACTTGCCCACCGACGACTCGTCTTCCTTGGCTTCGCCGCCGTCCTTGTCCTTGGTTTCATCCGCCGGCGCGTCGTCACCGAACAGCGTCTTGCCCAGCCAGCTACCGCCGAACTCCCCGCCCATGCTGCCGAGCATGGCACCCACCGCACCCCCGACCGCTGTACCGATCACCGGCACGACGGAACCGATGGCCGCGCCTGCAGCAGCGCCGGCCAGCGTACCCGCCAGGCTGCCGGCGGCCGCGCCGTAGCCTTCGGCTTTCTCGTCATTGGTTTCGGCGGTCATTGCGACGTTTACCGCCGACATGCCGGCATCGACCAGCGAACCGCCCGGCAGGCGCTTGGCCAGGTCACCGACCTTGCCCACCGCGCCCATCATCCGACCAATGCGGCCAATCTCGGGCGCCGGGGGCGGTGCCGGCGGAATCGGCGGTACAGGTGGCACCGGCGGGCGCGCACCAGGTCGTGACCCGGAACGCGCCCCATGGCCACCCTCGCCGCCGTCGTCATTGCCGCCACGTCGACCACGACCACCACGACCCCGGCGACCGCGACCGCGCCGGCCGCCGGCATCAGCCTGAGCGCCGCCACCGGCAGCACCCGGCCCGCCGATTTCCGAGGCGTTCACGACGAACACCTTCTGCAGCTCGACGGCGCCGCCTTCGCCATCGCCGCCGTCGTCGCCACCCTCATCGTCGTTGCTGGCATTCTGGAAAATATCCAGCAGCTTGAGGCCGGTGCCCACCAGGCCGCCGGGCGCCTCGTCTTCACCGTCGCCGCCTTCGGCCTCTGCATCACCCTCAGCGGCTCCAGGGCCGCCCATGCGCAGCGTTTTGATACCTGTCTCTACCAGCCCCAGCACTTTGCCGCGCATGCCTTCCTCGGGCGCCTCAGCACCTTCGGCGGCCTCACCTTCACCGGCACCCTTCTTGCGAATGGTCTTGACGCCGGTATCGAGCAGATCCAGCAACTTGCCACGCACGTCGGGCGGGTCTTGCTTGTCGGCCTTACCCTTGCCGTCCTTGTCCTCCTTGTCGCCCTGGGCGGCGGTGCCCGGGGTGTCCTTTCCTGACGCGCTGTCGCCATCGTCCTTGTCGGCGCCGGCATCGTCGTCAGCATCAGCGGCGGCGGCCTTCTTGCCGAACGCACCGAGCCCCAAGGCCAGCAGGCCCAGCACTTTGGCGCGCTTGCCGCCTTTCTTGTCGTCGTCGCCATCCTTGCCAGCGGCCTTTCCAGCCGCCTTGCCGGCACCCTTGCCATCGCCCTTGTCGTCGTCGGCATTCGTGACGAATACCTTCTGGACCTTGTTCGGGTCACCGGCACCGAGCCCCCCAACTTTGCCCCGGGCGATATTGAGCAGACCCTTGCCGATCGTGAAGGCGCTGAACGCGGTCTTGAGCCCGACGAATGCGGCACCGATGGCCACGGCACCGGCGATGACCGATTGCGAGCCATCAGACAGGCGCGTGAACTCCTGCGCCACTTTCGTGATGCCCTGAGCCACCTGATCGGTAATCGGGCGGATGGCATCGCCAATGCTGCGCATCGAGTCGTTGAGCGCCTGCCCGGTCTCAGCCCAGCGCTGATTCGACGTCTCGCGCCGTTCGGACAGGTTCTTGTCAAGAATACCTTTCGAGTTGCCCGCCGACGACTTGAGTTCCTCATACAGCGCCTTGTTTTGCGTGTACGCCTGCAGCGCCGCCTTGACCTGCATGTCAGCGAAAATGTTGCCCGTTTTCAGGGAATCATTCAGCGCCTCGATCTGGGCCCTGGCTTTTGCGGGGTCCGTCTCCTTGTTGATCTTGGCCATCGCTTCGGCCATTTGTTTATCTTTCTTGGGGTCCGTCTTCTGGACGTACTCCTGCGCCAGGGCAAAGCTGGACTCCAACGTGGATTTTTTGTTTTGCAGGCCGGTTTGCATCGACTTTTCATAGTCAATGCCAACTTTCTTGTAGGCATCAACGGTGTCACTCGCACCGATCTTGCCCATCCAGTTTTTCAGGTTGTTCGCGGCTTCGTCGCTGCTGCCGGCAGACTTCATCTGCACCTGCAGAATCGCGCCCAACTGCGTCACGGCATCCATGCCCGTGATTTTCATACCGGCCATGTTCGACAGCAGTTCGGGGAACCACTTGGCCATGTCGGCCGCTTCAAAACTGCCCGCTTGGCCTTGAAACGCAATGGCCTCCAGCGCCTGTTCCATCATTTTCGGATCAGTGATCTGAGCGTTCTGCCCCAGGGCGCTGATCATTTTCGCCGTCGTGGTGCCATCAGTGCCTTGACCGATGGAAAATTTCGCCGCGACAGGCGCGTACTCCAGTGCCTTTTTCACATCCATGCCGGTGCCGACCAACTGGTTGACCAGGTCGGCCACGTCGTTGCGCGCCATGCCGGTGTCACGCGAGGTCTGCACCACCGTCTGTGCCATCTGCGCTTCTTCGGGCTTGCCGGCCATCCCGGCCTTGATCGCAATGTCCCGAATCACCGCCTGATAGTCGCCGCTGATCTTGGTCGGCACCGCGACCATGCCAGCGCCGGCCACCGCCTGGCCGATGTTCGACCTCATCGACTCTTTGCCGGCCTGCACCTGCTGGTGGCCTTTAAGCTGCAGATCGGCCGACTTCGCCTCCTGCCCGAGCCGGCGGTACTCCTGACCCAGCTTGCCGACCTGAACACCTTGCTTGCGCAGGGAGTCCAGGTTTGTGTCGAGCTTGCGCAACAGGCCATCGGCCGATGCCACACCGCTGTCGTGTGCGCGCTTCCACTCATCACGCAGCTTCATCGTCTCGCCAATGATGTTTTTCAACACCTTGGCCTTGCTACCTTTGGCCTCCAGCTTCTGGATACGGCCCTCGACCGCGTTGAACGCGGATCCGAGCGACGATGCCACAGCACCGCCGATTACAAGCGCCAGTGCCATTTTTGCCATGCGCTATTCCCCCGTGCGTGGCTCAGTCCGTGAGCCACCAGACCATGTCCGACCAGGGCATGTCCGTTATGTCAGTGGCCGAAAAGCCCAGCTCCCGGGCCAGTCTTTTGGACAGACTTTTCTGGATCGAGGGATCAAAGCCCGTCGTCTTGCACCATACGAAAATAACCCGCCTGCAGGCGGGTGTAATCCTTAAGGCGCAAGCCGTCCAGGTCATTGCAGCCAACCTCGGCCAGCGAGGCGAACAGGCTGATTTCGCGCTGTTCAGCATCACCGCCGGCGGTCGCTTGCGCAGTACGAACGTCACGCACGGTCGGCGCACGAAACACGATGCGCTCATGAGGAATGCCGTTCAGATCTGTCTTTTTGCTCAGCGTGACGGTAACGCCATCAAGCGTTACGTCCAGATAGTCAGGCTTGGGCTGTTCTTCCTGCACCAGGAAGAAATAGCCCGCTTGCACACGGGAATAGTCCTTGATGTGCAGGCCTTCCAGCTCCTTGCTGTTGACGCCGGCCAGCGCCGCAAACAGATTCATTTCCGCCTGTTCTTCATCATCAGCGCCCTTGTTGGCCTGGCGAGAATCGATCACCAGCGGTTCGCGCAGCATGATGCGGCCCTGCGTGACGCCACCCAACTCGACCGGCTTGCTCAGCGTGACAAACACGCCGACAGGGGTCGGCTCCAGGTATTTCGGCAATGGTTTGCCCATGAACAGATGTCCTTGTTATTGCGAGAGGGAGGAAAGGGAGGGGCGTTACAGACCCAGGGCCTGACGCTGGGCGGCGAGCTGGTCGACGCCGTTGATCACGCGCTTCATGCCGAGCGCATCGATCTCGTACATCACAGCGCCGTCGATTTCGAGCTTGTAGTAAGTCAGCGCTACGGCATGCTTGACCTCGGCCTTGTCGCCGGCCTTCCAGTCGCCCATGTCGACCTCTTTGAGCAGCCCGCGCAGGGTGACAATGACGGGCTTGATCACGCCTTTCAGGCCCTTGAAGGCGCCACGGAACACCCAGTTACCGGCGGTCCCATCGGCCAGGCCAAAGAATTTCAGCGATTCCTTGCGCACGCCGGTAGTCGTGAAATTGGCCTCTTGCTTCTCCATGCCCATGTCCAGCTCGATAGCGGCATCCATGCCACCTGCGCGGTGTTCCTCGGTCTTGATAGTCAGCTTGGGCAGGGTCAGGCTGGGGACGTCGCCTTGAAAGCTCACGCCATCCGCGAACAGGTTCATGTTCGCCAGCGTTTCTGGAATCAGTGCCATTGCGTGCGCTCCTTAAGCGGCGATGTCGAGGACTTCGTTCAGCCACTGGTTCGTGACTTCGAAGCGGAAGATCGGGTTTTCTGCAGGCGGCACGTCCGTGAAACGAATGTTCCAGTACACCTTGCCCTGCTCCAGCGAGCTGGCCGTGTTCAAGACAGGGTCCGCGTAAACCTCGAAATTGATGATCGCGCCCTGATTCTTGAGGTCGCGCATGAACGCTTCCAGGCCATCGGTCACATCCTTGATGTAGGTCGCGGTAATGCCTTGGTCGACGGCCCATTGATGCCCGGCCTGCACGGCATCCATGATGATGTCCAGGGTGCGTACGCGAGTGACGAACGACCATTTCGCATCACTCGACAGCGTGCGGTTGCCCCACAGGCGGTAGCCGCCGGCCCGGATAATCGTGGCCACCAAGGCATTGTTCAGCAGGTTGGCCCGGCAGGTTTCATCGCCGGCCAGGTAATCAACCGAACGAGTGGTGCCGGTGATACCGACGAACTCCTTGTTCGACGGCGAGGCCCAGAAACCGTACTCGGCATCCGTCCAGGCCCAGAGCCCCGCCGTCCAGGCCGAGGCGGGCCCGTCAAGGGTGTCGTTCGCGGCGGTGTCCCAATACTGCACGCCCGGGTCGACCATCAGCAGGCGCTTGGAACCGAACTTGGCCGCATAGGAAATAGCCGCTTCATCAGTGGTGCCAGGGCCGTCGATGATGCCGATACCGCGCAGCTTGGCAGCCAGGGAATCCATCGTCGTAGCGACCGCCTGAGTGGCGCTGTGCTTGGGCGCGATCAACAGACGGGGCTGCGCGTTAAAGCGGCTTTTGCCATCGAGCAGGGCTTGCAGGCCGGTACGCTTGCCGTTGGCCAGTACGCCGCCGATGATGGCCGAGGTCTGCTGCGCCGGGTCGGCCACCTTGGCCACGCCACACGCGACGATCACGGCCTTGGCGCGGGTGTAGATCGCCTTGCAGGCCTTGGCCATAGCTGATTCAGCGCCGAATGCTGCAATGGCTTCGCGCTCGTTCGTGATCAGCACCAGGTCATTTGCCGCTGCTGTCGGCGTGCTGGTCGCGCCCGGGCCCGGGGTGAACGTGTCCACCAGGCCAATGATCGAAGACGACGGCAACGCGATGGTACGGGCCCCGGTGTCGACGAGCGCCGTGGTAATGCCGTGATAAAAACTCATGGATACACTCCAGAAAGCACAAGGGCCGCCCATGGCGACCCTGTAGAAACGACAACGCCCCTGAATCGGGGCGCTTGTGTGTTGCCGGCAGGCTTACAGGTCTTGAGCGGCGTTGCCGACGCCTGCGATACGGGCCGTGATTTGGGCGGCGGCGGTATCGGTAATGAACTCGACACCGTCGTGATTGATCGCCAGAGCAATGTCGCGCTTGGCTTTGAGGCGAATGGCACGAACACCATTGATCGCATCACGGAAGGCCGTGGCAGCGGTCAGAATGCTGTCTGCCGCTTCTTGGGCTGTTACCCCGGACGCTACCACCAGCGCCTCAACAGAGCCCGGGGCATCGCCCTCATAGCCCGCCGCTGTGAACGCCTGCGCTTCGGACGCCGCAATATCGTATTCAACGGCGCGGGAACACTCGCCCAGCACCAAAATACGCGCTGCATCGGCGGCCTTGTCGACCTGCTGCTGACCGACCGCCACAGCTACTTCCAGTGGCAGGCCCTGAAAGTCGAAGCCCACATAGGAGCGGCCCTGAAACGTGATACTGATGTCTTTGATTTGCATAAACCGGCCTTGATAGTGAGGGTTAGAAAGTGGTCAGGTTGGTCAGCACGTTGCTTTGCGCATTCGACTGCGCACCAGCAGCAAGACCGAAAACATAACGCCCGGCAAAGCCCGAAGGGAACGTGGTGTTGTAGACCTCCAGCAGCAACGCCGAGGTCGGTGAATAGGCCAGCAACGCCGTGGCACCGGACGCATCAACGATTTCGCAATCCAGCAGCTTGACCTGCACCAGCGGCGATTGCCCGCTGACACTCCCCCGGAAAAAGGTGTTGGGCCCGCCCAGAGGGGGGTTGGTCAAGCCGGTGACCGTCGGGAAGTTGAGACTCACATCCTTGAAGGTCACGGCAGAGCCGGCCAGCATCAACAGCGCCGCCATCCAGTTGGTGTTACTGGTGCTGTTGAAATAGTTACGCACCATCAGCTTTCGTTTCGTACCCGGCACAGAGGACGTGATAAACAGCGAAATACCGTCCAGCGAGGTATCAGTGTCGAAGATGTAATCCGACAGCAATACAGCCTGACACGACCCACCATAGGGGGTGCTGGCCACCGCCTTGTCGATGGTTTTGAACGGAGACGCGAGCTTGCCCGTGTTGGCGTCAGAGCCTGCGACATTGTCGACGTAATAGACTTTCTTGTTGTTCGGGATCGCCAACAGCGCGTCGGTCACGGCCGCATCGATACTGGCCTTTCGGGAGTTGAAGTAAGCGATCAAGCTGTTAGCGGCCGACGTCAGTTCGGCGATGCCAGATTCCAGACTCATGTGATAAACCTCAGAGTGTTTTTACGAAAAGGGTTTGCAGGGAGATAAGCCCTGCAGCGTTTACAGCGATGGCGGCCAACAGGCCGTCGCGGTCGGCGTCCTGCCGCAACTCGCCCGCCTTCATCCGGTCGGTCAGACTGGCAATTTGCAGGCCTTCGACTTGATGCAACCGGGCATGCTCTCCCAGCGCGTCCTGCTGCCGTACACCGCGCAGTAACTCGTGAAACAGTGCGGTCGCCAGCGCCGCGCCCTGCTCGGCCAGGTCAGCCTTGTCCGTGTCTTGTCGCCCTTCGGCCAGGCGCATGCGCTCTGTCAAAGACTCAAGCTGGCCATTGGCAGCGAAGTGCTGCCGGGCATGGCTGTTCAGCAGTTCCTGCTGTCGCAATCCACGCAGTTGCTCGGCCAGCATGGCGGTGGCCTGCGTCGCCAGCGGACCGGCAAGACTCAAGCTCAGGCCGGCTCCAGAACTGACAATGGTCACGCTGTCCGCCGGCAACGCGGACAACGACAGGTCGTAAGCCAGCAGAATGCTTGCGTTCGCCGCCTTGTACGTCAGGGCCTCGGTCGGGTGCGACCAGACGGCGAGCAACGTGCCGTCGGTCAACTTAAAGCCAACCTCCCGAACCCAGAACGCATGCGGTCCATCGGCCAGTGCGGTGATATGCAGCATCGTGCTGCTCAGGCGCTCACCGTCGGCGATGGGGTATTCAGCCACTTGCGTGACCAGGCTTTTCTGATCGGCACTGGGCGTATAGCTCGACGTGCCCAGTACGATGCTGCCGATCCGGGCCGAGACGCCGGTGTTATCGGCGGTAAAGATCGCCGCCAAGCCGGTTTTGGTGATCACAGGTTGTAACGGGGTACTCATAGAACGGCCTCCATCGTGCCGCGCACGACTGTCAGGGACCGGGTTGCACAGGCCACTTGCAGCCCGGCCTCGGCGTTGATCGGTTCGCTCTGCAGCTCGACAACCTGTCGAACCACGCCCAGCGATTGAGTGGTGTTGGCGACCTGCTGGCCTTGGGCGAACGTGTCGGCCAGTGGCAACTGCGCCTCAACCGTCTGCCGCATCAGCGCCCGTGACTGGGTGGCATTGGCCAACTGCAGGCCGCCGTCAAAACGCGCGCCCAGTGCGAACGAGTAATGACTGCGCTCGTTCTTGGTTGCATCGATCAGGGCGCGCAGCCGCTCGCCCAGTTGCGGCGAAATAATCGAGCCTTCGCCTTCGCGGTTCTCGTTCGCCCAGACCGTGATGTGGAACGTGTACGGCGCCGCGTTCGGGATCTGCTGCCATTCCTTCACGTCGGCATTGACCCGTACCGCTTTCAGTACCCGCCGGATTGCGCCCAGCGTGCCCTTCGTCTTGTGGACCGGGATCGCTTCGCGGATCAGCGCCCGGCGCTGGGCGTCGTCGTTCGCCGCTTCCCAGCCCTCCACGCGCATGGCCCAGCCGAGCCACGGCAGGAAGTTGGGCGGGCAGCGCGCCGAATCGGCAATCCCCCGAATGACCTCGGGGTCAATGCTTTGGTCGCAGGCGACCTCCAGGGCCCGTTCCAGCGGTGTCGAGTTGTCCGGCAGCAGGCTCATGGCGCCACCTGCGCGTTCAACTGAATGGCTGTGCAGTTGGGATACTGCCGCTTGTTACACGTCACCCCGTCCAGCGGCTGCAGCAGCTCGACTTTGCTGATACCCGACACATGCAGCGCGGCATAGATCGCTGACAGCGACAGCTCCCCTTCCAGACGCCGGGCCTCGGCAAGGGCCTTGTCCAGGTTGGCCCGGGCTTGCGCCCTGACTACACTCGGGCTGGGCCCTGCCTCTACCTGCAGGTTGGCCACCACCTTAAAATCAAGCGGCTGGCCGAGCTGGGTGCGCGGCCGATCCGTGAGCGGGCGCACCGTTTCCGCTGACAGTGCGGTTTGCACGGCCCCGACCAGGTCGACGCCAGGAGTGACGGCGTCAACCCGGGGCAGCACGGCCAGCGACACATCGCCGGGCAGCGGGTTGGCCAGCCCGGCGTCGTAATCGCAGACCAGGACAATGGCCCCTGCAGGCAACTGCGCTCTGAGTGCCGCGTTGACTTCCACCCCGACAAAGGTGGGCGAATCGACCGACACGCCGGCTATCTCGGCCGACGCGCCCAGGGCGTGGTATTCGTAAGCGCCGCGACTGCCGGCAACCGACAGCGCTTCCAGTGACAGCCGCGTCCGATAACGCAACTCCTCGTTACCTTCCATCACAGCGGCCACCGGCGGCACGGCGTTAGGCTTGGCCGCGACCAGCACCAGGCGCTTTACGCCGTAGTCGGCTGCCCGATTGTCCAGATCCGCGCCTTTGGCATAAGCCAGCAAACTGGCCTTGGCCGCCGCGTTGACCCGGGCCCGGCCCAGCATCTGCTGATAGGCCGCGACCTCCAGCAACTTGACCACCGGGTCAGACTCCAGCAGCGCTGTCCACTGATCGCCCATCTGCCCGCGAAAATTGCTCAGTGCCTCCTGATACAGCGTTTCGAACTCCAGGGTTTCGATGACATCGGGCGGGGGTAACAGGGAAAGATCGATCATGCACTTACCTCCAGGACTGCACTGCTGCCCAGGTACTGGCCGGTCAACTGCAGAGTGATCTGGCCGTCAAGAACGGCTGTCACCCGCACCCGTTCCAGCTTCAAGCGCGGTTCCCAACGGCCCAAAGCGCGGGCGACTTCGGCCTGTACCGCGCTTTTCCAGCCCTCATTGACCGGCAGGTCGACGTAATCACGTAGCCGGCTACCGTACTCAGGCCGCATCCGCCGCGATCCGAGGCGGGTTGTCAGGATGTCTTCAACCGACTGGCGCAAATGCTCAACGCCGTGCCGAGCCTGGCCATTGCGGCGGTCCAGGCCAATCACGGCTATTCAGCCAGCAGCTTGAGTTCGGGGTGGCCGGCGAGATAGGCCAGCGCCTCGGCATCATCGGCCGGCACCTCGACGCGGCCGCGCAGCACTTTCAGCTCGCGGTCGTTCTGCAGGAACAGCGAGCGCGAGGTGTAGAGCGTGTCGGTGTAGATCACGGTCGCCAGGGCGGCCGGGGCGACTTCGCCGGCGGCGGATTGCTCAGCATCGTCGACAGTGGGTTTTTTCACAGTGGCCATAGGACCCTCCAGAAACGAGAAAGCCCGCACGGGGCGGGCTTGGATGGATGTTTAAATCAGTGCTTGTGATTCGGCGTGTTGCCCTTGGTGTCGATGATCGAGCCCATGCCGAAAATGTCGCCCGTTACGCGTAACGCGCCCTCGATCTGCACCGCCCCCTTGAGGGTGATATTGCCGGCCTCAATCGTTGCGGTGCCCGACTTGGCCGTTATCGCATCGTCGGTCAACACAGCCTCGGTGCTGCCCACCTTGATGTTCACGGTGCCCGTGGGCAGATCGATGGTGTAGCTCTTGGCCTGCCAGTCGTAGACCAGAGAACCGCCATCTTCGAACCGCCAGACCTCGACGTGATCGCGGTTGTCAGCCTGCGCGCCGGCCGCGCCGTACAAGCCCGGGTTGAACGTACCCTGAGCGGGGTCACCGCTCGGGCTGTTCAACATGCCCTGCTCGCCTTCGCTGGGCGCCCGCCAGTGCCGCGACTTGCCAGCGGCCTGTGCATGCCAGCGTACCCAGGCGCTGGTCCAGCTCCCGCCATCGGACACGCGTACCCGGGCGTTCGCCAGATCAACCGCGACAACACGGCATTCAATCGCCACGCCAGCCAGCATGCGGTCGTGCTCCGCTGCTGCGAAGCTCATGGCAGGTCGCCTAATTGATCGGCCGGCACATAGTCAGGCTCATGGCCTGGCCCGACATCAGGGTGAATACCCCAGACCAGCGAACCTGGTGGCTGAACTGGCCAAGGCCATTCTTCCTCGCCCAGGTAAACTCCCTGCGTCCACTCGACGACCCACACCACATAGCTGTCCAGTTCCGGTCGAGACCAGTCCTGACCTGCACGCTCAAACTGGGCAGCCTCTACTTCTAGCCCCCAGTGCTGCATACGCAGCAGGATCGCTAGTTGGGCCGCGCTCCAGGCCGCCAGCTTATGGCAATCATCTGTTTCAGCACCGACGATGATCCGCGCCTCAAGCCGCAGCACCAGCGCGGTCTCACCGGTGCCTGGGTCGTCGCCTGGCTCGAAGTCAGCAAGCTCGATCACTACCGCCGGAACGTCAATGCGGCTGAGCATGTCGGGCATGGTGCCGACATAGGCCAGCCCCGGCAGATGCTGGTTGATATGCAGCTCAATCGCTGCGTACAGCTCATCAAGCTGGAAGGGTTGGTCAGCCACGGCCACCTCGCAAATACTTCTGCAGTTCGTAATTCATTTCCTGGGCCAGCACATCACGCATGCGCTCTTTGGCTTTTCGGGTCCAGGCTTCGAAGTGAGGGCGAACCGCCTCCAGCGAAACCTTGGCCTTGGCCAGAGGGAACCGGCTGCCGTTCTCACCGACCCACCCTGAGCTGGGCCCACCGCCGCCAGACACTTCACTGCCCGGGTAATCGCTCGCCCGGAAGTGCTTGCTGGCCGTGCGGATCCAGATGTCAGGCTTACCGCCATACACCTTCTTGAAGAAGGCGCCTTCATACCGGCGCTTGCCAACACTCACACCCGAGCGCGACTGCCGGGGCCGGCCAGTGCGGCTGGCTTCGATGGGCTTGATACCCATCCACAACTTGCCCTGCCCTTGGCCGCTGCCGGTGAGCGGGAACACCCGCATACGACGCCGCACCGCCGCAATGGCGATGCGTTCCTGCTGGCCGACCGTCCGGCTGATGTGTGTCTGCAACCAGCGCAGGGTCTTGTTGATCGCCCGGCGCTGGGCCGCTGCTGCGGCCTTGGGCACCTGGTCAGCGAAAGTCGTGAAGGCTGCCAGATCCGCCTTGCTGGTTTGCAGGGTGATCAGGCCGCTATCGGCCGAGGTCTTGTAATAGCTGCCTACGCTCATGGCTTGATCCTCAACACCAGGGTCACCAGGCCATCGCCCGTGGGTTCGATATGGACAATCGTGTAACTCCCGCCCCCATCCTGCACCGGCAGGTTGACCGTCAGGCTTTGCGCCTTTGCTACCCCATCGCTGTCAGCAACACGCACGACAAAGTTCGGCTCGCGCAGTGCAGTCCTCAACTGGCCCAGCTTCGGCTGTAACCAGGGAGCAGAGAACATGCCCCAGACCGTACGGCCCTCGATCACACCTTCATCCGACAAGGTGTCGAAAACGACCGTATCAATGTCAGCCACCAGGTCACGGAAGCTCATCGCTACATCTTCAGGCGGATCTGCGCCCGAGGCCGGGTGCAGATGTGCAGCGGGTTGGACTGGGCCTCACCGGCCACGCCCTTGCCGAATGGCAGTGGCTCCAGCTTGCTGTAATACGGGATACCCAGGGTGTTGACCGTCTCCATATAGTCGGCCGGGGCGAATGCCGAGATATAGAGGTCAGGGACGTCTTCCGGCACGAGCAAGGCTTCATCGTCGTGCACAAACGAAATACCGGCGACCTTGCCGCGATAGCGTTCCCAAACGATGCCTGCAAACTCGAAGCTGGCCCGCGCATCGCCACGCAGCTCAGCGGCAGCGGTAGTCGCCAGATAGCTTTCCTTGACCGACTTATGAACAATCAGCTTGTTCCAGAAGTTCTTGCCGCAGAACGCCCGCGAGCCGGAGCTGGTCACGCTGCCCAGCGCATCCTCTTGCATGTCCAGCGCTTCGCCTGCTTTCACACGGACATCCGTGGCCGGATCGTTCAGCCCCATGACCAAGGTTTGTTGCTGTACACCAAAGCGTTCATGGATGTTGAGCAAGACGGTTTGCCCGTCCGCGTCAAGAATCAGACCGTTCAGTGCTCCCATGCGCTGGAACTCATGGGTAGCATCCAGTTGCCGGCGGGCCTTGGCCAGTCGCGCATTGACGACATCTTGAGCAGCCTGCAACTCGGTCTGGCTGCCGAAGGCGCGGATACTCTGGATCTCGTCGGCCTTGATGGTGAAGCGCTCTGGCAGGTGCACGGTGTTGAACGGGATCATGCTGCGCTTGCTGGAACCGACCACCAGCCCCGAGGTACCACGCTCGCCCGCTGGCACCAGGGCCAGGGTGTCGCCGTCCTTTTCGATCTGCACCGTCAGGGTCTGAATGCCCTGTTCCTGGAACAAACCCAGGCCGCTGATACGGCCCGGAAGGTAAGGCTGTTCGTTGATGGCCACGGTCAGCGCCGGCACCCCAAACACCAGGTCTTCAAAAATATTGATTTCAGCCACGAATAATTCTCCAGAAACGCGAAACCCCGCCATTGCGGGGCTTTAATAGGTTGATGAGCCAGAGAGACTGGCGGGGGAACGTCGCTAGCGAACGATCACCGACTGCTTGCCCAGGGCCTTTTCAGCATCCAGATCCAGGCCCGTCAGATGCGCTTCGCTAACCTCGGCCAGACGCACCACGGCACGGCCACGGCGGACAATGTCCGAGGACGCCAGACCGGCGAACAGGATGGCCGAGGCCACTTCACTGCCGTCCTCAGCCGTCGGATCGTACGGCGCGAACTGACCCGATGCGGTCACAAGACCCAGCAACTGGCCGGCCGGCAAGGCATCACCGGCGATCACATTGATGGATTCGCGAGAGATACTGCCGCTGCCTTCGGACAGCACAAACTCGCCGGGGTGGATCGGCTCTTGAATGATGCTCATGGGGGTTACCTTCTATTGGCGGCTGAATGACCGGTTTGCGCCGCACGGCGAGCGGCATAGATGTTGTGCACATCAGGTTGCTTGGCGGCAGGCTTGCTGGCCGGGTCGTCGTTGATGGGCAGGCTGTTATCGATCTCGATCCCTTGACCGGTGCCGACCACCTTCTCGAACAGCCGGGCGCGCACCGCCGTGGTGTCGAGTCCGGCCGTGACGTACTCGGTGGCCAGCTCCGGCAAGCGAGCAGCCACACAAAGGGTGTGGATCTGTTTGGCCTGGCCAATGGCGGCTTTCACCACCGCCTCGCTGGCCAGCTTGGTGCTGCTGATGATGGGCTCGACCAGATTGCTGATCCCGGCCTCCTTGCAGCCCTGGGTGATCAGCAAGGCCAGCGCAGGCGCATCCTCAGCCGTGACCGGCTCAGGCTTGGTCGGGGCCGGTTTGTCAGCGCCCAGTGAAGCGGGCGCGTTTCGGAAACGCTTCATGGCTTGCCCCTGACCCAAGCAGGCCTTGACCTCGACGCCGGTTGTAACCTCATCGACCAGACCCAACGTTTTGGCCTCGTTGGCCGTGAGCCAGGTTTCGGCATCGATCAGCCGGCGTAGCTCGACCTCGTCGATGTCCGGTGCCTTGGCTTTGTAGGCCGCCACAATGGCCTCCAGGGTCTGGTCGAGCACATCGGCGACGTGACGCAGGCCCTCGGCATCACCGGCAGCCCAGGTCCAAGGGTTATGGATCATCATGATCGCATTACCGGCCATCACCACCCGATGTGCACCGCACACCGCCACGCTCGCCGCACTGGCGGCCAAGGCATCAATCCGGCCCACGGCACGCTCACCCAGGCGGGCCAGCGCGTTGTGAATGGCCAAGCCGTCGAACAGGTCACCGCCTGGGCTGTTGAACGCGGCAATGACCTGCGATGTGCCATCGTCGACGGCACGCAGATCCTGCACGAACTGGTTGGCCGTGATGCCCCATGCGCCGATTTCGCCATAGACGTACACCTCAATGACGCCCTGCTCGGCTTCGCCGGATGCCTGGATGTGATACCAATGTTCGGCCTTGACCTGCACCTTTTTCCCGGCCTGGTTGTACACCACCGGCGCGACCGCTTTGCTCATGGTTTTTCCTCTGATTCGTCGATTGGCTCGGTGACGAGCGTTGTATAGTTGAGGCCCAGCCGCTGGGCGCGGGCGATGTCGGCGGCGTTTTCATCGTCGACGGTCTCGGCGTCGTAGCCGGTGCGCAGCACTATCTCGCTGCGAGAAGCAAAGCCCGCATTGACCTCCATGGCCCGCGCTTGAACGTCCTGCACCGGGTTGATGTAGGCCCAGCCCTGCGGGATCCAGCGGGTGCGCAGGTATTCGCGCCGACGCTGGGCGTAGTCCGGCAATTCCAGCGCACCGGACAACACGGCCATGTCCATCCAGGCGGCGCGCACCGGGCGGCATAACTGATGAACGTACACACCGAACTGCAACTGCTCGATGCGTCGGCGAAATTCGTTGAGCACCACGCGCATGACCCGGTCGCTGACCCCACGCATGTCGCCCGTGAGCAGTTCATAGGGCATGCCGGCACCGGCGGCCGCCGCCATCAGTTGCTGCCGCATGAAGTCGGGGTAGTTGTTTCCTGCATCCGGTGGCGTGGAGAACTCGATTTCCTCACCGGCCCCCAGCTCCTGCATCGTGCCGGGCTCCAAGGCCACCATCGGCGTGAAGCCATCCTGATCAAGGCTCAGGGGTGCGCCTGTGATCGGGTCGCGTGGCATTGGCCCTGCGTCGGGGGCTGGCCGCTTGATGAAGCCGGCGAACAGGTTGGCCACTTCCTGGCGGAACAACACCGCGTCGTCGTAGTTGTCCAGGCTGCGCAAGCGCTTGAGTACAGGAGCCAGGCGGGGCAAGCCACGCAACTGGCCCGGTTCCTGGGATTCAAAGATGTGTAGCACCTGCGCGGCCGGAACCCGGATCAACTGGTTATAGCCACCGTTGAGCGAGGAGGCATCACGCGGGTGCGAGCGGTACATCCAGTACGCCACGCGCCGGCCGATGCCGTTGAACTCGACCCCGGCCTTGATGACGTTGCCTGTACGCGTGACCTCAAACTTGTCATGCGGGACAAACTCGGGGGCCAGCACCTGAATCTGTAGCGGCACGGCATAACCGTCCGTTAACAGCCTGGGGCGCAGGCGCACGAAACACTCGCCGGACGTTTCCACGGTTTTTGCCACCAGCGCCTGCAAGCCGTAAAAGTCACTACGGTCATCGGCATCGGCTTCGTCCACCCAGTCCGACCACAACTCCTGCTGGACCTTGCGCAAGGCGGCATCGGTGATCAGCGGCCTTGGCGTGATGCCGGTGCCGATAAGGTTGCTGACTCGCCGGTCGATCACATTGAAGGCATACGGGTCATTGCGCAGCGCCGCCCGAGAGCGGGAACGCAGGTTGGTCAGGGCCGGCATCAACAGGCTGTTGATGCCGTTGTCGGGGGCATCCCAGTTTGATGAGCGCCGGCCTTCACCAGCGCCTTCGTAACTAGCCTTGATATTGGACGGCAACAGGAAGCCATTGCGGGTCAGGTTCGGATAGCGTGCCATCAGAGCCCCCTGCCGCCATGCCTGAGCCGGAAAGCGCGAGGACGCGCCGGCCCACTGCTGGCCAACGAGCCGCGAATCTCGTCGCGGGCTTTCAACAGTTCGTCGACGGTGCGGTATTCGACAGTCCGGTCAGCGTAGCGAACGACTTTTTCGCCGCGTGCAATGGCCGCCTCGACGGCCTCAAGGTGCTTTTGCGTAAAGGACATGTCAGCGTCTCTTCAGGTAGCCGCTGCGTGTCGAGCGACGTGGGGGTGGAGTGGCGGCCGCTGGGCGCGCCACGGGCGCAGCCGTTGGCGAGGTTGGTGGTGATGAAGGCGACGGTGTAGAAACCGGCATGGTCGGAGCCGGGCCGGGCTGGACAGCAGGTGCAGACACCGTGCGTGAAACCGGGGCCTCATCGAACAGGCCCGCCTGCGCCAGAGCTTGCCGCACCCGCGACCAGTCGCCTTCGTTGTAACGGTTGATGCCCAGGTACTGCGCCATGGCCAGGTTGTACACCATGAGGTCGAGCGCTTCGTTGCGCTCCGACTTGCCCTTGACCCACTCAATGCGCTTGTGACCCCGGACGTATCGAACGACCTTGCGCTCTGCCACACATTGCGCAAAGAAGTCATCCGGCAAGTCATTGGCAAAGTGCAGCGCACCCGGTCCCTGCTCGAACGGATAACGGTTGTAGATCCAGTCCTTGGCCGTGTCGGTGCCGACAAACCACAACTCGGCACCGCCGCGTTCGGTCTGGCCTTTCCAGGTGACATCCACCATGGACGGCCGCTGGGCGATCACAGGCCGGCCGGGCTTGTTCGCACCCTTGACGGCAAAGATGTTGCGCCAGCGCCTGACGCGGCAGAAGTGATACACCTCATCGGTGTGGTGACCACCGCTGTCCACCGCTGTGGCCAGGATCCCCAGACCCACCCCGCACGGGTGCCGGTACTTGGCCTTGAGCATTTCATCCAGCGCCGCCCAGGTGCGGTCATCCGAGGGGTCACCCGCGATCACCTGGAAGTCGACGATCCAGCGCTCCATGCCAACGCCCCAACCCACGACCATGAACTCCAGCCGGTTGCCCTGCACGTCCACGGCCCCGGTGAGCATCAGCACATCGGCTGGCATCGAGCCAAGTCCGTAGCCCGACAGACGAGCACGCTGCAGCAGCACCTCGGCTTTGGTCTGCTCGATGGCACTGTCCCATACCTTGGCCAGGCGCGTGTTGTAGAACACCTGCATCGGCTCCTGGTCGCCCTTGGCCAACGCTCTCTTGGCCCGTTCATACTGCTTGGCCAGTGAAGGCCAGTCCTGCCAGCCCAAGGGCGCGTACAAGGCATTGAGCGTAAAGCCCACCGTTTCACCGTCACCCGCCGAATGGGCACGCCACTCGCCCTGCTCAAGCATGCCGTTCTTGCAATGCTCTTCGATCAGCACATCACAGTTGGCATTGGCGCACTGGTAATGCACCACCCGATAATCCGGGCTGTAGATCAGGCGCTCCCACTCCAGCGTCTGCATGTGGCCACAGGTCGGGCATGGCACGTAGTAGTGCCGCTGGTCACTCATGTCGAACAGATCCGCGATTCGACTCGCGCCCTTAATAGTCGGGCTGCTGGAGAAATAGAACTTGGCCCGCCGCCCGAACGTCGAGCCACGCGCCTCGGCCAGTTCGATAGGATCACCCTCTTCTCCCACGTCCACGTCCCAGCGGTCTACCTCATCGCCGTAGATGTAACGGGCAGACAGCTCCGACAGGTTCGCAGCCGATCCCGCCGTAGTGATGTACAGCGCTCCGCCATCGAACTCCTTGGTGTCCAGGGTGTTGCGGGCATCCCGGGAACGGCTGTTGGCCACCCGCTCGCGCAGCTCAGGGGTAGCGGCCACCGTCTTGCTGATCCGTGACGAAATACGCTTGGCCAGGCCCAGGCTGGGCAACAGCGTCAGGATGTTCGAAGGCACCATATGGATGAGCCCGCCTATCCAGTTGAGTGCAATCTGCGTCTTCATGAGCTGCGAAGCCACCATAGTCACCACCCGTTTGCAGGGGTGGGCCGGTGACAAACAACGCATGGGTTCACGGGCATACGGTGTCCGCGCCGTGCGGTATTTCCCCGGCTCAGCAGCACCGGCATCCCGAGGGATACGCATGTACTTGTCTGACCATTCATCGACCCACAGGTCGGGATCAGGGGTCAAACCACGGAAATATGCTTCGCAGTACACCTTTGCACCGTCAGGCATTTCCGTGTGCATAGGATCAACTCGTTGAGATAAGGGCACGGTCGAGATCGACCGCAGATAAGCGCTGGGCGTCATCGAGCACGCGGCGCAATGCCGTTGTCAGGTGCCGCTCGATGTCCCACACATCGGACATGGGAACCAATTCGCCGGCGATCTGCGCAGGCAAACCCAGCAGGGCATCACGAAGTGCGCGGCCAGCATCGAAGGCGGCAGTCTTCACCGCCTCTACCTCAACCAGGTTGCCTTGGTCCTTCAAGAACTGGGACTCGGCCAGTTGCGCCAGGTAATACTCCCGGTGTGCCCGAGACTTCTGATAGTCGGCCCCCCGCCCCCCACGCACCTGGAGAGGAGGAAGGTCAACCGACGTGTCGGCCAGCGGCGCGATATGGTCCCGCACCCCCTTCTGAATCCGGGCATCCTCATGCCTGGCGGCCACAGCGGCCTTGCTGGGGTCGGCAGACTGATCCAGCAACGCCTCAGTGGCTTCCAGCTCCACCTTGCCATCAGGCGTCAACACCAGGCGATCCTGGTTGGCCAGCTTTGAAACGTAGGACTTGGCCCAGCCCCGGCGGGCTGCAAACTCCGATTTGCTGATAACCGTCATGATTGCCATCCAGTTCACCGGGTTAACCGGAATCCGTTCACCTGTTCACCTCAGTTCACTAAGCGGGTGAACCGTCCGCTAACGCTTTCCCGCGAGTTCCCTTACCCGTATGGGCCAAGATATGCCAGGGTCCCATCGGGGTCGGCGGGACCACCCCCTACTGCCCCGGTTCGCCGGGGGGCAGCGGCGCCGAGACGCCCAGGCGTTTCGCGGCCCAGCGTTCATAAAGCCCGATGGCCACGTCGGCACCGGCCATCGCGGTCAGGCAACCGAACCCGCCAGCCGTCCAGATCGACACCCCGGCGGCATACAGCAACATCATCGTCGACAGACCGCAGACCACGCAGGCACCGGAGCGCAATGCAAGTCGGCGGATCAACGACCAGCCTCGGGCGCCATCCTTGTCGGCCCGCCACATCTCACCCGACACCCCGCCGACCAGGGCCAGAATGATCACCAACCAAATTGGCATCTCAGCCAAGGCTTGCTGCTCGTCCGTCATAACAACCTCGAATTGAAAAAAAGAAACCCCGCCGAATGGCAGGGTTTGGAGTGCTGGGTGAATAACCCAGGCTGGATGCACAGCACGTGCTGTGGAACGCCGTCAGGCGGAAATCTCAGATAGTGGCGACTTTGTACCTGCGTTCGGAAAAACCGAAAAGGGGCGTTTAACGGTTGGGTCGAGTTCGACCGCACTTCAACCACACTTTGACCACACTTTGACAATTAGCCCCGACAAGCGGTCAGGAGCGCGGGGCCTGCTTGAGCTGTACACTCAGCTTCCCGGCAATCGCCCGTGCGGGGCCGGCACGCAGGATCAGTATCGTCATGACCTGCTGATGCAACGCTGTGACCCAGTTGCGGTACGTACGGTCAGCACCCTCTGCAATTCCCACCTCCCGCATCTGCTCCCGAACCGTCGCGTGGTCCAAGTACCGCAACTTGGCAAGCTTGGCGAGTCGAGGCCCGCGCCGTGCCGCACCGTTAAAGTTGCGTTCAAGTTCGGCCACCGCTGCCTCGACTTCGCTCGCAATGTGATCCAGTCCCATTCCGTCCTTGAGAATTCGTGATCCAGGCGTACCACTGGGCGGCAACCCCTTCCATTCCATGATGGTTCCCATTTGGCTGCCGACTCCAGAACCCAGGCCGAGCCGGGCGTGCTGCTCACCCCAATGAACCATCAAGTCTTCAATCGTCGCGATCATTGTCCAATCCCCTGGAAAAACTGTACCCGACACAGAATCAAACAACCCAACACAAACCCAACACACCTAAAGCCCTTTAAAATCAACACTTTCAATATATTTGTGTTGAGTGTGTTGGGTTTGTTGGGTTTATAAGTAGTCGCATGGAGTTTTTTCCTGCCTTCATATCAGCCAATAAAATATCGCTCAGGCGCGTGCGTGCGCGTAAACCCAACACACTCGACACACCACCGCTCCAGCCCGCGAAAACAGAGGCTCTCTTGTGTGTCATGTCGTCCAAATCAACCCAACACAAACCCAACACACTCGACACACCAATAGACAGATTCATGCTGCAGCCGCCTTCACATGATCCCAATCATCCACCCGCCAACCCGACAGCTTCGCCCGCTCACGCCATTCCGTGACGCTGCGCCCCAAGTCCGGCGCCTTCATTGATGGGGGAAGGGAAGCCTCTGCATCGCTCGGCACAAAGAACGCCCCAAACTTACGGGTGTTGCCTTCTGTCCAGGGTATAGAGCGGGTCTTTTCAACCTCGGAGCTGATGAACAATGAAAACTTCGTCTGGCTCATCGAGTGCTCCTTGTTCCGCTGACACCACTCCAGGAACAAGGCATAGAGATCGCTCGTCAGGCACGGTCCCCATAGGCCGCGACCCAGCTCGCCGGTGCGCCATAGATATTGAAAGGTCTGCCAGCCGGCCCTACTCAGGGCCACCAACCGCTCGCGAGCATCGGTGTTCGGTGGCCGGGTGCGCTGATCGAAGTCGCCCAGGTCGACCGTCAGCAACCAGCCATACAACGCGGCTACACCACCGCCCTGCAGCTCACGGCCGATGGCCTTCTGTCGTTCGACTGGCAGCGTTTCCATGGGCCACATGACCAACATGCGCCGGTCGCTTTCACTGATCGGCCAAGGCAGGATCTCGTTGGAGAGGAACACCGCGTTCATGTGGTTGGACTCTTCCCAACCGTTGATAAACTTCGATTCCATCCGTACCGTTTTGCCGGTCACCAAGTGCTTGATCTTGCCCACCTGGTTGTAGCGCTGATCACGGCTGACCACTTCCTCGAACACGGCCCACATCTTCCGGCTTTGCCAGGCGTTGAAGTTGCTTTCAAGCTGGGTCTGCCCGACCGTTGCAGCGTACTGGCCGTAGAGCTGACCAAACGTATCAGCGAACAGAAGGCTCTTGCCCGAGCCTTCCATTACCGAGTGCATCAGCACCGCCGTGTCCATTTTCGCCCCGAGGTGCTGCAAGGGATAAGCGAGCCAGCGCGTAAGCCACCGGGTCGCTTCCTCATCACCGTTGCATAAAAAGCCGATTAGCCAACGCAGGCTCTCGCAGGCAGCCGGATCATCAACCGGCTCAAGAGGCAACCCATCGAACGTGTTGATGTAAACCGCTGGGTCCTTTTTCATCGTTGGGTCGAAGACGATATGGTCAACGTCCACAACTCGACGTTTCGGGCTGTTCAACCACATTGGATAAAAATCCCCGAGCGCCATCTTCAGCGCGCCCTCGGCAATGCGCCGTTTCTTTTCCCGGTCCCAGACATCCTTCGTGCCATCGATGTACACATAGCGCTCAATGGGCGCCATACCCAAGGCACCGGCTTTCTTGCTCGAATCCTTTCTGTTGCGCTCAACGTCCTTGACCTGGTCATCACCAATCAGCTTTCGCCCAGGACTCTCTAGCCACTCCTTGGCCTTGGCCTTCCCGACCAAGGCTTCGTGCGCCGACTTTTTCATCCGCACCGATTTATCGATGTCCCAAACCTGCGTCGTGGCCTCAATCAATGCAAAACGCCGCAGCATTTGCTCCAGGGTCAGGCCCTCCCCCTGCCCCCCGTATTCAGGAGCAGCCGCGCTGGACTGCGTTGGGTCGCCTGTCGGCGCGCTCTCACCGGATGGGGTCGGGGAAGGTTCAGGCGGCCTTGAACGGCTGATCTCCATGCCAAGCATCTTGGCTGCGGCCTTGATCGCGTTCGACTGGTCGCCGTTATGCTCAAGCAGGCAGAACACCTCGAAAGCATCATTCTTATGGCCATTGGCGAGCGGATCGGCGGCGTGATGCGAGTAAACGCGCCCTTCGTCCTTATCAACCGTGATGCCCGGCAGACCGGTTGACGATCCAGGGTAAAGCCACTTACTACCTTTCTGCACATAGCCGTGCGCACGCAGCAGCTCGGTGACGTCATGACAACGATTGAACTCGTCGATCACAGATGGCCGGTTACCAGCCGGCGCCGATAACCGCTTGGGCTTTGCAGGTTTCGCTTTAGGCTTTGGCGCCCAAGGGCACGCCGCCTCGGCATCACGCTTGAAAATGTCCCAGTTGTTCCAGACCGCGAGCAACTCAGCCGACAGCACCGGCAGGTCATCACCTGGTGCTGTACGCCAGACATAAGGCTTTCCGGTACCAGGATGGATCGACGGCGGCAGCACGTCTTGGTGCAGGCCGGCACGCAACTCGAAAACCGTCAGCCGCGCATATTGCTGGGCCTCGGTGCGGAACAGCTTTTCTCGCGCATCATCACCGACCTTGGCCGCTTCACGAGCCTGGCGCATCAGTTCCTTATGCTTCGAGCCATCAGGGTCGTTCTCTGCTGGCCAAGCGAGGGCATGCTTTTCCAGCTCAATACCTTCAGGCACTCGGAACATGACGCGGAACCGTGCAGGGTTACCGACTACGGTTGGAAACACCAATGCCATAGCATCAAGGTCCATACCGAGCAGGTCGTAAAGCACATGACGGGTCCACTGCACGTCATCTACGTCAAGCGAACAAACGCGGCTGGGCGCATGGACCACGCCCATGTTGTAGGTCGGGTTTTCCTGCCAGAACGTCTCGGCGGCAACAGGATCAGTGAAGTAGCCGCCCGGCTTGTTCCAGGCAGCCCCCTTTGGCCCTTTCTCGCCGGGCGAGATAGGGACCAAGGCCATGTTGAGTTTTTCAATGTAGAAGCGGGCATACGACGAGATGGGAAACGACGCATCGATCATGCTCGACGCTCCCGACGCGATTGGCAGTCGATGCAGGTGAAGCACCCTTGAACGGCCTGCCGGCGAAGTTCAGGTATCGGCTCATCACAGTCATCACAAAAGATTGCGCTGGCCGCGTTTGAGGTCGACGGCACTCGACGAAGGGCAACCTGCAGGTGGTATTCAGCCTGATCATTAGCCAGATCAACTTCATCAGCCATGATCGCGACCCTCCACCGCCTGGGCAGCACCGGCCATGATGCCAAGCACTTCACGGATCAGGTCGTGACCGGCCTTTTCCAGCGCCGCGACTTCATGCTCTTCCCATACGCCGTCGACAGCACCGTGGTGCATGGTCGCTACGAAATGCCCAGCCTGAGCGAGCATGGCACCGACCGCTTTCAGGGATTCTTGAGTTGCGGGCACCGGCACCGGCTTATACCAAACAGCGCCCGCAGGACGTACTAGGGCATCGAGCAAACGCGGATCAGCTGTCAGCCTGATGACTTCTTCAAGTTCATCAGGCCCCAGCCAGCGGCGCTCTTCATCAAGATGGAGTTTTTTCTGCAACGTGTCGGTTTCAATAACCATGGCAAAAGCAAGGGCAGTTACCCCGCCCTTGTAGTCACGACCTGCACGGTAAAGCGCATGACGCAGAGAAAGGACCGGACCCGGGTCCGGCAACAGATCTGTACGACTCATAACCGTAAATGCTCCTTTTACGGTGTAGCCAAAGAAGCGGGCACGCCCTATCCTTCAGCCACGACCGAGATGCTGTGTTTGCGTGCTGTGGGCACGGTGTTTCGTTTGAGCTGACCAGATAACTGTGGAAGGGAGTCTGGTCAGCGAGCTGACAGCGTTTAATCGCTGTCCATGCCAAGCCGGGATAACCGTGGAAGGGCATCCCGGCAAGGCAACTTCAGGCAGCTTCCCGCCTTTCCTCATCCTCGGGAAAGACATCATCAAGAGTGCAAGCGAACCCTTTGGAGTTCAGTACACGGACAATGCTCCGGCACTCAGACAAGCCCGGAGTCCGGCGCAGCCTTTCGTAATGACCAATAGCGGCCTGAGTCAGGTGGACCAGATCTGCGAGCTGTTGCTGGGTCAAATTCGCTGCCCTGCGGGCCTTGGATAGAGCACTCATAGCAATCTCCTTCGGTTTCGATGGAGACAATACACGGTGTAGTTATTTCATGCAAGAAACCAATACACGGTGTCTATTGAGTAAATCAATACGAACCGTATTATTCTTCTCTATGAACGAATGGTACGAAATAGCTAAAAAGCTCATGGAAGCTCAAGGCATTAGCCAAGAGAGCATGGCCGAGCGTTTGGGGGTAACCCAAGGCGCAGTAGGGCATTGGCTGAACGGAAAACGTGAGCCGAAGCTGGAAATGATCAATCGGTTACTGGCAGAACTGGGCGCTCCAGCACTTTCAATAAATCTGCCAGATACCGTTCAAGCCCCTGATGCGGCTCCCCTTTCATCTCAACGCTTATACCGTTATCCAGTCATTAGCTGGGTAACAGCAGGTGGTTGGGCAGAGGCTGTGGAGCCTTATCCGCCTGGCTATTCAGACACGTATGAGCTGACCGACTACAAAGCAAAAGGCCCCGCTTTCTGGCTTGAAGTTCGCGGCGACTCAATGACCGCGTCGGCCGGGCGTAGCATCCCGGAAGGAACGCTGATACTTGTCGACAGCGGCATACAGCCAACCCCAGGGAAACTGGTCTTAGCAAAGCTGCCAGAGAGCAATGAAGCCACCTTCAAAAAGCTGGTTGAGGATTCTGGTCAGCTATTCTTGAAGCCACTCAACCCTGCTTATCCGCTTATAACCATGCGTCAAGATGCGCGCCTTTTGGGAACTATTGTTCGCGCCAACCTTAAGCTTTAATCCGCACACGACTTTGAAAGGCCCGCTTTAGCGGGCTTTTTCATGCCTGCTCTTCTTGCAAATGGCCATTATTCGCAATACTGTATGTATATACAGCAATAGAAAAGGAGGACACCAATGGCACAAACCACCCACAAGGCAGGGAATTCCTACGAACACCTGGTTAAAAGAGTTCAGGAAATAATCTCGAGCCCTAGATCTCAGCTTGAACACCAAGTCACCATTTCAAAAACTTCCCATGAATCGGCTCAGGACTGGGATCGATTGCTTGAGGAGATCAATGATGCTGACGGTGTGACCCTTAGCAGGCTTCAAGATGGGAGCGCTCACATCGCATGGTTTGTGGAGAAGGATGACAACGCTGTGTAGTGGCAACAGATAATCAAATTACACACTGTATTGACCGGCTGAAATACGAGATGTATTGTTAATCCTGCCCACCTTCCACAGGGCTTCCCTTCCACAGGATTACAATCATGCAGACAAAGCAGCCTCAACGCTGCCCGGTGTACCTGCACCCGGCAGCAACAACCCCCCGCATCATTGAAGTGATCCAGCGCACTACTGGCTTGGTCGTCATCGTAAGCACCAAGCGCCGCGCCGCGTTGACTGTGCCCACCTCTCCATGGGGAGGTGACGCAGCATGAAGCAAATCCTTATCGGCCTCACCGGCCATGCACGCACCGGCAAAACCACCTCTGCCGATCACCTGGCCAGCGAACATGGTTTCCAGACCTATGCCTTCGCCACTCCGCTCAAGGAAGGCATCGCCGCGATGTTCGGCCTGAACATCGAAGACCTTGAAGGTGAAGACAAAGAGCAACTGATCCCGTGGGTGGGCCGCTCACCACGCCAACTGATGCAACTGCTCGGTACCGAGTGGGGGCGCGACATGATCAGCGCGAGTATTTGGGTCGACATCGCCGAGCAGAATCTGGATGCGCTGGCCGAGCTGGAGCCCTACTCACCTGGCTTCGTGATTAGCGATGTCCGATTCGAGAACGAAGCCGACTTCATCCGCAAGCGTGGCGGTCTGATTGTCCACATGAAGCGCAACGACGCTCCTGACGTGAACGCTCACATCAGTGAGCTGGGTGTGGCCGTTCACCCACATGACCTAGTGATCAACAACGATGGCGAGCTGACCGACCTGTACGGCCAGCTCGATCAACTGGTCATTGCCCAGCACGCTGCCATCGCATCCAAAGCCGCTTGAGGTCCGCATGAACAGGAACCTCGACTCAACCGCAGCAGTCCTGGGCCTCGGCTCCAGGGCTCTGCGCCTACGGCTTCGTGAACTGGGCATCTTGACCCAGACCGGCGATCTGGCGAGCAAGCACGTCGGCCAGGGATACCTATTTGCCGACCCGCGCAGCCGCTGGAACCAGGCGATCCACACCTATACCC
The DNA here is from genome assembly GCF_001423155.1 of Pseudomonas sp. Leaf127. NCBI lineage: Bacteria > Pseudomonadati > Pseudomonadota > Gammaproteobacteria > Pseudomonadales > Pseudomonadaceae > Pseudomonas > Pseudomonas sp. Leaf127. Next base: position 314,110 of record NZ_LMOA01000001.1, on the reverse strand, counting down.
ACTATTCCGTCGTCATGGTCACCGAACGCGGTGTGGCCTGGCTGGCAAAGCAACTGGGTATTTCGATCAGCACGCAGGGCAAGGACGGCACAGCATGAGCACAGCACCAAACGTAATCACCCAGGCCGTAGGGGCACTGAAGCTGATCCCTATGTACCTCAACCACCCGACGATCATCAGCCGAGCCACGCTCATCGGGGCCAGTGCAGAAGCACTGACCCTGCTCGACGCGCTTCCAGCGGCCGCTACGGAACTGGCAGAAGTGTTTCGCCGCGTCGATGCGGTCGTGCAACCAGGGCAAGTCGCGTACGTGACACCAACCAAATGCCCTGAAAAGCCCTTTGGCGCGGTCGTTGCGGACTCTCACGGGCGCTTGTTGGCGACAGCCGTTGGCAAATCCAAGGAAGGGCTCGCCGAGTTGATCCGCATGCAGCTCAAAGCCCTGCCCCATCTGGCGGGGGCCGGGGAGGATCAGGCGTGAGCGAAACGATTGACCTGTTGCGTAAAGAGTTCGCAACCCCCTGCCCGACGTTGAGCGCTGTGCGTACACGCTATTTCTCGCACATATCCACCGACCGGGCACTGCTTCGCAAAATCAATGCAGGCCGTATCGCTTTGACCGTTACCCGCACAGGCGGCAGCAGACAGGGACACCCCTTTGTGTACCTGCACCACCTGGCCCAGTACCTCGACAGCATCGGCGCACAAGTCGCGTAACACCGCCCATGGCGGCGACAAACTACTGAGAGACACAGCACATGCAAACAGAACACATCATTGCTTTGGGCGGCCTGATCCTGAGCTTCGCCGCTCTGACCTACGCGTTCTTCCGCGCAATCACCACGGCTCATCGACGTGGCCGTGAGGCAGGAAGCAACGCTACCACTGCAGTTTTGGAGCCAATGATGGTCGCCCAAAAGCAGGCCACTACAGCCGCTTGGCAACAAATCGACCGCCTGGACGAAGAGCTGGCACTTGCACGCGCCGATCTGGAGCAATTGCGGGCCGCCAACGGATTGGCCGTGGAAGTGACCCCGACCGACATCGGCCTACTAATCCAGGCAGCGAACATTATTGAGCTGGCACGGCGTACCTGGACACCGATCAAAGGTGCTGAACCGATGGCCCGCAAGGCTACCGTGCTGCACACGAAACTGGAGGTACTGAACAGCCGCCTGTGCGGTGCAGCCACTCAAGCAGCTCGGGAGCAGGCGGCATGACAGATCATCATATCGTTAGCATGAGCGCCGGGAGTCAGTCCAATGGCTAAGGTTTGCTATATCCCCAAATCGTTCAATCAGGCCAATGACCTGATGATCCAATTCATGAACACCCTGATCGCCGAGTACCAACGCCAGGGCTATGTCCTCACAGTGCGTCAGCTCTATTACCAGCTTGTGGCCCGCGACCTGATAGAAAATACGCTGCAGTCGTATAAACGGGTCGCTGGACTGATCAACGACGCCAAGCTGGCCGGCCGGATTGACTGGGACGCTATCGAGGACCGCACCCGCGAGTTCGTCACCAACAACCACTGGGAGCTGGGCAGCGACATCACGGGGGCGTGTGCCAGCCAGTTCAAGATGGACATGTGGGCCAACCAGGATTTTCGAGTCTTCGTGATTATTGAAAAGGAGGCTCTAGTTGGCGTGCTGTCACGACTGTGCCGCACTTGGGACGTGCCGATTCTCGCGGCACGCGGTTATCCGAGCGGCACTGTGCTACGCGAATTCGCCGAGCGCCACTTGCTGCCAGCGATGGAGCGCGATCAGTGCCCCATGATCCTGCACCTGGGTGACCATGACCCATCGGGCATCGACATGACCCGCGACCTCCAAGATCGCATCTGCCTGTTCACCGAGTCCGGCCTGCCGCCAGAGGCGGTGAACCGCATTGCACTAACCCGCGATCAGATCGATGAGGTGCGCCCACCGGAAAACCCAGCCAAGACCACCGACTCGCGCTTCGCCTCATACCGGAAGCTCCACGGATCATCGAGCTGGGAGCTGGATGCGCTCAATCCAGCGTACCTGAATGGCTTGGTCGAGACCCACCTACGTGCCGCCATTGATCAGGCTGCATGGGAAGCTCGTCAATCTGAGGTGGATAGGGTCAAGACCCAACTCGCCGAACGGCATGCAGACCAGCTGGAGGTCGAAGCCAATGAAAGCGTCTGAAGAACTTCACGCCGACTACATCCAGTCCACGTATCGCCGCAAAGTCGTTCGCGTACTGATCGAGGACATCAGCCACTTCAAAGCCGAACAGAAGTATGTGGTCGTGTACCACGACGGCGGGGAGCTGCTACTGAACACACCGCTGATAGAGATAGAGTGCATCTACGCAGATCGCGTGGTCAGGGCACATCGCAATGCGCTTGTAATGCATGAGCGCCTGCAAAGCTTCCGCCATCCCAACGAATATCGCGGCGTCTTGGCAGCCGTGCACGTAGCTGGCCAGGCCGAGCCGATAGACGTTTCCCGACGCTACACCCCCAGCGTGCGAAAAGCAGTAGAGCAAGCCATCGCCAAGCGAGCCCAGGCCGGAGAAACACCATGACCGCGCTTGATCGATACCTCAAAGAGGCAGAAGTCCTACAAGTCACCTCCTTGTCCCACGCAACCATCTGGCGCGAGGTAAAGGCAAAGCGCTTCCCTAAACCTATTCGGATCTCACCAGGCCGCGTGGGATGGCGAGCATCCGAGATTGCGGTCTGGCAGAGCGCTCCAGCAGACTGGGCTACCCGCGAGGCCGCATGAGTTAGGGAGTAATCTTTGCCTCCTTCACCAACCAGGCAGCCCACACCTCAAGGGCTGCCTGTTTCTCCTTAAAGTAGTCGTAGCGGTCGTAGTGTTTAGACGACACATCAGACAGAGCGTGCCCCTGAATACGGTCACGCACATCCTTGCTAAGCCCAGCGGCCCCCATCAAAGTCTTGCACGTGCGACGAATATCCCTGAGCGTAAACGGCCCAGCGAACTCCCCCTTGTGCCTCGAATAAAGTTTCGTCACAGCCCTGGATAGAGAGTTCGTATGGATCGATTCCTTGAGATCCTTACCAGAGAATGGGTACGGGTTATCCGCCGTGATCATCGACAGCCGCTCCAAGCAGGCCGAGCTGAGCGGCGTCAGCGGCACCGCGTGCGCCGTGCGCTCCCCAGACTTACTTTTCCTGTCCCGAAGCAGGACATGGTCCTTGTGATAACCATCGCGATCAGTTGCCAGCAACTGCGTCGGCCGCTGGCCACCGGTTGCAATGAGGAACTTGATCAGTTCCGAAGTGACCAGGCTAAGTTGATCGGGAAGAAGATTCCAAAGCTTGCCCAGTTCCTCGGGAGACAATGCCCGCTCACCAGGCTTTTCCCAGTCCTCTTGAACAGGGACGCCGGCAACCGGGTTGTGCTTCAGCCCAAACCGCACACCGTCCTGCAGATACTCTCGGGGGTTGTTTTCATGATTAAGACCATGCTGGAACGCGGCATGCAGTCTTGACCTGACCCGGTTGGTGAACGTCGTCACGCCATCTTTAATCATCTTCGACAGAATATCTTTGATATGCCCTGGCTCGATCAGAGCAGCAGGCATTTTCGCAATGTCTGGATGCGGATCGGTGACGTACTTCTTGAATGACCACTTCACATCATCATGCGATACGGCGTTCTCAACCTGCAGCTTTGCAACGTAAGAGTCCAGGAGCAGCGATAACGACGCCCCTGATGCATCTGTCTCGCTTGCCTGGCTGCATTTCAAACGCGCATCTGCCAGTGACAGATCCGGCCAGTTACCCAGCTTTTTACGCCGGATTTTCTTCTGGACATACCTGACGTAGTAAAGCTCTTTCACGCCCGTGGTCTTGACCTTGACCACCAAGACACCATCCCCGCGAGAGCCGCGCTGGTCGGATCGGGTGTAGTCGGTCGGACCTGGCTTCAATGATCGAATCTGTTTGTCTGTTAGCATAAGGAAGGTGTCTGTTTCAGGTGTCTGTTAGCCGGAATTAATAGCAGATTACCCGATATGAAATGATACTGGAAATACCCCTACAAGCCCTTGATTTACATAGGCAAAAGCAAGAATCAGATACCCAGTTCGATATGATGATATTGCACGTGATACAGCTTCCCAAGCTGATAACGAGGGTTCGATTCCCTTCACCCGCTCCAGTCCCTTCCGCGTAACCTCCGGTTACCGCACCGATAGCCAAAAAGCCATGCAGTAACTGGCTTTGGCTATTCGCGATACGGCCCTCCTCCCGGCTCCATACTCTTTTGTCACTTCGAAAAAATCGCCTCAGCGTCTCCCAACGTGACATCTGCGTTTCCTGCTGCACCTGAACCCGCTCGGGCAGATCGCGAAGATTGACCCACAACTCTCCGTGCCAATGCAACATTCCGAGCCGGCAGCCCTGCCGACGCCTATCGACTCGAATGGGCTCATCCGCGCCCGCTTCGCGCGACATTGCCGACTACTCACTCTCAAGGATTTTCAAACTACAGCTATTCGAGCTTACTGGCCTGAGCGTCAGACGAAAATTCCTGAGCCTTGAGCCGTTGGCCGTTAGGCAGAATGATTTCAAGTTCAGTACCGACAGGTTTTGGCTGAAGCTGGCCAGCCTGGCCATGTGCTTTGTTTGCCATTGCTCTGCGCTCAATCATTGACGGATAGTGAGACGCGATGAACGTAATAACGCCTACAGGCATTAGCACCCAAAGCGTAATGGCCAATGCGGATTTCATTTTCCTGCTCCTGGTTCTTTTCCCCTTGAGGAGGGCCTGAAGTCGCCATGTATTTCTGGCGGGCTTCAGCACTCGCCGATGCTGCACGCGGCAAATCGATCAAAAACGATCAGGTCACCCGCTCATTTCTGTGTTTTAACTGCCACGAGCACATCGCGGCAGCCATTTCCCACCTTACAGGCGCACATCGATCGTATTGCCAAGTGTCGGCGTGCCATCCATAGGGTAGACAGTGTCACTCGTTGCACGGTGTTCTTCGTTAGACCACCGCCCCGTATGCATACTTATCTGCGGGATGTGCTCATGCGGCTACCGACGCAGCGGGCCAGTAAGATCGAGCGACTGCTGCCGCCTCAGTGGATGCCTGCCTGATCGGTGCAAGGTGTGCCAATCACGCGGTTGCATTCACCTTGACCAGCATGCGGCGCCCTGGTGACAGCCATCGGCAACTAAAGTTCTCCAGAACAGCCAAAGCTTGATAACGCCTGCATATTTCTCGGCTACGCTCCCCAAAACGGAGCGGCTTTCCTGGCTGTCCTCGATTAGCAAGGGAGCTGATATCCCATGGATAGCGAGCACTATGTTCCTCAGCCCACTACCGTTCTCGTGGTCGACGACACCCCCGACAATCTGATGTTAATGGTTGACCTGCTCAAGGATCGTTATCGGATCAAAGCCGCCAACAGCGGCGAGAAGGCGTTGCGTATCCTTGAGCGCGACCCGTTACCGGATCTGATTCTGCTGGACATCATGATGCCTGAACTGTCCGGCTACGAAGTGGCCAAGCGCTTGAAACAGGCGCCGCGAACATGTGATATCCCAATCATCTTCCTTACCGCCATGGCCACCATCGAAGACGAGATCATCGGCCTCGAAATGGGGGCTGTGGACTATATAACCAAACCGATCAGCCCACCGTTGGTGCTGGCAAGAGTCGATACTCAACTCAAGGTCAAAGCGGCTGCCGACTTCCTGCGAGACAAGAACGACTTTCTTGAGCAGGAGGTGCAGCGGCGCACTCGCGAGGTGACGGCGATTCAGGATGTCACCATCCATGCGATGGCCTCTCTTGCCGAGACCCGTGACAACGAGACCGGCAACCATATCCGTCGAACCCAGCATTACGTTCGGTTATTGGCAAATCTACTGCGCGAGCATTCACGGTTTCGGCATTTTCTTGATGAGGACACTATCAGGCTGCTGTTCAAGTCCGCGCCGTTGCATGACATCGGCAAGATCGGCATTCCCGACCATATATTGCTCAAGCCGGGGCGCTTCACCCCCGAAGAGTTCGAGATTATGAAGACTCATACCACACTGGGACGCGATGCCATTCAGCATGCCGAGAATCAGTTGGGTGTGAAGGTTGATTTTTTACGTCTCGCCAAGGAAATCGCTTACAGCCATCAGGAAAAATGGGACGGCAGTGGCTACCCGGAAGGGCTGGCTGCTGACGACATTCCCATCAGCGCCCGCCTGATGGCAGTAGCGGACGTCTATGACGCCTTGATCAGCCGACGCGTGTACAAGCCAGGCATGCCTCATGAGCAGGCGGTCGGCATCATTCGCGCGGGACGCGGCTCGCATTTCGATCCCGATATCTGCGACGTCTTTGTGGCTAACGCAGAGCGCTTTCGTGAAATATCCGAGCGCTTCTCTGACACCGATCAAGACATGGCCAGGCAACTGGCAACGTTAGCGCACATTGCCCGGCAACCTTGAATTCGGTGCACCCTCTCAAGAGAAGATACATGACCCTATTATTCGACCTGCTGGAGCGTCTCCCTCTTGGGCGCAAGCTGCTGATCGGCTTCAGCGCTCTGCTCGCGATGATCCTGCTGCTTGGTGTGCAGAGCCTGCGTTCTCAGAGCACACTCAAGCACGAGATGCAGCAGTTGTATCAGCAAGACCTGGTCGGCATAGAACTGGTGCAGGAGGCCCGGGTGCAGTTGCCCCATGTGATGCAGGCCCTGCAAAGAGCGGTCGGTACCAATAATGCGGACGTGCGCATCGCAGCATTGACTCACATGCAAGAAGCACAGAAGCACTTGCAAGAGGCCATAGCTCAGGCGCGCCCGACCTTGCGCCGACCTGCCAGCCAGAAGGGGCTGGCCGAATTCGAGGTTTCCCTGCAACGTCTGTTGAGCAGCGGTGATGAGGCGCTCGCGCTGATAGGGCGTGGCTATTCGGGCCAGGCCATGGCCGTGCTCACGAGTCAGGCGTTCATCGATCTGGAAATGGAAAGTGATGCGCTGTTGAATCGTGTGGCGGAAAACAAGAAAGCCGATATTCACGATACGGCGAAGTATCTCGCCGATTATGCAGTGCGCAGCAGCAATGTGACTTACGCCCTGTTGCTGTGTGGCTCGACGCTGGCACTGATACTTGCATGGCTGGTCAGCCGATCGATTCGCCTGCCTCTCAACCGGGTACGCGTGGCGGTGGACGAGCTGGCATCCGGCAAGCTTGATCAGCAGATTCCTCATACAGACCTGCAGAACGAGACCGGCGACCTGGCGCGTGCTATCGCCAAGCTCCAGCTTGAGTCGCGTCAGCTTGAGCGCCAGCGCTGGATCAAAGGGCACGCCTCCTTGCTGCAGATAGACCTGCAGCAAGCGGAAACGCCGCAGGATTTGGCCCAGGCCTTCTTCAGCCGCATGGTCCCGCAGTTGGCCATGTGCCAAGGGGCGCTGTATGCCCTCTATCAGGGAGCCTCACAGCTGCGATTGCTGGGCGGCTACGCGCTGGATGGGCAAAGCCGGCCATACGCAGAGGTGGAGATGGGTGAAGGCCTTGTAGGCCAGTGTGCCCGCGATCACAAACCGCGTCAGTTTAACGAGCTTCCAGAATCCTTTTGGCATGTGCGCTCCCACTTGGGCGAGGCGCAAGTCAGCCATCTGCTGGTACAGCCGATCATGCGTGGCGAGCGCTTGCTCGGGGTGCTGGAGCTAGCCGGGTTCCATCCTCTGGACGAGAACGAGGAACTGCTGCTGCAGGAGGTGCTTCCCAGGCTGGCTGGTGCCTTGGCGATCATGGAGCGAAGCGAAGCCGCTCAGGCATTGCTGCAGGAGACGCGTCGTCAAGCAGACGAGATGGGCAGTCAGGCGCAGCAACTGGAGCGCCAGGCTCAGGAGCTGGAGGCCCAGCAGGGTGCACTGCGCGCGACCGAAGCCTGGTATCGCGGCATCATCGAAGCGTCACCTGACGGCATTTTGGTAATAGGTGCCGACGGTCGCATCATGATGACCAACCCGCAACTCGACATTCTATTTGGCTATGAACAGGGCGAACTGATCGGAGCTTTTGTCGAGCGGTTGGTACCGAAAGCCGCTCGCGAACGGCATGTTGGTTTACGCGACGGTTTCATCGCCAACGGCACCACGCGCCAGATGGGCGGTAACCTGGATGACCTGCGCGGCGTGCGCAAGGACAGCAGCCAGTTTTCGGTGGAAATTGGCCTTTCTCATCTGCCTAGCCTCGAGGGGCGTGGTATCTGCGTCTGCGCATCGGTGCGTGACGTCAGTGAGCGACGGGCGATGGAAACCAGGCTGCGCACAGCAAGCGACCGCTTGAGCCTGGCTCAGGAGGCGGGTGATATTGGCCTGTTCGACGTTGACCTGGTGACGGGTCAAGACTACTGGACGCCGCAGCTGGAGCACATGTTCGGGCTCGAAACGGGAGCGTTTGGCGGGACCATGGCGCATTGGAATGCACTGCTGCATCCCGATGACGCGCAGGCTGCCGAGGCTGCTTACGCAAAGGCGATTTTAAGCGGTGTAGATCGTTTTGAACTGGATTTCCGCATCGTAAGGCGCAACGACGGCGCGGTGCGCACCTTCAAATCGCTCAGCCGTTTCACGCGGGCTGCGGATGGCAAGCCACTGCGTGCTACGGGTGTCAAGATCGACATCACCGAACTGGTGGAGGCGCGGGCGGTGGCTGAAGAGGCGACTCGAGCCAAGAGCGAGTTCCTCGCCAATATGAGCCATGAAATCCGCACACCGATGAACGCCATCATCGGCATGAGCCACCTGGCGTTGCGCACCGAACTGAACAACAGGCAGCGCAACTACATCGAGAAAGTTCATCGCTCAGCGGAGAATCTGCTGGGCATCATCAATGACATTCTCGACTTCTCCAAGATCGAAGCAGGCAGGATGAGCCTTGAGCACATTCCCTTCCGGCTGGAAGACGTACTCGACAGCTTTGCGAACATGGTCGGTCTGAAGGCCCAGGACAAGGAACTGGAATTGCTGTTCAATATGCAACCGCAATTGAGCACCGCTCTGGTTGGCGATCCCCTGCGATTGGGGCAGGTGCTTATCAATCTGGGCAACAATGCCGCCAAGTTCACCGAGCGCGGCGAGATTGTGGTCGGCGCAGAACAGACAGGTACGAACGGCGAGCAGGTCGAGCTGCATTTCTGGGTGCGTGACACCGGTATCGGCATGACCTTCGAACAGTGCGAGCGCATGTTCATGTCGTTCAGCCAGGCCGACAGTTCAACCACACGCAAGTATGGGGGCACCGGGTTGGGTCTTTCCATTTCGAAGAAGCTGGTGGAGCTGATGGAGGGACGAATCTGGGTGGAAAGCGTGCCGGGACACGGTTCTACCTTCCATTTCCAGGTGCGCCTCGGCCTGCAACAGGGTGTACCGCCACGGCGCATGTTCAGGGCCGACGAATTGCCGGGCATGCGTATTCTGGTGGTGGACGACAACGCCAGCGCCCGGGAAATCCTCTCTGGCATGGCGCGCAGCTTCGGCCTGGAGGTGGACGTCGCCGAGAACGGCGGCAGGGCACTTCGCCTGCTGGGCGATGCCGAAGCGCGCGAGCTGCCTTACGACCTGGTGCTGATGGACTGGCGGATGCCTGGTATGGACGGCATGGAAACGGTGAGCCGGATGCGTTCTGGCAACCCGCGCCCCACGCCATCGGTGATCATGGTTACCGCCTTCGGCCGTGACGATGCTCGCGATGAGGCCGAGCGGCATGGCATCCAACTGCCAATTGTGCTGACCAAGCCGGTGACCTCATCGTCATTGCTCGAAGCCATCGGCGCGGTCTTGTATCGGGCGCCCCAAGGCGAGACCCGGACGAGCGAGCGTTCCAAGCAAAGTGCCTATCTTGTTGCCGGCCTACGTGGCGCGCGCTTGCTGCTCGTGGAGGACAACGAGCTGAATCAGGAGCTTGCCTGTGAGCTGCTGGAGAGCGCCGGGATACAGTTGCGCCTTGCACGGCATGGCCAGGAAGCACTGGACATCCTGATTGGCGATACCGACTTCGACGGTGTGTTGATGGATTGCCAAATGCCGGTCATGGACGGTTATACCGCCACTCGCAGAATCCGTGAGCAGGCACATTTCTCGGAATTACCGATACTCGCCATGACCGCCAACGCGATGGAGGGTGATCGCGAGCGTGCACAGGCTTGTGGCATGAACGACCATATATCCAAACCGTTGAACGTCGACGGCATGTTCGCCACCCTGGCCAAGTGGATCCATCCCAAGCCCTCTCGCCATAAACCTGCGCTTTCATCGCTGGCGCCGACCCTGGCCGACCTGCCGGAGCGCATCGAAGGCATCGATATCGCGGCAGGCCTGAGCACATGCATGGGGCGTCGCGATCTTTACCTGCGCCTGTTGCGCAAATTCCGTGACACTCAAACGGGCTTCCCTGAGCAGTTCCAGGCGGCTTTGGCCGATCCGGACGCAAGCGCTGCCAGCCGACTCGCCCATAACCTGCGGGGCACCGCTGGCAATATCGGCGCCAAGGCTGTGGCTCAGGCTGCAGGCGCGCTTGAGGGAGCCTGCAAGGCCGGCGATCAGGCGCTCGCCGTAAGCCATTTAGTGACAGAGGTACAGCGCTGCCTGGCGCCAGTCCTGGCAGCCTTGACCCTTCTTGGGGACGGCTGTGCGAGCCCGCAGAGCGACGCTCTGTGCAACAACACAGAGGTAGAAGCGCAACTGAACTTACTCATACGGTTGCTGGGCGAGAGCGACACTGCTGCGGTGAAGGTACTTGAGGATCTGCGCCGACAGCGGCTTGACGAGCGCCTGGCCAAGCGGCTTGCGCTGGTAGCCCGACAGGTTGAGTTGTTTGACTTTGACCGAGCCCTGGCGTTATTGCAGGGCGAGTCAGCAAGAGGCGCCTGACGGGCGTCTCTCCATCCGCCACCGGGGCCCCCTCCCCCATGTCCGGCATTCGACGAAATTCACTTTAACTGATCGGCATTGGCCAGGCACCGTTGGCCCATGGCCCCGGGGTGCCTCCTGCATTAAAAATGGCCCCATACCAGCTAGAATGACCTCAAAACGTCGAGCCGGACCCTTGCGATCACCCACACCCCAGAAGACAACCATGCCCGGCTACTCGATCGAAGCACGATCACTCAATATCCTCGGGGTCGCCGCACACAACTATTGGGTGCTGCGCGACGAGCACGGTCATGCTCTGGCGCAGTTGCATGGCCTGGCCACCGAGCGCCGGACCGGCAAGGCCATTGCGATCGGTTTCAATGAAGCCCGGCATTCACTGCGGGCCTGGCATTACCCGCACGATGCCGGTTACGCCGACTTGATCGGCGCGCCGGTCAACCGCACCAGCTTCATTCGCGATGATCAGCAAGCCTGCACGGTCGCCATCGGTGGCCGGGAGGAAATCCTGGCGCGCTGGAACACCGCGGTAAACGCCGTATCGGCCTGCAATGCGCAAGACCTGAACTACCCCAACTACGGCTTCAGCCTGTGGCGGGGCACCGTCAACAGCAACTCCGCCTACCGCACCTTTGGCGAACTGATGAATGTGCCGGTGCCGCGTTTTGCCGGCAGGATCGAACCCGGCATCAACAACCGCATGCTATCGCCAGAACGTACACAGGCCCTGCGTTACCGCACGCCGGCCACAACGCCTCAGGCCCCGCGCCCGGGCCATCACCGCGGGAAGGCGCGATCAATGTTGACCCGAACATCGATGATCGCGCTGATGGCACTCCTGCTGGTCGTGCTGCTGGGTGTCGAAGCCTTCAAGCCTTGATACCCTCCAGCCCACACACTCAAAGGAAGATTTGTTCGATGCGTACACTTTCCGCGCTGGCGCTGCTGTTCATCCCTCTGTTTGCGTCGGCCGACTGCACCGAGCATCTGCCCACCTGGGCCAGGAGCCTGCAGCCCGACCTGAAGCTCGACAGCGAACATGCGGTGTGCAAGATCAATCCGGGCAACCCGCGCCAGACCCTGGCCGCCCTCCCCTTGGCCGAGAATGTCGACGCCGATGGCCAGGGTGAGTATGGCCTGGGCGTGGTCGTTGCCGACACGGCCACCGGCAAGATCATTGCCCGGCACTACGAGCGCAGCGCGATCGTGTCAGACGCCGTCTACTTTGACAGCCTGGTCCTGGACACCGCCCGCTATCAGCTTGCCCCCGGGCTGCGGGCGTTTGGCGTACGCATCAGTCACCTGGGGTCTTCGCGGGTCAATCCTTCCAGCAGCAAGCAGCTCAATCTCTATGTCCTGGAGGGCCAGACATTGCGCCCGGTCATGGACACGCTGCAAGTGAGCAGCAGCAGCGCTGACTGGGACGGCACCTGCAACGGTGATTTCACCCAGGCAGAGCGTACGATCTCGATCGCTGACAAGAGCAAGAACGGCCTGGCCAGCCTGCAGGTCGAGCAGAAGGTCATCCATATCAAAAGCGTGGCCAAGGGTGACGACTGCAAAGACGTCGAACGCACACCGGTTGTCTCCCGGTTCACGCTGGAATACGACGGCAAACACTACCCTGTGCCGGCGGCATTGTCCTCGAACTGAGGCCCTTGCAGGCACCACGGCGCTGCCAGGCCAGCCTGAGGTCACGGCCTGGGCTGGAAGACCATTTCGATCGGTGAGTCGGACTTGCGATACATCGAATCGGGCGAGACATCCGGCTTCAGGCCTGGATACCAGACCCTTAATCGAGTGTCGGTCAGCCATTGCACTTGCACCTGGTCGAGTGGCATCTCCGGCGGCCTGACCTTGAATCCCACCAGAGGCTCTACATAGGAATGGCACCTCGACTCGACGCCAGCATCAAGCACGTAGATTTCCAGTTGCTCGCTCCAGTTGATGGCCCCGCTTTCAGGGCAGTGACGCACCTGGGCATGGTATTTCCCGCCTGGCGAAGGCAGCTCCCGGACCACGGCGTCAGGGCCGCAGCCCACCAGCAATACAGATGAACACAGCAGGGCCGACATCGTTTTCTTCATTACAGCAGTCCTTGTGCAGTTGAGGGCACAGTAAATGCTTACGGCCGTTTTCTTCAATAGCACAGGTGTACTAGCCGCAGGATTGGCCAGCGGACATAGGGCTTGGTAGGAGCGCGCTCTGCCGGAATGCCGGACCACCACGACCGAGTACGCAGCGCTCGCAAAATTGATCAAGCGCTGAAAATCTACAGCTGGTAACACATTCAAAATCTGCGAAACGCCACAATTTTACGACTGCTAACGCAGCCGGTCGCGGTGGTCCGGCATTCCGGCAGAGCGCGCTCCTACGGGGGAGATAGCGGCATTACACTGTCAGCAACCACAGGCACAGTCCCGGAAAGGCCACCAGCAATACGATGCGCAGCAGGTCCGAGCACAGGAACGGCACGATGCCCTTGGCCGTCTCGCCGTAGGGCACGTCACCGGCGGTGCGCTGGACGATGAACAGGTTCATGCCCAGGGGGGGATGGATCAGGCCGATTTCCACCACCATCAGGGCCAGGATGCCGAACCAGATTGACTTGTCCGACTCGCTCAGGCCAAAGAAATCCAGGCCCATGATCATCGGGTAGAAAATCGGGATGGTCAGCAGGATCATCGCCAGCGAATCCATCACACAGCCCAGGACCAGGTACAGCCCCAGGATGATGATCAGCACCAGCATCGGGGCCAGGCCGCTGGCGATGACCCAGGCCGCCAGTTCGCCGGGCATCTGGGTCAGGGCCAGTCCGGAGTTGAGCAGGTCGGCGCCCAGCAGCACCAGAAAGATCATCGCCGAGGTTTCCGCTGTGCCCAACAGGCTGGCGCGAATGCCGATCCAGCGCATGCCGCCTTGCCAGATGGCCAGAATTGCGCAGGCCGCCGCGCCAATGGACGCCGCCTCCGTAGGGTTGGCCCAGCCGCCATAAATCCCGACGATGACCACCAGAAACACACCGATCACCGGCGAGACATTGATCAACGCCTTGAATCGTTCGGCACCCGACGCCTTGGGCGACAGGGTCGTCTGGCTGCCATCGCGGCCGACCATGATGCGCAGCACCAGCATGTAGCCGATGATCGCAATCACCCCCGGCACGATGGCGGCCATGAACAGCTTGGCGATGGACTCCTGGGTCAGCACTGCATAGATAATCAGCGGCACCGACGGTGGAATCAGGATGCCCAGCGTCCCGCCCGCCGCCACCGTGGCGGTGGCCAGGCGCCCGGAGTAGTTATGCCGGCGCAGCTCGGGCAAGGCCACATGGCTCATGGTCGCGGCGGTGGCCAGCGACGAACCGCAGATCGCACCGAACCCTGCACAGGCGCCAATCGCCGACAGGCCCATGCCGCCCTTCCAGTGCCCGATGAACGCGGCGGCGCAGCGAAAGATCGAGCGCGACAGGCCGCCATGCGTGGCGAACTGGCCCATCATCACGAACAGCGGGATCACCGCCAGGTCGTAGTTGGACAGCCGCGAGTACGCCAGGTCGTTGAGGGTGAACATCAGGCTCGACAGGTCGCCGTCATTGACCGCCCAGAAACACGCCGCACCGCCGATCAGCATGGTGATGCCGATGTGCACGCGTAACAACAACAGCAGCATGGTGATGCCCAGCGCCACCAGCCCCAATCCCAGACCGCTCATGAACGCCCCCTTGCCTTGCACCAGACATCGTGAACCCGCGCCAGCGCGCAGACGCCCAGCAGCACCAGGCTGGGAACGATAAACAGCAGCGCCACCCACAGTGGAAATGACAACAGCGTCGTGGTGTCGCCATTTTCATGGTTGTCGAGCATTTGCAGCCCGGTGCGCCAGGCCAGCAGCCACGCCACCGCACAGCACAGCAGGTGCGCCACACCGTCGAGGCTGGCGCGCACCACGGCGGGCAGCCATGAGGTCAGCGCATCGACCTTGATGTGCGTGCCGCGCAGCTCGCACAGCGGCAGAAAGGCGGCAATCGCGATCGAGGCGCCGACCTCGACCAGCTCCATGTCGCCACGCACCGGCATGGAGAACAGCTTGCGGCCAATGATCGACACCAGCGACATGCCGATCAGCGCCATCAACAACAGGCCGCCTCCCAGGGCAAACGCCTGGGTCACCTGGCCCAGCAACCGGCGCGCCCGACCGTGATGGGGCTCGACGACCAATTCGACACTCAAGGATTCCTGCATGGCGG
This sequence comes from Pseudomonas sp. Leaf127, assembly GCF_001423155.1. Classification (NCBI taxonomy): domain Bacteria; kingdom Pseudomonadati; phylum Pseudomonadota; class Gammaproteobacteria; order Pseudomonadales; family Pseudomonadaceae; genus Pseudomonas; species Pseudomonas sp. Leaf127. The sequence goes on along the minus strand of NZ_LMOA01000001.1, from coordinate 298,967 downwards.
TTACTGCGCCACGCCGGACAGGCTGCGCACCTGCTGCACCAGCACCTTGCCCTCCAGGCCCTTGGCATCGGCTTCGCTGATCCACTGCTCGACCGCGCTGGCCGACGCCTTGTGCATGTCTTCGTAGGCACCCGCCTCGATATTCACCAGGCCCTGGGCCGGGGTGGCGTCATGGGCGGCATCGGTGGCCTTGTCCCAGGCGGTGGCGAAGCGCTCGGACAACACCTTGCCGCTGTTGCGTTCGATGATCGCCTGCAGATCGGCCGGCAGGCTGTCGAATTTTTTCTGGTTCATGAGCATGGCCAGCACGGTGTAGCCCAGCGCCGGCTGCCCGGCCGGGGTGACGCTGTGATACTGGGTCACCTCATCGAGCTTGGTCGCCGGCACCACTTCCCAGGCCGCCAGTGCGCCGTCGACCACGCCCTTGGAGATGGCCTCGGTCATCTGCGCCGGCGGCATGCTGACCGGCGTGGCGCCCAGGCTTTCGACCGTCTTGGCGGCGGTGCGGCTGGAGGCACGCAGCTTCAGGCCTTTCAGGTCGGCCAGGGTGTGCACCGCCTTGCCCCGGGTGTGCAGGTTCATGCCGCCATCGCCGTGCACCACCAGCACCTTGTAGCCCTTGAAGTCCTCTTTGGCGTACTGCTCGTAGAACTGCCAGATGATGTCATTGCCGGCCTTGCCGCCGTACGGCAGCACGAACGGCAGCTCCAGCGCTTCGACCCGGGGAAACTTGCCCGGCGAGTAGGCCGGCGCGGTCCAGACGATGTCGGCCACGCCATTGCGCGCCATGTCGGCCAGCTTGGCCGGCGTGCCGCCCAGTTGCATCGAAGGATACAGCTGGCACTGGATGCGCCCGGCCGACTCCTGGCGCAGTTGCTCGCACCACGGCTCGATGATGTTGGCCTGGGCATTGGAGGTCGAAGGCAGGAAGTGGGCCACCTTGAGGGTGACGGTCTCGGCGGCGTGTGCCGATGCAGCGCCCGCCATGACCAGGCACAGGGCGGCAATCTTGATGGATGTCATGCAGGTAGCTCCGTTTTTGTTTTTGTAGCCATGCAGGTGCAGTGGCGGCAGGAAGCGCAATACATTAATAAATTAAGTTTTTATAGAAAATTGTCAATATCCACGAAAGTAGGGGCTGGCCAGAAAATCTTCAAAAGCCACATAGAAAATAAAATAAAACCAATAAAAACAAATATATGAATCATTTTTTGACGATATTCGATCATCATTTTCTTTTTTTATCGGTCAGAAAAACTATTGTTAACAGATTAACCATATGGCTTGATAAGCGCCGCCACGGCATGGGGATTTCAGCCGTGGCGGTTCATCACCCATGTCCTGGAGATAAAAACAATGATCAGGAATCGACACCCCCTGCCGGCACTCGCCTGCCTGCTGGGCAGCGCTTGCAGCTTCAGCGGCGCCGCTCAGGCCGACTTTTTTGCCGACAGCAAGGCCAGCCTTGAAGCACGCAACATGTACCTGAGCCGCGACTTTCGCCAAAGCGGGGCCGCCCAGGCCAAGGCCGAGGAATGGGCGCAGGGGTTCACCGCCCGCCTGGAGTCGGGCTTTACCGAGGGCACGGTAGGGTTTGGCCTCGACGCCATCGGTCAGTTGGGCATCAAGCTCGATTCCAGCCGCGACCGCCGTGGCACCGGCCTGTTGCCCTATGGCGCCAGCAGCCTGGAGCCGGTGGATGACTACAGCGAGCTGGGCCTGACCGCCAAGATCAGGCTGTCCAAGAGCGTACTCAAGCTGGGCACCCTGCAACCGTCGCTGCCGGTGGCGGCCTACAATGATGTGCGCCTGTTGTCCTCGACCTATTCGGGCGGCCTGCTGACCAGCCGGGAAATCGACGGCCTGACCCTGAACGCCGGGCGCCTGGAAAAGATCAACCTGCGCGACTCGTCGAGCAATGACGAGATGAACTATGGCGGTGTGCAAAGCGCTCATCTGGACCTGTTCGGCGGCAGCTACGCGCTGAACCCGAACCTGACCCTGAGCTACTACTACGCGCAGATGGACAACCTCTACCGCCAGCATTTCGCCGGGCTCACCCACACCACGGCGCTGGCTGAAGGCGTCAGCCTCAAGACCGACCTGCGCTTTTTCGACACCGGCGAAGACGGCGAGCACCGCTATCGCAGCAGCGCCCGGGTCGACGGCGGGCGCATCGACAACCGTTTTTTCAACGGCATGCTCACCCTGGGCCTGGGGGCACACAAGTTCGGCGCCGGGTACCAGAACCTGTCCGGCGACGGCGACTTCGCCTATCCGGGGCTGGACCCGTATTCGGTCAACCTGGTCACGGTCAACGTGTTCACCAAGGCCGGGACCGATGCCTGGCAAGCCCGCTACGACTATGACTTCGCCGCCCTGGGCATTCCCGGCCTGAGCTTCATGAGCCGCTACGTGAACGGTAAGCACATCGAGACCGCACGGGTCAGCGGTGGCAAGGAATGGGAGCGCGACACCGACCTGGTCTACACCTTCCAGAACGGCACGTTCAAGGGGCTGAATGTCCGCCTGCGCAACGCCACCTTTCGCTCAAGCGGTGGCTTGACCAGCGACATCGACGAAAACCGGGTGATCGTCGGCTATACCTTGCCGTTGTTCTGATCCGGTGCAGCGCCGCTCGGGCCTTCAAGGCACCCACAGCGTGACCTCAAGCCCGTCGGCATGATTGATCCATTGCAGTCGGCCGCCGCACCGTTCGGCAATCGCCTGCACGATCGACAGGCCCAGGCCGCTGCCCTGGCTGCCGGCGCTGCGCCAGAAACGCCGGGTCATGCAAGGCAAATGTTCGTCGGGGATGCCCGGACCATGATCACGCACGCTCAGGTGCAGGCCGTCGACCGAGGCGCTGATGCTCAGTTGTACCGGGCTGCCGGCGGGCGTATGGCGCAGGGCATTTTCCAGCAGGTTGCGCAGGGCCGAGACCAGCAGGGTCACCGGCACCGTCACGGGCGCGTCGGTCAGTCCGGTGGCCAGGTGCAGGTCGATGCGCGGGCGCTGGGCGGCGTCGAGGTCGACCATGGCCAGGTGCGCGATCTCGCGCGCCGAGCAGTGCAGGCCATCGTCGAACGCCTGGCGACCCTCGACCCGCGCCAGCAGCAGCAATTGTTCCAGCGTGCGCTGCAGGCGATCAGCGCCAGCCTCGGCATTGGCCAGCGAAGAGTCGCTTTCGCCATGGATCAAACGGGCAACCTGCAGGTGGGTCTTGATGGCCGTCAGCGGACTGCGAAGTTCATGGGCGGCGTCACCGGTGAAGCGTCGTTCACGCTCGATGGCCTGGGCAATGCGCTGGAACAGCTGGTTCTGGGTATGTACCAATGGCTGCAATTCCGCCGGCAAGGCGTCCAGTTGCAAGGGTTGCAGCGAGTCGGGGCTGCGTTGCTGCAGCGCCTGGCGAATCTGCCGCAAGGGCGCCAGCCCGCGGCCCAGGCACAGCCAGAGCAACCCCAGGCTGCCCAGCAAGGCCACGGCCACTGGCAATGCGGCCGCCAACAACACCGAATGACTGAGGGCATCGCGCTCATCCAGCCGGTCGGCGGTGGTGATGCGCAGTTCGCCTTGCGCCAGGGTGAAACTGCGCCAGGCCACGCCCTCGATCATCTGTTGCTGAAAGCCGCCGTCCTCGGCCTGCAGCGCCTGCCCCGGCGCCGACGGGCTGCGCGCCAGCACTTCGCCGCGCAGCGAGCTGACCTGGCACACCAGGCCATTGGCGATGCCCAGTTGTTCGGCGCTGATGCTGCGCCGCGTGCCGTCCGGGCTCAACGGTTGCGGCAACTGCGCCAGCAAGCCGGCCACCATGTGCGCCGACGCGGCCAGGCGTTCGTCCAGCGAGCGCATCATCTGCGTGCGCAGGTCGTGCAGCATCCAGGCGGCGGCCAGCAACCAGAGCAGCACGAAGGCCGAGCCGAGCATCAGGGTCAGGCGCAGGCGCAGGCTCATGAGGCGCATGGCTCATGACCGGCAGTACCCAGGCGATAACCCAGCCCGCGCACCGTCTCGACGATGCCGTTGCCCAGTTTGCGGCGCAAATGATGAATGTGCACGCTCAGGGCATTGCTCTCGACGTCTTCGCCAAAACCGTAGATCGCATCCTTGAGCTGATCGCTGCTCAGCACCCGCTCCGGGTTGTTCAACAGCACTTGCAACAACCCCAGCTCCCGGCGTGACAGCTCCACCTCGGTGCCGTCGAGCCAGGCCTGGCAGCGGCTCGGGTCATAGCTCAGGCGCCCGTGCTCGACCGTGTTGACACAGCGCCCGGCCGAACGCCTGACCAGAGTGTGCAGCCGGGCGGTCAGCTCACGCAGGTCGAAGGGCTTGAGCAGGTAATCGTCAGCGCCGGCCTGCAGGCCGATGACCCGGTCGGTGACGGCATCGCGGGCGGTCAGCACCAGCACCGGCAGTGCCATGCCCTGCTGGCGCAGGCGCCGTAACAGGCTGACACCGTCTTCATCGGGCAGGCCCAGGTCGAGGACCAGCACCTCGAAGTGGCCGGTGCGCAGCATGGCCTCGGCCGCACTGGCGCTGGCCACATGATCGACTGTCAGGCGCTGGGCATTCAGCCCGGCGACGATGCCACTGGCAATCAGGGCATCGTCCTCGACCAGCAAAACGTGCATGCAAAGCTCCTGCGCAAAAACGCTCATCATCCGGGGGTTCGGTTAAGGCGGCATTATCCCAACCTTTTCCGAACGTTAACCGACCGTTAATCACGGCACCGCAAGCTGCGCGGCACTGGTCACTCAAGCGTCTTGCAAGGAGCCTCATGCGCCCCCTCATTTTTCTGGTTCTGTTGCTCATGTCCGGCCTGGCCACGGCCAGCAGCGGGCTGTTCACACGCAGCCTGGACAACCGTTTCCTGGCCGCCGAGCAGGCCTTCGACCTGAGCGTGCTGCCGCTGGAAAACGGCACCACGCAGTTGCACTGGAAGATTGCCCCCGGCTACTACCTTTACAAGCACCGCCTGCACCTGACCGGACTGGCACCCGGGGCGATGCCTGAGCTGCCGGACGGCGAGGCGCACCGCGACGAATATTTCGGCGACACCGAGATCTATCGCCACAGCCTGACTCTCACGCTGGGTGCCGGGGCCGGCCAGCACGTCAAGGTGAGCTGGCAAGGCTGTGCCGACGCCGGCCTGTGCTACCCGCCGCAAAGCCGCGACCTGGTGCTGGACGGCGCGGCGCCGGACGAGTCGCCGCCGGCCACGGCGCAAGCCCCGGACCAGGCGCTGTCCGGTCAGCTTCAGGAGCGTGCACTGGCCTGGAGCCTGGTGATGTTTTTCGGCTTCGGCCTGCTGCTGGCCTTCACGCCCTGCTCGCTGCCGATGCTGCCGATCCTGGCCGGCATCGTGGTCGGCAAAGGCGTTTCGGCCCGGCGCGGTGTGCTGCTGGCCGGCACTTATGTGCTGAGCATGGCGATGGTGTATGCCGGTCTCGGCGTGCTGGCTGCCCTGCTGGGGGCCAACCTGCAGGCGGCCTTGCAACAGCCGTGGTTGCTGGGCAGCCTTGCCGCATTGTTCGTGCTGCTGGCGTTGCCGATGTTCGGGGTGTTCGAGCTGCAACTGCCGGCCTTTATCCGTCATCGGCTCGACAGCGCCAGCCGCCGCCAGCGCGGTGGCAGCCTGTTCGGGGCGGCGACGCTTGGCGTGCTGTCGGGTTTGTTGATCGGTCCGTGCATGACCGCCCCGCTGGCCGCCGCGCTGCTGTTCATCGCCCAGAGCGGCAATGCGCTGCACGGCGCCCTGGTGCTGTTTGCGCTCGGCCTGGGCATGGGCGTGCCGCTGTTGTTGCTGGTGACGGTCGGCAATCGCTTTCTGCCCAAGCCCGGGGCATGGATGGACCGGCTCAAGAACCTGTTTGGTTTCATGTTCCTGATCGCCGCCCTGTTGATGGTCCGCGTGCTGCTGGCCGACTGGCTGTGGCTGGGCCTGTGGGGCGTGCTGTTACTGATGCTGGGCGCTACCTTGCTGCACATGGCCGGCCAGTTACCGACCCGGCAGCCGCTGTACCGGGGTGCGGCGTGGCTGGTCGGGTTGTGGGGTGGCCTGCTGCTGGTGGGCGCCGCCGGGGGTGCGAGTGATCCGTGGCAACCGCTGGCGGTCTACACCTCGCGCGCGCCGGTGGCCACCGTCGACATGGCCCAGGCGCACAAGCTCGACTCGGTGCAAGCCCTGGAGGCGGCACTGGCACAGGCAAGAGACGCACGCCAATGGGTGCTGGTCGACTACTACGCTGACTGGTGCGTGAGCTGCAAGGTCATGGACAAACAGGTCTTCGCCAGGCCGGAGGTCCAGTCCAGCCTGGCCGGGGTGCGTATCCTCAAGCCCGACGTCACGCGTAACGATGAGGCGAGCCGGGCGCTGCTGCAGCGCTTCGACGTCCCCGGCCCGCCGACCCTGCTGTGGATCGGCCCGGACGGCCAGGAGCGGCGTGAGGCGCGGATCATTGGCGAGGTGGACGCCAAGACCTTTGTCGATCACTGGATTACCTTGCGGGAGCGCGGTTGATGCTGACGTTGAACCTGGGCCCCTTTGCCCTGGGCATGCACCATGCTCTGGTGCTGGCCAGCCTGATGGCGGCCACCCTGACCGGCGGGTGGCTCGGCCGGCGCCAGGGCTGCAACCCCGAGCGCCAGTTGTTCTGGCTGTTGATCATCACGCTGCTGGTGGCCCGGCTGGTGTTCGTGGCCCGCTATTTTGAGCATTACCAGGGTGCGCTGTGGCGCATCATCGATATTCGCGATGGCGGCTTCAGCGCCTGGCCGGGTGTCGGCGTGGCATTGGCCGTGGGCGGCTGGCTGACATGGCGCACCCAGGCGTTGCGCAAGCCCCTGGGCGCGGCGCTGGCGGTCGGCGTCCTGGGCTGGGGCGCGGCCAATCTGGTCTGGCAGGGCCTGGAACGCGGCAGCGCATTACCGGCCGTCACCCTCCACGATCAATACGGCCAGCCGGTCGACTGGCAGGCCACGGCGGGCAAACCTCGCGTGGTCAACCTCTGGGCCACCTGGTGCCCACCGTGCCGACGCGAAATGCCGGTGCTCATGGCCGCCCAGGCCGAGCATCCCGACATCGAGTTTGTGTTTGTCAATCAGGGCGAGACGCCCGACACGGTCACACGCTTTCTGCGCAGCCAGAACCTGGCCCTGCGCAATGTGCTGTTCGATGCCGACAGCCAGTTCGGCCGCACGGTCGGCTCCACTGCCCTGCCGACCACGTTGTTCTATGACGCCCAGGGGCGGCGGGTCGCCAGTCACCTGGGCGAACTGTCCAGCGCCAGCCTGGCCCAGACCCTTGAAGCCTTTAAGCCTTGAATCACCAAGTAAGGAAATCTGCGATGAAATCCACCCAGCCATTGACCTGGCTGCTGGCCGGCCTGTTGCCGCTCGCCAGCCTGCACGCCAGCGAACACCCCGCCGCCCTTGCTGCGATAGAAGCCCGTGGCGCCACCGTGGTCGGCAGCTTCGACGCACCGGGCGGGCTCAAGGGCTATGCCGCCCGCTATCAAGGTCAGGGCGTGGCCCTGTACCTGACCCCGGACGGCGAGCATGTGCTGGCCGGCAGCCTGTTCGATGCCAAGGGCCAGGACCTGAGCCAGGCTCCGCTGGACCGGCTGGTGTACGAACCGCTTGCCCAGCAGATGTGGTCACGCTTGCAAGCCACCACCTGGATCGCCGACGGCGACCCCAAGGCGCCGCGCATCCTGTATGTGTTCAGCGACCCCAACTGCCCCTACTGCAACCTGTTCTGGAACCAGTCCCGGCCCTGGGTCGACGCAGGCAAAGTGCAATTGCGCCATGTCATGGTCGGCCTGATCCGCGCCGACAGCAGCGGCAAGTCCGCCGCCCTGCTCAGTGCCAGGGACCCAAAGGCGGCGCTGCACGCCCATGAGTCGGCCGGCAAGGCCAGCACCCTCAAGCCGCTGGCGACCATCCCGCAGAGCATCCAGAAACAACTGGCCGAACACACCGGGTTGATGAAGGAACTGGGCACCCAGGCCACTCCGGCGATCTTCTATCTGAACGACCAGGGCCGCCTGCAACAACAGCAAGGCGCCCCCCGGCCTGAGGCGCTGGCGCAATTGCTCGGGCCGCTGGCGGCGCGCTGAGGCCAGGCTGGCTCAGTTCCACAGATTAATGCCGATCAGTCAGGCGGAATTCGTCGAATGCCGAACAGGTGGAAGGGCGCTCTGCTCCGGGCGGCGATCCGACGATGAGCTCGGCAAAGCCCATACACCTGCTGCGYCTGTCACGCAGCCATCGCCAGCAGAGCTGCCTCCCACAGTCTGGTGCCAGACACGAAACTCAGGGTCACATCAATCCGGTGGGAGGCGGCTTGCTGCGGGCGGCGATCCGACGATGAGGCCAGCAAGGCCCATACACCTGCTGCGYCTGTCACGCAGCCATCGCCAGCAGAGCTGCCTCCCACAGTCTGGTGCCAGACACGAAACTCAGGGTCACATCAAACCTGTGGGAGGCGGCTTGCTGCGGGCGGCGATCCGACGATGAGGCCGGCAAAGCCCATACACCTGCTGCGTCTGTCACATAGCCATCGCCAGCAGAGCCCCCCACAGTCCGGTGTCAGGCCCGAGATCCTGGGCAACATCAATCCGGTGGGAGGCGGCTTGCCGGCGATGAGGCCAGCAAGGCCCATACACCTGCTGCGTCTGTCACGCAGCCATCGCCAGCAGAGCTGCCTTCCACAGGTCTTGTGCCTGGCACAAGATCCGGGGCGCTCATCAACCCTGTGGGAGGCGGCTCTGCCGGCGATGACGCCAGCAAGGCCCATGTACCTGCTGCGCCTGTCCCATAGCCATCGCCGGCAAGCCGCCTCCCACAGGTTTAAATGATCGGCATTAGATCCACAGATCGTTTATGGCCGTGCGCTCGCCGCCCTGCTCGCCGGTATTGAGCACGCCACGGGGCTCGATCAGCATCATCTGCACCTCGTGCCCGGCGTACGGCTTGTGTTCCACGCCCTTGGGCACCACATACAGTTCGCCGGGATTCAACAGCACGTGGCCGTCGCGAAAATCGATGCGCAACGTGCCGTCGAGCACCAGAAAGGCTTCGTCGGTTTCAGCATGGGCATGCCAGATGAAATCGCCCTGGATACGCACCACCTTGAACTGGTAGTCGTTCATTTCGGCGATGACCCGGGGCGACCACTGGTCGTTGAACAGCGACAGTTTGTGCATGAGGTTGATCGATTGGCTCACAGCGAAACTCCTGATGAATGAAGTATCGCCAGCCTAGCGGGCCCGCCGTGGCCGTTCTTGTACGATCGTGCAGCTTCAGCGTGCCTGCATGCGCAACCAGCGCGCCGGGGGCACGCCATGGCAGGCGATGAAGTGTCGGGTCATGTGGCTCTGATCGAAGAAACCTGCGGCCAGTGCTGCATCGACCAGGGCAAAGCCCGAGCGCAGCAGGCGACGGCACAGGTCCAGGCGGCGCAAGATCACGTAGCGATAAGGACTGGTGCCGTACAGCACCCGAAAATCGCGCGACAGGCTCCAGCGCTCGCGACCGCTGACCCGCTCCAGCTCATCAAGGGTCACCCCGGCGCCCTGCCGGCTGTCGATGTAGTCGCGGGCACGCTCGGCGGCGCGATAATCGAAGCACCGCCTTGCCCTGGGCTTGCCGGCCACGGCCTGCAGCGCCTGGGCCAGGTCAAACAGCGCGTCCTGCTCCTGCAACACTTCCAGCGGGCAGTCCATGGCCTGCATGAACACCTCGCAGGCCTGGTACAGACGTGTGTCCGCGCTCAATGCGCCCTTGATGAATGGCAACGGCCGCCCACCGAGCACCTGCTGGATCAGCACCGGCTCGACGTAAACCATGCGGTAATGAAAGCCCGCTTCGGTGCCAGCCATGCCATCGTGCAGCTCATCGGGGTGCAGCACCAGCGTGCCGCCCGGCAGGCTGTGGCGCAGCACCTTCTGGTACTGAAAGCTCTGCACGCCGGCCAGGGTGCGGCCGATGGCGTAAGTGTCGTGCCGGTGCGGCGTGTAGCCGTGGCCACTGAAATACGCCTCGATACGCTCGATGCGCGAGGGTGACTCGCCGTGCAGGACCCAATCTGTGTTCATGCCCGCAAGGATAGCTGCGCCAGGGTCGCCACCCAAAGCACTGAAACACCATAGTTGAGCCGCTGGTACAGGCCGAAGCCCTGCCCGGCTTCCAGTGCCTGCCCCATCAGCGCCACCGTGACCAGCGCCAGCACCGTGCACAGCGCCGACCAGACGGTAAAGCCGGTCGATCCCAGCAAGCGCTTGCCCAGCCAGACCCACAGAGCGCTCGCCAGGGTCAGCGACAGGAACATCACCAGCCCGGCCAGGTTATGCAGGTTCTGGGAGGCTGACGGCTGCGCCGGGGCGCAACCGGCATCGCAGGCAAAGTAGCCGGTGGCGAAACTGGCCAGGCCATGCACACCGATCAGGGCGGCGCTCAACAACGCCAGGCGCGAGGTGCGAAAGTGCAGGCTGACGCCACAAGCAAACAGGATGAACAGGATGCCGAGCGGCACGTTATTGACCCAGGCCGAATAACCGTGGGTGGGCGCACCAACGGCGCCAAGCTGGCTCATCGCCTGGTCGACATGGCTGTAGCCCGGATAACCCAGTGCGGTCAGCCACACGCCGAAAAACAGCCACACCGGGATCACCCGGCCCATGTTCAGAAATCCCTTCTGCATTGTCGCGTCCTTGTCAGTGGGCAGGCGCAGCCTTGTCTGTGCCTGCAAGTGTACTGAGTTTATTTGAATTTATAGTTGGCGCTGAACATCAGCATCCGTGGATCCCCGGGGAAGCAGGCCGAGGTGCTGGCGCAGCTGGCGATGTAGTCCTTGTTGGTCAGGTTGCTGCCGTTGACCGCAAAGCGCCACGGGCCGGTCTTGTAGTCGACCATCATGTCGTAGAGCGTGTAGTCGGGCGAGTCGAAGGTGTTGGCCTGATCGCCCGCCTGTTCGCCGATATAGCGCACTCCGGCGCCCAGACCCAGGCCCGGCAGCAGGCTGGACAGGTCATAGCGCAGCCAGGCATTGGCCATGTGCTCGGGCACCTGGATCGGCCGGTTGCCCTGGAAGCCGTCATTGCTCTTGGTGACTTCGGCGTCGATGTAGCTGTAGGTGGCCACCAGGTCGAGTTGCTCGGTCAGCCGGCCATGCAGTTCGATTTCCGCGCCCTGGTGACGCTGCTCGCCGACCTGCACGCTGAAGCCGCTGTTGCTCGGGTCGGTGGTGGTGACGTTCTGGCGCTTGAGGTCGTACAGCGCAAAGGTCACGTCCAGCGCCTTGCCGGGCGACTCGTACTTCAGGCCGATTTCGGTCTGCTCGCCGGTTTCCGGCTCGAAGGCCTTGCCGCTGATGTCGCTGCCGGTGACCGGCACGAACGACTCGCTGTAGCTGATGTACGGCGACCAGCCGTTGTCGAAGGCGTACAGCAGGCCGACGCGGCCGGTGGTGGCGTTCTCGTTGGTGGTCGTGCGCGTACTGCCACGATGCGACTTGAGTTCGGAGTCGTCGTGGCGCAGGCCCAGCAACAGGTTCCAGCCATCACCGAACGTGATCTGGTCTTGCAGGTACAGGCCGCGCTGCAGCATGTCTTCAGTGCCGCTGGTAGTGGCCTGGAAGGTCTTGGGCCCCGGCACCACGCTGTAGGACGGGTTGTACAGGTCGATGGCTGCCAGGGTCGAAGTGTGGCGGGTGTCGTCGGTGTGGAAGTCGAACCAGTCCAGGCCCACCAGCACATCGTGGCCGAAGGGGCCGGTGTCGAACTGCACGTTCAACTGGTTATCCATGGTGAACACTTCGCCCTGCACGTCACGCCATTGCACCTGGCGGTTGTAGCTGCGCTTGTTGGCGGCCAGCGAGGTCGGGCTGGAGAAGGCACCGTCCAGGTCGTATTCGTTGTAGCGCAGCTTCTGGCGGAAAGTGACGTTGGGCGCGAAGCGGTGCTCCAGCTCGTAGCCCAGCATCTGCTGCTCGGTGGTGTAGCGGTCGATACCCGGCACGCCGACAAAACGGTCGCGGGCAATGCTGCCGTTGGGGTTGTTCAACACCGTGCCTTCGGCCGGCAGGCCACGAATGGGCACATAGTGGCTTTTCTGATAGCTGGCCAGCAGGGTCAGGCTCGTGTCGTCACTGATGTCCCAGGTCAATGACGGCGCCAGATACGTGCGGTCGCGGTCGACGTAATCGACGATGTCATCGCTTTCGGAATACAGCGCCACCAGCCGGTAACGCAGGCTGCCGTCGGCATTGAGGCGGTCGGACAGGTCGGCGGTGTACTTGCGCTGGCCATAGTTGCCCAGGCCCAGGCCGACCTCGGCCAAGGGCTCATCGGTGGGCCGCTTGCTGACCTGGTTGATGACCCCGCCCGGGGCGATCTGGCCATAGAGGATCGACGCCGGCCCCTTGAGCACTTCAATGCGCTCGAAGGCAAACGGATCGCTCTGGATCCACATGTCCGAGTCCATGCGCATGCCATCGACGAACTTGTAGGCGCTCTGCACGAAACCGCGCACGATGAAGTCATCCAGCCCGCGCCGGCCGCGCTGGCCGGCATTGACACCGGCGGTATAGCGCAGGCTTTCGGCCAGCGACTGGACGTTCTGGTCACGCAGTTGTTCGCTGCCGATCACGGTGATCGATTGCGGGGTTTCATTGATGGCGGTGTTGGTCTTGGTCGCACTCTGCGCCCGCTCGGCCTTGTAGCCGGTGAACGGCGCCGTGACCGGGGTCTGCTCGCGGCTGGATTCGACATTGATGTCCGGCAATTGCACGGCGCTGCCGGCAGGCGTGCCGGTGGTGTCGGCCAGCACGGCCGGGCTGGTGACCAGCAGGCCCAGGGCCGTGCCCCGGACAGCGATGAAGAAAGGGCGGGAAAGAGGCCGCATGACGATTCCTTGATGAGCAGAGACAGGACGGGTGTGGCTGGACGTGCCCGTACCAGAAGCGGTCCCTGTGCATCTCAGGACTGTCGGCAGCGTCAAGGCGCGGCGACATTAGATAGGATTGAATGTCATTTGTGAATATTTTTTATTCACAATGCGTCGTCACGCCGCGCCTCAACAGGCCTCAATCTCGACCTTGCACAGGTTTTCACCTTGCTGCTGGCAATCGATCAACACCGGCAAGAAGCGTTCGATCACGCTGATGTTGCTGCGCAGGTGCTCACTGACGTGCGTGGTGGTAAAGCTGCCGGCGCCGGCCAGGGCCATGGGCAACAACAGCTGGTCGGCCAGGTGCTCGGCCACCGCCGCCTCGCTGCCCAGCCACGGCCGGGCGGCATCGATCAGGTAATCGGCCACTTTCTCGGCGCGCAGCCCGGACTGGCCGAAGGCGAAAAACAGCTCGCTCAGGTGTTCGCAGACCACTTCAAGCATCAGCACGTTGCCGGGGCCGTGCTCAGGGTCGAGGACCTGCCAGTGCAACGCTTCAGGTGCCAGGTTCAAGCGTTTGGCGAGACGGCTCAACTCACGCTCGGCCACATGCCCCGGCACACCGGCGATGACTGCCGTGGCACGCCGGCTCAACAGCGCACCGCGCTCGCACAGGTGCAAGGGTTGCAAGGTCGAGGGCTGGACAAAGGCCAGCAGCTCGCCACCGCCGGCCGGCACGAAGCCATGGCGCAGCAGTTGCAATTCAACCCGAGCACCCATGCGCTGTATCAGCGGCAAGAACCCGCGCTGCAGGAAATCGGCCGGCGGTGCCAGCGGGTTGTGCGTGCCGCCGCTGATGTGCACGCGACTCGCTTGCGGGGCATGCAGCAAGGCCGGCAGCAGGGTCTGCAACACCAGGCTGCAACTGCCGGCGGTACCGATGCTGAAGCGGTAGTCGCCGCCGCGAATGGCGCCAGGCTCGAAATACAGCTGCTGCGAATGCATCTGCGCGCCCTCGACCGTGGCGCCGCACACTTCGGCGGCGGCCAGTACGGCAGTCAGGTGCTGGCGCAACAGGCCGGGCCGGACGCGCCGGGCGCGGATGTTGTCGATGCGCAGCGGCTGGCCGGTGATCATCGACAGGCTCAAGGCACTGCGCAGCACCTGCCCGCCACCGATGCTGCCGTCCAGTTCAATAACGTCCTTTTTCATGGTGTTCCTTGGAATCGAATAGGTTTGCCGATAAGTGCATCAGTCCGGTGTCAGCCGTTCAGGCATACCGCGCCACGGTGTCGCGCAGGTACATGTCCAGCAGCCCGCTGTCCTGGCGTGTGCGTGGCAGCGCCGGGACCTCGCGTTGCAACTCGGCGTTGATGAACGCATGCAGTCGCGGGCGACGCGGGCCGTAGCTGGCTTCGTCGGCATTGCGCTTGAGCGCCAGCAGCTCGTCGATTTCCGCCAGCAACAGCGGGTCATCCAGCGTGCCCAGCAAGGCCTCGAAGGTCATCGGCGGACGGCCCCGGTCCTGGTCGATCCAGCGCACCGCCAGCAAGGGACGCAGCACATAGAAGTACTTCTTGAACCGCACCGTGTCGCCTTGCAGGTAACCGCGAAAATTCTTGCGCGCCATCGACAGGTAATGGTTGCGCGCTGCCGGCGGGCTGTAGAACGTCTCGGCCAGGGCACGCAGCCCGGCCGTGGCGGCCGCTTCCTGGCGGTACACCAAGGGCGAATCCAGCCACTCCAGTAGCGTCGGGTTGGACTTGCGCAGCAACCCCAGGGTCTTGCGCAGCTCCCAGCCGCTGACATCCAGTTCGTCGTCCAGCGGTCGCTCGATCACGTCACGCGGCGTGTCGACCTGCACGAACCAGTCGGGTTTCTCGACATAGACAAAACGCACGTCGTAGTCGCTGTCGGTCGAGGCAAAACCCCAGGCGCGGCTGCCCGACTCGCAGGCATACAGCACCGTGACGTTGTGCTCGCGCTCTATGCGTTGCAACGCCTGCAGCACCCGCTCGCGCATGGCGCTGCTCAGTGGATGAACCTCTGTGCGGTCCATGGTCCTTCTCCTGTTTGTTCAGCCTTTCACGCATACCACCTGACGCAGGGTGTGCAGCACTTCCACCAGTTCGCGCTGGGCATGCATGACCTGATCGATGTCCTTGTAGGCCATCGGGATTTCGTCGATCACATCGGCGTCCTTGCGGCACTCCACATGGGCGGTGGCGCGAATCTGGTCCTCGACGGTGAACTGCTTCTTGGCCTGGGTACGGCTCATGGTCCGCCCGGCACCGTGGCTGCACGAACTGAACGCCTCTTCGTTGCCCAGCCCGCGCACGATAAAGCTCTTGGCGCCCATGGAACCGGGAATGATGCCCAACTCGCCCTTCTTGGCCGACACCGCACCCTTGCGGGTGATCAGCACGTCTTCACCAAAATGCCGCTCTTTCTGCACATAGTTGTGGTGGCAGTTCACTGCCTCCAGCGCGACCTCGAACGGCTTGGTGATGACCTGGCGGGTGGCCTTGATCACCGCCTGCATCATCAGCTCACGGTTCTGCCGGGCAAAATCCTGGGCCCAGCCGACCGCTTCGACATAGTCATCGAAGTGCTCGCTGCCTTCTTCGAAGTACGCCAGGTCCCGGTCCGGCAGATTCGCGATGTGCTGACGCATATCGTCCTGGGCCATATGAATGAACAGGTTGCCGATGGCATTGCCGACCCCGCGCGAACCGCTGTGCAGCATGAACCAGACCCGGTTGGCTTCGTCCAGGCAGACCTCGACGAAGTGGTTGCCGCCACCCAGGGTACCCAGGTGCTGGCGGTTGTTGGTCTTGCTCAGCTTCGGGTACTTGTCAGTGATGGCCTTGAAACGTGGCGCCAGCGCGCCCCAGGCGTTATCGGCCTGCTGCGGGACGTCCTGCCATGAGCCTTTGTCGCGGCCACCACGGGTCACGGTACGGCCATGCGGCACGGCCTTTTCGATAGCGCTGCGCAGCCCGGCCAGGTTGTCCGGCAGGTCACTGGCGGTCAGCGAGGTACGGGCGGCAATCATGCCGCAACCGATATCGACCCCGACCGCAGCCGGGATGATGGCGCCCACCGTGGGAATCACGCTGCCGATGGTCGACCCCTTGCCCAGGTGCACATCGGGCATCACGGCCAGATGCTTGAAGATGAACGGCATCTTCGCGGTGTTCATCAACTGCGTGCGGGCTTCGTTTTCGACCGGCACGCCTTCGGTCCACAGCTTGATGGGCTTGCCGTTGGCCACTTCCAGCAACTGCCAGGTGCTCTTGGTTTCCTGCTCTTTCATGATCATTCCTTCTGGCCGATCGTGCGGCCTGTGTTCCGGGCCCTTGGGCGACAAATCGAGGTGAAACATTTGCTGCGCTCTACCGACTGAGCTACAGCCTTACGGCTGGCGGGACTTGAACCCGCGACCCCAGCATCCTGTAGTTCCACCGGCATTCGCCGGGCAAATTCAAAAAGGTGGTGCGACAACAGAGGTGGCTGATTAAGTACATTAGATGTACAGCCACCGGCATTCGCACCGTTCACTGGCGCTGACAAGGGGCTGACGAGACGTCTTGGAATGTAGTCCCGTCGGCATTCAGCGCCGGTGAAAACATCGCTCGCAAAGCGAACTCAAACAGGGTGGTGCGACAACAGAGATGACTGATAAGCACATTTTGATGTACAGCCATCGGCATTCGCACCGTTCACTGGCGCTGACAAGGGTCTGACGAGACGTCTTGGATGTAGTCCCGTCGGCATTCAGCGCCGGTGAAAAACACTTTTCGCAGGGCACCCAATGGATGCCCGTCATTCAAAACTCCATGGCCTCGATGGCCTGTACCCACTGCCGGGCGCCGTAGCGACCGCTGATGAACTGCTCAATCACATCGAACACCGCATCACTGAAGCCCCCGACGTTGAGGATGTCCTCGCGGTCTGCCGCCTGGGTGGTCGCGCCAGGCTGCATATCGATGCACACCAGCCGTGCCTGCGGGTTAATCTTCTTGATGCGCTCCCATTGCCGCATTGTCTCGGTGGCGCCGTGGCGCCGTGCATCGATCCACGACTCGTTGTCCGAGACCAGGATCAGGGTGTCGACCTTGCAGCCGGCATTGGCCAGCCGCGCCAGCGGTGCCGAGCAGTTGGTGCCGCCACCGCCGATGGCGGCCAGTTTCTGCGCATTGCTCATCACGCTGTCGCGGGCATTGAGCTGCACGTCCACCACATCGACCTCGAACGGCATCACCCGGGCATTGGGCTGCTTGCGCAACACCGCCGCCGCCACCAGGGCCGCCACATCGATGCAGCGCACCGCCGTGCTCGCCCCCTGCCGGTAACCGGTGACCGGGGTGTGCATCGACCCCGACACATCCGGACAGACCACCACGTTGCCCGGCAATACCGGCACGTTGCCCAGGGACAATTCCAGTGCATCCTGCAAGGCATTGCGCACGCTGGCCGGAACATCGTCGCCGGTCATGCGGTACGCCGCCAGCAACTGGTACGGGTACACCCGTGCCTTGGCCACTGCCGCCGGATCCGCCAGGCGGGCCGCCACACGCTCGGCACAACCGGGCACCTCAAACGCGCCGTGACGCGCCAGGGTGTTGAGGTTCATGCGCAGGGCCTGCCAGCCCATCGTGCCGGCCAGGTGCGCCCATTGCTCGGCACTCAGGGTTTCGTTGCCCAGCAACTGGAAGGGTACGCCGGGTACTTCTGTAGAGGCACCGCTGCGAAACGCCAACAGCGCGCGGGTCAGTTCAGGCAAGGCCTGGACATCCACCGGCTTGCCGATCACCCAGGCGAAAAACGCTTCGCGCCAGGTTTCAGCAGGCTTGGGATGCACCATCTTCAGCACATCGGCCAGCGATGGCTGGTTGCCCACCGAGGCCTGTAACAATTGGTACTCGGTGGCGTTGTTCAACCACTGTTGCACCAGGCGCTTGGGCTGCGAACCGAGCGATTTGCGCCCGGTCACGCCGCTGCGCAGAATCTGCACGAAGGTGCGCAACATCTTGCCGCTGTCGATGACCTCACCGAACAGGGCTGGCACCAGGGCCGAGCGCTGCGCCACCAGGGCAGCCAGCAACAAGGCGGGCATGTCTTTCATATGGCCTTTGCGACGGGCATACAGAGCGGCCTTGGCCACGTAGCGGCTGTCCAGCTCGCCCACCCGTTGCAGCACGCTGTCGAGCTGCGCTTCGGGAGCGGCGTAGAACGTCTGGTTCAGGCAGCCGGTCACGCTCAGTTGTGCCAGCTGGTGCCGGGCACTGTAGGCATAGGCCGGGGCCTTGGCCGCATTGTGCGTATCGCTGGCTGGCAAGGTTGCCGGGTGACTGTTGAACAGTTTGACGTTGGCCATCGTGGCATCTCACTCTGTTGTCCTGTTGTTACGAGAGATATTGCAGCCGACGTGCCAGGTTTGTTTTTCAATGCCAATAAATTTTCAACTCATTGATTAATAAGGAATTAATCTTTTATCAATTCTCGCCTATGGTTTTTGCGTGGCAATTCAATCGCTGAAAATCTATCCTTCTTTATCGCCACTTATCCCAGAGTATCAATATGTCCACCAAGCATACCGTTGCCATCGGTTTTCTCGGCGCCACCCTTGACCGGGTCGGCAAGGGCGCGGCACGCTGGAGCCACTGGCGGCCAAGCATTGGCCTGTGCCAGCAGCCGGATGTACTGATTCACCGTCTGGAGCTGATCCACGGTATCGACGCCCGCGACGTCAGCCTGGCCCAGCGGGTGGTCGAGGACATCCGTCAGGTGTCGCCGGAAACCGAGGTCCGCCTGCATCCGATGGACCTGAAAAACCCCTGGGACTTCCAGGAGGTGTATGGCGCGCTGCACGACTTTGCCAGCGCCTACCCGTTCGATGTGGAACACGAGGATTACCTGGTGCACATCACCACCGGCACCCACGTCGCGCAGATCTGCTGGTTCCTGCTGACCGAGGCGCGCTACCTGCCGGCGCGGCTGATCCAGACCTCGCCGGCCCGGCGCCTGGACCCGGAAGCGCTCGCCACCGGCACCCACAGCATCATCGACCTGGACCTGTCGCGCTATGATCATATTGCTTCGCGCTTTGCCGACAAGCGCCTGCAAGGCCTGGCGTTTCTGAAGGCCGGCATTGCCACGCGCAACCCGGCCTTCAATCGCTCCATCGAACAGATCGAACGGGTCGCCCTGCGCTCCACCGCGCCGATGCTGCTGATCGGCCCGACCGGGGCCGGCAAGTCGTTCCTGGCCCGGCGCATCTACGAACTCAAGCGCAGCCGGCACCAGGTGCCAGGCCGCTTTGTCGAGGTCAACTGCGCCACCCTGCGCGGCGACGGTGCCATGTCGGCCCTGTTCGGCCATCTCAAGGGCGCCTTTACCGGCGCGCAGAACGCCCGCGACGGCCTGTTGCGGGCGGCCGATGGCGGCATGCTGTTTCTCGACGAGATCGGTGAGCTGGGGGCCGACGAACAGGCCATGCTGCTCAAGGCCATCGAAGAAAAGCGCTTCTTCCCCATGGGCTCGGACAAGGAAGTGGCCAGCGATTTCCTGATCATCGCCGGCACCCACCGCGACCTGCGCGAGCGGGTGCTGCAGGGGCAGTTTCGCGAAGACCTGTATGCGCGCATCAACCTGTGGACCTTCAGCCTGCCGGGGCTCAATGGCCGGCGTGAAGACATCGAGCCCAATATCGACTTCGAACTGGAACGTTACGCCCGTGAGCAAGGCCGGCTGGTGCGCTTCAACCTGGAGGCCCGCCGGCGTTACCTGGATTTTGCCTGCGCCGGTGAAGCCGCCTGGCTGGGCAACTTCCGTGAACTGTCGGCCTCGATCACACGCATGGCCACCCTGGCCGACAGCGGACGCATCGATGAAAGCCAGGTCGAAGAAGAAATCCAGCGCCTGCGCTTTGCCTGGGGGCTCGAGCAGGAACAGCAACAGGACACCCTGCAACCCCTGCTCGAAGACGGCCTGGAGCTGGACCTGTTCGATCGCCTGCAACTGAAGGCTGTGATTGAGGTGTGCCGTCAGGCCGACAGCCTGTCCGCTGCCGGGCGCACGCTATTCGGCGTGTCACGCCTGGGCAAGGCCAACCCCAACGATGCCGACCGGCTGCGCAAATACCTGGCACGGTTCGGGCTGGAGTGGAAGACGATTCGGGACCAGACCCGATAGCCAAGGCGGCACACTGTCGCGCAGCAAACACAGGGTGTAGGAGCGCGCTTGCCCGCGACCGAGTGCGTTAGCGCTCGCAAAAATTGTACAGACGCTAAAAATTTACGACTGCTAATGCAGCCGGTCGCGGGCAAGCGCGCTCCTACAGGCGGTGCATTTAATATTTAATTAAATCAATAAGTTATTTTATTTTTGAAGGAGGATGGCACACCCCACGCAAGGGCCACCCTACGGCAGTCGATGGCTGTGATAGATTCATGGCCTCGGCCCCTTGCACCGGAATCTCCCGTGGCCCCAACGCTCGACATCCGCCGCTATCACGGCGAGCATCCCCACCATCAGCACGATTTCACCCAACTGGTGCTGCCTATCAGTGGACGCATGGAAATCGACGTGGAAGGTCATGGCGCACGCCTGGACGCTGGCACCGCTGCGCTGGTCGTACCAGGCGCCCGGCATGCGCAGGTGGCCGAGGCCGGCAGCCGCTTTCTGGTGCTCGACTGCCCGCCAGGCGATTGGCAGGAACAGGTGCTGGACAGCCTGGCGCAGCGCATTTATATCCCCATTTCGCCGGCCACACGACGCTTGATCGAGTTCGCCGAACTGGTCGACGCTCGAACGCTTGGCAACAGTGCCGGGCAACTGGCGCCCTTGCTGCTGTCGTCCCTGGCCTGCAGTCCGCTGTCGGCGCCCAGCGGCATCCAGGCATTGTTGGCGCAATTGCAGGCCAACCCCGCCGCGGCGTGGACCAATGACGCCATGGCCCGTCTGGCCGGCATGAGCCTGAGCCAGCTGCACCTGCGCTTTCGAGCGCTGTTTGATCAAACCCCGCAAGCCTGGCTGGCCGATGTACGCCTGCATAAAGCCCGACAATGGCTGACCGACAGCCGTCTGCCGATTGCCGAAATCGCCCTTCGCTGCGGCTTTTCCGACCAGGCCGCGCTGACCCGCGCCATGCACCGCCTGTGTGGCGTCACACCGGCAGCCTATCGCAAGAGCCTGGGTAAAAAACCCGGGACGTTCAGACAATAAAACCTGATCGCCACCTTTCAGACTGGCCGCTTTGAATCTGCACGGCGGTGGTGGTGATGGTGGCTGATCGGGTACTGCTCAGGGGCATCGGTTTTGGCGTGGGTGCAGGGATGTGCTGGGGCGTGATTTTTCTCGGGCCGAAACTGACGCCCGGTCTGTCGGGCGCTCAGTTCGCCGTGCTGCGCTTTCTCTGTTACGGGCTGATTTCGGTCTTGCTGCTGGCCCCGCGCTGGCGCCGCGCCTGTGCCAGCCTGCGCCGTGAGGACTGGGTGTCGCTGTTCTGGCTCAGCCTGATCGGCAACCTGCTGTATTACTCGCTGGTCGGCAGTGGTGTACAACTGGCTGGCGTCGCCACCATCTCGTTGATTGTCGGCCTAATCCCGGTACTGATGACGCTGGCCGGGCGCAAGGATGCCAATGCCGTTTCGCTGCCCAGGCTGGCGCCTTCATTGTGCTGCGCCATCGCCGGCGTCCTGCTGATCAGCCTGCACGCCCTGTCCATCGGCGGCCACGCTGAAAACACAGCCGATATCGGCTGGGGCCTGCTGTGTGCCGTCGGCGCACTGTTGAGCTGGAGCTGGTTTGCGGTCAGCAATACCCGGTGCCTGAGCACCATGACCGGCGTGTCGGCCAATGACTGGGCATTGCTGGCCGGGGTCATGACCGGTGCCCAGTCACTGGTGCTCGCGGTGCCGTTGCTGGGACCGGCATTCAGTGCACACACCCCGCACACCTGGCTGCACTTCATGCTGGTGGCCGGTGGCGTGGCCCTGCTGGCTTCGGTGCTCGGCGGCGCCTTGTGGAACCAGGCCAGTCGCCTGCTGCCGCTGGCGCTCAGCGGCCAGGTGCTGGTCATCGAAACCCTGGCGGCCTTGCTACTGGGCTTTCTCTGGGAAGGCCGCTGGCCGCAACCGGTGGAATATGCCGCCATTGTGTTGCTGGTAATGGGCGTAGTGGGCTGTTTGCGCTCGCATCAAACATTAATGAATCACTGATTACCGGGTGTTGAATTCGGTGCAGGGGGCCGTGTTTGCGGGTTACAGCGCCGCCTGGAAAATACTTTCGATCTGTTGCTGATCGGCCGGGCGCGGGTTGGTCAGGCCGCAGGCGTCTTTCAGGGCGTTGGCGGCCAGGGTCGGGATGTCGCTTTGCTTGACCCCCAACTGGGTCAGCCCGGCCGGAATCTCGACGCTGGCCGCCAGTTGGCTGATGGCATCGATGGCGGCCTGGGCGCCGGCCTCGGGGCTCATGCCACGAATATTGGCACCCATGGCGTGGGCCACATCGGTCAGCCGCGCGGCGCTGACACTGGCATTGAAGCGCTGGACATGGGGCAGCAGCACCGCATTGCATACACCGTGCGGCAAGTCGTAGAAACCGCCCAGTTGGTGCGCCATGGCATGCACATAGCCGAGCGAGGCGTTGTTGAACGCCATGCCGGCCAGAAACTGCGCATAGGCCATGTTTTCCCGGGCCTGCAAGTCGTCGCCCTGCTCGACGGCCCGCTGCAGGTTGCCGGCGATCAAACCAATGGCCTTGAGTGCGCAGGCGTCGGTGATCGGTGTGGCGGCAGTGGACACGTACGCTTCGACGGCATGGGTCAAGGCATCCATGCCGGTCGCAGCGGTCAGCGAACGCGGCATGCCGGCCATCATTTGCGGGTCGTTGACCGACAGGATCGGGGTGACGTTGCGGTCGATGATCGCCATTTTCACGTGCCGTGCCGTGTCGGTGATGATGCAGAAGCGGGTCATCTCACTGGCGGTGCCGGCCGTGGTGTTGATAGCCACCAGTGGCAGTTGCGGCTGCTGCGAGCGGTCGACGCCTTCGTAGTCGCTGATGTGGCCGCCGTTGCTGGCGCACAGGGCAATGCCCTTGGCGCAGTCATGGGGCGAGCCGCCGCCCAGCGAAATCACGAAATCACACTGGTGCGCCTGCAGCAGCTCAAGCCCCTGCTCGACGTTGGCGATGGTCGGGTTGGGCCGGGCACCGTCATAGATCACCGAGTCGATGCCCTGCTCGACCAGCAACCCGGCCACTTGCGTGGCCACGCCGGCCTTGGCCAGGCCGGCGTCGGTGACGATCAGCGCCTTGAGAAAGCCGTATTTGCGAATGGCCTGCATGGCCTCTTGCAGGCAACCGCTGCCGATCATGTTCACGGCGGGAATGAAAAAGGTGCTGCTCATGGCGGATCCTCTTGATACGCCGTCCGGGCCGGCGCGGGGCATGGGTGTGTAGACAGGGGCCCAGCATCGGCGCAGCACAGGGCAGCGGTATTGACCTGGCGCAATGAAAACGCGCCTGCATGGCCTTGACCCGACCAACTGTACGGCTCAATCACTGCCCAGCTGTGAAGGAAAAACCCGGCGGTCTATGGCTAGATGCCGGCTTTGCCCTCCACTGCACAACGCTGGCGTCACTTATGTCCTCTCGTGAAAATACCGGCATGGCCCTGGGCCTGCTGGGCGTGATCATCTTCAGCCTGACCCTGCCGATGACACGCATCGTGGTCCAGGAAATCCACCCCCTGCTCAACGGCATGGGCCGCGCCCTGCTGGCGGCGATTCCCGCCGCGCTGCTGCTGCTCTGGCGCCGGGAGAAATGGCCGACCCGCCAGCAACTCAAGGGCCTGGCGCTGGTGGTGCTGGGGGTGATCGTCGGTTTTCCGGTGCTGTCGGCCTGGGCCATGCAAAGCCTGCCGGCCTCGCACGGCGCGCTGGTCAACGGTATCCAGCCGCTGTTCGTGGCCATTTATGCCGCCTGGCTCTCGCACGAGCGCCCTTCGCGGGCCTTCTGGGCCTGCGCAGCGCTGGGCAGCGCGCTGGTGCTCGGGTATGCGCTGATCAATGGCGCCGGCAGCATTCAGGTCGGCGACCTGTGGATGCTCGGCGCGATTGCCGTCGGCGCCCTGGGCTACGCCGAAGGCGGACGACTGGCCAGGGAAATGGGCGGCTGGCAGGTGATCTGCTGGGCGCTGGTGTTGGCGTTTCCGCTGCTGTTGGGGCCGGTGCTCTGGCTGGCCAGCCAGCATCAGGGACCGGTCTCGGCATCGGCCTGGTGGGCGTTTGGCTATGTGACGCTGTTTTCGCAGTTTTTGGGCTTTTTTGCCTGGTACTCGGGCCTGGCGATGGGTGGGATCTCGCGGGTCAGCCAGATCCAGCTGCTGCAGATTTTCTTCACCATCGCCTTGTCGGCACTGCTGTTTGGCGAGCAGGTCGAACCGATCACCTGGCTCTTTGCGGTTGCCGTGATCGGCACAGTGGTCCTGGGGCGCAAGACCACGGTCGTAGCCCCCAAGCCCGTCGTCAGCTGAGAAAACCGTCGGCGCGCAGCAGGGTTTCCAGGCACTGCTCGGTGATGGCGTAGAACGCCTTGAGCTCGGCGATGCGCGCCAGCAGGCGGGCCGGGTCGACCGGTTCTGCGCGCTTGACTGCCAGGATCATCTTGTTCTTGTTGGTGTGCTCCAGCGAGATGAACTCGAACACCTTGGTCTCGTAGCCGCAGGCTTCGAGCAACAGGGCGCGCAGGCTGTCGGTGACCATTTCGGCTTGCTGGCCCATGTGCAGGCCGTATTGCAGCATTGGTTGCAACAGGCCCGGGCTCTGGATCTGCTGGCGGATCTGTTTATGGCAGCACGGCGAGCACATGATGATGGCCGCGCCCGAGCGGATGCCGGTGTGGATCGCGTAATCGGTGGCAATGTCGCAGGCATGCAGGGCGATCATCACGTCCAGTTCGCTGGGCGCCACGCTGCGCACGTCGCCACAGCGAAACACCAGGCCGGGGTGCTCCAGGCGCGCGGCAGCAGTGTTGCACAGGGTCACCATGTCTTCACGCAGCTCCACACCCGTGACTTCACCCTCGGCCTGCAAGGTGTTGCGCAGGTAGTCGTGAATGGCAAAAGTCAGGTAGCCCTTGCCCGAGCCGAAGTCGGCCACGCGCACGGGCTTGTCCAGGCTCAGTGGTGAGGTGGCCAGGGCATGGGAAAACACCTCGATGAACTTGTTGATCTGCTTCCACTTGCGCGACATGGCCGGGATCAGCTCGTGCTGGCGGTTGGTCACGCCCAGATCGGTGAGAAACGGCCGGGTCAGTTCCAGGTAGCGCTTTTTCTCGCGGTCATGCCCGGCAGGCGGCGCTTCGCGCGACTGTTGCGCGGCATGACGTGCCAGGCTGGGCTTGCCCTTCTTGCTGAACTCCAGCTGCGCCTCGTCGCTGAGGGTCAGCAGATGGGCATTGCGAAAGGCACCGGGCAGCAAGTCGCCGATCAACGCCTGCGCCTCGACCAGCGCGTGGTTCTTGGTGATGTCGCGGGTCTTGTAGCGGTAGACGAACGACAGGCAGGCCTGCTCCTTGATCGTCACCGGGGTGATGATGATGCGCTGCAGGTCGGCCTCGGTGCCCACATGACGGGCCAGGACCAGCTTGACCAGGGCATTTTGCGTCAGGCAGTCGTCCAGCAGGCCGAGAAACCGGTCACGCGGGTCGGTGGCAGAAGAAGGTGTGGAAGTGGCAGACATCGAAAACGCCTCGGGCGGCTGGGCAGATCAGGAAGCGGGGCATTTTAGCGCCAGCGCTGCCAGAAGTCCGCTTTGTGTGTCTGCCGCCGTCGACTAACCCAGCACCACCAACCGGTTTGGCAGTTCATTGCGCGTGCGGGTCACCGGCACATGGTCGGCCAGTAGCTCGCCACAGGCATGAATGCAGCCCAGGAAGCCTTGCAGGTTTTGACCGTTGCGCAGTTGCTGGGTAAACACATCGACCATCGCCTTGAAGGTCTCGTCGTGCAGGCGGCTGGAAATGCCCTGGTCGACCAGGATCTCGACATAACGCTCGGCCTCGCTGACAAACAGCAGGATGCCGGTGCTGCCGGGCGTAGCATGCAGGTTCTGTTCGAGAAACTGTCGACGGGCCAGGTTACCGGCGCGCCAGCGACGCACCGAAGAAGGCACCAACTGGCTGGTGACCCGGGTGATGCGGCACAGCAGTGCGACCAGTACGAAGGTGGTCAGTTGCGCCAGCAGCAACTGGTTGGCCGTGAGCGCCTCGGTGGTGTAACTGACGATGCCTGGCAGCAGCAGGCCCATGACCCCAGCCCAGACCAGCGGCACGTAGGCGTAATCGTCCGACCTTGCGGTCAGGACCGTGACCAGTTCGGCATCGGTGCGGCGTTCGACACGGCTGATCGCTTCGGCGACCAGTTGCTGTTCATCCTGACTCAGTAAAGCCATGCATGCCTCATGTTCAATTCCTGTTTTACCAGTTGCCGGAAGCGCCGCCACCGCCAAAGCCCTTGCCACTGCCACGAATGACGCGGCTGCCCGAGGGGTCGAGCTTGCCCCGGCCGCCGTCGGCCTTGCTGCGCAGGCGTCGGCCCAGGTTGGTCATCGCCAGCACGGCCATGAACAGCGCCACGCAGGCCAGCACCAGCAGCAGCACGGACCACAGCACGCTGCCCGACTGCCCCACGTAGGTGCTGTCCGGGGACGGGTCAGGGTCATCCGGCACATGCCCGCCCAGCGCTGCGATCATGGCCTGGGCGCCACGCTCGATGCCGGTGGCGAAATTGCCTTCGCGAAACTCCGGGGTGACCAGCATGTTGATGATCATCGATGACTGGGCCTCGTTGAGGCGGCCCTGCAAGCCGGTACCGACCTCGATACGCACCTTGCGGTTGTCCCGCGAGACGATCAGCAGGGCGCCATTGCCCTTGCTGCCCATGCCCCAGGCCTTGCCCAGGCGCGTGCCGTAATCCTCGATGGTCGTGCCCTGCAGGTCGACCAGCGTGACCACCACGACCCGCTCGCCGGTCGCCTGTTCATGCTCGCCGAGCATGGTCGACAGGCGCGCCGTGGTCGGGTTGTCGAGCATCTGGGCGGCATCGACCACGCTGCCCGTCATGGGCGGGAACAATAAAGCAGGCTCGTCGGCCCGGGCCATCTGGGTGGCGCTGCACAGCACCAGCACAGACAGCATCATCATGTTTAGAACAGCCTTCAAAGCTTCACCTGCCCGGCCTTGCCAATCCGTAACCCGCAGAGGGTAACCCATTGACGCCCTGGCGCTCTATGCCGCAGGCCTGGGGCATGACTGCAACCCTGTGCATGCATTCTGGAGTGTCTCCTGTCGTACGTTTCGAGTCGCCGGAAAAATCGCTGCCTTAGCCAAATCGCAAGTTCCCCGGCATAATCCGGCGCCAATGCCGGAGTATCGGTCAAAACTGGCTGCATCAGCGCCCTATGATGCAACAAAACGTCCAGCGACGACCTCTGTGCTCTGGCTTAACAATACCGCCAAAGGTTCAAACCCTAAAATCTGGCAGCCGGTATTTGACGCAGGTTACTGGCATAAGCCTTGAGAAATCATTCATGAACAAGTTGTGCTTAACAGGTTTGCTGGCCGTCCTGGCCAGCCATTCGACGCTGGCCGCCACCCCGACCGGGGCTGCGCAGCAAACGCCTCTGCAAGCCAAGAATGCCTTCATCGCCGGCCTGATGAAACAGATGACGCTCGATGAAAAGATCGGCCAACTGCGCCTGATCAGCATCAGCAGTGAAGTGCCGCAGCCCATGATTCTCAAGGAAATTGCCGCCGGTCGGATTGGCAGCACCTTCAACTCCATTACACGGGCAGAAAACCGTCCTCTGCAAGAGGCCGCTGTCGCCAAAAGCCGTCTGAAGATTCCGATGTTCTTCGCCTATGACGTGGTGCATGGTCATCGGACGATTTTCCCGATCAGCCTGGGCATGGCGGCGAGCTGGGACCTTGAGGCCATCGCCCTGAGCGGTCGCATCTCGGCCAAAGAGGCCGCCGCCGATGGTATCGACATGACCTTCGCGCCGATGGTCGACATCTCGCGTGACCCACGCTGGGGTCGCAGCTCCGAGGGCTTTGGCGAGGACACCTACCTGGTGTCGCGCATTTCCGAAACCATGGTCAAGGCTTTCCAGGGCAACAGCCCGGCCGAGCAGGCCAGCATCATGGCTGCCGTCAAGCACTTCGCCCTGTATGGCGCGGTCGAGGGCGGTCGCGACTACAACACCGTCGACATGAGCCCGACGCGCATGCACCAGGACTACCTGCCGCCTTACCGGGCTGGCCTGGATGCGGGGGCCGGTGCGGTCATGGTCGCGCTCAACTCGATCAATGGCGTCCCGGCGACCTCCAACACCTGGCTGATGCAGGACCTGCTGCGCAAGGACTGGGGCTTCAAGGGCGTGACCATCAGCGACCACGGCGCCATTGGCGAACTGATCCAGCACGGCGTGGCCAAGGACAACCGCGAGGCGGCCAAGCTGTCGATCAAGGCCGGCATCGACCTGAGCATGAACGATGCCGCCTACGGCAAATACCTGCCCGAGCTGGTCAAGTCCGGTGAGGTGTCGGTCAAGGAAATCGATAACGCCGTACGTGAAGTGCTGGGCGCCAAGTACGACATGGGGCTGTTTGCCGACCCGTACAAGCGCATCGGCGTGGCCGGTGACGATCCGGCCGACACGTATTCCGAAGATCGCCTGCACCGTGCCGAAGCCCGCGAGGTGGCACGCAAGACCCTGGTGCTGCTGAAAAACGACAACAACGCCCTGCCGCTGAACAAGCAAGGCACCATCGCCGTGATCGGCGGCCTGGCGCAGAGCCAGCTGGACATGCTCGGCAGCTGGTCGGCCGCCGGACGCCCCAACCAGTCGGTCACTGTCTATGACGGACTGGCAAAGGCCGTTGGAGACAAGGCCAAACTGGTTTATGCGCGCGGTGCCAACGTCAGCGACAAGGAAAACGTACTCAACTACCTGAACTTCATCGAGAAGGAAGTGGATGTCGACCCGCGTCCGGCCCAGGAAATGATCGACGAGGCGGTCCAGGTCGCCCAGCAGGCCGACGTGGTCGTGGCGGTGGTCGGTGAGTCGCGTGGCATGTCCCACGAGTCGGCCAGCCGCAGCACTCTGTACATTCCCGGCCGGCAGCGCGACCTGATCAAGGCCCTCAAGGCCACCGGCAAGCCGCTGGTGCTGGTGCTGATGAATGGCCGGCCGCTGGCGCTGGGCGAGGAGCTGGAGCAGGCCGACGCCGTACTGGAAACCTGGTTTGCCGGCACCGAAGGCGGCAACGCGATTGCCGATGTGCTGTTCGGCGACTACAACCCGTCGGGCAAGCTGCCCATGACCTTCCCACGCTCGGTTGGCCAGTTGCCCAGCTACTATGCGCACCTGAACACCGGTCGTCCCTATACACCGGGCAAGCCTGGCAACTACACCTCGCAATACTTCGAGGAAACCAACGGCCCGCTGTTTCCGTTCGGCTATGGCCTGAGCTACACGAACTTCGATGTCTCGGACATCACCCTGTCTGCCGATACGCTGCCACGCCAGGGCACGCTGACCGCCAGCGTCACGGTCAAGAACACCGGCAAGGTCGCCGGCGCCACCGTGGTGCAGTTGTACCTGCGCGACGTGGCCGCCTCGATCAGCCGCCCGGTCAAGGAGCTCAAGGGCTTCCAGAACGTCATGCTTGAGCCTGGCCAGGAACAGGTCGTGACCTTCACCCTGAGCGAGAACGACCTGAAGTTCTACAACCAGGCACTCAAGTACGCGGCCGAAGCCGGCGAGTTCAAGGTGATGATCGGCCTGGACTCGGCGAACGTGAAGGAAACCCGTTTCAACCTGCTTTAAGGTTGTTGGCGGCACCGGGCAGGCACACGCCTGCCCGGGCAACCGTTTGAAAACTGCAGGCTCCCCGATGACGCTTACCCAACGCACGCTGCGCCTGTTCGTCTATGTGCTGGTCATTGTAACCGGCGCGGCGATTTGTGCCGCGCTGGCCATGCGTCAGACCCAGCAGCATGTGCTCAGTGAAGAAGCCAGGCGCGCCAGCGACCGGCTGGCCTTGTATGCCAACACCCTGCATACGCTGATCGAGCGTTACCGCGCCCTGCCGGCGGTACTGGCGCTGGACACCGAGATCCGCAATGCAGTGCGTGCGCCTCTGGGCGAACAGGCGCAGGCGTCGCTCAATCGCAAGCTCGAAAGCATCAACGGGGCAGCGCACTCCTCCTCGCTGGAGCTGATGGATCGGCATGGGGTGGCGGTGGGCGCCAGCAACTGGCGCAACCCCAAGAGCTATGTCGGCAATAACTACGGTTTTCGCCCCTATTTCCTGCAGGCCCGCGCCAAAGGGACGGGGCGTTTCTATGCCGTGGGGGTGACCACCGGCATTCCCGGTTACTTCTTGTCCAATGCCGTGCTCGATGACGATGGCGAGTTCATGGGCGCCATGGTGGTCAAGCTGGAATTCCCCACCCTTGAGCGCGAATGGGCCCAGGACGACGACCTGCTGATGGCCAGCGATGCCAAGGGCATTGTGTTTCTGGCCAACCGCACTGACTGGCGTTACCGCGAGCTGCAATCGATTTCCGTCGAAGACCGCGCCGACCTGCTGAGCACCCGCCAATATGACAAGAAACCCCTGTCGCCCTTGCGCAGCCGGGTGTTGCAACGCTTTGGTCCCGGCAGCCACTTGAGTCGCGTGGAAGCCCCCGAAGGCAGCGCCGAGTATCTCTGGCAATCGCAAGCGATGCCCGATGAGAGCTGGACCCTGCACCTGCTGCGCAAGCCGGTGTCGGTCAATGAAGACATTCGCAATGCAGGCCTTGCCGCCGCCAGTCTCTGGCTGATGCTGGTGTTTCTCGGGCTGTTCCTGTCGCAGCGCTGGCGCATGGCGCGCTTGCGCGAACGCAGCCGCAACGAGCTGGAACGCCTGGTCGAGGAACGCACCCGTGACCTGCGCACCGCTCAGGAAGGCCTGGTGCAATCGACCAAGCTGGCGGCGCTGGGGCAGATGTCGGCGGCCCTGGCCCATGAGATCAATCAGCCACTGACCGCGCAGCGTATGCAACTGGCAACCCTGCGCCTGCTGCTCGATCAGGGCCGTATCGAAGATGCCTGCCAGGCGCTGGCCTTGCTCGACCAGCAACTGACCCGCATGGCCGCCTTGACCGGTCACCTCAAGACCTTTGCCCGCAAGAGTCCCGACGGGCTGCGCGAGCGCCTGGACCTGGCCAATGTGGTCGACCAGGCCCTGCTGCTGCTTGACACCCGCCTGCGCGAGGAACAGGTCGAATGCGTGTTGCACCTGGCGCGGCCGGCCTGGGTGCGCGGCGACGCCATCCGCCTGGAACAGGTGCTGATCAACCTGTTGCGCAACGCCCTGGATGCCCTGCGCGGTCAGCCGCACAAGCGCCTGGAAGTGCGTATCGAAGCCCGGGATGATCAGTGGCAACTGAGCGTGATCGACAGCGGCACCGGCATTGCAGCCGAGCACCTGCCCTGCCTGTTCGATCCGTTCTTTACCACAAAGCCGGTGGGTGACGGGCTGGGCCTGGGGCTGGCGGTGTCGTATGCGATCATCCACAGCCTGGGCGGGCAATTGACGGCCCGCAATGGCGATGACGGCGCGGTGTTCAGTTTCAGCCTGGCCAATGATTTCCTGGAGTCCGAACCATGACCCTCAATTCGGTCATCGTGGTCGATGACGAAACCGCCATTCGCCAGGCCATCGAGCCCTGGCTGACCCTGGCAGGCTTCGAGGTGCAGTTGCACAGCCGTGCCGAAGAGTGCCTGGCGCAGTTGCCCGAGCACTTTCCCGGCGTGATCATCAGCGACGTGCGCATGCCCGGCATGGGCGGCCTGGCGCTGCTGGCCCGCTTGCAGGCCCAGGACAAGGACCTGCCGGTGATTCTGCTGACCGGCCACGGTGACGTGCCGATGGCCGTGGAAGCGATGCGCGAAGGCGCCTATGACTTTCTGGAAAAACCCTTCAGTCCGCAGGCGCTGCTCGACACCCTGCGCCGCGCTCTGGAAAAGCGCCAGTTGATCCTGGAAAACCGTCGCCTGCATGAACAGGCCGACGCGCGCAGCCGGCTTGAAGCCGCGCTGCTGGGGGTATCGCCTAGCCTGCAGACCTTGCGCCGCCAGGTGCTGGAACTGGCCGGCCTGCCGGTGAACGTGTTGATTCGTGGTGAAACCGGCAGCGGCAAGGAACTGGTTGCGCGCTGCCTGCATGACTTCGGCTCGCGCGCCGACAAGCCGTTTGTGGCCTTGAACTGCGCCGCGATTCCCGAGCAGTTGTTCGAAGCCGAGCTGTTCGGGCATGAAAACGGCGCGTTTACCGGTGCCCAGGGCAAGCGCATCGGCCGGCTGGAGTTCGCCAACGGCGGCACGGTGTTTCTCGACGAAATCGAAAGCATGCCCCTCGCCCAGCAAGCCAAACTGCTGCGCGTGTTGCAGGATCGACAGCTGCAGCGCCTGGGCTCGAACCATAGCATCAGTGTCGATGTGCGCATCATTGCCGCCACCAAGCCCGACCTGCTCGACGAAGCCCGCGCCGGGCGTTTCCGCGAAGACCTGGCCTACCGGCTGAATGTGGCCGAACTGCGCCTGCCGGCCTTGCGTGAACGCCGTGAGGACATCGCCCTGCTCTACCAGCATTTCATCCAGGCGGCGGCCGCACGCCTGGGCCGATCGGCACCGATCCCGGACGGCGCCCGGCTGGGCCGGCTGCTCAGTCATGACTGGCCTGGCAATGTCCGCGAGCTGGCCAATGCCGCCGAGCGCGAAGTCCTGGGCCTGAACCAGACGCCAAGCGAACCTTCCGGACAATCGCTGGTCGATCAACAGGAAGCATTTGAAGCTCAATGCCTGCGCGCCGCGCTAACCCGGCACAGAGGCGACATCAAGGCGGTGCTCAACGAGTTGCAGCTGCCGCGTCGAACCTTGAACGAGAAAATGCAACGCCACGGACTGGTACGCGAACACTTCCTGACCTGAGCGATGTGCCTGAACCCCCGGCGCTCGCCAGGACCAAAGCACAATGACATCATCTGGCCGCGAAATTTGCGCTTCATGGAACCAGACCTGGAGCTGAACCTACCGTGACCATTTCCCCGAAACAGCCTGTCAGCCGTGCAGAAGCGGCCCGCTTCGTACGCGAGCATGACTGGTCGAGCAGCACCCTGGGCGTGCGTGAGCACTGGCCCGCCCCTCTGCTGGGCGCCCTGAACCTGATGTTCGCCTCACCGACCTGCATGCTGCTGGTCTGGGGCCCGCAACACCTGTTGTTTGCCAATGACGCCGGCTGCACGGCGCTGGGTCTTGCGCCGCACCTGTTGCTGGGCAAGCCGGCAGCCTCGGTGGCAGGCCTGCCCTGGCACAGCCTGGGTCCGTACATCATGCAAGCGCTGGCAGGGCACAGCACGCAATGCGAATCCATGCCCGTGTCCTGCACGCACCTTGAGCCGCCACAGACCCGTTGGTGGACGTTGTCGTGCTCACCGCTGTCGGACTCATTGCTGGCCGGAGAAGACAGTCCCGTGGCCGGCGCACTCTGCGTGGTGCATGACCTGACCGCGCAGGTCAACGCCCAGGCGGTTCAACAACAGGAGCATGCTTTCAGCCAGCGCGTGCTGGCCAGTATCAACGACTGCATCAAGGTGCTGGACCTGGAAGCACGGCTGACCTTCATGAACGAAGGCGGTCAGAAAATAATGGAAGTCAGCGACTTCAATGACGTGCATGGTTGTCCCTGGCCGGACTTCTGGGAAGGCCAGGGCAACCTGGAAGCCCGGGCTGCCGTTGCCGCCGCCAGGGCCGGCCAGAGCAGAAGCTTTACCGGCATGGCCGAGACGCTGGGTGGCAAGCGCAAATGGTGGCACGTACACGTCAGCCCGGTGCTGGGCAAGAACGGTCAACCGGAAAAGATCCTCTGCGTATCACGCGACATGACCGCGCTCTACGATGCCGAAGAGGCCCTGCGCGCACTGAACGACTCGCTCGAACAACGGGTGCAGGAGCGCACCCTTGACCGCGACCGGATCTGGCAACTGTCGACCGACCTGATGCTGGTGGCGCGCTTTGACGGCACCATTCATGCGCTCAATCCGGCCTGGAACAGCGTGCTTGGCTGGGATGAGGCGTCGTTGCCGGGTGGCGATTTCATGCACCTGGTGCACCCGGATGATGTCGAGCCGACCCTCGCGGCCATGGGCAATCTGGCGCACGGCTTGAGGATCGCCGACTTCAAGAACCGTTATCGGCATGCTGACGGCTCGTACCGGACCATCGCCTGGGCCGCCGTACCCGATCAGCAGTTCATTCATGCCGTAGGCCGGGACATCCAGGCGCAGGTCGAGGCCAGCGAAGCCTTGCGGATCACCGAAGAATCCTTGCGCCAGGCACAAAAGCTGGAAGCCATCGGCCAGTTGACCGGTGGCGTGGCCCATGACTTCAACAACCTGCTGACGGTGATCAAGTCCTGTACCGACCTGCTCAAGCCTGAACACCTTCCCGAAGCCAAGCGCATGCGCTATGTCGAGGCCATTTCCAGCACCGTTGACCGCGCCGCCCGCCTGACCGGCCAGTTACTGGCGTTTGCCCGGCGCCAGGCCTTGCAACCGCAAGTGTTCGACCTCAACGAAAGCGTATCGCGCATCGGCGAGATGATGGACAGCCTGACCGGCTCACGCATTCAGGTCGGTATCGAACTCCCCGGGGAGCCCTGCTACATCTACGCCGATGGCAGCCAGTTCGACACGGCCCTGATCAATATGGTGGTCAATGCGCGCGATGCCATGGACGGTGTCGGCCAGTTGACGATCCGGGTCGAGCGCGTGGAGGCCTCTGCCCTGGCGCCCGTGACTAGCCTGGCACCGGGCGCTTATGTGGCCATCACCCTGACCGATACCGGTTCTGGCATCGCAGCAGACAAGCTGGGTCTGATTTTCGAACCGTTCTACACCACCAAAGGCGTCGGCCAGGGCACCGGGCTTGGGCTGTCGCAGGTCTTCGGCTTTGTCAAACAGTCCGGCGGTGAAGTGGCGGTGCACAGCGAACTGGGCAGCGGCAGTCGCTTTACCCTTTATCTGCCCAGCGCCACCCATCCCGAGCAAGCGCCCATGCAGCACAGCCGTCCGGTGCTGGCCGATAGCGGCCTGAGGGTGCTGATGGTCGAAGACAATCCGCAGATCGGCACCTACACCTCGGCCATGCTGGAACAGAGCGGCTTCAAAGTCGTATGGGCCGCGGCGGCCGAACAGGCGCTGGAGGTCTTGCGCACGGATCCAGAGCCCTTCGATGTGGTGTTTTCGGACATCGCCATGCCCGGCATGAGCGGCGTCGAACTGTACGCCAACATCCAGCAGGCCTGGCCCGGCATGCCGGTGATCCTTACCAGTGGCTACAGCATTGCATTTGCCGACCTCAATAGAGAACCTTCACAGCGCTTCGAGCTGTTGCAAAAGCCCTACCGGATCGAAGACTTGTGCGCACGGCTGTATGCCAGTGCCCGCCCCACCCGATCCGAGTCGTCCTGATCGGCAAAAATCCGCTCATGCCATCGGGCCAATAGGCGGATTATTGCTTACCCACCACCCCTGAATCGCTCTATTACGGGCCTTCAGGGGGTGGCACAAGTCCTGCTATGTCTTGTCCATGGACCGCAGTCACGCGGCCCTTACTAAAAACAATGACCTGGCAAAGGATCACGATGGCTATTCCCAACTCCTCCACCGAGTCGGCGGGCACTACCGCCGCGCCAAAAACCACTTCCTCGCGCCTCAAGTCGATCTTCAGCGGCTCGGTCGGCAACATGGTCGAGTGGTACGACTGGTATGTCTACGCAGCGTTCTCGCTGTATTTCGCCAAGGCGTTCTTCCCCAAGGGCGACACCACCGCACAACTGCTCAATACCGCTGCCATCTTCGCCGTCGGCTTTCTGATGCGCCCGATCGGCGGCTGGCTGATGGGCCTGTATGCCGACTACAAAGGCCGCAAGGCTGCATTGATGGCGTCGGTGATCCTGATGTGCTTCGGCTCGCTGGTCATTGCCCTGACACCGGGCTATGAAACCATCGGTATCGGCGCACCGATCCTGCTGATCTTCGCCCGCCTGCTGCAAGGCCTGTCGGTCGGTGGCGAATACGGCACCTCGGCCACCTACCTCAGTGAGATGGCGACCAAGGAACGCCGTGGCTTCTTTTCCAGCTTCCAGTATGTGACGCTGATTTCCGGCCAGCTCATCGCCCTGGGCGTGCTGATCGTACTGCAACGGGTCCTGACCACCGAAGAGCTGTACGCCTGGGGCTGGCGCGTTCCGTTCGTGATCGGCGCGTTGTGTGCGGTAGTGGCGCTGTACCTGCGTCGCGGCATGGAAGAAACCGAGTCGTTCACCAAGAAGAAAAAGGAAAAGGCCAAGGAAAGCCTGATGCGCACCCTGATGCGCCATCCCAAGGAGCTGTTGACGGTGGTCGGCCTGACCATGGGCGGCACCCTGGCGTTCTACACCTACACCACCTACATGCAGAAGTACCTGGTCAACACGGTGGGCATGAGCATCACTGACTCGACCTCGATCTCGGCGGCGACACTGTTCCTGTTCATGCTGCTGCAACCGGTCATCGGTGCGCTGTCGGACAAGATCGGCAGGCGTCCGATCCTGATCGCCTTCGGTGTCCTGGGTACGCTGTTCACGGTGCCGATCCTGACCACCCTGCATACCATCCAGAGCTGGTGGGGCGCGTTCTTCCTGATCATGGGGGCGCTGATCATCGTCAGCGGCTACACCTCGATCAACGCAGTGGTCAAGGCCGAGCTGTTCCCGACCGAGATTCGCGCCCTGGGCGTGGGCCTGCCGTATGCGCTGACCGTTTCGCTGTTCGGTGGCACCGCTGAATACATCGCGCTGTGGTTCAAGAGCGTCGGCATGGAAACCGGCTATTACTGGTACGTCACCGCGTGCATCGCCTGCTCGCTGCTGGTGTACGTGTTCATGAAGGACACACGCAAGCATTCGCGGATCGAAACCGACTGATCTCGCGTTGCGTTGATGAGAAGGGACAGTCCGCATCCGTGGGCTGTCCCTTTTTTCATGGCCAGCGCTTGATCAAGCCGGCTCACGACAGTGCACGACGCTGCCCTGCCCGGCGCTCATTCGGGCGTCTAAAAAGCCATTTTCAGATTTGTCAAGAGGGCTTATTTCACGATATTTCAGAAAGTGCACCGTCAATGCCCATTCCGGTCTGCGCGGCCCGAAAACCGGGCGCTGCGGCCAACTATCATTTTCAGCAATGTTCGCTAGCAACCCTATTAACTTCTTAATAATCATGCGCGGCGTAGCATGGCCTCCATACCGGGACAACAACTCACCCGAACAGACTTCCCGAACTTGGAGACACCACCATGAAAAAGACCACTGTATTCGCCGGCCTCGTTTTCTCTGTTCTGGCTTCCAGCGCCTTCGCCCTGCCAGCCACTGACACCGCTCATCAAGCCATCAGCGCCGACTACCTGGCCGCCGATGGTTCCGACAACGTCGGCCCTAACCGCCAGCCCCTGATCGACATCAAGGGTGCCGACCAGAGCCTGGCCGCTGACGGTGCCGATCGCGTCGGTGCCAACCGCCTGACTTCCGACGGTGCCGACCGTGTAGGCGCCAACCGCCTGGCCGCTGACGGTGCTGACCGTGTCGGTGCCAACCGTCTGACTTCCGACGGTGCCGACCGTGTAGGTGCCAACCGCCTGGCCGCTGACGGTGCTGACCGTGTCGGTGCCAACCGCCTGACTTCCGACGGTGCCGACCGTGTAGGTGCCAACCGCCTGGCCGCTGACGGTGCCGACCGTGTCGGTGCCAACCGCCTGACCTGATCGGTGCTCAACGTTCTGCTCCAGCTTTCCTCGATGCTCCTGTTTAATGCCAGTCAGCCCCCTGACTGGCATTTTTTTATGGCTTGTCCGTTCATGTCGCGGCACTGATTGCCACAGATTGCCTGCGCCAGCACTATTAAGGCCTCAACAACACCCCGCTGCCAGGAAGCACGACATGTCAGATGACATCTACTCCTATGAACCGTCCAAGGGCCACGGCCTGCCGCATGACCCGTTCAATGCCATTGTCGGTCCGCGTCCGATCGGCTGGATTTCTTCCCAGGATGCCCAGGGCGTTCTGAACCTGGCGCCCTACAGCTTTTTCAATGCCTTCAACTATGTGCCGCCGATCATTGGTTTTTGCAGCGTCGGCCGCAAGGACAGCCTCAATAACATCGAGCAGACCGGCGAGTTCGTCTGGAACCTGGCCACTCGCTCGCTCGCCGAGGCCATGAACCAGAGCTGCGCGGCCGTACCGGCCGACATTGACGAGTTTCAACTGGCCGGGCTGACACCGCAGGCTTCACAACGGGTGGCGGTGCCGAGGGTCAAGGAAACGCCGGTGGCGTTCGAATGCAAGGTGACCCAGATCGTGCAACTGCAACGGGCCGATCAGGCACTGGTGCCGAGCTGGCTGATTCTGGGTGAGGTGGTGGCGGTGCATATCGCCAGCTGGCTGCTCAAGGACGGCATCTATGATACCGCTGCCGCCGAGCCGATCCTGCGCGGCGGTGGCCCTGCCGATTATTTCCAGCTGGGCCCCGAGGCGCTGTTCAAGATGCACCGCCCCAGGACCTGAGGCTGTCTACGAGGCCGGGCGCCAGACCAGTTCAGCGTCGGCATCGACGCCCAGCAGACGCTCAAGCTCGCCGACGGCCGCTTGGTCGGCCTCATCGGCGGTCTTGAACGCCTGGCCGTCGAGCACGGCATGAAAACGCGGCGCGCCGCCACTCTGCAGTGCCTTGACGGCAATGGCCGCCTGATAGGCGCCTTGCGCTGGAATCGCCGCCGACACCGCTTCGAAATGCTCGAATTCCCTACGGGCCATGTGAAGATGCTCCTCTGGTAAAAAGATCGGCGATTCTAACCTCCCCAGGACGGGACAGGCGCTGGCCTCTGGCCAATTTTTCTTGCAAACCGCAGTGTTGTCCTACACTTGAAGTAACTCTTCAAATACTCCACAGGTCGATCCAGGGGGTGCGTCATGAGAGTCACTACAAGAAAATGCCTGGCTGTAATGGGTCTGGTTGGCGTCTTTGCGTTGTATGCCGCTGGCGCCTACCGTATCGAGCAGATCCGGCAAGCGCCCGCTGCCGTCGCGTGTGCCTTTGGCCACTGCTCCCCCACCAATGCCTCACTTGCCGCCTTGCGATGAGGCTGTGCAAGGCTATCGATTAGCAAGCTAACGGACTAGACTGGCCGGCATGACCGACCCGCTTACACGCGGGGTAACCACCTTCAGGTTTTGCCGTGACCCGCCCCGATCCGACTTCGCCTGCCATCGGCAGTATTCTGTTCGCCTTGATGATGGCGACTTTTCTCAGCGCCCTGGACCAGACCATCGTCGCGGTGTCGCTGCCGGCCATTTCTGCCCAACTCAAGGACGTCGACCTGCTGGCCTGGGTGATTTCCGGCTATATGGTGGCCATGACCGTCGCTGTGCCGATCTACGGCAAGCTGGGCGACCTGTACGGACGACGGCGCCTGATGCTGATCGGCCTGTCGCTGTTCACGGTGGCCTCGTTGTTGTGCGGCATGGCCCAGAGCATGGAACAACTGGTAATGGCGCGCGTGCTCCAGGGAGTGGGTGCCGGTGGCATGGTTTCGGTCAGCCAGGCGATCATTGGCGACATTATCCCGCCTCGCGAACGCGGACGTTACCAGGGCTATTTCAGCAGCATGTACGCCCTGGCCAGTGTCGCCGGCCCGGTGCTGGGTGGCGTGATGACCGAGTACTGGTCATGGCGCTGGGTATTTCTGATCAATCTGCCGCTGGGCGTCGTCGCCCTGGTCGTTGCCCACCGCACGCTCAAGGGCCTGCCGGTTCCGCAACGCAAACCGGTGATCGATTACCTCGGCACGATGTTGATGATCCTCGGCCTGGGCGCCTTGTTGCTGGGCATCACGGAAATCGGCCAGGGCCATGGCCTGGCCGACCGGCATGTGCAGGCCCTGCTGGGCGTTGCCGTGCTGGCGCTGGTGGCCTTCATTGCTTATGAGCGTCGGGCCGCCGAGCCGGTGCTGCCGATGCACCTGTTTGCCAGCCGCAGTGCGGTGCTGTGCTGGCTGACCGTGTTTTTCGCCAGTTTCCAGTCCATTTCGCTGACGGTATTGATGCCGCTGCGTTATCAGACGCTGACCGGCGCAGGCGCCGATAGCGCGGCCCTGCACCTGTTACCGTTGGCGATGGGCATGCCATTGGGGGCGTATTGCGCCGGCCGGCGCGCATCGATGACGGGGCGTTACAAACCCCTGATTCTGGGCGGTACGTTGCTACTGCCCCTGGCGATTCTGGGTCTGGCCTTTACGGCCCCGCAGCAGGTGTGGCTGACGGGGGCGTTCATGGTCTTGACCGGCATTGGCACCGGGATGCTGTTTCCGACCTCGCTGGTGGGAGGACAGAACGCTGTGCAGGCGCGCGACATGGGCGTGGCGACCAGCACCAGCAACCTGTTTCGCTCGCTGGGTGGGGCCATGGGCGTGGCGCTGATGTCGGCGTTGTTGCTGGCCATGCTGCAAGGCACTGGCCTTGGAGCGCTGGGCGCAGGAGCACTGGGCAGCGAAGGTCATTCAGGCAACGCCTTGCTCGCCAGCCTCGAGGCCACCCGCGGACCGGCGCTTGAGGCATTGCGGGCAGAACTGGCGCAGACGTTCCGCCATCTGTTGCTGGTCAGCGCCGGCATCGCCCTGCTGGGCCTCGGGGTCGCGCTGGCAATGCCCAATACCGTCTTGCGCGGGCGCTAGCCTTGCTGCTTGTCCAGAAACCACTGCGTACGCTCGACCTTGATGCCGGCAAAGCCGGGCATGATCTCGCCCTCGCGAAACAGGCGACGTGAACCGGCACGGGCGTTGCTGAACCAATAGCCGGCTTGCGGGCAGGCTTGCCCGGCACTGACCGGCGGCACCGGTTTGTCGTCAAAGCGCGCATACCAACGGGCCGTGCTCTGAGGAGTAAATCCCTTGTCGCTGGGCAGATACGGATGCAGGCAGCCGGTGTCCTGCAGACGCACCGGGCGGATCAGCCGGTTGACCCGGACATACGCCTGTGGCGCCGCCCCCCTCACATCGCCCAGTTCCGGCACTCGACCGGCACGAATCAACAGCCCGCCGTCGTACGCCTGAAATTGCACATCGCTCCAGAGGCTTGCACGCGCACGCAGGGCATCGCTGCCCCCCAGACGCTTGACGAATGAATGGCCCAGCACCGTGTACCAGCTCACGCCCTTGATATGCCTGAGCAGACGCAGGCTGTCGATATGCGGGCGCGGGTCGACCATCAGCCCGCTGTACTGCCGGGCGAGCTGGTATTCCAGCGGCAGGTAGCGATGCCCCTCGGCGGGCAGCACGCAGGCCAGCCCGCCAAACCCGTGCTCGGCCTGCACGGCATTGCACAGATAGCGTATCCAGTCATCGTAGGCCCGCAGGCCGTCAGGTTCAGTCAGGAAAGACCACGGCAAGACCATTTTCAGGCATGAAAGGTCGTTCTCACCCTGCATCCGGGAAGCGGCCACGACAAACAGGCTGTAGGCCGCGGCCTGCTCGGCACCGCTGCTGGACAACGACCATAGCAGTGGCAGGTCCGGCGAGCGTTCACGGGCCTGACGTCGGCAGGCGGCAAAACCTGAAGGCGAAAGCGAGCGTCGATGCTGGAAAAACTGACATTTGAGCTCAGCCCTGAACGCTTGGTAGAAGCGCAGGAAACACGCCTCAAGACGCTCGCGCACGGCTTGCGTATGGCCATTCCTGAAATACAGCGTGGTAATCAGCCCCAGCCGGACGATGGCCATGCATCGAGCATTATCAATGGTCAGCGCTTGGGCCTGACGCGTCAGGTCTGCCAGCGAACACTCAGGTTCCGGTGCTGTTTGCAACATGTCTGCCCTCCCAAGCGGCACGGTGAAGGGCCGCAGAGTGAAGACAGATATGGCAATGAGCAATATGGCCGGAGAAGTTTGGGAAATCAGCTACACATATCTGGAAATATCTGACTTGCGGTCTGACAGACGGGACAATTTCCTACCGGTAATAGCGATATGTACACCTTGCCGGCGTATGATTTCCGACTGCACGATCAATCCGCACGGTCGCAGGTCAGGACGCCTTGCACAGCGCCGGGCTGAACCTGAGCATGTCCAGGCAGGTGTCGACCAATGGCTCGGCCTGTTCGTGCAGGCAGAAACTGTCAGGCACCAGCAACCACTGCCCGAGCACACCATCGATGTAGGCATGCATGCAGACAGAGGCCCTAAAGATATCCAGCGTGGCCGGCAGTTGCCCCTTGCGCACGGCGTTGCTTAATGCAAGCCCGATCCGTTCGTTACAAAAGAGTGCGTTGGCCCGGCGCTGCCGGCGAAAATCGCACATCTCGTCAGTGAACTCGCATTTATGAAAAAGGATCTCATTGATGCGTCGGGTTTTAGGGTCCTTGG
The DNA here is from genome assembly GCF_001423155.1 of Pseudomonas sp. Leaf127. Taxonomy (NCBI): domain Bacteria; kingdom Pseudomonadati; phylum Pseudomonadota; class Gammaproteobacteria; order Pseudomonadales; family Pseudomonadaceae; genus Pseudomonas; species Pseudomonas sp. Leaf127. Next base: position 256,507 of record NZ_LMOA01000001.1, on the reverse strand, counting down.
AAACCTGATGAAACAAATGAATCAGCAGCTTCTTGATGCACCCCAAGGGGTCGTGTTCAGCCTCGCTCTGGGTGGCCAGGGACATTTCTTCGAGGGGTTCGTGCAGGCTGTCGAGCATCGCCTGAACCAGTTCGGCCTTGTTGGTGAAATGCCAATAAATGGCACCACGGGTCACACCGGCGAGCGTCGCGATGTCGGCGAGCGTGGTCCGCGCGACGCCGCGCTCATAGAACGCCTGCTCGGCAGCTTCCAGAATCTGGCTACGGGTGGCTTGTGCTTCCTCTTTGGTGCGACGAACCATGGCAGTAAAACCTCAATAAAAATGCTCCAGCCTGTTTGCACAGGTGCTGGAGGCACGGTCGGGTGAGCGTTGTTTTCTGGGTCCCGACCCGCTGGCTGCGGCTTAAAGTCTCATAATCGACTGTTTACAAACAGCCGTGAATGTAAGTATATTCATTAGCATGCTACTTATCTAGCGGCAAAGTTTTTTTACATCTCCACATTCTTGAGCAATCAAGGGTTCTGACCTTCCGAGGATCTTCATGCAATTCAAGCCAGCTGTTCCCGTTCTGGTCACTGCCGTCGCCCTGGCAACACTGCTCAGCGGTTGTAGCAAGAAGGAAGAAGCGGCCCCGCCCGCTCAGACTCCTCAGGTCGGCGTGGTGACCCTCAAAGCCCAGCCTTATACCCTGACCACCGAGCTTCCGGGGCGCACCACCGCCTACCGGGTGGCCGAAGTGAGGCCACAGGTCGACGGCATCATTCTCAAGCGGCTGTACACCGAAGGCGCCGACGTCAAGGCCGGTCAGCAGCTCTACCAGATCGACCCGGCACTGTATGAAGCCACCGCCAACAGCGCCAAGGCCACGCTGCAATCGGCCAAGTCCCTGGCCGACCGCTACAAGCAACTGGTCAGCGAGCAGGCAGTGAGCCGTCAGGAATACGACCAGGCCCTGGCCACCAGCCTGGAAGCCCAGGCCGCCTTGCAGACCGCACAGATCAACCTGCGCTACACCAAGGTGCTGGCCCCGATTTCCGGCCGCATCGGCCGCTCGGTCGTCACCGAAGGCGCATTGGTTACCAGCGGCCAGACCAGCGCCCTGGCCACCATCCAGCAGCTCGATCCGATCTATGTCGACGTGGTGCAATCCTCGGCCGAAATGCTCAAGCTGCGCGCCGACCTTGAAAGCGGCAAGTTGCAGAAAACCGGCGCCAACTCCGCCAAGGTCCAGCTGACCCTGGAAGACAACAGCGCCTACCCGCAGGAAGGCACCCTGGAATTCTCGGAAGTGTCGGTGGACCAGACCAGTGGCTCGGTCACCCTGCGCGCTGTGTTCCCCAACCCCGAGCACCGTCTGCTGCCCGGCATGTTCGTCCACGCGCAGCTACAAGCCGGTGTGAATGCCAAGGCCATCCTGGCGCCGCAACAGGGCATCACCCGCGATCAGAAAGGCATCCCGACCGCCCTGGTGGTCAACCAGGACAACAAGGTCGAGCAGCGCACCCTGGTGGCTGACCGCACCGTCGGCGACAAATGGCTGGTCGAGAAAGGCCTGAACGAGGGCGACCGCATCATCACCGAAGGCCTGCAGTACGTGAAGCCGGGTGCCGAAGTGAAAGCCAGCGAAGCCACCAACGTGAAAGGCGCCAACCCGGCACCTGCTGCGGCCACCGATAAAGCCGCCGGCAGCAAAGGGGAGTAACCCATGTCGAAATTTTTCATTGACCGCCCCATCTTCGCCTGGGTAATCGCCCTGGTGATCATGCTGGTCGGCGGTTTGTCGATCCTCAAGCTGCCGATCAACCAGTACCCCAGCATCGCGCCACCGGCCATCGACATCCAGGTCAGCTACCCGGGCGCTTCGGCGCAGACCGTGCAGGACACCGTGGTGCAGGTCATCGAGCAACAGCTCAACGGTATCGACCGCTTGCGCTATGTCGGTTCGGAGAGCAACTCCGACGGCAGCATGACCATCACCGTGACCTTCGAGCAGGGCACCAACCCTGACACCGCGCAGGTCCAGGTGCAGAACAAGCTGAACCTGGCCACCCCGCTGCTGCCGCAAGAAGTGCAGCAGCAGGGTATCCGCGTGACCAAGGCGGTGAAGAACTTCCTGATGGTAATCGCGCTGGTGTCCGAGGACGGCAGCCTGACCAAGGAAGACCTGGCCAACTACATCGTCTCCAACATGCAGGACCCGATCTCCCGGACCTCGGGCGTGGGTGACTTCCAGGTCTTCGGTGCCCAGTACGCCATGCGTATCTGGCTCGACCCGGCCAAGCTGAACAACTTCCAGCTGACCCCGGGCGATGTCAGAACCGCCATCAGCGCGCAGAACGTCCAGGTGGCCACCGGTCAGCTTGGCGGCCTGCCGTCGATCAGCGGCCAGCAGCTCAATGCCACGATCATCGGCAAGACCCGCCTGCAGACTGCCGAACAGTTCGAGAACATTCTGCTCAAGGTCAACACCGACGGCTCGCAAGTGCGCGTCAAGGATGTCGCCACGGTCGGCCTGGGTGCACAGAACTACAGCGTCGACTCGCAATTCAACGGCAAGCCGGCCTCGGGCCTGGCGATCAAGCTGGCCCCCGGCGCCAACGCACTGGACACCGCCAAGGCGATCCGGGCGACCATCGCCTCGCTGGAACCGTTCTTCCCGCCTGGCATGCAGGTCGCTTTCCCGTATGACACCACGCCAGTGGTCAGCGAGTCGATTTCCGGGGTGGTCCACACCCTGATCGAAGCGGTCGCGCTGGTGTTCCTGGTCATGTACCTGTTCCTGCAGAACTTCCGCGCCACGGTGATTACCACCCTGACGGTGCCGGTGGTGTTGCTGGGGACATTCGGCATCCTGGCGGCCTTCGGCTTTACCATCAACACCCTGACCATGTTCGGCATGGTGCTGGCCATCGGCTTGCTGGTGGACGATGCCATCGTCGTGGTGGAAAACGTCGAACGGGTGATGATCGAAGACAAACTGTCACCGCGTGACGCGACCATTCGCTCGATGACCCAGATCCAGGGTGCACTGGTCGGTATCGCCCTGGTGCTCTCGGCAGTATTGCTGCCCATGGCGTTCTTCGGCGGCTCGACGGGTGTGATCTACAAGCAGTTCTCCATCACCATTGTCTCGGCCATGGCCTTGTCGGTGGTCGTGGCACTGATCTTCACCCCGGCCTTGTGCGCCACCATGCTCAAGCCGATCGACCACTCCCACGACCTGGAAAAGCGCGGCTTCTTCGGCTGGTTCAACCGCACCTTCGACCGTGGCGTACATGGTTACGAGCGCGGCGTGAACGGCATGCTCAAGCACAAGTGGCCGGCCTATATCGCCTATGCGCTGATCTGCGTAGGCATGGTGTGGATGTTCAACCGCATCCCGGCCGCCTTCCTGCCCGAGGAAGACCAGGGCGTGATGTTCGTCCAGGTCCAGACCCCGGCGGGCTCCACCTCCGAACGCACCCAGCAGGTGCTCGACACCATGCGTGAACACCTGCTGACCAAGGAAGCCGGTGCGGTGAAGTCGGTGTTCACGGTCAACGGCTTCAACTTCGCCGGTCGCGGCCAGAGCTCGGCGATTGCCTTCGTCCTGCTCAAGCCATGGGATGAGCGTACCGCCGAAAACAGCGTGTTCGAACTGGCCAAGCGTGCCCAGGGCTACTTCTTCAGCCTGCGCGATGCGATGGTATTTGCCGTGGTGCCACCTTCGGTACTGGAGTTGGGTAACGCCACCGGTTTTGACGTCTACCTGCAGGACCAGGGCGGTGTCGGCCATGAGAAACTCCTGGCTGCGCGCAACCAGTTGCTCGGTGCCGCCGCCCAGAGCAAGATCCTGGCCGGTGTGCGCCCCAACGGCCTGAACGATGAGCCGCAATACCAGTTGATCATCGACGACGAGCATGCCAGCGCCCTGGGCGTGACGCTGTCGGACATCAACGACACCCTGTCGATTGCGCTGGGTGGCAGCTACGTCAACGACTTCATCGACCGCGGTCGGGTCAAGAAGGTCTACCTGCAGGGCGACGCCGGTGCGCGGATGAACCCTGAAGACCTGAAAAAGTGGTACGTGCGCAACAACCAGGGGCAAATGGTACCGCTGTCGGCCTTCGCCAGCGGCGAGTGGGTCTACGGTGCACCGAAGCTGACCCGCTACAACGGCGTACCGGCCATGGAAGTACTGGGTACCCCGGCACCGGGCTACAGTACCGGACAAGCCATGGCCGAGATCGAGCGCATGGCCAAGGACCTGCCGGCCGGCATTGGTATCTCCTGGACCGGCCTGTCGTACGAAGAGCGCCTGTCGGGCTCGCAGGCACCGGCCCTGTATGCGCTGTCGCTGCTGGTGGTGTTCCTCTGCCTGGCGGCCCTGTATGAAAGCTGGTCGATCCCGATCGCAGTCATGCTGGTCGTACCGCTGGGGGTGATCGGTGCCTTGATGGCGACCAGCCTGCGTGGCCTGTCCAACGACGTGTTCTTCCAGGTCGGCCTGCTCGTAACGGTGGGTCTGGCGGCGAAAAACGCCATTCTGATCGTCGAGTTTGCCAAGGAGTTGCATGAACAGGGCAAGGGCCTGGTGGAAGCCACGGTCGAAGCCTGCCGGATGCGTCTGCGCCCGATCATCATGACCTCCATGGCGTTCATCCTGGGTGTCGTGCCACTGGTGATTTCGACCGGCGCCGGCTCCGGCAGCCAGCACTCGATCGGTACCGGCGTGATTGGCGGTATGATTACCGCCGTCGTTCTGGCGATCTTCTGGGTGCCGCTGTTCTTTGTCTCGATCTCCGGGCTGTTCAAGAGCAAACAGAAAAACACTCCACACCACGAGGCTGGCCAATGAGCAAGTCCCTGATCTCCCTGGCAGTCACCGCGTTCATCCTCGGCGGCTGCTCCCTGATACCCGAGTACCAGCAACCGGCCGCCCCGGTGGCCGCCCAGTACCCGCAAGGACCGGCCTACGAGCCAGCCCAGGCGGCCAACGTGGCGGCAGCCGAACAAGGCTGGCGGCAGTTTTTCCGTGACCCGGCCTTGCAGCAACTGATCCAGACCGCGCTGGTCAACAACCGCGACCTGCGCGTGGCGGCATTGAACATCGATGCCTACCGCGCCCAGTACCGTATCCAGCGGGCTGACCTGTTTCCGGCGGTCTCGGCCACCGGCAGCGGCAATCGCCAGCGCCTGCCGGCCGACATGTCGACCACCGGGCAAAGCAGCATCAGCAGCACCTACTCGGCGACCCTGGGCGTCAGCGCCTATGAGCTGGACCTGTTCGGCCGGGTGCGCAGCCTGAGCGAGCAAGCCTTGCAGAACTACTTCGCCACCGAAGAAGCCCGGCGCAGCACGCAGATCAGCCTGGTGGCCAGCGTGGCCAATGCCTACCTGACCTGGCAGGCCGACAAGGAGCTGCTCAAGCTGACCGAGGACACGCTCAAGACCTACAACGAAAGCCTGCGCCTGACCAGCCGCAGCAACGAAGTAGGCGTGGCCTCGGCCCTGGACCTGAGCCAGGCACGCACCTCGGTGGAAAGCGCCAAGGCCCGGCTGGCCCAGTACCAGCGCCTGGTGGCGCAGGATCAGAACAACCTGACCCTGCTGCTGGGCACCGGCCTGCCGGCCAACCTGCCACAGGCCCAGCCATTGAGTGCTGACCTGTTCAGCGAAATGCCGGCCGGCATGCCGTCGGACCTGTTGCAGCGTCGCCCTGACATTCTCCAGGCCGAGTACAACCTGAAGGCGGCCAACGCCAATATCGGCGCAGCCCGTGCAGCGTTTTTCCCCAGCATCAGCCTGACGGCCAATGCCGGTAGCATCAGCCCGGACCTGTCCGGGTTGTTCGGTGGCGGCTCGGGGACCTGGTTGTTCCAGCCGAGCATCAACCTGCCGATCTTCAACGCCGGCAGCCTGCGTGCCAGCCTGGATTATTCGAAGATCCAGAAGGAAATCAGCGTCGCCAACTATGAGAAGGCGATTCAGACGGCCTTCCAGGAAGTGTCCGATGGCCTGGCGGCGCGCAAGACCTACGACGAGCAGTTGCAGGCGCAGCGTGATTTCGTCACGGCCAACCAGGATTACTACCGCCTGGCCGAGCGTCGCTATCGGATCGGGATCGACAGTAACCTGACCTTCCTCGATGCACAGCGCTCGCTGTTCAGTGCCCAGCAGACGCTGATCACCGACCGCCTGGCGCAGTTGACCAGCGAGGTCAATCTGTACAAGTCGTTGGGGGGTGGGTGGTACGAGAACAGCGCGCAGAACCAGCCGATTGCCAAGGAAAAGCCTTCGGTGCAGTTGTTCTAACGCTGTGGCTATATGACGACAAACCCGCCTAATGGCGGGTTTTTTGTTTTTGAAGGGGGACGATGGTGCCTGGACTATTTGTGGTGGTCTTTGAGAGGGGGTTCCGGCCCTCTTCGGGCCGGCTTACTTTGTCCTGGCAAAGTAAGCAAACCGTTTGCTCCTGGTTCCGGCCCCTTCGGGGTCCCCTCCCTCCGGCATTGCTCCGGGGGTCGCCGCTTATGGGCCGTCCCTGGGCCGTCCTGGCCCTTTTCCCCCCTGCGCAACGCCTCCACTCGGCCTGCACAAGTCGCGTTCTGCGTCGCCTGCACCCTCGCGCATGAAAAGCAGAGCAAGAGCAAAAGCTGTTGCTGTTGCTGTTGCTCTTCTACGCAAATATCACAGACGACACAGATCGCGACTTGGGCGCAGGCCGAGTGGAGGTGTCGCGGAATCGGGGAGCGAGGCAGGGATGCCGAGCCAGCGCCGCTGGGCCAGGGACGGCCCATCGGCGCGGCCCGATGGAGGGGCGCCGCAAGGAGGGAACCCCGCAGGGGCCCAGCCAGGAGCCAGCGGTTTGGTTACTTTGCCAAGACAAAGTAACCCGGCCCGAAGAGGGTCGGAACCGCTCTAAGGGCCAGTCACAGCAAGCACGGACAACACCGTACAAAACTCAACAGCGGCAAGCCGCCTCCCATCGTCTGGAGCCAGGCATGAACTCCGTTCAACCCGACACAACCTCAGCCACCAGCCTCAATCAATGATCGTGATGCAAATAAGCCGGTTCCTTGGGCAGCCGCAGGCTGAACAGGAACGCCACGGCCATCATCACCGTCACGTACCAGTAGAAATTGCTCTCCATCCCCATGTTCTTCAGGTTCAGTGCCACATATTCAGCCGAGCCACCAAACATCGCGTTGGCCACCGCATACGCAAGGCCCACACCCAGCGCACGCACCTGCGGCGGAAACATCTCGGCTTTTACCAGGCCGCTGATTGAGGTGTAGAAACTGACGATCGCCAGCGCCAGCGTGATCAGCACAAAGGCCATCCACGGACTGCTCACGGTCTTGAGCGCCATCAGGATCGGAAACGTGCACAAGGTGCCCAGCGCGCCGAACCACAGCATCGAATTACGCCGCCCGATACGGTCGGCCAGCATGCCGAACAACGGCTGCATGCACATGTACACGAACAAGGCGCCGGTCATGATGTAGCTCGCCGTCTTGGGCGGCATGCCGCCGGTATTGACCAGGTACTTCTGCATATAAGTGGTAAAGGTATAGAAAATCAGCGAGCCACCCGCGGTGTAGCCCAGCACCGTGATAAACGCTGCCTTGTGATGCTTGAACAGGGCTGACACGCTGCCGGCGTCCTTGTCCTTGCGGCTTTCGGCGGTGGTGGTCTCATCCAGGCTGCGACGCAGGAACAAGGCAATGATCGCCGCACAGGCGCCGATCACGAACGGAATGCGCCAGCCATAGTCACGCAGCTCTTCGGTGGTCAGAAACTGCTGCAGGATCACCACGGTCAGCACCGCCAGCAACTGGCCGCCGATCAGGGTCACGTACTGGAACGAAGCAAAAAAACCACGCTGGCCACGCAGCGCCACCTCACTCATGTAGGTGGCGGTGGTGCCGTACTCGCCGCCTACCGACAGCCCCTGGATCAGGCGCGCCACCAGCAGCAGCGCCGGCGCCCAGGCCCCGATGCTGGCGTAAGTGGGCAGGCAGGCGATCACCAGCGAACCGAAGCACATCATGCTCACCGAGATCAGCATCGAACTCTTGCGCCCGTGCTTGTCGGCCACCCGGCCAAACAGCCAGCCGCCGATGGGCCGCATCAGAAAGCCGGCAGCGAACACGCCTGCGGTGTTGAGCAACTGCACGGTAGGGTCGTCGGAGGGAAAGAACGCAGGCGCAAAGTAGATGGCGCAGAAGGCATAGATGTAGAAGTCGAACCACTCGACAAGGTTGCCTGACGAGGCCCCGACGATGGCGAAGATGCGTTTGCGCCGCTCCTCACCGGTGTAGTGCGGCTGCGTGGTCGTTGCCATTGTTGCTCCCCCATCCTGGTGTGATATCGACACGATTACCCCGCTAGGATAACCCCATCGCGAAACAATTGGTCACACTTGCCGAAATGAAAGTTCCACGTAGACGCTTTACGAGGGGCATTTCGCGGGTAAAAAGACGCAGGCCAAGGCCTGCGAAGAGGAGGTAAAGCGGATAAGCAATCGTCCGGCCTGCCCGTTCGTGGAGGCAGGTCCGGACAGTGACAGAACAACCCTCAGGTACGCTCGATGGCCAGCGCCAGGCCCTGGCCTACGCCTACGCACATGGTGGCCAAGCCCTTGCGGCCCCCGGTTTTTTCCAGTTGGTGCAAGGCCGTCAGCACCAGCCGTGCGCCGCTCATGCCCAAGGGATGGCCCAGGGCGATGGCGCCGCCGTTCGGGTTGACCTGCGGCGCGTCGTCGGCCAGGCCCAGCTCGCGCAGCACGGCAAGCCCCTGGCTGGCAAAAGCTTCGTTGAGTTCGATCACATCGAAATCAGTCACGGCCACACCCAGGCGCTCGACCAGCTTGCGTACAGCAGGCACCGGACCGATGCCCATGACCCGCGGGTCGACACCGGCGCTGGCCATGCCGAGAATCCGTGCACGCGGGGTCAGGCCGTGTTTCTTGACCGCTTCAGCCGAAGCCAGAATCAGCGCGGCGGCACCGTCGTTGACACCCGAGGCGTTGCCGGCGGTCACGGTCTTGTTCGCACCGTTGACCGGCTTGAGCTTGCTCAGGGTTTCCAGGCTGGTGTCGGCACGCGGATGTTCGTCCTTGTCGACGATGGTTTCACCCTTCTTGTGCGCCACGCGCACCGGCACGATTTCTTCGGCAAAGAAACCGGCAGCCTGGGCGGCGGCGGTGCGCTGCTGGCTGCGCAGGGCAAACGCATCCTGGTCGGCGCGCGACACCTTGTAGTCATCGGCCACGTTGTCAGCGGTTTCCGGCATGGCATCAACGCCATACTGGGCTTTCATCAGCGGATTGATGAAGCGCCAGCCAATGGTGGTGTCTTCCAGTTTCATGTTGCGCGAGAACGCGGCATCAGCCTTGCCCATCACGAACGGTGCACGCGACATCGACTCGACGCCGCCGGCAATGGCCAGCTCCATTTCGCCCGAAGCAATGGCACGAAATGCCGTGCCGATGGCGTCCATGCCCGAGGCGCACAGGCGGTTGAGGGTCACACCCGGAATGCTCGCCGGCAGGCCGGCCAGCAGTGCGGCCATGCGCGCCACGTTGCGGTTGTCTTCGCCGGCCTGGTTGGCGCAGCCGTAGAAGACTTCGTCCACTTCGGCCCAGTTGACCGAAGGGTTGCGCTCGATCAGCGCCTTGATCGGCACAGCGGCCAGGTCATCGGCGCGTACGCCGGACAAACCACCGCCGAAGCGGCCGATCGGGGTGCGGATGGCATCGCAGATAAAGACGTCACGCATCATGCTTCTCCTGGTGCCTGACCGTGGGCGGCGGCAGTACGCGCTTCCAGATCACGCAGCGCGGTCAGTTCAACCTCGGTCGGATCGGCGGAACAGGTTACGTTTTCGGCAAAGCGCACTGGCCAGCCGGTGGCGGCGGTGACTTGTTCACGGGTGACGCCAGGGTGCAGCGTAGTGACCACGAACTCGTTGCTGCCCTCCTCCGGCTCCATGATGCACAGGTCGGTGATAATGCCCACAGGACCGGCACCCGGCAGGCCGAGACGCTTGCGCGAGTCGCCGCCTTCGCCATGGCCCACCGAGGTGATGAAGTCCAGGCGCTCGACGAACGAACGTGGCGACTGCTTGAGGATGATCAGCACTGACTTGGCAGAGCCGGCAATCTCCGGTGCGCCACCGGCACCCGGCAGGCGCACCTTGGGGTTGTGGTAATCGCCGACCACGGTGGTGTTGATGTTGCCGAAGCGGTCGACCTGCGCGGCCCCCAGGAAGCCCAGGTCAACGCGGCCGCCTTGCAGCCAGTAGCGGAAGATTTCGCTGGTCGACACCACGGTGTCGGCGGTTTCGGCCAGTTCACCGTCGCCGATCGACAGCGGCAATACGGTCGGCTTGGCGCCGATCGGGCCCGATTCGTAAATCAGTACCACGTCCGGCGCCGAGGTCAGGCGGGCGAGGTTGGCGGCCTTGGACGGCAGGCCGATGCCCACAAAGCAGACCGTGCCGTTGTGCAGACGACGTGCGGCGGCGATGGTCATCATTTCACTGGTGGTGTAAGTCATTACTTTGCCTCCGCAGCGCTGGCCAGCTTGTTCTTGAATTCAGCGAAATCCGCCGTGTCCTCGATGTACTCCTTGATCCAGGCCTGGAAGCCCTCGCGATCACGGGCAATCGGGTCCCAGTCCTGATAGAAGCGGTTGTCGCGCTCGTAGTAGCCATGGGCATACGAGGGATGCGCGCCGCCAGGCACCACGCACACAGCGCTCAGGGCCCAGGTCGGCAATACGCAAGAGTTCATTGGTGCCTGCAGGTCGTCGACGATTTCCTCGACCGTGACGATGCAACGCTTGGCCGCCAGGGCCGCTTCCTTCTGCGAGCCGAGGATGCCCCAGATCAGCACGTTGCCCTTGCGGTCGGCCTTCTGGGCGTGAATCACGGTCACATCAGGGCGTACCGCCGGTACCGCCGCCAGTACTTCACCGGTAAACGGGCAGGTGACGGTCTTGATCAGCGGGTTGACCTTGGGCAGGTCGGAGCCGGCATAGGCACGCAGCACCGCGAACGGCAGGCCCGAGGCACCGGCCACATAGGCGTTGGCCAGGTCGGCGTGGCTGTGTTCTTCCAGCTCCAGAGGGCGCGGCCATTTTTTCTCGACGGCATCGCGCAGGCGGTGCAGGGAACCGACACCCGGGTTGCCGCCCCAGGAAAAGATCAGGCGCTTGACGCAGCCGGCGCCGATCAACTGGTCATAGATCAGGTCCGGGGTCATGCGCACCAGGGTCAGGTCGCGTTTGCCCTGACGGATGATTTCATGGCCGGCGGCCGAGGGGATCAAATGCGTGAAACCTTCCAGCGCAACGGTGTCGCCATCGTTGACCAGTTGTTTCACCGCATCACGTAAAGACATGATTTCAGCCATGAGGTGCTCCCGAACCCAACGTCACGTTAAATGAGCGACGCACTGGATTGGCGCCGCGATGAACATGAGGTTATGCGTGAGCCGGGCAGCAAACAATCCGATAATCGATTATTCGTTCGATAATCGAACAAGATCGCCGCGCGTGCAAATGGCTGTTTTCAAGGCATTCAGGTAAAGATCTGTGCACTCAGTTCGCGGCTGGCTTCGAGCATGATCGGTAAAAAACGCTGCTCCAGTTCATTGCGGGCCACACGGGCGGCACTGGTGCTGACGTTGAGCGCCGCCAGCACTTGCCCCGAGGCGTCATACACCGGCACGGCAATCGAGCGCAGGCCTTGCTCCAGCTCCTGATCGACGATGCACCAGCCTTGCTGACGCACTTGTTGCAGGCATTCGAACAGGGCTTCAGGGGTGCGCAGGGTGCGGCTGGTCTTGGGCTGCATGTCGACATGGTCGAGGTATTCACGCAGGGTGACGTCGTCCAGCGCCGCCAGCAGGATGCGCCCCATGGAGGTGCAATAGGCAGGCAGGCGCCCGCCCACCGAGAGGTCGACCGAGATCAGCCGCTGGGTCGTGGCGGAACGGGCGATATAAAGGATGTCCTCGCCTTCGAGCGTGGCCATGTTGCAGGCTTCATGCAACTGGTCGCTCATGCGGTCAAGATAGGGCTGCGATGACATCGCCAGCGGCGTGGACGACAGATAGGCATGGCCCAGGGTCAGGACCTTGGGCAGCAGCGAATAGGTACGACCGTCGGTGGTCGCATAACCGAGCTTGATCAGGGTGTGCAGGCAGCGGCGAACGGCCGCGCGAGGAATTTCTGTGCGATGGCTGATCTGGGCAATGGTCAGGTGCCGCTTGCGTTCCTGAAAGGCATGAATGACCGCCAGGCCACGCGCCAGTGACGTCATGAAGTCCGGGTCGCCGGTCAGCGCTTGAATGCGTTTGGCCGGTGACGCCACGATGGGCGGCGCCAGCGAGACAAAAGAATTACGCAGTTCTTCATTCATGACCACACCTCAGCATTATCCTTGCAGACCTTGTATTTCAAAGGTTCAGGCCGTATGCGACGCAATGGAGGCGGCCCGGTCGTGCGATTATCGAACAAGTGGCCGATAATCGCAATTGACCCCTGACAAATATACTTATACCTTTACCCCTGCCATGAAGTGGCTTCTTGGAAATCCTGGTCAGGTACCCACTGAGAAGTCCAAGGCAACGGCCTTGTCCACGAAGCAAGGCCGTTTTTATTATTGCCGCTTTTCCGTCAGTACCGGTCGCCGTTTCAACGCCCGCCATGCTTTTCCTGCCGGGTGGTTCAACGCCTGTCTGCCTGTTCACTGCTACAGCCCGGCATCGCCCCGATGTCTTAGCGGGCTCAACGTGCTGTGCCCGGAAAAAGATGTTTCATATTTGTTCATGGCTGAAACTTCTCGTGCAACTGTCAGGGCAATACCCTGCACATTGGGCGTTTCCTGTAGTTGACGTCCCGGTACTTCTTGGAGATAGTAGCGGTCACTTGGCCGGTTATACCTTGCGTCCTGATTGTGCCCTTCGTGCCATGCCAGGGCCGATCGCCATTTTTCGATGCGTCACGCAACGCCCTGTTGCGTTCACCTCGATGCAAGGTCTGGTCAACGTCCGCAATGTCCAGCATTGTGGCTGCCCCATACGAATGTCGCTACGACAGCTGTTTTTTTCCAGTGCCCGTAGCCGCGAGCCACTGCAGGTGTTTGCATTACCTTGAAGTACCGGATGATCCGCAGGGCCTGACTGAATTGTCTGCCCTGCTCCCCGGCCAATCAGGTGAATGTGCGCGCATGGAGTGCCTGGCGTTATCACTGGAACTCATTTGGATATGATCAGGTAACACCCGTGACTAAAGATGAACTGCGCGCGGAACTTGAGCGCCACGAACAACGCTACAAAGAAGTTTACGGCGGCGAAGTGACCACCTATGCCGCGCAGCCCGAGCCCGAGCGCAAACCCTGGCGCAAGCGTGCCACAGTGCAGGACCAGGCGTTCAAGCAAGAGCTGCAACGAATGGAAAAAGAGCTTAAAGACGACGAGTGACCGTCGACTTCAGCAGCCCCCGACCGCCCCTGACGTTGTTTTCTTCCCCTTTTCGGGGCGGCTGCGCCATGCCTGCGAACCACTGATTATCGATACCGATCAGCGGTCGATATATGGAAGTGTATTTTTTCTGTCATAATCCCGCCCCCTTAAGAACGGGTCAGAAATTCTACATGATCGATTTATTCAGCGGGCTTGATGCATGGGTGCTGGTCAGCCTGTTGCTCGCCCTGGCATTCGTCCTATCGTTCGAGTTCATCAATGGCTTCCACGACACGGCCAACGCGGTGGCGACGGTCATCTATACCAAAGCCATGCCACCGCATCTTGCGGTGTTTGCCTCGGGGGTCTTCAACTTCCTCGGGGTGCTGCTCGGCGGTGTGGGCGTGGCCTATGCGATCGTGCACCTGCTGCCGGTCGAGCTGCTGATCAACGTCAATACCGGTCATGGGCTGGCCATGGTCTTCTCATTGCTGACGGCCGCCATCGCCTGGAACCTGGGCACCTGGTACTTCGGTATTCCGGCCTCCAGTTCGCACACGTTGATCGGCTCGATCCTGGGCGTGGGCCTGGCCAACGCCCTGATCAACGGCATTCCGGTCAGTGAAGGCGTGAACTGGCAGAAAGCAATCGATATCGGTGCCTCGCTGGTGTTCTCGCCCCTGGGCGGTTTCCTGATTGCCGGCCTGCTGTTGCTGTTGCTGAAGTGGTGGCGCCCGCTGTCGAAGATGCACAAGACCCCGGAGCAGCGCCGCACACTCGACGACAAGAAGCACCCGCCGTTCTGGAATCGTCTGGTACTGGTCATTTCCGCAATGGCCGTCAGCTTCGTGCATGGCTCCAACGATGGCCAGAAAGGCATCGGCCTGATCATGCTGGTGCTGATCGGTATCGTGCCGGCCCAGTTCGTTCTCGACCTGAACAGCACCACCTACCAGATCGAGCGCACCCGCGATGCCACCTTGCACCTGAGCCAGTTCTACCAGCGTAATAACGCTACGCTGGGTGAATACCTGGCCATGGGCAAGGCCGCGCCAGGCGACCTGCCATCCACTGCAGCGTGCGATCCCAAGCAGACCATGCCGACCATCGACGCCCTGCTCGCCAGACTGCAAGGCGTGACCGACTACAAGGGCCTGAGCGCCGAAGACCGCATTGAAGTGCGCCGCTACCTGCTGTGCCTGGACGACACGGCGCGCAAGGTCAGCAAGCTGCCCGACCTGGCCGCGCGCGAAAAATCCGACCTGAACAAGCTGCGCAAGGACCTGACCGCCACCACCGAGTACGCACCGTTCTGGGTGATTCTCGCGGTGGCCCTGGCCCTGGGCATCGGTACCATGGTCGGCTGGAAACGCGTAGTGCTGACCATCGGTGAGAAAATCGGCCGCCAGGGCATGACCTACGCCCAAGGCATGTCGGCGCAGATCACCACAGCCACGGCCATCGGTCTGGCCAATGTGTTCAGCCTGCCGGTGTCGACCACGCATATCCTGTCTTCAGGCGTGGCGGGCACCATGGTCGCCAACCGCAGCGGCCTGCAGGGCGGCACGGTCCGCACCATCCTGCTGGCCTGGGTACTGACCCTGCCGGCCACGGTCACGCTGTCAGCCGGCCTGTTCTGGCTGGCGTCCATGGCGCTGTCCTGAGCGCATGAGCCCCGGGCCGGTGCCTGGGGTCTGTTCATCGGCGGCGTGTCTTGCTGCCCAGCAACGATCCCATCAATCCCCGCACCAGTTGCCGTCCAAGCTGACTGGCGGCCTGACGCATGACGCCTTTCATGGCCTGCCCGGCCAGGCCACCGAGAAAGTCACCGGCCTTGTCGCCCAGGCTGGCCTCCGGCGGCCCGGCCGGGCCGGGCGGCTGATGGGGCCCAGGCTCAGCAAGCGTGCGCGCCGCCAGGATCTCGTAGGCCGATTCGCGGTCGACAGGCTGGTCATAACGCCCTGCCAACGGCGACACCGCGATCAATGCCCGACGCTCGGCCTCGCTCAGCGGCCCGATGCGCGATTGCGGCGGGGCGATCAGCACGCGCTGCACCCTGGCCGGGGTGCCTTTGTCCTGAAGGGTGCCGACCAGCGCCTCGCCAATGCCCAGCTCGGTCAACACCGCTCGTGCATCGAAGTCAGGGTTGGCCCTGAAGCCTTCGGCCACGGCGCGCAGCGCCTTCTGCTCGCGTGCGGTAAAGGCCCGCAGGCCATGCTGGATACGCAAACCCAACTGCGCCAGGATGTCATCGGGCAAGTCGCTTGGCGACTGGGTCACGAAATACACCCCCACGCCCTTGGACCGGACCAGCCGCACAACCTGTTCAAGCCGTTCCTGCAAGGCCTTGGGCGTATCGGCAAACAGCAGGTGCGCCTCATCGAAGAACAAGGCCAGTAACGGTTTGTCGGCATCGCCACGCTCGGGCAACTGCTCGAACAGCTCCGCCAGCAGCCACAACAGGAAGGTGGCATAGACCTTGGGCGCCTCGTGCACCAGACGGCGTGCGTCCAGCAGATGAATACGCCCTCGCCCGTCGCTGGCCGGCTGCAACAGGTCCTGCAGTTGCACCGCAGGCTCACCGAACAGTGCTGCCGCGCCCTGCTGCTCCAGCCCGGCCAGGCGACGCTGCAAAGCCTGGCTGGAGCCGGTGGTCATCAGAGCCGCATCTTCGCCCAACCGTTGCGGATGATCGCGCAGATGAACGAGCAGGGCCTTGAGGTCCTTGAGGTCCAACAGCAACAGGCCTTCACGGTCGGCCACCTTGAACGCCGCATAGAGCGCGGCCTGCTGGCTGTCGGTCAGGGCCAGCAGGTTGCCCAGCAACAAGGGGCCCATTTCACTCAGTGTGGTGCGCAGTGGGTGACCGGACACGCCGTCGACGTCCCACAGGATGACCGGATAAGCCTGGGGTCGATGATTCAGCCAGGGCATGCCGGCCAGCCGCTCGGCAATCTTGCCCTGCACGGCGCCAGCCGCGCCCAGGCCACAGAGATCGCCCTTGATATCGGCGGCAAATACTGCCACTCCGGCCTCACTGAACGCTTCGGCCAGGCGTTGCAAAGTCACCGTCTTGCCCGTCCCGGTAGCACCGGCGACCAGGCCATGGCGGTTGGCCAGCCGCAGCGCCTGGGCCACCGGTTGAGCCGCCGGGTCTACACCCAGGACAATTGTTTGAGAGTCCGCCATTGAGTCAATCCTCTTCAGGTTGGCATCGGACTTCTCAGTTTCCACCCGAAACCCGACTCATGACCTTCCACCCGGCGGACGGTCGCAAGGTGATACGAACAACTACGCTGTCAGTGATCCCTCTTTAGAGAGCCACTCATCGCAGGAGCATGCCGCGTGCACATCGCCGACATGACCATGTTCTACGCCCCGGCCAGCGGCGGGGTGCGCACCTACCTGGACGCCAAGCATCGTCGCCTGATGCGTTATCCGGGGGTACATCACAGCCTGTTGATCCCGGGCGCACGCAGCAGCCATCACAACGGCATCTACCAGGTGCCTGCCCCGCCACTGCCCTTCGGCAACGGCTACCGTTTTCCCTGGCGGGTCAGCCCCTGGCGTATCACCTTGCAAGGTCTCAAGCCAGACCTTATCGAAGTGGGTGACCCGTACCTGACCGCCTGGGCGGCGCTGGATGCACGCCGGCAACTGGATGTACCGGTCATCGGTTTTTATCATTCCGACCTGCCCTTGCTGGTCAGCAACCGTATCGGGCAGTGGATGGGCAGCAGCGCCCAGGCGTATATCAGCAAGCTGTATGGCCACTTCGACCGGGTCCTGGCGCCCAGCCAGGCAATGGCCGACAAGCTCCTGGCGATGGGCGTGGAGCAGGTGCATGTACAGCCGCTGGGTGTCGACCTGCAAGCCTTTCATCCTCGTCATTGCGACCCGTGCCTGAAACAGGTGCTGGGGCTGAGACCCGATACACGGCTGCTGATCTTTGCCGGACGCGGCTCCAGGGAAAAAAACCTCCACGTATTGCTGCATTGCATGCAGCACCTGGGACCCGGTTATCACCTGTTGCTGGTGGGGTCGCACATGCCCAGCCATCGACCGGACAATGTCTCGGTAATCGGGCATTTCCGCCCGCCCGGCGAAGTGGCGCGCCTGCTGGCCAGTGCCGATGCCTTGCTGCACGCCGGCGACCAGGAGACCTTTGGCCTGGTCGTACTCGAAGCCATGGCCTGTGGCACGGCCGTGGTGGCCGTCGACGCCGGGGCGTTCAGCGAGATCATTCCTTCCAGTTGCGGCGTCCTGTGCGAGGCCAACCAGCCACACGCCATGGCCTGCGCAGTGCGTGAGCTGTTCAGCCGGGATGTCCGGGCCGTGGGACAGGCCGGCCGGCGCCATGTCGAACAGCGCTACAGCTGGGACAATGTGGTCGCCGGACTGCTGGGCCACTACCGCACCGTCCTGGGTCACCTGCCGGCCAGGCCCCATGACTGAACCGGCCTCCCTGGCCCGGCCTGCCGTGCTGCTGGTCCTGCATGATGTGGCCCCTTGCAGCTGGCAGTTCTACCGGGATTTCATCGCAGCCGTCGATGCACTCGGGCCGGTGCCGGTGACCTGGCTGGTGGTGCCGGACTTTCACAAACGCCACGCGCTCGATCGCGATCCACACTTGCTGAACCTGCTGCACCAGCGCCTGGAGCTGGGTGATGAACTGGCGCTGCACGGCTACTACCATTGCGATGATGCACCTGCCCCACGCCACCCTGTGGACGGCTTCATGCGCCGGCTATACACCCATGAAGGCGAGTTCTATCCCCTTACCCGGCAACAGGCGCTGGCGCGCCTGGATGCCGGTATCGACGTGTTCGAACGGTATGCCTGGCCTCTTTACGGTTTTGTCGCCCCGGCCTGGCTGATGAGCGACGGCACCCGCCAGGCGCTGGCCCAGCGACCGCTGCAGTACACCAGCGACCTGCACGCCTTATACCGGCTGCCTGATTTCAAGCGCTTTGCGGCACCGGGCCTGGTCTGGAGCGCGCGCAGTTCATTGCGCCGAGGCGCGTCATGGCTGGTGGGGCGGTGTCATGAATGGCAATGGCGCCAGGCGCCCGTCATCCGCCTGGGCCTGCACCCGGTGGACATGCAGCATGCGTTGGCGCGCACGTACTGGTTGACGGTGCTGGAACGCCTGCTCGATGAAGGACGCCAGCCGCTGACCAAGCATGACTGGCTGGCCACTCAGGCCTGTTGGTCGCCGTCGTCGCGCTGCGAATCCTGAATCTGGCGCCACAATCGGGCCGCGTCCGGAAAGTCGGTGCCATCTTCCGGCCCCAGGGCGTCCGGGTCATAACGGCTCAGGCAGCCCTCACCGGTCACCGGTGGGGCTTTGGAGGTGGCTTTATCCAGCGGATCGTTCATGGACGGTCTCCCGATGCGACGACAGGGCCCACCGTAGCGCAGCGCGCGGCGGTGGGCCAGCCCGGATCAGTCGAAGACCACGGTCTTGTTGTCGTGGACCATGACCCGGTCTTCCAGGTGCGCACGCAGGCCACGGGCCAGCACCAGCTTCTCGACGTCACGCCCCAGGCGAACGGTGGTCTCGATGCTGTCGCGATGGCTGATGCGGGCCACGTCCTGCTCGATGATGGGACCGGCATCGAGCTCTTCGGTGACGTAGTGACACGTGGCGCCGATCAGTTTCACACCCCGCAGGGCAGCCTGATGGTAAGGCTTGGCGCCCACGAACGAGGGCAGGAAGCTGTGGTGGATATTGATGACCCGGTGCGCATAGTCCTGGCACAACTGCGGCGGCAGGATCTGCATGTAGCGCGCCAGGACCACGACATCGGCCTGGTGCTCGCCTACCAGGCGCGACACTTCGGCGAACGCGGGCTGCTTGTCCTTGGGGTCGACCGGTACATGGTAGTAGGGAATGTTGTGCCACTCGACCATGCTGCGCAGGTCCTGGTGGTTGGAAATCACGCAGGCGATCTCACAGTCCAGTTCTTCACTGTGCCAGCGGTGCAGCAGGTCGGCCAGGCAGTGCGATTCGCGACTGGCCATCAGGACCACGCGCTTTTTCTGGCTGGAATCGGTAATGCGCCAGTCCATCGAGAATTCTTCGGCAATCGGCGCAAATGCCTGGCGAAAACCGTCCAGGTCGAAGGGCAGCGTATCGGCGCGAATTTCGTGGCGCATGAAGAACCAGCCACTGAGGTTGTCAGAGTGATGACTCGATTCTGTAATCCACCCATTGTAGGACGCCAGAAAGTTACTGACCTTGGCAACGATGCCGACCCGGTCCGGGCAAGCGATCACCAGGCGAAAAGTGCGCATGGGTAAAACTCCAGAGCTCCATAAAGGCGGCCATTCTAGCTGCTGCGCTGCAAAACTGCAGTAGTACGGTCATGCCTTTTAGCCACTCAAACATGGCACAAGGCCTCATCCCTCGGATTTCATCTTGTCAATGCGCTTGCCGCATAGAGCTAAAAGGAAAAGCCTGACACTCAATGAGGAATTTTCGCGCATTAAATTCCGACATATGGCTATTTCAGGGACATCCTTAAACAGGATCTTGTGATCCGACATAAAGCAGACTAAGAACGATTGCACCGGTCGTCACACGCGGTTTTCATGCCGGCGTGCACGGCCATTGCAACGGCATTTCGTACAGCCACAACCAACATAA
The DNA here is from genome assembly GCF_001423155.1 of Pseudomonas sp. Leaf127. Taxonomy (NCBI): domain Bacteria; kingdom Pseudomonadati; phylum Pseudomonadota; class Gammaproteobacteria; order Pseudomonadales; family Pseudomonadaceae; genus Pseudomonas; species Pseudomonas sp. Leaf127. The sequence continues at coordinate 236,404 of NZ_LMOA01000001.1, read as the reverse complement.
TTAGGTACGATTGCAGCGCTCGGCTAGTTCCGTCATGCTGTACAAACGCTGTATATCCATGACTCACTTCAAAGAAAACTTTAAATACTGTTTACTTGCTCAAGTACCCTGACTATTATTGCCCCCACTGTCCCCTGCAACCCTCACATCCTAGGTATGACTCATGTCCCTGATCATCGAATATCGCGCCACTGAAGAAGCTATCAAAGAGCTGCAGGCGCGTTTGAAAAATCTGTCCCAAGATGACAAATTGCAAGCCGAGCTCGAGTTCGAAGGCAAACTGCGCGCCCTGATGGGTGAGTACCAGAAGTCGCTGCGCGACATCATTGCCCTGCTCGACCCGGAAGCCAAGATCAACAAGGCACCGCGTGGCGCTGTAAAAACCACCACGACCAAGCGCGCGCGCAAGGTCAAGCAATACAAGAACCCGCACAACGGCGAAGTCATCGAAACCAAGGGTGGCAATCACAAGACCCTGAAAGAGTGGAAAGCCCGCTGGGGTGGCGATGAAGTTGAAAGCTGGTCGACGCTGCTGGGCTGATCCCCACCGTCCACCTCAAAACGCCAGCTTGCTGGCGTTTTTTATTTGCATGAAATTGAACGATAACCCCGGCCTTGTTATTCCGCCCTCAACACGCACCCGGGCTCAACCGATGTAACGCTGCGCCCCCCCCTAGAGCCCCAGTCGATTACGCAATTGCTGCACATAATCCTGCCACTGGCCAATGACCTTACGCTGCTCGGGACTGGCACTTGGCGATACTTCGGCCACGGCGGCGGTAAAACTTTGCAAAGTATTCGGCGCGCCGTACTCCGCGTGACTCAGCCTGGCCCGACAAAAATCCAGCCAGCGTTGTTGTTCAGCCGTATTCAAGGTGTCGGCAAAATTACGCGCCCGATAGCGGAACAGCAATTCAGGCAAGCGCCCGTCATCGAACGGCCACACCGGTTGCGCCAGTTGCTCGGGTTCGGCCATGCGCACTTGCTCGCACAAGCGCCTGTCGCGCTCGCCTATAAAACCGTCATACAACTGTTGCTCAGGATCTTCATGCCCACTGAAGTCTTCCTTGCCATACACCGCCTGCACACGGTCCTGCCAAAGTTGCGGATTGTGCTGCAATGACGCGGCGCGTGCGTGCACGGTGGTCATGTCCAGTTGCAAACGCTGTTGATCTTGCGGCCGTAAAACATTCAGTGGCGCCAGCACCGGGCAGCGATTGATATGCACAAGTTTCAGCGGCACCGGCCGCGTCCCCTCGGCCAGGTCTTCGTGCCGGGTGTATAACCGTTGGCGCAAGGTCTCGGCCTCTTCCTCAAGCAACGGTCCAGGGTCTGCGTGCAGATCGCAGACAATCAGGGCATTACGGTTATGCGGGTGCCAGGCCAGCGGCAGGACCACGCCCAGATAGTGCCGGGCCGCCGAAAAGCGCCCGGAGATGTGCACCAGCGGCTGTAACAAGGTGATCTGCTCTTGCACCTTGCGCTTGTTACGCAGGTTGAACAGGTAATTGTAGAGCTTGGGTTGCCGGTCACGAATCAAGCGTGCCAGTGCGATGGTGGCGCGCACGTCGGACAATGCATCATGGGCCTGGCCATGATCGATACCATTGGCGGCCGTCAGGCGCTCAAGCTTGAGGCTGACCCGCCCTTGCTCTTCGGGCCAGACAATGCCATCGGGGCGCAATGCATACGCGGCACGCACCACATCGATCAGGTCCCAACGGCTGTTGCCGCCCTGCCATTCACGGCCGTAAGGGTCGTAGAAATTGCGATACAGGCTATACCGGGTCACTTCGTCGTCGAAACGCAGCGTGTTATAGCCCGCGCCGCAGGTGCCAGGCGCAGCCAGTTGTGCATGCACCAGACGCATGAAGTCAGCCTCGCACATACCCTGCTCCGCCAGCCGTGCCGGTGTGATACCGGTGATCAGGCACGCTATCGGATGCGGCAGGATATCGTCGCCGGGCTGGCAATAGAGGTTGACGGGCGCGGCAATTTCATTGAGGTCGGCGTCGGTACGGATACCGGCCATTTGCAACGGACGATCGCAGCGCGGATTGATGCCGGTGGTTTCGTAGTCGTACCAGAAGATGCTGGAAGTCACGGGCTGTTCCTGAACTGAAGACCTGAGAAGTGTAGAACCTGACGGCTTCAAATAGCCAATTGGCGCGTGGTTGCTGCATGGATCGGGCAAGGTCTGTCTGTGCAGCCCGCTTGACGGATACACAGTGCTAACATCCCTTATCGCTCCCCAAGTGCCATGACCATGCTTGCAGATTCGACAAGGCCGGCCCTTCCTCTGGACACCCGACTCAGGATCGAGACCCCCGAGGGCATCGACCTGATCCTGCGCCCTGCCGGCCTGGTGGTGCGCGCCCTGGCCTTCAGCCTCGACCTGGGCCTGCGCGGCCTCTTGTTGCTGGGCATCTATGGCGGGTTTTCGCTGCTTGACCAACTGGGTGCGGGGCTGATCGCCATCGCCCTGTTCATGCTCAACTGGTGGTACCCGGTGCTGTTCGAGGTGCTCAACCAGGGCCGTACGCCCGGCAAACAGTGGATGGGGCTGCGCGTGGTGCATGACGACGGCACGCCGGTGGGCTGGTCATCCTCACTGATCCGCAATTTGCTGCGGGCCATCGACATGCTGCCGTTCGGCTATGCCCTTGGCGCTGTCGCCAGCCTCAACCACGCCTCGTTCAAACGCCTGGGCGACCTCGCCGCCGGCACGCAAGTCATTTATCGCGAACGGCCACGGTCGCGACCGGTGCTGCCTGAAGCCATGCCGGCGGTGGCCCCCTTTGCCCTGACCCTGCCAGAGCAGCGCGCCATTCTCGAACTGGCCGAGCGCCAGGGCGAGCTGTCCGCTGCCCGCATCCATGAACTGGCCGCCCACCTGGCCGGGCCGTTGCGTGTGCATCCCGACCAGGCCGTGGCACAGCTTTACGGCATTGCACGCACCCTGGTAGGCCCGGCATGAAACAGCGCCAGTTCGAATCCCGCTACCAGGCCGACTGGAACGCCTTTGCCGAACAACTGGACCGGCTTGAGCACCGTCGCCGCACGCCCGGCAAACGCAAGGCACTGTGGCCTGAAGCGCGCCCTCGGCACAGGCTGAATCACGAAACCTTCAGCCGCGACTACCGGCGCCTCTGCCAGCATCTGGCGCTGGCCCAGGCCCGGGGCTACAGCACGTTCCTGGTCGACTCGCTGCAACAACTGGCCATGCGCGGCCATCAGCAACTGTATCGCCATCAAGGCACGGCCGTGACGCAATTGCTGGTCTTCATGCTGGCCGGTTTTCCAAGGCAGGTCCGGGCCCAATGGCGTTTCGTGGCCGTGTCGGGCCTGCTGCTGTTCGGCAGCCTGCTGGGCATGGGCCTGCTGGTGCATGCGGTGCCCGAGCTGGTGTACAGCGTCGTCAGTCCCGGCCAGGTCAGCAGCTTGCAGGCCATGTACGCACCTGATGCCGAGCACATCGGCAGAGCGCCCGAGCGCTCCGCCAGCGCAGACTGGGAGATGTTCGGCTACTACATCATGAACAACATCGGCATTGCCTTTCAGACCTATGCCACCGGCGTACTACTGGGGCTGGGCAGCCTGTTCATCCTGCTTTACAACGGACTGATGATGGGTGCGGTGGCCGGCTACCTGACGCAACTGGGCTATGGCCAGACGTTCTGGACCTTCGTGGTCGGCCATGGTGCCTTTGAACTGACCGCCATCGCGCTGGCCGGCGCGGCCGGGCTGAAACTGGGCTGGGCGATCCTGGCACCGGGCAGGCTGACCCGCAGCCACGCTCTGCGCGAAGCCGGCCGGACCAGCATGCAGTTGCTGGGCGGGGTGATTGCCATGCTGCTGATTGCTGCGTTCATCGAGGCCTACTGGTCATCGATGGCCTGGCCGGCGCCGTGGATCAAATACCTGGTGGGCGGGCTTTTATGGACACTGGTGGCTGCCTGGCTGCTGCTGGCAGGACGCACTGCACATGCGCCTGACTGACGCCAGTATCGAGGTGCGCCCCCGCCCTGCCTGGGAAGCCCTGGACCTGGGCATCCTGCTGGCCCGTGAGCACCGTGGCCTGCTCATGGCCTCCTGGGCGCTGGTCACCCTGCCATTGCTGGCGCTGCTCAGTGCGCTGCTGTGGGACTATCCCGGCGCGGTCATGGTGATGTTCTGGTGGCTCAAGCCACTCTATGAACGTCTGCCACTGCTGATTGTGTCCCAGGCGCTGTTCGGGGCGACACCGACCCTCGGACAAGCCCTCAAGGCCTGGCCGGTAACCCTCAGACGCCAATGGCTGCCCAGCCTGACCTGGCGGCGCCTGAGCCTGGTGCGCAGTTTCACCCTGCCGGTGCAGCAGCTCGAAGGCCTGGCCGGTGATGAACGTCGCCGGCGCCTGGGCGTACTCTGTCAGGCCGACATGCGCGCCGCACGCTGCCTGACCCTGGTGGGCATGCACCTGGAAATGGTTTTGTATATCGGCCTGATCCTGCTGCTGTACGCCCTGATCCCGGCACCGCTCACGGATGACGTGGACTGGACCGGCCTGCTGCAGGGCTTCGGGCAGCCGCTATGGCTCGATCACCTGCTCAACGGGCTCTATGCGCTGGCGCTGATCGCCTGGGAACCGGTGTATGTCACCTGCGGCTTCACGCTTTACCTTAACCGGCGCACGCGCCTGGAGGCCTGGGACATCGAGCTGGTGTTCAGGCGCCTGCGCCAGCGCCTGGCCGGTAGCGCCAGCGCCCTGCTACTGGGCGCCAGCCTGATCCTGTGCGGCCTGCCGGCCACGGGCTGGGCCGCCAGTGTCGAGCCCGAAGCAACGCCTGACAGTCCGCGCCTGACCCACCAGCCGCTGACCAGCAAGCAATCGCGTGAAACGATCGAGCAGATTCTGCAAGCGCCGCCTTTCAGCAATCCTGAAACCGTCTCGGGCTGGCGAGTGGCCGAATCACCGCAGGCTGAAGCCGAGCCCGCTCAGCCCCCTTCAGGTTCCGGCCCTGACTGGCTGAACGGGCTGCTCAAAGGGGCCAGCCTGATTGCCCGCCTGATTGAAGTGCTGCTCTGGGGGCTGGCCATCAGTCTGTCGGTGCTGGTGCTCTGGCGCTACCGCCAATGGATGCAGCTGTTTGTCGTGCCAATCGGCATGCGCAAACGCCCGGTGCGCCCGACAGCGCCTGCATCATTCGATACGCCACCGGTGGCCGAGTGCTTGCCCGAGGACATTGCTACCCAGGTTCAGGCCTTGTGGGCCAGCCAGCCGCGTGAAGCCCTCGGCCTGTTGTACCGGGCCCTCATCAGTCGGGTGGCCCGCGATTACCAATTGCCCATCAGCGGTGCCGACACCGAAGAACAGGTGCTTGAACGTATCAACCGGCTCGATCACCCGGCCTTGAGCGCATTCAGCCAGGAACTGACCGGCCATTGGCAAAACCTCGCCTACGGTCATCGCCTGCCTGGCACGGATGTTCAGCAACGCCTGTGTGACACCTGGCGGCAACTGTTCGACCACAGGTCACGCCCATGAAGTGGCGCTACCCGTTGCTCGGCCTTTTGCTGATGGCCCTTCTGGCCGGGCTGATCGTGCTGTTGATGCCGCCGCTTGAGCGCTACGAAGAAATGGTCGAACAAGGACCTTCGCCCGAGGCCCGGCAAAATCCCTGGCTGGCCGCCGAGTACTTTCTGCGCGAACGCTCGATCCCTGTACATACGGTCACGACCTGGAATGACTTGCCCGACCCGGGTCCGCAGCGCCAGACCCTGATGCTGCTCGACAAGCGCACCTACATGCGGCCCGCCGAGGTCGAACAACTGCTGGATTGGGTAGACAAAGGCGGGCATCTGGTGCTGGTCGCCGAGCAGACCTGGAACGAGCAGACCCAACGCAGCGGCGACCTGCTGCTGGACCGCCTGCAGATTCGCCGGCTGTCGACCCACGACCTGCCAGAGCCCGATCAGCCAGTGCCCGCGATTCCCCTGGCCGCGCCAGAACCTGTCAGCCCGCGCTGGCCGGAGCTGACCCGCCTGTACCTTGAGAACGAGCAGGCGCCGGCCTATCTGGAGTTCGATACGACCTGGCACCTGGAAGACCCTGAAGACCATGCCCGCTACTGGGCCAACAGCGCATCGGCCACCCACCTGCTGCAACTGGCGCACGGCCAGGGCCTGGTGACGGTCGTGACCGATGCCGGGCTCTGGCAGAACAGCACCATCGCCGGGCACGACAATGCCTGGTTGCTGTGGTACCTGACCCAGGACAGCCAGGTCACGCTGGTGCGCGGCACCGGGCATGACAACCTGATAACGCTGTTGCTGCGCCACTTCCCCCTGGCCTTGACCTGCCTGGCGCTCTTGCTGGTGCTGGCGCTCTGGCGGGTCGCGCGACGCGAAGGCCCGTTGCAGACGCCGCCCCCGCTGGCCCGCCGACAGCTGGCCGAACACTTGCGCGCCAGTGCCGACTTCTTGTTCAGGCACCATGGCCATCAGGCCCTGTTGAAGCATCTGCAACAGGACATCCTGCGCCGTGCGCGCCTGCGCCATCCCGGTTTCGAAGCGCTGGGCGTTGCCGACCAATGGCAAGTCCTGGCGCGCCTGACCCGCCAACCCACCAGCGTCATCGGTGAGGCTCTGCATCCGCGTCCGGTGCAGCGCCTGTCCAGTGCCGAATTCACCCGCCAGGTCGCCCGCCTGCAAACCCTCAGGAATGCCCTATGAGCGAGTACAGCGAACCGCTGTTTCCCGATGTCCCTTCAGCCACGCCGGAGCTGACGCCGACCGACGATAACCAGGTACGCCAGCGCCAGCGCGCCAGCCAGTTGGCACAAGGCCTGCGCCAGGAATTGCAAAAGGCCGTGATCGGCCAGCAAGCAGTCATCGATGATGTGCTCACCGCCCTGATCGGTGCCGGGCATGTGTTGATCGAAGGCGTGCCGGGGCTGGGCAAGACGTTACTGGTGCGTGCCCTGGCGCGCTGTTTCGGCGGTGAGTTTGCGCGCATCCAGTTCACGCCCGACCTGATGCCCAGCGACGTGACCGGGCATGCCGTCTACGACCAGCAAAGCGAACAATTCAAGCTGCGCAAGGGCCCGGTGTTCACCCACCTGCTGCTGGCCGACGAAATCAACCGCGCACCGGCCAAGACCCAGGCGGCCCTGCTCGAAGCCATGCAGGAGCGCCAGGTTACCCTTGAGGGCCGCACACTGCCCATCGCCCAGCCGTTCATGGTCCTGGCCACCCAGAACCCCATCGAGCAGGAAGGCACCTATCCATTGCCGGAAGCCGAGCTGGACCGCTTCATGCTCAAGCTGCACATCGATTATCCGGCCGCCCACGAAGAATTGCTGATGGTGCGCCAAGTGACGCGCTCGACCCGCGCCGACATGCTCGACGTGCAGCCCTTGCGCGTGGTGATGCAGCCGCGCGAGGTACAGGCGCTGCAACGCATCGCCAGCGAACTGCCCATCGACGAGCAGGTGCTGGAATACGCCGTGCGCCTGGCGCGGGCAACCCGCAGCTGGCCTGGGCTGGCACTGGGCGCAGGCCCCCGGGCCTCGATTGCGCTGGTGCGTGGCGGACGGGCGCGGGCACTGCTGCGCGGCGCAGAGTTCGTTACCCCCGACGACATCAGGCAGTGCGCCCTGGCCGTGCTGCGTCACCGTGTACGCCTGACGCCGGAGCTGGACATCGAAGGGCTGTCGGTGGATCAGGTGCTCAGGCAACTGTTCGACCAGGTTCCGGCGCCGCGCCTGTGAAACAGCACTTGCGCCCTGCGGGTGCGCTATTGGGCTGGACAGCATTGCTGGCCGTCAGCGCCCTGATACCGGGCGTGCTCGAGGCGCTGGTGATCGACATTCCGGCCTGGGTCCCCCCACTGTCCTGGGGCGCCTTGCTGGCGCTTGTCGGGCTGGCACTGATCGATGCCCTGCTGGTGCTGCGCTTGCCCTCACCGCGCCTGCAGCGGCACCTGCCCGCCAGCCTGGCACTGGGCCGCTGGAGCGAGGTGCAACTGACACTGGAGCACAAGGCTGCACGCGCCCTGCACCTGCGCGTCTTCGATCATCCACCGCCCGGGCTGTCGTTCGAGCAACTGCCGCAACGCCTGGTGCTTGAGACCGGCACCCGGGCACGCCTGAGTTATCCGCTGCGCGCCCTGCAACGCGGGTACTCTGTGTTCGAGCACTGTGAGGTGATGCTGTGCAGCCCCTTGCGCCTGTGGGAAACCCGGCGCGTTCTGGCGCTGAACGACAGTGTGCGCGTCTACCCGGACTTCGCTCGTCTGCACGACGAGCCTCTGCTGGGTATCGATCACTGGCTGAGCCGGATCGGTGTGCGCCAGCACCAGCGTCGTGGACCGGGGCTGGAATTTCATCAGTTGCGTGAATTTCGCGAGGGCGACAGCCTGCGCCAGATCGACTGGAAGACCACGGCCCGGCTTCGCACACCGATTGCCCGGGAGTACCAGGACGAACGCGACCAGCAACTGCTGTTGATGCTCGATTGTGGCCGACACATGCGCAGCCAGGATGATGAGCTGGCGCACTTCGACCATGCCCTCAATGCCTGCCTGCTGCTGAGCCATGTGGCCTTGCGCCAGGGCGACGCCGTGGGCCTGTCGACCTTTGCCGGCGACCAGAACCGTTACCTGCCGCCACAAAAGGGCAATCGGCAATTGAACCGGTTGCTCGGCACGGTCTTCGATCTGCAGAGCACGCAACAACCGGCCGACTACAGCGCCGCCGCACAACACGTGATGGCCCATCAGAAACGCCGCGCCCTGGTGGTGCTGGTGACCAGCCTGCGCGACGAAGACGATGAGCAATTGTTGAGTGCGGCACGGCAGTTGAGCCTGCGGCATCGGGTGCTGGTGGCCAGCCTGCGTGAGGACGTGCTCGACCGGCTGCGCCACAGCCCGGTGCAACGCCATGAACAGGCGCTGGCCTATTGTGGCGCGGTGGATTTTATTGAGGCCCGCAATAACCTTCACGAACGCCTGGCAGCACTCGGTATCACGGTGATCGATGTACGCCCTCAAGAACTTGGCGCACGTCTGACAGGTCGCTATCTGGGGCCATGCGGCGTTAAAAAGCGACTCGCAATGCTCATTGACACGTGTCAACTGCGCTTGCTCGCCGCTTTTTGCCTTGCCTGACCTTCGCTCACCGACTTTTTGTACAGACCCCAGGGTCTGGTGTGAACCGGCCTGGTGTCAGGCCTGCCTGCGCCTCAAGCCGAAGCTTCGAGCGGGTAGAAGCTGAAGTAATGCTGCAGGCTGTGCATCAGCTCAAGGTATTCGGCCGGTGCTTCCTGCACATGGAACCCTGAATCGTAGCAGCCCGGTGTTTCGTCTTCGTGGCACCACTGGCAGGTGGCGCTGACATCCACCACGCGAAACCCGTCATTGCCATGAGGCACCTTGAGGCGCAGGTCGAAGCGTCCGCCCACCAGCATCGGCAGATCGCTGATCAGCATCAACCCGTCTTCGGATACATTGCCCAGGCAGCCCATGGGGCGGTCGGTGTACCGATTGAAGACCTGAAGGTAATACTGCAATTGGTGTCGCTCTATTCTTCTTTCCATAAGCTTGGCAGCCCCTTCAATGACCACGGGAAGTCGTCACGCCAACATTCTGGAACACTGCAGACGCAAACCTGCCCGCCGCACGAAAATCCCTGGATGCAGGGCTTTTCAGCCCTTTCATTCCGTTAACACTCAGACTAGCGCAATATTTGCGAACATCCACCCGACTACATTACCAATCATCCAATCGGGTGTAACTAGCGTGAGGCAGGAAAAGTCGTTGCCGGTGACCGCGGCGGGTAGTGGCCCAATTGCGCCAGCGTATCAAGGCGCGCTCGCGCCCGGTACGCATATTCATGGCCGGGGAACTGATTGACCAGGAACATATAGGTCTGTGCCGCATCGACGAACAGCTTCTGCCGCTCCAGGCACTGGCCGCGCAGCATCGTCACTTCCGGCTGTACATAGCGGCGCGAACGGCTTTGCCGGTCGACCCTTGAAAGCAACAGCATGACCCGTTCGCAGTCGCCGCGCTCGTAGGCGACGTAGGCGTCGTCGAGGTTGGAATTCATGGCCCAACGGGTGCAACCGCTGGCAGCAGCCAGCAATACGACAAGCATCACGATACGCATGGGTCAAAATCTCCTGTACTGAGCCACCTATCGGCTGCACTGCGGATTTCTTCAGCACCAATCGTCAGCCGGTTGCCCTGTCGAACGCCCGGCAGGTAGTGCAAAGGAACAATGACTACAGGTCCAGACAGGAGTAGCCTTTCGCTGCGCTTCAATCTAGGAGTTTGTGCATGACCGTTCGCCGCACCAAAATCGTCGCCACACTGGGCCCTGCCAGTAACTCGCCAGAAGTCATCGAGCAACTGATCCTTTCGGGTCTGGACGTTGCCCGCCTCAACTTCTCCCACGGCACGCCGGACGAGCACAAGGCTCGCGCCGTGCTGATCCGTGAAATTGCCGCCAAGCATGGCCGCTTCGTTGCCCTGTTGGGCGACCTGCAAGGGCCAAAGATCCGCATCGCCAAATTCACCAACAAGCGAATAGAGCTGAAGGTCGGTGACAAGTTCACCTTCTCCACCGCTCACCCGCTGACCGATGGCAATCAGGAAATCGTGGGCATCGACTACCCCGACCTGGTCAAAGATTGCGGTGTCGGCGATGTATTGCTGCTCGACGACGGCCGCGTGGTCATGGAAGTCAACACCCAGACCGCCGATGCGCTGCACTGCACCGTCGTGGTCGGTGGCCCTCTGTCGGACCACAAGGGCATCAACCGCCGTGGCGGTGGCCTGACCGCACCGGCGCTGACCGAGAAAGACAAGCGCGACATCAAGCTGGCCGCCGAGATGGACCTGGACTACCTGGCCGTCTCCTTCCCGCGCGATGCCGCCGACATGGAATACGCCCGTCAACTGCGCGACGAGTCCGGCGGTACGGCCTGGCTGGTGGCCAAGATCGAACGCGCGGAAGCGGTGGCCAATGACGAGGTGCTCGACGCACTGATCCGGGCCAGCGACGCGGTCATGGTCGCCCGTGGTGACCTGGGCGTTGAAATCGGCGACGCCGAGCTGGTGGGCGTGCAGAAGAAAATCATTGCCCACGCCCGCACGCACAACAAGGCGGTGATCGTCGCCACGCAGATGATGGAGTCGATGATCACCAGCCCCATGCCGACCCGCGCCGAAGTGTCCGACGTGGCCAACGCCGTGCTCGACTACACCGACGCGGTGATGCTCTCGGCCGAAAGCGCCGCCGGCTCCTACCCGGTCGAAGCGGTGCAGGCCATGGCCCGTATCTGCCTGGGCGCCGAACGTCATCCGACGGGCAAGACCTCCAAGCATCGCATCGGTGAGAACTTCACCCGCTGCGACGAGAGCATTGCCCTCGCGGCCATGTACACCGCCAACCACTTTCCGGGTGTGAAGGCGATCATTGCCCTGACCGAGAGCGGCTACACGCCGCTGATCATGTCGCGCATCCGCTCCTCGATGCCGATCTACGCCTTCTCCCCGCACCGCGGGACGCAGGCGCGGGCGGCCATGTTCCGGGGTGTCTACACCGTGCCGTTCGACCCGGCTGCCCTGCCACCAGGCCAGGTCAGCCAGGCGGCGGTGGACGAGCTGCTCAAGCGCGGACTGGTCGAGCAAGGCGACTGGGTGATCCTGACCAAGGGCGACAGCTACCACACCATCGGTGGCACCAACGGCATGAAGATCCTGCACGTGGGCGACCCATTGGTGTAATGCGAAGGCAGTAACGAAAAAAGCCCTGGCGTGAAGACGCCGGGGCTTTTTCATATGAGGGCCTGAAGCGCGCTCGAAGGCCACCACAGCCCGTGCATCCAGAACGGTCTTCATATCGTCGAACCATCATAACCCTGATGAGCCATGATCAACGCTGCGCCCTCCGGACCGGGTGGCGCCTGCAATCAGATTCGCTCGTGGCCTTCTCCCTCTCGGCATTGCCGATGGCCACCAGTTTACCGATCACTGCAGGCCGGCATGCGATCGGCCTGATCGTTCACGGCGGCAACACCATCAGTGTCGCCAGCACTATCCTGTTGCTCGGTCATACCCGACATCCTGACGGGCCTGGCCACAAGGGAGAAGAACGTGTCATCCATGACGTTTTTTGCAGCTGCCGGGACAGTGTGCAAGGACGGTCCACACGCGTCTACTGACAGATTTGACAGTGCACGCCGGGCGGTTACCGACCCAAGAACATGCGCCCAATAAAAAAGCCCGGCCTTTGCGGGCCGGGCCTTGAGACTATCGGAGCGCTTACTGCACCTCGACCGCCAGGCTGTCGCTGATCTTCTTCTGCCAGATCGCGGGACCTGTGATGTGCACCGACTCACCGTTGCTGTCCACCGCCACGGTGACCGGCATGTCCTTGACCTCGAACTCGTAGATCGCTTCCATGCCCAGCTCGGCGAAGGCCACGACTTTCGACTTGCGGATCGCCTGTGCCACCAGGTACGCAGCACCGCCGACGGCCATCAGGTACACGGCCTTGTGGTCCTTGATCGCCTCGATGGCGGTCGGGCCGCGCTCGGACTTGCCGATCATGCCCAGCAGGCCGGTCTGATCGAGGATCTGGCGGGTGAACTTGTCCATGCGCGTCGCGGTGGTCGGGCCGGCCGGGCCCACCACTTCTTCGCGCACCGGATCGACCGGGCCGACGTAATAGATGAAGCGGCCCTTGAGGTCCACCGGCAGGGTTTCACCCTTGTTGAGCATCTCGACCATGCGCTTGTGCGCGGCGTCGCGACCGGTGAGCATCTTGCCGTTGAGCAGGACGGTTTCGCCCGGCTTCCAGCTTTGCACTTCTTCAGGCGTCAGGGTGTCGAGGTCGACACGGCGGGCCGAAGGACCGGCTTCCCAGACGATTTCCGGGTAGGCGTCCAGCGATGGCGCCTCAAGCTCGGCAGGGCCGGAACCGTCGAGCACGAAGTGCGCGTGACGGGTGGCGGCGCAGTTGGGGATCATGCACACCGGCAGGGACGCGGCGTGGGTCGGGTAATCCATGATCTTGACGTCGAGCACGGTGGTCAGGCCGCCCAGGCCCTGGGCGCCGATGCCCAGCTGGTTGACCTTGTCGAACAGTTCCAGGCGGATCTCTTCGATGCGGTTCTGCGGGCCACGGGCCTTGAGCTCGTGGATGTCGATGGACTCCATCAACACTTCCTTGGCCATGACCGCTGCCTTTTCGGCGGTGCCGCCGATGCCGATGCCGAGCATGCCCGGTGGGCACCAGCCGGCACCCATGGTCGGCACGGTTTTCAGGACCCAGTCGACGATCGAGTCGGACGGGTTGAGCATCGCCATTTTCGACTTGTTTTCCGAGCCGCCGCCCTTGGCCGCGACGTCCACTTCGACGGTGTTACCCGGCACGATGGAGTAGTGGATCACCGCCGGGGTGTTGTCCTTGGTGTTCTTGCGGGCACCGGCCGGGTCGGCCAGGATCGAGGCACGCAGGACGTTTTCCGGCAGGTTGTAGGCGCGGCGCACGCCTTCGTTGATCATGTCGTCCAGGCTCAGGGTCGCGCCATCCCAGCGCACGTCCATGCCGACGCGTACGAACACGGTGACGATGCCGGTGTCCTGGCAGATCGGCCGGTGGCCGGTGGCGCACATGCGCGAGTTGATCAGGATCTGGGCGATGGAATCGCGGGCAGCCGGCGACTCCTCGCGCAGATAGGCTTCGTGCATCGCCTGGATGAAATCCACGGGATGGTAGTAGGAAATGAATTGCAGGGCGTCGGCAACGCTCTGAATCAGGTCGTCTTGCTTGATCACGGTCATGCGGCGCGCTCCTCTATCTGGACGGGAACATTGATGACGCTATCGGCACACCTCTGGCACAGGCTGAGGTGTCAGAGTAGCCGTAGCGGGCGCAAAAAGGCGCGGCAGTATAACCTGCCCGCAAGGCCTACCTGTACAATCGCGGTTATTTTCTACGGATGGCAGCCAATGCCCCAGGTGTATGTCGGTGACCGGCAGTGGTCAGTGGCGTCGGCCAGCAATCTGCTCGATGCCTTGAACCAGGCCGGCGTAGCCGTTCCCTACAGTTGCCGGGCCGGCAGTTGCCACGCCTGCCTGGTGCGCTGCGTGCAGGGCGAGCCACTCGATGCCTTGCCCCTGGCACTGACCGCCGGCCAGCGCCAGCAAGGCTGGCGCCTGGCCTGTCAGTGCCGGGTGGTCGACGATGTGCGGGTCGAAGTGTTCGACCCGGTGCGCGACGGTTTGCCCGCGCACGTTGCAGGGCACGACTGGCTGGGGCCGCACGTACTGCGCCTGCGCGTCGAGCCGCAGCGCCCGCTGCGTTACCGCGCCGGCCAGCATCAGGTGCTGTGGACCGCCTGCGGCATTGCCCGCCCCTACTCGCTGGCCAGCCTGCCCGGCGAAGACCGCTTTCTTGAGTACCACCTTGATTGCCGCCAGCCAGGCGCGTTCTGCGATGTGGCGCGCCAGTGGCAGGTGGGCGATGCGCTGCGCCTGGGTGAGTTGAGCGGCGGCGCCTTGCACTATGATCCGGACTGGCAGGAGCGGCCCTTGCTGCTGCTGGCGGCCGGCACCGGCCTGGGGCCGCTGTGGGGCGTGCTGCGCGACGCCTTGCAGCAGGAGCATCAGGGACCGATACGCCTGCTGCATCTGGCGCCTGAACCTGCCGGACACTACCTGGCCAATGAACTGGCAGCGCTGGTGGCGCAGCACCCGTCGCTGACCGTGCGCCAGGTTACGCCGGACGAGCTGCCTGCCGCCCTGGATGAGCTACGCCTGGTGTCGCGCCGGGCGATGGCGCTGGTGTGCGGCAGCCCGGCGAGCGTCGAGACGTTTGCCAAGCGCCTGTACCTGAGTGGCCTGCCACGCAGCCAGTTGCTGGCGGATGCGTTCGTGACCCGCTAGCCTCTTCGCCCCCGGTCCAGCAGGTTGACCACCAGCCGGTCCAGCCAGCCCCATACCCGTTGCTTGATCCGGCGCCAGAGCGGCCGGGCTTTCCAGTCTTCCAGGGTCACCGGGCTGCTGCGGGCAAAGTCGGTGTCGAAGCTGGCCACGACCTGGGCCGTCAGCGCAGGGTCGATGGCCTCCAGGTTCGCCTCCAGATTGAAATGCAGGTTCCAGTGATCGAAGTTGCACGAGCCGATGCTGGTCCAGTCGTCGATCAACACCATTTTCAGGTGCAGAAAACACGGTTGGTATTCGAAGATCTTGACCCCGGCGCGCAGCAGGCGTGGGTAGTAGCGATGCCCGGCATAGCGCACCGAAGGGTGATCGGTGCGGGGGCCGGTGAGCAACAGGCGCACATCCACCCCGTTCATTGCCGCCTTGCGCAATGAACGGCGTACCCGCCAGGTGGGCAGGAAATACGGCGTCGCCAGCCAGATCCGCCGCTGCCCGCTGTTCAGGGCCCGCACCAGCGACTGCAGAATGTCGCGGTGCTGACGCGAGTCGGCATACGCCACCCGCCCCAACCCCTGGCCCGAGACCGGCACCTTGGGCAAATGGGTCAGGCCGAAGTTTTCCTGCGGGCGCCAGGCCGTGGGTTTGTCATTGGCATGAAACTGCCGGTCGAACAGCGCCTGCCAGTCGATCACCAAGGGGCCGGTGATTTCCACCATCACCTCATGCCACTGGCTGACCGGTTTATCAGGCTCCCAGAACTCATCGGTCACCCCGGTGCCGCCGACCACCGCCAGGCGCTTGTCGACCAGCAACAGCTTGCGATGATCGCGGTACAGGTTGCGCAGGCCGCGGCGCAGGCCGACCGGGTTATACAAGCGCAAGATCACGCCGGCATCGGCCAGCCGCTGGCGCAGGCGCGAGCCGAAGGCCTGGGCGCCGTAGCCATCGAACAGACACCGCACGATCACCCCGCGCCGCGCCGCCGCAACCAGCGCGTCGACCACCGCGTCCGCGCAACTGCCGGCCTCGACCAGGTACAGCTCCAGGTCGACCTGTTGTTGCGCCTGGTCGATGGCCGCCAGCATGCGCGGGAAAAAGCTCGGTCCGTCGATCAACAGTTCGAACCGGTTGTCTTTGCGCCACGGAAAGATCGCTCCGGCCATGGGTCAGTTCGCCGCGAAGATCAGGACGGCACCGACCGGCACCGCCAGGTTGAGCGCCGCCAGGGCGCCGTGCTTGCGCAGGGTTTCAAAACCTTGCGCCAGGCCGAAGTCGTCGGCCTGCACCACCAGCGGTTCCAGGGTCACCACCTGAAAACGCCGCAGGTCGAGCCGGGTCACCAGCAAGTCGGCCTTGTAGGTGTGCTGCCTGCCACGCAACGTCACAGTAACGGGCAGGCGCATTTCCATCTGTGCGCCGGGCGCCAGGGCCAGCAGTGGCGCCAGGGTCAGTCGGGCCTGAAGGCGCGCGCCGGGCGTACGCTTGATGTCGAACAGGTGCTCGCGCAGTTGTTCGTCGCGCCGGGCAATACCGGTGCTGACCGAGTCCAGCTCGACGTCCACCTGCGCCTGGCCCTGGTCATCGACCTTGCCCTTGAGCACCACGAAGCGATGCACCTCGGCGCGCCCGGCGTTGCTGGAGGTGGTGAACGACAACCGCGAAGAATCGTTATCCAGTGACCAGCCAGCCTGAGCCGGCAGCGCCAGGGTGGCGACTATCACCGGCAGCAGACGAAGGAAATTGAGCATGCACACTCCGAGCACAAGGGACGACAACCGTCGGGCTGTCAGACCGCTGGCAAACAGCGTGGTTCGCCGCCTGCAATCAGGGTGTCGACAATAACCGACACCCCTGGCGCTCGCCCAGCCACATCGCCCGGTTACTGCGCCCCATGCCGCTGGCGGTAACGGTGCGGGTGGCCGCATCGTCGCTCAGCGTGCCCGGTACGTACTGCTTGACGTAGCCACGGCAGTACTCGGCGGGGTTGCGCGTGACATAGCGGCACGAGCAATACTCCTTGGCGGTGTAGGCACTGATGATGTCGGGAAAGGCCTGCAAGGCAACGCGCTGTTGCCACAGCCAGACGATCAGGGCCGCCATGGCCAGCAGCAACAAGGTCACCCACGGGTGACGCCGGACAAACCCGCGAGGCGCGCTCATGGCCGGGCCTGCGCAGCGAAGGCGGCCAGCGTCAGTTGCAGCAGGCGGTCATGGCTGAAGCCGCCGTCGCGATCGTCCCCGTAACGCACGATCACCAGCCCTGCGCTGGGGATCACATACACGCCCTGCCCCCAGTGCCCGAGGCCGGCGAAGGTGTCGGCCGGCGCCTGCGGCCAGGGACCGGGCGCGCCGGTGACCGTGCGATTGAGCCACCAGTGACCGCCAATGGCCTCGTTGCCGGCATCGGCATTGCGCCCGGCAAAGGGCGTGAGCAAAAAGTCGACCCACGCGCGCGGCACCAGCTGCCTGTCTTGCCAACGCCCCGAACGCTGCATCAACAGGCCGACACGGGCCAGGTCGCGCGCACTCATGTACAGGTACGACGAACCGACGAACGTGCCGCTGGCGTCGGTTTCCCAGACGGCGCTGTCGATGCCCAGCGGCTCGAACAGGGCCGTCCAGGGATAGTCAGCATAAGCCTGGGCGCCGACCATGGTTTTCAGCGCCGCCGCCAGCACCGTGCTGTCGCCGCTGGAATAGCGCCAGGCCGTACCGGGCGCCCAGGCCGTGCCATGATCGGCAGCAAACCGCGCCATGTCCTGGCGCCCACGGGTATAAAGCATGGCCACCACCGAGGAATTGAGCGGGGCATATTCGTAGCTTTCCTGCCAGTCGAGCCCGGAGGCCCAGTGCAACAGGTCTTCAAGCCTGACCTGCGGATGGGCCTTGAACGGCAGGTAGAACTGCGCCACCGGGTCCTGCAGGTCGAAGCGTCCTTCGCCGAAGGCCACCCCCAGCAGCGTGGCCAACACGCTCTTGCTCACCGACCAGGTCAGGTGCGGCGTATTGGCCGTGGTCACGCCGGCATAGCGCTCGTAGACGAGTTGTCCGTCACGCACCACCAGCAAGGCATCGGTGCGCACGCCTTCGCGGGTGGCTTCGTCACGAGGCGCAAACGCATAGCCTTCGAGCGCCTGCAAGGCCGCGCTTGAGGTGGCCGGCGCCGCATGCCATTGCGACTGCGGCCAGTATTCAGCCTGGCTGGCGGTCGCACTCAGGCTCATCAACAAAAAGAGGGCCAGACGCTGAATCATCGAAGGTCTACCGGCATGACAATGCAACGACCCTAACAACGGTTGATGACAGAACGAGGGGCTGGTGTAGGAGCGCGCTCTGCCGGAATGCCGGACCACCGCGACCGAGTGCGCAACGCTCGCAAAATTGTATAGACGCTGAAAATTTACGACTGCTACGCAGCCGGTCGCGGGCAGAGCGCGCTCCTACAAAGGTGAATTTAATCGCCAGTAAAATCAGTAAGTTATTTTTATTTTGATCAGAACCAGCTGGCTGTCGGCGACACATCCACTGCAAGCGGGTCGGTTTTACCAGTCTGTTCACAAACAACCCGAGAACAGTCAAGCACCCGCAAACCCCTCGTAACACAACCATCACCAAAGCTTCACGGGCATGACACGGCGCCTCCCTAGCCTGCATCTACAGCAAAGCGCTTGGACACATTCAGTCGAACAGCCCTTGCAGGGCTGGCTCCCGGAGAGTTCGCATGACCCAGATCGCTCGCATTCGTGACACCCGCCCCGAACGTCGTCTCCAGGCCGAACGCCTGACCGGGCAGCGTGCCCTGCAGGAAGCCCAGGCCCTGCGCTTCAGTGTCTTCAGCCAGGAATTCAATGCCCGTCTGAAGGGCGCCGAACTGGGCCTGGACATCGACGACTACGACGTTCACTGCATGCACATCGGCGTACGCGACCTCAGCACCGGGCGCCTGGTAGCGACCACCCGCCTGCTCGACCATAAAGCCGCCGACACCCTGGGGCGCTTCTACAGCGAAGAAGAATTCAGCCTGCACGGCCTCAGCCACTTGCAGGGCCCGATCCTGGAGCTGGGCCGCACCTGCGTCGACCCGGCCTACCGCAACGGCGGCACCATTGCCGTGCTCTGGAGCGAGCTGGCCGAAGTGCTCAATGAGGGCCGCTACAGCTACCTGATGGGCTGCGCCAGCATTCCGATGCAGGACGGTGGCATCCAGGCCCACGCCATCATGCAGCGCCTGCGCGAACGCTACCTGTGCAATGAACACCTGCGCGCCGAACCCAAGACCCCACTGCCCAGCCTCGACGTGCCGAACAATGTGATCTGCGAAATGCCGCCGCTGCTCAAGGCCTACATGCGCCTGGGCGCCAAGATTTGCGGCGAGCCGTGCTGGGACCCGGAATTCCAGGTGGCCGACGTGTTCATCCTGCTCAAGCGCGATGACTTGTGCCCGCGCTACGCCAAGCACTTCAAGGCCGCCGTGTGATGATCCGGGTGCGTCGCCTGGCGCGTGTGACCCGGGTGCTGCTGGTGGTGCTGGCCGGGTTG
Organism: Pseudomonas sp. Leaf127; assembly: GCF_001423155.1. Lineage (NCBI taxonomy): Bacteria > Pseudomonadati > Pseudomonadota > Gammaproteobacteria > Pseudomonadales > Pseudomonadaceae > Pseudomonas > Pseudomonas sp. Leaf127. Next base: position 216,933 of record NZ_LMOA01000001.1, on the reverse strand, counting down.
CTGATGGCCAGCGCGGTGGCGGCCCTGGAGCGGCTCAAACTGGGCGGTTCGATGGCCATGCGCCAACGTTGCAGCCGCTGGTTCATGGCGCGCCTGAGCAATGCCCTGCCGTTTCGCATCACGGTTATCGGCGAACGACCAGACCGACCGATGCTATGGGTGTGCAACCACGTGTCGTGGACCGACATTCCGTTGCTGGGCCGGCTGATGCCGCTGTCATTCCTGTCCAAGGCCGAGGTGCGCACCTGGCCGGTCGCCGGCTGGCTGGCGCACAAGGCCGGCACGCTGTTCATCCGTCGGGGTGCCGGCGACAGCCGCCTGGTGCAGCGCCAGATGACCCAGCACCTGCAACAAGGCAGCCCGCTGCTGATCTTTCCGGAAGGCACCACCACCGACGGACGCAGCCTGCGCACCTTTCATGGCCGCCTGCTGGGCAGCGCCATCGAGGCCGGTGTCGACCTGCAACCGGTGGCTATCCAGTACCTGCGAAACGGCCAACCCGATACCCTCGCGCCATTCATTGGCGATGACGACCTGCTCTCGCATATCCGCAGGTTACTGAGTCACGAACAGGGTGAGGTGCATGTCCACCTGCTCAAGCCCATTGCCAGCGCAGGCCAGGATCGTGCCGTATTGGCCTTGCAGGCCCGGCAGGCGGTTCAACTGGCGTTATTCGGCGCCGAGCCGGTCGAGGCGCCGGTGATGACGCCCGTCTCGCCGTCATCGGCCAGGGCCGCCTGAGCGAACGCCCGCAACAGCGGGTAGAACGCCTCGAAGTCGGCACTCAAGGGCTCGTAGAGGCCAGGCAATTGCTGCATGGCCTCGAACAACCCGGCCGGGCGACTCAGGCGCCGGGCGATGCCCTGTAGCGCCATCTCCACCACGGCATAGTCCCGGTACGAGCCCAGCCAGTCCTGCGCTGCCATGCGCGGTGCAATCAGCGCCAGGCGCTCCGGCAGGTCGGGCTCGGCGGCCAGCACACGGTACACCTGATCAGTAAAGACCGGCAGCGGCATGGCGGCATGCCGAGGCCAGTCACGGGCCAGGCAATGATCGAAAAACACATCCAGCACGATGCCGGCATAACGCCGCTGCCCGGGGGCGAAGCGTTGCAAGGCGTGGCGGACCACAGGATGCTGGTCGGTGAACACATCGATGCGCCGATGCAGGCGGATCGAGGCTTCCAGCTCCGGGGCAAAGCGCCCGGCCAGCGGCCCTTTGACGAAGTCGCCATACAGGCTGCCGAGCAATTGGGCGGGCCGCTGGCCGCCAAGATGAAGGTGCGCGAGATAGTTCATGCCGCAAGCCTACGCTGGATGACCGGGAAACGGCCACCGCATCGTTATAACGCGATATACCGATTTGCTCAGCACTCAATCTTTTCGTGTATTTGTATATCGCATTACCCCGATATAAAGTTCGCCGTATCGCGATATACCGCTACACCACCCATTGAGAACGGCATGCCTATCGACCTCGACGAAATCATGAAAGCCCTGGCCCACCCGGTTCGCCGTGAAATCCTGGTCTGGCTCAAGGACCCGCACGCGTGCTTTCCAGGGCAGGAACACTCGCTGGAGCATGGCGTTTGCGCCGGCCAGATCGATCAGCGGGCCGGGCTTTCTCAATCGACGGTGTCCGCCCACCTTGCCACCTTGCAACGCGCGGGCCTGATCACCAGCAAGAAAGTCGGCCAATGGCATTTCTTCAAACGCCATGAAGAAACCCTGCAGGCCTTCGTTCAAGCCCTGGTGACCGAACTCGGCACCCCGCGCTGACCTGCGTACCGCTGGCCGCCGCGGTGCTGGCGGTGACCCTGATCACTTTCCGCCAGACTGCCAAGCCGAACCTGATACCTGCAACTCAACCCTGAGGGAATGCTCATGACAACGCTGTTTGACCCGATTACCGTGGGTGACCTGCACTTGCCCAACCGCATCATCATGGCGCCGCTGACCCGCTGCCGCGCCGACGAAGGCCGGGTCCCCAATGCCATGATGGCCGAGTACTACGTACAGCGTGCTTCGGCCGGGCTGATCATCAGCGAAGCCACCTCGGTGACGCCAATGGGCGTGGGTTATCCCGATACACCCGGCATCTGGTCCGCCGATCAGGTGCGCGGCTGGAGCAATATCACCAAGGCCGTGCATGGCGCCGGTGGACGTATCGTGTTGCAGCTCTGGCATGTGGGGCGTATCTCGCACCCCGCTTACCTGAACGGTGAAACACCGGTCGCGCCGAGTGCCGTCAAGCCCGCAGGACATGTCAGCCTGATGCGTCCGAAGGCAGACTTCCCGACACCGCGCGCGCTGGAGCTGGCCGAAATCGACGATGTCGTCGAGGCTTTCCGTGTCGGCGCAGAGAATGCCAAGGCGGCCGGGTTCGACGGGGTGGAAATCCATGCCGCCAATGGCTACCTGCTTGATCAGTTCCTGCAGAGCAGCACCAATCACCGCACCGACGCCTATGGCGGTTCGCTGGAAAACCGCGCGCGCCTGTTGCTGGAAGTGACCGATGCGGTCAGCGAGATCTGGGGCGCCGGCCGGGTCGGCGTGCACCTGTCGCCCCGTGCCGATTTATATGACATGGGCGACGACAACCTGGCCGCGACCTTCGGCTACGTGGCCACAGCCCTGGGCCAGCGCAACATTGCGTTTATCTGCGCCCGCGAGCATGAGGCCGCAGACAGCATTGGCCCGCAACTCAAGCAGGCTTTTGGCGGCGTATACATCGCCAACGAGGCGTTCACCAAAGACAGCGCCAATGCCTGGCTGCAGAACGGCAAGGCCGATGCCGTGGCGTTCGGCGTGCCGTTCATTGCCAACCCGGACCTGCCCGAGCGCCTGGCCCAGGATGCGCCGCTGAATGACGCTGATGCCAAAACCTTCTACAGCAACGGCCCGGTGGGCTATATCGATTACCCGCGGCTTTGATCGACGCGACAAGACCCTGGCACGCCAGGGTCTTGTCCGCCAGGGAATGACTTACGCAGCCCCGACTTTGCCGAGTTCGTTGCCTTCGGCATCGATCAATGTGCCATCGGCCAGCAGCCAGTTACCATTGGGGTAGTGCACCGCCCCATCGGCCATCTTCCAGGTGCCATCCTTGTATTCGAAACTGCCATCGGCATGCTCGATCGTGCCGTCGGTGTGCACGATCCGGCCATCGACATGCTGCACGGTGCCATCAGGGTAAGTCGCTGTCTCACCCTGCGCATCCACCACCGTGCCATTGGGCAGGACCGCTTCGCCGTTGGCGTTGAACACGCTGTGCAGTTGCGGGATCAGACTCAAGACGCCGACCACCGTATTAACCGTTGTGGTGACTCTTTCAAACGTCGATACCGGGGTCAGGACTTCAGGTGCGCTGTCGCGGCTCAGGGTCCTGACCGGTTGCCCGCTGGCCGAGCGCTTGACCGGCGGTCTCTTGGGCTGGTTGGCAGGCGACTTGCCTGACCCGACCTTGGTGACGGGTGGGTTCACGCCACCCTTGTCGACCGGCGGCTTTATCCCTCCCTTGTCGACGGGCGGTTTGATTGCGCCGCCTTTATTGACGGGCGGCTTTTTCGACCCGCCCTTGTCGACCGGAGGCTTGAAAGATCCCCCTTTGTTCACAGGCGGCTTGATGGCCGGCGCAGCGGGCGCCAGGCGCATATCCGCGCTTTTATCGTGCTCGACAGCCGTATCATCAATGTACTCGACGTCTTGCCAGGCTTCGGCCAGGGCACCGGGATTGCCCTGAAGTCCCTTGATTCCATTCATGGTAAAGCTCCATTGGGTTTGACAATGGGCTTACTGTATGACAACCCCGCCGTAACAATTCCCTACATATGTATTGCAGGGAATTTTATCCTGACCGGGCACCCGCTCTCGTTACGGCCGGGTATTGACGCGCTGCGAAAGGCTTTGCAGCTGGCTGCTCAAGGCGTTGATATTGCGCGTGACCTGAGCCCGAAAGGCATCGTACTCGGCATTACTCGGACCACCCGAAGCGGCTGGAGCAGCGGCGGCAACACGGCTGTCCTGCTCGCTCCTGATCACCAGCAGCTCCTGCTCCAGGCGCTCGATGGCGGCGGCCGGGTTGTCTTGTTTCTTGAGGCTGGCAACGTCGGCGCCCAGGCTCTTGATCTGTGCTTCGAGCTTGCCCTGATCGCCCTGTGCCCCTTTGATCTGCTCCGGCAGGGCCTCCTTGAGGGTGGTCAGTTCAGTGACCAGCCCCTTGAGTTGTTCCTGCACCTGCGCCAGTTCTTCCTGCTGGCGCGTGGCCTGCGTGCCGATCAGCTCCAGACGCTTGTCCAGGCTGCCTTGCTGCCCCTGGGCATTTTCACGTGCAGCGTTCTGCTCCTGCAATTGTGCATCAAGCTGGCCGAGGCGCTGCTTGAGGGCCTCACTGTCGCGGCTCAGGGTTTCGGGTGTGACCATCTTGCCGGAGAGATCCTGCAACCGGCCTGCCGCTTCCTCACTGATGCGCGCGAAGCTTTCCTGGGTCGCGACCAGTTGCTGTTCCATCAGCGAGATCTGCTGGAAACTCCACCAGCCCAATCCGCAGAAGGCGATAATCAACGCCCCGATCAGTGCCCACAGGGGGCCGGTGCTCGGGCCCTTGACCTTGACCACCGGTGTTGTGCGCGAATACACCGTGGTGCGCTCGCGTGCGCCACGGGTTTGCACGAAGTCGTCATCGTCGCCATCCCGGGCGCTGAGGCTGGGGATATCATCGATGTCGTCGTGGGGATCTTTACGCATAAGCAACCCTTTCAGGAACGGTTAGAAGCAGGCCGGGCAGTATAAACGCTCCAGCCTGGCGAACAGGGCTCATCGTGCAGCATGCCGATCAATGCCCGGCCCGGCTTGCCACCAGGCACAGAACTCGTCCAGCGCCGCCCACAGGCTGACCTGGGGTTCGTAGCCCAGATAATGCCGGGCACGGCTGATATCCAGGGTGAAATCCTTATGCATGATCCGGGTGTCCAGGCGCGACAGCGCAGGCTCCGGTCGCCCGGGCCAGAGCAGGCAGGCACCTTCGTTGAGCGCGGCCAGCATGCAGGTCGTGCCATAACCGCGGTAACGGGTGACCTGGGCCAGTTGCAGGCGACGCATGACGTAGTTGATGGCGTCCCACAAGGGTACCGGCTGGCCGTTACTGATGTTGTAGGCCTTGCCCAGGGCGGCCGACCCGGCCAGCAGACTGCTCAACAGCGCCTGATTGAGGTTGGCCATGCTGGTGAAATCCACCTTGTTGAGCCCGTTGCCTACAATCGCCAGGCGCTTGCTGCGTTGCAGGCGCAACAGCCGCGGGAAGAAGCGATGATCGCCGGCGCCCGTCACCAGCCGCGGCCGCAAGGCGATGACCTGCAGGCCGAACTCCTGTGCCCCGAAGACCTTTTGCTCAGCCAGCCGTTTGCTGGCGGCATAGGCATTGCCCGGGTGCTTGAGCACCTGGTCTTCCTTGAGCCCAAGGTGCGAGCGACCATCGAAATAGATCGACGGCGACGACAGATGCACCAGCCGCCGGACTTTCTGTTTCAGGCAGGCTTCGACCACGTTCTCGGTCAGTTGCACGTTGGCCTGGACCAGTTCCTGACGCCGCCCCCAGGTGCTGACTGAACCGGCGCAATGCACGACGGCATCGACCTCGCGACACATGACCCGCACCTGTTCGGCATCGCCCAGGTCGCCAGGCACGAACTCGGCGCCCTGTAATATCAGGTGTTGCAGAGCCTCTTCACGCCGGGCATTGATCCTGACGCTCAGGCCTTGCTCCAGAGCGTGCTGCGCAAAGCGCCCGCCGATGAAGCCGCTTGCACCTGTGACCAGAATCTTCATTCACCGCTCCCTAAGCGACACACACATTAATCCGTGGGCAATGACGCGCCATCAGGCTTGCACGGCACCAGCCATTGACCGGACTGCCGGGCCAGGTGCGCCGTCAGCAAGGTCAGGAGTTGCCCGCCATTGCGCCAATGATGCCAGTACAATGGCACTTCGATGCAACGCCCCGGAAACAGATCGCGCAACGTGCCGCTGCGCAACTGCTCGCGCACCTGCAGATCGGGCACCATGCCCCAACCCAGGCCGGCTTCGAGCATGCGCACGAAGCCTTCGGACGAGGGGCACAGATGATGCGCGAAACCGCCATGCAGGCCAAGCGCTGCCAGGTAACGATGCTGCAGCGTATCGTCCGGACCGAACACCAGTGCCGGCGCCTGGGCCAGCCCGGCGGGGTCCGGGCCGGCGGCAAAATGTCGCCCGATGAATGCAGGACTGGCCACGGCCAGATAGCGCATCGCCCCGATCGGCAGGCTGCGCGCACCGGCCACCGGGCGCTCGCTGGCGCACAGGCAGGCCGCCACCTCACCGGCACGCATGCGCTTGAGGCCGACGTCCTGGTCTTCGACCACCAGCTCCAGCAACAAGCGGTGGCGAATGCAGAAATCACCCACCGCTGTCGCCCACCAGGTCGCCAGGCTGTCGGCATTGAGGGCGATGCGCAGGCGCTCAGGCAGGCTTTCTTCGTCCAGGCTCGGCACCTGGCCTTGCAGGTCGCGCTCCAGCAAACGCACCTGCTGGACATGGTTGAGCAGCCGCCGACCGATCTCGGTCGGCCCCGGCGGTGTGGCGCGCACCAGCACCGGCTGACCCACTCGCGCCTCCAGCAACTTGATGCGCTGCGACACCGCCGATTGCGACAACCCCAGCACTTGAGCGGCACGCTCAAACCCGGCCTGCTCGACCACGGCCGCCAGGGCCGCCAAGAGCTTGTAATCGAACATCAGTTTTCCTAATGAGTGATGAACAGGATTGATTTTTCTTATACAGGCCTTCCACGCAGAATCGCCAGCCTGACTTCTTGCACCTGGATGACTTCTCATGTGGCAAAGCTATCTCAACGGCCTGCTGGTCGCCCTCGGACTGATCATGGCCATCGGTGCGCAAAACGCCTTTGTCCTTGCCCAGGGGCTGCGCCGCGAACACCACATCCCGGTGGCGCTTTTATGCATTGTCTGCGACGCCCTGCTGGTGGCCGTCGGCGTATTCGGCCTGGCCAGCCTGCTGGTGCAGAACCCGACCCTGCTGGCGGTCGCCCGCTGGGGCGGTGTGGTGTTTCTGAGCTGGTACGGCCTGCAAGCCCTGCGCCGGGCCTGCGCCCGCCAGAGCCTGACCAATGACGCACAACAGGGCGTCAAATCGTTGCGCACCGTGTTGCTCAGTGCCCTGGCGGTCACCTTGCTCAACCCGCATGTGTACCTCGACACCGTCTTGCTGATCGGCTCGCTGGGGGCTCAGCAAAGTGTGCCGGGTGCTTATGTCGTGGGGGCCGCCAGCGGGTCGTTCCTGTGGTTCTCGGCCCTGGCGATCGGCGCGGCCTGGCTGGCGCCGTGGCTGGCACGCCCGGCGACCTGGCGGCTGCTGGACCTGATGGTGGCGGTGATGATGTTCAGCGTCGCGATCCAGTTGATCCGCAGCGCTTGAGTGCCGCTTATACCTTTATTGACGAAAATCCTTGAACCCCTATTCCACACAGTTGTTGCGTGGTTATGCTCAAGGGCCGGTGCTATGATCCGGGGTCTGCGTCGCAAAAGAGTAGAAACTCCCGGCGCATGTTGTTGCAGACGGCCGCACCGTGAGCGGCCCCGCGATATTCGCACTCGTCCTGAAAGGAGATAGACCATGGCTTTTGAATTGCCGCCACTGCCTTACGCAAAAGACGCGCTGTTGCCGCACATTTCCGCGGAAACACTGGAATATCACCACGACAAGCACCACAACACCTACGTCGTGAACCTGAACAACCTGGTGCCTGGCACCGAGTTCGAAGGCAAGACCCTGGAAGAGATCATCAAGTCCTCTTCGGGCGGCATCTTCAACAACGCCGCCCAGGTCTGGAACCACACGTTCTACTGGGAATGCCTGTCGCCAAACGGCGGCGGCGAGCCTACTGGTGCACTGGCTGACGCCATCACCGCTTCCTTTGGCTCCTTCGAGAAATTCAAGGAAGAGTTCAGCAAGGTCACCATCGGCACGTTCGGTTCCGGCTGGGGCTGGCTGGTCAAGAAGGCTGACGGCTCCCTGGCCCTGGCCAGCACCATCGGCGCCGGCAACCCGCTGACCAGCGGCGAAACCCCGCTGCTGACCTGCGATGTCTGGGAACACGCCTACTACATCGACTACCGCAACCTGCGTCCCAAGTACGTCGAGGCGTTCTGGAACCTGGTGAACTGGGACTTCGTGGCCAAGCAATACGCGGCCTGATTCCCTGTTGCATACAAAAAACCCGGCTTGTCCGGGTTTTTTGTTGCCTGCGCAACTGCGTTCCCGGTGCGCGAACCCACCAGAGCCGTCCCAGCCGCAAGGCACGCAAGCCTGGGTGCACGGTTCCCGATCAAAGTCGTTCGTGCAGCCAGAAAGCGATGGCGGAGCAATATCACTTTTTTGTATCTTTCTACTTTTCGCTCAAGTTCTTGGCCTATTCGTCCGACATTATGGACGCCCCTCCCTGCGCAAGGAGGCAATCGCAGCGTCATCCGGCCCCCTGCCCGCTTGCCGGTGTTGCGCATCGTTCACCCGTGGTTGATCAGCAGGCTCCCGGAACCGATTAAAGGAATGAGCATTTGAAGCTGGAATTCAAACACAGCCTGTCGGTGAAGCTACTGCGTGTCGTGCTGCTGGCAGCGCTGGTCGTCGGCGTCGTGCTCAGTTGCGCGCAAATCGTCTTCGATGCCTACAAGACCCGCCAGACCCTGGCGTATGACGCCGAACGCATCCTCGACATGTTCCGCGACCCTTCGACCCAGGCGGTGTACAGCCTGGATCGCGAAATGGGCATGCAGGTCATCGAGGGTCTGTTCCAGGACAGCTCGGTGCGCCAGGCGTCGATCGGCCATCCCAATGAAACCCTGCTGGCCGAAAAGGAACGCCCCCTCACCCAGTCCTCCAGCCGCTGGCTGACCGACCTCATCCTTGGCCAGGAGCGCAGCTTTACCACCCAATTGATGGGTCGCAGTCCCTACAGCGAGTACTACGGCGACCTGCGCATCACCCTCGACACCGCCAACTACGGCGAAAGCTTTCTGATCAGTGCGCTGATCATCTTCGTTTCCGGCACCTTGCGTGCGCTGGTCCTGGCGCTGGTGCTGTACCTGATTTATCACTGGATGCTCACCAAGCCCCTGTCGAAGATCATCGAGCACCTGACCGATATCAATCCTGACCGCCCCAGCGAACACCAACTGCCACTGCTCAGGGGTCACGAAAAGAACGAGCTGGGCCTGTGGATCAATACCGCCAACCAGTTGCTGGCCTCTATCGAACGCAATACCTACTTGCGCCACGAAGCCGAGAACAGCCTGCAACGCATGGCCCAGTACGACTTTCTCACCGGCCTGCCCAATCGCCTGCAACTGCAGCTGCAACTGGACCAGATCCTTGAGGCCGCCGGACGTCAACAACGCCGGGTGGCGGTGCTGTGCGTAGGGCTGGACGATTTCAAGGGCATCAACGAACAGTTCAGCTACCAGGCCGGCGACCAATTGCTGCTGGCCCTGGCCGACCGCCTGCGCACCCACAGCGGGCGGCTCGGGGCGCTGGCACGCCTGGGCGGCGACCAGTTTGCGCTGGTACAGGCCGACATCGAACAACCCTACGAAGCGGCGGAACTGGCCCAGAACATTCTCGACGGCCTGGAAGCACCCTTTGCCCTGGAGCAGCAGGAAATCCGCCTGCGCGCCACCATCGGCATCACCCTGTTTCCGGAGGATGGCGACAGCACCGAGAAGCTGCTGCAAAAGGCCGAGCAGACCATGACCCTGGCCAAGACCCGCTCACGCAATCGCTATCAGTTCTATATCGCCAGCGTCGACAGTGAAATACGTCGGCGCCGCGAACTGGAAAAAGACCTGCGCGAAGCCCTGCCCCGTAACCAGCTGTACCTGGTCTACCAGCCGCAGGTCAGTTACAAGGACCACAGCATCATGGGTGTCGAGGCCCTGATCCGTTGGCAACATCCCGAGCATGGCCTGGTGCCGCCGGATGTATTCATTCCGCTGGCCGAACAGAACGGCACGATCATCGCCATCGGCGAGTGGGTACTCGACCAGGCCTGTCGCCAGTTGCGCGAATGGCATGACCAGGGCTTCGTCGAGCTGCGCATGGCAGTGAACCTGTCGACCGTGCAACTGCACCACAGCGAGCTGCCGCGGGTGGTCAACAACCTCTTGCAGATCTATCGCCTGCCGCCGCGCAGCCTGGAGCTGGAAGTGACCGAAACCGGCCTGATGGAAGACATCAGCACCGCCGCCCAGCACCTGCTCAGTCTGCGCCGCTCCGGCGCGCTGATTGCCATCGACGACTTCGGCACCGGCTATTCGTCCTTGAGTTACCTCAAGAGCCTGCCGCTGGACAAGATCAAGATCGACAAAAGCTTCGTTCAGGACCTGATCGACGACGATGACGACGCCACCATCGTGCGCGCCATCATCCAGCTGGGCAAAAGCCTGGGCATGCAGGTCATCGCCGAAGGCGTGGAAACGGTCGAACAGGAGGCCTACATCATTTCCGAAGGCTGTCACGAGGGCCAGGGCTATCTGTACAGCAAACCCTTGGCGGCACGCGAGTTGCTGACCTACCTCAAACAGGCCCGGCGCAGCAGCACAGCCACGTTGTAGAGCCGCTGCCGAACGGCCCACAGCATCGGGCTGGCTGGATTCGTGCCCCCTTGACCGCGTTCCTGAAATCATTGGTTACATCCGCACTGAAACTGTCTGCGGCTTTACCGGCGTTATGCCTTTACACCGAATGTGAATCTTTCGCATTATGTCGCAGCTTTTTCGGGCGTCCGCGCCACCTCTTCTTCCTAGAACGCAGGATTTCGTCATGATTCGTATGCCTCTGGCCAGTGCCAGTCTGCTGGCCATCGCTATCTCTCTCGCCGGTTGCGGCGAAGGCAAGGACAACAAGGCAGCCGCCCCTGCACCTGCCGCTGCACCGGCCCCCGCAGCAGCGCCTGCACCGGCTCCGGCGCCAGCCACAGCACCAGCTGCAGCAGCGCCAGCGGCCGCCGCACAGACCAACGATGCAGCCGCCAAGGCCGTGGTCGCCAACTACGCCAACATCGTGCATGCCGTCTTCAGTGACGCCGAGGCCAGCGCGAAGAAACTGCAGGTCGCCATCGACGAATTCCTCGCCGCCCCGAACGACACCACCCTCAAGGCCGCTCGCGACGCCTGGGTCGCCGCCCGCGTGCCTTACATGCAGACCGAAGTCTTTCGCTTCGGCAACACCATCATCGACGACTGGGAAGGTCAGGTTAACGCCTGGCCGCTGGATGAAGGCCTGATCGACTACGTCGCCAAGGACTATCAACACGCGCTGGGCAACCCCGGCGCCAGCGCCAACATCATCGCCAACACCGAGATCCAGGTGGGCGAAGACAAGGTCGACGTCAAGGACATCACCGCCGAGAAACTTGCCAGCCTCAACGAGCTGGGCGGTTCGGAAGCCAACGTCGCCACCGGCTATCATGCCGTTGAATTCCTGCTCTGGGGCCAGGACCTGCACGGCAATGGTCCAGGTGCCGGCGAGCGCCCTGCCACTGACTACCTCCAAGGCGAAGGCGCCACCGGTGGCCACAACGAACGCCGCCGTGCGTACCTGAAGGCCGTCACCGAACTGCTGGTAAACGACCTGCAGGAAATGGTCAACAACTGGAAGCCGGGCGTGGCTGACAACTACCGTGCCACCCTGGAAGCCGAGTCCGGCGAGAACGGCCTGCGCAAGATGCTGTTCGGCATGGGCAGCCTGTCGCTGGGCGAACTGGCCGGCGAGCGCATGAAAGTGGCCCTGGAAGCCAACTCCAGCGAAGACGAGCACGACTGCTTCAGCGACAACACGCACAACTCGCACTTCTACAACGGCCTGGGCATCCGCAACGTCTACCTGGGCGAGTACACCCGCACCGACGGCAGCAAAGTCAGCGGCCCAAGCCTGTCGTCGCTGGTGGCCAAGGCTGACGCCGCCACCGACGCCACCCTGCGCAGCGACCTGGACAACACCCAGGCCAAACTCCAGGTGCTGGTTGACCGCGCCGGCAAGGGCGAGCACTTCGACCAACTGATCGCCGCCGGCAACACCGAAGGCAACCAGGTGGTCCGGGACGCCATCGCAGCCCTGGTCAAGCAGACCGGCGCCATCGAACAGGCTGCCGGCAAACTGGGCATCACCGACCTGAACCCGGACACTGCCGATCACGAGTTCTGATCCGTCCGGTAACGCGCAACACACACATGCCGGTCAGTTCGCTGACCGGCATTTTTTATGGTTTTGCGGATGAGCAGCCGCGCCCCGCCCTGACTTTTCTGCAATGGCTGTAGGGCTATTCCGAAACGCAGGTTGGCGTATTGTTTGTCCTGGCGGCTGTGCCGACTATCGCGTCTTGATCCTGCTCAAGGCGTACCTGCATGCCCGACTTCGAATCCGGTCCCGTCGACCTGCCCTGGTCCACACCCGCCTGGCTGCTGTTCAACGGCGTCAATGTCGAGCACCTGGCTCGCACCCTGTACAGCTGCAAATCCGGTATCGACCCGCAGCCGGTATTCCTGCTGACACGCTTCAAGGAGCTGCTGGACAAGTCGCCCATGCTGGTCGCGATCGAGGGACGCTTCGATCCACTCTACGAGCTGTTCCTCAAGCACATCTGGCACGACTGGGGCCTGCTGCTGTTCAGCGAAAGCCCCATGCAGGACATCCTCGCTCACCTGCGCTGGCTGCTGTTCGTCGACGAACCGGGCCGCAAGCCGACCTACCTGAACCTCTCCGACCCGATCGTGGCCAACGCCCTGTACGGCCTGCACCCACAGCACACCGATGATCGCCTGTTCGGCCCCATCGAACAGGTGCATGCCGCCGATGTCATCCACGCCTGCTGGCGGCGTCATGTGCGTCAGGGTCCGCCCCCGCTGGCGCAGAAACAACCGCTGTACGGCCTGAACACGATGCAGCTGCAAGCCCTGGGCGAGAGCAACCTGAACATCATGGTGATCGAACTGGAAAAGCACATGCGCCAGTTCTTCACCGACTACCTGCCGTATGCCAGCCTGCCGGAGCGCTATCAGCATCTGCATGGCCTGGCGAGCCAGGCCTATGCGCAGGGTTTCACCACCGAGATGGACATCTTCCACTACGCCAACGTCAGCCACTTTCTCTCGACCCAGCCCACTGATGCGCATGCCGACATTCGCCAACTGTTGACCACGACGTCCCCCTTGACCCACTCGCAGCGTGTCCAGCAGGCCAACTGGCTGGCCGTGGAACGAAGCCATGCAGGAGCCTCGTCATGAGCCGCAAGACGCTGTCCCCCATCGAAAAAGCCCACTGGGAATCGCGCGCCAGAAGCCATGTGGATGTGAAGGACAGCATCAGCGCCTGCCCGCTGATGGGTAAAAACGTGCAGTTGATCCCCGTGCGCTATGGCCGGGTGGAACGCCTGCGCAGCCAACCTGACGGGGATCGCTACAAGGGCCTCCAGCGCCCATTGGGCCTGCGCCTGGTGCGTGACGGTTTTCTGTACGTGATCGACGAAAACGATGTCGAGCTGCGTGAATACTGCCTGGTCGATGGCCGGCCTGCCGGGTTGCTGTGGAAGGGCAGGCAAGTGACCCAGGATATCCGCCTGGAGCCGGGCGGCTCCCCGGATATGGTTTTCCCCCACGACAGCCTGCTGCATGTGGCCTGGTCCCCCATTCAATGGACCGCCGCCAAATGCATGCACGTGCTGGACAGCTCGCTGGACCGCTATTACTTCATGCAGCAGGTGCACCTGGCCAAGGCCGACTGCCAGAAAGGTGGCCCGCACTTGCGTGTGGAAAGCCAGATCAGGCAGCAACTGGCTGAAATTGCCGAACAGCCGGCCGCGCACTGCTTCGCCCCGGGCATTCCCGAAAAGGAACAACAGGATTATCACTGGGAAGATCCGCCGTTGTTTCGCGAAGCGCATATCGGCCAATTGAAACAGGCGCTCAACCCTCTCTATGAAAACGACCACCTGTATCTGGTGCTTGAAGACAGCCTGGGCATTATCGAGGACCTGGCCGATGAGCAGGACCGGGTCGTCGACTGGATCAGCGACTGGCGCGAAGCACATGACAATGAACTGCGCTACGTCACGGCCAGCTACATCGATACCCTGATGACCGTGGGCGAGCATACGGCACGACAGAGCGCCGGCAGCGACTCGACGCTGTTCGAGAAAACCACCCCCGACCAGCGTGCGTCCATCTACGCCTGGGTCAATGCACGCAATCGGTGGCGCTGGGAAAAACGTACAAACTACCGCGACACGACCTACCGCTTCGATGAGATCCCCCAGGAGCCGATAGAAACCCGGATGGCCGAGCAGGACATGACCCTGCGCAAGCGTGAAATGATCGAAGCGCTTGGCGAGGTCCGCTACAACGAACTCAAGCGGGAGATCGAAGCCCTGGAGGACAGCAGCCAGGGCACCCTGAATGGCATAGGCCTGGGTGCACGCGGCATCCACGACCTGGTGCGCCACGAAGACATGCAAGCCTACCTGCACCGCGAGCGCGCCCACCTCAAGCGCTGGCAGCAACGCCTGGAAGCCATCACCGAGGACCGCACCCACCTGCTGAGCCGCAGCGAATACCACCGCAGCACCTGGTACTTCGACCCCGAGAACGCCGAACAACTGGAGCAGGCGCTGATCGTCGAACAGAACTGCATGCGCGACCTGTGCCGCACTGACGAAAGCCTGAGAAAGGTCGGTGAGTTCTTTCATGAAAACCCGCATTACATCCTGCCGGTTTTCCAGGGCCGGCTGGATTTTAACTTCCTCAAGAGCAAGGCCGGCGACCTGAACAAGTGGCTGGATGACATTCGCAACTTCGGGCAAGGGCTGGTCGATGCGAATGCACGGGTGCATGAAATTGATCAAATCATGAGTCATCACTGGTCGAGGAGTCTGGAGCTGCCGCCGCACTTGCAGGCCCGGCATCAGGCTGTACTGGCCAGCTATCTGCCTTCGGTTGCTCTGGATATGAATAACTGGCTGGCCCGAATGCATAGCGTTCTTGACGACCATCAATTACAGGGCCACCTCGACAAACTCAGCCGGGCCACCAACCGGGCTCACCGCCTGGGCTTGCTGGTTGCCTTGAAGACTGAAGGCATCATTCTGAAAGTAGCCGATCAACCGGACGTCGAGCAGTTCAGGGAACGACTGATTCGCTTTGGTCAATTGATCGACCGGGAAGACCAACTCAGAAAACAGGTCGAAAAACTGAAAAAGCAGCATCGTCGGCGTGGATTGTCGACGGATGAAAAACACCAGATCGCCTATACCAAACAGGCGGCCAGCCAGGATTTGCTGAATACGCGCCATGAACGTGCAGCCGTGCTACGGCTGATTGAAAGCAGCATAGAACCGACCACTGCATTGTCCGCCGGTTATATCCAGGTCCGTCTGGATATAACCGATGCCCAGCGCGCGGGACTGCAGGAGGAGACGCGACGCCTGCAAGCCGGCCTACGGGGTGGATATGCCACGCCCGGGGCTTACCAGGCGGCTTTCAAGAGCAGTTGGGCACCGCTGTTGTTGGGAACGTTACAGGCGATGAACCTTGGAGAGGCCTGGCGCATCTGGCGTAGAGAAAGAAATGAGGGAACAGGCTCTATCCGAAAAGACATACTTTTCGCCTCTGCACTTACTAGCGTTTTAGTAAGTAGTTTGACCGTTTATCAAGTCGCACACATCGCCATGCTGGACAACGTGATGCAGACCCTCTCCACTGGCGTACCAGTGCATTCTGGCAGCCTTACGGCTGTCAAGATCGGAAAGTTGGGACTCGGCTACGGTGCGACATTATCTTTCCTGGCTTTATTTATAAATTCAAGCACTGCGCTGAACAACTACTCAAAATGGCAAACTGCAATCACTCAAGGCACGCCGGGAGAGAAAATAGGTGCATTGATTGGTTTTTCTGGTGATCTAGGTGTTACAGGCACCTCCATGATTATCAGCGCGACTGCCGGCCATGAGCTTCTAGGGCTTTTAAATGAAGTTCGCAAAGTTCCACCTGAACAGAAAAAACTAATTGCCAATCAAGCATGGGCAACTCGCGGCACACGCTTCCTGCGATCCTCAGCACGTTTGAACATCTGGGGATTGGCCTTCATGGCACTGCAAATGGCTGGAGAAGCCATTTATAACTATTACCATCTCGATGATCTGCAGCGTTGGTTATCCGGTTGTTTATGGGGGCGTCAATCCAAAGGATGGAGCGAAACCGAATCAAAACAAAAACTGGCCGAATCGACGTTGCGACCCACCCTGGTCGATAAGGGCATAGTTACGGACACCATAACAAACGAACCCGTTCGCAGCCTTCATCTGATCTTACCTGGGCTGACAATCGACTCGCTAGAAACTGATGCGCTACGCTGGAAAGTCATGTGGCGCTGTCTGGATGAGAATTTGGACGTTAGCGATTTTTTCAGGCATACACTGAGTTCAGTTAGCGACTCCCCTGCAATACTGGAGCTGAAGCTTTCCTGCGACTACCTTGGGCATCAGGTTTTTCTCGATTTATGCTTGGCTGTCAAGCCATTGTTAGCAGATCAATTCCTGAAAGCTGACGCAGGCTATCTAAATTATCGTGTTCCATTAGGGCTCGATAATGTCAACCATATCATTACAGCTATGGCCCTTGCCCCCGACATTTCCGCTCCATTGCCGGCCATAAAAATAACCAAGAGCTTTATAAATGATCAGCAATAACCATGAAAAATTTCCGCAAGCAGGTGACATTGAAAATAAAAAAAATCAGCGCACTTTTTATTTGGCCCCCCTGCCACTTCCTACAGGAGCCAAGCCTTATACCTCACGGATCCCAACCCAAGCAACTGATCATACGTATATGGATATTATGTTACGAAGCGCCTCATTTGAGTTCGCCATCAGAATAGTGATAGCGCTTTTAATGAGCTTTACACTCTTCATATTTTTAATCGCACTTTTCCTCGGCACCTACTCCTACTTGAATTTTGGGCGCCCCATACTCGAAGACATCTATATCTTATTTCTCTCCCATTGGTTTATACCACTCTTTCTACTAGGTGCCTCAGTTCTTTATGGCGGCCCCATTGCTTGGGAAGCATTCCTCACAGCCCGCACCCCTCCCATCCGCTTCAATCGCCAACGTCGAGAAGTCGCCTATGTCGCCAGACGCGGCATGGCACCGCATATCGTTCCTTGGGAAAACCTTATCGCCTGTATCAGCAGCACAATAACCCTTACAAAATATGGCTATCAGCCTAGCGATACTCTGAGGATCGGTCTGCCCGCCTCTGGAAAAGACGAGGTGGTCTGGCTAGACATTGCCTGCTTCAACCTGGCCTGCGCCCTCAGTGAGTGGGAAACCATTCGTGTGTACATGGAAGAAGGTCCGGACACCCGTCCCAAATACTTTGACGTTAGTGATCTGGAAGCTGAAGAAGGCAGCCTTGAACACTTCCATCTCTGCCGCCGTGTTTACCGTGAAAAACAGGGTTACCTGATGTACCTGTTCGGCTTCGTATTTCTCCAGGCGTTGGGCGGCTGGACGTTGCCCTGCCATATTGCAGCCTGGATCCAGCGCCTACCCAAAACCGCGTTTCCCAAATCGATTCATGAATGGTCAAAACCACTGCCGCCGGATCAATGGCAGCAACCGAGCGCCGAATTGATCGAACAAAGCCAGGCAGTACAAAAGACACTGCGCAAGGGACTTACCTTGATCGATCATTTCACAGCACTGTCCCGCGCGCCGACCGCCCCTAAACCCGGCTCGCTTACGGAACGGCGTAAACGGCGCAGGGAGGCCAAGCTGCAGAACAACCCTCACTGAATAGCAGTCAATCACTATTTTCATTCAAAATCAAACAGACTTTTTCTTTGGAAATTCATATAACTCCACCCCCTCAAATCCGGACACCAAAAAGTTCTCATACGCAACTAAAAGGCTTGGATCCGTGCCTGACTGTCAAACCTGTAATGGCCAAAAATTTTCTGAAATCCGACAATGGCTATTTGAATTACCGCATTCCACTGGGAATGGACGTTGTTAACAAACCTATCACTGCCATGGGCCTGGCGCCCGACACCTCCGCCCCATTGCCGGCCATCCAGATCACAAAGAGCTTTATCGATGATAAGCAATAAACACAAACACGAACACCTTCCTCGAGCCGGCGACAGTGAGAACAAAGCACATCCGTACGCCTTCTACTTAGCCCCTCTGCCATTGCCTACCGGTATCCGGCCTCACTACTCACAAAACCTGCTGCTGAAACCTGACAATACATATGTAGACCTTATACCAGGCAACGGCCCCTCCGAGTTTTTCATCCGGGCAGCCATGGTCACGACCTTTGGAATCACGCTTGTTTTTTTCTGGTCGGACTTTTTCTTGGCGTTTATTCCTACCTGCATTTTGGAGCACCCATTTACGAACACCTTTATATTATATTTCTCTCTCACTGGATCGTACCGAGCCTATTGTCGGGCATCGCGCTAATTTATGCGCCCCCCATGATTGAGGACTTATTTGCCAAAGCCCGTATCTACCCCATGCGTTTCAACCATCAACGTAGAGAGGTCGCCTATATCGCTCATCATGGCCAGCCACCGCTCATCGTTCCATGGGAAAGTGTCATCGCTTGTATCAGTAGCGATACCGCAATCACCAAAAATGACGACCAGCAGGATGCCGACTTGATGATTGGCCTGCCTGCTCCTGACAAGAACGACGTGGTCTGGCTGACCCTCCCCTGTTACACCGTCGCCGGCGCCTTGAGTGAATGGGAAGCCATTCGTGTTTACATGGAAGAAGGACACATACCAGACCCCCTGTACTTTGGCCTGAGCCGCCTGGAGATCGAGGAAGGCACAGTGGAACACTTTCAGTTGTGCCGTCGAGTTTACCGCGAACATAACGGCTACCTGATGTATCTGTTCGGTTTCATAGGCCTCCAGGCGCTGGGCGGCTGGACATTGCCTTGCCATTTATCGACCTGGGTCAAGCACTTGCCCAGCACCCGTTTTCCCAAGTCGATCAAGGAATGGTCAAAACCACTGCCGCCTGATCAATGGCAGCAACCGAGCGCCGAGTTGATCGAACAAAGCCAGGCAGTACAGAAGACACTGCGCAAGGGGCTTACCTTGATCGATCATTTCACAGCCCTGTCCCGCGCGCCGACCGTCCCTAAACCCGGCTCGCTTACGGAGCGGCGTAAACGGCGCAGGGAAGCCAGGTTGCAGAGTGAGCAGCACTGACGCTTGCCAATGATCAGCTCACCGACCGGCATCCTCATGTGTTTTCGCCGTAAAAGCTGCGCTCAAACCTAAGGGCTGTTGCCGCTTCAGCACGAGCCGTGTTGAAACGGCAACAGACCCTAATGCCGACCCTTCGTAAAATTGTGCCGCCCTGTCAATTTTTGTGAGCGCTTTGCACTCAATCGCGAGCAAGCGCCCTCCCAGGTTGTGTTCCAGGCAGACATTGGTAGATACGTTTTAACTGATCGGCATTACGTCCTGACCTGACTTTTCTGCAATGGCTGTAGGGCTATTCCGAAACGCAGGTTGACGTCTTGTTTGTCCCGGCGGCTGTGCCGAGTATCGCGTCTTGCTCATTTTCAAGGCGCACCGCATGCCCAGTTTCGAACCCGATTCCATGCAAGACACGACTTCCCTGCAAGCAGAAGATGCTATATGCAAAGACAGCATCAGCGTGTCGCCCTTTCCACTGCCTACCGGTTTTCGTGCCTATCGATCACCGAAGCTCAGCCTGCCAGATAACAACGAGGTCTATCTTGATTTCACCCCAAAGGTGCGGCTTCCCGAGCGAGTGATTCGCCGTTATCTGGGCTTTGCGCTCGGCCTGATCGCGATTTATCTGGTTTACACCCTTGCGCTCGACATCATCAGCCTCACAGGGCAACGCCCGGCCTTTGAAAGGTTGCGCGGCTTGCTGGCGGACGATGGCTGGCTCATCAGCGTCGGGGCGTTCATCGCCTTCATATTGATCAGCTCGGTCCTGCGAGGCATCTGGGTATGGACGCGTCCCTATCCGATGCGCTTCAACCGCCAGCGTCGCGAGATGGCCTACATTGCCGATGCTGACCAACGGACGCGGTTCATTGCCTGGGAGAAGATCGGTGCGTTTGTCAGAGGAACGGACACTCATACCTCTTTGCTCGCGGAGCCTATCAGGATCTATACGCTCAACCTGGTGCTCTTTAGTGAAGACGATGCTGAAACGAACATATTTCTTTCATCACACTCAAGCCTGGAGAAGGCCATGGGCGAATGGGAAAGCATCCGGATTTTCATGGAGAGAGGCCGCAAATACTTGCCCGCCGATTCCGTGGCGCATGATGCAATGGGGGGCACGCTTGAGCATCTTCATATGCTCCGCGATCTATACAAGCAAGGCAGTTACCTGCGTTACCTGTTGGTTTTCATCCCGCTCAACCTGCTCGCGGGCGGGACGCTCCCCTTTCATATCGCCCGCTGGATCAAGAAACTGCACCGGGTCGAGCACTCGAAAGAGATGCGCGAATGGTCGCAAGCGATACCGTCCAGATCATGGAAACGCCCGGATGAGTTGTTCCGTGAGCTCACCCTGGAAAGACTTGAGTACCTCAATACTGGCAAGACGCTGATGGACTATCAACGCGAATGCCTGGAGTTTGTGCGTCTGGAGGACGACGCTTTCGAGGAGGCCAATTCGTAACAACAAATTGCATCACCCTCAGCAAACGATAATCCCTCTTATTCAAACCGGCCGGGGCTGTTAAGCTTGCCCGCCCTGAGGTTTGGCTGTTTGCAGAGTGCTATGACTGTGCCGTTGCGTTCATCCCTGGCGTTGCTGTTGGCCTTGGTCCTGACCGGGTGCGAGGACGCGCCGCGTTTCACCCAGGCCGAGCCGGGGGAGGCGTTGTCGGGGGGTGCCACGACCGTGCAGCGCAGCGACAAGCATGCCTTTTCCCTGCCATCGGCCAATCTTCCGCCGGTCAAGCGGGTGGACTTCAGCGTCGGCAACAGTTTTTTCCGCAACCCCTGGGTCATTGCCCCGTCGACCACCACGGCGCGCGACGGGCTGGGGCCGTTGTTCAATACCAATGGTTGCCAGAACTGCCATATTCGCGATGGCCGTGGTCACCCGCCAGAACCTGGCGACAGCAATGCGGTGTCAATGCTGGTCCGGCTGTCGATTCCCGACAGCGCCGGTACGGCCGAAGTGCTGCAGCGTGTCGGGGTGGTGCCGGAGCCGGTGTATGGCACGCAGCTACAGGACATGGCAGTGCCTGGTGTCGCGCCTGAAGGCAAGATACGGGTCGAGTACGACCCACTGACCGTGCGCTTTCGCGACGGCATGCAGGTCGAACTGCGCCAGCCCACACTGAGCATCACCCAGCTGGGTTATGGTCCGCTGCACCCTGACACCCACATTTCGGTGCGCATCGCCCCGCCGATGATCGGCCTGGGCCTGCTCGAAGCCATTCCCGAAGCGGCCATCCTGGCCAATGCCGACCCTGAGAATCAGGATGGCGATGCCATTTCCGGGCGACCTAACTGGGTCTGGGACGAAGCGCGCCAACAGGTGGCGCTGGGGCGTTTTGGCTGGAAGGCCGGGCAGCCCACGCTCAACCAGCAGAATGCCCATGCGTTTGCCGGCGACCTGGGCCTGACCACGCGCCTGCTGCCGTTCGATGACTGCACGCCGGCACAGACCGCCTGCCTTCAAGCACCCAACGGCAATGGCCCGCAGGGTGAACCTGAGGTCAGCGACAATATCCTGCGCCTGGTCGAGTTCTATACCCGTAACCTGGGTGTTCCGGCCCGTCGCCAGGTGGATGATCCTCAAGTGCTGGCCGGCAAGAACCTGTTTTTCAAGGCTGGCTGCCAGCAATGCCACACGCCGCAGTTCACCACCCGCGCCGATGCCGCAGAGCCTGAACTGGCCAACCAGATCATTCGGCCCTACACCGACCTGTTATTGCATGACATGGGCGAAGGTCTGGCCGACAATCGCAGCGAATTCCAGGCCACCGGCCGTGAATGGCGTACGCCACCGCTATGGGGCCTGGGCCTGACCCAGACCGTCAGCGGGCACACCCAGTTGCTGCACGATGGCCGGGCCCGCAATGTGCTCGAAGCGATTCTCTGGCACGGTGGCGAAGCCCAGGCTGCACAGCGGCAAGTGCTGGCTTTTGATGCACAACAAAGAGCAGCCTTGCTGGCTTTCCTCAATTCATTATGATTGCGTCCCTTTAACCAAGGAGCCAGAGATGTTCCGTCCCAAATTGCTGTTCACCGGCCTTGCGGCCCTGGCCCTGGGTGCCTGTACACCTGCCGACCCGCAGGCGGTCACTTCGGCGGCCATTGCCAAGCAAGTGATTCTGCCGACCTACAGCCGCTGGGTCGAAGCTGACCGTCAGCTGGCGACCAGCGCCCTGGCGTTCTGTCAGGGCAAGACCGACCTGCAAAGCGCGCGAGCCGACTTTCTCAAGGCGCAGAAAAGCTGGGCCGAGTTGCAGCCCTTGCTGATCGGCCCGCTGGCCGAGGGCAATCGCGCCTGGCAGGTGCAGTTCTGGCCCGACAAGAAAAACCTGGTCGGCCGTCAGGTCGAGCAACTGGTCACGGCCCAGCCGGCGATCAGCGTCGATGAGCTGACCAAGGCCAGCGTCGTGGTGCAAGGCCTGTCGGCCTACGAGTACATCCTGTTCGATGCCAATATCGACATGGCCAATGCCGAGCAGAAAGCCCGCTATTGCCCATTGCTGACCGCTATCGGTGCGCGCCAGAAAGCCTTGGCCGAAGAGATCCTCAACAGCTGGAACAGCACCGACGGCATGCTTGCGCAATTGAGCAAGTTCCCCAACCAGCGCTATGCCGACTCGCACGAGGCCATTGCCGAGCTGCTGCGTGTGCAGGTCACCGCGCTCGACACCCTGAAAAAGAAGCTGGGCACACCACTGGGTCGCCAGTCCAAGGGCGTACCGCAGCCTTTCCAGGCCGACGCCTGGCGCAGTCAGGCCTCGCTGAGCAGCCTGCAGGCCAGCCTGGTCAGCGCCGAGACCGTCTGGGCCGGTGTCGACAACAAGGGCTTGCGTGGCCTGCTGAGCCGCGAGCAGAAGCCATTGGCCGACAAGATCGATGCGGCGTATGCCGCCAGCCACACGCTGCTCTCGCAACTGACCCCGCCGCTGGCCGATCTGCTGGCCAGCGACACCGGGCGCCAGCAACTCAACGCCTTCTATGACAGCCTCAACGTGGTGCATCGCCTGCAGGAAGGCGAACTGGCCAAGGCGCTGGGCATTCAGTTGGGCTTCAACGCCAACGACGGCGACTGATCGGGAGAACACAGATGATGTTGCGACGTCAGGCCCTGGCCCTTGGCAGCCTGTTGCTCAGTGCCGTGACACTGGGCGGCTGGACACTGTTTCGGCAGAAGGAAAGTGGCCCGTTGCTGCTGTCGGCACGCGATGATGCCGACGGCAAGCACTATGCCGTGGGCTATCGGCTCGATGGCAAGGCCGTCTTTGCCACCGAAGTGCGCCTGCGTTGCCATGACATCATCAATCACCCCACGCTGCCACTGGCGGTGTTCATCGCCAGGCGCCCGGGCACGGAAAGCTACCTGATCGACCTGCGTGACGGCCGCTTGCTGCAGACCGTCGTGTCGCCGCCGGGCCGTCATTTCTATGGCCATGCCGTGATTCATCAGCAGGGTGAATGGCTGTACGCCACCGAAAACGATACCCGCGATCCCGGTCGCGGCGTGCTGGGCGCCTATCGCTTCGTCAACGAGCGGCTGGTGCGTGACGGTGAAGTCTCCACCCACGGCATCGGCCCGCATCAGGTCTCGTGGATGCCTGACGGTGAAACCCTGATCGTGGCCAATGGCGGTATCCGCACCGAAGCCGAGAGCCGGGTCGAGATGAACCTCGATGCCATGCAACCCAGCCTGGTCCTGATGAAGCGTGACGGTACGCTGCTGAGCAAGGAAACCCTGGCCCAGCCGATGAACAGCGTGCGTCATCTTGCTGTCGCCCGCGACGGCACCATTGTCGCCGGCCAGCAATTCATGGGCGATGCCCAGGAGACAGCCGAGCTGCTGGCGATCAAGCGGCCCGGCCAGCCGTTTCAAGCCTTCCCGGTGGCCGAGGCGCAACTGCGGGCCATGAACCATTACACAGCCAGCGTCGCCATCCACGACGACCTGCGCCTGGTGGCGCTCACGGCACCACGGGCCAACCGTCTGTTCATCTGGGACCTGGACAGTGGTGCCTTGCGGCTCGATGCCTCCATGCCCGACTGTGCGGGCGTGGGTGCAGTCAGTGAGGGTTTCGTGGTGACGTCCGGCCAGGGTCGCTGCCGTTTCTACGATTGTCGCCAGCCCGATTTGCAGGCCAGGCCGCTGGACCTGCCAAGTGCGTTCTGGGATAACCATCTGCACCTGCAGGTGGCCTGAGCCAGGACTACATGACCTTGCCGCCGGCAAGGCTGTTGCCCGGCGACGGCTGCGGTGCGGACTTGATCCTGGCCAGCACCGCATAGGCACTGGACTCGTCAGGAATGATCACGGGCTCGCAGAGCAGCTTTTCCAGACGCGGATCACGTGTGCAGAGATCATTCCGGGCCTCAAGCTGAGCAGCCACCTCTCTCTGATGCTGGCAGATGATATCGAGCGCATCGGCTGCCGCCTGGAGACGGGCGATGGTATCGCAAGCGGGTAAAGCCGCGTGTCTGGTCGTGTTGATGCGCAAGGTATCAATCTGCCGCTTCAGGGCACGCAGGGCATTTTCACCTTTTTCGAGTGCCAGGCGCAGCGTGTCGACATTCCTGCCGTATTGTTGCGCGACGCGCTTGTCTTCGACCTGCACTCGCTCAAGCCTGCCGATGTGGGCAGCCAGTTCCAGTGCAAGGTGATCATGTCCCAGCGCCAATGCCTTGCCGGCATTTCCGGCCAGTTCCGCCAGCCGCGCAGCGGTCTGTTCGGTTTCCCGGGAGGCCAGGATATGCTTGGTCATCAGGTTGGCAAGGCTCGAACGCCCAAGGCCGATCTCCTCTTCGGCTTCACCCACCGCCCGATCAAGCAGGCGTAACGCCTGGTCGGCCATGACGGTATCGGAGACATCATGGCCGCGCCCCCGCAAGGCGATCAATATTTTTGTCCAGATCAGGCCCATGGCAATTTCCTTCTGCGCAGCCGCGAAATGAATGAAAGCGAACGTTACAGCGAGCAAGGGAAAACGATGACACAAGCACAGGGGCGGATATGCCGGAAATATCCCATAGAGGAAGTAAGAAATTTCCACACGACTTGAGGCTTCAGAGGTGCCCCTTACTTATGCCGGACGTAAAAAAGCCCCGGGCGTCAAACGCTCGAGGCTTGTCGGGTGACGCATGGATTCAACCTCTCTGGCCGGTGCCCTGGGTCATGCTGTAGAGAAACAGCAGCAGATCGTGGTCAGGCCGCACCACCGGTTGCGACTTGGCGACACGTGGCAAGGGACAATGCCCCTCACCGTGTACGGTACTCAGAATCCGGGTAGCCGGCTGTTGCCAGGCCGCCATGGCGACCGTGGTCGTTGCCAGGGCTGCCACCAGGAATAAACCTCGAGCCATTTCTAGCTTCATCACTCCAACCCCTTGAGGGCGCTGCCAAACGCTGTCTGGTAAAAGTAGATGAACTTTTCCCAGTCGGGGGCGGTGAATGACGAATGGCGACGTAATTGTTTGATGTCATGCAGTGCTGCGCGCCGGGCGGTCAGTCGTTGCCGGCCTTTTTCCAGGTCCAGCAAGGCGACTTGTGCAACGGCCTGCTCGCCTTCACCCGTGACCCTGACGAACACATGCTTGATATACAGGCAACTGTGCTGCCAGCGTCCCCGGTGCATTCGCGCCAGGTTCTGCGCAAGGGTCTGCAGCAACTGGTCGTGCAGCGCTTCACCATGACGCTCACGGCCACCGGCAGCGTACCAGTCCTCGATCGGCTCATAGCCCACCAGTGCTTCGGTCACCAGCAGGGCACGCCATTGCAGCTTCTCGTCGCGCTCGGCCCCACAGAAAACGGTTTGCGGCGCGCCAACACCCAGACGGCGCAAACCTTCCAGCGCGTCTCGCTCACGCAGCACCGTAGGCCGCCCGAACGGGTGCAACACACTGCGGTAGATGTGGCCGGTCTGGCGCTTTACATACAGTAGACGACCGTCGTCAGCCTGCACACGCTGCACGCCACTCTCGCCGCCACGACGCACGTTGGGCGGCTCGACCCACTCACCGCGTGTTGCCCAGAAGTACTCGAACTCATTCTCTGACTCTGTCAGTACTGCCTGTCCCATGGTGCGTCATCCCGATTACTTCTTGCGCAACAAATAAACACGCCACATGGCATACAGTGGCAGGAAATCCATCCGCTGCTGGATCCGGA
The DNA here is from genome assembly GCF_001423155.1 of Pseudomonas sp. Leaf127. NCBI lineage: Bacteria > Pseudomonadati > Pseudomonadota > Gammaproteobacteria > Pseudomonadales > Pseudomonadaceae > Pseudomonas > Pseudomonas sp. Leaf127. The sequence goes on along the minus strand of NZ_LMOA01000001.1, from coordinate 190,445 downwards.
AGCCGGCCTGTTCAAACTCGGCTTCGACCGTAGCGGCTGGTAACACAAAACGATTCTGGTAACTGTCCTCCCCATCGACCTGCTCGCCGGAGTGCTTGCGAGTGCGCTCCAGACGCTTGCGTTTCCAGGCCTTGAAGTTGCCATCGACCCATAACGAAACGATGACACTGTCGCGGGTAACCCGCTGGAACTCCTGCAATAGAGCGATACGATGCTCGGCTTGACCAATATGGTGCATCAGGCGCATGCAAAAGATACTGTCTACTGCACTGTCGGGCAGATCAATGTCAAAGGCAGATGTCTGCAAGGGTTGTACCCGTTGTACGACTTCGGCAGGTTGTGCCCGGCAAGCGGTCCTGAGCATGTCGGCCGAATTGTCGGCCCCAATGATCAAGCGATTGGGCTTTTCCGCCAGCAATGGCCAGAAACGCCCTGCCCCGCAAGGTAAATCCAGCACCAGGCCAGGGTCGCCTGCCAGGCGCAAGGCCTTGCGGGCCAGTTGTTCATCACGCCGATGGGACAACTGACGCCATAGGCCGTTCTGGTGCTTGTGCAAATATTGCTGGGCGTGGTCATTGTCGTATTTGCTGGAAAATTCCAGTTCGATGCGATCACTCATGGCGGCGTCTCCGATTCAGATGCCGCTCACGATAAGGAGCCGGGCGTCTTGCTCAGGTCATGCCAATGTGAAAAAAATGTACGCAATGAAACGGGATGTTTCCATAAATTACAAGAAGTTACGGCTATTCGGGCCTGTTCGCGGAGGTGTACGGCACTTTATCGGCATCCACACCTTGCGGATGAAAGGCCCGCTCAAGCGCGGGCCACTTCCAGACTGACCCTGAACCGGCACCCGTTTGGCTCATTGGGGGTCAGGCTCACGGTCCAGCCCTGGTTGGCGCAGATGCGCTGCACCAGTGACAAGCCCAGCCCCAATCCTTCGCCACGCTGTTCGTTACCCCGCACGAATGGCTCGAACATGGCTTCGCGCTTTTCCTCGGGGATGCCCACGCCACTGTCTTCGACCACAAAACCTTCAGCCTGCAACGTCAGGGCGATGAAACCGCTGTCGGTGTAATGCAGTGCATTGCGCAGCAAGTTGCCCATGACGGCCAGCAAGAAGGTCGCGTTGTAGCTGATATCGGGCGCCGGATCATTTTCACTGGGCGTGTAGATCAATTGCAGCCCCTTGCTTTCAATCGGCCCGCGCCATTGCGCAACCAATTGCTCTGCAGCGCTGTTGAGGGTCGCCTTGGGGGTCATGGTCGGGTCTTCGCGCTGGGTACGGGCCAGCATCAGGAAGGTCTGGACCAGATCGCGCATCTCTTCGCAGGCCCGGGCGATACGCTCGACCTGACGCCGGGCACGCTGGTCCAGCGCCGGGTTTTCCAGTAGCAGTTCGCACGAGCTGGCCAGCACCATCAAGGGCGTACGCAACTCATGGCTGACGTCACTGGTGAACATCCGTTCACGGCTCAGGGCCTGACGCAGTCGTCCCAGGGTGGCGTCGAAGGCCACAGCCAGTTCACCGACCTCATCGGCGGCATAATCAGGTGCCAGCGGTGGCGCCAGGCCCAACAACTGGTCGCGGTGTCGTACCTGGCGTGCCAGGCGCGATACAGGGGCGATGACCCGGCGCGCCAACACCCAGCCGAGAAACACGGCCAATGCCAGGGCCATGACAAAGCCCACCAGCACCACCGCGAACAACACGCGCTCGCGCTCCTCGAAATCGCTCTGGTCCTGCAGCAAGGCGTAGTGGCGGCCTTCGACCACCTCGATCATGGCGTGGTACGACAACGGGCCGCGAAACACCTCATGAAAGCCGGGCTCCAGGTGGCGTATGTCCTGTGGCAGGTCGAAATCGCCAGGACCGTTGCTGAAGTAGAACAACTGATCCTGCTTGGGTCGGTGACTCCAGTCGCTGACGCTGTCGGCCAGCAACAAGCGGTTGAGATCGCCACCCAGGCCGGCCGAAATCAGTTTTTCCTCGACCAGGTGCACCGTGGAGATGATGCCGACGGCGAAGGACCCGGCCACCAGTGCGCTCATCAGGGCAAAGGCGATGATGATCCGTTGGGCAAGGCTCTGTTTAAACTCCATCCCGGCCCTCGGCCAAGCGGTAGCCCACGCCGTGCACGGTGTGCAGCAGCGCTTTGGGGAACGGTTTGTCGATGACCTGGCGCAACTGGTGCACATGGCTGCGCAGGCTGTCGCTGTCCGGGCAGTCGTCGCCCCACAGCGCCTCTTCGAGAATCTCGCGGCGCAGCACATGCGGACTCTTCTGCATCAGCACCGCCAATAACTTGAGGCCGACCGGGTTGAGCTTGAGCAGTCGCCCTTCACGGGTGACCTCCAGGGTGTCGAGGTCGTAGACCAGATCGGCCACTTGCAGGGTCCGACGCCCGCCGCCCTGGGCACGACGCAACACCGCCTCGATACGTGCAGCCAGTTCCGACAGGGCAAATGGCTTGAGCAGGTAGTCGTCGGCACCCGAGCGAAAGCCTTGCAGGCGGTCGTCGAGCTGGTCGCGGGCCGTCAGCATGATGACCGGCGTATCGCGCCGGGCATCCTCACGCAGGCGCTTGCACAGCGTGTAGCCGTCGATGCCGGGCAGCATGATGTCCAGCACGATCAGATCGTAATGTTCGGTGGCGGCCAGGTGCAGGCCGGAAAGGCCGTCCTGGGCACAGTCGACGGTGTATCCCTTCATCCCCAGATAGTCGGCCAGGTTCGCCAGAATATCGCGGTTGTCTTCAACCAGAAGGATTCGCATGAGGCTCTCCGCAGGCAATGGGCTGGCGCAGCTTAGGGGCTGTTGACGTTGCAGTGCAAGCCGCAGCAATGGCTATGGCAACAGACCATCGCCGGCGTCATACATTTCATCCCCTGAATGAAAGAACCCCGCACGAGGCGGGGTTCTTCAGGTGACGCTTGAGGGTGAAGCGACTTACATCATGCCGCCCATGCCACCCATGCCGCCCATGTCCGGCATGCCGCCGCCGGCTGGCTTGTCTTCGGCGATGTCAGCGATCATGGCTTCGGTGGTGATCATCAGGCTGGCGATCGAGGACGCGGCCTGCAGAGCAGAACGAGTCACTTTCGCAGGGTCCAGGATGCCCATTTCGATCATGTCGCCGTATTCGCCGGACGCTGCGTTGTAACCGAAGTTACCCGAGCCTTGCTTGACCTTGTCAACCACAACGCTTGGCTCGTCGCCGGAGTTGGCCACGATCTGGCGCAGTGGCGCTTCAACAGCGCGACGCAGCAGAGCGATACCCACGTCCTGATCGGCGTTGTCGCCTTTCAGGCCTTCGATGGCCTGCAGCGAGCGAACCAGTGCTACGCCACCGCCAGGTACCACGCCTTCTTCGACGGCTGCGCGGGTAGCGTGCAGGGCGTCTTCAACGCGGGCTTTCTTCTCTTTCATCTCGACTTCGGAACCGGCGCCGACCTTGATCACGGCAACACCGCCGGACAGCTTGGCCAGGCGCTCTTGCAGTTTCTCTTTGTCGTAGTCGGAGCTGGTGTCGCCGATCTGCTGGCGGATCTGAGCGATGCGCGAGTCGATATCGGTTTTAACGCCAGCACCGTCGATGATGGTGGTGTTTTCCTTGTTCAGCACGACGCGCTTGGCGTTACCCAGGTGCTCCAGGGTGGTGCTTTCCAGGCTCAGGCCGATTTCTTCGGAAATCACGGTGCCGCCGGTCAGGACAGCGATGTCCTGCAGCATGGCCTTGCGACGGTCGCCGAAGCCTGGAGCCTTGACGGCTGCAACCTTGACGATGCCACGCATGTTGTTGACGACCAGGGTCGCCAGCGCTTCGCCTTCGACGTCTTCAGCCACGATCAGCAGCGGACGGCCGGCTTTGGCAACGGCTTCCAGCACTGGCAGCATTTCGCGGATGTTGGAGATTTTCTTGTCGACCAGCAACAGCAGCGGGCTGTCGAGCTCGGCCACCATGGTGTCCGGCTTGTTGATGAAGTACGGGGACAGGTAGCCACGGTCGAACTGCATGCCTTCTACAACCGACAGTTCGTTTTCCAGACCCGAACCTTCTTCAACGGTGATAACACCGTCTTTGGTCACTTTTTCCATGGCTTCGGCAATGATGTCGCCGATGGAAGTGTCGGAGTTGGCCGAGATGGTGCCGACCTGGGCAATCGCCTTGGTGTCGGTGCATGGCTTGGACAGCGACTTGAGCTGGGCAACGATGGCGATAGTCGCCTTGTCGATGCCGCGCTTGAGGTCCATCGGGTTCATGCCGGCAGCGACGGCTTTCAGGCCTTCGTTGACGATGGCCTGAGCCAGAACGGTCGCCGTGGTGGTGCCGTCACCGGCGTCGTCGTTGGCACGGGAGGCAACGTCTTTGACCAGCTGCGCGCCCATGTTTTCGAAACGGTCTTTCAGTTCGATCTCTTTGGCAACCGAAACGCCGTCCTTGGTGATCAGAGGAGCACCGAAGCTCTTCTCGATGATCACGTTACGGCCTTTAGGGCCCAGGGTCGCTTTTACAGCGTCAGCCAGGACGTTGACGCCTGCGAGCATTTTCTTGCGGCCGGCATCGCCGAATTTAACTTCTTTAGCAGCCATGATCGTTATTCCTTAAATACTGGGTAATCGCGGGAAATTGAGCGGGAGGACTCAGGCTTCGATGACGGCGAGGATTTCGTTCTCGCTCATCACCAGCAGGTCTTCGCCGTCTACTTTCACGGTGTTGCTGCCGGAGTAAGGGCCAAATACCACTTTGTCACCCACTTTCACGGCCAGCGCACGGACTTCACCGTTGTCCAGAACACGGCCGGTACCTACAGCAACGATTTCGCCACGGTTAGGCTTCTCGGCAGCCGAACCTGGCAGCACGATGCCACCGGCAGTTTTCGTTTCTTCTTCGCTGCGACGGATTACGACGCGGTCATGCAGAGGACGAAGCTTCATTGTCGATCTCCTGATTTTGTTTATACGTCCGGTGAGCACACCGGCGGTTTGTTGAATTCCGGCATGGCCGGGTACGGTTCGACGGGCGAACCGCAGAATACGGTCTGGCATCGAGCCAGAAACCTTGCGGTGACCCATACATAAGGGCACCCAAGGTGATTACAAGTGCAGGACGCGAAATTTTTTACATCGGCATCAAACGCACACGGCACCCGAAGGTGCCGTGTGCGGTGCAAGTGCCAGTCATTTGTCGCGGTGTTCGAACTCGCCTTCGATCACGTCGGGCTTGCGCGTCGGCGCATGAATCGCCCCTGAAGACTGAGGCTCCTGGGGTTGCCGGGCGTGCGGGTAGGCCTGCAGGTCGTCGGCAAAAGCGCGCTGGCGCATGGCCTGGTCTTCGGCGCGCTTGCGCAGCCTGGCGATCAGCAGGCGACGGGTGAACGGCAGCAGGCAGATCACGCCCAGGATGTCGCTGAGAAAACCGGGCAACAGCAACAGGCCGCCACCGACCGCCATCATCAGTCCTTCAAGCATCTGCTGGGCGGGCAACTGGCCACGCGCCAGGCTTTCACGGGCGCTCAGGGCGGTGGCAAGCCCTGCCACACGCATGATGAACAGACCGAGCATGGAGGTCGCCAGCACCAGCAGGAACGTCCACAAAAAGCCGATGGACATGCCGACCTTCACCAGGATGAACAGCTCGATCACTGGAAACAGGAGAAACAGCAGCAGAAAAACACGCATCAAATCGATTCCTCTAAGGAAGAACGTCTTCCAATAGACCCTATTTGCAGCCGGAAAGTCGTTAAATCAAGTGCCGGATGCGTCAGGGGTCGGCCATTCGCGGGCGCGGGCCAGATAAACCAAGGCTTCGCGAACCTGTATCGGAGTGTTGCAGGTTTCGCCAAAGGGTAACCAGAACAAAGCCTGACCAATACGCAAATGCAGGCCTTCGCTGTCGACGCCGACCATCTGCGCCGGCTCGGTCTGCGGCAGACCGGCCAGTTGCACATAATGAGCGATGGCCTGGGCGTGATCCTGATTCATGTGTTCGATCATCCCGGCCTCGCTGGCGCCGGCGAACGGGTTGGCCAGCGTCACATCATCAAGCCAGTGGATAGCACCGAAGCCACCGATGTAGCGATAGCGCACCGGGGTCAGCCGCCAGAAATCGAAATCGTGGGCACTGTGATAGCTCTGTGACTCCGGAAAATAGCGGTAGTAACGCCGGGCCGCTGCCGCGATGCTGTCGGGCTCGGTAAGCTTGTGCCCTTCGGCCATCATCGTGATACGCCCCACGGCCTGGACGTTGGCGGCCTCGCGTTCGCCCACCAGCAGCGAACACTTGGGATCCTGCAACAGGTTATGGGTGTGCTGGGCGATACGGCTGATAAGGATCAGCGGCATGCCCTGCCCGTCCAGGCAATAAGGCACCACGGAGCCGAACGGAAAGCCGGGCATCGACTTGGAGTGCGTGGACAGTACGCCACGGTATTCGCGCAGCAACAGCTCGCGGGCCGATCGAGAGGCTTTGGCGCTCATCGTGTTTCCTTATCAGGGTGAGTGGCAGGTCGATACATGGGCTCGACTGCTATACCTATCAGTGGCATGCCCGCCATGCCATCACTATGACTTGTTCAATGGGCACGCGTATGGAATTGAAAGGCAAGTTAATCATTATTACCGGTGGATGCCAGGGGTTGGGCCTGGCGATGGCGCGCCACCTGGCAGGCCGTGGGGCGAACCTGGCGCTGCTGGACCTTGATCAGGACAAGCTTGATGCGGCGGTGGCGACCTGTACAGCGCTGGGCGTCCAGGCCCATGCGTACCTGTGCAATGTCACCGACGAGGCGCAGGTGGTCGAGACCGTTGCGCGCATTGCCGCCGACAGCGGTGCGATCCACGGGCTGATCAATAATGCCGGCATCCTGCGCGACGGCCTGCTGGTCAAGGTCAAGGATGGGCAGATCAGCACCATGAGCCTGGCGCAGTGGCAGTCGGTGATCGATGTCAACCTGACCGGCGTGTTCCTGTGCACCCGCGAAGTGGCCGCCACCATGGTCGAGCAGAAGAGCCAGGGCGCGATCATCAACATTTCGTCAATCTCGCGGGCCGGCAATATCGGCCAGACCAACTACGCCGCATCCAAGGCCGGTGTGGTCGCTGCCACCGTGACCTGGGCGCGGGAGCTTGCGCGCTACGGCATTCGCGTGGCGGCTGTGGCACCCGGTTTTATCGAGACGGAAATGACCGGCAGCATGAAACCCGAAGCGCTGGAAAAGATGACCTCGGCCATCCCGCTCAAGCGCATGGGCACGCCCGAGGAAATTGCCCACGGCGTGGCGTTCATTCTGGAAAACGATTATTTCAGCGGCCGGGTGCTGGAGCTCGATGGCGCCATGCGCCTCTGAAGACAACGATGGCCTGACGGTTTGCCGTCAGGCCACGTGCAGCCTGCAAGACTTACCAGGTCACGCCGAAGCCTGCGGTGTAGCGGGTCTTGTCGACGTCGCCGTCATTGGAGCCGCTGATGATGTCTTTCTCGGCCTTGAGGTTCAGCGAGGCCCAGTCGGTGACCTTGTAACGCAGGCCGACCTCGACATCCAGGGCATAATCAGCCACGCCGCTCAGCGGCTTGCCCAACTCGCCGTTGGTGAAGAACTCGAACTTCTTGCCCACCAGATAGCGGTTGTAATCCCAGGTGCCGGCCACGGCATAGAAGTTTTCCTTCTGCCCGTTGGAGAACTGGTAATCGGTGCGATTGAGCAAGGCGCCGACCTTGAAGGCGCCCAGTTCGTCATCCCACAGCTGGTAGCCGGGACCGGTACCGACCGTGCGCTCGCGGCTCAGGTCTTCGATCTTGTCGCGCTTGTAATTGACCCGGCCGTCCCAGAAGAATTTGTCGGTCAGGAAATAATCGAGCGAGTATTCGGCACTCCAGTTGTCCGTGCTGACCACGTCGTCCTGGCTTTCGCGGTTATATTCGCCCTTGGCATTGTGGCGCCAGCGGTCATGGCGTGCCGAGGTCTTGAACGCCAGGTTGTAGTCGTCGGTGTCGTTCTCGGCTTTCTGGAAGTCCACCGCCGCATCGATATTGCCCTTCCAGACCAGGTCGGTGATCACAGGCTTCGGCTTGATGATCTGCTGGATACTGGCAAGCTCCACGGTCTTGGGCGCGCCGCCCTCGGACAGCACCACCTTGCCCTCGTCACTGGCTTGCAGGGACTGGGCGACTTCGCCGGTGTACTCGCCCTGCTTGACCAGCAGCGGCTCCTTGCTTTCCAGGGTCTTGATCTGTTTCCAATCCAGCGCGATGGCACCACCATAATCGGTCTGCAGCAACAGCTTGCCGCCGTCGAACAGCTTGATCGTGCCGCTCAGGCGGTCGCCGTTCTTCAGCCAGACAGTGTCGGCAAGCAAGGGGGTGGAGGCGCAGGTTACAGCGAGGCACAGCAGGGTTCTGGACAACATAAGCAACGACCGGACTCTGGCAGAAATTCAGGCATTATCCGTCGGCAGCACTTCGCAGGAACAGCCGCGGGACGCGATTAGCACTGACCCATGGAATGTTCTGTAGTTCAAATCCCCACGGACCGCGCATCGAATAAACATGAACGAACCCAACCCTGCCACTGTCGACGAACCCTCTGGCCTGTCGCCTGCCGAAATGCGCAAGACCGCGCTGTACCTGACCTTGCATCAAGTGCCTGCCGGTCATGTCATCAGCTATGGCGAACTGGCCCGACTGGCCGGGCTTGGCCGGGCCGCCCGCTGGGTGGGGCGCACCCTGGGCCAGCTGCCCGAGGGCTCGACCCTGCCCTGGCACCGGGTGCTGGGTGCCGGCGGTCGGATCAGCCTGGCGGCCGGCACGCCCTCAGGCGACGAGCAGCGCGCCCGATTGCGCGCCGAGGGCATTACCGTCCGCAATAATCGTGTGGATATGCAGCGCCATGGCTGGCGTCCCATGCAGCACAGCGGTTAGAGTGCGCCCTTTGTTTTCGTTACCCGAGGCCGTTCTTAGCTCATGCCCCGTAAAACCTGGCGCGCCGCGCTCGCCGCTTATGCCAGCCCGTCAACGTTCGTGCTGCTGCTGCTGGGCTTTGCTGCCGGCCTGCCTTACATGCTGGTGTTTTCCACCCTGTCGGTCTGGTTGCGCGAAGCCGGGGTCGCGCGTGAAACCATCGGCTACGCCAGCCTGATCGGCCTGGCCTATGCGTTCAAGTGGGTCTGGTCGCCCTTGCTCGACCAGTGGCGCCTGCCGTTGCTCGGCAAACTCGGCCGGCGCCGCTCCTGGCTGGTGCTGTCGCAGACCCTGGTGATGCTGGGGCTGATCGGCATGGGCTTTTGCGATCCCCAGCAGCATCTGTCCTGGCTGATCGCCATTGCCGTCGTGGTGGCCTTTGCCTCGGCCACGCAAGACATCGCCATCGACGCCTACCGCCTGGAAATCGCCCAGGACACCCAGCAAGCCGCACTGGCAGCCAGCTACATGTCCGGCTATCGGGTGGCTGCCCTGCTGTCGACCGCCGGCGCCCTGTATTTCGCCGAAGGCTTCGGCTCTACCGGCTTTGCCTACAAGCACTCGGCCTGGACCGGCACTTACCTGCTGTTCGGCCTGCTGATGCTGCCGGCACTGGCGGTCACGTTCATCATGCGCGAACCACCGGTGCCGCTGCGCACGCAATTGTCGGCAGCGCGCTACGGCTTCACCCATCAACTGGCTTCGGTGTTCGTGCTGATCGTGCTGCTGGTGTCGGTGCCGGCGATGTTCACCCAGTTGTACAACACCGACTTTGCCAGCGTGCTGTTCGGCGCCACGGGCTGGACCGACCTGCTGCTGGAAGACCGGGCGTTCCTGCGTGCCATCCTCTATACCCTGCTCACGCTGGGCTGCCTGTCATCGATGGGCCGCCGGGGGCTGGCGCCGGTGCTGACGCCGGTCAATGATTTCATCATGCGCTACCGCTGGCAGGCGCTGCTGTTGCTGGGGCTGATTGCCACGTACCGCATGTCGGACACGGTGATGGGCGTCATGGCCAACGTCTTCTATATCGACCAGGGCTTTACCAAGGAGCAGATCGCCAGTGTCAGCAAGCTGTTCGGCCTGGTGATGACCCTGGTCGGTGCGGGTGCGGGCGGCCTGTTGATCGTGCGCTTCGGCATCATGCCGATCCTGTTCATCGGCGGCCTGAGTTCGGCGGCCACCAACATCCTGTTCCTGTTGCTGGCCGACATGGGGCCGAACGTGAAGATGCTGATCCTGACCATCTCACTGGATAACTTCAGTTCGGGGCTGGCGACGTCAGCCTTCGTGGCCTACCTGTCGAGCCTGACCAACCTGCGCTTCTCGGCCACCCAGTACGCATTGCTCAGCTCGATCATGCTGCTGTTGCCGCGCCTGATCGGGGGGTATTCGGGGGTGATGGTGGAAAAACTCGGCTACCACAACTTCTTTCTGATCACCGCCCTGCTGGGGGTGCCGACGCTGGTGATGATCATCCTGCAGTGGAATCGCGAGCTACGCCCGCAAGAGCCGCTGGAAGACACACCCTGAGACGGCTCCTCTGCGCCCGTACGAGCGCCCCGGCCTGAACGCCGGGTCGCTCAACGCCCCGTGTGCGTCTACACCTTCGGCGTATCCTGCACCACGCGGATCACCCGCTGTGGGTAAGGAATGTCGATACCGGCGGCTTTCAGGCGGTCCCGGACCTCGATATTGAACTTCGACACCAGATCGCCCATATCGCCGGTCTTGGTCCAGACGCGCAATTGCAGGGTAATCGCGTTATCGCCGAGCACTGTCACGACCGCCTGCGGTGCCGGGTCCTTGAGCACCCGGGGATCGTCGGCCATGTCCAGCAGCACCTGCTGGGCCTGCTTGAGGTCGGCCTCGTAGTCAACGCCCACATCGAACACGATCTTGCGGGTCGGCTGGCGATTGGTGTTGGTGATGATGCCGTTGGACAAGATGCCATTGGGCACGATCACTGTACGGTTATCGCCCGTGCGCAGGATGGTGTGGAAAATCTGGATATTATCGACCGTGCCCGACACATTCTGCGCCTCGATCCAGTCACCGATGCGAAACGGCCTGAACAGCAGAATCAGCACGCCGCCGGCAAAGTTCGACAGGCTGCCCTGCAGCGCCAGGCCGATGGCCAGGCCCGCCGCACCGATGGCGGCCACGAACGAGGTGGTCTCGATCCCGATCATCGACGCCACGCTGACGATCAACAGGATCTTGAGAATGATATTGGCCAGGCTGCTGACAAACCCCTGCAGCGCCTGATCGGCATTGCGCAGCGCCAGCAAGGCGCCGACCTTGTTGGTCAGGCGGTTGATCAGCCACCAACCGATGCACAGCGTAACCAGCGCCAGCAACACACGGCTGCCGTACTGCATGATCAGTGGAACCCAGGACTGGGAAATCTTCCACAGGTGGTCCACTTCAGCATTCAAATCCATCGTTTACTCCTTGAAACGGGTCAATCGACAACGCCTGGGCGTCACGACAATCAAGCAAGCGTGACACCCGGCAGAGACAGGAAAACAGAAGGCATCGAGGCTGCCCAGGCGCACCGGCAGCCCGACCAGGTGCAGGACTCAGTCGCGGAAGTTGTTGAACTGCAAGGGCAGCTCGGCATCGAAGGCGCGCAGCAGGGCAATGGCTTCCTGCAGATCGTCACGCTTCTTGCCAGTGATGCGCACCTGCTCGCCCTGGATGGCTGCCTGGACCTTGAGCTTGGCGTCCTTGACGTGCGCGACGATCTTCTTGGCCTGTTCCTTGTCGATCCCTTCGCGCAGGGTCGCTTCCTGCTTCATCAGCTTGCCCGAGGCGTAGGCTTCCTTGACTTCCAGGCACTTGACGTCGATCTTGCGCTTGACCAGCGACAGCTTGAGGATCTCGATCATCGCCTCAAGCTGAAAATCGGCTTCAGCGGTGAGCGTGATCGCCAGGTCCTTTTCCTTGAATTCGAAAGTCCCCTTGCCTTTGAGGTCGTAACGGCGGTCCAGCTCCTTGATCGCGTTGTCGACGGCATTAGTGACTTCGTGTTTATCCAATTCGGACACTACGTCGAACGAGGGCATTTAAGGTTCTCCAGTTGAACGGCGTGCGCGAATCATTCACGGGCACGCATGACTTGACGGTTTGAAAGAGCGGTCATTATAACGAGACTTTTCCAGCCTTCACTGTGAGCCTTGATGTCTGACCGCGATTTGCTGCACCCGCTTGCATCGCCCGCTACTGCCTGGCATATCCTGGGCGCTGGCAGCCTGGGCGGATTATGGGCGACGCGCCTGGCACGGGCCGGCCTGCCGGTGCGGCTGATCCTGCGCGATGCAGCCAGGCTGGCGGCCTATCGTGCCCATGGCAGTCATCTGACGCTGATCGAACAGGATCGTTGCGTCCAGTGGCCGATCGCGGCCGAAACCGCAGCCAGCGACGCCCCTATCGAGCGCCTGCTGGTGGCGTGCAAGGCCTACGACGCCGAACAGGCCGTCGCCGCACTGAGACCGCGCCTGAGTGCCCAGGCCGACGTCATCCTGCTGCAGAACGGCCTGGGCAGCCAGGAGGCCGTTGCGGCGCTGATTCATCCGCGGCGCTGTATCTTTGCCTCCAGCACCGAGGGCGCGTTTCGCGAAGCGGACTGGCAGGTGCGCTTTGCCGGGCACGGCTTCACCTGGCTGGGCGATGTGCAAGACCCGGCAGCCCCCACCGCCCTGCTGGACGATCTGCATACCGCAGGCATCAGCCATGAATGGACACCGGACATTCTGACCCGCCTGTGGCGCAAGCTGGCACTCAATTGCGCGATCAATCCCCTGACGGTATTGCATGACTGCCGCAATGGCGGCCTGCTGGAGCACCCGTGCGAAGTCGCGACCCTGTGCCAGGAGCTGACCGAACTGCTGCAGCGCTGCGGTCAACCTGCCGCCGCACACGACCTGCACAGCGACGTACTGCGCGTCATCCAGGCCACGGCCGCCAACTACTCGTCGATGTACCAGGATGTCGCCCACGGCCGGCGTACCGAAATCGCCTACCTGCTGGGCTATGCCAGCGCCGCAGCACGTCGCCATCGCTGCACGATCCCGCATGTACAGCAATTGCACCACCGCTTGTGCCAGCATCTGGCCGCCAAGGGTTTGCGTAGCGACTAGCCCGCGCTACCCTGCTGGCACCCTTTGTCGTCGTGTGATCTGCCCATGCCCCTGCGTCAACGATTGGATAACCTGCCGGTTGGCCAGAAGCTGCTGGCAGCCCTGCTGGTCTTGCTGACCACCGTGCTGCTGGTGGCCAACCTGACCTTTATCGGCGCGGCCTACTACATCTCCCAGGAAGCCATGGCGCCCCAGGCCATGCAGACCATCGGCCGACTGATCAGCAGCGCCAATCTCAACGAGCGGGCGCTCGACTCGAGTACCGACGCCCAGGCCTTGCTGAACGAGCTCAAGAGCTACAGCCCGCTGCGAGCAGCGGCGGTGTATGACAATGACGGCCAGCGCCTGGCGCAATTGCAGCAAGGCGACGCGCTGGACCTGCCCAGCCGCTACAGCGGCATCGAGAGCTGGCGGCTGACCGAGTTTCGCACCACTCAGGTCATCACGGTGCCCAAGGGTGATCAGCCACCGGGGCACTTGTTGCTGGTGGCCAGCAGCGAATTGCCTGCCGCGTTCTACAGCGGCACGCTGACCGCCAGCCTGGGCATTCTGGTATTCAGCATTCTGCTGTGGATGGTGGTGGCCCGACAGATTCGCCGCCTGATCACCGAGCCGATCTACCAGCTTGAAGAGCTGTCGCGCCAGGTGACCCGCGAAGAGAACTACGCCCTGCGGGTCGGGCCGGGCAACAAGGACGAGATCGGCAGCCTGGCCTCGGCTTTCAATACCATGCTGGCCCGTATCGAGGCTCGCGAGCAGCAGCTCAAGCGCGCCCGCGACGACTCACAGGACGCCTATGACCAGGCCCGCGGACTGGCTGAAGAAACCCGGCGCACCAACCGCAAGCTGGAACTGGAAGTGCAGGTGCGCGGCAAGATCGAAAAGAAACTCACCGGTTTCCAGAATTACCTCAACAGCATCATCGACTCGATGCCGTCAGCAATGATTGCCCTGGATGAACAGCTGTACGTGACCCAGTGGAATCAGGAGGCCGCCACCTTGTCCGGCACGCGGCTGGACGAGGCGCTCAACCAGCCGATCTTCATTGCCTTCGAACCGATGCGCGCGTTCATGCCGCAGCTCAAGCAGACCGTCGAGCAGCACAGCGTCACCAAGATCGAGCGGGTGACCTGGATCAAGCAGGACGAGCCCCGTCACTATGCGCTGACCTTCTACCCGCTGACCGGCGACGCCGGACGCGGCGTGGTGATCCGTATCGATGACATTACCCAGCGCATTTCCCTGGAAGAAATGATGGTGCAGTCGGAAAAAATGCTCTCGGTCGGCGGCCTGGCCGCCGGCATGGCGCATGAGATCAACAACCCGCTGGGCGCGATCCTGCACAATGTGCAGAACATCCGCCGCCGCCTGTCGCCGGAGCTGCCCAGAAACCTGGAGCAGGCGCAAAGCGAGGGCCTGGACCTTGAGCAGGTCAATCGCTACCTGACTGCCCGCGAAGTACCGGCCTTGCTCGACGGCATCCAGCAGGCCGGCGCCCGCGCCGCCAAGATCGTCAGCCACATGCTCAATTTCAGTCGCCTGAGCAACCGGCAACTGGCGCTGTGCGACCTGCCGGCGCTGATCGATCAGGCAGTGGAAATCGCCAGCAACGATTTCGACCTGGCCATCGGCTTTGACTTCAAGGGCCAGCACATCATTCGTCAGTTCGACCCTGACCTTGGCCCGGTGCCATGCATCTCCAACGAGCTGGAACAGGTGCTGCTCAACCTGCTCAAGAACGCTGCCCAGGCGATTCATCAGCGTGGCAATGACGATGAGCCGGGGCGTATTACCCTGCGCACACGCCTCAATCCGCCCTGGGCGGAAATCCAGGTCGAAGACAACGGCATCGGCATGTCCGAAAGCGTGCGCAAGCGCACCTTCGAGCCGTTTTTCACCACCAAGGAGATCGGCCAGGGCACCGGTCTCGGCCTGTCGGTGTCGTACTTCATCATCACCAACAATCACAAGGGCCAGATGGAAGTGCAATCGTCCATTGGCCTGGGCACCTGCTTTACCCTGCGCCTGCCGCTGGTGGCCAACCAGGTCACGGTGCCGGCCTATGTCATCAACAAGCCTTGAACAGGAGCGACACGTATGGGCTTTCGCCTGTCGAAAATCTACACACGTACCGGAGACAGCGGCGAAACCGGGCTGGGCGACGGCCGTCGGGTGCCCAAGGATCATCCGCGCATCGAGGCCATTGGCGAGGTGGACACGCTTAACAGTCAGTTAGGGCTGCTGCTGGCCGGACTGAACGAGGCCGTGGAGCAACGCCCGGCGCTGGCCGAGGTGATCGAGGTGCTTGCGCCCTGCCAGCATCGGCTGTTCGATCTGGGCGGCGAATTGGCGATGCCGGCCTACCAGGCCTTGAACACCCAGGAAATCGAGCGCCTGGAAGCGGCGATCGACCTGTGGAACGATGAACTGGGCCCGCTGGAGAACTTCATCCTGCCCGGCGGCTCGGCGCTGATCGCCCAGGCCCATGTCTGCCGCAGCCTGGCCCGCACGGCAGAACGGCGCTGCCAGCAACTTAATGCCATCGAGCCACTGCAGGGCGTGGGGCTGGCGTATATCAACCGACTGTCGGATCTGCTGTTTGTGGCAGCCCGGCTGATTGCCAGGCGCCAGGGAGTGGATGAAATCCTGTGGCAGGCGGCGCCCAAGCCGCAGTAGACGCGCTACGGCCAGAAGGCGCGGATGCCGGCCACGCCTTGTGCGCCGCTGTCCCAGGCCTGCTGGCGCTGGTCAGGGCCGACGCCGCCGAGCAGGAACACCGGCTTGCCGAAGCCTGCGATCAGGTGCGTGGCCTGCTCCCAACCCAGCGGTTGGGCCTCGGGATGGGTGTGGGTTGGCTGCACGGGGGACAGGGTGACGAAATCCACACCCATCTGTTCAGCCAGCGCCAGCTCTTCAGCGTCATGGCATGACGCCGCCAGCCAGCGCTCGGTCGGGAATGGCCGGCCGCGGCTGGCGTACTTGCGCAACTGCGCAGCCGTCAGGTGCCAACCAGCGGCCGGAAAGTCACCCAGCCATTCCAGAGGCCCCTTGAGCATCAGTTGCGCCTTGCCGGCGCACAGGCCCACCGCGTCCACCGCAAGGTCACGGTAGGCCGGGTCATAGCCGCCCGGTGCCCGCAGCTGGATCAGCCTTGCGCCCTGGGCCACGGCGCGCTGGATACCGCGCAGCAGCTCACCGTTTTCCAGGCCTTCAGGGGTGATCAGGTACTGGTCGGGCAGACGGGCCGCCGCAACGATCGGTTGATTGGCCGCCGGAAATTCGTAATCGGGCAATTCGCGTGGTGTGACCCAGGCCAGGGGCTGGCCTTCGGCGCCGTGCGGTTCGCCGCTGAAACCTGATACCTCCCAGACATCCAGCAAGACATGCTTGTCGGGGTAGTCGTGCTGCACTTTGATCAGCGGGCGCGCCGCCTCGACCTCGATGCCCAGCTCTTCGCGCAACTCCCGGACCAGTGCGAGCCGGGGTGCTTCGCCCTCCTCGACCTTGCCGCCGGGAAACTCCCAGAGGCCGCCCTGGTGCTGGGTATCAGCGCGCCGGGCGATGAGAATCCTGCCATCGTGGCCGCGAATCACGGCCGCCACTACATGGATACGTTTCATTGCACGGTTTCCTCTTTTGCAGGTTCGCGGCTAAAGCCGCTCCTGCGAAAGATCAGGAGCGGCTGTGCGGCGGGTCAGTCAGGTACGGTATTCGGCGTTGATTTTCACGTATTCGTGCGACAGGTCGGTGGTCCAGATGGTTTCGCTGCAATCGCCCCGGCCCAGCTCGATACGGATGGTGATTTCTTCGCGGGCCATGACCTCGGCGCCCTGGGCCTCGGTGTAGCTGGCCGAACGGCAGCCCTGGCTGGCAATACACACTTCGCCCAGGAATACGTCGATCAGGCTGACATCCAGTTCCGGTACGCCGGCGCGGCCGACGGCGGCCAGGATACGGCCCCAGTTAGGGTCCGAGGCAAACAGTGCGGTCTTGATCAGCGGCGAATGCGCCACGGCATAGCCGACGTCCAGGCACTCCTGGTGGTTGCCGCCGCCGTTGACCTGGACGGTGACGAACTTGGTCGCGCCCTCGCCGTCGCGCACGATGGCCTGGGCCACCTCCATGCACACTTCAAAAACGGCCTTTTTCAAGGCCTCGAACAGCGGACCGCTGGCTTCGGTCACTTCCGGCAGGTCGGCCTGGCCTGTAGCGATCAGCATGCAGCAGTCGTTGGTCGAGGTGTCGCCATCGATGGTGATGCGGTTGAACGACTTGTTGGCGCCGTCGAGCATCAGGTCCTTGAGGACGTTCTGCGACACCTTGGCGTCGGTGGCGATGTAACCGAGCATGGTCGCCATGTTCGGCCGGATCATGCCGGCGCCCTTGCTGATACCGGTCACGGTCACGGTCACGCCGTCGTGCTGGAACTGGCGGCTGGCGCCTTTTGGCAAGGTGTCAGTGGTCATGATGCCGGTGGCGGCAGCCGCCCAGTTGTTCACCGACAGATCATCCAGCGCCGCTTGCAGGGCGCCTTCGATCTTTTCCACCGGCAGCGGTTCACCGATCACACCGGTGGAAAATGGCAGCACGGCCTCGGCCGGCACGCCGGTCAGCCCGGCCAGCTTCTCGCAGGTACGACGGGCCGCGGCCAGGCCTGGCTCGCCGGTGCCGGCGTTGGCATTGCCGGTGTTGGTCAGCAGGTAGCGAACGGTGCCCTGCACGCGCTGCCTGGCCAGGATCACCGGCGCGGCGCAGAAGGCATTGAGGGTGAATACACCGGCCACGCTGGAGCCTTCGGCACAGCGCATCACGACCACGTCCTTGCGCCCGGGTCGCTTGATACCGGCCGAGGCGATACCCAGTTCAAAACCGGCAACCGGGTGCAATGTAGGCAAAGGACCAAGACCAACAGCCATGCGTGCGCTCCTTGAGCTTTATCTGCGCCGTATCGGTACGGCGATCAATGAAAAAACGCCGCGACGGCAAGAGCCGGTCGCGGCGTGGTGTCAACGGACAGCGGCTTAGCCGATCTGACCGTGGCAGTGCTTGAACTTCTTGCCTGAACCACACCAGCACAGCTCGTTACGGCCGCGCTTCTGGTCGTTGCGCACCGGATCGGCCGCCGCTACGGCGAGTTCTTCGCTGTCTTCGCTGGCCACCTGCTCGATGCCCGGCGCATCGGCATGCTGGAACTGCATGCGCTCGGCCAGCTCTTCGGCCTCGCGGCGCAGGCGCGCCTCTTCTTCCTCGGGGTCTTCGCGACGCACCTGGACATGAGACAGCACACGAATGGTGTCGCGCTTGATCGAGTCGAGCAGCTCCTGGAACAGGGTGAACGACTCGCGCTTGTACTCCTGCTTCGGGTTCTTCTGCGCATAGCCGCGCAGGTGGATACCGTGGCGCAGGTGGTCCATGGTCGACAGGTGGTCTTTCCACAGGTCGTCGATCACACGCAAGAGGATCTGCTTCTCGAAGGTGCGCAGGGCATCGGCACTGGCCTGCTCTTCCTTCTCGTTGTAGGCGCTGAGCAGCTCCTCGAGCAGCTTGGCGCGCAGCGTCTCTTCGTGCAGGTGATCGTCTTCGTCGAGCCACTGCTGGATCGGCAGCTTCACGGCGAAGTCCGAGTTCAGCGAGGCTTCAAGACCCGCCACGTCCCACTGTTCGGGCAGCGATTGCGGCGGAATGTGCTGGCTGATCAGGTTGTTCAGCACTTCCTGACGGAAGTCGGCAATGGTGTCGCCGATATTGGTGGCCGCCAGCAGGCTGTTGCGCATGTGGTAGATCACCTTGCGCTGCTCGTTGGACACGTCGTCGAATTCCAGCAATTGCTTGCGGATATCGAAGTTGCGGCCTTCGACCTTGCGCTGGGCCTTTTCGATGGCGTTGGTGACCATCCGGTGTTCGATCGCTTCGCCGGACTGCATGCCCAGCGCCTTCATGAAGTTCTTCACCCGGTCGGAGGCGAAGATGCGCATCAGGCTGTCTTCGAGCGACAGGTAGAAACGGCTGGAGCCGGTGTCCCCCTGGCGACCGGCACGGCCACGCAACTGGTTGTCGATACGCCGCGATTCGTGACGCTCGGAAGCGATCACATGCAGGCCACCGGCCTCGATCACTTGCTGGTGACGCTTCTGCCAGTCGGCCTTGATCTGCGCGATCTGCTCGGGCGTCGGGTCTTCCAGGTTGGCGACTTCGACTTCCCAGTTGCCACCCAGCAGGATGTCGGTACCGCGACCGGCCATGTTGGTGGCGATGGTCAGCGCGCCGGGGCGGCCGGCCTGGGCAATGATCTCGGCTTCCTTCTCGTGGAACTTGGCGTTGAGCACCTTGTGGTCGATGCCTTCCTTGCGCAGCAGCGCCGACATGTGCTCGGAGGTCTCGATGGTCGCAGTACCCACCAGCACCGGGCGGTTTTCAGCCAGGCACGCCTTGATGTCGGCGACGATGGCCGCGTACTTCTCTTCGGCGGTCAGGTACACCAGGTCGTTGAAGTCCTTGCGCGCCAACGGCTTGTTCGGCGGAATGACCATGACCGACAGGTTGTAGATCTGGTGGAACTCGAACGCTTCGGTGTCGGCCGTGCCGGTCATGCCCGACAGCTTGTTGTACAGGCGGAAGTAGTTCTGGAACGTGGTCGAGGCCAGGGTCTGGCTTTCGGCCTGGATATTGAGGTTTTCCTTGGCCTCGATGGCCTGGTGCAGGCCCTCGGACAGGCGACGACCCGGCATGGTACGGCCGGTGTGCTCGTCGACCAGCAGCACCTGGCCATCCTGGACGATGTACTCGACGTTGCGGTTGAACAGCTTGTGCGCACGCAGGCCGGCATACACATGGGTCAGCAGGCCCAGGTTGTGCGCCGAGTACAGGCTCTCGCCTTCGGCCAGCAGGCCGGCGGTGGTGAGCATCTCTTCGATGAACTGGTGACCGGCCTCATTGAGTTCGACCTGGCGGGTCTTCTCGTCAATGGTGTAGTGGCCTTCCTGCGTGACCTGGCCTTCGACTTCCTCGACATGCTGCTTGAGCGTCGGAATCAGGCGGTTGATCTCGGTGTACAGGCGCGAGCTGTCTTCGGCCTGGCCGGAGATGATCAGCGGGGTACGGGCTTCGTCGATGAGAATCGAGTCGACTTCGTCGATCACCGCGAAGTTGAGTTCGCGCTGGAACTTGTCCTCCATGCTGAAGGCCATGTTGTCGCGCAGGTAGTCGAAACCGAACTCGTTGTTGGTGCCGTAGGTAATGTCGGCCGCATAGGCGGCGCGCTTTTCTTCGGGCGGCTGGAACGGGGTGACGATGCCGACGGTCAGGCCGAGGAACTCATACAGCGGCCGCATCCAGTTGGCATCACGACGGGCCAGGTAGTCGTTGACCGTGACCACGTGCACGCCCTTGCCGGACAGGGCATTGAGGTAGACACCCAGGGTACCGACCAGGGTCTTGCCCTCACCGGTACGCATCTCGGCGATCTGCCCTTCGTGCAGGGTCATGCCGCCAATCAGCTGGACGTCGAAGTGACGCATGCCCATGACGCGCTTGCCGGCCTCACGGGCCACGGCGAAGGCTTCAGGGAGCAGTTGATCGAGGGTTTCGCCTTTGGCTATGCGGGCCTTGAACTCTTCGGTCTTGGCGCGCAGTTGCTCATCCGAAAGGGCCACCATTTGCTCTTCGAAGGCATTGACGATCTGTACCGTCTTGAGCATGCGCTTGACTTCACGCTCGTTCTTGCTTCCAAAAAGTTTTTTTAACAAAGGCGCAAACATATCGACAGGATCTTCCACACATAGGAATGGAGGGCGGCCCCGTGAGTCGCCCGTGCGACCCTCATGGTCGCATGCGAACGAGCATTCTACCCGGAAACGGTGGTGAGGAAAGTGGCGTTATTCCACGATGCTGGCAACAGCGCTGTAACGGGGCACAAGTTCAATGGGGGCTTTCTGGCCCACTTCAACCCTGCCAAAAGGTGAAACTTGCCTGGACCGGGCAACCCCACTGAAGCGATCCCCGGCCATGCGGGAACCATGACACTTTCTGTTAAGATTGCCGCCTTGTAACCCTTGGTCCTGCAGACAATGGCTTTTCGCCCTATCAATGCCCGACAACCCGCCGTATTGCTGCGCGATGCCAAGCCACTGCGGGCACTGATCCGCCAGGCCGAGCGCCTGAGCCATTTGCAGCGCCTGATCGAGAGCCAGCTGCAACCGGCCGCACGGGCGCATTGCCATGTGGCCTCCTGGCGCGAAGGCTGTCTGTTGCTGGTGGTCACCGACGGCCACTGGGCCACACGCCTGCGTTATCAACAACGGCGCCTGCAGCGCCAACTGGTGCTGCTCGACGAGTTCGCCAACCTGACGCGCATTCTGTTCAAGGTGCAGCCACCGCATGTGCAGCAAGGGGCTGCGACCCATACCATCGACCTTTCGATGAACGCGGCGCAGAACATCCAGGCCACCGCCGAAGGCATCAGCGACCCCAAGCTGCGCGCCGCCCTGGAACGCCTGGCCAGCCACGGCAAGGCCAGTCACTGACCGACGGCGTTAGGCATCAATAACGATTGCCCCGAGGCCGTTTCAGCTTCGCGACCAGAAAAAAGCAATAAAAAAAGACCGCCCGAAGGCGGCCTCAAAAGAAAGGAAAGAGAGTAAAGCTTTTTGCCTTTATGCCGCCGCGACAGGCCGCATATAGGAAATAGGGGCGGTACTGGCATCCTCGAAAGTCACGACTTCCCAGGCATCTTTCTGTTCGATCAGTGTGCGCAGCAGAAGGTTGTTCAGCGCATGGCCAGACTTGAAGCCACGGAATTCGCCGATCAGGCTGTTGCCCAGCAGGTACAGGTCGCCGATGGCGTCCAGGATCTTGTGCTTGACGAATTCGTCCTCGTAACGCAGGCCGTCTTCGTTCAATACGCCTTCCTTGTCGACCACGATGGCGTTTTCGACACTGCCACCGAGCGCCAGGTTGTGCTTGCGCAGGTACTCTATGTCACTCATGAAGCCGAAGGTGCGGGCGCGGCTGACTTCCTTGACGAAGGAAGTGCTGGAAAAGTCCACGCTGGCGCTTTGAGTCCGATCACGGAATACCGGGTGATCGAAGTCGATCTCGAAGCTGACCTTGAAGCCTTCGAAAGGCACGAAGGTGGCGCGTTTGCCGCCCTCCTCGACCGAGACTTCACGCAGGATACGAATGAACTGCTTCGGAGCGTCCTGCTCTTGCAGGCCGGCCGATTGAATCAGGAACACGAAAGGTCCGGCACTGCCGTCCATGATCGGCACTTCGGAGGCGGACAGTTCGACGTAGGCGTTGTCGATGCCCAGGCCCGCCATGGCCGACAGCAGGTGCTCGACCGTATCGACCTTGACATCGCCCTGGACAAGGGTGGTCGACAAAGTGGTCTCGCCGACATTTTCCGCACGTGCAGGGATCTGCACGACAGGGTCCAGGTCGGTTCGGCAAAACACGATACCGGTGTTCACAGGTGCGGGCTTCAGGGTCAGGTAAACCTTTTCCCCGGAATGCAGACCGACGCCTGTGGCACGGATGATATTTTTCAGGGTACGTTGTTTGATCATGGCATGGGCCGCTTCAGCGCTAGTTGCGAACGGGTATCAACAAAGGCTGGGGATAATAGCAGACCCAGCCTTTGCTGAACACCAATTACCCGAATCCCCCTGATAGACATAATCAATCGGCCTGGCGACGCAGGAAGGCCGGGATATCGAGATAGTCCAGATCATCGTTAGGGTTCAGCTTAGTCGCTGCTGTCGCACCGGCATGTGCCTGATTGCGCATTACGGTCGGACGGTCCAGATCACGGTAGTTGACGGCAGCCGGCTCGCGGACGGCCTGCTGGTGCACGGGCGCTTGCGGCGCTGCACTTTGCAGGGTGTTGTCGATGATCTTGACCGGCTTCTCGATGCGCGCGCCCAGGCCTGTGGCCACGACGGTAACGTGCAGTTCGTCGCGCATGTCCGGATCGATGACGGTACCGACCTTGACCATGGCGCTGTCGGAGGCGAAAGCCTCGATGATGCTGCCCACGTCCGAGTACTCACCCAGCGACAGGTCAGGACCTGCTGTGATGTTGACCAGGATGCCGCGCGCACCTTGCAGGTTGACGTCTTCGAGCAGCGGGTTGCGAATGGCCGCTTCGGTCGCTTCACGCGCACGGTTCGGACCGCTGGCGCAGCCGGTACCCATCATGGCCATGCCCATTTCGCTCATCACGGTACGTACGTCGGCAAAGTCGACGTTGATCATGCCGGGACGCTTGATGATGTCGGAGATACCGCGAACGGCACCGGCCAGTACATCGTCGGCCTTGGCGAACGCTGACAGCAGGCTGGCGTCCTTGCCCAGGATGGTCAGCAGCTTCTCGTTGGGAATGGTGATCAACGAGTCGACGCTTTCAGCCAGCATGCGAATGCCTTCGTCGGCGATCTGCATGCGCTTGCGGCCTTCGAACGGGAATGGACGCGTCACCACCGCAACGGTGAGGATGCCCATCTCCTTGGCCACTTCGGCAATGATTGGCGCCGCACCGGTACCGGTACCGCCGCCCATGCCCGTGGTGATGAAGACCATGTTGGTGCCCTGCAGGACTTCCGCGATACGCTCGCGGTCTTCCAGTGCGGCCTGACGGCCCACTTCAGGGTTGGCACCGGCACCGAGACCTTTGGTCACGCCGGCACCCAGTTGCAGAATGGTACGCGCACCGATGTTTTTCAGTGCTTGAGCATCGGTGTTGGCGCAGATGAATTCGACGCCTTCGATGCTGCTCTTGACCATGTGATTGACGGCGTTGCCACCACCACCACCTACACCGATAACCTTGATTACCGGGCTCTGCGGGACGTTGTCTACGAGTTCGAACATTTTCCCTCTCCTTCAGCTCTCTAGTTGTTGCTGCCCGCTACCACTTTGAAGCGTTGAACTTAGAAATTACCCTGAACCCAACGCTTGAAGCGCTCTAGCACGGGAGCCTTTGGTTCATCGCCATAGTTGCTGCTGCTCACGCCCAGGCCGGACAGCGAAATGCCGTCGGACTGTTTCTGCAAACCGTACTGCAACAGGCCTACGCCCGTGGAATAAATCGGATTGCGGATGACGTCACTCAATCCCTTGACACTATGCGGCACGCCCAGGCGTACCGGCATGTGGAAGATTTCCTCGGCCAGTTCGACCGCACCTTCCATTTTCGAGGTCCCGCCGGTCAGCACGATGCCCGCCGGGATCAGATCTTCATAACCGCTGCGGCGCAGCTCGGCCTGGATCAGGGTGAACAGCTCGTCGTAACGAGGTTCGACCACTTCGGCCAGGGCCTGACGCGACAGCTCGCGAGGCGGGCGATCGCCCACGCTCGGTACCTTGATGGTTTCGCCGGCACCGGCCAGCTTGGCCAGGGCACAGGCGTAGCGAATCTTGATTTCCTCGGCATACTGGGTCGGGGTACGCAACGCCATGGCAATGTCGTTGGTGACCTGGTCGCCGGCAATCGGGATCACGGCCGTGTGGCGGATCGCGCCTTCAGTGAAGATCGCGATATCGGTGGTGCCGCCACCGATGTCCACCAGGCACACGCCCAGCTCTTTCTCGTCGTCGGTCAGCACCGCGTAGGCCGAGGCCAGTTGCTCGAGAATGATGTCGTCGACTTCCAGGCCGCAGCGGCGTACGCACTTCTCGATGTTCTGCGCAGCGTTCACCGCACAGGTGACTACATGCACCTTGGCTTCCAGGCGCACACCCGACATGCCCAGTGGCTCGCGCACGCCTTCCTGGTTGTCGATCACATAATCCTGCGCCAGGGTGTGCAGGACACGCTGGTCGGCAGGAATGGCGACGGCCTGGGCCGCATCGAGCACACGCTCAAGGTCGGCCGAGCTGACTTCGCGGTCGCGGATGGCGACGATGCCATGCGAGTTGAGGCTGCGGATGTGGCTGCCTGCCACGCCGACAAAGGCCGAGTGGATACGGCAGCCCGCCATGAGTTGTGCTTCTTCGATAGCGCGCTGAATCGACTGCACGGTGGATTCGATGTTGACCACGACGCCTTTTTTCAGGCCTCGCGAAGGGTGGCTGCCAATTCCGACGATTTCCAGCGAACCATCGGCCGCGACTTCGCCTACCAGCGCCACCACCTTGGAGGTACCGATATCCAGCCCGACGATCATTTTGCCGCTTTGCACATTTGCCATGGTTCTGCCTCTAGTCAATTCTTCGCGACAGCGGGCTTCACCGCCGTCGGCGCTGCCTGCTCACGCCATCCGACCGCAAGGCCGTTGGAATAACGCAGATCAACGCGTGCAATATTCGTTATTTGTTCTTTGAGTGTCTTGTCGTAGATCGAAATGAAGCGGCGCATCTTCTCGACCAGATGATCGCGACCCAGCAACAACTCGATGCCAGGGCCTGCGGCGCCTGCGCCCGTGGTCAAAAACCAGCTGCCCCGCTCACGCAACTCAAGGCGTACGATGGAAAACCCCATCGGACGCAACATCTGACTCAACACCTGGTACTGCTGCATCACCTGCTGCTGGGCCCGCTGCGGGCCGAACAACTGGGGAAGGTGTTCGTAATTGGACAATTCGCGTGGCGTAAAGGCCTGGCCCAGGTTATTGAGCAGTGCTTCATCGCCCCAGCGTGCCACCGGCAATTGCTCCTCGAGGCGGATCACCACCTGATCCGGCCAGACCCTGCGCACTTCGGCATGGGCAATCCATGGCATCTGTTCAAGCTCGGTGCGCATGCCGGCCAGGTCGATGGTGAAGAAGCGCGCAGCCGCATAAGGCGCGATACGCTGCTGCACCGCCTGCTGGCTGATGTAGCTCAGGTCGCCCTGCACGTTGATGCGGCTGATGGGGCGGTCCACGTAAGGCAGCAGGCGTTGCGCGCCCTCATAGGTGCCGTACCCCAACCCCACCAGCAGCACCGGCCACAGCAGGTACTTCAGGAACCCCGTACCGGGCCTGGGCACACGTGCCGACAGCGGTTCCTTGGCCACCATCCGGCTTGCACCACGCGGTACCGGCTTGCGGCCGGGAACCGGTGGTTGCTGACGTGCCGAAGCGCCGTTCATGCCTTAACCCCTCGCCTGAACGCTGTCGGCCAGAATCGCCAACACCAGTTGCTGAAAATCCAGCCCTGCCGCACGCGCAGCCATGGGCACCAGGCTGTGGTCGGTCATGCCGGGGACGGTATTGACCTCCAGCAACCAGAACCGGCCCTGAGCGTCCTGCATGACATCGGTACGGGACCAGCCTGTTACGCCGAGCGCCTCACAAGCGCTTGCAGTCAACGTTTCGAGCGCCTGCTGTTGCTCGGCATCGAGCCCTGACGGAATCCGGTACTGGGTATCGTCAGCCAGGTATTTGGCCTGGTAATCGTAGAAAGCATGCGGTGTACCCAGGCCGATCGGTGGCAGAACCTGACCACGCAGACACGCCACGGTGAACTCGGGACCTTCGATCCATTGCTCGACCAGCACCTGCGAATCATAGGTGCTGGCGGTTTTCCAGGCGGCGATCAGTTGTTGTACATCCCCCACCTTCGCCATCCCGATACTTGAACCCTCATGGGCCGGTTTGACGATCAAAGGCAAGCCCAGTTCCGTCGCTGCACAAATACAGTCATTTTCGCTGCGCAGCACGGCGTGCAAGGGCGTCGGCAAGCTGAGGCTAGACCAGATCTGCTTGGTGCGCAGCTTGTCCATCGCCAGCGCCGAAGCCAATACGCCACTACCGGTATAAGGGATGCCCAGGCACTCCAGAAAGCCCTGCATGGTGCCGTCTTCGCCGCCACGACCGTGCAACACGATAAAGGCGCGATCGATCCTCTCACTGCCCAGCCGTTGCAGCAGGTCATCGCCCACATCGATCCCGAACGCATCCACGCCGGCGCTCAGCAGGGCCTCCAGCACAGCCGCGCCGGACTTCAGCGAAACCTCACGCTCGGCGCTTTTGCCACCGAACAGCACAGCGACCCGGCCGAAGTCTTTCGGCGCCAGGGTCGAGTGCAGCGAGGCGGCGTTCAGGTCAGTCATTTCAGCTTGCCTTCGGTGGGCGCGGCCACAGCACCGGCAAACAGCGGGCTGCGCAGCAGTTGCGGTGCCAGACCGCCGATGTCGCCGGCCCCCTGGCACAGCAGGATGTCACCGGCACGCAGCAGCGGCTTGACCAGCGGCGCCAGCTCGGCGCCGCGCTCGATATAAATCGGGTCCAACTGGCCGCGCTGGCGGATGCTGTGGCACAGGTTGCGGCTGTCAGCGCCCGGAATCGGCTCTTCGCCGGCCGGGTAGACTTCCATCAGCAACAGCACATTGGACTCGGCCAGTACCTGGACAAAATCGTCATACAGGTCGCGGGTACGGCTGAAACGGTGTGGCTGATAGACCATCACCAGACGACGCTCCGGCCAGCCGCCACGCACGGCGTTGATGACCGCCGCCACTTCGCGCGGGTGGTGACCGTAATCGTCGACCAGCATCACATGGCCGCCCTCGACCGGCAGCTCGCCGTACACCTGGAAGCGCCTGCCGACGCCCTGGAAGCCCGACAGCCCCTGCACGATGGCCTCGTCACTGATGCCTTCATCGGTGGCAATGGCGATGGTCGCCAGCGAGTTGAGCACGTTGTGTCTGCCCGGCATGTTCACCGAGACATCCAGCGGCTCGCGGTCGCGACGCAGGACGGTAAAGAAGGTGCGCATGCCCTCCTGGCGGACATTGATGGCCCGCACGTCAGCAGACTCGTCGAAACCATAGGTGACCGCCGGGCGCTTGACCTGCGGCAGGATCTCGCGCACCACGGGGTCATCGATGCACACCACGGCCAGGCCGTAGAACGGCAGGTTATGCAGGAATTCGACGAAGGTCTTCTTCAGCTTGTTGAAGTCGCCTTCGTAGGTCGCCATGTGATCGGCGTCGATATTGGTGACCACGGCCACCAGCGGCTGCAGGTGCAGGAAGCTGGCGTCGCTTTCATCGGCTTCGGCGATCAGGTAACGGCTGGTGCCCAGTTGCGCATTGGTGCCAGCGGCGTTCAACCGGCCACCGATCACGAAGGTCGGGTCCAGGCCACCGGCGGCGAACACCGAGGCCAGCAGGCTGGTGGTGGTGGTCTTGCCGTGGGTACCGGCCACGGCAATGCCGTGGCGATAGCGCATCAGTTCGGCCAGCATCTCGGCACGCGGCACGATGGGAATGCGACGCTCCAGCGCCGTGGCGATTTCCGGGTTGGAAGTATTGATCGCGCTGGACACGACCAGCACATCGGCACCGGCCATGTTCTCGGCCTGGTGACCGATGAATATCTGGGCACCGAAGGCCGTCAGCCGGTCGGTGACCGCCGAGTTCTTCAGGTCCGAGCCGGACACTTCATAGCCCAGGTTCAGCAACACTTCGGCGATACCACACATGCCGACACCGCCGATACCGACGAAGTGGATACGACGGATACGGCGCATTTCAGGCTGCGGCATGGCGCGCTGATTCTCAACCACGGGCCACCTCCACACAGACATCGACAACGGTGCGGGTGGCATCAGGCCTGGCCAGGCGGCGAGCGGTGCGGGCCATGGTGTTCAATTGTTCGGGTTGCATCAAAACCTCTTTCAGGCGGCTGGCCATGTCGGTGGCGCCAGTGGTCGCTTGCGGCATCACGAAGGCGGCGCCTTCGCGAGCCAGATAATCGGCATTGCGCGACTGGTGATCGTCGATCGCATGCGGCAGCGGGATCAGCAGCGACGGCAGGCCGGCAGCCGCCAGTTCGCTGACCGTCAGGGCACCGGCGCGGCACACCACCAGATCGGCCCAGGCATAGGCCTGGGCCATGTCCTGGATGAACGGCGCGACCTGTGCCTCGACGCCTGTGGCGCGGTAGCGCTCGGCGGTGACCTGGTCGTGCTGCTTGCCGGTCTGATGGAACACCTCGGGGCGGATGTCCTCGGCAATCAGGGCCAGGGCCTCGGGCAACAGCTTGTTCAAGGGCTCGGCGCCCAGGCTGCCGCCCAAGACCAGCAGGCGCGCCTTGCGCCCGGCCAGTGGCTGGCGCGGGGTTTCGAAGAACAGCTCGGTACGCACCGGGTTGCCGGTGGTACGGCGCTTGTCAGAGGCGGCAAAGGTGTCGGGAAACGCCTCGCAGATGCGGCTGGCGAACGAGGCCAGGCTGCGGTTGGCCGTGCCGGCCACGGCGTTCTGCTCGTGGATCACCAGCGGCACGCCGGCCAGCTTCGCCGCCAGGCCGCCGGGACCTGTGACATAGCCACCGAAACCGACGACGAAGGCCGGCTTGAGCTGGCGTATCACCTTGCGTGCCTGCCACAACGCCTTGAGCAGCATCAGGGGCGCCTTGAGCAACGACAGCTTGCCCTTGCCACGCAAACCGCTGGCATCGATGCGATGCAGGGTCAGGCCGGCCTGGGGCACCAGTTCGTTCTCGATGCCGCGGGGCGTTCCCAGCCAGTGCACCTTGTAGCCGCGCGCCTGCAACTCGCGCGCACACGCCAGCGCCGGGAACACGTGCCCGCCGGTGCCACCGGCCATGATCAGCACGTTAGCGTCCATTGGGTGACTCCTCGGCAAAATCGCTTTCGTTGAATTCCGCCTCTTCGCTGCCCATGTTGTTGCGCGACTCCCACTCGATGCGCAGCAACAGCCCGAGGCTGGCGCAGCAGATCACCAGCGAGCTGCCGCCATAGCTGAGAAACGGCAGGGTCAGGCCCTTGGTCGGCAGCAGGCCGACGTTCACGCCAATGTTGATCAGGAACTGGCCGATCCACAGAAACGACAGGCCATAGGCGGTGTAGGCGCCGAAGAACTGCTTGGCGCGCTCGGCCCAGTAGCCGATGTACATGCCACGGATACTGACGAACAGGAACAGGCCCACAGTGAGCAGCGAGCCCACCACGCCCAGCTCCTCGGCCAGCACCGAGAAGACAAAGTCGGTGTGCGCTTCAGGCAGGTAGAACTGCTTCTGCACGCTGTTGCCCAGGCCCACGCCCAGCCACTCGCCACGCCCGAAGGCAATCAGCGCCTGGGTCAACTGGTAGCCGGAACCGAACTGGTCGGCCCACGGGTCGGTGAAGTTGGTCAGGCGTGCCATCCGGTAGGGCTGTGCCTGCACCAGGACGAACACCGCCAGCACCGCCAGCACCACCATCAGCGAATAGCGGAACAGCCCGACCCCGCCCAGAAACAGCATTGCGGCCGCCGCGCCCATCATCACCACGGTGGCGCCGAAGTCCGGTTCCATCAGCAGCAGGCCGGCCATGGGCAGCAAGACGATGAAGGGCTTGAAAAAGCCCATCCAGCTTTCGCGCACTTCCTGTTGGCGACGCACCAGGTAACCGGCCAGGAACAGCACCACGAAGACCTTGGCGATCTCCGAAGGCTGGACGTTGAACGCGCCGAAACCGATCCAGCGCATCGAGCCGTTGACCTCGCGCCCGATGCCAGGCACCAGTACCAGCAGCAGCAGGCCGAACGCGCCAGCCAGCATCAGCCAGCCCATGCGCTGCCAGGTCGCGACCGGCACCATCATGGTGGCGCCACACGCCCCCAGGCCGATGATCAGGTAGACCAGGTGACGGGTCATCATGTACAGCGTATTGCCCGACTGGGCGGCAGCCACTTCCGAGGAGGACGAGGTGATCATCACCAGGCCCAGCCCCAGCAAGGCCAGACAGCCCGCCAGCATCGGAAAGTCGACGTCAATGCCCCGGCCGCTGATCAGCGGCGACGGATAGGGCTTGAGGATGCCGAAAATCATGTCAGCTCCTCCACGGCCCGGGCGAACAGGCGCCCGCGCTCTTCATAGTTCTTGAACATGTCCAGGCTGGCGCAGGCCGGCGACAGCAGCACGGCATCGCCCGCTTGCGCCAGCGCCGCACTGCGCAACACCGCTTCTTCAAGGGTGGCGACGTGCACCAGCGGCACGGCATCACCCAGTGCCCGGGCAATCAACCCGGCATCGCGGCCCAGCAGGACCACGGCCCGGCAATGCGCCGCCACGGCGGCACGCAGGCCGCTGAAATCGGCGCCCTTGCCATCGCCGCCGGCGACCAGCACCAGCTTGCCGTGCATGTCAGTTCCCAGGCCTTCGATGGCCGCCAGGGCGGCACCGACATTGGTGGCCTTGGAGTCGTTGTAGTAGTGCACCCCGGCGCGTTCGCGCAGCCACTGGCAACGGTGTTCAAGGCCGCTGAAGGTGCGCAGGCTGGCCAGCATGGCATCCATGGGCAGGCCGGCGGCATGCCCCAGCGCCAGTGCCGACAAGGCATTGGCCTGATTGTGTGCGCCACGGACCTTGAGTTCACTGACCGGCAGCAACAGATCGAACTGGAACGCGAGGTATTTTTCGCCGTGCTCTTCACGCAGACCGAAACCGCGCAGATCCGGCGTGTTCAGGCCAAAGGTCCAGTACGGCACATCTTCGCGAACCAGCGGCCGCGACAGGGCATCCTGGCGATTGACCACCACCTGGCGGGCGCCACGGAAGATCCGGTGCTTGGCCAGGTGATAGGCCGGCAGACCGCTGTAGCGGTCCATATGGTCTTCGCTGATGTTCAGCACGGTGGCCACTTCGGCGTTCAGTTGATCGGTGCTTTCCAGCTGGAAGCTGGACAGTTCGAGCACGTACAGCTCGACCGTGTCGTCAAGCAGGTCCAGTGCCGGTGTGCCCAGGTTGCCACCCACGGCCACGCGCTTGCCGGCCGCGACCGCCATTTCACCGACCAGTGTGGTCACGGTGCTCTTGGCGTTGGAACCGGTAATGGCCACGATCGGCGCCCGGGCATGACGCGCGAACAGCTCGATGTCGCCGGACAGCTTCACGCCACGGGCCTGGGCCTGTTGCAAGGCTTCGGTGGCCAGGGCCAGGCCGGGGCTGACATACAGCTCGCTGGCACGGCACAGGAACTCGACGTCCAGCTCGCCACAACGCACGTCCACCTGCGGATAATCGCGGCGCAAGGTCGCCAGCTCCGGTGGATTGTCCCGGGTATCGGCCACGGCAAAGGCCACGCCCTGCTTCGCCAGAAAGCGAACCAGGGACATGCCGCTCTTGCCGAGGCCGACAACGATGCGGAACTGGTCGGTAACGATCAAAGACACTCGTGTCTACCTCAGTTTCAGCGTGGCAAGGCCGAACAGCACCAGAATCACCGTGATGATCCAGAAGCGGACGATCACCCGTGGCTCGGGCCAGCCTTTGAGTTCAAAGTGGTGGTGGATGGGCGCCATGCGAAACACACGGCGACCGGTCAGTTTGAAGGACGCCACCTGAATGACCACTGACAGGGTTTCCATCACGAACACCCCGCCCATGATGAACAGCACGATTTCCTGGCGCACGATCACCGCGATGGTGCCCAGCGCAGCCCCCAGCGCCAGTGCGCCGACATCGCCCATGAAGACCTGGGCCGGATAGGTGTTGAACCACAGAAACCCAAGGCCCGCGCCGATCAGGGCGCTGCAGAATACGATCAGCTCACCGGCACCCGGCACGTAGGGAATCAGCAGGTATTCGGCAAACTTCACGTTGCCCGACAGGTAGCAGAAGATGCCCAGCGCGCCGCCGACCATGACCGTCGGCATGATGGCCAGGCCGTCCAGGCCGTCGGTCAGGTTGACCGCATTGCTGGAGCCGACGATGACCAGGTAGGTCAGCACCACAAAGAAGACCGCGCCCAACTGCCAGTGCATGTCCTTGAACATCGGCACGATCAGCGTGGTTTCGACCGGCGATTGCGCTGTGACGTAAAGGAATATGGCCGCACACAAGCCGAACACCGATTGCCAGAAGTACTTCCAGCGGCTCGGCAGCCCGCGCGAATTCTTTTCGATCACCTTGCGGTAGTCGTCGACCCAGCCGATGGCGCCGAACAAAAGGGTGACCAGCAGCACGACCCAGACATAACGGTTGGTGAGGTCGGCCCACAGCAAGGTGCTGACGGCAATCGACGACAGGATCAAGGCGCCGCCCATGGTCGGCGTACCGGACTTGGACAGGTGCGACTGGGGGCCGTCATTGCGCACTGACTGGCCGATCTGGCGGGTCTGCAGGGTGCGGATCATCCAGGGGCCCAGGCACAGTGACAGGCTCAGGGCGGTGAGCACGCCCAGAATCCCGCGCAAGGTCAGGTATTGGAAGACGGCAAAGCCTTTGTAGAACTGTTGTAGAAATTCAGCCAACAGCAACAGCATCAATGTTTCTCCAGGCTGGAACTGCACAAGGCCGCCACGACGTTTTCCATGGCGGCACTGCGCGATCCCTTGATCAGTAAAGTGGTGTTTGAATCGTGTTCGTCCGCCAGCGCAGCAATCAGCTCGGCCTGGCTGGCGAAGTGGCGCGCCTGCGCGCCGAAGGCATTGACCGCGTGCTGCATCAGGGGGCCGGTGGCATACAGGGCATCAACCTTGCCGGCGGCGTAGGCGCCGACCTCGCGGTGGCCTTGCTCGGCCCAGTCACCCAGCTCACCGATATCACCCAGTACCAGCACCTTGCGGCCCTCGAAATCACCAAGCAGATCGACTGCCGCGTTGATCGAGGACGGGTTGGCATTGTAGGTGTCGTCGATGACCCGCTGGCCGTTGACGGCGATCTGCGATACGGCGCGACCCTTGACCGGCTGCATGGCCGCAAGACCGGCCACGATGCCATCCAGGCCGACGCCCAGGGCACTCGCGGCAGCGGCCGCTGCCAGGGCGTTGGC
The DNA here is from genome assembly GCF_001423155.1 of Pseudomonas sp. Leaf127. Lineage (NCBI taxonomy): Bacteria > Pseudomonadati > Pseudomonadota > Gammaproteobacteria > Pseudomonadales > Pseudomonadaceae > Pseudomonas > Pseudomonas sp. Leaf127. The sequence goes on along the minus strand of NZ_LMOA01000001.1, from coordinate 156,646 downwards.
CACGTTATGCGTACCCAGCAGGTTCAATTGCACGACAGCCGTACCCTGCGGGCTGTGCAACGTAAAGCACGGGCAACCACGGGCATCACGCTGCAGTTGACTGGCGTGGAAGTCGGCTTGCGGGTTGTTCAGGGCAAAGCCCAGCACCTGGCGATTGCCGGCGCGCTTGTGCCAGATCGGGAAGGCCTTGTCGTCCAGGTTGAGCACGGCTACGCCCTGGGCATCGAGGCCTTCGATGATTTCGCCCTTGGCCTCGACAATGCGCTCGGGACCGCCGAACTCACCTACGTGGGCGGTACCGGCGTTGGTCAGGATGGCCACATGCGGCTTGGCCAGGCTGACGGTGTAGGCAATCTCACCGACCCGCGAAGCGCCCAGCTCGATGACCGCCGCGCAGTGTTCAGCGGCCAGCTCCAGCAGGGTCAGCGGTACGCCGAGGTCGTTGTTCAGGTTGCCGCGGGTGGCAAGCACCGGACCGCGCGTGCGCAGGATGCTGGCGAGCATTTCCTTGACCGTGGTCTTGCCGCTGGAGCCGGTAACAGCCGCCACGGGTCGGTCAATGAAAGCGTTGCGATTGAGCGCACCCAGTTGCGCCAGGGCCTTGCGGGTGTCGAGCACCACCAGTTGCGGCAGGGCCACGCCCGGGACTTCACGCTCGACCAGTGCACCCACTGCGCCCTTGGCCGCCACCTGTTGCAGGTAATCGTGACCGTCGAAATTCGGCCCGGTAAGGGCCACGAACAACTGACCCGGCACAAGGCTGCGGCTGTCGATGCTGACCCCGGAAAAATGGCAGTCGTCACCGACGCGGCGGGCATCCAGCGGCGTGAGCAGTTGACTGAAGCTCAAGGGCTCAAGCATGTGCGGCCTCCCATGCAGCCAGGGCCCTGGTGGCCTCTTCAAGGTCGGAGAACGGCTGGCGCTGACCATCGATCTCCTGGTAGTCCTCATGCCCCTTGCCGGCCAGCAGCACGACATCGTCCGCCTGGGCGGCGGCGATGAACTGCGCGATGGCCCGGCCACGGCCTTCGATGAAATGCACCTGATCGGCAGCGCCAAAGCCACTGCGGATGTCGTCGAAAATCTGCGCCGGCGCTTCGCTGCGCGGGTTGTCGTCGGTGACCAGGACCTCATCGGCCAGGCGTTCGGCCACTTCGGCCATCAGCGGGCGCTTGCCACGATCACGGTCACCGCCACAGCCGAACAGGCACAACAGACGGCCACGCGCATGCGGGCGCAGCGCTTCGAGGACTTTTTCCAGGGCATCGGGGGTGTGGGCGTAATCGACCACCACCAGCGGCTGGCTGCCCCCGCCCAGGCGCTGCATGCGACCGACGGGGCCTTCGAGCTTCGGCAGGACCTTGAGGATTTCGTCCAGGGCGTAGTTCAGGCCCAGCAAGGCACCGATTGCAGCCAGCACGTTGCTCAGATTGAAGCGGCCCAGCAGGCTGCTGCGCAGGAAATGCTCGCCGTGTGAAGTCACCAGGGTCGCACGCACGCCGTGATCGTCGAACTGCGCTTCGCGGCAATACAGCGAAGCGCTGCTGTCCAGCAGGCTATAGGTGATCAGACGCCCGCGGTGTGGCGCGTCGGCCAGCTCGCGACCGAAGGCGTCGTCCAGGTTGATCACCCGGCATTGCAGGTCCGGCCAGGCAAACAGCCGGGCCTTGGCCGCACCATAGGCCTCCATGGTGCCGTGGTAATCGAGGTGATCACGCGACAGGTTGGTGAACACCGCCACGTCGAATTCCAGGGCCTTGACCCGGCCTTGCTCCAGCCCGTGGGACGACACTTCCATGGCCACGGCGCGCGCGTGCGCCTGCATGAGATCGGCCAGGGTGGCTTGTACGGCAATCGGGTCAGGCGTGGTATGCCGGCCGCTTTCGAGTGCGCCGTAGAAACCGGTGCCCAACGTACCGACGATGCCACAGCGCTGGCCCAACAGGTCCAGCGCCTGGGCCACCAGTTGGGTGACACTGGTCTTGCCATTGGTGCCGGTAACACCAACCAGGTTCAGGCTGCGGCTCGGCTCGCCGTAAAAGCGCCCGGCAATGGCCGAGAGTTGCCCGGCCAGGCCGCGCACCGGGATCAGCGGCACGTCGGTCAGTGGCAGCACGCTGGTGCCTTCGGATTCGTAGGCCACGGCGGCGGCACCGCGATGCAGGGCATCGGCAATATGCTCGCGACCGTCGACCTTCAGGCCCGGCACGGCCAGAAACAGATCACCCGGACGCACCTTGCGGCTGTCCAGGGTCAGTTCGCGAATGAACGGATCGCGATCGGTGCTCGGGAAGATCTTGCTCAGATTGAAAGCCATCAGCCACGCCCTCCTTTGGCGACCGGCGCCGTATTGACCTGCTCCGGCGCCAGGTTGTCAGGCGGGATATTCATCAGGCGCAACGTGCCGGACATCACTTTGCTGAACACCGGCGCCGAGACCAGGCCACCGTAGTAGCCACCCTTGCTGGGCTCATCGATGACCACGACCACGGCGTAACGCGGGTTGCTCATCGGCCCGAAACCGGCGAACAGCGAGCGGTAGGAGTTTTCGGCATAGCCTTTGGTGCCAATGGAGGTCTTGCGGGCCGTACCGCTCTTGCCGCCGACGTGATAGGACGGCACGCGGGCGCGGTAGACGCCGCGGGTGTCTTCGATCACCGCCTGCAACATGGTGTGCAGGGTCTTGGCCGTGGCTTGCGGAATCGCCTGCACCGAGGTCGGCTCGGCGCTGCTCTTGAGGATGCTCAGTGGCACGATGCGACCGTCGTTGGCCAATGCGCCGTAGGCATGCACCAGTTGCAGGGCCGTCACCGAGACGCCATAGCCGTAGGACAGCGTGGCGGTTTCAGCCTTGCGCCATTCACGGTAGTTGGGCAGGTTGCCGACCCGCTCGCCCGGGAAGCCCAGGCCGGTGTACTGACCGAAGCCCATGCGCTGCATGGTGCGGAACAGGTTTTCACCGCCGACATCGAAGGCCACCTTGCTCATCCCCACGTTACTGGAGTTGATCAGGATGCCGGTCAGGTCCAGTACCGGCCCTTCGCTCTTGCTCACGTCACGAATGGTGTAGCGACCGATCTGCAGGGTGCCGGGATAGACTTCGACCTTGTCGGTCGGCTTCCAGCGGCCGCTTTCCAGGGCGGCCCCCATGGAGATCGGCTTCATGGTCGAGCCGGGCTCGAACACGTCGATGATCGCCCGGTTGCGCATGGCGGCCGGCACCATGGTGCGACGGTTGTTGGGGTTGTAGGTCGGGCTGTTGACCATGGCCAGGATTTCCCCGGTCTTGACGTCCATGATCACCAGGCTGCCGGCCTTGGCTTCGTTCTCGATGATCGCGTTGCGCAGCTCGCGGGTCGCCAGGTATTGCAGGCGCAGGTCGATAGACAACGCCAAGGTCTTGCCGGCCTTGGCGTTCTTGGTGACCTGCACATCCTTGATCAGTCGCCCGCGCCGGTCCTTGATGACCTGCCGCTTGCCGGGCACGCCGGCCAGCCAGTCGTCATAGGCCAGCTCGACGCCTTCGCGACCATGGTCGTCCAGATCGGTGAAGCCGACCATGTGCGCGGTGACATCCCCGGCCGGATAGAAGCGCCGGAACTCTTCGATGCCGTATACACCGGGCACCTTGAGATCAAGCACCGCCTGGCCATGCTCGGGCGTCAGGCCGCGCACCAGATAGATGAACTCCTTGGTGGCCTGGGACTCGAGACGCTCGGTGAGTGCCTTGGGGTCCTGGCCCAGCGCCTGGGCCAGCATCGGCCACTTGCTACGGTCCTGGAGCATTTCCTTGGGGTTGGCCCACAAGGTGGTCACCGGCGTACTGACCGCCAGCGGCTCGCCATTGCGGTCGGTGATCAGGCCACGGTGGGCCGGAATCGGAATATGCCGCAGGCTGCGGGCATCGCCCTGCTCCTGCAGGAAGGTGTGGTCGATGACCTGCAGGTCGACAATGCGCCAGCAGATGGCGAGCACCAACATGACCAGCAACCCGACCACCACGCGGAAACGCCAGGGATACAGCGCCCCTTCAAGCTTCATCATGGGGCGACCATCCGTACTTCAGCGGCACTGGGGATGCGCATCTTCAGTTGCTCGGTGGCCAGGTTCTCGATGCGGCTATGGGCGGTCCAGGTGCTTTGCTCCAGGATCAGGCGCCCCCATTCGGCCTGCGCCTTGTCACGTACGCTCATCTCGGCGTAAAGCGAGTTGAGCAACTGGCGGTTCCAGTGGGCGCTGTAGGACACGCCAATGGCCGATACCAATACGGCAATGAACAACAGCAGCATGAAAAAGCTGCCGCCTGGCAACGGCTTGAAGAACAGGCGGCTCAACGCAACTTCTCCGCGACACGCATGACGGCACTGCGCGAGCGTGGATTGGCACGGGTTTCGGTTTCAGACGCGAACTGTGCCTTGCCAATCAGACGGACTTTCGGCTCGAAGGGCACGGACTTGATCGGCAGGTTGCGCGGCAGGTTGTCAGTTTCACCCTTGACCAGCTTGCGCATGAACAGCTTGACGATGCGGTCTTCCAGCGAATGGAAGCTGATCACCACCAGCCGACCGCCGATTTCCAGCGCATCGAGGGCCGCCTCAAGGCCGGCCTCCAGATCACCCAGTTCATTGTTGACGTGAATGCGCAGCCCCTGGAAGGCACGTGTGGCGGGGTGCTTGCCCTTTTCCCAGGCCGGATTGGCGACCTTGAGCACTTCGGCCAGGTCGGCGGTGCGGGTAAAGGGCGTGACCTGGCGACGCTCGACCACGGCATTGGCCATGCGCCGGGCAAACCGCTCTTCGCCATATTCCTTGAACACGCGGGCCAGCTCTTCAGAGGGTGCAGTGGCGACAAACTGGGCGGCACTGATGCCCAGCCCCGGATTCATGCGCATGTCCAGAGGGCCGTCGTTCATGAAGCTGAAACCGCGCTCGGGGTCATCCAGCTGTGGCGAGGAAACGCCCAGGTCCAGCAGTACGCCACTGACCTTGCCATGCAGGTCACGCGCGCGCACCTCGGCGCCCAGTTCGGCAAAACTGCGCTGCACAATGACAAAGCGGCCGTCTTCGGCCGCCAGCGCTTGCCCTGTGGCAATCGCTTGTGGGTCCTTGTCGAAGCCCAGCAGCCTTCCGTGCGGACCCAGATGCCCAAGCACGAGACGACTGTGACCGCCACGACCAAACGTGCCATCGAGATAGCAGCCATCGGCACGTACGGCCAGGGCCTCTACTGCTTCTTCCAGCAGTACGGTGGTGTGGGTAAAACCGCCATTCATAGTCACAGGATCAGGTCACGTAAATCATCAGGCATCGCGCCAGGTTGTTGAATAGCCGCCAGGTCCGCCTCAGCAAGAGCGTTCCAGGCGTCCTCGTCCCACACTTGAAACTTGTTTAGCTGGCCAACTAACATCACGCGCTTATCCAATTTGGCATGTACGCGTAAACGTGGCGGTACAAGCAATCGCCCGCTGCCATCAAGCTCCAGATCGACTGCATTGCCGATCAATAGCCGCTGAAGACGACGATTTTCTTCTCGGAAGGTGGCGAGCTCACGCAGCTTCGCCTCAATCAGTTCCCACTCGGACAGCGGGTAAATACACAAGCAGGGATCGATAGCATCAATGGTCACGATCAATTGGCCACCACTGCGCGAATCGAGCTCGTCGCGGTAACGACTCGGCATGGCGAGACGTCCCTTGGCGTCGAGGTTGATTGCGTTGGCACCACGAAACACAGGCGAAGTCTCCGAATTCTACCTTCTCGCACTGGAAAAACCCACTTCGTGCCACTTTCTGCCACTTGCGCACACTATAGGAACGCGCCCACCACACCGTCAAGGCGAACCCCTAAGGAAAACCCTTACATAACGGAGATTTAGGAGTGGTATTGGATGAGGAGATATGTATCAGGCGATCCGCTCGCAGACTAATCAGCGAGAAATCAGGAAATTGAGAGTAGAAGTTAAAGTGTTTTGTGAAGTTCGAAAATTTTTCTGATATTTGCGAACCGGTCACGCCTGCCAAAAAAGCAGATGGAAGGAGGTGGAAGGAGGTGGAGAGTCGATCTGTAAGCCGGGTTCTGTCGAGGACAGTCATTCCTCTACGACGGCCATCACTGGACGTCTTTAGCAACCTACCCGGTTCCAGCGCGGGCCACGCCTAGGAACCCTATTTGGTCTTGCTCCGAGTGGGGTTTACCTTGCCACGAACTGTTGCCAGACGTGCGGTGCGCTCTTACCGCACCTTTTCACCCTTACCGGCACCGAAGTGCTTAGGCGGTTATTTTCTGTGGCACTTTCCGTAGGCTCACGCCTCCCAGGCGTTACCTGGCACTCCGCCCTATGGAGCCCGGACTTTCCTCCCCCCCTTGTTGCGGAACAACAAGAGGCAGCGACTGTCCAATCGACTCTCCGCCGCCAAGGTTAGCGGCACACGCCGGCAAGAACAAGCTTTAAAAGCCTGTACCGGCGCGTGGCAGTCACAAAAGTGCTTTATTTTTCCTTTTGCTTATCAAGCGCTAACTGATAAAGCAGGTTTTTACGCACCCCGGTGATTTCAGCGGCCAGAGCGGCCGCCCGCTTGACCGGCAGGTCCTGCAACAGCAAGTCCAGCACCCGGCGCGCTTCGGCATTGACCGCCTCTTCGCCCTCGGGCGCGCTCCAGCCGGCGACCAGCACCACACACTCACCGCGCTGCTGGTTGCTGTCGGCCTCGACGAATGCACGCAACTGCGCCAGTGGCAGCCCCTTGAGCGTCTCGAAGGTCTTGGTCAGCTCGCGCGCCAACAAGGCCGGGCGCTCGGCACCAAAAATCGCCTCCATGTCCTGCAGGCATTCCAGAATGCGGTGCGGGGCCTCGTAGAAAATCAGCGTACGCGGCTCTTCAAGGAGCTGCTCCAGGCGCGACCGGCGTCCTGTCGCCTTGGCCGGCAGAAAACCCTCGAAGATGAAACGGTCCGACGGCAGTCCGGCGGCCGACAAGGCGGCAATCAACGCGCAGGCACCGGGCACCGGCACCACGGCAATACCGGCCGCACGCGCCTGGCGCACCAGGTGATAGCCTGGGTCCGAGATCAGAGGCGTACCCGCATCGGAAATCAACGCCACATTGTCGCCCGCCAGCAGACGCTCGATGAAGCGGCTGCCCTCGGCACGCTCGTTATGCTCATGACAGGCCGCCAGTGGCGTTGCTATGCCAAAGTGCTGCATCAATCGCATGGAATGGCGTGTATCCTCAGCGGCAATAAGCGCGACTTCACGCAGAACCTTCAGCGCCCGCACACTCATGTCGTCCAGATTGCCGATGGGCGTGGCCACGACATAAAGCGAGCCGGCGGCGGAATTCGAAGCGACCTGAACAGTCAAAGCGCACACCTCATATGATGACTCCAAGCGATCTATAAAAAGAAGCATTGTACAGGCTACAAAAGCTTTGGACGGGGTCGCACACCGGCAAGCCTGCAAAAGGAAGTAAAGGCATGATTGCAGTACACCCACCTCCTATAAAGCGCGTGACGCCCCGAGCGCCATCCCCGTCAGACCCTTGCACGCCTTCAAAGTCGCACCCTGGCCAGTGCTTGGGTACAATTGCCCGTTAATTTGCTTGAGTATCAGGAACACATCCATGATCGCTTGTCTGCGGCTGTTCTCTGCCCTCGGTCTCGTCGCCTTACTGGCCGCCTGTACCACCGGCTCACCCACCTCCAGCCTCGGAGAGCTGCCTCGCACTCCCGATGCCAGCATCGAACAGTTGCTGGAACAGGCGGCGGCGGCCAACACCCCCGAAAAAGCCTCTACCCTGCGCCTGAGTGCCGCTGATCTGGCCAACCGCCAGGGCAACCCGGGCCGCGCAGCGCAGCTGCTCGAACAGGTCAAGCTCGACCAACTGCCACCAGGCCTGCAGGTGTTTGCCAGCACGCTGTCGGCAGAGCTGGCCCTGGGTCGCAACCAGCCCAAGGCCGCCCTTGCCGCCTTGACCCACCCGAGCCTGCAGCGCTTGGGCGAACTGTCGGTCGAGCAACAAGTGCGTACCCACACCGTTCATGCCCGGGCCCTGGAGCTGGACGGCCAGATCCTGCCGGCGGTGCGCGAGCGCGTATTTGCAGGCCCCCTGCTGCAAGGCAACGACCTTGTCGCCAACAACGACGCCATCTGGAAGATGCTGTCCACCTTGCCGGTCGAGCAATTGCAAGCGACCACTAACGATGATTTCGGCGCCTGGCTGAATCTGGCCCGCGCACTCAAGGGCGCCGGCACCCTGGAGCAGCAACAGGCCGCCATCGACGCCTGGAAAGCCCAGAACCCTCAGCACCCTGGCGCCCAGCAACTGCCGGCAGCGCTGGCACAATTGCGCTCACTGACCAGCGAACCGCTGACCCGCATCGCCCTGCTGCTGCCTCAGGAAGGTCAACTGGCCAATGTTGCCAAGGCGCTGCGCGAAGGCTTCCTGGCGGCGCACTACCAGGCCCAGCAGGCCGGCCAGAACCCGCCTGCCATTCAGGTCTTCGACAGTTCGCGCCTGACCTCGATGGACGAGTTCTATCGCCAGGCCCAGGCGGCCGGCGTCCAGCTGGTTGTCGGCCCGCTGGAAAAGGACCTGGTCAAGCAGCTCAGCACCCGTCCGACCCTGCCGATCACCACCCTGGCGCTCAACTACAGCGACAGCGCCACCTCCGGCCCGCAGGAATTGTTCCAGTTCGGCCTGGCCGCCGAGGACGAAGCCCGCGAAGTGGCTCGCCGCGCCTGGGCAGACGGCAAACGCACCGCCGTGGCCATGGTGCCCAAGGGCGAATGGGGCGACCGTGTCCTGGCCGCCTTCAATAACAGCTGGCGCGCCAAGGGCGGCACCTTGCTGGCCGTAGAACGCATCGACCAGCCGGTCGACCTGGCCCGCCAGATCGCCGACATGTTCAAGTTGCGCTCCAGCGAAGGCCGCGCCCAGCGCCTGCAGAGCACCACCGGCGCCCAGGTGGCCGCACAGCCGTCGCGCAGCCAGGAAATCGACTTCATGTTCCTGGTCGCCACCCCGCAACAGGCCCAGCAGATCAAGCCGACCATGGTCTTCCAGTACGCCGGCGACGTACCGGTCTACGCCACCTCGCAGCTGTTCACCAACAGCAACGACCAGGCCCAGTACAACGACCTCAATGGCGTGCGCTTCTGCGACACGCCCTGGCTGCTCAACGCCAACGACCCATTGCGCCAGCAGGTCGTCGCCCAGTGGCCACAAGCTTCCGGTAGCCTGGGGCGCCTGTATGCCATGGGTGTCGATGCCTATCGCCTGGCTCCACGCCTGGGCCAGCTCAAGGCCCTGCCTGACAGCCGCCTGGAAGGCCTTTCCGGCAGCCTGAGCCTGAACCCCAATCGCCGCATCGAGCGCCAGTTGCCTTGGGCGGAGTTCGTCAATGGCCAGGTCCAGCGCCTGCCGGACACCGCGCCTTGAAATCAGGCAACAACCCTGCGGGGCGCGAGGCGGAAGCCTGGGCCCTGCGGTACCTGCTGCAACAAGGCCTGACCCTGATCGAGACGAACTGGTCATGCCGTCGCGGCGAGCTTGATCTGGTCATGCTCGACGGCGATACAGTAGTATTCGTCGAAGTTCGTTACCGGCGTCACAAAGGCTGGGGCGGCGCACTGCAAAGCGTTGATGCACGCAAGCAGGAAAAGCTCGTCATGGCGGCGCAGCTGTTCCTGCAACAGGCGCCGCACTGGGCCGAGCACCCCTGCCGCTTCGATGTACTGGCGATCGAGGGTGAATCCGACCAGGCAGCCCCGCTGAACTGGCTCAGGAACGCTTTCGACAGTTGAACAGGCCGACACCACCCTCGAATATCCCGCGCCCCCGACAACCTGGCCTGCACGCCCTGCCACACAGAGCGCACAAAGGCATTGCCGGGCGCCTGCGACAGCGGCATCAACAGCCGCCTTATGCTCTAACCAAGGTCACTCTAGATGGACATGCAATCGCGTATTCGCCGGCTCTTCCAGGCCAGCATCGACACCAAGCAACAGGCGATGGACGTCCTGGCACCCCACATCGAGCTGGCCAGCCAGGTCATGGTCAACGCCCTGCTCAACGAGGGCAAGATGCTGTCGTGCGGCAACGGCGGCTCGGCAGGCGACGCCCAGCATTTTTCATCGGAGCTGCTCAACCGCTTCGAGCGTGAACGGCCCAGCCTGCCGGCCATCGCACTGACCACCGACAGCTCGACCATCACCTCGATCGCCAACGACTACAGCTTCAACGAAGTGTTCTCCAAGCAGATCCGCGCCCTTGGCCAACCAGGGGATGTGCTGCTGGCCATTTCCACCAGCGGCAACTCGGCGAACATTATTCAAGCCATCCAGGCCGCACATGATCGCGAAATGGTTGTCGTAGCATTGACCGGGCACGACGGTGGCGATGTCGCTTCGCTGCTGCTGCCCGAAGATGTGGAAATCCGCGTACCGGCCAAAGTCACGGCTCGCATTCAAGAAGTCCACCTGCTGGCGATCCATTGCCTTTGCGATCTGATCGACAGCCAATTGTTCGGGAGTGAAGAATGACCCCTAATCGAATCAGTCTGGCCTTGCTGGCCCTGTGCCTTGGCCTGGGCGGTTGCAGCTCGGTACTGACCGCCACCCGCGACAACCCGATCGAAGATGATCGCGGTACGCGCACCATCGGCAGCAAGATCGATGACTCGCTGATCGAAACCAAGGCCGCGGTGAACATCTCCAAGGCACACCCTGACCTGGCCGAGGGCTCGCATGTCGTGGTGACCAGCTATAACGGCATTGTGCTGCTGGCTGGCCAGACCCCGCGCGCCGAACTCAAGACCATTGCCGAACAGGCTGCGGCTTCCGTGCAACGGGTCAAGAAGGTCAATAACGAGCTGCAGATCCTGCCGCCGTCCTCCCTGCTGGCTCGCAATAACGATGCCTGGCTGACCACCAAGATCAAGTCGCAGATGCTCACCGACAATTCGATTCCTGGCTCACGCATCAAGGTGGTGACCGAGAACGGCATTGTCTACCTGCTGGGCCTGGTGACCCAGGACGAAGCCAACCGGGCGACCAATCTGGTACAAGGCGTATCGGGCGTACAGAAGATCGTCAGGCTGTTCGAATACATCGACTGATCAAGACACCCGTAATAAAAAGGCGATCCACTGGATCGCCTTTTTTTATTTCACCACTTTCAGACTGGGCCTGCCGCTTGGGCGCGGTGGCTCGTTGTCCGGCGGTGGTGCATCGTCTTCCATGTCGATCTCGTCGACATCGTGCTCGTCCAGGGACGGCTCCAGATCAAAGACCATCCCCTGGCCATTCTCCCGGGCATAAATGCCCAGTATCGCGCCAGCCGGGACGTACAACGTATGCGGCACACCGCCAAAGCGGCCTTCGAAACTGACCGCCTCGTTATCCATATGCAGATGACGCACGGCAGTGGGTGAAACGTTCAGGACAATCTGGCCATCATTGGCAAATCCCTGGGGGACCTGCACGGAGGGGTATTCCGCATTGACCAGCACATGCGGGGTGCAATCGTTATCCACAATCCACTCATAAAGAGCACGAATCAGATAAGGGCGACTGGAGTTCATCAACGGCTCCTTAAGCCTTAGCGCATTTCACGTTCGGCAGCAGACAGGCTTGCCTGAAATGCCTCACGTACGAACTGGCGCTCCATATAGTCGAGCAACGGCTTGGCAGGCCGAGGCAATTCGATGCCTAACACCGGCAAACGCCAGAGTATGGGCAATAGACAGCAATCAACGAGACTTTGCTCGTCACTGAGGAAAAAAGGTTTCTCCGCGAACAGCGGCGACACCCCGGTCAGACTCTCGCGCAGTTCCTTGCGAGCCTGCACACGCGCACTCTCCTTGCTTCGCGGATCCAGAATCAGATCCACCAGTGCGCACCAGTCACGCTGGATACGGTGCATCAGCAGACGCGTGTTGGCCTTGGCCACCGGATACACCGGCATCAACGGCGGATGCGGGTAACGCTCTTCCAGGTACTCCATCACCACACCAGGCTCATACAGCGCCAGATCCCGGTCGACCAGGGTCGGCAAGGTGCCATAGGGATTGACCTCGGCCAGTTGCGACGGCACCCGGCCGGCCACAACGTCGATGATCTCGGCCGTGACACCTTTCTCGGCGAGCACGATGCGTACACGATGACAATAGTGGTCGGCGGGGTCGGAATAACAGGCCAACCGGTTGGTCACGCCCATGGTGATCCTCCTCGCTTGTAAAAATGGATGGAACAGACACGCAAAAACCTCCTCGGAGGCCTGCGCTGTTGATCGCTTCGCGGGCGACAAGATAGCTTATTTACAGCAAAGAATTTGGCAATCTTGCGCCGCCGACTGTCGACGCTGCAATCATTACTTCATATGAACACCGCAGGACACGCGCCCTTGGGCCGTCCAGGCATACCATTCAGTGTATACCCTTCCAGTATTCGCGCTTGAGCAGCCAGGCCAGGATGATGAAAACCGCCAGGTACAACAGGACCCAGGTCCCGATGCGTCGATGCTCAAGCTTGAGCGGCTCGGCCGAGTAAGCCAGAAAGGTCACCAGGTGCCTGATCATGTCGTCGAACTGCTCGGCGCTCAGACGACCGGTGCCGGACACCACGACCAGGCGGTTACAGGCCTCAAGCGATGAGGTCTGTTGCGGCGTGCCGGCATCCGCCACCTTGCAATCCAGAACCTGGCGCCCCTGCAGGTGCTCCAGCACATTGGGCATGCTGACATTGGGCAATACAAGGTTGTTGACCCCTGTCGGTCGCGCCGGATCCTGATAGAACGAACGCAGGTAATGGTACAGCCAGTCCGTCCCGCGCACGCGCGCCACCAGGGTCAGGTCCGGCGGCTCGACGCCGAACCAGGCCTTGGCATCGGCCGGGCGCATGCTGCTGTTCATGTGATCGCCAATCCGGGCGCCGGTAAAGACCAGTTTGTCGAGCATCACTTCATGGGCAATCCCCAGGTCATCGGCCACCCGCTCGTAGCGCTGGTACCGGGCGCTGTGGCAGCCCATGCAGTAATTGACAAAGGTACGCGCGCCATCCTGCAGGGCTGCCTGGTCGGACACATCGATCCTGACCGGCGCCAGCGCCTGCGGGCCTGGCACGGCCGCCAAAGACAATACCGGAACCAGGACCAGCACCCACACCACCCATAGCCTGCTCATCAGCCCGTCACCCTCTCAGGAACCGGCTTGGTGTGCTCAAGCCGGGTGTAGAACGGCATCAGTATGAAGTACGCGAAATACAGGACCGTGCAGACCCGCGCCAACAGGGTGAGTCCTGGCGTCGGCACCTCCATGCCCAGCACCCCCAGGGTGACGAAAGACACGCAAAACACCAACAGCCACACACGGCTCAGCCAGCCCTTGTAGCGCATGGAGCGCACCGGGCTGCGGTCCAGCCATGGCAATACGAACAGCACGGCGATGGCCGCCCCCATCGCCATGACCCCCATGAGCTTGTCCGGGATGGCGCGCAAGATGGCGTAGAACGGCGTGAAGTACCACACCGGCGCAATGTGCTCGGGCGTCTTGAAGGCATTGGCGACCTCGAAATTGGGCTTTTCCAGGAAGTAGCCGCCCATTTCCGGGAAAAAGAACACCACAAGGCAGAACACAAAAAGAAACACCGCCACACCGAAGATATCCTTCACGGTGTAGTAAGGATGAAAGGGAATGCCATCGAGCGGAATGCCGTTCTTGTCCTTGTACTTCTTGATGTCGATCCCGTCAGGGTTGTTCGAGCCCACCTCATGCAACGCCAGGATGTGCAGCACTACCAGCCCCAGGATCACCAGCGGCAGCGCAATGACATGCAAGGCAAAGAAGCGATTCAACGTGATCCCGGACACCAGGTAGTCACCGCGAATCCACTGGGTCAGGCCTTCGCCGATCACCGGGATGGCGCCGAACAGGGAGGTGATGACCTGCGCACCCCAGTAGGACATCTGCCCCCACGGCAACAGATAGCCCATGAACGCCTCGGCCATCAACGCAAGATAGATGAACATGCCGAAGATCCACACCAGCTCGCGCGGCGCCTGGTACGACCCGTAGAGCAACCCGCGAAACATGTGCAGGTAGATCACGATGAAAAACGCCGACGCCCCCGTAGAGTGCATCTGGCGCAGGATGGCGCCGTAATCGACATCGCGCATGAGGTATTCGATCGAGGCAAAGGCCGCCTCGGCCGTTGGCGTGTAATACATCGTCAGCCAGATGCCGGTCAGCAACTGGTTGATCAGCACCACCAGTGCCAGGGAGCCGAAGATGTACAGGATGTTGAAATTTTTCGGGACGTAATACTTGCTCAAGTGCTCTTCGAACACCCGCGTGACCGGAAACCGCGCATCGATCCACTTCATGAAGCGACTCATGACGCACCCTCCTGATCGACGCCAATGACAATGACGGTCTCGGACTCATAGTGATGAGGAGGCACCGGCAGGTTAAGCGGCGCGGGCTGTGCCTTGTAGACCCGTCCGGCCAGGTCGTAGCGCGAGCCATGACACGGACAGAAATAGCCGCCCGGCCAGTCCTTGCCAAGGTCGGCCGGGGCCACTTCGGGACGAAAGGTCGGCGAACAGCCCAGATGCGTGCACAAGCCGACCAGCAACAGGACCTGCGGCTTGATCGAGCGGGTCAGACGGTCGACATAGTCAGGCTGCACCGACTCGGCGGACTCGGGGTCTGCCAACTGGCCGGCAAGCGCCTTCAGGCCGTCAAGCACCTGTGGCGTGCGGCGCAGGATGAAGACCGGCTGGCCGCGCCACTCGGCCACCATTTGCTGGCCTGGTTCGAGCTTGTCGATATTGACCTTTACCGGCGCGCCGGCTGCCCTGGCCCTGGCGCCGGGAAACCACGACCCTACGAACGGCACCGCAGCACCTGCCAGCCCCGCCACCGCGACGACTGACGTACTGGCAACCAGAAAGCGGCGTCGTTGCGGGTTGATCGCGCCCGGGTCGAGCGGATCTGGCCCAGGCTGATTGTGATGGAGCGCATCCGGATGGATGGAGTCATTGCTCATTGCACCCTCTCCCGTGCAGTGCAAGACCTGCAAACGCAAAGGCCCGACCCTTGATAATCTAGTCGCTGGCCGAGGCCTGAGCCGGCAAAAAAAGCCCCTTCCATCTACAAGACGACCACACGCGCCGAAAAGGCTGCATGGCTGTAACTACAGGGTTACAGCCATGCAGCCTTTGAGTTGGCCGACAAATCACAGGCATAAAAAAACGCCCGGCTTCGTAAGAAGCGGGCGTTTTTTCGGAACGCAGAAAGCGAATTAACGCTTCGAGTACTGCGGACGCTTACGCGCTTTACGCAGACCGACTTTCTTACGTTCAACTTCACGGGCATCGCGAGTCACGAAACCGGCCTTGCGCAGTGCAGGGCGCAGGGTTTCGTCGTACTGCATCAGAGCGCGAGTGATGCCGTGGCGGATTGCGCCAGCCTGGCCACTTACGCCGCCACCGATAACGGTGACGTAGATGTCGAACTTCTCGACGGTGGCGGTCAGCTCCAGCGGCTGACGAACTACCATGCGGGCAGTTTCACGACCGAAGAACACGTCCAGCGAACGGTTGTTGATCGAGATGTTACCAGTACCCGGACGCAGGAAAACGCGAGCGGTTGCGGTCTTGCGACGGCCAGTGCCGTAATTTTGAGTCGCCGACATAATCAACTATTCCGTTAAAACTTCAGTTCTTGGGGCTGCTGAGCAGTATGAGGGTGAACAGCGCCCGCATAGACTTTCAGCTTACGATACATGTCGCGACCCAGCGGGTTCTTCGGCAGCATGCCTTTGACCGCGGTCTCGAGTACACGCTCAGGAGCCTTGTCGATCAGCTTTTCGAAAGTGATCGATTTGATCCCGCCCGGGAAACCGGAGTGAGAATAGTAGATCTTGTCGGAAGCTTTGGCACCGGTGACACGCACTTGCTCGGCGTTGATCACGACGATGTAGTCGCCGGTGTCAACGTGAGGGGTGTACTCAGGCTTGTGCTTGCCACGCAGACGGCTCGCGATTTCGGTGGCCAGACGACCCAGGGTCTGGCCAGCAGCATCGACGACGAACCAGTCGCGCTGAACTGTTTCCGGTTTAGCAGTAAAAGTTTTCATTCTTTATAGCCTCAGGGGCCGCCTGAAAATATGAGACGGCGGAGCTTACTGAACAGTGCATTCCTTGACAAGCCAACAGGGCTCGCCAAAGTCGGCCGGAAACAGACGCTATCGGGGGCTCGGGTCAGCGCGTCCGTATACGGCAGGATCTTCAATGGACGGGGCATCACGCCGGCCACCAAGAGGTGCGCAATTATACAGACTGCGTCGATAAGCTCAACCTGAATTTCTCATGCAGTACGGCCTTGCCAGAGCATCCGGATACGCAGGCGCGACACCAGGGATCGAGGCTGGACAGGACCGGCAAAACATAAGACGATTCAGCCGCAGTTTGACCACTATTCCTTATAAGAACAAAAGATCATGCCAACTCAATCAACCGCCGTGCTCCGGCGCGTGAGCATCCTGGCTATCGACCGGGTATTCGCCTCGACCCTGATGCAAGCCAAGGATTTCTTTCACCTGGCCAGCCTGCGCTACAGCAAGCAACTGGGCCACGGCATCAAGCCGTCCTTCGAAATCCGGCTGGTCAGCCCCGACGGCCAGCCCGTCAACAGCTTCAGCGATGTCATGTTGCCGGTCGACGGCGGCCTGGAATCAAGCGATATCATCGTCTTGCCGGCCTTCTGGGACGATTTCGACGCCCTGAGCCAGCGCTATCCGCAAATCCTGCCCTGGCTGCGCGAACAGCACGCCAGGGGCGCCGTCTTGTGCGCCGAAGCCAGCGGGGTGTTCTGGATGGCCGCCACCGGCCTGCTCGACGGCAAGGAAGCGACCACCTACTGGCGTTTCTTCAATGAGTTCGCCGAACGCTTTCCCAAGGTGCATCTCAATCAGGACAAGCACATCACCGATGCCGACAACCTGTACTGCGCCGGCGGCAGCACCTCGGCGTGCGACCTGTATATCTACCTGATCGAGCGATTCTGCGGGGCAAACGTGGCCCAGGCCGTGGCCCGCGACATTCTTTACGAGGTGCGGCGCAACTATTCGCCCGGCCGGATCGGCTTTGGCGGGCAGAAACTGCATCAGGACATGACCATCCTGCAGATCCAGCACTGGCTTGAAGAGCACTTCGCCGACAAGTTCCGCTTTGAAGACGTGGCGCGCGAACACGGCATGAGCATCCGCAACTTCATGCGCCGCTTCCAGAGCGCCACCGGTGACAAGCCGCTGCACTACCTGCAGCGCCTGCGCATCGAGACCGCCAAGGGGCTGCTGTCGGCCACGCGCAAGAGCATCAAGACCATCAGCTACGAAGTCGGCTACGACGACGCCAGTTTCTTTGCCCGTCTGTTCCGCCAGCACACCGAACTGTCACCTAACCAGTACCGGCAACAGTTTCAGCAGGCCGCCTAAGGCAAACCGCAGGGCCGGCTTTAGCCGGGAATGATGCGCTATCGTTCCCGACTAAAGCCGGTCCTGCGAGCAATCTGCGCGTGGTTATGGCTTGTGCGCACGAGACAGGAATTCGTGCGACTGCATTTCCAGCAGGCGGCTGAGGGTGCGCTGGAACTCGAAGTTCAGGCGCCCCCCCGTGTACAGGTCCTTGAGCTCGACCTCGGCAGAGATGATCAGCTTGACGTTGCGGTCGTAGAATTCGTCAACCATGTTGATGAACCGGCGGGCGATGTCATCGGTGGTCACGCTCATCTGCTCCACATTGCTGAGCAACACGGCATGGAAGATCTTGCCCAGCTCGATATAGTCGTTCTGGCTGCGCGGACCGTCGCACAGGTCGCGGAAATTGAACCAGGCCACGTCGTCACAGGTGCGCACCGCACGAATTTCCCGGTTCTCGATCATCAGCACGTCGTTTTCGACGGTTTCGGCGCAATCGGGGGTCAGCGCCTTGAAGCTGGCGCGCAGGCTTTCGTGGGCGGCATCGTTGAGCGGGAAGTGGAACAGCTCGGCCTGCTCCAGATGGCGCAGACGATAGTCGACGCCGCTGTCGACGTTGACCACTTCGGTGTGCTGCTTGATCAGGGCAATGGCCGGCAGGAAGCGCGCACGCTGCAGGCCGTCCTTGTACAGGCCGTCAGGCACGATGTTCGAGGTGGCCACCAGCGAGACGCCATTTTTGAACAGTTCTTCCATCAGCGTGCCCAGGATCATGGCATCGGTAATGTCGGAGACGAAGAACTCGTCGAAGCAGATCACCCGCGCTTCGTCGGAAAACCGCCTGGCAATGATCGTGAGCGGGTTTTTCTCCCCCTTGAGCGTCTTCATCTCTTCGTGCACCCGCTTCATGAAGCGGTGAAAGTGCGTGCGCGTTTTCTCCTTGAACGGCAGCGCATCGAAGAAGGTGTCGACCAGATAGGTTTTGCCGCGCCCTACTCCGCCCCAGAAATACAGGCCCTTGACCACTTGCGGTTCTTTCTTGCCGAACAGCTTGCCGAACAGGCCAGGCTTGCTGTCCTGGGCGGCGATCAGGTCTTCATACAAACGCTGCAAATGACGCACAGCGTTTTCCTGAGCGGCATCATGAAAGAAGTCCGGGCGTTTCAGGTCGGCTTGATATCGTTCTAGGGGCGTGGTCATAGTCATCGGCGGGGCTGAAAAACGGGCCGTCACTGTAGCGACGGCCCCGGGGAATGGCAATCAGTCCTGTGCAGGAGCGAGTGCCAGTTTGAGGGTCTCGATCGCGCTGTCACGTGCATCGGTGCCGCTGAACAGCGGGCTGTCGGCCACGCATTCGCCGTCGAGCCACAGGCTGAAGCGGTCGTCCTGGGCGCGCAGGTCCAGCTCGCCACCCTGTTGCAGTTGCTTGCTGACAGCGCCTGCCGCCTTGCCATCGGCAAAGGCACGCGACAACAGCAATTGCTCACCGT
Source organism: Pseudomonas sp. Leaf127 (assembly GCF_001423155.1). Taxonomy (NCBI): domain Bacteria; kingdom Pseudomonadati; phylum Pseudomonadota; class Gammaproteobacteria; order Pseudomonadales; family Pseudomonadaceae; genus Pseudomonas; species Pseudomonas sp. Leaf127. The sequence continues at coordinate 137,682 of NZ_LMOA01000001.1, read as the reverse complement.
CAGCGGCCAGCAGGCGGAAACGGAAGCGGCCGTCCTCGTCACGGAAACTGACAAAGCGAGCGGCCTTGGCGGCCTTCTTCTTGCCGCTTTCGGTGCCTTCAGCGCTTTGCGCCACGCTGCGGAACGAGCGCAGGCCTACCGCTTCACGCAGGGTTTCCAGGAACGGGGTGGCAATGCGCCGGGCCTTCTGTGCGCCGGCAAGCAGGATGTCTTCGAGGTCGGCGGGGCGTGCAATCAGTCGGTGGTAGGTTTCCCGAGCCTCGCCCAGCTCGCTGTCGAGCAGGCTGACCAGACGCGCCTTGGCCTCGCCCCAACCCAGGCCATCAAGCAGCTCGGCGCGCAGTGCGGCACTTTGCTCGGCCGTGGCGAAGGCCTGGTAAAGCGTGAACAGGTGCGCGCTGTCCGGGTCTTTGGCCTCGCCGGGCGCACGCGAGTCAGTGACGATGCGCGAGACGGCGTCCTTGAGTTCCTTGCTGCTGCTGAACAGCGGGATGGTGTTGTCGTAGCTCTTGGACATCTTGCGGCCATCCAGGCCCGGCAGCGTGGCCACGCTCTCTTCGATCAGCGCTTCGGGCATGGCGAAGAATTCCTTGCCATTGCCGAACAGGTGGTTGAAGCGCTGGCCGATGTCACGGGCCATTTCCACGTGCTGGATCTGGTCACGACCGACCGGCACCTTGTTGGCGTTGAACATCAGGATGTCGGCCGCCATCAGCACAGGGTAGCTGTACAGGCCCATGCTGATGCCGGCATCGGGGTCTTCACCGGTTTCGACGTTGCGATCGACCGAGGCCTTGTAGGCGTGCGCACGATTGAGCAGGCCCTTGGCCGCGACGCAGGTCAGCAGCCAGCACAGCTCGGGGATTTCCGGAATATCGGACTGCCGATAGAACGTCACTCGCTCCACGTCCAGGCCGGACGCCAGCCAGGTGGCTGCAATTTCCTGACGCGAGCGCTGGATGCGCAGCGGGTCATCGCATTTGATCAGGGCGTGGTAGTCGGCCAGGAAATAGAACGAGTCGACGCCGGGCTGGCGGCTGGCAAGCACGGCCGGGCGAATGGCACCGGCGTAGTTACCCAGGTGGGGAGTACCGGTCGTGGTAATGCCGGTCAGGATACGAGTGGTCATGGCAGGTCGCTTAAGCTGTGGGCTGTGATCGGTTCGCAAGGCGGGGCATGACCAGATCCTTCAGATCGGTCAGCTTGCCGTGAAAGAAGTGTCCGCATTCTGCCACTTTCAGCAGCTCATGGGGGCGTTGCAGTGCTCCCGACCATGCATACACCACCTCAGGCTCGATGACCTCGTCGGCATCGGGCTGGATAATGGTCAGCGGCGTCTGTCGGGCCACGTCGGCGTGCGCCTTGAAGCGCCCGGCCGCCGGCGCGATCAGAAAGAGCTGCTCAAGGGCCTGGCCCTGTTCTTCAAGGCGACCACTGAGGCTGCCGGCCACATAGCCGCCAAACGAAAAACCGAACAGCGTCATGGGCAAGTCAGGTTGCTGTGCACGCAACCAGTGCGCGGCGGCCTGGGCGTCGTCGATTTCTTCACCACCTGCCACCGAGGTGCCGGCACTGGCGCCGACACCTCGGTAGTTGAAGCGCAAGGTGATCAGACCTGCATCGCGTGCGGCGCGCTGCAGGGTCGAAACGACCTTGTTGAGCATCGTTCCGCCCTGAATCGGGTTAGGATGACAGATCAGCGCCACGCCCCTGGCATCGGGCAGGTCCTGATAAAGTGCTTCGAGCGGACCTTGCGGGCCGTCGATGAAGACTGGGGTTTCGCGCATGGGTAAACAGAACTCCGTGACCCCGAAATGGGTCGACTCGTCTAGCTGAATGTCTGTGGCTGGCATATCGGCGACGCGTCGCGGCTATACAGCGCAGGTTCGAGCCGTTAACGTAAAGCAAAGCCGTTTATAGAGGAAGGACTCGTGGAACACTCGCTCTTAGTTTGGTTGTTGCCGACTCTTGCCCTGGTGGCCGGTGTCGTCATTGGTTTTTTGGTCGCGCGTCTGCTGCCCAATACCGTTCCCAACAGCACCCAGCGTCAGCTGGATGACGTGCAGGAACGTTTCGATACCTATCAGAATGAGGTGGTCACCCACTTCAACAGCACCGCTACCCTGATCCAGAAGCTCAACCACCAGTATCAGGAAGTCCAGGAGCATCTCGCCGAGAGCGCCAACCGTCTTGCCCTCGATGAACTGACGCGTCAGCGCCTGCTGGCCTCGCTGCACCCGGAGGCCCACCCGACGCCGCGTGATCGCCTGACCCCGCCACGCTACACCGAGGCGCCCAAGGACTACGCGCCCAAGACGCCCAATGCCCCCGGCATGCTGGACGCGCAATACGGCTTGAAAAAATGATCGGTTGACCGGTCATACGAAAAAGCCCCCGGCCTTGCGGCACGGGGGCTTTTTTGTGTCGGACTGGGCGGATGGCGCTCCGCCTGGTCCGCAGGAGCGGCTTTAGCCGGGAAGCGGGCGCCACATTCCTCCTGGCTAAAGCAGATCGCGGCGTCAGATCGCGCCGCGGCTGCGCAGCAGGTCCAGTACCTGTTTGACGCACTCCTCGACGCTCAGGCTCTGGGTGTCGAGCACCAGGTCGGCATTGAGCGGCACGTCATAGGCAAAGGACTCGCCCGGGATGTTGTCGCCAGCGGCGGCATACAGGCCCTGCGGGTCACGTTCGCGGCAGACCTGCGGAGAAGCCTGGACATACACGGTGATCAGGCGCTCCTTGCCGATCAGGGCCTTGGCCTGCTCACGACCTTCCCCATCAGGGGCCACGAACGCGGCCAGGGTCAACAGGCCGGCTTCGTTGAACTGACGCGCCACGTGCGCGGCACGACGCCAGTTCTCGGTACGGCCGGCGCGGTCCTGTGGCAAGCCCTTGTTCAGGTCGTGACGCAGGTTCTGGCCATCGAGCACATAGACCGAGCGGCCCATGTCGAACAGCTTGCGCTCCACGGCATAGGCCAGGGTGCTCTTGCCGGCGCCGGACAGGCCGCTGAACAATACCGTGGCCGGTTGCTGACCCAGGCGCAGGGCACGCTCTTCGGTCGACACATGCGCCAGCTCACCGTGCTGGCCGTGAGTGCCATGCGGCAGCACCGGTGGCGCAATGATCATGCCGGCACCGACGGTGCCGTTGGTCAGGCGGTCAATGACGATGAAGGCACCGGTGGTGCGGTTGCTGTCATAGCCGTCCAGCGCGATGGCGGCATCGAGGCTGACCTTGACCCGGCCGATCTCGTTGAGTTGCAGGGCACTGGCGGTGCCGTGCTCCAGGGTGTTCACATCGACCTTGTGGGTGATGCTGGCAATCGAGCCCGGCACATAGCTGGTGGCGCGCTTGATGTCGTACTTCTTGCCCGGCAGCATCGGCTCTTCGGCCATCCACACCAGCATCGCATCGAACTGGTCGGAGACCGTCGGCACGTTGTCGGCATGCACCAGCAGGTCGCCACGGGAGATGTCGATCTCGTCTTCCATGGTCAGGGTCACGGCCTGGCCGGGGCCGGCCTGCTCCAGCTCGCCTTCGTAAGTGACGATGGACTTGACGCGGCTGCTCTTGCCCGACGGCAGGACCACGACCTCGTCGCCCTTGTGCACGATACCGCTGGCCAGGGTGCCGGCAAAACCACGGAAGTTCAGGTTCGGGCGGTTGACGTACTGCACCGGGAAACGCAGGTCGGTGAAGTTGCGATCGGCAGCCACTTCGACGGTTTCGAGGATTTCCATCAACGCAGGGCCGGTGTACCACGGCGAACGCTCGCTGCGGTTGACCACGTTGTCGCCCTTGAGCGCCGACATCGGCACGAAGTGCAGGCTGCTCGGGTTCAGCTCGATGGCATCGGCAAACGCCAGGTAATCGGCCTTGATCGACTCGAAGACCTGCTCGTCAAAGCCCTTGAGGTCCATCTTGTTGATGGCCACGACGATGTGCTTGATGCCCAGCAACGAGGCGATGTAGCTGTGCCGGCGGGTCTGGGTCTGCACGCCGTAGCGGGCATCGACCAGGATGATCGCCAGGTCGCACGTCGAGGCGCCGGTGGCCATGTTGCGGGTGTACTGCTCGTGGCCCGGGGTGTCGGCAATGATGAACTTGCGCTTGGCCGTCGAGAAGTAGCGGTACGCCACGTCGATGGTGATGCCCTGCTCGCGCTCGGCCTGCAAGCCGTCGACCAGCAGCGCCAGATCGATGTCTTCGCCGGTGGTGCCGCTCTTTTTCGAATCGCGGGTGATGGCTTCGAGGTGGTCCTCGTAGATCATCTTGGAGTCATGCAGCAGGCGCCCGATCAGGGTGCTCTTGCCGTCATCGACGTTGCCACAGGTCAGGAAGCGCAGCAGTTCCTTGCGCTCGTGCTGGGACAGGTAGGCGAGGATGTCCTCGCTGATCAGATCGGATTGGTGCGACATGAGGTAACCCTGAAATTAGAAGTAGCCTTGACGTTTCTTGTCTTCCATGGAGCCTGCGCCATCGTGGTCGATGACGCGGCCCTGGCGCTCGGACGTCCGGGTCAGGAGCATTTCCTGGATGATGTCGGTCAGGGTCTCGGCCTGCGACTCGACCGCGCCCGTCAACGGGTAGCAGCCCAGGGTACGGAAACGCACCTTCTTCTTGACGATGCGGGCTTTTTCTTCCTCGGACAGGTGCTCGAGGATGCGCTCGTCGTCGATCATGATCAGCGTGCCGTTCTTCTCGATCACTTCACGCTCGGCGGCGAAGTACAGCGGCACGATCGGGATGCCTTCGAGGTAGATGTATTGCCAGATGTCCAGCTCGGTCCAGTTCGACAGCGGGAAGACGCGGATCGACTCGCCCTTGTTGACCTTGCCGTTGTAGACGTTCCACAACTCCGGACGCTGGTTCTTCGGGTCCCAGCGGTGCTTGCTGTCGCGGAACGAGTAGACCCGCTCCTTGGCCCGGGACTTTTCTTCGTCGCGGCGGGCACCGCCGAAGGCAGCATCGAAGCCGTACTTGTCCAGCGCCTGCTTGAGGCCCTGGGTCTTCATGATGTCGGTGTGCTTGGCACTGCCGTGGGTGAAGGGGTTGATGCCCTGCGCCACACCCTCGGGGTTGACGTGGGTGATCAGCTCCAGGCCCATTTCCTCGACCATCTTGTCGCGGAAGCTGTACATCTCCTGGAATTTCCACCGGGTATCGACGTGCATCACCGGAAACGGCAGCTTGCCCGGGAAAAAGGCCTTGCGTGCCAGATGCAGCATCACGGCCGAATCCTTGCCGATCGAGTACAGCATCACCGGGTTATCGAACTCGGCGGCGACCTCGCGGATGATGTGGATGCTTTCCGCCTCCAGCTGTTTCAGATGCGTCAGTTTGTCAACCATGGCTACTCACGGATTGCATTCGTTGTGGACCGGGATTCGGGGCGGGCCCAAGTCCCGCGGCGGCCTGCGGGCCGTATTCGAGCCGCGCACTTTATCATGCCGGGCAGCGGGTCTTCAGCGGCGCGGATAGATCGAAACGATCTAACGATATAGCTTCTCGTTTTGCACCCCCAGGGTCGCCGACCTGTGCACCCCCTTGGACACAGGCTTCAGATCGGATTGGGGCAATCGATAAAGGTGTGCTCCACCGCAAAGCGTCGGGCCAGATAATCACCCAGCGCCTGCACCCCATAGCGCTCGGTCGCATGATGACCGGCGGCAATGAAGCTGATGCCGTTCTCGCGGGCGCTGTGAAAGGTCTGCTCGGACGCCTCGCCGCTCAGGAACAGGTCGACGCCTTCCAGGATCGCCTGATCGATGTAGCCCTGCCCGCCCCCGGTGCACCAGCCAACCCGACGGATCATCGACTGGCCCTCGATCAGCAAGGGCTCGCGCCCCAGCACGTCCTCGACCCGCCGGGCAAAATCACGCGCACTGAGTGGTTCGGCCAGTGAGCCGACCAGCCCGACCACGCGTGGGTTTTCCGGGTCCAGCGGGCCTTCGACGGTGATTTCCAGTTGCCGCGCCAGCTGGACGTTATTGCCGACCTCCGGGTGGACATCCAGCGGCAGGTGGTAGGCCAGCAGGCTGATGTCGTGCTTGAGCAGGGTTTTCAGCCGGCGCTGCTTCATGCCGACCACACACGGGTTTTCGCCTTTCCAGAAATAACCATGGTGGACCAGGATCAGGTCCGCCTGGGCCTCGACGGCAGCGTCCAGCAGGGCCTGGCTGGCGGTCACGCCACTGACGATGCGCATGACCTGGGGGCGCCCTTCGACCTGCAGGCCGTTGGGGCAGTAATCCTGAATGCGGGCGCTGTTGAGGTAACGGTCGGCTTCTTCGACCAGGGTACTGAGGGCTACGGCCATGCAAGGATTCCTCTGTGAGTGGCTTGGCGTCGACCAGAGACACCCAAGCCGGCAAGGCGACATCATTTATTGCACACGAAGTGCGAGACAGCGCACGCGGTGCTCGTATAATGCCCGCCATTATGGCGTACCCCCGCTAAAAATTTCTGCGCCCGCACCCTCAGGACCTCACTCAATGCTCAAGGCACTGCGCTTTTATGGCTGGCCATTGCTGGCAGGCGTACTGATCGCCCTGCTGATCATCCAGCGTTACCCTCAATGGGTCGGTTTGCCGAGCATGGATGTCAATCTGCAACAGGCCCCCCAGACGACCCAGGTCGTGCAAGGCCCCTCCTCTTACGCCGATGCGGTCAGTGCGGCGGCCCCTGCGGTGGTCAATCTCTATACCACCAAGATGTCCAAGACCAACCCGCTGTTCGAAGACCCGCAGTTCCGGCGCTTCTTCGGCGACAACCAGCCCAAGCAGAAGCGCATGGAGTCCAGCCTGGGCTCGGGCGTGCTGATGAGCCCGGAAGGCTACATCCTGACCAACAACCACGTGACCAGCGGCGCTGACCAGATCATCGTGGCCCTCAAGGATGGCCGGGAGACCATCGGCCGGGTCATCGGCAGCGACCCGGAAACCGACCTGGCAGTGCTCAAGATCGACCTGAAGAACCTGCCGGCGATGACCATCGCCCGCTCCGATGGCATCCGCATCGGCGATGTCGCCCTGGCCATCGGCAACCCGTTCGGCGTCGGCCAGACCGTGACCATGGGCATCATCAGTGCCACCGGGCGCAACCAGTTGGGCCTGAACACCTACGAGGACTTCATCCAGACCGACGCGGCCATCAACCCCGGCAACTCCGGCGGCGCCCTGGTCGATGCCAGCGGCAACCTGACCGGCATCAACACCGCGATCTTTTCCAAGTCCGGCGGCTCGCAAGGCATTGGCTTTGCCATCCCGACCAAGCTGGCCATGGAGGTCATGAAGTCGATCATCGAGCACGGCCAGGTCATCCGTGGCTGGCTGGGGATCGAGGTGCAGCCGTTGACGGCAGAGCTGGCCGAATCGTTCGGGCTCAAGGACCGGCCGGGCATCGTGGTGTCGGGGATTTTTCGTGACGGTCCGGCACAGAAAGCCGGCCTGCAATTGGGCGATGTGATTCTGGCGATCAATAACGAGCCGGCCAGCGACGGGCGGCGCTCGATGAACCAGGTGGCGCGCACCCGCCCCAAGGACAAGATCACCCTCAACGTGATGCGCAACAACAAGGAAATCCGCCTGAGCGCCGAAGTGGGCATCCGCCCGCCTCCGGCGCCTGCAGCAGCGCCAGCGCAGCCCGCCGAATAATCGACGGGCCAGTGCCTCAGAGGCCGCTCAAGCCGTCCAGCAGCGCCTGGTTCTGCTCGGGCGTGCCGATGCTGATGCGCAGAAACTGGGCAATGCGCGCCTGCTTGAAGTGACGCACGATCACGCCCTGCTCGCGCAGGGTGGCGGCCAGGCCGGCCGCATCGTGTTGCGGATGGCGAACAAAGATGAAGTTGGCGGCCGACGGCAGCACCTCAAAGCCCTTGGCCTGCAACTGCTCGACCAGTATTTCGCGGCTGGCAATCACCGCATTGCGCGTGGTGTCGAAGTGCGCCTGGTCTTCGAACGCCGCCGTCGCCCCGACAATGGCCAGACGGTCCAGCGGGTAGGAGTTGAAGCTGTTCTTGACCCGCTCCAGCGCCTCGATCAGGTCGGGATGCCCGACCGCAAGCCCCACCCGCAAACCGGCCAGCGAGCGCGACTTGGACAGGGTCTGGGTGACCAGCAGGTTCGGATAACGCTGCACCAGGGCAATGGCCGTTTCACCGCCAAAATCGATGTACGCTTCATCCACCACGACCACCGAATCCGGGCTGGCCTTGAGAATCTGCTCGACCGCCTCCAGCGCCAGCAGGCAGCCGGTGGGCGCATTCGGGTTGGGGAAGATGATCCCGCCGTTGGGCCGGGCGTAGTCCTGCGGACGGATCTGGAACTGCTCATCCAGCGCGACGGTTTCATGCGCCACGCCATACAGGCCGCAATACACCGGATAGAAGCTGTAGCTGATGTCCGGGAACAGCAGCGGCAGGTCGTGCTGGAACAGGCCGTGGAAAATGTGCGCCAGCACCTCGTCCGAGCCGTTGCCCAGGAACACATGGCTGGGCGGTACCTGGTAATAACGGGCTACCGCCTGCTTGAGCAGGTCGCTGTTGGGGTCCGGGTACAGACGCAGGTCGTCGCCCAGTTCGGCGCGCATGGCTTGCAGCGCCCTGGGCGAGGGGCCATAGGGGTTTTCATTGGTGTTGAGCTTGACCAGCCTGGTCAGCTTGGGCTGCTCGCCCGGCACATAGGGCACCAGGCTCTTGACGAAGGGACTCCAGAATCTGCTCATGTTATTTGCCTTGCTCGGTGCGCACGGGTTGCCAGTCGGTGTCGGTGATGCGGTATTCGGCGCTGCGGGCATGGCCACTCAGCGATTCGCCACGCGCCAGTACCGAGGCGGTCTTGCCCAGCTCGGACGCGCCTTGCGGCGAGCAGAAGATGATCGAAGAGCGCTTCTGGAAGTCATACACGCCCAGCGGCGAAGAAAAGCGCGCAGTGCCGGACGTCGGCAATACGTGGTTGGGACCGGCGCAATAGTCGCCCAGCGCCTCGCTGGTGTGACGGCCCATGAAGATCGCGCCGGCATGGCGGATCTGCGGCAGCCAGGCCTGCGGGTCTTCCACTGACAATTCCAAGTGCTCGGGCGCGATACGGTTGGCCACGTCGATGGCCTGCTGCATGTCGGCCACCTTGATCAGCGCGCCACGGCCGTTGATCGAGGTCTCGATGATGGTGGCGCGGTCCATGCCCGGCAGCAGCCTGGCGATGCTGGCCGCCACGCGGTCGAGAAACTCGCCATCAGGGCTGACCAGGATGGCCTGGGCGTCTTCGTCATGTTCGGCCTGGGAAAACAGGTCCATGGCGATCCAGTCCGGATCGGTCTGGCCATCGCAGACCACAAGGATTTCCGAGGGCCCGGCGATCATGTCGATGCCGACCTGGCCAAAGACATGGCGCTTGGCCGTGGCCACATAGATATTGCCGGGGCCGACGACCTTGTCGACCTTGGGCACGCTTTGCGTGCCATAGGCCAGGGCTGCGACGGCCTGGGCGCCACCGATGGTGAAGACCCGGTCGACGCCGGCGATGCAGGCGGCGGCCAGCACCAGTTCGTTTATTTCACCGCGCGGGGTCGGCACCACCATGACCACTTCAGTCACGCCGGCCACTTTGGCAGGGATGGCATTCATCAGCACCGAAGAGGGATACGACGCCTTGCCGCCCGGCACGTACAGGCCGGCACGGTCCAGCGGCGTGACTTTCTGGCCCAGCACCGTGCCATCGGCCTCGGTGTAGCTCCAGGAGTCCTGTTTCTGCCGTTCGTGGTAGCTGCGCACCCGCTCGGCGGCCACTTCCAGGGCCTGGCGCTGGGCATCGCTGATGCGGGTCAGGGCCAGTTCAAGGCGCTCGCGCGGCAGGATCAGGTCGGCCATCGAGGCCACTTCAAGTCCGTCGAAACGCTGGGTGAATTCCACCAGCGCAGCATCGCCCCGCTCGCGGACAGCCTTGATGATGTCCAGTACCCGCTGGTTGACCGAGTCGTCGGACACGCTTTCCCAGCTCAGCAGATGATCCAGATGTCGAGCGAAATCCGGGTCGGCAGCATCGAGTCGGCGTATTGCAGTGGACGTGGTCATAGCGAGGGCCTCAGTGATTGGCGGATGCTCAGGTGCCATAAGCTACCAAGCTATCCGCGCTGACACCTGAGAAATTTGGCTATGACACGGATAGCTGGACGCGGCGAATGCCGCGCAGGAAGGTCAGCCGTGGTGTCGGGATTCGACCGCCTGGCGCAGGGTGTCGATCAGGGCCTGGATGCGTGCGTGCTGCATCTTCATGGAGGCCTTGTTGACCACCAGGCGCGAACTGATGTGCGCGATCATGTCCTGGGGTTCAAGGCCATTGGCGCGCAAGGTGTTGCCGGTGTCGACCACATCGATGATCTTGTCGGCCAGACCGATCAGCGGTGCCAGCTCCATCGAGCCGTACAGCTTGATGATGTCGACCTGACGGCCCTGCTCGGCGTAATAGCGCTTGGCGACATTGACGAACTTGGTGGCCACCCGCAGGCGCCCCTTGGGCTCGACGGCACCGATGGCACCGGCAGTCATCAGCTTGCAACGGGCAATGTTCAGGTCCAGCGGCTCGTACAGCCCCTGGCCGCCGTATTCCATCAGCACGTCCTTGCCGGCGACCCCCAGGTCGGCCGCGCCGTGCTCGACATAGGTCGGCACGTCGGTGGCGCGCACGATCAACAGGCGGACATCGTCCTGGGTCGTGGGAATGATGAGCTTGCGGCTCTTGTCCGGATTCTCGGTGGGCACGATGCCGGCTGCAGCAAGCAGCGGCAGGGTGTCATCGAGGATGCGGCCCTTGGACAATGCGATGGTCAACATGGAAAACGTAAGTCCTTATCAGGAAACTCATGCCCGGGTGTCCCCAGGGCTTGCCCGGCCTGCAGGCGCGCAAAACGCAACAAACCGGGTCACGCATTAGAAATCACACCGGCGCGCAAAGCAACGGCCTCGAGAGAGGCCGTTGTCGACTAGCCCGGAACGCGACGAATCTTCGCGCCCAGCATTTGCAGTTTTTCTTCGATGCACTCATAGCCGCGGTCTATGTGATAGATGCGGTCGATCAGCGTGTCGCCTTCGGCGACCAGCGCCGAAATCACCAGGCTGGCAGAAGCCCGCAGGTCAGTGGCCATGACCGGTGCGCCCTTGAGCACGTCGGTTCCGGTCACGATCGCAGTATTGCCTTCGACCTGGATCTGCGCGCCCATGCGGTGCATTTCATACACATGCATGAAGCGGTTTTCGAAGATCGTCTCGATCACGGCACCGGTGCCTTCGGCAATGGCGTTGAGTGAGATGAACTGCGCCTGCATGTCGGTGGGGAATGCCGGATACGGTGCGGTGCGGATGTTGACGGCCTTGGGACGACGACCGTGCATGTTCAGCTCGATCCAGTCTTCGCCGGTGGTGACCTCGGCGCCCGCTTCCTGCAGCTTGAGCAGTACCGCCTCGAGGATGGTCGGATCAGTGTCCTTGACCTTGACGCGACCACCGGTGGCCGCTGCCGCCACCAGGTAGGTGCCGGTCTCGATACGGTCGGGCATGACCCGGTAGGTGGCCGAATGCAGACGCTCGACGCCATCGATGGTGATGGTGTCGGTGCCCGCACCCTGGATATTCGCGCCCATGGCGATCAGGAAGTTGGCCAGGTCGACCACTTCAGGCTCGCGTGCCGCGTTCTGCAGGACCGAACGACCACGGGCCAGGCTGGCGGCCATCATGATGTTCTCGGTGCCGGTCACACTGACGGTATCGAAGAAGAAGTGGGCGCCACGCAGGCCGCCTTCAGGCGCCTTGGCCTTGATGTAGCCACCGTCGACATCGATGATCGCGCCCATGGCTTCCAGGCCACGGATGTGCAGGTCGACCGGTCGCGAGCCAATGGCGCAACCACCCGGCAGAGCCACTTCGGCCTCACCGAAACGGGCGACCATCGGGCCCAGCACCAGGATCGAGGCACGCATGGTTTTCACCAGTTCGTACGGCGCGATCAGGGTCTTGATGGTGCGCGGGTCGATCTCGACGCTGAGTTTCTCGTCGATCACCGGCTCAATACCCATGCGACCGAACAGTTCGATCATGGTGGTGATGTCATGCAGGTGTGGCAGGTTCTGGACCGTGACCGGCCCATCGGCCAGCAAGGTCGCCGCCAGAATCGGCAAGGCCGAGTTCTTGGCGCCGGAAATGCGAATTTCGCCGTCCAGCCGGACGCCGCCGGTAATAATCAGTTTGTCCATTGCAGTTTCGACACCCGTAAGGTCAGGCGCGCTCGGCCCAGGCCGCGCGGCTGAAGAATTTCATGGTGACCGCATGGATGCTGCCATCGGCGATCCAGGGGTTCAAATGTGTGTAGATCTGTTGCTGACGCTTGACGGGGCTCAGGGCGGCCAGCTCGTCACTGATGATATTCAGCTGGAAGTTGCAGCCTTCGCCTTCGACTTCCACATTGATATCGGGCAGCTTTCCTTCAAGGAAGCTTTTCACTTCGACAGCCTGCATGCTTAACCTCGTTCGGCGCTCGGTGCGCGCGGGTCGGCCATGATACAAAAAAGCCCCTGCGATGCGAACCCTCATCAAAGAGTGGCGACCGGGGGCTTGCGATCAGGCGGTTGACGATTGAGTGCCGAAAAGCTCGCTCACTCCTGAGACTTCGGCAATCTTGCGCATATCGTCAGGCAGCGAATGGACACTGACCGACTTGCCGGCCTCATGCGCGTCGCGCATGAACGCCAGCAGCAGCGCCAGCCCGACGCTGCTGGATTTCTCGACGCCGGAGCAGTCGATGACCAGGCTGTCCAGCGAGCTGGAGCGAATCAGGGCAGCGCCCTGCTTGCGCAGCTGCGGGCCGGACCGGTAATCGAGCACGCCGTCCAGGCGCAACTCACCGGCACCGGCCAGACGTACGGCCGTCTCGGTCATTGCGCGCCCTGGCCTGTCGCTTTGTCGGTTTCCTGCTTGGCCTTGGCCACCTCGCCGGCCCAGCCGTCGATGGTCTTGTCCAGGTTATTGCCATTGCGCTGCATGGCGTCGGCGAACTGGTCACGGAACAGCTTGCCGATGTTGATGCCATTGATGATGACGTTGCGCACTTTCCACTCACCCTTGATTTTCTCCAGGGTGTAAGAGACCGGATAGACGGCCCCGTTAGTGCCCTTGACCTGCATCTCGACACTGGTGCGGTCGCCGCTTTCGTCCTTGGCCGGTGCCACGGTGATGCCCTGGTTGTTGTATTCCAGCAGCGCATTGCCATAGAACTGCATCAGGCTGCGCTTGAAGTTTTCCTGGAAGCGCTGCATCTGCGCAGGCGTGGCGTTACGCGAGTACTTGACGGTCATGATGCTGCGCGAAATGCCATCGGCGTCCACCACGGGACCCACGATACGGTTCAGCGCATCGTAGAACGCACCGGGGCTGGCCTTGTATTGCTCCTTGTTGGCCGACAGATCGCTGAGCAGCTCGCGGGTGGTGCGCTCCACAAGATCATGGGCAGACGGGGCAGCCGCTGCACTGGCCAGCAGCGGCATCATGGCCAGCAGAACCAGCAGACCGCGACGCAGGGTAGAAATCATGGACAAGCTCCTCATTTGGCTTCTTTACTCACTGTATTGAGCAGGAATTTTCCGATCAGGTCCTCAAGCACCAGCGACGACTGGGTGTCATGGATCGTACCGCCATCCTTGAGCAGGCCTTCATCGCCGCCTACGCTGATACCAATGTACTTCTCGCCCAGCAGGCCCGCCGTCAGGATCGACGCCGTGGAATCCAGCGGCAGGTTATCCACCTTCTTCTGGACTTCCAGGGTCACCCGGCCGGTAAAGGTGTCGCGATCCAGATCGATCGCCGTTACCCGACCGATGGTCACGCCGGCCATGCTGACCTTGGCTCTGACAGTCAAACCGGCAATATTGTCGAAGTAGGCATAAAGTTTATAGGTGTCACTGGTCGCACTGGCGCTCAGGCCGCTGACGCGCAACGCCAGCAGGAGCAGGGCCAGGATGCCGGCCAGCAGGAACAGGCCGACACCGGTTTCGATGGCGCGGTTTTGCATCAGAAATCTCCAAACATCAAGGCGGTCAGAATAAAGTCCAGGCCAAGCACAGCCAGCGAGGCGTACACCACAGTCCTTGTCGTAGCCCGACCGATCCCTTCGGAGGTGGGGTCGCAATCGTAACCCTGGAATACCGCGATCCAGGTCACTACCAAGGCAAATACGACGCTTTTGAGAACGCCATTGAGCACATCGTCGACAAACGAAACACTGTTCTGCATGTTGGACCAGAAGGAACCCTCATAGACTCCCAGCCAGTCGATGGCCACCCATGAGCCACCCCAGATACCGACCACACTGAAGATCACTGTCAGTATGGGCAATGAAATAAAGCCGGCCCACAAGCGGGGCGCCACGATGTACTTGAGCGGGTCGACACCGATCATTTCCAGGCTCGACAACTGCTCGGTGGCCTTCATGTTGCCGATCTCGGCGGTCAGGGCAGACCCTGCACGACCGGCGAACAACAACGCTGCCACCACCGGAGCCAGCTCGCGCAGCAGGGTCAGGGCCACCATCTGCCCCACCGCCTGTTCGGAACCATACTTGGTCAGAATGCTGAACCCCTGCAGGGCCAGCACCATGCCGATGAACATGCCGGACACGACAATGATCACCAGCGACAGCACGCCGACCGAATACAGCTGGCGAACCAGCAACTGGAAACCGCCGCTGACGTTGCCACGCCCCAGCAGGGCATTGACCAGGAAAATGCCGGAGCGTCCCATCACCGTGACGATATCGATGGCCGAGCGCCCGAGCAGGCGCACGCGCTCCATGATTGATTTGTTGCGCATCAGCGCTTCCCCAACAGGTCTTCGCGAAAATCCGGCGCGGGATAATGAAAAGGCACCGGGCCATCCGGCTCGCCGGTCATGAACTGACGAATGCGCGGGTTATCCGAGTTCATCAGCGCTTCAGGCGTGCCCTGCCCCAGGACCTGGCCGTCTCCGACGACATAGAGGTAATCGGCAATGCTGGCCGTTTCGGTCAGGTCATGCGACACCACGATACTGGTGATGCCCAGCGCGTCGTTGAGCAGACGAATCAGCCGCACCAGCACCCCCATGGCGATCGGGTCCTGACCGACGAACGGCTCGTCGTACATGAGGATCTGTGGATCCAGCGCAATGGCCCGTGCCAGCGCCACACGTCGCTTCATCCCGCCGGACAGTTCATCGGGCATCAGCTCGACTGCACCGCGCAGGCCAACGGCCTGCAACTTCAGCAGGACGATGTCGCGGATCATGTCCTCGGGCAGCTCGGTATGAACACGCAGGGGAAAGGCGACGTTCTCGAACACATCCAGGTCAGTGAACAGCGCACCGCTCTGGAACAGCACGCCCATCTGCTTGCGGGCATCAAACAGATCGCCACGCGACAGCTCGGGCAGGTTCTGGCCATTGACCCATACCTGACCGGCATCGGGACGCAACTGGGCACCCATGAGGCGCAGCAGCGTGGTCTTGCCACACCCTGAAGGCCCCATGATCCCCGTGACCTTGCCCCGGGGAATACGGATATCGACATCACTGAAAATATTGCGGGCACCGCGCTTGAAGGTAACGCCCTTCAACTCGACCGCATAAGCGTCATCGGCACTCATTTAAACTCCTGGCAATACGGCCTCGTCCCTGCGCGTGGCCACTGTGCAGGAGGCAAAGAGGACAAGGTCGGGCCGGACAAGCCGCGAACTATACCACCGCAGCATCACGTCACCCAAGCGCAGAACCGACGTCCCGTGCTCGTGTTCACATGCTGTTACGATGCAGGTCAGACCCCTCGACAAGCGCTGCGGTTTCGCGGCCATGCCCACCTTGATCAAGCGCGCAGCGATCAGAGCGTGAGCGCCAGCGATATTACCGCTATAATCCCGGGCTTTTCCCCGGCTGACCGATTTCAGACATGAGCCTGACCCACGACCTGATTCATTCCGCACAGCGCACCATCCGCCTCGAGATCGAGGCCATCGACGGCCTGCTGGGCCAGATCGATGCCGATTTCGTACGTGCCTGCGAACTGATTCTGGGCAGCAAGGGCCGCGTGGTCGTGGTCGGCATGGGCAAGTCAGGGCACATTGGCCGCAAGATCGCCGCCACCCTGGCCAGCACCGGCACCACGGCATTCTTCGTTCATCCAGCCGAAGCCAGCCATGGCGACATGGGCATGATCACCCGCGATGACGTGATCCTGGCCCTGTCCAACTCGGGCACCACCAGCGAAATCGTCACCCTGCTGCCGCTGATCAAGCGCCTGGGTATCCGGATGATCAGCCTGACCGGCAACCCCGGATCCACCCTCGCCAAGGCAGCCGACGTCAACCTTAATGCCCGCGTCGAACAGGAGGCCTGCCCGCTGAACCTGGCCCCCACCTCCTCGACCACCGCCGCCCTGGTCATGGGCGATGCGCTGGCCGTGGCCCTGCTCGATGCGCGCGGCTTCACCGCTGAAGACTTCGCGTTTTCACACCCCGGCGGCGCGCTGGGGCGGCGCCTGCTGCTCAAGGTCGAGCATGTGATGCACAGTGGCGACGCCCTGCCCCAGGTAAAGCGCGGCACCCCACTGCGTGATGCCTTGCTGGAAATGACCCGCAAGGGCCTGGGCATGACGGCCATTCTCGAAGACGACGGCCGGCTGGCCGGGGTGTTTACCGACGGCGACCTGCGCCGCACCCTGGACCGTCCGATCGACATCCACCAGACCACCGTCGACGAAGTCATGACCGTGCACGGCAAGACCGCGCGCGCCGACATGCTCGCCGCCCAGGCCCTGAAAATCATGGAGGACCACAAGATCAGCGCGCTGATCGTGGTCGACGAACACGACCGCCCCACAGGCGCTTTCAACCTGCAGGATCTTCTGCGCGCAGGAGTCATGTAATGGAGACCCGCACCGTGAGCGACGAACTGCTGCAACGCGCCAGCAAGATCAGGCTGGCGATTTTCGATGTCGATGGCGTGCTGACCGATGGCCGCCTGTACTTCCTGGAAGACGGCAGCGAATTCAAGACCTTCAATACCCTCGACGGCCAGGGCATCAAGATGCTGATCGCCTCGGGCGTCAGCACGGCCATCATCAGCGGGCGCAAGACCCCGGTGGTCGAGCGTCGCGCCAAAAACCTGGGCATCGCCCACTTGTACCAGGGCCGCGAAGACAAGCTGGTGGTGCTTGACCAGTTGCTCGGCGAACTGAACCTTGGCTACGAACAGGTCGCCTACCTGGGGGATGATCTGCCAGACTTGCCCGTCATTCGCCGCGTCGGCCTGGGGATGGCCGTGGCCAGTGCCGCCGGCTTCGTTCGCCAGCACGCCCACGGCGTCACTTGCGCCCGGGGCGGTGAAGGGGCAGCACGCGAGTTCTGCGAGCTGATCCTGAACGCCCAGGGCAACCTTGAAGCGGCCCACGCCGCCTACTTGTAGACTTCGCTCATGCTCAGCAAAAAGATTCGGACCTTCCTGATACTCGGCGTACTGGCATTCCTGCTGGCGGCGGTCGGCTACTGGAATGTCAGCCCCGAGAGCTTCATGGAGCAACCTGCCGTGATGCCTGACGAAACCGCCATCGACTACTACGCCCTGAACGCGCGCAGCGTGCAGTACCTGCCCGATGGCAAGGTGCAGTACGAAATGACGGCCGACAAGGTCGAACACGTCAAGGCCTCCGATGTCACCCTGCTGACCCGGCCGGACCTGCAGATGTACCGTGGCACGGCGTTCCCGTGGCACGTGCAGAGCGCACGCGGTGAAGTCTCACCCGGCGGCGAGCAGGTCGAGCTGATCGACGATGTGCGTGTATCGCGCACCGATGAAAAGAAACGTTCGACTGTCATTACCAGCACTCGAATGACCGTATTCCCACAGAAGCAATATGCGCAGACCGAGCAAGCCGTTAGAATCGACGCCGGCGGCGGTGTCACTACGGCCAAAGGGATGAAAGCGTATTTGAACGACGGCAGGATGGACCTGCTGTCCAACGTAAGAGGACAGTATGAGGCTCGTTAAAACTCTTCCTTTCTTGCTCGGCCTGGGCGCAGCACTGGGAAGCGCGAGCGCCTGGTCCCTGCCCACAGACCGTGACCAGCCGATTCATATCCAGTCGGACGATGCGCAGCTCGACGACAAGCAGGGTGTTGCCACCTACAAGGGCAATGTCATCATCACCCAGGGCTCGATGAAGATCACCGGCAACACCGTGACCATCACACGCAATGCCCAGGGCGAAGTCGATGTTTTCACCTCGGTCGGCAACCTGGCCTATTACGAGCAGAAGCCTTCGGCGACCAAGCCTATCGTCCAGGCCTATGCCGTGACCATCCAGTACAACGCGGGCCAGGACCGGATCACACTGATCGACAAGGCCAAGGTCATCAACGATGGCAACACCTCCGAAGGCGAAAAGATCGTCTACGACACCGTGCGCCAGATCGTCAGTGCAGGTCGCGCGACCGGCAGCAACGTGACGACGCCACGGCCACGGATCGACATGGTCATCCAGCCGAAAAAGAAAACCGAACCGCAGCAGAAGGCCCAGTAAATGGCAACGCTCAAAGCCCAGCACCTGGCCAAGAGTTACAAGAGTCGCCAGGTCGTACGCGATGTAAGCCTGTCGATCGACAGTGGCCAGATCGTCGGCCTGCTGGGCCCGAACGGTGCCGGCAAGACGACGTGTTTCTACATGATCGTCGGCCTGGTGCAGGCCGACCAGGGGCGCGTACTGATCGATGACCTGGATGTCAGCCACCAGCCGATGCACGGCCGGGCTCGCGCCGGTATTGGCTACCTGCCCCAGGAAGCCTCTATTTTTCGCAAGCTGACCGTGGCCGATAACATCATGGCCATCCTGGAAACCCGCAAGGAGCTCGACGGCGCGGCACGCCGCAAGGAGCTGGAAAACCTCTTGCAGGAGTTTCACATCACCCATATCCGCGACAGCCTGGGCATGAGCCTGTCCGGTGGCGAGCGGCGCCGTGTGGAAATTGCCCGGGCACTGGCCACTGCCCCCAAGTTCATCCTGCTGGACGAGCCCTTTGCCGGTGTCGACCCGATTTCGGTCGGCGATATCAAGCAGATCATTCATCACCTGAAGGCCAAGGGCATTGGCGTACTGATCACCGATCACAACGTCCGTGAAACCCTGGACATCTGCGAAACCGCCTACATCGTCAATGATGGACAGTTGATCGCCGAAGGCGATGCCGAGACCATCCTGGCCAACCAGTTGGTCAAAGAGGTCTACCTCGGACACGAGTTCCGCCTCTAGACCGACCACAATGACCATTGACAGCGGATTATTTGTCGTGGCGCTCTAGGCAAGCGCTTGAATTTCAGGCATATAACTTGCTTATAAAAGGCGGCGCCCAGGCGCCCTGTAGTGGATGGCGCACGCGCGCCGGCGAATGTAAGGTGTTGAGCCACTGCCATGAAACCATCGCTAGTCTTGAGAATGGGCCAGCAGCTGACGATGACACCGCAGCTGCAACAGGCTATCCGCTTACTCCAGTTGTCGACCCTGGACTTGCAGCAGGAAATCCAGGAAGCCCTGGAATCCAACCCCATGCTGGAACGCCAGGAAGAAGGCGACGATTTCGATAATTCCGACCCGATGGCGGACAATATCGAAAACAAGCCGGGCAACGAGCGTGAACACGAGCCCCAGGATTCGACCTATCAGGAATCGTCCGCACCCACCGTGGACAATCTTGAAGAAGGCGAATGGAACGAGCGCATCCCTAACGAACTGCCGGTCGACACGGCCTGGGAAGACATCTACCAGACCAGCGCCAGCAGCCTGCCCAGCAATGATGATGACGAGTGGGACTTCACCACCCGCACCTCTGTCGGTGAAAGCCTGCAGAGCCATCTGCTGTGGCAGCTCAACGTCGCGCCGATGTCCGACACCGACCGCCTCATTGCCGTCACCCTGATCGACTGCATCAACAATCAGGGGTATCTGGAAGAGTCGCTGGAAGAGCTGCTGGAAGCCTTCGATCCCGAACTGGACATCGAACGCGATGAAATCGAAGCCGTGCTGCATCGCATCCAGCAATTCGAACCGGCCGGCGTCGGCGCCCGTACCCTGAGCGAATGCCTGCTGCTGCAACTGCGCCAGATGCATGCCAGTACGCCCTGGCTGAGCGAAGCCCAGCGCCTGGTCACCGACTACATCGATCTGCTGGGCGGGCGCGACTACTCGCAACTGATGCGTCGCATGAAGCTCAAGGAAGATGACCTGCGCCAGGTCATCGAACTGGTCCAGAGCCTCAATCCACGGCCGGGCTCGCAGATCGAGTCCAGCGAGCCGGAATATGTCGTGCCCGATGTCATTGTGCGCAAGGACAGCGAACGCTGGCTGGTCGAACTGAACCAGGAAGCGGTGCCACGCTTGCGGGTCAACCCGCAGTACGCCGGTTTCGTGCGCCGCGCCGACACCAGCGCCGACAACACCTTCATGCGCAATCAGTTGCAGGAAGCCCGCTGGTTCATCAAGAGCCTGCAAAGCCGCAACGAAACACTGATGAAGGTGGCCACCCAGATCGTCGAGCACCAGCGCGGCTTTCTCGAATACGGCGACGAGGCCATGAAGCCACTGGTGTTGCATGACATCGCCGAAGCCGTGGGCATGCATGAATCGACCATTTCCCGGGTCACCACGCAGAAATTCATGCACACGCCGCGTGGCATATACGAACTGAAATACTTCTTTTCCAGCCACGTCAGCACCTCCGAAGGCGGCGAATGCTCGTCCACGGCCATTCGCGCGATTATCAAGAAACTGGTGGCGGCGGAAAATCAGAAAAAGCCATTGAGCGACAGCAAGATCGCTGGTTTACTGGAGGCACAAGGCATTCAAGTCGCCCGTCGCACAGTCGCCAAGTACCGCGAATCCCTCGGGATAGCGCCGTCCAGCGAGCGTAAGCGGCTGATGTAGCGGACGAAGCACCTGCAGGTGGCGTACCAGAGCTCACCGCTGCTTGCAGGCGCAGGCCACAGCGTTCCAGTGGCAGGTCACCGACCTGTCTCTTATGCACTGGCAAAGGGAGAAAGCTGTATGCAAGTCAATATCAGTGGACAACATCTGGAAGTGACCAAACCCCTTCGTGAGTATGTGGAGCTCAAACTCAAGAAGCTCGAAGGGCATTTCGACAAGATCACCAACGTCCAGGTCACGATGACGGTCGAGAAGCTGAAGCAGAAAATCGAAGCCACTTTGCATATTCATGGTGGGGAGGTCGTAGCCAACGCCGAACATGACGACATGTACGCGGCCATCGACCTGCTCACCGACAAGCTCGACAGACAATTGCTCAAGCACAAGGAAAAGCAGCAAAGCATCCTCAAGGGTGCGACAGCGCGCTGACATACCAACCCATGATTCGACTTGAAAACATACTGACCCCCGGCCGTTCCCTGGTGAACGTGCCGGGAGGCAGCAAGAAACGCGTGCTTGAACAGATCGCCAACCTCATCGGGCGTGAAGTACCCGCCCTGGACGCACAAGACGTATTTGAAAAACTGCTGGCCCGCGAAAAACTGGGCTCGACCGGCTTTGGCAATGGCATCGCCATTCCTCACTGCCGCCTGAATGACTGCGTAGAACCGGTCAGTGCGGTTCTGTTGCTCGACAAGGCAGTGGAGTTCGATGCTATCGACGGTGAGCCCGTCGACCTGCTGTTCGTACTGCTGGTACCACAGGCGGCCACGGACGAACATCTCAAGCTGCTGAGCCAGATTGCCGGCATGCTTGATCGCAGCGATGTACGCGACCAGTTGCGCAGCGCGAAAAGCAGTCAGGCGCTTTACGATTTAGTACTGGAAAAACTCAAAGGCCATTGAGCATGCGCATGATCATCGTCAGTGGCCGCTCAGGCTCAGGCAAGAGCACGGCACTCGACGTACTGGAAGACAATGGCTTCTACTGCGTCGATAACCTGCCGGCCGGCCTGTTGCCCGAACTGGCCGAGCGCGCCCTGCTCAACAGCGAGCAGGCCGAGCCGCTGCTGGCCGTGTCGATCGACGCGCGCAATATGCCCAGCCACCTGACCCGATTTCCGCAGATCCTCGACGAAGTCCGTGCCCGGCACATCTCTTGCGACGTGCTGTATCTGGACGCTGACGATGCCACGTTGCTCAAGCGCTTTTCCGAGACCCGTCGTCGTCACCCGTTGAGCAATGCACAGCGCTCGCTGGCCGAGGCCATCCGCGACGAGAGCCAACTGCTGGGGCCGATCATCGACCTGGCCGACCTGAAGATCAACACGACGCACCTGAACCTCTATCAGTTGCGTGACACCTTGAAGCTGCGCCTGTTGAACAAGCCCGAGCCCGGCACGGCCTTTCTCATCGAGTCGTTCGGCTTCAAGCGTGGCATGCCCGTGGACGCCGACCTGGTGTTCGATGTGCGCTGCCTGCCCAACCCGTACTGGAAGCCTGAACTGCGCGACCATTCAGGGCTTGAGCCCATAGTGGCCGAGTACCTGGCAGCGCAGCCTGATGTCGAGGAAATGTTCCAGGACATCTTCACCTACCTCAATAAATGGTTGCCGCGCTTCGCCGCCAGCAACCGTTCCTATGTGACCATTGCCATTGGCTGTACCGGCGGACACCACCGTTCGGTCTACCTGACCGAGCGCCTGGGCCAGGTTCTGCAACAATCACTCAAGAACGTCCAGGTTCGCCACCGCGACCTCAGCTGAAGGATTTCCACTGCGATGCCCGCTTGCCAGATCACCATCATCAACAAACTCGGCCTTCATGCCCGGGCCGCCGCCAAGTTTGTCGGCGTGGCCGGCAAGTTTCCCTGCCAGATCAGGATCGGTCGCACACCTGAAACGCTTATCGACGGCAAAAGCATCATGGGCGTCATGATGCTTGCGGCCGGCAAGGGCACCGAACTGCACGTGTCCGCCGAGGGCGACGATGCGGAACAGGCACTGCAAAGCATCGTCGAACTGATCAACAACAAGTTTGACGAGGGCGAGTAATACTGCAGCGCTGTTGATAGCAAAAAAGGGGCCCTGTTCACCAGGCGCCCCTTTTTTGTTTACCGTCTTAACCCAGGGTGCAGGCAGTCCCCTGCTCCAGGGTCCGTAGCCCACAAGGCTCCAGATCGAACCAGGCCAGCCCCTGGACCACCAGCAAACAGGTGCCGGCCAGCAGCAAGAGGCTGCCGACTATCAGGCGAAGCCTGCGTGCACGGCGGTTGATTGGTGTTAGTGAACGCATGAGGCACCCTGGATGGTGACGAATGAATCAGCCCTTGGCCGCCTGGTAGCGGCGAGCGACTTCATCCCAGTTGATGACATTGTAGAAAGCACCGATGTATTCGGCGCGACGGTTCTGGTACTTGAGGTAATAGGCATGTTCCCAGACGTCGAGGCCCAGAATTGGCGTATTGCCGTGCATTAACGGGCTGTCCTGGTTGGCGCTGTGCTCGACCACCAGTTTCTTCTCGGGGGTCACACTCAACCAGGCCCAGCCGCTGCCGAAACGTTTGACGGCCGCGTCGGTGAAGGCGGCCTTGAAGGCCTCGAAACCGCCCAGGTCCTGAGCAATGCCAGCGGCCAGGTCACCTGTCGGCTCGCCACCACCGCCGGGCTTCATGACCGTCCAGAACAGCGAGTGGTTGGCATGACCGCCACCATGATTGACGACCACCGCGCGCAGGTTCTCTGGCAGTTCCTTGGCCTTGCCGACCAGTTCCTCGACCGGGAGCTGCTCATATTCAGTACCGGCAACGGCTTTGTTCAGGTTGTCGATGTAGGTCTGGTGGTGCTTGGTATGGTGAATCTTCATCGTTTCCGTATCGACGTACGGCTCCAGTGCCTCGTAGGCATACGGCAATTCAGGCAGGGTGTGAGACATGTCAATGGACTCCGTGCAGGTAATGAGTAGCTGAAGGCTTTTGCAACGACGTGCGGGCGTGCTCGCTGTTGCTGTTCAGCAGTCGATGGGTACGCGGGTATTCGCCGTGCTCGCTGATAAAGCCCAGCAACTCGGCATAGGTCTTGTTGCTATGGCGCAAGGCAGCCTGGCGCAGGGCGTCGGGCAAGCGCGAATCCTGCATGGCCTGCAACAGGCGCTGATGGATCGCACACAGGTATTCGGCGCTCTCCTCCGGCTGTCCCAGGCTCAAATGCAGGTCGGCCAGGTTATGGTGTGAAATGACGCAGGCGGCGACCGCTTCATCCGGGTCCGCCCAGCGCTCGAACAGCACCTGCGCCAGCGCCAGCGCCTGGAGGTACAACTCACGAGCTTCTACCCACTCGCCGAGATTGAAACAGCGATTGGCCTGTTCGATGGTCCGTTTCCAATGCTGCATGACTACCTCCAGAGGCATGGCGGCGGTTCAGATACCGCCAGCGGTCAGTTTTTCAGGGTTGAGCAACACTTCCAGCTGGCTGCGTTGCAGGTCGGTATGTTCCAGCGCCACGTCGATGATCGGACGGCCTTGCTGATAGGCCTTCTTGGCGATCTCGGCAGCTTTCTGGTAACCGATGATCGGGTTCAATGCGGTCACCAGGATCGGGTTGCGCGACAGCGCTTCCTGAAGCTTTTCCTGGTTGACCTTGAAGCTGCTGATGGCCTTGTCGGCCAGCAGACGACTGGCATTGGCCAACAATTCGATGCTGGCCAACAGATTCTGGGCGATGATCGGCAGCATCACGTTCAGTTCGAAGTTGCCGGACTGGCCGGCCACAGTAATGGCCATGTCATTGCCGATCACTTGCGCGGCGACCATTGCCGTGGCTTCCGGAATCACCGGATTGACCTTGCCAGGCATGATCGATGATCCCGGCTGCAGCGCCTCCAGTTCGATCTCGCCCAGGCCTGCCAAGGGACCGGAGTTCATCCAGCGCAGGTCATTGGCAATCTTCATCAACGAGACGGCCGTGGCCTTGAGCTGGCCGGAGACCGCGACGGCGGTGTCCTGCGAACCGATCAGGGCAAACAGGTCCTTGCCCGGCTTGAACGCGACACCGCTCAGCGCGCTCAGCTGGGCGTTGAAGCGCCCGGCGAACTCAGGGTGTGCATTGATCCCGGTGCCCACCGCCGTGCCGCCCTGGGCCAGCGATTGCAGGCTTGGCTGCAAGGCCTGAAGATGTTCGAGGTTGGCGCGAATCTGCTGCGCCCAGCCATTGAGCACCTGGCTCAAACGCACCGGCATGGCGTCCATGAGGTGGGTGCGACCGGTCTTGACGAACGGATGCACCTGGGCGGCCTTGTGCTCGGTGACCTCGATCAGATGCTGCAAGGCAGGCAGCAAGTGCTCATGCAGGGCCAGTGCCGCGCTGACGTGGATAGTGGTCGGGATGATGTCGTTGCTGCTCTGGCCACAATTGACGTGGTCATTGGCATTGATCACCTCGCCATGAATGCGGGTCGCCAGGGTCGCGATCACTTCGTTGGCATTCATGTTGGAGCTGGTGCCGGAGCCGGTCTGGAAGACATCGACCGGAAAGTGGACCATGAAATCGCCGGCCAGCAGGTCGTTGACCGCCTGGACGATGGCCTTGCTCTGCCCTTCGCTGATCTGCTCCAGCTCCAGGTTGGCCTTGGCGGCGGCAGCCTTGGCCAGCAACAGCGCACGGATGAACTGCCGCGGCATGCGCTGCTGGCTGATCGGGAAATTGTCGACCGCACGCTGGGTCTGTGCGCCATACAGGGCTTCGGCCGGCACCTGCAGTTCGCCCATGCTGTCGCGTTCGATACGGGTATTACTCATCGGAATATCCTTGGACCAGTTCAGTGAGAGAGATCGACGGCTGCAGCACGCATGTAGCCAGTTCATGGACACAGGCTTGCCACTGGCGATGCCGGGCCGGGGTCACGGCCAGGGCCTTGACGTCGCGCAACGGGCGCCAGGCTTGATCCAGGCACAGGCAGCGCCAGTGCCAGGGCAGGACGGTATCGCGTGCCGTGTCGAGCAGCAGACGCAAGGCGGTCAGGGCAATCAGGGCCTTGGGCGTGGCAGTGAAACGCGCCAGATAACGCCCTTCAGCGAGGTAATGCTCGATCAGGCGCGGCTCATCGGGATCCAGCGCACAGCGGATCCGCAGACCCAGTTCGCGCCAGTTATCCAGGTAAGGCAGCTCGTGCAGGACAGACCCCATGACCCATGACTCAGCCAAGAAATGATATTCATTATTGAATGAGATTAAGAATCAAAACAAGACTCTGACGTGAATCTGTTTTTTGGGGTGCTGGAGAGGGAGGGACAAAGAAGGAGGAATGGGGGATCGCGGGTAGGAGCGCGCTTGCCCGCGACCGAGTGCGATAGCGCTCGCAAAATCTCGGAAACGCTGAGATTTACAGCTGTAAATCTGCGAAACGCTGAAGATTTACAGCTGTAAATCTGCGAAACGCTGAAGATTTACGGCTGTAAATCTATGAAACGCCACAAATTTACGACTGCTAACGCAGCCGGTCGCGGTGGTCCGGCATACCGGCAAGCGCGCTCCTACACCGGGCGGTGTCAGCTGCCGGCGACGGTCATGCGTTCGATCAGCACCGAGCCGGTGCGGATGTTGCTGCGCAGTTCAAGATCACTGCCGATGGCCACAATCTGCTTGAACATGTCGCGCATATTGCCGGCGATCGTCACTTCCTGGACCGGGAACTGGATCTCGCCGTTCTCGACCCAGAAGCCGGCCGCCCCACGCGAATAGTCACCCGTTACCATGTTCAAGCCGCTGCCCATCAGTTCGGTCACCAGCAGGCCACGCCCCATGCGACGTACCAGCGCCGACTGGTCTTCAGTACCGTGGGTGACGAACAGGTTATGCACGCCGCCGGCATTGGCCGTGCTCGGCAGGCCCAGCTTGCGGCCGGAGTAAGTGCTCAGCATGTACGAGACCAGATCGCCATTCTCGACGAACGGCTTGGCGTAGGTGGCCAGACCATCGCCATCGAAGGACGCACTGCCCAATGCATGGATCAGGTGCGGACGCTCATCGATGGTCAGCCACTCAGGGAACAGGCGTTGACCCAGCGTGCCTTCCAGGAAGGACGACTTGCGGTACAGGTTGCCGCCGGAAATGGCCCCGAGAAAACTGCCGAACAGGCCACCGGCCAATTCGGCAGAAAACAGCACCGGCACTTCGCAGGTGGGCACCGGACGGGCGCCCAGGCGGCTGGCGGCCCGCTGGGCCGCCTTGCGCCCGATGACCTGCGCGTCGGTCAGCAGATCACCCTGACGATTGACGTCGTACCAATAGTCACGCTGCATCTGGCCGCCATCTTCGGCGATCATGACGCAACTGAGGCTGTGCCGGGTCGACGCATAGCCGCCGATGAAGCCATTGCTGTTGCCATACACCCGGCAGCCCTGGTGGGTATTGAGGGTGGTGCCATCGGCATTGCGGATCCGGCTGTCGGCCTCGAACGCCGCCGCTTCGCAGATCAGCGCCTTCTCGATGGCTTGCTCCGGGGTAATGTCCCAGGCATGGAACAGATCGAAGTCTTTCAGCTCGCGTGCCATCAAGGCCGGATCGGCCAGCCCCGAGCTTTCGTCTTCGGAGGTGTGCCGGGCAATCGCCAGCGCCGCGGCGACGGTTTCGCGGATAGCGTCCGGACCACTGGCCGAAGTGCTGGCCGAGCCCTTGCGCTGGCCGACGTACAGGGTGATGCCAAATCCCTGGTCGCGATTGAACTCTACGGTCTCGACTTCGCGCTGGCGCACCGAGGTCGACAGTCCCTGGTCCACCGAGACGGCCACCTCACAGGCGCTGGCGCCCTGGCGACGGGCTTCGGCGATGATCTGCTCGACCTGCTCCTGAAGTGCTGGCAGGGCTTGTGGGCCGACGCTTTGGGTTGCACTCATGACTTTCTCCATCAAATTCTGCTTTCGGCACAGTTCACATACCGAGCGGGCCGGACAAGCGGCCCCTGACTGGTTATCATGGCGGCGTTTATTTGCGGACGGCCCCCATGGTTGATTCTTACGACGACTCCCTCGACGGGGAGAAAAGCAAAACCCAGGTAAAACGCGAGCAGCAGGCGCTGGTTGAAATGGGCGAGCGCCTGACTACCCTCAAACCGGATGTGCTCGACAAGCTGCCCTTGACCGACGGCTTGCGCCGCGCCCTGGCCGAAGCCCCCAAGCACACCGCGAATATCGCGCGAAAGCGCCATATCCTGTTTATCGGCAGGCTGATGCGCGATCAGGACCAGGAGGCTATTCTTGCCCTGCTGGACCAGCTCGACAGCTCGACCCGGCAGTACAACGAACGCTTCCACTCGCTGGAACGCTGGCGCGACCGTCTGATCGGCGGCGATGACAGCGTCCTGGAAAAATTCGTTTCCGAATACCCGGACGCCGATCGCCAGCAATTGCGCTCCCTGATCCGTCAGGCCCAGCATGAACTGGCGCATAACAAGCCACCGGCTTCCAGTCGCAAGGTCTTCAAGTACATCCGCGATCTGGACGAAGTGCAGCGCGGCCTGCGCTAGCGCCTGCTCAGGACTGGTCAGCAGTGACCAGTCCTGCCCTTCCCTCACCCGCCTGTGCCGCCCACGGTGATCGCATCGATCTTCAGGGTCGGCTGGCCGACGCCTACCGGTACGGATTGTCCGTCCTTGCCGCAGGTGCCCACGCCACTGTCCAGCGACAGGTCGTTGCCCACCATCGACACCCGGCTCATGGCCTCCGGACCGTTACCGATCAGGGTCGCGCCCTTGACCGGGGTGGTGATCTTGCCGTCTTCGATCAGGTAGGCCTCGCTGGTGGAGAACACGAACTTGCCGCTGGTGATATCCACCTGCCCGCCGCCCAGGTTGGCGCAGTAGATCCCGCGCTTTACCGAAGCGATGATTTCCTGTGGGTCGCTTTGCCCGCCCAGCATGTAGGTATTGGTCATGCGCGGCATCGGCAGGTGCGCATAGGATTCGCGACGACCGTTGCCCGTGCGTGCCACGCCCATCAGGCGGGCATTGAGCTTGTCCTGCATGTAGCCCTTGAGCACGCCGTTCTCGATCAGCGTGGTGCATTCGGTCGGGGTGCCTTCGTCATCGACGCTCAGCGAGCCACGACGACCGGCCAGGGTGCCGTCATCGACGATGGTGCACAGCTTGGAGGCAACCCTTTCGCCCATCCGGCCGCTGTAGGCCGAGCTGCCCTTGCGGTTGAAGTCGCCTTCCAGGCCATGACCGACCGCTTCGTGCAACAGCACGCCCGACCAGCCCGAACCCAGCACCACCGGCAAGGTGCCTGCCGGGGCGGGTATCGCCTCGAGGTTGACCAGCGCCTGGCGCAAGGCCTCGCGGGCGTAGCCCATGGCCCGGTCTTCATTGAGGAAATAACGGTAATCGGTACGGCCACCGCCACCGTGCCCACCGCGCTCGCGACGGCCGTTCTGTTCGACGATCACACTGACATTGAAGCGCACCAGCGGCCGTACATCGGCCGCCAGGCTGCCATCGGCGGCAGCGACCAGAATACGCTCCCAGACCCCGGCCATGCTCACCGAGACCTGCTGGATCCGTGGGTCCAGCGCCCGGGTGGCGACATCAATGCGCTTGAGCAGCTCGACCTTTTCGGCGCGGCTGAGCACTTCGAGCGGGTTGTCCGGCGCATACAGCTGGGCCACATCCTGGGTGGTGAACGCCTGGACCCGACCGTTCTGGCCGGCACGCGAGATGGAACGGGCCGCACGCGCCGCCGCGCTCAGGGCCTCGAGGTTGATGGCATTGCTGTAGGCGAAACCGGTTTTTTCGCCCGATTGCGCACGCACCCCGACCCCCTGGTCAAGGTTGAAGCTGCCTTCCTTGACAATGCCGTCCTCAAGCGCCCAGGACTCGGAAATCATGCCCTGGAAATACAGATCGGCCGCGTCGATCCCGGGACCGGCCAATTCGCCCAGCACCGATTGCAGGGTGTCCAGGTTCAGGCCGCCAGGCGCCAGAAGATGTTCGCTGACTGAGGACACGTCACTCATATTCACTCCGAAGCAGGCCGCACCGCGTCCTGCACTGAAAATCGCCGGTGACTGGACACCGGCATCCGCGCCCGTATGGACGCCTGTTCTTCACTGTCGCGCTGCGCCAGCAGCACGGCTTCACCTTTGTCCTGCTCGGCCAGTATTCGTCCCCAGGGGTCGATGATTGCCGTCTGGCCCCAGGTTTCCCGAGGGCCCGGATGGATGCCGCCCTGGGCGGCGGCCAGCAGGTAGCACTGAGTCTCGATGGCGCGGGCGCGAATCAGGATCTCCCAGTGCGCCGCACCGGTGACGGCGGTGAACGCCGAAGGTGCGGTAATCAGTTCTGCGCCCGCTTCACGCAGGGCGGTGTACAGCTCCGGGAAGCGCAGGTCATAGCATACGCTCATCCCCAACCGCCCCACCGGCGTATCGGCAACGACTACATGGCCTCCATAAGCATAGTCATCCGATTCACGGTAGCGCCCGCGATTGTCAGTCACATCGACATCGAACAGATGCAATTTGTCGTACCGGGCCGCCTGCTCGCCATGCTCGTCGATCAGCAACGAGCAGGCCGCAGCCTTGCCCTCGGGCTGATCCTGCGGTGGCAGCGGCAATGTACCGGCGACAATCCATAACCTGAGGTCACGGGCGGCCTGTTTCAACCATGGCAGGATCGGACCTTGTCCCAGGGCCTCGGCGCGGCCGATGGCGGCCGCATCGCGACGTCCCAGCGCCGGGAAGTTTTCCGGCAGCACCGCCAGCCGCGCGCCCTGCCCGGCAGCCTGCTCCAGCAGGCGCCGGGCATGGCGCAGGTTTTCGGCGATGTCGCTCTGGCTGACCATCTGAATCACGGCAAACGTCATTTGATCCTCCCTGCCAACCTGACTAAACAGGCAACCCTGTTACTGAGGCTTCTCGAACGGCTTGTCGAAGGTAATTTTCGGCTCTTTCCAGGGCCCCTCGACCTTGTACTGGACACTGGCGAAACGCGCAACGCGGTCGCCCAGCAACTTGTCTGCCAGAAACAGTGCGCCGCCAATGGCCGGTGCGCCAACCAGCAAGGCGGCAATGGGCAGGTTGTTGGTAACCGGCAGGGTCACCAGCAGCTTGGCGTTGACCTGATCCCTGACCATGTCCAGCGTACCGTCCAGCTCCAGGTTGCTCGACGGGCCGGTCAGGGTGATCGGCTTGCGCGTCACGTAGACACCTTCGCTGGCCACCAGCAGGCCCTTGACCCGGTCATAGCTGAGCCCCTTGCCCAGCAGGTCGGAGAAGTCCAGGCGCAAACGCCGGCCGATGGAGTTGAAGTTGAGCAGGCCGAACACTCGCAACGCCTGGGCACCGCCTTCGACTTCGACGAACTGGCCCTTGCGCAACGTGGCATCCAGACTCCCGGAATAACGCTTCAGGCCCACCCAGGCCGGCGAGCCCGGCCAGCGGCCGTCGATGTCCAGCTCGAATGATTCGCTGGTCACGGTCGGCGCAAAGCCCCAGGCCTTGAGCACATCGCTCAGGTCCTTGCCCGCCACATGGCCCTTGATCCAACTGCTGCCGGCCCCCGGTGTGCCGTCCCAGCCCCCGTTGCCTTCGAGCAGCAGCCCCTTGAGGCCCAGGCTCAGGTCGTTGAAGCGCAAGCCACTGGGGGTCGGACGGATTTTCAGGGCCCAGCCACCGACCAACTGCTCGCCCTGGAACACCTGGTTGATGCGCAGATCCAGCGCCGGCACCTGACGCGGATCGAACCCGGCCAACGGGTCAGGCGCGTTTTCGACCACCGCCGCATTGGGGTCGGCGGCCGGCAGGTGCACGTACTGCAGGTCGATATCGATCGGGGCGTTTCTGGCATCGGGCAACGCCGCCGTCCCTTTGACCTTCGCGCTGTCCAGCGCCAGCTGCCAGGCAGCGGCAATACGCTGCACCTGCACGCGGACCTGTTCAAGCGTAGTGCCCATGGCTGTCAGCCGGCCGATCTGCACATCGACCCGGTTGAGCATCTGCCGGGCGCTGCCGCCGGTATCGCCACCGCTGTAGCGCTTGGCCACGTCCTGCCAGGGCGCGATATCCAGTTCGGGCAGGCTGCCACTGATGCGCAAGCCCTTGGCCTGGGGCACAACGGCGCCGCCCTGCCCCAGAAACAATTCGCCACGCCCTTGCAACGGATCACTGGCAGGCGCTGCCCAGGTCAGGCTGGCCTGCGTGCCATACACCGCGTCGTAGCGTCGCTCGCGGCCTTGCAGGGTCATGCGAAACTCACTGGGGCGCGCCTGTTCGCGGGACTTGCCGAACGGTGCCGGCAGGTCCACCGCCAGGCCTTGCAGGCTGGAACTGATCGACAGCGGCGTGTCTGCCCCGTCGAGCAGCAATTGCAATTGATAGGGAATATCGCCCGAGGCTGGCAGCGGCTGATTGAAGCTCAGCCAGTCAGTCAGGCGCTTGAGGGCAATCTGGCCGCTGGCATTGATTCGCGTGATATTCGCGCCTGGCTTGCCCTCGGCCGAAATTTGCGCCGTGACCGGCTGATCAAACGCCTGGGCACTGATGTTCTTGCCACTGAGCCCCCGATCACTGTCGAAACGGAACTCGCCCTTCAGTTGACTCAACTCCAGCGGCGGCTCGGCCAGCTTCAGGCGCGCACCCTCACTGGCAAAGTCCACGACAATCTTTGGCTCAAGGCCCTTTTCCAACGGAATGTCGAGGTTCAGCCGGCCCTTGAGCGGCCCCTCGCCTTGCCATTTGGCAAAGGTGCTGCCGGTGCCGATAGGGGCGTCCTGCAGGATTTTCAGGCCATCGCCCAGGCGACCGGCAAATTCGCCATCGACCAGCAGGTGGACGGGTTGTCCGGCGACAGCGGGGGGAACATTGACCTGTACGTTGCTGACTTTGGTGCCCAGCATCTGACCCTTGCTGGCCGTGATGCGCACATCGTTGTTCTCGACGTACACCTTGCCGTCCACGCCCGTAAGCGCAGGCCAGCCCGGCTGGAAATCCAGGGTCGCATTCTTGACGTTGAAGAACAGGCTGATGACCCGGGCATGATCAGGGGCGTTCTTGTGCAACGAGCCCTGATACTGGAAAAAACCCTGCTTGACCTCGCCGGCGACAATGGCCGTGCGCAGCCAGTTATCCAGCGCCGGGCTAAGCACTGCCGGCAGGTACTTGCCGGTGTAGCGACCATCACCGTCGAGCAGGCCGACGCGCAGGTCCATGTAGTCTTCATGGTCGTGCTTGAGGTGGATGCGAATCAGAAAATCGGCCGCGATCCGGCCTTCGTCGCCCAGCACCTTGATGTACGGCGCCACCAGGGTGAAACGGTCCTGGTCCAGGGTCCAGGTCAGACGGGCATTGGCCTTCTTGTAGCCCCACGGCTTCTTGAAGATCGGGTCCAGGTGCAGCATGAAGTCGTCACTGGCCAGGCGCAGTTCGCCCTTGCCCAGGTCACCGCTGATGGCACCGCTGACATTGCCGGCCGCCGGCGCGCCGTGGTACGCCTTGAAGCCGATCCTGTCCAGGTTGGCGGCAAAGCTCAGGCGCTCGTCACCCTGCGCCTGCGGGCGCCAGTCGAGCAGCACGTTGTGCAGCGTGCCGGTGACATCCAGGCGATCGAGCACTTCACGCAAGGTGTCAGGCAGCGGTGCCAGCGAATCGAGCAGGGCCGTGAGCGGCGTCAGGTCCAGACGGTCGGCCTGGACATGCCACAGCTCCTGACGCTCGGCCGTGGCGAGGCTTTGCCGCAAGTGCAGGCGGCTTTCCCAGCGCTGCTTGCCCAGGTTCATGGCCAGCGAGTCCAGCGTCAGCTCGAAGCCCTGTTCGCTGCGCACGAACCAGGCATTGAGCGCCAGGTCATCGATCCGGGCCGGCGCGTGCTCGCCATAGTGGCCTTGCAGGTGCGGTGCATTGAGCCGTACGGTTGCCTGCTGCAACGTGCCCTTGCCCCAGCCCAGCCAGAATTGCCCACCGGCCTTGAGCGCCGACACTTCCCAGTCGCGGGTCAGGCTGCGCGGCAGCCATTGCGCCCAGTCGCTCTGCGGCAGGTTCAACCAGGCATCGGCCTGGGCCTGGCGCCATTGGCCGGGCTGGATACGGGCCTGCACATTGAGCGCCAGCGGCTGGCCATCGGGCAGGGTCAGGCGTGCATCAAGGCGCTGCCGGCCGGTGCCGGTGGCCAGGCTGGCATTGATGTAGGTGAGGGTCAGGGGTTGTTCGTCGAAAGGCTGCACCGTCAACTGGCTGTCGAACACCGACAACTGCGCCACCTGCTGCAGACGCGTCAGCACCTGCTCGGGATCCAGGGGCGCCTCGTCGCGCTTCGGCACGCCCTGCAGCGCCCATTGGCCATCCTTGTCCTGCCGTACGATCAGTTGCAGACCGCTGACCTCGAGGTCGGCAATGTGCACCTGGCGGTGGACCAGGCTGTCCCACAGCGCCGGCACCACCCGCACCTGGTCCAGACGCAGTGCGTTGCGACCTTCGCCGACCATTACATCGTGGGCCAGCAGCACCGGAGCAAAGCCGCTCCAGCGCCCCTCCAGGCGACCGATGCTCAATGGCATGCCCAGGGCAGCCTGGGCGCGGCTTTCGACGTCCACCCGGTACTCGGCCAGCATGGGCGCCAGTTGCCGCCCCAGGCTCACATACAAGGCGGCCAGTACCAGCAACAAGGCACACAGGCTCAGGCCCCAGCGGACCAGCACCGCCATCAGGCGCGGCAGGTTCATCATTCAGCAGCCTCCGCGCCAGGCAACCGCAATCACTGACGGCAACGAGAGGCCGCTACACAGGACCCACGCCGGGATTTGCTCATTGATCACACATCACTCTCACTCAAGGGGCATCCCTGCCGCGGCCCCGCCTTGCAACGGGTGTCATATCTGCAGTGCGAGCAACTCAGAGCAGCACAACGTCGTATTGTTCCTGTGAATACATCGATTCGACCTGAAAGCGTATGGTGCGGCCAATGAAGGCCTCAAGCTCGGCCACATTGCCCGACTCTTCATCGAGCAGGCGGTCGACCACCCGCTGGCTGGCCAGCACCCGATAACCCACCGCCTGGTAGGCCCGGGCCTCGCGCAGGATCTCGCGGAAGATCTCGTAGCAGATGGTTTCCGGCGTCTTGAGCTTGCCGCGCCCCTGGCAGCACAGGCAGGCCTCGCACAGGATCTGCTCGAGGCTTTCACGGGTGCGCTTGCGGGTCATCTGCACCAGGCCCAGCTCGGTGATGCCGATGATATTGGTCTTGGCGTGGTCGCGTTCGAGCTGTTTTTCCAGGGTGCGCAACACCTGGCGCTGGTGCTCGCTGTCTTCCATGTCGATGAAGTCGATGATGATGATGCCGCCCAGGTTGCGCAGGCGCAGTTGCCGGGCAATCGCGGTGGCCGCTTCCAGGTTGGTCTTGAAGATGGTTTCTTCGAGGTTGCGGTGGCCGACGAAGGCACCGGTGTTGACATCAATGGTGGTCATCGCTTCGGCCGGGTCGACCACCAGGTAACCGCCGGACTTGAGCGGCACCTTGCGCTCCAGCGCCTTCTGGATCTCGTCCTCGACCCCGTACAGGTCGAAGATCGGCCGCTCGCCAGGGTAGTGTTCCAGGCGGTCTTCGATCTCGGGCATCAGTTCGGCGACGAACTGCCGGGTCTTCTGGAAGGTTTCCCGCGAGTCGATGCGGATCTTCTCGATGCGCGGGCTGACCAGGTCGCGCAGGGTGCGCAGCGCCAGGCCCAGGTCCTCGTAGATGACCGTGGGCGGGCTGACGGTCTTGATCTGCTCGCCGATCTGGTCCCAGAGCCTGCGCAGGTAACGGATGTCCATGAGGATTTCTTCGGCGCCAGCGCCTTCGGCGGCTGTGCGCAGGATGAACCCGCCGGCTTCCTTGATGCCCTCCTGGGCCACGCAGTCGCTGACCACCTTCTTGAGCCGGTCGCGCTCGCCCTCGTCCTCGATTTTCAGCGAAATGCCGACGTGCGCCGTGCGCGGCATGTACACCAGATAACGCGAAGGAATCGACAACTGCGTGGTCAGCCGTGCGCCCTTGCTGCCGATCGGGTCCTTGGTGACCTGCACCACCAGGCTCTGGCCTTCATGCACCAGCGCACTGATCGGCTCGATGGCCGGGCCTTCGCGCATGGAGATTTCCGATGCGTGGATGAAGGCGGCACGGTCCAGGCCGATGTCGATAAAGGCCGCCTGCATGCCGGGCAGCACCCGCACCACCTTGCCCTTGTAGATATTGCCGACGATACCGCGGCGCTGGGTGCGCTCGACATGCACCTCTTGCAGGACGCCGTTTTCCACCACCGCCACCCGTGATTCCATGGGGGTGATGTTGATCAGGATTTCTTCACTCATGGCTTATCACCTTCCAGGCCTTGCCAACAGGGTATGCCGAAATGGCCCAGCAGGTCTGCGGTTTCGCACAGCGGCAAGCCCACGACCGCCGAGTAGCTGCCGTGCAGGCCCGCGACGAAGATCGCCGCCAGCCCCTGGATGGCATAGCTGCCGGCCTTGTCCAGCGGTTCGCCACTGGCCCAGTAGGTGCTCGCCTCATGCGCCTGGATGGCGCGAAAACGCACGCGACTGGCGACCACCCGGCTTTCGCAACGCTGTCGGTCCAGCACCGCCACGGCGGTCAGCACCTCATGTTCACGCCCCGACAACGCGGCCAGCATGGTCAGCGCGTCCTCCCGGCCAACAGGCTTGCCGAGAATCCGGCCGTCGAGCACCACGGCTGTATCAGCCCCCAGCACGCAGGCCTGCTGCGTCCCGGGCAGCAAGGCCAGGCCCGCCCGGGCCTTACTGCGGGCCAGGCGTTCGACATAGGCTTCTGGGGTTTCGGCGGCCAGCGGCGTTTCGTCGATCTGCGCACTCAGTACGCTGAACGGCACGCCGATCTGGGCCAGCAGTTCACGACGTCGCGGCGAACCGGAAGCCAGGTAAAGAAAGGACATCGGGACGTCTCCATGTCGGCAACGCCCTGTTCAGAGCGCCTGCACTGCGTGCGCTCAATTGATTTTCAGGTGCTTGCGCAGCCCGCGTAGTCCATAGCTGATCCAGGGCCATAACAAGGCACTGACCAGCGCCGGCAGCACCAGCGCCAGGGTGGGCTGGCGATTGCCGGTCAAGGCGCTCAGCCACAGTTGCGCCAGTTGCGCCAGGCCAAAGACCACCAGCAGGATCAGACACTGTTGCCAGGTCGGGAAGATCCGCAGGCGATGCTGCAAGGACATCACCAGAAAGGCGATCAGGCTGAGGGTCAGTGCGTTCTGGCCCAGCAGGGTGCCGTACAGCACATCCTCCATCAGCCCCAGCAGCCAGGCGGTGGTCATGCCGACCTTGTGCGGCAGCGCCAGGATCCAGAAGGTCAGCAGCAGCGCCAGCCACAGCGGGCGAAAGATTTCCATGAATTGCGGCAGCGGCGAAACGCTGAGCAACAGGCCGATGGCGAAGGTCAACCAGACCACCCAGCCATTGCGCCCGGAGACGTGACTAACCATCGATGGGTTCTCGGGAATTGGACGGCACGGAGGCCGGTGGCGTCGTCGGCCTTGAGGCCGGGCGAGGGCTGGCCGGTGCCGGCGAAGCCGCAGGGCTGCCCTGCCCGGCTGGATGCGAACCGGTCGATGTGCGGCGTGCAGGCGTCGAGTGCGACAAGACAGCGCCGCCTGGCGTGGTATTGACCGGAAACACCGGCATCAAGGCACCTGGCATGGCCGGGAACACCGGGGCGTAGGCGCCAGGCGCCGGTGCCAGGCTGGTCGGCACCGTGCGCTGGCCCAGCAACTCCTGCGCCTGGCCCGCCTCGGCGGCGCGCTCCTCGGCCGAGCGGCCGTCGGAGAACACCAGCAACAGGTAGCGGCTGCGGTTCAGGGCTGCGGTCGGTTCGGCGCGGACAACGGCAAACGGCTGGCCGGAGTCATGATCCACCTCCGTGACCGTCGCCACCGGATAGCCGGCCGGAAAGCGCTGGCCCAGGCCGGAGCTGACCAGCAGGTCGCCTTGCTTGATGTCGGCGGTGTTGGCCACATGGCGCAACTCCAGGCTTTCGGGGTTGCCGGTGCCGCTGGCGATGGCGCGCAGGCCATTGCGGTTGACCTGCACCGGAATGCTGTGAGTGGTGTCGGTCAGCAGCAGTACACGGGCGGTGTACGGCATCAACTCGACCACCTGCCCCATCAATCCACGGGCATCGAGCACCGGCTGGCCGAGCATTACACCGTCGCGCTCACCCTTGTTGATGATGATGCGATGGGTAAAGGGATTGGGGTCCATGCCGATCAACTCGGCCACCTCGACCTTCTCGTTGACCAGTGCCGAGGAGTTGAGCAACTCGCGCAGGCGCACGTTCTGCTCGGTCAGGGCCGCGAGCTTCTGCAGGCGCCCCTGCAACAGCAGGGCTTCGGTCTTGAGCTTTTCGTTCTCGGCCAGCAGTTCGGTACGGCTGCCAAACTGCATGGCCACGCCCTGGTACAGGCGCTGCGGCAGATCGACGATCCAGTAGGACTGCATCAGCACGAGCGACATCTGGCTGCGCAGCGGCTTGAGCAGGGTGAAACGGGCGTCGACCACCATCAAGGCAACCGACAGCACCGCCAGCACAAGCAGGCGTACGCCCAGCGAAGGGCCTTTGGCAAAAAGCGGTTTAATAGACGGCTCCTGTCGGGCATTGGCTCGACGGATTGAGCCTTGACGGGCTGTTATTCATGCACAAGGGAAATTGCCTGGACGGATTGAAAGGCGTGTTCAAGGATCAGCCACAGGTCTACAGGTAGCACAAGGGCCACCTGCAGACAAAGGACTGCTTGAAGCGCTCCCGACGAATCACTCGCTGGAGAGCAGGTCCATGGTGTGTTTATCCATCATTTCCAGCGCACGGCCACCGCCGCGCGCCACGCAGGTCAGCGGGTCTTCGGCGACGATCACCGGCAGGCCGGTTTCCTGGGCCAGCAGCTTGTCGAGGTCACGCAACAGTGCGCCACCACCGGTCAGCACCAGGCCACGCTCGGCGATGTCCGAGGCCAGCTCCGGTGGCGACTGCTCCAGCGCGCTCTTGACCGCCTGGACGATGGTCGCCAGCGACTCCTGCAGCGCTTCGAGCACTTCATTGGAGTTGAGGGTAAAGGCACGCGGGACGCCTTCGGCCAGGTTGCGGCCGCGCACGTCGACTTCGCGGGTCTCGCCGCCCGGGAAGGCGGTGCCGATTTCCTGCTTGATGCGCTCGGCGGTGGACTCGCCGATCAGGCTGCCGTAGTTGCGGCGTACGTAGGTCACGATGGCTTCGTCGAAACGGTCACCCCCCACGCGCACGGACTCGGCATAGACCACGCCATTGAGCGAGATCAGGGCGATTTCAGTGGTACCGCCGCCGATATCGACGACCATCGAACCGCGTGCCTCTTCAACCGGCAGGCCGGCACCGATGGCGGCAGCCATGGGCTCTTCGATCAGGAACACTTCGCGGGCACCGGCGCCGAGGGCCGACTCGCGAATGGCGCGGCGCTCAACCTGGGTGGATTTGCATGGAACGCAGATCAACACACGTGGGCTGGGTTGCAGGAAGCTGTTTTCGTGCACTTTGTTGATGAAATACTGGAGCATCTTTTCACAGACGCTGAAGTCGGCGATCACGCCGTCTTTCATCGGACGAATGGCGGCAATGTTGCCAGGGGTACGGCCCAGCATGCGTTTGGCCTCGGTCCCTACGGCCACGACGCTTTTCTGGTTACCGTGGGTACGAATGGCGACGACGGAAGGCTCATTCAGTACGATACCGCGCTCACGCACGTAAATAAGGGTGTTGGCAGTGCCCAGGTCGATGGAAAGATCACTGGAAAACATGCCACGCAGTTTCTTGAACATGGGAAAGGGACCCTAGGGAACGCGTGGGTAAAAAAGTGCGGCAAACTCTAACAACGACAGGGATTTTGGGCAAGGAGCCAATATGTTAAATTGGCAGCTTTTCCGAGCAAGACCCTGGACGTTCGCGGCCATCAGACCCACGAAACGCCGTCATGTTCCGCAACTGCCCCGGATCCAGGTCCGATGCACTCAATGCACTCAATTGGAGATACCCCCATGGCGCTCGAGCGCAGCGACGTGGAAAAGATCGCTCACCTGGCCCGTCTGGGCCTCAACGACGACGATCTGCCACGTACTACCGAAGCACTGAACAGCATTCTCGGGCTGGTCGACCAGATGCAAGCGGTCGACACCGACGGCATCGAGCCCCTGGCTCACCCCCTGGAAGCGTCCCAGCGCCTGCGCGACGATGTCGTGGCCGAGAGCAATCACCGTGACGAATACCAGGCCATCGCCCCTGCGGTCGAGCAAGGCCTGTATCTGGTTCCGAAAGTCATCGAGTAAAGGGAAAGCGCCTGCATGCACCAAATGACCCTGGCCGAGATCGCCCGCGGACTCGCCGACAAGAAATTCTCCTCCGAAGAGCTGACCCGTACCCTGCTGGCGCGTATCGCCGAGCTGGACCCGAAGCTCAACAGCTTCATCACCGTGACCCAGGACCTGGCCATCACCCAGGCCCAGGCCGCCGACGCCCGCCGCGCCGCCGGTGAGACCGGCGCGCTGCTCGGTGCACCGCTGGCGCACAAGGACCTGTTCTGCACTCAGGGCATCCGCACCAGTTGCGGTTCGCGCATGCTCGACAACTTCAAGGCGCCCTATGACGCCACCGTGGTTGCGAAACTGGCCGCCGCCGGCACCGTGACCCTGGGCAAGACCAACATGGACGAGTTCGCCATGGGCTCGGGCAACGAGTCGAGTTTCTACGGCGCGGTGAACAACCCGTGGAACCTGGAGCACGTACCGGGTGGCTCGTCCGGTGGTTCGGCCGCCGCCGTGGCCGCACGCCTGCTGCCGGCCACCACCGGCACCGACACCGGCGGTTCGATTCGCCAGCCGGCCGCACTGACCAACCTGACCGGCCTCAAGCCTACCTACGGCCGCGTCTCGCGCTGGGGCATGATTGCCTACGCGTCCAGCCTCGACCAGGGCGGCCCGCTGGCCCGCACCGCCGAAGACTGCGCCCTGCTGCTGCAAGGCATGGCCGGCTTCGACCCGCAGGACTCCACCAGCATCGACGAGCCGGTGCCGGACTACTCGGCCACGCTCAACGGCTCGTTGCAGGGCCTGCGCATCGGTCTGCCGAAAGAGTATTTCGGTGCCGGCCTGGACCCGCGCATTGCGCAATTGGTCCAGGACAGCGTCAAGGCCCTGGAAAAGCTCGGCGCGGTAGTCAAGGAAATCACCCTGCCGAACCTGCAGCACGGCATCCCGGCCTACTACGTCATCGCCCCGGCCGAGGCTTCCTCGAACCTGTCGCGCTTCGACGGCGTGCGCTTCGGCCATCGCTGCGAACAGCCCAAGGACCTCACCGACCTGTACAAGCGCTCGCGCGGTGAAGGCTTCGGTGCCGAGGTCCAGCGCCGGATCATGGTCGGCGCCTATGCGCTGTCGGCCGGCTACTACGACGCCTACTACCTCAAGGCGCAGAAAATCCGTCGCCTGATCAAGAACGACTTCATGAACGCCTTCGCCGAAGTCGACGTGATCCTGGGCCCGACCACGCCGAACCCGGCCTGGAAGATCGGCGCCAAGAGCAGCGACCCGGTCGCCGCCTACCTCGAAGACGTCTATACCATCACCGCCAACCTCGCCGGCCTGCCCGGCCTGTCGATGCCGGCCGGTTTCGTCGATGGCCTGCCGGTGGGCGTGCAGTTACTCGCACCCTACTTCCAGGAGGGCCGTCTGCTGAATGTGGCCCATCAGTACCAGTTGGTCACCGACTGGCATACGCGCACGCCTGCCGGCTTCTGAGGAGAATCATAAATGCAATGGGAAGTCGTCATCGGGCTGGAAATCCATACCCAGCTCTTGACCCAATCGAAGATTTTCTCCGCCAGCGCCACCACGTTCGGTTCCGAGCCCAACACCCAGGCCAGCCTGGTCGACCTGGGCATGCCCGGCGTGCTGCCGGTGCTGAACAAGGAAGCGGTGCGCATGGCGGTCAAGTTCGGCCTGGCGGTCGACGCCGAGATCGGTCAGCACAACGTGTTCGCGCGCAAGAACTACTTCTACCCTGACCTGCCCAAAGGCTACCAGATCAGCCAGATGGAGCTGCCGATCGTCGGCAAGGGCCATCTGGACATCACCCTGGAAGATGGCACCGTCAAGCGCATCGGCATCACCCGTGCGCACCTGGAAGAAGACGCCGGCAAGAGCCTGCACGAAGACTTCCAGGGCATGACCGGCATCGACCTCAACCGCGCCGGCACGCCGCTGCTGGAAATCGTCTCCGAGCCGGACATGCGCAGCGCCAAGGAAGCGGTGGCCTACGTCAAGGCCATCCACGCCATGGTCCGTTACCTGGGCATCTGCGACGGCAACATGGCCGAGGGTTCGCTGCGCTGCGACTGCAACGTCTCGATCCGGCCCAAGGGCCAGGTCGAGTTCGGCACGCGCTGCGAGATCAAGAACGTCAACTCGTTCCGCTTCATCGAGAAGGCCATCAACAGCGAGATCCAGCGCCAGATCGACCTGATCGAAGACGGCGGCAAGGTGATCCAGCAAACGCGCCTGTACGACCCGAACACCAACGAGACCCGCGCCATGCGCAGCAAGGAGGAAGCCAACGACTACCGTTACTTCCCCGACCCCGACCTGTTGCCGGTGATCATCGAGGATTCGTTCCTGGAGCAGATCCGCGCCACCCTGCCGGAACTGCCGCCGCAAAAGCGCGAGCGCTTCCAGAGCCAGTTCGGCCTGTCGGCCTATGACGCCAGCGTGCTGTCGTCCAGCCGCGAGCAGGCCGACTACTTCGAACAGGTGGTCAGCATCGGCGGCGACGCCAAGCTGGCCGCCAACTGGGTCATGGTCGAGCTGGGCAGCCTGCTCAACAAGCAGGGCCTGGAAATCGAACAGTCGCCGGTCAGCGCCGAGCAACTGGGCGGCATGCTCAAGCGCATCCAGGACAACACCATTTCCGGCAAGATCGCCAAGATGGTGTTCGAGGCCATGGCCAATGGTGAGGGCAGCGCCGACGAGGTGATCGAGCAGCGCGGCCTCAAGCAGGTGACCGACAGTGGCGCGATCGAGACCATGCTCGACGAGATGCTGGCGGCCAATGCCGCCCAGGTCGAACAGTACCGTGCCGCCGACGAGGCCAAGCGCGGCAAGATGTTCGGCTTCTTCGTCGGTCAGGCGATGAAAGTCTCCAAAGGCAAGGCCAACCCGCAGCAGGTCAACGAACTGCTCAAGGCCAAGCTCGAAGGCTGACCCTTCACCGGCGCGTGCAAGCGCGCCGGTGAAGCCCCACAGGATAAGCACCCATGCGCCAACTGCTCACGGCCTGTACCTTGCTTTCGCTACTGGCTGGCTGTTCCAGCCATTCGGTCGACCCGCATGGCTATGACGAAACCGGCAAGGCGTCCTGGTATGGCGCGCGTCATCATGGCAAGCGCACCGCCAGTGGCGAGGCGTTCAACCAGAATGCACTGACCGCCGCACACCGTGAACTGCCGTTCGGCAGCCGGGTCAGGGTCACCAACCTGGCCAACCAGCGCAGCGTGGTGGTGCGCATCAACGACCGCGGCCCCAACACGCGCGGGCGCCTGATCGATGTGTCGAAAAAGGCCGCCGAACAACTGGGCATGATACGCAGCGGCACCGCCCGCGTGCACGTTCAGGGACTGGACTGAGGGTCACGGTCATTTTTCAACTCTCGACCCTGCCACCACCCGCCCTGCTGCAACTGGCCGGCGGCCTGCTGCTGTTGCTGATCGGCGCCGGGCTGTCGGTGCGGGCCGCTGTGCGCCTGGCAGCCTGGCTCAAGGTGCGGGCGCTGATCATCGGCCTCACCGTCATGGCGCTGGGTAACAGCGCGCCGCAGCTCTCGGTCGGAGTGCAGGCCGCCTTGTCGGCCAATGCCGACATCGCGGTGGGCAGCGTGGTCGGCAGCCATATCTTCAATGTGCTGGTGACCCTGGGGCTGTGCGCCCTGATCATTCCGTTGCGCGTGCCCTTGCAAGTGGTGCGCGTGGACATTCCGCTGATGATTGGCGCCTGCGCCCTGCTGACCGCGCTGGCCTGGGACCGGGAAATCGGCGTGCTGGACGGCCTGGTGCTGCTGGCCGGCCTTGCCTTGTGCCTGCTGGTCATCGTGCGCCAGGCCAGTCACGCGGCCCGTCATGGTCACGGCCACAGTCATGGCCCGCCCCAAGGCGACAGCCCGCCGCGCACCCTGCTCGAACTGCTGAGCCTGGCCGGCG
The DNA here is from genome assembly GCF_001423155.1 of Pseudomonas sp. Leaf127. Lineage (NCBI taxonomy): Bacteria > Pseudomonadati > Pseudomonadota > Gammaproteobacteria > Pseudomonadales > Pseudomonadaceae > Pseudomonas > Pseudomonas sp. Leaf127. Next base: position 93,436 of record NZ_LMOA01000001.1, on the reverse strand, counting down.
GCCTGTTGCTGTTGATCGGCGGCGGGCACCTGCTGGTGGATGCCACGGTGACGCTGGCCATTCACCTGGGCCTGTCGGAACGCATCATGGGCCTGACGCTGATGGCGGTGGCCACCTCGATGCCGGCGCTGATCACTTCACTGGTCGCCGCCCTGCGCGGTGAACGCGACATGGCCGTGGGCACGGTGATCGGCACCAGCCTGTTCAACCTGCTGGGCGTGCTGGGGCTGACCGCGGTGCTGGCACCGGCACCGCTGTCGGTGTCGCCCAACTCACTGGCCTACGACCTGCCGATCATGCTCAGCGTCGCAGTGCTGTGCCTGCCGCTGTTCTGTTCGGGCTATCGCATCACAAGGCTCGAAGGGCTGTTGCTGCTGGCGCTGTACGCCGCCTACGGGCTGGACATCATCGGTTTCAGTACCGGCATGCTGCTGGCCGAACGCCTGGAAAGCTGGATACTGCACCTCGTGCTGCCGGTGCTGACCGCCCTGGTGATTGTGGACATGGTCCGCACGTGGTGGCGCCATCATCGTTGATTCCCCTTCCAGAGCACGAGGAAATACCCCATGAGCGACCCGAAGACCCAAGCCGGAGAAAGCATTCGCCGCCAGGTGATGGGCGATGCCTATGTCGATCGCGCCCGTGCCAATGCCAGCGCGTTCAGCCTGCCGCTGCAAGACTTCATCAATGAGCAGGCCTGGGGCAGTGTCTGGAGCCGCGAAGGCCTGGACCTCAAGACCCGCAGCCTGATCACCCTGTCGACCCTGACGGCGCTCAAATGCTCGCAGGAACTCAAGGGTCACGTGCGCGGCGCCCTGAACAACGGCTGCACCCCGGAAGAAATCCGCGAGACCTTCCTGCACTGCGCGGTCTACGCCGGCATGCCGGCGGCCATCGACGCCTTCCGCGCTGCGCAGGAGGTGATTGAAGAGTACTTCGCCAAACCGTAGTGCCGACGGTTCAAATCCAGCCGCCCCATTGCAGCAGGAAGATGCCGATGTTGGTGGTCACCGCGGCGGCCAGTGTCGTCAGTACGATAATGGCGGCCGCCAGCTCGTAGTTGCCATTGGCACTGCGCGCCATGATGTAGCTGGAGGCGGCGGTGGGGCTGGCGAAGTAAAGGAACAGGATGCCCAGTTCCGGGCCACGGAAGCCACAGGCCCAGGCGGCGGTGGTGCAGATCAGCGGCAGCCAGACCATTTTCATCAGGCTGGCGCCCACTGCCATTTGCCCGCTCTTGCGCAACGAGGCCAGCGACAGGGTGCCACCAATGCAGATCAACGCCAGCGGCAGGGTCATCTGCGCCAGGTAGTTGGCCGAGGTCTCGAACCACATCGGCATGCGCACGCCGTAGTAGGCAAAGGGCGAGGCCACGATCACGCTGATGATCAGCGGGTTGGAAAATACGCTTTTGATCACGCTCCACGGGTCGGATTTGATCACCGGGCTGTACACCGCCAGGATCATGGTCGACAGCGCGTTGTAATACAGGATAACCATCGCCGCCAGGATCGCGCCCACGGAAATCCCGTGGTCGCCATACATGCTCGCCGCCAGCGCCAGGCCCACCACGCCGTTGTTGCCCCGAAACGCGCCCTGGACATAGATGCCACGGTCGGCAAAAGGAATGCGCCAGATCGCCCAGCCCCAGAGCAGGGCAAAGCTGAGCAGGGTCGCGACGGTGAAGAAAATCAGCAGGTCGGCTTGCAGGGCGGTCTTGAGGTCGGCATGCACGATGCCCATGAACAACAGGGCCGGCATGGTGACATTGAAGACCAGCGACGAGGCGGTGACGATGAAGCCGTCGTTGATTGCCCCGATACGCTTGAGAAACACGCCCATGAACAGCATGGCAAAGACCGGTGCCGTGACATTGAGTGTTTCCAGAAAAATAGCCAGCATGCCGTGCGTCCCCTGCCCCATCGTTAGGCGGCTAATGATAAGCCAGACAGGACAGGGTTTTACCAAATATTACGCCATGCCCGTAGGCGATCAGCCTGTGTCACTGACACAGCGCCAAGGCGGAGCGCTGTCGCACAGCAAACACGGGGTCCGTGTAGGAGCGCGCTTGCCCGCGACCGAGTGCGTTAGCAGTCGTAAATTTTCAGCGTTTCGAAGATCTTGCGAGCGCTTCGCACTCGGTCGCGGGCAGAGCGCGCTCCTACGGTGGGTGAACTCAGTCAGTTGTTTTGTGCATGATGAGAGCGGCCGGGCCGCAATCCGCTTCAGACTACGAAGCCTGCGGCTCGACCGCCAGCTCGACCACTTCCGGGCGCTTGAGCACGGCGTACAGCACGCCGGTCACCAGGCTGCCGGCGACGATGGCCAGCAGGTACAACAGCGCATGGTTGATGGCATTGGGAATCAGCATCACGAACAACCCGCCGTGCGGCGCCATCAGTTTGCAGCCGAAGTACATCGACAACGCACCGGTCAGCGCACCGCCGGCGATGCTGGCCGGGATCACCCGCAACGGGTCCTTGGCCGCAAACGGAATGGCGCCTTCGGAGATAAAGCACAACCCCAGCACAAACGACGCCTTGCCCGCCTCGCGCTCGCTCTGGGCGAACTTGCGCCGCGCCAGCACACTGGCGATGCCCATGCCGATCGGCGGCACCATGCCGGCGGCCATCGCCGCGGCCATCGGCGCGTAGCTCTGCGAGGCCAGCAGCCCGACCGAGAACGCATAGGAGGCCTTGTTGATCGGCCCGCCCAGGTCGACGCACATCATCGCCCCCAGCACCACACCCAGCAGGATCGCATTGGCTGTGCCCATGGTTTCCAGAAACTGGGTCAGCGCCGCCAGCATGCCGGCCACCGGTCGCCCCACCACATAGATCATCATCAGGCCGGTGAACAGGCTGGCCAGCAGCGGAATGATCAGGATCGGCTTGAGTGCCTCGACACTGGACGGCAGGCGCGCGTAGCGGTTGATCCACTTGGCGCTGTAGCCGGCCAGAAAACCGGCGACGATGCCGCCAATGAAACCGGCGCCCAGGGTGCTGGCCAGCAGGCCACCGATCATCCCCGGCGCCAGGCCCGGACGGTCGGCAATCGACCAGGCGATGTAGCCGGCCAGCAACGGCACCATCAGTTTGAAGGCGGCCTCGCCGCCGATCTGCATCAGCGCGGCGGCCAGCGTGCCCTGCTCCTTGAAGGCCTCGATACCGAATACGAACGACAGGGCAATCAACAGGCCGCCCGCCACCACCATCGGCAGCATGAACGACACACCGGTCAACAAATGCTTGTAGATCCCGGCGCTTTCGGACTTGGCCGGTGCCTTGGCCGTGTCGGCGCTGCTTTCGACCCTGGCCTCGGCCAGGGCCTTGCCCAGCGTGACATCCGGCTGCTTGAGGGCAATGCCGGTGCCGCAACGGTAGATGCGCTTGCCGGCGAAACGCTCGGTCGCCACTTCGATGTCGGTGGCCAGCAGCACCACGTCAGCCTCACTGATGGCCTGCGGGCTGAGCGGCGTACGGGCACCGACCGAGCCCTGGGTTTCCACCTGCAGCTCATGCCCCAGGCGTTTGGCCGACTGTTGCAGGGCTTCGGCGGCCATGAAGGTGTGCGCCACGCCGGTCGGGCACGCGGTAATGGCTACGATCCGCGCAGGGCCTTGTGCGGCGGTTGCCGGCTCGCTGGCCACGGCTTGCCAGGGCTGCGCCTGTTCGGCGGCGCGCTGGAGAAAGGCGTCGACGTCCTGCAGCGCTTGCGCCGGTGCGGCCTGGAACAGGCGCTTGCCAACAAAGCGGTTCAGGTCCAGCGCACCGCTGTACACCGCCACGATCAGGTCGGCCTGCTCGATGTCCTGCACCGACAACTGGCGCTCCGGCTTGTGCGGGTCGACCACCTCGACGCAGGTTTCCCAGCCCAGGCGTTGGGCGGCAGCCGCCAGCAGGCGGGCACTCAGGACGCTGCTGACCTTGCCGTTGGGGCAGGCGGTCACTATGGCTAATTTCATCAAGGTCGCCTCTCTTATTGTTCGGTCAGGTCGCGCACGGTCACACCGCTGGCGAGTCGTTCAAGGTGCGCGGCATCGGTGATGCCGAAACCAATCTGGGTCACGGCCATGGCCGCGATGGCCGTGGCGGTGCGCAAGGTCTGCGCCGGGGCGTGGGCACTGAGCAAGCCGTGCAGCATGCCAGCCAGCAACGAGTCACCGGCACCCACGGTGCTGGCGACCGTCACCTTGGGCGGTTGCGCGTGCCAGGTGCCTTGGGCACTGAACCAGTTCACGCCGTCGGCACCCTGGGAAATCACCACATGCTCGATGCCCTGGGCCCGCAGGCGGCGGGCGGCATCGGCCTGTTCGGCCACCGAGTCGACCGGCACGCCCAGCGCGTCGGTCAATTCCTCGGTGTTGGGCTTGACCAGCCAGGGGCCGGCCTCGAGCCCGGCACGCAAGGCCTGGCCGCTGCTGTCCAGTGCGACGTTAAGACCATGGGCCTTGAGCATGGCCAGCAGGCGTTGCAACCACTGCGGGCTGACGCCGCGCGGCAGGCTGCCGGCCACCACCACGGCATCGAAGCCGGGCGCCAGGTGTTCAAGACGTTCGAACAGGCGCTGCTGGTCAACGTCGCTGATCACCAGGCCCGGGCCATTGACGTCAGTAATGCAGCCGTCGGCCTCGGCCAGCTTGATATTGCTGCGGGTTTCGCCCGGCACACGAATAAACGCATCGACAAACCCGCGCGCGGCGAACAGCGCGTCAAACGCCTGGGGATTATCCAGGCCGAGAAAGCCCGACACGGTCAGCTCATGCCCCAGGTCAGCCAGCACCTGGGCGACATTGAGGCCCTTGCCGGCGGCATGGGTCAGCATGGCGTCGCTGCGATTGACCTCCCCGACCTTCAACTGACCCAGTTGCACGGTCAGGTCCAGGGCCGGGTTGAGGGTCAGGGTCAGAATCCTGGCCATTACAGAGCCTCCACCAGCGCACGGACTTCGGCGGCGCTGCCCACCGTCAGCGCGTCATGCGCCAGGGCCTGAGCGCGGCTCAGGCTGAGTTCACGTACACAGGCCTTGACCTCGGCGATGCTGCGCGGCGAGACACTCAACTCGTCCACGCCCAGGCCCACCAGCACCGGCACCGCCAGCGGGTCGGCCGCCAGCTCGCCGCACACGCCCACCCATTTGCCGTTGGCATGGGCGGCGCGCACAGTCATGTCGATCAACTGCAACACCGCTGGGTGCAGGCCGTCGGCCTGGGCCGACAGGGTCGGGTGACCGCGGTCGATGGCCAGGGCGTACTGGGTCAGGTCATTGGTGCCGACGCTGAAAAAGTCGACCTCCTTAGCCAATACCGGTGCCAGCAAGGCCGCCGACGGCACTTCGACCATGATCCCCAGTTGCAGGTCGCTCACCGGGATTTCCAGGCGCAGGCGCTCGACCATGTCGCGGCCCTGGCGCCATTCGTCGACGCTGCCGACCATCGGGAACATGATGCGCAGCGGCCGGTTGTCGGCGGCGCGCAACAGGGCACGCAATTGCGCTTCCATGATTTCAGGGCGCTGCAGGGTCAGGCGAATGCCGCGCACCCCCAGGAACGGGTTTTCTTCCTTGTCGATCGGCCAGTACGGCAGCGGCTTGTCGCCGCCGACGTCGAGGGTGCGCACCACCAGCGGACGCCCGCCCAGGTCGTCAAGGACACGGCGGTATTCGGCTTCCTGGGTCGCTTCGTCCGGCGCCTGGTTGTGGGCCATGAACAGCAATTCGGTGCGCAGCAGGCCGATGCCTTCGGCGCCCTGCTTGACGGCGGCCGGCGTGCCAGTGCTGTCACCGATGTTGGCGCAGATTTCCACAGCGTGACCGTCACGGGTCACCGCCGGCTCCATACGGGCAGCATGCGCCGCTTGCAGGCGCAGCTCACGAGCATCGCGCTCCTGGGCGGCCCGTTCCAGTACGGCGGCCTCAGGGGCCACGGTCAGGCGGCCGCGCTGGGCGTCGAGCAACAGCACGGTGCCCGGCTCGATCAGCAGCACCTGCTCGCCGGCACCGACCAGCGCGGTGATGCCCAGGGCCCGGGCGACGATGGCGCTGTGCGCCGTGGCCCCGCCGCGCGCAGTGAGGATGCCGGCGACCCGCGCCGGGTCCAGGCGCGCCACGTCGGACGGACCGACTTCGTCCATGACCAGGATGTAGGGTTGCTCCGGCTCGGCCAGCGCCTGCACGCCGCACAGGTGGGCCAGTACACGGCGACCGACGTCACGCAGGTCAGCAGCACGTTCGGCCAGCAGCGCGTCATTGAGCGCCTCCTGGCGGGCCGCAGCGGTTTCGATGACGGTATCCCAGGCCGCGGCGGCACTCTTGCCTTGATTCAAATGCTGTTCGACATCCTGGGTCAGCTCCGGGTCGTCGAGCATTTCCTGGTGGGTGACGAAAATTTCGCCAATCGCCTTGGCCTGGCTGCGCGCAATCAACTGGCCGATTTCGTCACGCACCTGGCGCAATGCGACCTGCAGACGCTCGCGCTCGGCGGCGGGTGACTCACCCTGTTGCGGGTAATCGAAAACCTGCGGCACCTGCACATGCGCAGGCCCCATGGCCACGCCCGGCGAGGCCGGCACCGCGCTGATGATCGCACCGGCCTGCGGCGCCACCACGGCACGCGGCGCGACCGGTTGCACCACCGCGTGTACGGGCGCGGCCAGCACCGGCTCGACGCTTTCACCCAGCCCTTGCTCGACCGCCGCCAGCAAGGCTGGCAAGGCATCGGCAGCAATGGTCGGCTCGGCCACGAATTCCAGCGTCTGGCCGCGACGTGCGCCCAGGCTCAGCAGTTTGCTCAGGCTCTTGGCCGACACCGCCAGGTCGTCGCTTTCGACGATGCGCAGGCGGATCTCGCCGTCGAAGCTTTTGGCCAGTTGCGCCAGGACCTTGGCCGGGCGGGCATGCAGGCCGTGGGCGTTGGCCAGCACGATCTGTGCGCTGGGCCATTCGGCCGGCACTTCACCGCCCAGGGCCTGCAGCACCGCACGGCTGTTGGTGGCCTGGCCCAGCTCCTGGCCTCGGCCTTCGATCAGCAAGGCGCACAGGCGCTCAAGCAGGTTCTGGTGCGCCTCACCGAGGCTGGCCAGGCAGAACAGGCCGGTCAGCGGCTGGCCGAGCAGGCGAAGCGGTTTGTCCGGGGTGACAAAGGCCAGCCCCGGACGCTTGACCATCTGCTCGCTGTGCAGCCACCACAGGCCGTCACCCAGCGACAGGGCTTCGACCTGCTGCAGCACGGCGGCAAAACCATTATTGACGCAGTCGGCCTTGCGCAGCAGGCGCGCACCACGCCACACCAACTCTTCGAAATCATCGACCGACACGCCCAGGCTGATCATCTGCGCATCCAGCGCCAGTTCCTGGGGCGCCCCTTGCAGCAACTTGAGCAGGTCCTGCGGCGTTCTGGCCGCACGCAGTGACGGTCCCAGATCAGCTTCGCCCAGCGCGCGGGTCAATAATTGCAGCAGGCGCAGGTGCTCATCGGATTTGGCTGCGATGCCGATGGCCAGGTACACGATCTGCCCGTCGCCCCAGTCGACACCGTCAGGAAATTGCATCAGGCGCACGCCGGTGCTGAATACCTGGTCACGGGTATCCGGGGTGCCATGTGGAATGGCAATGCCCTGGCCCAGGAACGTCGAGCCTTGCTGCTCGCGGTCCTGCAGGCCCTTGAGGTAACCGGGTGCCACCAGTCCATCGGCGACCAGATGCTCGGCCAGCAGGTGCAATGCGGCAGATTTGTCCACTGCCACCTGGGCCATGGAGATCTGCTCCAGAGTGAGTTCGAGCATGCCTTGACTCCTGTGCAGCGCTGAAGCGCCGCCTGATTCTTGTTGTAGGTACACGACAGAGTAGAAACACAACCGCGTTTTTGTCTGACATCATCCTGCACACGATAACAGCAGGAAAAACAGTTGCTGAATCGTTTAATCTTGAAATTGTGCGGCACGTTACTGGATTCTGCAAATCGGTAGAAGCTCACTCCGTCCGATTGCGGCTGCGCAGGTCAAATCAGGCTGAGCACAGCACATGAACCGATGGTCTGCTGTAAAGATCCTGCCGCATGGGGGACAATCCCGGCGGCCATGAGGCCTCCACGCATCCATGAGGCGCCACGAAAAAGGGAACATTCGGTGAAACTCAGTGATATAGCCCGCCTGGCGGGTGTCTCGGTAACCACTGCCAGCTATGTGATCAATGGCAAGGCCGAACAGCAACGCATCAGTGCCGCGACCGTGGAACGGGTCCGGGCGGTGGTCGACCAGCACGACTTCCGCCCCAACCCACAAGCCGCCGGCCTGCGCAGCCGCCACAGCCGCACCCTGGGCTTTATCCTGCCCGACCTGGAAAACCCCAGTTATGCGCGCATTGCCAAGTTGCTCGAACAAGGCGCGCGGGCGCGTGGCTACCAGTTGCTGATCGCCAGCTCCGATGATGACCCGCTGAGCGAACTGCAGCTGTTGCAGCTGTTTCGCGCAAGGCGTTGCGATGCACTGCTGGTCGCCAGTTGCCTGCCGGCCAGTGACGACAGCTATCGGCAGTTGCAGGCCAAGGGACTGCCGATCATCGCCATCGACCGGGAAATGGACCCTGAGCTGTTCTGTTCGGTGGTCAGCGACGACCAGCAGGCCAGCCTGCAATTGACCCGCAGCCTGTTGCAGACCCGCCCGCGTCGCATTGCCCTGATCGGCGCCCGCCCGGAGCTGAGCGTCAGCCGTGCCCGGGCCGAGGGTTTCAGGCATGCGCTGCAAGGCTTTGCCGGCGAAGTGATCATCGAGCATGGCGACGCGTTCAGCCGTGTATGCGGGCAGCGGCTGATGAGCGAGCTGCAACAGCGCCTTGGCGGCCTGCCCGATGCCCTGGTGACCACTTCCTACGTACTGCTGCAAGGCGTGTTCGATGCCTTGCAGCCTCAGGCCGCCTTGCGCCTGGGCACCTTCGGCGACACCCAGTTGCTGGATTTTCTGCCGCTGCCGGTCAATGCCATGGCCCAGCAGCATCAGTTGATCGCCGACACCGCCTTGTCACTGGCGCTGGCGGCCATCGAGCACAACCAGTACCAGCCCGGCGTGCACGCCATTACCCGAACCTTCAAGCAACGCATCGGCGAGGCCTGACGTGAACCTGATCGACACCCACACCCACCTGGATTTTCCGGACTTCGATGCCGACCGGGCACAAGTGCTGGAGCAGTGCCAGGCCCTGGGGGTGCAGCGCATGGTGGTGTTGGGGGTCTATGAGCGCAACTGGCAACGGCTGTGGCAACTGTGCCTGGAGCATGCACCGCTGTACGCGGCCTTCGGCCTGCACCCGGTGCACCTCGATGAGCATCGACCCGAGCATGTGCAAGCGCTGGGTGACTGGCTGACGCGCCTGAAGGGTCATGCGAAGGTGTGTGCGGTGGGCGAGATCGGCCTGGATTACTTTCTGCCCGAGCTTGATCGTGTCCGCCAACAAGCACTGTTCGAGTCGCAACTGGCGCTGGCGGCGGACATTGATCTGCCAGTACTGCTGCACGTACGGCGCAGCCATGCCGAGGTCATCGCCACCCTCAAGCGCTTCAGACTCAAGCGCGGCGGTATCGTGCATGCCTTTGCCGGCAGTCTGGAACAGGCCCGCGAATACATTCGCCTGGGCTACAGGCTGGGCCTGGGCGGGGCGGCGACCTGGCCGCAGGCGCTGCGCATGCATCGGGTGTTGCCGCAGTTGCCGCTAAACAGTGTCGTGCTGGAAACCGATGCCCCGGACATGGCACCGGCCATGTACCCCGGCCAGCGCAACAGCCCGCACCACCTGCCAGCCATCTGCCGGGCACTGGCGGGCCTGATGAACATCAGCCCCGAGCAACTGGCCCAGGCCAGCACCGACAATGCCCGGCAGGTGCTGGGCTGGTCCTGAGCAAAGTCAGATCAGCAACGTCCACAGCGCAAAGCCGGCATACCAGACGATGGCCGAGCGCACCAGCAGCTCCCAGATCAGGTTCAGGCCGGTCACCGCGTGGGTGCCCACGACCGGCGCCGGCACTTCACTGGCCACGCAGCCGATGCGGGCAATCAGTTGGGCGGCGCTGATATTCCAGTTCAGCAGGTCCTGCAGCAACTCACGGCTGACAGCTGCAAAATTGCCCACCAGGGCAAAACTGGCCGCCAGCAAGCGGACCGGCAGCCAGTCCAGGGCATGGCGCAACTGGCCTGCCCGCTCGCCGATGGCCGGGGTCTTGCTGTGCTCGACCGCAAGCGCCAGCAGCCGATAGGCCAGCGCCGCCACCGGCCCCAGCAGTACGTACCAGAAGAGCACGGCAAAAAAGCCCTGGTAGGCCTGCCACAGCAAATGGCCTTGCACGCCCGCCAGCAACTGCTCGCTGTCATGCGCCTTGACGCCCATGTCGCGCTCGGCCACATGCACCGCCGCCTGCGTGTCGCCACGCCGGCAGGCATCGCGAAACGGCCCCAGCGCCGCGATCACATCACCGCGTCCCAGGCTGTAGATCAGCACCACCAGGTGCACCGGCAACAGCAGCCAGCCGTAGGCCACGGACCCCATGACCACCAGCACCAGATGCAGGACCAAGACCGGCAACAGCACCAGCAGCGCCAGGCTCAACCACGGCCGCGCGGCCGTGCGGGGCGAAGCTTCCAGCCGGGCCAGTTGTTTCAGCCAAGGGCCGTCACGCTGCACGCGCTGGCGCAAGCCCGAAAATTTCTCGATCACAATGGCCAGCAACAACACCAGAAAACTCATGGTTCAACTCCCGTTTGCATCCTGCACAGTCAGTCGGAAACGCGCCCAGTCAAAGCAGGGCCCCGGATCGGTCTTGCGCTGCGGGGCGATGTCGCTGTGCCCGCAGATACGCGCCAGGGTGATCAGGGGCCAGGCCTTGCGCAACTGGCAGGCCAGCGCGCCCAGCGCGGTGTATTGCGCATCGGTGAAGGGCTGATCGTCAGTGCCTTCAAGTTCGATGCCAATGGAAAAATCGTTGCAGCCTTCACGTCCCTCGAAGCTCGACACACCCGCATGCCAGGCCCGGTCCAGACAAGAGACGAACTGGGTGACCTCACCATCACGCTCGATGAGAAAATGCGCCGACACGCGCAGCTCGGCGATGCCTTCGAAATAGGGGTGGGCACTGATGTCCAGGCGGTTCTGGAAAAACGCCTGCACCTGGCCGGTCTTGAAGCAGGCCGGTGGCAGGCTGATGTTATGGATCACCAGCAGCGAGATCTCGGCCGCCGGCCGTGCATTGAAATTGGGCGACGGGCAATGCGCGATGCCGGCGCACCAGCCGCTTGCAGGGTCCAGTTGCATAAGCATGCCTCGATGAGCGCTTGAAAGGCCGCCAGTATGCCCGTGCAGCAAGACAGCGCAACAGCGGCAAAACGCCCTTTACTTGTGCCCGGGCGCCGTCCCCCGTAGGAGCGCGCTTGCCCGCGACCGGCTGCGCAGCAGTCGTAAATTTGTGGCGTTTCACAGATTTCTGCGAGCGCTTCGCACTCGGTCGCGGGCAGAGCGCGCTCCTACTGGCCGCTGGCMTGGCGCAGGTTGCCCATGACCGATGCCAGGGCGCGGTCGAACAGCAGGGCGTCGTCGAGTCRCGGACAAGCGCGCCCTCGTCAAACACAAATTAACCTACTGATTTTATTGGATATTGAATTCACCGCTTGTAGGAGCGCGCTTGCCCGCGACCGGCTGCGCAGCAGTCGTAAATTTGTGGCGTTTCACAGATTTCTRCGAGCGCTTCGCACTCGGTCGCGGTGGTCCGGCATTCCGGCAAGCGCGCTCCTACTGGCCGCTGGCCTGGCGCAGGTTGCCCATGACCGATGCCAGGGCGCGGTCGAACAGCAGGGCGTCGTCGAGCACGCGGATCGAACCGCGCCGAAACTCCATGGCCAGGCCTGTGCGGGTCTTTTCCAGTACTTTCATGCCGGTGCGGTTGACGAAGATGTACCGTCCACTGGCCTCGACGATGGCCGCCAGCTTGCAACGCAGCTTGTGCTCTTCGTCCTCCTGTAGCTCGACCCAGCACCCGACACGCAACTGGTCGACCTTTTGCAGCCCGCCGTCGTCTTCGGGCAATGTTGCCGGCTCGTTGAAGACCTGCTCTTCGGGCGCGATCAGGACGATTTCCTCGACCACCTTGACCATGACCGGCGCTGCACCGGCCTGTATGCCCGGCCAGGCCTGGGTCTCGCCTTGCTGCTGGCGTGAGAAGTGCTGGAAGGCCTGGACATGCAGCACCTCCAGTTGACTGAAGAATTCGCTGGTGGCGAACGGGTCGAAGGCTGCACTGGACAGCCCGTCACGCAGGACCTTGAGCAGCCCGGGCACGCATTCGAGCAGACGCTGGCGCGCCTCGGGCGCTTCGTGCAATTCGACACTCCAGATCAGATCGTCGACCGCCCGCAGGCCCTCCTGCCATTCGGGCGAAGCATCGCCATGCTTGAGGCAGGTCAGCAGCAGCACCTTGCTCCAGGCTTCCTGCAGCAGGCGTACCACCACCTGCGGCAGGGTCTTGCCCACCAGCCGGCGGTTCAGTTCCTGCTGCACGCGTTGGCGGGCCAGCTCGGCACGCGCCCGACCTTCTTCGGCATGGCGGGTGCGCTGCTCCAGCAACTCGCTGCGGCGCCGCTCGTCATGGGTGAACGCCAGGAAATCCGCCAGCAATTCGGCAAAGATGGCCGTGTCGTCGACGAAATCGTTCAGCAGGCGCTGGACGATCTGCTCGACGCGCAGGTAAAGCGCGTCGCGCTGGTAACCGTCGCGTCCGCCCCAGCCCAGTGCGGCGCTGGCGATTTCATTGAGCAGGCGCCGTGCCGGGTGGCTGGCATGGCTGAAAAAGCTCTTGTCGAGCAGCGCGACCTTGAGCATCGGAATCTGCAAGCGGCCGATCAGGGCGCGCAACGAAGGCGGCAGGTTGCGGTCGTCGAGAATGAACTCGAACAGCATCGCGACCAGATTGATGACGTCTTCGTCACCGCTGCCGACGATGCGTGACTTGCCGCTCTTGACGCTCACCCGGGTCAGCAACTGTTCCAGCTGCTCGCGCAGGTCGAACGCCTCGACCTCGTCGGACGGTGGCACGTATTGCTGCAGGTGCGATAACAGGCGCAGCAGGTCCTGGCTGGAGATCGGCCGGACCTCGGCACTGGCTTCATGACGCGGGACGAGGTTGCCACGCAAGTGCCCAAGCAGTTGCTGCAAGGCGGTAAAAACTTCCTGTACGCCCTTGTCGAGCTTCTCGGTCACCTGCGCCAGAGCCGGATCGTCCAGTTGGGGCGCGGCCCGCTCGCGCGGCAGATGGTCGCTGGCCCGGCGGGTGGGCAACACCTTCATGTCCGGCAGGATGCCAGCGGCAATCAGCACGCGGTTGGCTTCGGCATACAACGCATCGGCCTCGGCCAGCACGTACTTCTCGAACAGTTTGAGAATGATCAGCTTGACGCGAATCTCCACGCCCAGGCTGCGCCCGGCCTGCAGGAAAAAGTCGCACAGCAGGGTCGGCCCCAGCGGGTTGTTGTGATCGGTCAGGGCATGGGGTACCAACGCGTTCAAGCGCAGGGTCAACTGCCCCAGCGCCAGCCCGTCACGGGTCATGACCTTGGCGACCATGGCATCGACCGCCACGGTCTTTTCCAGATCGTCGTTGTGCACCAGCTCCAGCTTGTCGAACGAAACCGGATTGGGCAGCACAGGCTCATCGGCCCGGTACTGATCCAGCACCAGGAAAGCCTCACAGAACTTGTCGATGAAGGCGCGCTCGATGCTCTTGCGCTTGAGACGCAGGTCGCGCATGGCTTCGAAAAAGGTGTTCTGCTCGCCATTGTTGCAGGCCCGGTCAGCCATCTCGAAGAGGGTGTCGTCAGCGTTGTCGAACAGCACTTGCAGGGTGTCCCTGAGCTGGCGGGCCGCCTGGTCGCGCACCTGCAGCAAAACCACCGGCAGACGCGCCAGAGGCATTTGCGTCGCCGGTGAAGGGACGGCCTGGTTCAACGGCACCACCTTATTGTCGCTGTGCATTGCACCTCCTGACAGGAAATAGCTGTTATCCCGCCACAGGTCTGGCCAACCCCTCACCTGTGACGAGCCCGCCTTGCCCATTAAGCGTCAACTGCATGACGTCAATTACAAGTCGGATTATCTTGCAAAACACGTTTGCAATTCCAGTAGGAGTCCGTGCCTGGGTACATAGACCGCAACATTATTGATCTGTCGCAAATGAAGCGCTGAAACCGACCAACCGTCATCCGGCAAAATCCTGTGCCTGGGCGCGGCCACTGGGTGGCAGGCATTGAGGTGGCTTATACTCGCCCCACTTTGTAGTGGAGTTTGCTATGCCAAACGTACGACTTGCCGCCCTGACTGCCGAAATCGAAGCCAACGTGCGCCGCGCACTGCTCGAAGACGTCGGCAGTGGCGATATCACCGCCCAGTTGATTCCCGAAGAGCGCCTGGCCAAGGCCACGATCATTTCCCGCGACGCCGCCGTGATCGCCGGCACCGCCTGGGTAGACGCGGTTTTCCGCCAGCTCGACCCGCGCGTGGCCGTGCACTGGCAAGTGGTCGACGGCGACCGGGTCGTGCCTGACCAGACGCTGTTTCACCTCGAAGGCCCGGCGCGCTCCTTGCTGACCGGCGAACGCAGTGCGCTGAACTTCCTGCAACTGCTGTCGGGTGTGGCCACTCGTGCGCATTTTTTTGCCGACCTGGTCGCCGGCACCCAGGTCCGGTTGCTCGACACCCGCAAGACCTTGCCCGGCCTGCGCCTGGCACAGAAATACGCCGTGACCTGTGGCGGCTGCGACAACCACCGCATCGGGCTGTATGACGCCTTCCTGATCAAGGAAAACCACATCGCGGCCTGCGGCGGAATTGCCCAAGCCGTGGTCGCCGCCCATCGCATCGCGCCAGGCAAACCGGTGGAAGTGGAAGTCGAAAGCCTCGAAGAACTCCAGCAAGCGCTGGACGCCGGGGCCGATATCGTCATGCTCGATGAACTGAGCCTGGACGACATGCGCGAAGCGGTACGCCTGAACAACGGTCGGGCCAAGCTCGAAGCCAGCGGCGGCATCAGCGAACAGACACTGCGCACCATCGCCGAGACCGGCGTGGATTACATTTCCATCGGTTCGATGACCAAGGATGTGAAAGCCGTGGACCTTTCGATGCGCCTGAGCCTCTGAGGATCTGACACCCAACCGTGCCGAAGGAGTGATGCCTTGAAAGAATGGTTCGTAACCAACGCCGGCAAGCAGGTCGGCCCGATAGACGCGGCTGCCGCCCGCCTGATCGCCCGCGAGGCGCCGGGTGCCTGGTGCTGGCGCCAGGGCATGGCCGACTGGCAGCCGATCTATCAGATCACCGAGGTGCGCGCGATCAAGAAGGACGGTATCACGCCCTTTCCCGACCCCACGCCGGACATGATTCAGCCGCGCCCCGGCGCGCTGCCGGCCGGTGCTGCCCCGGCCGCCGCGCCCCCTGTACCGAACAACCCGTTGCCACGCCCCTCGTTCAGCCCCGACCCGCCCGCCTCCGGCGGCTATGGCTCGGCCGCGACCACCGACGGGGTGGACTTCAAGCTGTTCGGCACCGAGACCCAGTTCGTCGAGCTGGAGCTGGACCGTGGCGAAAGCGCCGTGGCCGAGGCCGGGGCCATGATGTACAAGACCTGCGATGTGCAGATGGAAACCATCTTCGGCGACGGCAGCAGCCAGTCCTCGGGCCTGCTGGGTTCGCTGTTCGGCGCCGGCAAGCGCATGCTGACCGGCGAGAGCCTGTTCACCACGGTGTTCTCCCAGCAAGGCGCGGGCAAGGGCCGTGTAGCGTTTGCAGCGCCCTACCCTGGCACCATCCTGCCGCTGCGGCTGCGCGATTTCGGCGGCAAGCTGGTGTGCCAGAAAGACAGCTTCCTGGCCGGCGCCAAGGGCGTGTCGATCGGCATCCAGTTCCAGAAAAAGATCCTCACCGGCCTGTTCGGCGGTGAAGGTTTCGTGCTGCAGAAGCTTGAGGGCGATGGCTGGGTGTTCGTACACACTGGCGGCACCGTACGCAAGATCGAGCTGGCGGCTGGCGAATCCCTGGATGTCGACACCGGCTGCCTGGCGGCCATGACCCAGACCGTCGACTACGACATCCGCATGGTCGGTGGCATCAAGTCGATGCTGTTCGGCGGTGAAGGCGTGTTCTTCGCCAAGCTGACCGGCCCCGGTACTGTCTGGCTGCAAAGCCTGCCCTTCTCACGGCTGGCCGGACGCATGCTCGCGGCCCTGCCGGCCGGCAGCGTTGGCCGCAGCGAACGCTGAATATTACTGCCCACTACAAGGAAGCATCATGCAGATCACCCAAGGTCAACGCGTACCGCTCTCGACCCTGATGTCCGGCCAGGCATTGACCCTGGCCATCGCTATCGACGCCCCGCACGTAATCGACTACGTGTGCTTTGGCGTCGATGCCAATGGCAAGCTGTCGGACGACCGCTACATGATCTTCTTCAACCAGCCGAGCAGCCCCTGCAACAGCTTGCAGCAAGTGCAGGGCGGCGAGTTCCGTATCGATCTGGCGGGACTGCCGGCCAGCATCGACCGCCTGGTGTTCACCGCGTCCATCGACGGTGCCGGCACCATGCACGATATCCGTGCCAGCCATTTCAGCCTGGCCGAGGCCGGGCGCGAAGTGGCCCGTGGCGAGTTTTCCGGGGCCAGCTTTGCGGCCGAGAAAGCGATCATGATCATTGATCTGTATCGCAAGAGCGGTGAATGGCGCCTGGCTTCCAACCTGCAAGGCTACAACGCCGGCCTGGATGCACTGGTGGTGCACTTTGGCGGCGAGGTGGCTGATGCACCGGCCCCTGCGCCTGCCCCGGTAGCGGAACCTGCACCGCCACGTATTTCCCTGGAAAAGAAAGTCGCAGCGGCGGCGCCACAGTTGGTTAACCTGGCCAAGAAAGCCCAGATCAGCCTGGAAAAGGCCAACCTGAGCAATACCCAGGCCCGCGTCGGCCTGGTGCTGGACGCTTCCGGCTCCATGAACAACCAATATTCCCAGGGGCATGTGCAGGAAGTGGTCAACCGGCTGCTGCCGATGGCCGTGCATTTCGACGATGACGGTGCCCTGGACTGCTGGGCCTTTGGCTCGCGTTCGGTGCAACTGAGCCCGGTGACGCTGAGCAATTACCGCGACTACATCACCACCGACCACGGCGGCTGGCGCGACTGGGACCTGGGCCCGCGCAGCAATAACGAACCACACGCCATGCGCCAGGTCATCGACTACTACAAGCAATCGGGCGATCGCACGCCGGTGTACATCCTGTTCATCAGCGACGGCGGCGTATCGCTGAACAACCAGATCATCAAGCTGATGGTTGAAGCCGCCAGGCTGCCGATCTTCTGGCAGTTCGTCGGCCTGGGCGGGCGTAACTACGGGATCCTGGAAAAGCTCGACGACATGGAAGGCCGGGTGGTGGACAACTGCAACTTCTTCGCCCTCGACCGGCTGAACGAAGTGCCCGAAGAGAAGCTGTATGACCTGCTGATGGAAGAGTTTCCCGACTGGCTCAAGGCAGCCAAGGTGGCCGGGATTATCTGAAGCCTCGACCGAGCGTGTACTTCGCATAAAAAAACCGCCATCAGTGATGGCGGTTTTTTTGTGTTGCGCAATCAGCCTCAGCCGATTGACACACCGTGGGCTTCAGCCAGTGGCTTGAGGCCGCCGGCAAAGCCTGCGCCGATGGCCTTGAACTTGAACTCTTCGCCATGACGGTACAGCTCGCCGAAGATCATCGCGGTTTCGGTCGATGCATCTTCCGACAGGTCGTAACGGGCAATTTCCTTGCCGTCGGCCTTGTTCACCACACGAATGTAGGCGTTGCCCACCTGACCGAAGCTTTGCTTGCGCGCGTCGGCATCGTGGATGGTCACAGCGAACACCAGCTTCTTCACGGCAGCGTTCAGGCTGGTGAGCTTGACCAGCACAGCTTCGTCGTCACCTTCGCCAGCGCCGGAGCGGTTGTCGCCCAGGTGCTCGACCGAACCGTCGGCCGAAGTCTTGTTGTTGTAGAAAATGAAGCTGTTGTCGTCCAGCACCTTGCCGCTTTCGCCGACGATGAAGATCGAGGCGTCGAGGTCGAATTCGGTGCCGTCGGTGACACGTGGGTCCCAGCCCAGGCCAACAGTGATTTCGGTCAGGCCAGGGGCTTCCTTGGACAGGGAAACGTTACCGCCTTTACTCAGACTTACAGCCATGTTCGTGTTCCTTTGTTGAGGACAATAAGGGGATGAATCAGAAATTCAGACCGTAAGAATTGGCAACAGCCGCCAGACCACCAGCATAACCCTGGCCTACGGCGCGGAATTTCCACTCGCCGTTGTTACGGTACAGCTCGGCAAACATCATGGCCGTTTCGGTCGAAGCATCCTCGGCCAGGTCGTAGCGCACGACTTCTGCACCGGTCTTTTCGTTGACCACGCGGATGAAGGCATTGCCTACCTGGCCGAAACTCTGCCGGCGTGCGTCGGCTTCGTGGATGGTGACCACGAACACGACTTTATCGACATCGGCAGGCACCCGGCTCAGGTCGACCTTGATGACTTCGTCATCGCCGTCGCCGGCACCGGTACGGTTGTCGCCGGTATGCTCGACCGAGCCATCGGCACTTTTGAGCTGGTTGTAGAAAATGAAGTCTGCATCACTGCGAACCTTGCCGCTGGCGCTCAGCAGGAAGGCGCTGGCGTCCAGGTCGAATTCCTGGCCATCAGTGCTACGCGGGTCCCAACCCAGTCCGATCAGGACGTTGGTCAGGCTCGGGTCGGTCTTGGACAGCGAAAGGTTGCCACCTTTTTGCAGAGTCAAAGCCATGATGGGTAATCTCCTTTTTTCCAGTATTTACGCTTGTTTGGCCGGCTCATCGTCCTTGCCGGGGAACAGCAGGCTGGCAACGATACCGATGGCAAGCACAACCATGACCACGATCAGGCTGGCGTTGGCACTGATGCTGTAGCCGTGTTCGAAAATGTGATCAGTTGCATTCAGGCCCAGCTTGATCGCGATGAAGAACAACAGGGCGATCACCGCTTTTTCCAGGTGAACCAGATAGCGCTTGAGGGCTTCAAGCACGAAGTACAGGGTACGCAGGCCCAGGATGGCGAACAGCATGGCCGAGTAGACGATCAGGGGCTCGCGGCTCACGGCGATGATCGCCGGGACCGAGTCGAACGCGAACAGGACGTCGGAGATTTCAGCCACGACCACGCACAGGAACAGCGGGGTAGCGAACAACGTACCCTTGGCCGCCAGGGTCATGCCGCTGTTTTCTGGCTTCTTGATTTCCTCTTCCAGCACCGCGCGGCGCACGAAGAAGTTATGGCCGTGCAGCTTGGGCCAGACCGGGAACAGTTTCTTGGCGAAGCGATAAGCCATGTGCTGGGAGTAGTCGACTTCTTCGTCGTCATCGTCGCCGGCACGCAGCATCATCACCGCCGTCCAGGCCACGATCAGCGCGAACACCACCTCGACCCACGGCCCCAGGGCCAGCAGGCCGGTGCCGATGGCCACGAAGATGCCACGGAACACGATGGCGCCCATGATGCCCCAGTACAGCACGCGATGACGCAGGCCATCAGGGATCTTGAACCAGGCGAACAGGGCCATGAACACGAACAGGTTGTCGACGCTGAGGACTTTTTCCAGCGCGTAACCGGTCACGAACAGGGTGGCCACTTCCGAGCCATGCTGGACATACAGGAAACCTGCGAACGCCAGCGAGATGGCCACCCAGAAGATCGACCACAGCGAAGCCTGGGTCAGGGTGATCGGCTTGTTGCCCCGGTGCGAGACCAGGTCAATGATCATCGCGCCGACGGCCAGACCGATGAAGACGGCCATTGTGAGTGGAGGGAAGCCGATAGCAGTGCTGCTTTCCATTTAACTGTGTTCCTCAGGGGATAAAAATTACAGATCGAATTCGGACGGGTTCAGACCCAGTTCCTGGCAGATCAGGCGGCAGGCCTGGCGCTCGCTCTCGTCGAAGCTGCCATCAGCCCCACCGATGGCGCAGCAGACACGCACCAGCAGGCGTGCAGCGTCTTCTTTTTTCTTGATCTTGCCAATGGTCTTCAGTGCTTCGGCACGGCCGATCTGCACATCGAACTCGAACTTGCCGCAGATATCGTTGAACGACGCGATGACGTCCTTGATATCGAAGGCCTTGAGTTCCTGAGAGTTCTGAATGAAGCCGGCCATCTTCTGCTTCTCGTTGGCGCTGATATCGCCATCGGCCGCCGCGACCAGCGCACAGCCCGACACGACCGCATCGAGAAACTCGCGATTCTTGAATTTCGACACTTCGGCGCCCAGTTTTTCACGCGCCGCTGTTGCATTCGTTTTCAACCAACCCAGCATTTGAACCCCCAAGGGGCAGCCATCGCCGCCCCGGATACTTCGTTATGGATGTTTATTTGGAACCGGCCGCCCAGCGCATGCCCCAGCCATAGGCCTTGTCCATGTTGCTGTGGCCGTTGTGGAAATCGACCCGGCGGCTCACTTTGACCGCACCGTTGTCATTTTCCAGCAGCGCGATGGCACACATGCCCTGGCGACCGCCCTCTTCGTTCAGGCGCACTTCGATGGGCGGCTGCCCCGGGACATGGATGGTCACCACGCCGTCGGTTTCCTTCCAGTTGGGCGCGCCCTCGTAGATGAAGGCATAGACCAGGATGCGACGGATCTGGCCCCAGTGCTGGCCGTTGATGTGCAGCCACTCGCCCTCGTTGACGGAACCGGTACGGTCATCGCCCATCAGCTTGATAAAAGGTTCGGCGTGCAGGCTGCCAAAGGCATTGCCCAGCGCCTGAACCGCCCCCTTGTGGCCGTCCTGCAGCTCGAACAGGCAGCCTACATCAAGGTCGATTGCAGAGTTCTTGCGCATCGAAAAGAAACCGCCGCCCTTGTTGTCGCTGCGCCGGTTCCAGTTCAGGTTGACCCGGATTTCACCGAAGCCTGCCGCGGTCTTTTCCAGGCTGATGGAAGAGCGGGTCTTGTCCAGCGTGATCTTGCTCAGGCTGACCGTCGATTTGACGGCCGGCGCCGGAGCGGGTGTCGGTACGGGTGCAGGCGCAACGGTGGGTGCCGGTGATGGTGTGGGTGTGGGTGTGGGCGCAGGTGCAGGCTCGGCAGCGGCCACTTCGACGCCGAAGTGCTTCGCCAGCGGCTCCAGGCCTCCGGCAAAGCCCTGGGCAACGCAGCGGAACTTCCAGGCGCCCTGGCGCAGGTAGAACTCGCCCAGGATCAGTGCGGTTTCCTGCATGCCGGATGTGGCGATCGGCGCTTCGATGCCGCCACTGATGGTGACCACCAGCCGCGAGACCTTGTCGAAGCTGGCCTTGTTCTCGTAGATGGTCGCGGTCAGGGCGACCTTCTCGATGGCCGGCTCCAGGCGGCCAGGATCAAGGCTGAAACGCGCCTTGCCGGCCGAGCTGTCGATCAGTTGCACCGCCCCGCCGCTGACGCTTTTCTGCCCGAAGAAACACATGTCCTGGTCGCCACGCACCTTGCCGGAGCTGGTCAGCAGGAAGGCAGAAACGTCGATATCGGCCCCGGCAAGGGGTGAATAGTCGACATCGACCGTCAGGGATCCCGCCGCAACGGGCGCGTTGGCACCTGGGACAAGTTGGGTCATGCGCGGATCGCTCCAATCGCCAGGTCAACCAGATCGTCAGCGGTACGGCCGTTGGTGACCTGGCCGACTGCGGTGAAATCCCAGCCGGTGGCTGTGCGCGACAGGTAGGACATGACAACGCCGGTATGCTGGCCTTTTTCCGACAGGTCGAAGCGGCCCAGCTCGTTGCGGGTGGCGTTGTCGACAATGCGGCAGTAGGCGTTGGCGACTTTCTCGAAGGTCTGGCCGGTGAACGAGTTGACGGTGAACACCAGGTATTTCACGGTGCCCGGCAGACGCTCCAGGTCGACGCTGATGTTTTCGTCGTCGCCTGCACCTTCGCCGGTGCGGTTGTCACCGGAGTGCTGGATGGCGCCGTCACGCGATTGCAACTGGCGGAACCAGACCAGGTCCAGTGGTTTCTTGTCGGCATCCAGAACGATGCACGAAGCGTCCAGGTCGATCTCGCCGCCACCGCCGAGCAGCTTGCCGAAGAAGCCACTGGCTTTTTCCGGATCCCAGCCCAGGCCCATGCTGACTTTCTTCAGGCCCGTGCCCGCGGTTTTTTCCAGCGAGATCGTCTGATTCTTTGCCAATGTGAGTGCCATGTTTTCGCTCCCTGTGTACGGTCGTCGGATAAAAGCGTGACAGCGTTACCGCGATGGCTCGTCAGCGCCATCACGATTGTGTAACTTGGCGTTAACAGGCCCTTTGTAGCGGCCCCGTCGCCAGGACGGATGAAAGTGTCGCCAGTGGGCATCCTGGGCGGCCGCGAGCAACTCATGGTCGCCACTGGTGTCGCCCCAGGCGCGTACGCGGAACTGATTCAAGGGGCCGTAGACGCCTTCAAGACGGGCCACCTTGGAGTCGCGCCGACAATTGCTGCCTTCGATCAGGCCGGTCAGCCTGCCGTCGATGATTTCCAGATTGGTGCCGATCAGTTCGACTTTCAAGCGGTTGGCAAAGGGTTGCAGGACGATTTCCGGCGAGGCTGAGCACAGCGTCACAATTGCGCCCTTGTCGATCTCGGCGGCCACCGACTCCAGCGCGGCCGGACGCATCAGGCGATCCCACCAGGCTTCGCAGAAAGCTTCGGCCTGTTCTTGCACCCATTGCACTTCAACACCGCTCAAAAAGGCCTTGATCAAGCGGGCCTTGAGCTCGTCACGGCTGACGCGCCTGGCCAGGAAGCCCAGGCTGGGCAGGACCATGCGCGCCATGCGCCGGGAAAAGGTGCGCTGGCCGAAGGCAAATTTCAGAAAGGGAACGAAGCTGTCGTGCCGGGTCAGCGTGCCGTCGAAATCGAACACGGCCAGCAGACGCTCTTGCACCTCAACTTCCAGATCGGGCTCTATCATTTAACTGACTGCCTCCGCGAGTCGAATGCTGGCATCCACGATCGGAGCACAGGCCGGCAGTACCCCATGCCACTTGGCGCGCTCCAGGATGTGGGTTGCCCATTTGTAGTGTGTGGCCGGCTCGCACATCGCGTCGTTGTACTTGAACACCGCGGCGGCCGCAGAGTTCAATATCATCCGTGCAGAATTCATGTCGTCAAGGCTGACGCGCAAGGCGTTCTGGATGATCGTGATCTGCGACGGATGAATGGCGGTCTTGCCCACCAGCCCGTGCGAGATGTCCAGCGCCAGCTCCTGATCGAGGATTTGCGGCGTGGCCAGTTGCTCGAACACCGGCGCGGTCAGGGCAAATCCCTGCGAGCCCATGACCCCGGCCAGCATCGGAATCACGTAGCCCATGGGCGTGCCGTACAGGGTCATGGCCGGGTTGCGGCGCAGGCCCAGGCAGCCCATCAGGTCGTTGCCGCCAATGCGCAAGGCAATGATGCGCTGATCCAGGGTGGCCTTGAGTGCCTGGCCCAGCTCGACCATCGCCACCGGATTGAACACCTCCGGCGTCTCCAGGGTCGGCATCAGGGCCAGCGCCGGGTTGGTGACCGCCTGCTCCCAGCGCCTGATATTGCCCAGTGACAGCTTGGGCACGACAAAACCGTCCACATGTTTCATCAATGGCCAGTCATTGAGCACTTGAGCCATGTATTCGTCGCGCGGACGCACAAATAGCAACGGGCCACCCTCGGGGCGCCCGCCATAGGCCTCGATGCGCAACAACACTTCGCGCAGATTGGCCAGCGCGGTGTCGACATCGACCGGCGCCACGGCATCTTCCAGGCACACCACCAGCGAGCGCAGCTCGGGAATTCGTTGGGCGACCACCACTTCAAGGATGTCATCCCGGGTGGCCGGCATGTACAGGGTGGCCCCCAATGCGTAAGGCGAGAAAAGTGCCATCAGCCAAGGCTCCGAATAATGGTTGCCGCCCGATAGGGGCCAAGAGCGGCGCCGGCCTGTTCAACGGGCACGCCCGCTTGTTCGGTCAGGTGCAGAAGCAATTGTACGTCGCTGTCACGGATGTCGCGTACCAGCACATGATCGGGCACCCGGCGCATCACCGCGCGGGTCGCCTCGGCGATGCCAGGCTTGATGCGGTTGGGGTTGTTGACCTCGAACCGCGCCGCCAGCCCGTCGATGGCCTGCCCTGCCGCCGCCTGCAAGGCCAGGCGTTGCGCGACGGTCCAGGGTTCGACAGCGCAGGCGTCGGTCAGTTGCCGACGCAGGCCGTCGACCTGTTCGATGAACGCCTGGGTCATGTCGAAGGGCTGCAGGTGGTCGTAGACCACGCACCCATGCAGGCCGCCGTCGGCCGGCCAGATGGAACGCGAGACCAGGCCTGAAACCGTGGCCCCCAGGATACCCGAAGGAATCACCCAGTCCTCGGCCGAGGCCGCCAGCCATGCCCGGCCGCAGGGGTCGGCCAGCACGACCAGCCGCGGCTGCTCGGGAAAGCGTGCATCACCGGCCAGGCTGCGGCTGATTTCGCCACTGATGGCGCCCTTGCCGGTCCAGCCATCGACAAACACGATGGCCTGCGCACCATGGGCCTGAATGATTGCCTCCAGCGCGGTGCGGTCAATGCCGCGATCACGCACGATACTGATGCCGTAGTGATGCGCTTCACGGCCCAGGTCACGCAGGGCCCGGCGCAGCAACACGCCCAGCGGCAGGCCGGCGCGCACGAACGACACCAGGACAATCTCGGGGCCGTTGCACTGGCGGTCCAGGGCCTGGGCCAGCGCCAGCACGTCGCCGGCCATGCGGGTGCCGTTCTGGGCCAGTGCGCGTTCGAACAGGTCCTGATGCACGGGGTCAGGTGCATGCTCCAGGCTGATCATTTCCGAGTAGTGCTTCTGCCGCGTCTGGATCAAGCGTTCCTTTTCCAGGACATCGGTGACGTCGATCTCGACACTGCGCAGCAGAAAATGCACGTCATCAGGGCGATAACTGCCGCTGCCGACCGTGGTCAGGCCGTGCACCGTGCCCTGCTGCACCACGCTACTCACCGGCGTGCTCCTGGACCAGGCGCGCCAGCTGGCTGCGCGCAGGGGTGGCCCACCAGTGGCAATCGTTCATGAAACCCAGGTCGGTGATGCTGTCGCCAAAGCCCAGCACCGGGCGCTCGCCATTCACCGCACGGTCGCGGCGCAGCCACTCCTGCACCGCATGGCGCTTGGCCAGGCCTTCAGGCAGAAAGGCCAGGTTATTGCCGTTGCCATGAATGTGCAGCCCCTCCAGCAGCCCGCGGGCCTGCACTTCGGCCAACACCCGGTCCAGCACGCTGTCGTCGCTTTCGTTGTGCTTGGTCACCACGTAGTGGAACAGCCGGGCCTCTTCGACCACCCAGCCACGCAACGAGATGCCCATCTCCTGACCGATGGCCAGGGTGGCGGCGCTCAGCTCGTGCAGGCGAGCCTGATAAGGTGCCAGGGTGTCCTGCATCTGCGCGTGCCAGTCCTGGTCGAGCTTGCCGGCAGCATCGAGCATCACCCCGCCGTGGGAACAGACGGCACCGACCGTGAACGGCAGGCGCACCCGGCTGAACGCCTCGACACTGCGTGCGGTGACCGGCACCACGTCGGCATTGGCCAGCATCCAGTTGACGAACGAGCGCTGCACGTTGGTCATGTAGCCATTGGCATTGCCGGTGATGTCCACGGTCGCCACATGCTTCTCAATGTCCGGCGCGGTCTTGCGCGCAGTCTGGAACAGGGTGTCGTCCAGGTCGACCAGAATCAGCGGGCGTTCATTACTCATCGCAGATAACCTCGGCATTCAGCGCATCGATCAGCTCGGCCGAGACGGCCTGTGCCGGTGTTTCGGTGCAGATCAGCACCCGGTCGAACTGCCCCGGCTGCACGTTGTACAAAAAGTTGGGAATGCCCAGCCCGTAATTGTCACCGAACGACAAGGCATGACCGATGGCATGGCCCAACGCAATCGGCGAGCGGCTGGTGGAGCTGAAATGCACATCGGCACCGGCCCGCTCCAGCCGCTCGGCGAGCAGAAAGGGCCGCCAGACAAACTCGCTGGTGCCCACCACAAGCACGCGCTCGCCAGGGGTTACCTGCAAGCCCGGCGCCAGGCTGTCGGCCACCGAGCGCACACCCAGGCGGCCCCAGTCGTTATCGGCCGTCAGCGGCCAGTCGCCCGCCAGCACGGTGCCGACTTCAGGCATGTCCGGCAGCGGGGCCTCGGGGTCTTCGGCAAAGCGGTAGGCACCTTGCAGCAACGACACCTGATCGGTGGTCACGTCCATGGCGCGGCTGACGGCACCGGCCGACCAGTCGGTCAGCACGCAGGTGACGACCCGCTCGATATGCTCAAGGCCGGCCTCGACCAGGGCCCGGTGCAGGTTGATGAAGGTCTTGCCGGTCGAGGCTTCGTCATCGACCAGCACCAGCGAACGAGCAGCCAGCATTGACTCGCGCAGCTCCGGATCGACCGGCAGGTGGATCAGGTGCGCACTGGCATGGCTGTGCTCTTCTTCGAAACGGGCGAACAGCTCGGTGCCGGTCGGGTGCCGGGTGCTGATCAGGTACAGGGCATCCGGCCGGGTCTGGCTGTAGGCGCGATGCACGCCGGCGCCCAGGCCGACGGCGGTCTCGGCCATACCGATGACCAGCACCGGGCCCGGCAGGTCGGCCGGGATCTTGTCGGCCAGGTCCTGAAAACTCTGGCGCATCACGGCGGGACGCACCGGAATGTGCCGCCCCAGGACCCTGGAAACGAACAGAAAGGCGCGCTTGGGGTTGCGCCGCTCGGCAAAGCCGAACAGGGACTGCGGGGCGATGGTCGACGCCTCGACGGTAACGTCAAGGCGTCCGCGAAGCAGCTCGGCATGCAGCGAAGTCGATTGGGTGAGCGCCTGGCGGCTGTCCATCGTGTAATTCCTGATTGGTAAGGCTGGGTGACGCATCGGGCGAGGCTGTCAGCTACGAGACGCTTCGACAAGCCATAAGGACGACTGGGCGACACGTGAGATTTCGGTAGTGGTGTAGGTCTTGTCCGGCTGCAAAAGGGTCGTCGGCACGCGACACGCCTGCAGGAACGCCACCAGCAACGCGGACTTGACCGCAAAATTCATGTTTTGTGCATCCGGCACACTGGACGTCACCATGCCGATCACCGCCCCGCCGCTGTCAAACAGCGGGCTGCCACTGGAGCCTGGTTGAATGGGCGCGGTGAACTGCAACAGGCTGGCATCGCTGTGCAGGCCAAACAGGCTGGAGATACCGCCTTGGGTCACTTGCAGGCTGCCGCCGGAAATCGAGGCCAGCGGGTAACCCAGCGCCACGACGTTATCGCCGGCTTCGCAGCCCGGCCCCTGGCGAAACGGCAGAACACTCAGCGGCGAGGCGCCCTGCACACGCAGCAAGGCGATGTCGTTGCGCCGGTCGACCACCACCGGCTCGACCTTGTAGCGGCCCTCCAGCGAGGTGATATACAGCACGCTCATGTCTTCGATGACATGCGCGCAGGTCATCAGGTGCGCAGGCCCTACCACAAAGGCGGTGCCGGTGGCCGACTGGTGACGGTGCGCGTCCTGCCCGCCGCCCTGGCTGCCACGGCGCGGATGAAAGTCACTGACCTCCAGGCCGATCTTGCGGCCGAACGCGGCCAGGCCATAGGCCGAGCCCTCGCTCAGGGCGCGGAACTTCCATTGATCGTTGCGGCGGTAGAACTCGCCAATGATGATCGACGCTTCGCCGTACTCGCGCAGTTCAAGCGAGTACTCGATACCCGTGTCGATCTGCAGGTGCAGGCTGGCCACTTCGCTGATCGGACCGGCAGCGGCATAGACATAGACCATCAGCAGAACGCGGTCACTGCCGGCCGGCAGGCTGCTCAGGGTCAGCGAGCACCCCACATCCTGTGGGCCGCCGCTCCATTGCATCCAGCCCTGTTCGTCATGCAGCAGTGCGGCGGGACCTGTGGGCTGGCGCTTGTCATTGACCGGCAGCAGTGCAACTGCGGCATACTCGCCAAAGATCGAAGCCTTGCCACTCTTGAGGTTCCACGAGCAACGGTCAGCGGCAAGCGCAATGTTCGCACCGGGTGCAAGAACGGTCATGCCGGTCCTCCTTGATAGGCCGAAGAGAGGTTACAGAGGTTACAAGCGTCTGTGGCCGCTTTACGCATACCCTGCCGGTCGCTGCTTTTACGCGCGCTGACAGGATTCTGCGCATGGGGCGTTACAGTACCACTGATAGCAAAAATCTATTATCACGATCAGGCGAAAGCCCGTACAGCGACGGTGATGGCCTTGACCCGGATATTCTCCTGCCAATATGTTTCCGGTTCTTTCAGGCCCAGGCGACGTGTGGCAAAAATCCCCGGCAGGTTGACCCCGGTTTCACGCGTGTAGCCAATGCCGCCGGAATAGCGCGGGTTGATTTCCAACAGGTGCGGCGTGCCTGCGTCGTCGTCACGGGTCTGCACATTGACCAGGCCGTCGCAGCCGAAATGCTCGGCGGCACGCATGGCCAGGTGCACCGCGGCGCTGTCGCGCTCGAATGTCTGGTTCAGACCCTGCTTGCGGCGTCCGACGCCGGCCACCACCCTGCCCTGTTCGCACACCAGGTCAACCGAGCACTCGCTGCCAGCCATGTAAGGCATGACCAGCATGGGCGCCCGCTCGCCTGGCTGGCGGTAAGCGTGCAGATAGGCTTCGAAGCTGGTTTCCCGGGCATCGGGGTTGGCAAAGCAGCGAAAGGCATCCACACCGGCCTTGAAGCGCCAGAAACCCTGGCCAAAGATCCCTACGGTCGGCTTGATGCACACCTCGCCGCTGGCCGAAAGGGTGTCGAAAGCCCGTTGCAACTGGTCGGCATCGGTCACGGTAATGCCCGGCACACAGGGTAGCCCGGCCTGCTCGGCCGCTGCGGTGAAGCAGCTCTTGTCATCGACCTGGCGAAAGGTCTCGGCTGTCATCCCGCCGGTGACCAGGTCCAGGCCGGCCTCCATGAAGCGCTGGCGATGATTTTCATAGAAACCGCCAATGCGTCCGGCGATCACAACCTTGACGTCTTGCTGCCGGGCGGTGTCGATGATCCATTCAAGGCGTTCGAGGTTGTCCGCCGGCTCCTGCAGTGCCAGGTCGGCCAGCCCGGTAATCTCGGGACGGGCCTGTCGGTGAGAGGCAATGATGCGCACTGAGGCCGGCAATGCCTCGCGTGCACCCATGATCACTTCACGCTGGCTGGATTGCCCTTCAAGGAACCAAATCATGCAACTCTCCGTCGTTTGTAGCCATGCAGATGGCCTTGTCGAATTTTGTAATAACTGTTTTGCTTCAAGATGTTCGGATTAGGGCAAAGTCACGCAATTTTTCATAGGGGAACAATGACATGAAGTGGCTCAAACGGTCGATCTGGCTGGTGGTGGTTCTGGTTATCGGAGTGGGCGCGCTCAGCCTTCACTATCTGCTGCCGCGTCATGACGTGGTGATGATCACCGGGGTAGAGGTCAAGCGCATGGACGCCGACGGGGTGATCAACGCCGAAAACCCGGCAGACGGACCGACACGCGATGTGTATTTCATCAACACCGAGCACCCGGACAACAAGCATGTCGTGGTCTATCGCAACGAGGACACCGGCTGGAGCTTCCCGTGGTACTTCAAGTTCGACTCGGCCGATATCCAGGCCAAGGCGCAAGGTTACTCGCGTGACGCGCAACAGTTGGCAATTATCCGCTATTACGGCTGGCGCATTCAGATCCTGTCGATGTTCCCCAATGTGACAGCGATCGAATCCACCACCAGCCGTGACGAACCGTTCCCGATCTTCAACACGGTCTTCTTCACCGTGCTGTTGGTGCTGGTGCTGATCGTGGCCCTGGCGATCCGTCGGCGCCTGCGCCTGCGTACGCAGCGGGTCGATGGCGTGGTTCGCTAAAGCCGGTTGTTGTCTGCGGGGCGGGATTGGCCTGGCCGCCCCGCAGACGCCACGAACGTCGCATTGCCACAGAATTCCCGCCACGCAGGCTGATGCCAAGCGCCCGCAAGCTGATAAACTCCCGCGCCTCAATTCCTGCCCGAGGCGCCCTGCATGTCTTCCCTGAATCAGGCGCTCAGCGTCGCCCTCGACCGCCGTCAGTCGTTGCTGGCCGAACTGCATGCCCAGGGCACGGACTGCTATCGACTGTTTCACGGCAGTCAGGAAGGCGCCAGCGGCCTGACCGTCGACCGCTACGGCCCGCAGTTGCTGGTGCAAAGCTTTCATACCCGCCTGGAGCGCGATGCCCTGATCGACCTGCAGGCCACGGTGCAGGCACGCCTGGAACGTGCGCTGCTGCTGGTCTACAACGACCGCTCCGGCAGCAATTCGCGCATTGACCGCCAGGACAGCGTCTATCAGGCCGAGGATGCGGCCCTGCAAGACCTGGTCGGCCATGAAGGCGGCCTGAACTATCGGGTGCGCGGCCGCCATGCCGGGCAGGACCCCTTGCTGTTTCTGGACCTGCGCAATGCCCGTCAATGGGTGCGACAACACAGCGCCGGCAAGCGTGTACTGAACCTGTTCGCCTACACCTGCGGCGTGGGGCTCAGTGCCGCCGCCGGGGGCGCCAGCGAGGTCTGCAACCTGGACTTTGCCGAAGGCAACCTGGCGGTCGGTCGCGAGAACGGGGCGCTCAACCCGCAGTTGCCGCCCATGCAGTTCATTCAGTCCGACTATTTTCCGGCCATTCGCCAGATGGCCGGCCTGCCGGTCACCGCCCGACGCGCACAGAAACTGCCCGACTACCCACGCCTGCAAGCGCGTCAGTTCGACCTGGTGCTGCTCGACCCGCCCGCCTGGGCCAAGAGCGCGTTCGGTACGGTCGACCTGCTGCGCGACTACCAGAGCCTGCTGAAACCTGCGCTGCTGAGCACCGCCGAAGACGGTGTGCTGATCTGCTGCAACAATCTGGCACGGGTCAGCATGGACGACTGGCGCGAGCAGGTGTTGCGCTGTGCAAGCAAGGCCGGCCGGCCCGTGCGCGAATGGCAGGTGATTCAGCCCGCTGAGGATTTTCCGTCCATGGACCACCAGCCACCGCTGAAAACGCTGGTCCTGCAGTTCTGACCCGATAAATATAAGGAATTTTCCTACGCACATGGAAGGCGTTGGCTTGTGAACCCAATGGGCATGTCATACTCCAAGCACCTCCGACAAGAGAGATGCGGTCTCCAATGCCCAGAAGTCTGAAGCGTATTATTGGTGCCCTGGTGGCCGTCATGGTGCTGTACAGCCTGTTGGGGTTCTTCATCCTGCCGGGCATTGCCTTGCGCATCGCCAACCAGAAACTGGCCGAATACGCCACCGTGCCGGCCCGGATCGAGCGCCTGGAGCTCAACCCGTACAGCCTTGAGCTGACCGTCTGGGGCTTGAATATCGGCATGCCGGGCAAGGAGCAGGTGGGTTTCGAAAAACTCTACGCCAACCTGCAACTCGACAGCTTGTGGAGCGGTGCGCTGCATCTGCGCGACGTCGAGCTGGTCAAGGCAAAAACCGAGCTACTGTTCGACAAAAAAGGCCAGTTCAACCTGAGCCGCCTGTTCAAGCTGCCCGAGGCACAACCGGCGCCCGAACAGGCAGCCCCCAGCGAGCCGTTCGCGCTGCGCATCGAACGCATCAAACTGGTCGATGGCTACCTGCACTTTCGCGATGAACGCCCAAGCGACCCCATCGAATTTCTCTACGACACGCTCAATCTGGAACTGAAGAACCTCAGCACGCTGCCCGAAGACCCCGCCGATGCCACGCTGGTCGCGATCAGTCCCGATGGCGGGCAGATCGATTGGGAGGGCCGTATCGGGCTGGTGCCGGTCACCTCCGAAGGCACGCTGAAAATCACCGACAGCAAGATGAAACTCTGGTGGCCCTATGTGCGCGATGCCGTGCCGCTGGCCTTGCAGGATGGTCGCCTGAGCCTGAGCACGGCCTACAAGCTGAGCCTGGGCAAAAACACCGAGTTGCAACTGACCAATACCCAGGCCAGCGTCGCAGCCCTGGCCATCAATGCCGCCGATGGCCGCTCACTGGTGCGCCTGCAGCAACTGGCAATCAGCGACAGTTCGCTGGACCTGGCACGCCAGCAGGTGGTGATTGGCAAGGTCCGCAGCCAGAAGCTGGAAACCTGGGCGGCGCGTGAGGCCGATGGGCAACTGGACTGGCAGAAGCTGTTCGCCAGCCCGCCCGGCAAAGGCACCCAACCTGCCGCCAAGCCCGAAGTTGACGCGAAAGCCGCCGAGCCCACGGCCAAGCCTGCCGCGCAACCGGCTGCCGCCAGCAAGCCCTGGCAGGTGCTGGTGCGCGATGTGCAACTGCGCGACTATCAGGTCCATCTGGCAGACCGCGTGCCCGCCGAGCCCGTGATGCTGGAAGTCGGGCCGCTGAATGTGGACATGCAGAATTTCGACAGCCTGAACAAATCGCCCTTCAAGGTGCGGCTGGACACCGGGCTGGGCAAGCAAGGCAAGCTGACGGCTATCGGTGAGGTCAACCTGGCGCCGGTCAAGGCCCGCCTGAAGATCACCAGCCAGGACATCGACCTGCGTGTGGCCCAGGCCTATATCAGCCCGCTGATTCGCCTGGAACTGCGCAGCGGCATGTTCGGCAGCGACCTGACGGTCGACCTGCACAGTACCGAACCGCTGGCGTTCGACATCACCGGCAAGGCTCAGGTCAATCAGCTCCACACCCTGGACACGCTCAAGCAGCGCGACTTCGTCAAATGGGAAAACCTGACCGCCGACAACCTTATCTATCGCCATGGCCAGGACCTGTCGATCGGGCGTGTGGACCTGCAGCAGCCCTACGCACGCTTCATGATCAACGAGGACCGCACCACCAACGTCGATGACCTGTTGATCCCGCAACCGGCCGATGCCAGGCCGGCCACGCGTGAACAACGCACGGCCAGCACCGAACAGCCACTGGGCATCCGCGTCGACCAGATCAATATCAAGGACGGCTCGGCGTACTTCGCTGACTTCACCCTGACGCCGAACTTTGCCACCGCCGTGCAGCAACTCAATGGCCGCATTGGCACCATCGACAACGAATTGGCCAAGCCTGCACCGGTCAATATCGAAGGCAAGGTCGACCGCTATGCGCCGGTCACCATCAAGGGCAGCGTCAACCCGTTCGACCCGATGGCCAGCCTCGACATCGCCACCAGCTTCAAGCGCGTCGAGCTGACCACCCTGACGCCCTACTCCGGCAAGTTCGCCGGCTACCGCATTCGCAAGGGTCGCTTGAACCTGGACCTGCATTACCTGATCACCCAAGGCCAGCTCAAGGCGCAGAACAAAGTGCTGGTCGAGCAGCTGCAACTGGGCGAAAAGGTCGACAGCCCCGATGCCGTGGACCTGCCGATCCGCCTGGCCGTGGCCTTGCTCAAGGACACCGAAGGGCGCATTTCCATCGAGTTGCCGCTTGAAGGCGATCTGAACAACCCACAGTTCAGCGTCATGCCCATCGTCTGGCAGACCTTGCGCAACCTGGTGCTGCGCGCCGCACAGTCGCCCTTCAAGTTCATTGGCGGCCTGGTCGCCGGCGGGGGGTCACAAGACCTGGGCACCGTCCTGTTCGATCCCGGCTCCAGCACCCTGACTGCCGAGGCCCGCCAGGCGCTCGACAAACTGGCTGTGGCACTGAGCGAACGGCCGACCCTGCGCCTGGAAATCGAAGGCACCAGCGCTGCCGGCAGCGACGGGCCGTTGCTGGCCCGCCAGCGCCTGGAGCGCGAATACCAGTACACCTGGTACAAGATCCTGCAGCGCCGTGGCGACAAGGTTCCGGCCAGCGCCAGCCTGCTGGAGGTGCCTGAAGACGAAAAGGCGCCCATGCTTGAAGGCATCTACCGGGCACGGCTCAAGCAGCAGCCACCGGCGCCGTGGGAGCAACTCGACAAGGCCCAGCGCCAGAACCAGTTGCGCGAGGCATTGCTGCAGTTCTGGGGCAAGAATGAGGTACTGTTGCGTGAGCTGGGCCAGGATCGGGCCAGCAGCATCAAGGATTACCTGGTCGACAAGGGCAAGCTGCAGGATGAGCGGGTGTATTTCATCGATGCCCAGCTTGGCAAGGCACAGCCCGATGGCCGCGTGATCACGCCCCTGCACCTGGACAGTGAGTAGTCACGTTTTGAATAACCGTCTCGTATGTTGTGCCCTGCTGATGGCATTGACCGGTGCCGGCATGGGCCTGGCACAGGCCTCGACCCTGCGCTGCAACAGCCATCTGGTCAGCGTGGGCGACCACGCCTTCGAGGTGCAGAAGAAATGCGGCCAGCCGGCCAGCCAGGCCACGCTTGGCTCGCGCAAAAGCTACAACAGCACCTACCGCCGCTCCGAGCAGGTCGACATCGAGGAATGGGTCTACGGCCCCGACCACGGCATGTACCGCTACCTGCGCTTCGAGGGCGGACGCCTGGTGCGTATCGAGAGCAAGCGCGGCTGATTATCTGCCGCCCACAATAGAACAGGCCCCGACTCGAAAGCCGGGGCCTGTAATGGCCACATCCCTGTGGCCTCTCGCATGAACCTTCTCATCAACCGGACACCTTGCTGGCGCCCGGCTGTCGTTCAGAGGGTCATCATCGATTCTTGCTTAGTCAGCCTTCAGGCCGTCAGCCGAAACAGCGGTAACACCCTTGATGTTCTTGGCGATCATCACAGCCTGCTTTTTCTGGGCTTCGGTCACGGTGACTTTCGAAGACAGGGAGACCACGCCTTTGTTGGTTTCAACTTCGATGTCCGAGCCTGGAATGCCTTTTTCGGTCAGCAGGTCAGCCTTGACCTTGGTGGTGATCCAGGTGTCGCTGCCTTCTTGCTTGGCATTGTCAACGGTGTCGTTGGCGGCCAGCATGATGGGCGCCTGGGTAGCCTGGTTGGCGGTCTGGGCGAATGCACCACCGGCCATGGTCAGAGTCAGGGCAGTGGCAGCAGCGATAGCGAACTTCTTCATACGATAACTCCTGTTTTTCTCAAAAACTGCGTAAGCATCACTTCGCAGGGTTAACAGGTATATCGCAAGCGCTGTGCCAGCTTTGAATTGCTTATAAAACTTATATAAATCAATTAGTTAACAAATAGTGAAAAACTGATGATCGTGCAGTTTGCCCGTTTCGCTGTCGTGCACGCATGCAAGTTGCAAGTTTTCCCGAAGGCACGTAGCCACCACACAGACCGTGGCGCCGATCACCTTGTAGACCGCCGAAAAATACCCATAAAAAAATCCGCAGCCATTGCCGGCCTGCGGATTTTTCAGACAGCCCGGCGTCACGACGACGCCGGCTGGCAGGGTTACATCAGACGCCGGAAGCCTTGGCAGCCGCCACGTCCTTGATCGACAGCTTGATACGGCCGCGGTTGTCCACGTCCAGTACCAGCACTTCGACTTCCTGGCCTTCTTTCAGGATGTCGGTCACTTTTTCGACCCGAGCGTCGCTCAGCATCGAGATGTGAACCAGACCGTCCTTGCCCGGCAGGATGTTGACGAAGGCGCCGAAGTCGACGATGCGCTCGACCTTGCCGACGTAGATCTTGCCGATCTCGGCCTCTGCAGTGATGCCCAGGACGCGCTGGCGAGCAGCCTCGGCCGCTTCCTTGGTTTCACCGAAGATCTTGATAGTGCCGTCGTCTTCGATGTCGATCGACGCCTTGGTTTCTTCGCAGATGGCGCGGATGGTGGCGCCGCCCTTGCCGATGACGTCACGGATCTTGTCGGTGTCGATCTTCATCGCGATCATGGTCGGCGCGTTGGCCGACAGTTCGCTGCGGGCCTGACCGATGATCTGGTTCATCTGGCCGAGAATGTTCAGGCGAGCTTCCAGGGCCTGGCCCAGGGCGATCTCCATGATCTCTTCGGTGATGCCCTTGATCTTGATGTCCATCTGCAGCGCAGTGACACCCTTGGCCGTACCGGCGACCTTGAAGTCCATGTCGCCCAGGTGGTCTTCGTCACCCAGGATGTCGGTCAGGACGGCGAACTTGCCACCTTCCTTGACCAGGCCCATGGCGATACCGGCCACGGGTGCCTTGACCGGCACACCGGCGTCCATCAGGGCCAGCGAAGCACCGCAGACCGACGCCATCGAGCTCGAACCGTTGGACTCGGTGATTTCCGAAACCACGCGGATGGTGTACGGGAACTCGTCAGCGCTTGGCAGCATGGCCTGGACGCTGCGACGGGCCAGACGGCCGTGACCGATTTCACGGCGACCGGCGCCGCCCATGCGACCACACTCACCGACCGAGAACGGCGGGAAGTTGTAGTGCAGCATGAAGGCGTCTTTCTTCTCGCCTTCAAGGGTGTCGAGCAACTGTGCGTCGCGGGCAGTACCCAGGGTTGCAACAACCAGGGCCTGGGTTTCGCCACGGGTGAACAGGGCCGAACCGTGGGTCTTCGGCAGCACGCCGACTTCGATGTTCAGCGGGCGCACAGTGCGGGTGTCACGGCCATCGATACGCGGCTTGCCGTTGACGATGTTCTCGCGCACGGTGCGGTATTCGATTTCGCCGAAGGCGGCCTTGATTTCGCTGGCAGACGGGCTGCCCTCTTCCACAGCCAGCTTGGCCACGATCTGCTCGCGCAGTTCGCCCAGGCGTGCATAGCGGTCAGCCTTGACGGTGATGGTGTAGGCGTCGGAGATCGCGTCGCCGAACTCGGCACGGATGGCGCCCAGCAGCTCGGTGGCTTCCGGCTTTGGCTGCCAGTTCCACAACGGCTTGGCGGCTTCGGCGGCCAGTTCCTTGACGGCGTTGATCACCACCTGGAACTCGTCATGGGCGAACAGGACGGCGCCCAGCATCTGGTCTTCGGTCAGCTCTTTGGCTTCGGATTCGACCATCAGTACGGCTTCGGAGGTACCGGCCACGACCATGTCCAGGCTCGAAGCCTGCAGTTGCTCGTAGGTCGGGTTCAGCAGGTAGCCGGTGCTTTCATGGAACGCGACACGGGCGGCGCCAACAGGACCGTCGAAAGGAATGCCGGAGATGGCCAGGGCGGCCGAGGTGCCGATCATCGCCGCGATGTCCGGATCGGTCTTCTTGCTGGTCGAAACGACGGTGCAGACAACCTGGACTTCGTTCATGAAGCCTTCAGGGAACAGCGGACGGATCGGACGGTCGATCAGTCGCGAAGTCAGGGTTTCCTTCTCGGAAGGACGGCCTTCACGCTTGAAGAAACCGCCAGGGATCTTGCCGGCGGCGTAGGTTTTTTCCTGGTAGTGCACGGACAGCGGGAAGAAGCCCTTGCCCGGGTCTGCCTGCTTGGCACCCACGACAGTGACCAGCACGCTGACGTCGTCATCAACGGTGACCAGGACGGCGCCGGAAGCCTGGCGGGCAATACGGCCTGTCTCCAGGGTTACGGTCGACTGACCGAATTGAAACTTCTTGATTACCGGGTTCACGGTTTCCTACCTTCTTTGTTGACTTTGGGGGAACTGGTTTCTTGCGAATTCTTGGGCCGGGCGGGGAGTCGGCCCCGATCAGGCTCCAGATAAAACTTGAGGCTGGAAGCCTGCCTGGTTCACCGGTTAAACCGGTGAGCCTGACAGACAACCAACCTCAGATTCCTGACCGCCCATGCGTTTCGGATCTCATCTGCGATTGCCAGCCTCGGCAAGCGACATCATCGAAAAGAACCACACGGGCCGGAACAGGAGACGTGCCACATCGCAATTAGCGACGCAGGCCCAGACGACCGATCAGGGCGCTGTAACGGCTGACATCTTTACCCTTCAGGTAGTCCAGCAGCTTGCGACGCTGGTTTACCATGCGGATCAGACCACGACGGGAGTGGTGATCTTTACCGTTGGCCTTGAAGTGACCCTGCAGCTTGTTGATGTTGGCGGTCAGCAGTGCAACTTGCACTTCTGGCGAACCAGTATCACCTGGAGCTTGCTGGTAGTCGGTTACGATTTGAGCTTTATCTTCAACGCTGAGTGCCATGTGGGCAATCCTTCATGTCAAGGAAGCGCCTTTGTTCAAGACGATTCCAACAGGCCGAGGGCAGTGCCTCGTATTAAAAAATGAGATGTGACCGTGCCTGTTGACAGCCACCCTCGCCCTCGCTCGGACCGGACAAGCCGGTCGTTGCGCGGGTTTTCGGTCATTCCGACCGAATCAGCCGACGCGGCGCAATGCGCCCATCATCGCTTACTTCACCGATTCCGATGAAGCGTCCTTCATGATCCTGCACCCGGACCATACCGAATTTCGGCGCATCCGGGGCTCTCACGGGCTGCCCGTGCAACCAGTAGAACGAACTGTGTTCGGAAAACTGCAGCAGTGGCCAGTCTTGCAAGCCGCTGTCGGAGGGCATCAGGAAGCGGTCGATCGCTTCGTTGCCGCCTTCGGCATGGGCCTGCTCGAGTTCTTCGAGCGTCACCGTCTGGGCCAGCGTGAACGGGCCGGCCTGGGTACGGCGCAGTTGCGCCACATAGGCACCGCAGCCCAGTTGCTCACCAATATCTTCCACCAGGGTACGGATATAGGTGCCTTTGCTGCAATCGACGGACAGTGTGGCGGTCTCGCCTTCGCTCGCCAGCAATTCCAGGCGCGCAATAG
This sequence comes from Pseudomonas sp. Leaf127, assembly GCF_001423155.1. NCBI lineage: Bacteria > Pseudomonadati > Pseudomonadota > Gammaproteobacteria > Pseudomonadales > Pseudomonadaceae > Pseudomonas > Pseudomonas sp. Leaf127. The sequence goes on along the minus strand of NZ_LMOA01000001.1, from coordinate 54,825 downwards.
TAACAGAACGCGCCTCGCGCTCCACTACTTCCCCTGCACGCGCCAGCTTGTACAAGGGCTGGCCATCACGCTTGAGCGCCGAGTACATCGGCGGTATCTGGCTGATTTGCCCACGAAATCCTGGCAATACGGCGTCGATATCGGCGCGACCAACGGTCACGGGCCGGGTTTGCAATACGTCCCCTTCAGCGTCGCCGGTGGTCGTAGTCTTACCCAACTGCATGACAGTTTCGTAGGATTTGTCCGAATCGAGCAGGTATTGCGAGAACTTGGTGGCCTCACCGAAGCACAGTGGCAAGACACCGGTGGCCAGCGGGTCGAGGCTGCCGGTGTGTCCGGCCTTCTCGGCATTGAGCAACCAGCGCACCTTTTGCAAGGCCGCATTGGAGGTGAACCCCAGGGGCTTGTCGAGCAGGATGATCCCGCTGACGTTACGACGGATACGTTTGACCTGGGCCACCCGTTACTCCTTGGAATCGTCTGAAGCGGCATCGCCCTGATGGTGGCTGTCTTCGGCCACGGCACGCTCGATCAACGCCGAAAGGTGGGCACCACGCACCACGCTTTCATCGTAGTGGAAATGCAGTTGCGGCACGCTGCGCAGCTTCATTTCACGGCCCAGCTGCATGCGCAGGAAACCGGCGGCGGTGTTGAGCACCTTGAGGCTTTGCGCAATGGATTCGGCGTCGTCCTGGCCCATCACGGTGACGTAGATCTTGGCGTGGCCGACATCGCGGCTGACATCCACGGCGGTGACGGTGACCAGACCGACACGCGGGTCCTTGACTTCACGGCGGATCAGTTGAGCCAGCTCGCGCTGGATCTGGTCGCCGATGCGTTGGGTACGGCTATATTCTTTGGCCATGCTTGATACCTGTTACTGACCCGGGCGCAAACCCTGACGGTCTGAAAGCGGCAAACGCCCGGCCTGACGCGTGTCAGACCGGGCGTTGCGTTCAGCTCGCGACACGGTGCCAGGCACCGTGTCCGAAGCCTGCGGTTTAGAGGCTACGAGCCACCTGGACCTTCTCGAAGACTTCGATCTTGTCACCGACCTTGACGTCGTTGTAGCTCTTGACGCCGATACCGCATTCCATGCCATTACGCACTTCAGCAGCGTCGTCCTTGAAGCGGCGCAGCGATTCCAGCTCACCTTCGAAGATGACGATGTCTTCACGCAGTACACGGATCGGACGGTTACGGTAGACCGTACCTTCAACCACCATGCAGCCTGCGATCGCACCGAACTTCGGCGAACGGAACACGTCACGCACTTCGGCGATGCCCAGGATGTTCTCGCGAACATCGCTGCCCAGCATGCCGGTCAGGGCTTTCTTGACGTCTTCGATGATGTCATAGATCACGTTGTAGTAACGCATGTCCAGACCTTCCTGCTCGACGATCTTGCGCGCACCGGCATCGGCACGCACGTTGAAGCCGAACAGAACAGCGTTGGAGGCCAGTGCCAGGTTGGCGTCGCTTTCGGTGATACCACCGACACCGCCACCAATGACCCGGACCTGCACTTCATCGTTACCCAGACCACCCAGGGCACCTTGCAGCGCCTCGAGCGAACCACGGACGTCGGATTTGAGGACGATGTTGAGCGTCTTCTTCTCTTCCTGACCCATGTTCTCGAAGATGTTTTCCAGCTTGCCGGCGTGAGCGCGAGCCAGCTTGACTTCACGGAACTTGCCTTGACGGAACAGCGCGACTTCACGGGCTTTCTTCTCGTCAGCCAGTACGGTCATCTCGTCACCGGCTTCCGGTGTGCCGTCCAGGCCGAGAATCTCGACCGGGATCGACGGACCGGCTTCCTTCACAGGCTTGCCGTTTTCGTCGAGCATGGCGCGGATGCGGCCGAAATTCGAGCCGATCAGGGCCATGTCGCCCTGGCGCAGCGTACCGTCCTGAACCAGAACGGTGGCGACAGGACCACGGCCCTTGTCCAGGCGCGATTCGACGACAACACCACGGCCTGGCGCCGATGGCGTGGCCTTGAGTTCCAGGACTTCGGCCTGCAGCAGGACGGCTTCGAGCAGTTCGTCGACACCGGTACCCATTTTGGCGGAAACCGGAACGAACGGCGTATCACCGCCCCACTCTTCTGACGTCACGCCGTAGATCGACAGTTCGCTGCGAATGCGATCCAGGTCTGCACCCGGCTTGTCGATCTTGTTCACCGCGACCACCAGCGGCACGCCAGCCGCTACGGCGTGCTGAACAGCTTCGATGGTTTGCGGCATCACGCCGTCGTCGGCCGCGACCACCAGGATCACGATGTCGGTCGCCTTGGCACCACGAGCACGCATGGCGGTAAACGCCGCGTGACCCGGGGTGTCGAGGAAGGTGACCATGCCGCGCTCGGTTTCTACGTGGTAGGCACCGATGTGCTGGGTGATACCACCGGCTTCGCCAGCAGCGACCTTGGCACGACGAATGTAGTCGAGCAGGGACGTCTTGCCGTGGTCAACGTGACCCATGACGGTCACGACCGGCGCACGGGAGAACGTCTCGCCTTCGAACTTCAGGGACTCGGCCAGGGACTCTTCCAGGGCGTTGTCGCTGACCAGCGTGACCTTGTGGCCCAGCTCTTCGGCGATCAGGTGGGCAGTTTCCTGGTCCAGCACCTGGTTGATGGTCACCGGGGTGCCCATCTTGAACATGAACTTGATGACTTCGGCTGCCTTGACGGACATCTTCGCGGCCAGTTCGCCCACGGTGATGGTTTCGCCAATGGCCACGTCGCGGATGACCGGACCGGTCGGCGCCTGGAAGCCATGCGCATTGCGCTTCTTCAGCTTCGACTTGCCGCGGCCGCCACGGCGGAAGCCGTCGCTTTCTTCATCGGTGGTACGCGGAGCAACACGGACTGCAGGGGCCTTGTCCTTGCTCGACGGACGATTCGGAGCGCCTTTGCGCTCGCCATCGCCACGCGGGGTGCGGTCGTCGCCACCACGCGAAGGGGCTTTGTCTGGACGGCGCTCTTCGCGCTTGCGCACTTCGATCGTCGTCGGGGCCGGGGCACCGTTGGCATTGGCCGCGCCAGATGCTTCACGAGCCGGCTCAGGCGTTGCAGCACGAGGTGCTGGCGCTTCGGCAGGCTTGCTGGCCGGAGCCTGAGCGGCCGGGGCAGCAGCAGGCTGGCGGCGGCTTGGGTCGTCACCACGACGCTTGGCTTCTTCAGCCTCGGCTTTTTGACGCGCTGCGTTTTCTGCCGCACGACGTTCTTCCAGCTCGCGCTTGCGCTCGGCTTCGATTTCTTCGGCGCTGCGCTGCACGAAGACTTTCTTCTTGCGCACTTCAACGCTGATGCTCTTGCTACCGGCAACACGCAGGGTGCTGGTGGTCTTGCGCTGCAAGGTGATCTTGCGCGGTTCTTCCACTTTAGCCTTGTGGCTGCTTTTCAAGTGAGTCAGCAACGATTGCTTCTCACTGTCGGACACTTGTTGCTCGGCGGCGGTGTGCGGCAGACCTGCCTCACGCATCTGCTGCAGCAGGCGCTCTACCGGTGTTTTGACCTCATCGGCCAGTTGTTTCACCGTGACTTGCGTCATGCACTTCTCTCCTCAGGCCGCGCCTGTTACTCGAACCAATGGGCTCGGGCGGCCATGATCAACTTGCCGGCACGATCATCGTCAATGCCGTCGATGTCGAGCAGGTCATCTATAGACTGCTCGGCCAGGTCTTCGCGGGTAATTACGCCGCGCACCGCCAGTTCCATCGCCAAATCCTTGTCCATACCCTCAAGCGAGAGCAGGTCTTCGGCCGGATGGGCGTCTGCCAGCTTTTCCTCAGTAGCGATGGCTTTGGTCAACAAGCGATCCTTGGCACGAGCGCGAAGCTCATTGACAATATCTTCGTCAAAGCCGTCGATGTTGAGCATTTCTTCCAACGGTACGTAGGCAATTTCTTCCAGGCTGGTGAAGCCTTCATCAACCAGTACCTGCGCCAGTTCTTCATCGACTTCCAGCTCGTCGATAAAGTTGCGCAGAATGTCACCGGTTTCTGCCTGCTGTTTGGCCTGGATATCGGACTCGGTCATCACGTTGAGCGTCCAACCGGTCAACTGACTGGCCAGGCGAACGTTCTGTCCGCCACGGCCGATCGCTTGTGCCAGGTTGTCCGCACCAACAGCGATATCCATTGCATGGGCATCTTCATCGACGATGATTGCCGCTACTTCAGCAGGGGACATTGCATTGATCACGAACTGTGCCGGGTTATCGTCCCACAGCACAATATCCACACGCTCGCCACCCAGCTCGCCGGAAACAGCCTGGACACGCGAACCGCGCATGCCGATGCAGGCGCCTTGCGGGTCGATGCGTTTGTCCTTGGAGCGAACAGCGATTTTTGCACGCGAGCCCGGGTCACGCGAGGCAGCCATCACCTCGATCAGACCTTCTGCGATTTCCGGAACTTCGATACGGAAAAGCTCAATCAGCATTTCTGGCGCAGTACGCGACAGAATCAGCTGCGGGCCGCGGTTTTCGGTGCGAATTTCTTTCAGCAGTGCCCGCACACGCACACCGACCCGGAATGTCTCACGGGAGATGATGTCTTCGCGTGCCAGCAAGGCTTCGGCATTGTTGCCCAGGTCAACGATGACATTGTCACGCGTGACCTTCTTGACAGTACCGGAAATGATTTCGCCCAGTCGTTCGCGGTAGGCGTCGACGACCTGGGCGCGCTCGGCCTCGCGCACTTTCTGCACGATGACCTGCTTGGCCGTTTGCGCAGCGATACGGCCGAACTCGATGGACTCGATCTTTTCTTCGATCACTTCACCGGCGACGGCACCGGGCTTGTGCGCCTGGGCCTGGTCTACCGCATATTGGTGTGCCGGATCGTCCAGGTCTTCGTCTTCGACCACGGTCCAGCGACGGAAAGTCTCATAATTACCTGTGTGGCGGTTGATCTCAACACGCACATCCACTTCATCTTCGTAGCGCTTCTTGGTCGCTGTAGCGAGTGCCAGCTCCAGCGCTTCAAAAATGACACTGGCCGGTACGCCCTTTTCATTGGATACCGACTCAACTACCAGCAGTACTTCTTTGCTCATCGTACGCCTCGCCTTTCGCAAGCCATTGGATCCGCGGGATCCGCAGCATCTGGCACGTTTCAGTCAAACGCGGGAATAATGTTGGCCTTGTCGATCAGGTCAATCGGCAGCAGGTATTCATTGCTGTCGACCTGAACCACGACATCCTGTTCCTCCACCCCGCGGAGAACGCCTTGAAAGTTGCGCCGCCCGTCAAAGGGGGAACGCAATTTTATTTTTACCTGTTGGCCGGCGTGTGCCGCAAACTGCTCAATGCTGAACAGGGGACGATCCATGCCGGGCGACGACACTTCCAGGGTGTACTCAGAGCTGATTGGATCTTCTACATCCAACACGCCACTGATCTGACGACTGACGATTTCGCAGTCTTCCACCAGAACGCCGTTTTCTTTGTCGATATAAATGCGCAGCAGCGAATGCCGGCCTTGGGAAATGAACTCGATTCCCCAGCATTGATAGCCAAGCGCTTCAACCACTGGGGCCAGTATGGCCTGCAACTGTTCCAGCTTGCTCGACATCTGAACCCCCTCGTGCATGCTTTAGAAATAAAAAAATGGGCAAAAGCCCATCACTGAAGACACCGCTGAACACCGGTGTCATGTTCTGTACAGCTAGCAAAAAGCCCCTTAAAAGGGGCTCTGCTAAAACTGGTTGCGGGGGCTGGATTTGAACCAACGACCTTCGGGTTATGAGCCCGACGAGCTACCAGACTGCTCCACCCCGCGACAAAGCTGGGCCCGGATTATACGACCGATACCTTGACAGGTCAATCGAACATCCCGAGCGCAAGAAAGCCCGCTGATGCGGGCTCTCTTGCTAAATGGTACCGAGAAGGGGACTCGAACCCCTACACCCTACGGGCACAACCACCTCAAGGTTGCGTGTCTACCAATTCCACCACCTCGGCATTACAACTCTTTGGCGACCTCTACACACATCGCCTGAACTCTTTTTTACTTCTGCTCTGGAGCGGCAGGAACATCAGCAGGCGTGGCTGCTGGCTTCTGACCTTCAAGCATTGGCACATCATCGGATGCTGGCTTCTGCTTGATTTCCATCACAGCTGGATCTGGCAAACCGACCTGATCAAACTGCTGAGCTTTTTCTTTAGCAAAGTAGCCTAAGCCCAAGCTAGTTATGAAAAAACAGGCTGCAAGTATAGCAGTAAACTTACTCAGAAAGGTAGCACTTCCTTGGCCTCCGAAGACAGTATTTGATGCACCCGCACCAAAAGACGCTCCAGCCTCTGCACCTTTACCCTGCTGCATCAGAACCAGGGCAACAACACCCAGTGCACCCAGCAGATGAAAAACGACTACGACTGTTTCCAGCATTTTTTCAGTTTCCCGCGGCGCGACAGATCGCACCGAATTCATCTGCATTCAGGGAGGCGCCACCCACAAGCCCCCCATCGATATCCGGCATGCTGAACAACTCGGCCGCATTGGCCGCCTTGACGCTGCCGCCATATAGAAGCCGCACACCTTGCGCGACTTCGGAATCTTCTTTTGCCAGCTGCGCACGAATTGCTGCGTGCACTTCCTGCGCCTGCTCAGGCGTGGCGGTCAACCCGGTACCAATGGCCCATACAGGCTCATAGGCAACAACCGCATTGACCAGCGCCTGAATACCAAACGCCTTGATGACGCTGTCAAGCTGCTGCCCGACCACTTCAAGGGTTTGCTTCGCCTCGCGCTGCTCCAGGGTTTCCCCAATACACAGCACAGGCGTCATGCCTGCCGATTGAACGGCAGCAAACTTGCGGTTCAGGACCTCATCCGATTCACCCAGCAACAGGCGACGCTCGGAATGCCCTACCAGCACCAGCTTGCAACCGGCATCAACCAGCTGGCTCGACGCAATCTCGCCAGTCAGCGCACCTTGATCCGCCTGTACGGCTGCATCCTGTGCACCTACGGCAATCGACGCACCCTGAAGGCCGTTGACCACCTGACCCACATGCAGACTCGAGGGAAACACAGCGATGTCGACACTGCCAGGCAGAGTCTGTTTCGCCAGCCCGTCGATCAGCTCAGCGACGCTGGCGCGGGTACCGTGCATTTTCCAGTTACCAGCTACCATCGTGCGACGCATGCTGTACCTCGTCGGTCAAAGTGGGCGCAGATGTTACCCAACACTTCAAAGGCTGGCAAGCCGTATCAGGCACAAACTTCATTAACCAGTTTTGCCAGTGCCTCGGCGTAGCCACGCACCTGCTTTTCGTCTTCGCCTTCGACCATGACCCGCACCAGCGGCTCGGTCCCGGACTTGCGCAGCAGGACCCGCCCACGCCCGGCCATTTCAGCGGTCACGCGCGCACAAGCCTCCTGCACGGCCGGATGGGCCACAGGGTCGACACCACCGGCAAAGCGCACGTTGATCAGCACCTGCGGGCATTTGCGCAGCGCCTGGCGGGCCTCGGCCAGGCTCTTGCCGCTGCGGCGCAGGGCCATCAGCACCTGCAAGGCCGCAATGATCGCATCACCCGTGGTGGTGTGCTGCAGGCACACGACGTGCCCGGAGTTTTCGCCACCCAGCTGCCAGTTACGCTCAAGCATTTCGGCGATCACATAACGGTCACCGACATTGGCGCGCACGAACGGGATGCCCAGCTCGGCAAGCCCCAGCTCCAGCCCCAGGTTGCTCATGAGCGTCCCGACCACGCCGCCATTAAGACGGTCGCGCTCGTGCAGGTCACGCGCAATGATGTACATCAGCTCATCACCGTCGACAACCGCACCGGTGTGATCGACCATCAGCACCCGGTCGCCATCGCCATCGAAGGCAATGCCCAGATCGGCCTTTTCAGCCACCACAGCGGCCTGTACCGCCTCAAGGTGGGTCGAGCCACACGCCTCGTTGATGTTCAGGCCATTGGGCTGCGCCGCCAGCACATGAACCTGCGCACCCAGCTCACGAAACACATTGGGCGCAATCTTGTAGGTCGCCCCGTGCGCGCAATCGACCACCAGCTTGAGACCGGCAAAACTGGTGCTGGTCGGCACGCTGCTCTTGCAGAACTCAATGTAGCGACCCGCCGCGTCGTTGATGCGCGACACCTTGCCGAGCTTGTCCGATTCGGCAACCGTCATCGGCGCATCGAGCAACTCCTCGATCATCAGCTCGATCTCGTCGGGCAGCTTGGTCCCCTGCCCCGAGAAGAACTTGATGCCGTTGTCGTAATGCGGGTTATGCGAAGCGCTGATCACGATGCCTGCCTCGGCATGGAAAGTCCGGGTCAGGTAGGCAATGGCCGGGGTCGGCATGGGCCCGAGCAGCATGACATCGGCACCGGCAGCAGACAGGCCCGCCTCCAGCGCCGACTCGAACATGTAGCCGGAAATACGGGTGTCCTTGCCCACCAGAATGCGGCAGGCGCCCAGGCGGCGAAAAGCCATACCGGCCGCCCAGCCCAGCTTGAGCATGAAATCAGGGGTAATAGGGTACTGACCCACACGACCGCGAATGCCGTCGGTGCCGAAATATTTTCTGTTACTCATGGGGCTCCACCGTGTTCTTATTCTGCCGACTCGACAGCTGCGATCATGCGTATGACATCGACTGTTTCAGCAACATCATGCACGCGCAGGATTCTTGCGCCCTTGGTCATTGCCAGGGCCGCCAGGGCCAGACCGCCATACAGGCGCTCGCCCACGGGACGTTCCAGTACGGCGCCGATCATACTCTTGCGCGAGACCCCGACCAACAAGGGCCTTCCCAAGGCATGAAGGACTTCCATATGCCGGAACAGGCTGAGATTGTGCTCGACGGTCTTGGCGAAACCAAAACCGGGATCCAGGATGATACGTTCGGCACCGATTCCGGCTGCCGCACATTCAGCCATGCGTGACGCCAGAAAGCCGGCCACCTCGCCCAGCAGGTTTTCATACCGTGGATTGTCCTGCATGTCGCCAGGCTCACCGAGCATGTGCATCAGGCAGACGGGCAAACCGGTCTGTGCAGCCGCCTGCAAGGCACCTGGACGCCGCAATGAGCGGACATCATTGATCAGGCCCGCACCCAGCCTGGCCGTCTCACGAATGACTTCAGGCGTCGAGGTATCGACCGAGATGATGACGTCCAGCTCGCAGGCAATACGCTCGACCAGCGGCGCAACCCGCTCCAGCTCCTGATCGACGGACACCACGGCAGCGCCGGGGCGGGTCGACTCACCGCCGATGTCAATCAGGGTCGCGCCGGCACGCACCATGCTCTCGGCATGCTGCATCGCAGCGTCGAGCCTGGCGTAGCGCCCACCGTCAGAAAAGGAATCAGGGGTCGCATTGAGGATGCCCATGACATGCGTCCGGGCCAGATCAAGAACCCGGTTGCCGCAAGGCAACCGGGTCGGGTACGGCGCAACAGTCATGTCAGGCCTTAATGGTCAGCGGCAGGGCCGCCTATAGGGGCTTCAGGACGCGAATCAGGCGCAATGGGCGTACCCTTGGTGCCCGAACCGCCTTCCCAGTCACGCGGCTCACGTGGCGGACGACCGGACATGATGTCGTCGATCTGGTCGGCATCGATGGTCTCGTACTTCATCAGGGCTTCAGCCATTGCATCGAGCTTGTCACGGTTGTCGGTCAGCAGCTGCCGGGCCGTGTCGTAGCAATGGTCGATGATGCTGCGCACCTCGGAGTCGATCAGCTTGGCCGTGTCACCGGAGAAGCTGGTGTTCTGGCTCGAACCGCGACCCAGGAAGCCGGAATCTTCGTCTTCGGTGTACATCAGCGGGCCGAGTTTCTCGGACAGACCCCACTTGGTCACCATGTTCCGGGCGATCTGGCTGGCACGCATGATGTCGTTGGACGCACCCGTGGTGACGCCATCGAAGCCCAGGGTCATCTCTTCGGCGATACGGCCACCGTACAGCGAGCAGATCTGGCTGTTCAACGCACGCTTGGACAGGCTGTAGCGATCTTCTTCGGGCAGGAACATGGTCACACCCAGCGCACGACCGCGCGGAATGATCGAGACCTTGTAGACCGGATCGTGCTCAGGTACCAGGCGACCGACGATGGCATGGCCGGCCTCGTGATAGGCGGTGTTCTGCTTTTCTTTCTCGGACATGACCATGGTCTTGCGCTCGGCGCCCATCATGATCTTGTCTTTGGCCAGTTCGAACTCTTTCATCTCGACCAGGCGCTTGCCGTTGCGGGCCGCAAACAACGAGGCCTCGTTGACCAGGTTGGCCAGGTCGGCACCGGAGAAGCCCGGTGTACCACGTGCAATGACGGCAGGCTGGACGTCCTCGCCCATCGGCACCTTGCGCATGTGAACCTTGAGGATCTGCTCGCGACCACGGATGTCCGGCAGGCCGACCACCACCTGGCGGTCGAAGCGACCAGGACGCAGCAGCGCAGGGTCCAGTACGTCGGGACGGTTGGTGGCGGCAATGACAATGATGCCGTCGTTGACTTCGAAGCCGTCCATCTCGACCAGCAACTGGTTGAGGGTCTGCTCGCGCTCGTCGTGACCGCCACCCATGCCGGCGCCACGATGGCGACCCACGGCATCGATTTCGTCGATGAAGATGATGCACGGCGCGTGCTTCTTGGCCTGCTCGAACATGTCGCGCACACGGCTGGCACCGACACCGACGAACATCTCGACGAAGTCCGAACCGGAGATGGTAAAGAACGGCACTTTCGCCTCACCGGCGATGGCCTTGGCCAGCAGCGTCTTGCCGGTGCCCGGAGGACCGACCATCAGCACGCCACGCGGGATACGGCCACCCAGGCGCTGGAACTTGCCCGGATCACGCAGGAACTCGACCAGTTCGCCGACTTCCTCCTTGGCCTCGTCACACCCGGCCACGTCGGCCAGGGTCGTCTTGACCTGGTCTTCGGACAGCAGGCGCGCCTTGCTCTTGCCAAAGCTCATGGGCCCGCCCTTGCCGCCGGCACCGCCCTGCATCTGGCGCATGAAGAACATGAACACCGCGATGATCACCAGGATCGGGAAGCTGGCGACCAGCAACTGGGTCCAGATACTCTGCTGCTCGGGCTGCTTGCCCTCGACCACGACGTTGTTGTCGACCAGGTCGCCAATCAGGCCGTTGTCCTGGATTGCCGGACGGATGGTCTTGAAGGTGTCGCCGTCACTGCGCTTGCCGGTGATGACGTAGCCGTCCACGGAGACCTTCTCGACCTTGCCGTCCTTCACCTGCTGGATGAATTCGGAATAGTTGAGGGTCTGCGGTTCGTTCGGGCTGGAGAAGTTGTTCATCACCGTCACCAGGACAGCCGCGATGATCAACCACAAGATCAAATTCTTTGCCATATCGTTCAATTAGCTACCCTCTGAAGCAAGCTCCACGCCGCAAGCGTGCCTCGCATGATAATCACCGCCCTAACTTACTACAGAACCCACAGCTGTGGCAGGCGCCGTCTGTAACCCTTTGTGAAACTTTAGCTACGCGATGTTCGTTCAGGCGGCACTTTCATGCCATTTGAAAAAAGCTATCGCCAGACCTCAAAAACGCTCGATGCTGGCCGAGCCTTCAATGCCACGGAAACCACGGGCCAGCAAATACTGCTCGCGAGACCTGTCGCGTGACGACAGCGGCTTGCGCATCTGCACCTTGTCGAACAGGCGGCGAACGTCCTTGTGATAGACGTCGAAGCCTTCGCCCTGGAAGATCTTGATCAGAAAATCCCCGCCTGGTCGCAAGATACGACCTGCCAGGTCCAGTGCCAGTTCGCAGAGAAACATGGCGCGCGGCATGTCGACCGCACTCAATCCACTCATATTGGGGGCCATATCGGAAATCACAAGGTCTACCTGTGTATTACCGACCGCCTCGAGGATTTGCGTCAGCACGGCGTCTTCGGTGAAGTCGCCCTGAATGAAGGTGACATCACCGATGGCGTCCATCTCCAGAATGTCCGAGGCAATCAGCCGGCCCTGCCCGCCGATCAGCCGGCTGGTCACCTGCGACCAGCCGCCGGGCGCGGCGCCCAGGTCGACCACGGTCATGCCCGGACGGATGATCTTGTCCTTCTCCTGGATTTCCAGAAGCTTGTAGCTGGCGCGCGAACGGTAGCCGTCCTTTTGCGCCATCTTCACGTATTTGTCGTCGAAATGTTCTTTCAGCCAATTCTGGCTGGACTTGGAAGGCTTCACTGGGCACCTCGAAAATAAACGGGTCACGATTAATAGGGCGGTCCCCGACTCGCTCGGGTAAACTGGCCGCCGTTTTTACCAGACCAGACGCAGGGGTCATTATGCCGCTCACTCAAGAGCAGAAGAAACAGTACAAATCCATTGGCCACCATCTGAAACCGGTTTTGATCGTGGCAGACAACGGATTGACCGAAGGTGTGCTCGCCGAACTGGAGCGCGCACTGAGCGATCACGAACTGATCAAGGTCAAGGTCAACGTTCTGGACCGCGAAAGCCGTCTGCAAGCCATTGCCGGCCTGTGCAAGACAGGGTCTGCGGAACTGGTGCAGGTCATCGGCAAGATGGCACTGATCTACCGCAAGAACCCCAAGGTCAACAAGAACCTGTCAAACGTTCATCGCGCCAGCTGACACCGCTTCAAGCAGGCTGCGTTCGTAGCCTGGCCCTTAAAAGCAGGCCGCCCACCCGGAATATCCGGGCGGGCGGCCAAAGCTCATTCAGCAGCAGGTTGGCAAGTCGCCTCAGATGTGGCGAACCTCGACAATCTCGTACTCGATCACGCCCTTGGGTGTCGTCACCGCCACCACATCACCTTCCTGCTTGGCAATCAGCGCACGGGCGATAGGCGAGCCTACCGAAATCTTGCCCAGCTTGATGTCCGCTTCGTCCTCGCCAACGATCTGGTAGGTCACGCTTTCGTCGGTATCGACATTGGCGATTTCCACGGTCGTGCCGAAAATCACCTTGCCGGTGTGCTCGATGGTGGTGACGTCGATCACCACGGCATTCTGCATGCGGCCCTCGATGTCGCGGATCCGCGCCTCGACCATGCCCTGCTGCTCGCGGGCGGCATGGTATTCGGCGTTTTCCTTGAGGTCACCCAGCTCGCGCGCAGTCCCGATGTCCTGGCTGAGCTTGGGGCGGACCACCTTGGTCAGGTGGGCGTGTTCTTCTTCCAGGGCGCGAGCGCCCTGGACGGTCATGGGGTATTTAATCATCCTTTCAATCCTGCATGCAGGTCCTGCAGGCGGCGTACGGTCTTCTCGGGACCGAACTTGAGCGCCTCACAGACGGCTTCGCCGGCCGCAATGGTGGTCGTGCAGTAGATCTTGTGCTGCAACGCATTGCGACGAATGGAGTAGGAGTCAGCAATCGACTGACGGCCTTCGGTGGTGTTGATGATCAGCGTGACTTCGTCATTCTTGATCATGTCGACAACGTGCGGACGACCTTCGGTCACCTTGTTGACGCGACGGACCTTGAGACCCGCGGCTTCGATCAGCTTGGCCGTGCCGGCGGTGGCCACCACTTCGAAGCCCAGGCTGATCAGGTCACGGGCAACGCCGGCCACCAGGGGCTTGTCGTCGTCACGCACGCTGATGAACGCAGTGCCGCTGGTCGGCAGGGTTTCGCTGGCGCCCATCTGGGCCTTGGCGAACGCTTCGCCGAAGGTGTCGCCGACGCCCATCACTTCACCGGTGGACTTCATCTCAGGGCCGAGGATCGGGTCGACGCCCGGGAACTTGGCGAACGGGAACACCGCTTCCTTGACGCTGTAGAAGTTAGGAATGATTTCCTTGGTGAAACCCAGCTCCTTGAGGGTCTTGCCAGCCATGACACGGGCGGCAATCATCGCCAGGGAGACACCGATGCACTTGGACACGAACGGCACGGTACGCGAGGCGCGCGGGTTGACTTCGATGACGTAGATATCGTCGCCTTGCAGCGCCAGCTGTACGTTCATCAGGCCGACCACACCCAGCTCCAAGGCCATCTTGCGCACTTGCTCGCGCATTTCGTCCTGGATGTGAGCCGGCAGCGAGTACGGCGGCAGCGAGCACGCCGAGTCGCCGGAGTGAACGCCGGCCTGCTCGATATGCTGCATGATCGCGCCGATGACCACATCGGTGCCGTCGCAGACAGCATCCACGTCCATTTCGATGGCGCAGTTGAGGAAGTGGTCCAGCAGCACCGGGCTGTCGTTGGACACTTGCACCGCTTCGCGCAGGTAACGCTTGAGCTCGTCTTCCTGATAGACGATTTCCATCGCCCGGCCACCCAGGACATAGGACGGGCGCACGACCAGCGGGTAGCCGATCTTGGCAGCGGCACGAATCGCTTCGTCTTCGCTACGCACGGTGGCGTTTGGCGGCTGACGCAGGTTCAGGCGCTCGACCATCTGCTGGAAGCGCTCGCGGTCTTCGGCACGGTCGATGGCGTCGGGGCTGGTGCCGATGATCGGCACGCCGGCCGCTTCCAGGGCGCGAGCCAGTTTCAGCGGGGTCTGCCCGCCGTACTGGACGATGACGCCCTTGGGCTTCTCGACCCGTACGATTTCCAGTACGTCTTCCAGGGTCACCGGCTCGAAGTACAGGCGATCGGAGGTGTCGTAGTCCGTGGAGACGGTTTCCGGGTTGCAGTTGACCATGATCGTTTCATAGCCGTCTTCACGCAGCGCCAGGGCCGCATGCACACAGCAGTAGTCGAACTCGATACCCTGGCCAATGCGGTTGGGACCGCCACCCAGAATCATGATCTTGTCGCGGGTCGACGGGTTGGCCTCGCACTCTTCCTCGTACGTGGAGTACATGTAGGCGGTGTCGGTGGCGAACTCGGCGGCACAGGTGTCGACGCGCTTGTAGACCGGCAGCACGTCCAGCTTGTGACGGTGCGTGCGCAGGTTCTTCTCGGTCACACCCAGCAGCTTGGCCAGGCGCGCATCGGAGAAGCCCTTGCGCTTGAGGCGCAGCATCAGGTCGCGGTCGATGCTCGACAGCCCCAGGGTCTTGACCTTCTCTTCGTCCTTGACCAGGTCTTCGATCTGCACCAGGAACCACGGGTCGATCATGTTCATGGCGAAGATTTCTTCGACGGTCATGCCGGCACGGAAGGCATCGGCCACGTACCAGATACGCTCGGCACCCGGCACGGTCAGCTCGCGCTTGAGGGTGCTCATGCTTTCCGGGTGGCTCAGGTCCACTTTCGGGTCCAGGCCGCACACGCCCACTTCCAGGCCACGCAGGGCCTTTTGCAGGGATTCCTGGAAGGTCCGGCCGATGGCCATGACTTCACCGACCGACTTCATCTGGGTGGTCAGGCGGGCGTCAGCCTTGGCGAACTTCTCGAAGGCGAAACGCGGCAGCTTGGTCACGACGTAGTCGATGGCCGGCTCGAAGGACGCCGGGGTCTTGCCGCCGGTGATGTCGTTCTGCAGTTCGTCGAGGGTGTAGCCGACCGCCAGCTTGGCCGCGACCTTGGCGATCGGGAAGCCGGTGGCCTTGGAGGCCAGTGCCGAAGAGCGCGAGACACGCGGGTTCATCTCGATCACGACCATGCGGCCAGTGTTCGGGCAGATACCGAACTGCACGTTGGAACCGCCGGTCTCGACGCCGATCTCGCGCAGCACCGCCAGGGAGGCGTTACGCAGGATCTGGTATTCCTTGTCGGTCAGGGTCTGGGCCGGCGCGACGGTGATCGAGTCACCGGTGTGCACGCCCATCGGGTCGAAGTTCTCGATGGAGCAGACGATGATGCAGTTGTCCTTTTTGTCGCGGACCACTTCCATCTCGTACTCTTTCCAGCCGATCAGCGACTCGTCGATCAGCAGCTCCTTGGTCGGCGACAGGTCCAGACCACGGGCACAGATTTCTTCGAACTCTTCACGGTTGTAAGCGATACCGCCACCGGTGCCGCCCATGGTGAAGGACGGACGAATGATGCACGGGAAGCCCAGCTTTTCGAGGACCGTGAAGGCCTCTTCCATGCTGTGGGCGATACCGGAACGCGGGCAGGCCAGGCCGATGGACTTCATGGCCTTGTCGAAGCGCGAGCGGTCTTCGGCCTTGTCGATGGTGTCAGCGTTGGCACCGATCATTTCCACGCCGAACTTTTCCAGGATGCCTTCGCGCTCCAGATCCAGGGCGCAGTTCAGGGCGGTCTGGCCACCCATGGTCGGCAGTACGGCGTCAGGACGCTCTTTCTCGATGATCTTGGCAACGGTCTGCCACTTGATCGGCTCGATGTAGGTGGCGTCGGCCATGGCCGGGTCGGTCATGATGGTGGCCGGGTTGGAGTTCACCAGGATGACGCGGTAACCCTCTTCGCGCAGGGCCTTGCAGGCCTGGGCGCCGGAGTAGTCGAATTCACAGGCCTGGCCGATCACGATGGGGCCGGCGCCGAGAATCAGGATACTTTTAATGTCTGTACGTTTTGGCATGGGTTGTCACTCAACTCCGCAATTCAGTCGGCAAGCCGTCTTGAATATTCATGGCGATGCCGGGTGGCAGCGACCGGACCGATAAGGTCCGGGGCCACCCGGGCACCTGCTTGTTTCATTTTCAAGGCAACCGGTCAGCGGCGCTTGGCCATGGCATCGATGAAGCGATCGAACAAAGGCGCTACATCGTTTGGACCCGGGCTGGCTTCAGGGTGACCCTGGAAGCTGAACGCGCTCTTGTCGGTGCGCTCGATACCTTGCAGGGTGCCGTCGAACAGCGACTTGTGGATGGCGCGGACGTTGCCTGGCAGGGTGGCCTCGTCGACCGCAAAACCGTGGTTCTGGCTGGTGATCATGACCACGCCGCTGTCCAGGTCCTGCACCGGGTGGTTGGCACCGTGGTGGCCGTGACCCATCTTGACAGTCTTGGCACCGGAGGCCAGGGCCAGCAACTGGTGACCCAGGCAGATGCCGAACACCGGAATGTCGGTTTCCAGCACATCCTTGATCGCCTGGATGGCGTAGTCGCAAGGCTCCGGGTCACCCGGGCCGTTGGACAGAAACACGCCGTCCGGGCTGAGTGCCAGCACATCGCTGGCCGGGGTCTGTGCCGGCACCACGGTCACGCGGCAGCCGCGCTCGACCAGCATGCGCAGGATGTTGACCTTGACGCCGTAGTCGAAGGCGACGACATGGTAAGGCAGGTCGGCGGCCGCAATTTCCGGATGGCTGTCGGTTTTCAGTTCCCAGACACTGGAACGCCACTCATAGCGCTCTTTGGTGCTGACCACTTTGGCCAGGTCCATGCCCTTGAGGCCCGGAAAGCCGCGTGCCGCTTCGATGGCCGCTTCGTCGCTGATGTTGTCACCGGCCAGGATGCAGCCGTTCTGGGCGCCCTTTTCACGCAGGATGCGGGTCAGGCGACGGGTGTCGATGCCGGCGATGGCCACGACGTTGTTGGCCTTCAGGTAGTCCTGCAAAGACATCTTGCTGCGCCAGTTGCTGGCCACCAGCGGCAGGTCGCGAATGACCAGGCCGGCTGACCAGACGCGGTCGGACTCGGCGTCTTCCGGGGTGATGCCGGTGTTGCCAATGTGCGGGTAAGTCAGGGTGACGATTTGCTGGGCATAGGAAGGATCGGTAAGGATTTCCTGATAGCCGGTCATTGCGGTGTTGAACACCACCTCACCAACAGTCTGACCGTCGGCTCCAATGGCTTCACCGCGAAAAATGCTGCCATCAGCAAGGGCGAGTATGGCTGGCTTAGTCAAGAAGACCTCCCGTAAATAAAGCCTGAAAGGGCGATCGCAGGTTGTAAAAAAGCGGAATGACGTTTTGATACGTCACCCCGCTTTCTTATGGATTCATCTGCGCGCTTTTAGTGGACACACTAAAGCTGTAGCTTACAGAAAAGGCCTGTTTTGGTCTACTGCAAATGCAGCCAGTCTGGACACGCAATTTCTGTTGCTGATCGCCAAGGTCGTGAAAATTCAGGATTTTCGCCGACCTCGACCGTTAATCAGCGCAGTTCCAGCACATCCTGCATGTCATACAAACCTGGCGCCTTGCCGTCCAGCCACAGCGCTGCACGCACGGCACCGCGTGCAAAGGTCATGCGGCTCGACGCCTTGTGGGTGATTTCGACGCGCTCGCCATCGGCGGCGAACAGCACGGTATGGTCACCCACGATGTCGCCGGCGCGGGTCGTGGCAAAGCCGATGGTCTGCCGCTCGCGCGCACCGGTCTGGCCCTCACGCCCATAGACGGCGACTTTTTCCAGGTCACGACCCAGCGCATTGGCCACCACTTCACCCATGCGCAAGGCCGTGCCCGAAGGCGCGTCGACCTTGTGCCGGTGGTGCGCTTCGCTGATCTCGATATCGACCTCGTCACCCAGCACCCGCGCGGCCGTGTCGAGCAGCTTCAGGCACAGGTTCACGCCAACGCTGTAGTTGGCCGCGAAGACGACCGGAATCTCCTTGGCCGCCTCGGCCAGGCGCAGCTTTTCTTCGGCCGTGAACCCGGTGGTGCCGATCACGATGGCCTTGCCCGCCTTGCGGCAGAACGCCAGGTTCTTCAGCGTCACCGAAGGATGGGTGAAGTCGATCAACACATCGAACTCTTCGGCCACCCGGGCCAGGTCACCCGACAAGGGCACGCCGATGCGGCCCTGCCCTGCCAGTTCGCCGGCATCGGCGCCCACCAGCGTGCTGTCGGGACGGTCGATGGCGGCGGTCAGCCCGGCGCCCGGCGCCTGGCCGACCGCTTCGATCAGAATCTTGCCCATGCGCCCGGCGGCGCCTGTCACAGCAATACGTCGCATACCCTGCTCCTGTGGATAACCTTACAAATCGCCGAAGAAACGCTTCACACCCTCGAACCAGCCACTGGCCTTGGGAGAGTGCGACTGGTCACCTTCGAGCGACTCACGGAATTCCTCGAGCAGTTCGCGCTGACGCTTGCCCAGGTTCACCGGCGTCTCGACCGCCACACGGCACATCAGGTCGCCAGGGCCGCCACCGCGTACCGGCGCCACGCCCTTGCCACGCAGGCGGAACTGCTTGCCGGTCTGGGTGCCTTCGGGGATCTTCAACTTGACGCGACCGTCCAGGGTCGGCACTTCCAGCTCGCCGCCCAGCGCCGCATCGGTAAAGCTGATCGGCACTTCGCAGAACAGGTGCTTGCCGTCGCGCTGGAAGATCGGGTGCTCGCGCACATTGATGACCACGTACAGGTCGCCGCTCGGACCGCTGTGCGGGCCGGCCTCGCCTTCGCCCGACAGGCGGATGCGATCGCCGGTGTCGACACCGGGCGGCACCTTGACCGACAGGGTCTTGTATTCCTCGACCCGGCCTTCGCCATTGCAGGATTCGCACGGATCGGAAATGATCTTGCCGTTGCCATGGCAGCGCGGGCAGGTCTGCTGCACCGAGAAGAAGCCCTGCTGCATGCGCACCTGACCGATACCACCACAGGTCGGGCAGGTGATCGGCGACGAGCCTTTCTTGGCACCGCTGCCGTCGCACGGCTTGCAGTTGACCAGCGTCGGCACGCGGATATTCACGGTCGTGCCGCGCACCGCTTCTTCAAGGTTCAGCTCCAGCGTGTAGCGCAGGTCGCTGCCGCGCTGCGGACCACCACGACCACCGCCGCCACGTCCACCACCGAAGAAGTCACTGAACACGTCACCGAAAATATCGGAGAAGTTCGCACCGCCCGCACCGAAGCCGCCACCGCCGCCACCCATGCTCGGGTCGACACCGGCATGGCCATACTGGTCGTAGGCCGCACGCTTGCTGGCATCGGACAGCACTTCGTAGGCCTCGTTGGCCTCCTTGAACAGCTCTTCCGAGGTCTTGTCATCCGGGTTACGGTCCGGGTGATGCTTCATCGCCAGGCGGCGATAGGCTTTTTTCAGCTCCGCCTCACCGGCGCCGCGCTCGACCCCCAACACTTCGTAATAGTCACGCTTAGCCATATATTCTTCCGCACTCTTGAGGACGTCCGGCCTGACTCTCCTGAGCCTGGCCTGACTCGTTGAGCCCAATAAAGGCCCGGACCCAACTCACGTCAATTCAACGATCCTGGTCTTCGTTCAACGGCCACCGATGGCCGAGAAAGCGGCAGAACAAGCCTTGATGCAGGAGCATCGCAGCCTTGCCGCAAGGTGCCTGCCGCCGTGCGGCAACCACCGGAAATTTCGTCTGCTCCAGACACGCCAACGCGGGAGCAAGCTCCCGCGCGGCGACATCCTACCAGCGACCGCAACACAGCGGTCAACCGGCTTGCAAGTGAGCCTGCGCTTACTTGTTATCCTTGACTTCTTCGAACTCGGCGTCGACGACGTCGTCAGGCTTGGCTGCGCCTTCGGCCGGCTTGGCAGCGGCCTCAGGGCTTTCAGCCTGCTCGGCGTACATTTTCTGCGCGATGGGTGCGGAAACCTTCGACAGTTCTTCGACCTTGGCTTCGATCAGCGCCTTGTCGTCGCCCTTGACAGCAGCTTCCAGCGCAACCAGTGCAGCCTCGACAGCGGTCTTCTCTTCAGCGGTGACCTTGTCGCCAGCGTCAGAGATCATCTTGCGAGTCGAGTGCACCAGGGCATCGCCCTGGTTACGGGCAGAGGCCAGCTCTTCGAACTTGCGATCTTCTTCGGCGTTGACTTCGGCGTCACGCACCATCTGCTGGATTTCTTCCTCGGACAGACCGGAGTTGGCCTTGATCACGATGGACTGCTGCTTGCCGGTGGCCTTGTCCTTGGCGCCGACGTGCAGGATGCCGTTGGCGTCGATGTCGAAGGTCACTTCGATTTGCGGCACACCGCGTGGTGCTGGCGGAATCTCGGCCAGGTCGAACTTGCCCAGGGACTTGTTCTGGCCAGCCTGCTTGCGCTCACCTTGCAGCACGTGAATGGTCACGGCGTTCTGGTTATCGTCGGCGGTGGAGAAAACCTGCGATTTCTTGGTCGGAATCGTGGTGTTCTTCTCGATCAGCGCGGTCATCACGCCACCCATGGTTTCGATACCCAGGGTCAGCGGGCTGACGTCCAGCAGCAGGACGTCCTTGACGTCACCGGCCAGTACCGCACCCTGGATGGCAGCACCCATGGCCACGGCTTCGTCAGGGTTGACGTCCTTGCGCGCTTCCTTGCCGAAGAAATCGGTCACCAGCTTCTGCACCAGCGGCATGCGGGTCTGACCGCCGACCAGGATCACGTCGTTGATCGCGCCAATGTCGATACCGGCATCTTTCAGGGCAACGCGGCATGGCTCGATGGTGCGCTGCACCAGGTCTTCGACCAGCGATTCGAGCTTCGAACGCGAGATCTTCACGTTCAAGTGCTTCGGACCGGTTGCATCTGCAGTGATGTACGGCAGGTTGACGTCGGTCTGCAGGCTGGAGGACAGCTCGATCTTGGCTTTTTCAGCGGCTTCTTTCAGGCGCTGCATTGCCAGCGGATCACCCTTGAGGTTGATGCCGCTTTCTTTCTTGAATTCGTCGACGAGGTAGTCGATCAGACGGATGTCAAAGTCTTCACCGCCCAGGAACGTGTCACCGTTGGTGGCCAGTACTTCGAACTGGTGCTCGCCGTCGACTTCGGCAATTTCGATCACCGACACGTCGAAGGTACCGCCACCCAGGTCATAAACGATCACGGTGTGATCGCCCTTGGCCTTGTCCATGCCGTAGGCCAGCGCAGCCGCAGTCGGCTCGTTGATGATGCGCTTGACGTCCAGACCGGCAATACGACCGGCGTCCTTGGTGGCCTGACGCTGGCTGTCGTTGAAGTAGGCCGGTACGGTGATGACCGCTTCGGTCACAGGCTCGCCGAGGTAGTCTTCGGCGGTCTTCTTCATTTTCTTCAGGATTTCAGCGGAAATCTGAGGAGGCGCCATCTTCTGGCCATTGACCTCGACCCAGGCATCACCGTTGTCAGCCTTGGAAATCTTGTAAGGCACCATCTGGATGTCTTTCTGAACGACTTCTTCGTCGAAGCGACGGCCGATCAGACGCTTTACCGCGTACAGGGTGTTGTGCGGGTTGGTGACCGCCTGGCGCTTGGCCGACTGGCCAACCAGGATTTCGCCGTCGTTGGCGTAGGCCACGATCGAAGGCGTGGTGCGGGTGCCTTCGGCGTTTTCGATCACCTTGACATTACCGCCTTCCAGAATCGAAACGCAGGAGTTGGTGGTCCCCAGGTCGATACCGATAATTCTGCCCATCTTTACTCTCCCGAAACTTTTGTAGGGTTGCCGCAACCGGGTTCACAGATTGCGGTAGCACTTGAACGCTTGACCTTTAAATGGGGCCTGGTCGGCCGATTTCAAGCCTGCTCGTCAATCGACGGTTTGGCAGGCGAAGGGGCCTTGCTGACCACGACCATTGCCGGGCGCAGCAGGCGACCATTGAGCTGGTAGCCCTTCTGAAACACTTTGAGCACCGTGTTGGGCTCGACGTTGGCACTTTCTTCCATGGCCATGGCCTGGTGCTGATCAGCATTGAAGGGCTGGCCGTGTGGATCGACCGCCTCCAGCTGATAGCGCTTGAGCGTGTCCTGAAACATCTTGAGCGTCAGCTCGATGCCTTCGCGCATCGGACGGATGCTTTGATCGTCCGGGCTGGACAGGTCCAGACCACGCTCCAGGCTGTCGATGATCGGCAACAGATCACCGGCAAATTTCTCCAGCGCAAACTTGTGCGCCTTTTCTACATCCTGCTCGGCACGGCGGCGGACATTCTGCAGATCCGCAGCCACACGCAGAGATTGGTCCTGCGCGGCAGCCAGCTGCTCTTCGAGCACCTGCACGCGCACTGCCAGGTCTTCACCTGTCGCCGATTGCGCAGCCTGATCCTGAGCCTGCGTATCCAGATTCTGTTCGTCAGCCATAGAGCTCTCCTTTCAAAAACGTCCGCGAACCCAACTCGCGCTTCTGCCCCCCTATATGGGAACGGAATTTACGGCTTCAAGGGCCCGGCCTACAGGAAGTTGCCAATTGTGATGAAAAATTGCGCCATAAAACCCAGACGAGCGTCTCAAGCCGGCGACAGGAACGACTAAGGCCGTACGTCGACCGATGAAATCGAACTAAAGGCAGGCATTGTCAGAGCGGAATCAAACACTGTATAAATAACCAGAAGAACTGTCTCGGAGCCACTTCATGCTGGTCCATCTTTCCGTACACAATTACGCCATCGTTGAGCACCTCGATCTTGAACTCGATCGCGGCATGAGCGTTATCACGGGCGAAACCGGTGCCGGCAAGTCGATCATGCTCGACGCCCTGGGCCTGACCCTGGGTGACCGGGCCGACAGTGGCGTGGTCCGCCCGGGCGCCGACAAGGCCGATATCCTGGCCACCTTCGACCTGGCTGACATTCCCGAAGCACAAGCCTGGCTGGCCGAGCGCGACCTCGACAACCAGGGCCCGTGCATCCTGCGCCGGGTCATCACCGCCGAAGGCCGCTCGCGCGCCTACATCAACGGCACGCCCTGCCCGCAAGGCGACCTCAAGGCGCTGGGCGAGCTGATGATCGACATTCACAGTCAGCACGAGCACCAGTCGCTGCTCAAGGCCGAGACCCACCGGCGCCTGCTTGACGAATACGCCGGCGCCACCGACCTCGCCCGCCAGGTGCACCTGGCTTCGCAACGCTGGCGCCAGACCCGCCAGGAGCTGGAACGCCTGTCCAACTCCGGCGACGAACAACGCGCCCGCCACCAGTTGCTCAGCTACCAGCTCGAAGAACTCGAAAGCCTGAGCCTGGGCGAAAACGAACTGGAGAACCTCGAGCAGGACCACAAGGCCCTGACCAACGCCGAAAGCCTGCTGGGCATCTGCCGCCAGGTGATCGAGCAGTGCAGCGAAAGCGACTCGGGCAACGTCCTGCACGCCCTGACCAACAGCCTCAACCGCCTGTCGGGGGTCAGCAATGCTTCGACCGCCCTCCACGAGGCCACCGAACTGCTGTCCAGTGCCCAGATCCAGGTCGAAGAGGCCATGGGCGAGCTCAACCGCTTTCTCGATCATTTCGATGCCGACCCGGCCCGCCTGCAACAGATCGAAGAACGCCTCGACGCGATCTACAGCCTGGCGCGCAAGCACCGCATCCAGCCCAACGAAGTGGCCACGCTGCACCAGAAGCTGCTGGACGAGATTGAAACGCTCAATGCCAATGACGAGTCCATCGAGCGCCTGCAGAACGAGCTGGCGTCCTTTGCCCGGCATTATCAGGAAAAGGCCCGGGAACTGAGCGACCTTCGCCACCGCTCGGCGGGCGAACTGGCCCACGCCGTCGAACAGGAAATCCATCGCCTGGGCATGCCGGGTGGACGCTTCAGCATCGAACTCAAGCCTCATGCCGGCGGCGAACTGCTGCCCTATGGCCTGGAGCAGGTCGAACTGCTGGTCAGTGCCAACCCCGGACAACCGCTCAAGCCGCTGGCCAAGGTGGCCTCCGGTGGCGAGCTGTCGCGCATCAGCCTGGCCATCCAGGTGATCACCGCCCAGACCTCGCGCATCCCGACCCTGGTGTTCGACGAAGTCGACGTCGGCATTGGCGGCCCGACCGCTGAAATCGTCGGCCAGTTGCTGCGCCGGCTGGGTGATCGCGGCCAGGTCATGACCGTGACCCACCTGCCGCAAGTGGCCGCACAAGGCCATCAGCACCTGTTCGTGCACAAGGTCCGCGACAACAACGCCACGCGCACAGCCGTGTCGAAACTGGGCAAGACCGAACGCATCGAAGAAGTCGCCCGCATGCTGGGCGGCATCGACCTGACCAAGGAATCGCTGGCTCACGCCAAGAAGATGATCGTCACCTCGAAAAACTGAGGCACACAAAAAAGCCCCTTGGCGACCGGAGTCGCCAAGGGGCTTTTTTCATGCACGCAATAAAAGACTCAGTCTTTCTTGCTGCGCACGTAGAGCACCAGATTGTGATCGACCAGCTCGAAGCCATGCCGCTCGACAATGGCCTTTTGCAGCGATTCGATTTCCTGGTCGAAGAACTCGATGACTTCGCCAGAATCCACGTTGACCATATGGTCGTGGTGGCCGCCGTCAGCCAGTTCGAAGACCGCATGACCGCCGTCGAAATTGTGGCGCACGACGAGACCTGCCGCCTCGAACTGAGTCAGGACACGGTAAACCGTGGCCAGGCCGACGTCCTCGCTGGCGTCCATCAGTGCCTTGTAGACATCCTCGGCGCTCATGTGACGCTGCTCGGCAGAATCGAGCATCTGGAGGATCTTGACCCGTGGAAGGGTCACCTTGAGTCCTGCTTTACGTAGTTCGCTATTTTCAACCATGGTCAGCTTTCTCGCAGACGCTGCTTCGCAGCTTCTCTTAATGCAGGTATGATCGGAGTTTACGTTGTCCCAGCCAAGATAGTGGAAGTCGCCCACCGATGCAAAACACCAAGCTCTTGCTAACCAGTTTCACACTCGTGGGACTGCTCGCACTCGCCGGTTGTTCGTTCCCCGGGGTTTATAAAATCGACATCCAACAGGGAAATGTCGTCACGCAAGACATGATAGACCAGTTGCGCCCGGGAATGACCCGACGGCAAGTACGGTTTATCATGGGTAACCCTCTGCTGACCGACACGTTCCACACCGATCGCTGGGATTACCTGTACAGCATGCAGCCCGGTGGCGGCGAGCGTCAGCAGGAACGTGTCAGCCTGATCTTCAACAGCAACGATCAACTGGTCAGCCTCTCAGGCGACTTCATGCCCGGCGTCAGCCGCGATGAAGCCATCCTGGGCCAGGGCAGCAACACCACCACCGAGCCTGCCACGGCACCGATCGAGCATCAGCCGCAGCCCAAGCCGGAAGAACCTCCGCGCCCAGGTTCGCTGCTTGACCAGATCCAGAAAGACGTCGACAGCGTCGAAACCATACCGACCCCCGTCCAGGAACCCCTGGAAACGTCGCCACGGTAACGCCGCCATAAAAAAAGCCCGGTTCGCCGGGCTTTTTTGTGCCTGTCATTTGTAAAGCTTATGAAGGGCGCGCCTTTTTCAGCACCCGTGCCGTTTTGGCAGCACGCAAACGCCGGATCTCCTTGGGGTCGGCCAGCAATGGTCGATAAACCTCGATCCGCTCGCCGGCCTGCACGATGCGCACCTGCGGATCACTGACCCGCTTGCCGAAGATCCCCACCGGGCAGGTCGTCAGGTCCAACTGCGCAAAGGCCTGCCCGATACCGCTGATCAGCAAAGCCTGGTAGACCGTACTGCCAACCGGCACCTGCACCGCCAGCAGCACCTGACGTTCAAGGCCGGCATGCACCACCTCGATTTCGATCAGGGTGTCAGCCATGCAATTGCTTGGCGCGCTGACAGAAGGCGTCGACCAGCGTATTGGCCGCCTGGTTGAACAGCGGCCCCAGCGTGGTCCGCACCAGGGCACCCGAATAGTCGAAGGACAAGTCCAGGCTGATCTTGCAGGCCTTGTCGTTCAATGCCTTGAAGGTCCACACCCCGTGCAGCTGGCTGAACGGCCCCTCGACCAGATCCATGGTCAGCGACTCGCCCGGCACCAGGGTGTTGCGCGTCACGAACTTCTGACTCAACCCGCCCTTGGCGATTTCAAGACTGGCACGCATGTGCGTGTCGCTGCTCTCCAGCACCTGCGCAGCCGCGCACCAGGGCAGAAACTCCGGGTAACGCGCGACATCATTGACCAGGTCGTAGAGAAACCGGGCCGGGTACGGCAACAGGGCCGAGCGTTGAATATGCGTAGTCATGTCAGCGTCATTTCCAAAACTGAGCGGCACACATCACAAGAATGCCGAATGGCGCCACAAAGCGCATCTGGTAGAAATACAAGGGTCAACAACTTCGGTGCGCCCTATCAGATCGGCCACCCACCCCATCGAAACCTGCATAAAAAGAGACCGCATTGTCCGGGATTCATCCAGTGTGCTCAAGCGCACCGCTTGCCCATAGCCGACATCGAAGCAACTGCCTATAATGCGCCCCCTATGGCCAAACTCAAAAAGCACCCTACAGGGACCATCGCGCAAAATAAAAAGGCGCGTCACGATTACTTCATCGAACACAAGTTCGAGGCCGGTCTGGTCCTGTCCGGTTGGGAAGTAAAAAGCCTGCGTGCCAACAAGGTACAGCTGGTCGACAGCTACGTGTTGCTCAAGGATGGCGAGGCCTGGCTGATGGGCAGCCATATCACGCCACTCAAGACCGCCAGCACGCACGTCATCGCCGACCCGACACGCACCCGTAAACTGCTGCTCAACCAGCGCGAGCTGGAAAAGCTCTTTACCTCCGTGCAGCAAAAGGGCTACGCCTGCGTCGCCTTGTCGCTGTACTGGAAGCAGCACCTGATCAAGTGCGAAATCGCACTCGGCAAGGGCAAGAAGGAATACGACAAGCGCCACACCGAGCGCGAACGCGATTCCGACCGCGAGCTGCAACGCGCCGTGCGCAGCAAGGGCAAGGACGACTGACCCCAGAAACACCTTGTAGGAGCGACCAACGGTCGCGAAAAAACCCGCAACTCACTGCGGCCTTCGCGACCGCTGGTCGCTCCCACGTACAGGCGCCTGCCCGCACACCCTACAAATTATGCCGCCGCTCGGCCCGCGCAGCCCTTTCGCCCTGCTGGCGCACCTCGTCCAGCACCTCCTGCACATACATCAGGTGCCGGCTGGACACTTCACGCGCATCCTCCGCCCGCCGCTCGATGATCGCCAGAAACAGCTCCCGGTGCTGCTCGATCAGCATGTCGCGGGTTTCGCTGCGCTGCTTGTACATGCCACCAATGTTGATCACCACGTTGCGCCGCACCAGGTCGAACAACCCGCGAATGGTGTGCAACAGCACCGTGTTATGGCTGGCCTCGGCAATCGCCAGGTGAAAATTGGCATCGGCCGCCGCCTCTTCGGTCCCACCCTCCTCCTCGGCCCGTGCATAACAATCCTGCAGCGCATCGAATGCCTGGCGCAGACGCTCGCGATCCAGGTCCGTCGCCCGCAGCGCAGCGTAATAGGCGCATGACGCCTCCAGCGTATGACGAAACTCCAGCAGGTCGCGCTGGGCATCCGGGCTGTTTTCCAGCAAGTGCAACAGAGGATCACTGAACGTCGACCCCAGGTTTTCGGCCACATAATTGCCGCCGCCCTGGCGGCTGATCAGCAGCCCCTTGGCCGTCAATTTCTGGATGGCCTCACGCAGCGACGGACGCGACACGCCAAACTGCTCGGCCAGGGCACGCTCGGCCGGCAGGCGACCACCGGCCTTCAACGTCCCCTCGAGAATCATTTTTTCCAACTGCTCGACAATATCGTCCGACAAACGGCGCTGCCGCACCTGACCAAAGCCCATAACCCTCACTCCACTTCCCGATCCCGTTATCGGGCTGTCTATTCTGGCCCATTGAGACGCTGTCGGCACCTGCTGCAAGCGCTTGCGCAGCCGGCCACCAAGCCAGTTGCCATCCCCGCATCAGACCAAAGTCCCAAAAGGACAAATTGACACACCCCAAGCAAGGCCTCTAACCTAGCGACCAAGCATTGTAAATTGGTATTACCAATTATCCAAGCGCAATGTCAGATGGTTGACCACCATCGCATCGCCGGACCTTTCCCGACCGGAAAGGCCAGAACTGGCGGGCTGGACACCACGCACCGTGACACCGATCGGCGGCGCACGTCACAGCACACCGGGCCTAACCAAAAACAACTAGGGGCCACCCCATGCAGACCTGGCAACAACTCTATACCCCCCTTGGCAGCCTGGGCTTATCCGCCGCCGCTGCGCTCATCCCCATCGTGTTCTTCTTCCTGGCGCTGGCGATCTTCCGGCTCAAGGGGCACATCGCCGGCAGCATTACCCTGGCGCTGTCGGTGCTGGTGGCGATCTTCGCCTTCCAGATGCCGGTCGACATGGCCCTGGCGGCGGCCGGCTACGGGTTTGCCTATGGTCTGTGGCCGATCGCCTGGATCATCGTCGCGGCGGTGTTCCTCTACAAACTGACCGTCAAGAGCGGCCAGTTCGAGATCATCCGCAGCTCGGTACTGACCATCACCGACGACCAGCGCCTGCAAGTGCTGCTGATCGGTTTCTGCTTCGGGGCCTTCCTCGAAGGCGCAGCCGGCTTCGGCGCCCCGGTGGCCATCACCGCCGCCCTGCTGGTCGGCCTGGGCCTGAACCCGCTGTACGCCGCCGGCCTGTGCCTGATCGCCAACACCGCGCCTGTGGCCTTCGGCGCACTGGGCATCCCGATCATCGTCGCCGGCCAGGTCTCGGGCATCGACGCCTTCAAGATCGGCGCCATGACCGGTCGCCAGCTGCCATTCCTGTCGATCTTCGTGCCGTTCTGGCTGATGTTCATCATGGACGGCATGCGCGGCGTCAAGGAAACCTGGCCTGCCGCCCTGGTGGCCGGCGCCAGCTTTGCCATCACCCAGTACCTGACCTCCAACTTCATCGGCCCGGAACTGCCCGACATCACCTCGGCCCTGGTGAGCATCATCTCCCTGACCCTGTTCCTCAAGGTCTGGCAGCCGCAGCGCGCCACTGATGTGGTGATCAGCGGTGGCGGCGCAGCCATGCTGGGTGGCGGCGGTGGCAGCAGCCCGCTGGGTTCGCGCACGCCATCGCCCTACAGCGCAGGGCAGATCTTCAAGGCCTGGTCGCCGTTCCTGATCCTGACCGCCATGGTCACCGTCTGGACCCTGAAACCGTTCAAGGCGCTGTTCGCCGCCGGTGGCCCGCTGCAGGCCTGGACCATCAACACCGCCGTGCCTTTTCTGGACCAGATGGTGATCAAGGGCACGCCCATCGTCGCCAAGGCCACGGCCATGCCGGCGGTGTACAAGCTCGACCTCATCGCCGCCTCGGGCACTGCGATCCTGCTCTCGGCCATCGTCTCGATGATCGTGCTGCGCATCAGCGCAAAAATTGGTATTACCACTTTTAAAGAGACAGTCATCGAGTTGCGCTGGGCCATCGTTTCGATCGGCATGGTGCTGGCCTTCGCCTTTGTCATGAACTACTCGGGCATGTCCTCGACCCTGGCCTTGGTCCTGGCCGG
Organism: Pseudomonas sp. Leaf127; assembly: GCF_001423155.1. Classification (NCBI taxonomy): domain Bacteria; kingdom Pseudomonadati; phylum Pseudomonadota; class Gammaproteobacteria; order Pseudomonadales; family Pseudomonadaceae; genus Pseudomonas; species Pseudomonas sp. Leaf127. The sequence goes on along the minus strand of NZ_LMOA01000001.1, from coordinate 24,864 downwards.
CACCGGCGCGGCCTTTCCGTTCTTCTCGCCGTTCCTGGGCTGGCTGGGCGTATTCCTGACCGGCTCCGACACCTCGGCCAACGCGCTGTTCGGCTCGCTGCAGGCGACCACCGCGCACCAGGTCGGCGTCAGCGACGTGCTGATGGTCGCGGCCAACTCCAGCGGCGGCGTGACCGGCAAGATGATCTCGCCGCAATCGATCGCCGTGGCCTGCGCCGCCACCGGCCTGGTCGGCAAGGAGTCGGACCTGTTCCGCTTCACCCTCAAGCACAGCCTGTTCTTCGCCACGCTGGTCGGCTGCATCACCTACGCCCAGGCGTACTGGTTCACCGGCATGCTCGTGCATTGACAGTGCCAACCCTGGCGCCGGCCCCTGAAGCCGGCGCCATCCATCGATATCCCGTGTGCGGTCGCCCACAACGCAGCCGCGCACGGATAACCGGGCCCACCCGGAGAAGCACCTGATGAGCGATCTGTTCTACAACGCAGCTTCTACTGCCCCCGCCAATGCCACCCGCCTGGCCCCGCGCCATGCGCCGCGGCAGTACCCGACCAACAAACCGCAACAGGTCTACCTGTTCGGCACCTGCGTGGTCGACCTGTTCTTTCCTGAAGCCGGCATGGACGCCATCCACCTGCTCGAACGCGAAGGCATCGAGGTGATCTACCCGCCCGAACAGACCTGTTGCGGGCAGCCGGCCTACACCAGCGGCTACACCGAGCAGGCCCGCAGCGTGGCCCGTGCCCAGGTGCAGTTGTTCGACGGCGACGCGCCGGTGATCCTGCCGTCAGGTTCCTGCGCCGGCATGTTCCGCGAGCACTACCCGGACCTGTTCAGGGACGAACCCGAGATGCTGGCCAAGGTTCAGGCGCTGGCCGCGCGCACTTATGAGCTGACCGAATTCTTGCTGCACGTGTGCCAGGTGCGCTTCACCGACCACGGCCAGCCCACCCGCATCGCCCTGCACACCTCGTGCTCGGCGCGCCGGGAAATGAACACCCACCTGCACGCCCGCGAACTGCTCGGCCAGTTGCACAACGTCGAGTGGGTCGAGCACGACCACGAAAGCGAATGCTGCGGCTTCGGCGGCACCTTCAGCGTGCGCATGCCAGACATCTCCGGCGCCATGGTGGCCGACAAAACCCGATCGCTGAAAGCCTCCGGCGCCGACCAGATACTGACCGCCGACTGCGGTTGCCTGATGAACATCAACGGCGCCCTGGAAAAACAGCGTGAGTCCCTGCGCGGCCAGCACCTGGCCAGCTTTCTATGGCAACGCACCGGAGGCCGCTCATGAACAGCCACACGCGCATTCCTGCCGTACAGATAGAAGAACCCGACTTTCGCCAGCGCGCCCACCAGGCCCTGGGCGACGCCCAGTTGCGCGGCAATTTCCGCCGCGCCATGGACTCGCTGATGACCAAGCGCGCCGCCGCCTTCAGCGATGCCGACGAGCGCGAAGACCTGCGCGACCTGGGCAACGCCATCCGCGCCCGCGCCCTGTCCAAGCTGCCCGACCTGCTGGAGCAACTGGAACGCAACCTGATCCGCAACGGCGTCAAGGTGCACTGGGCCGAGACCGTCGAAGAAGCCAACGCCATCGTGCTGTCGATCGTCGAGGCGCATGAAGCCCGGCAACTGATCAAGGGCAAGTCGATGGTCAGCGAAGAAATGGAGATGAACCATTTTCTTGGCGAGCGCGGCATTGAGTGCCTGGAAGCCGACATGGGCGAATACATCGTGCAGATGGACCACGAAAAGCCCTCGCACATCATCATGCCGGCCATCCACAAGAACGCCGCCCAAGTCGCCAAACTGTTTAATGAAAAGCTCGGCGTCGAGTACACCACCGACGTCGACCAGTTGATCCAGATCGGCCGCCGCGTGCTGCGGCAGAAATTCTTCGAGGCCGACATCGGCGTCTCCGGTGTCAACTTCGCCGTGGCCGAGACCGGCACCCTGCTGCTGGTCGAAAACGAAGGCAATGGCCGCATGGTCACCAGCGTGCCACCGGTGCACATCGCCGTGACCGGCATCGAGAAAGTCGTCGAAAACCTGCGCGACACCGTGCCCCTGCTGTCGCTGCTGACCCGCTCGTCGCTGGGCATTCCGATCACCACCTACGTCAACATGATCTCCGGCCCGCGCCAGGCCCACGAGTTGGACGGCCCGCAAGAAGTGCATCTGGTGCTGCTCGACAACGGCCGCAGCCAGGCCTTTGCCGACAGCGAACTGCGCCAGACCCTCAACTGCATCCGCTGCGGCGCCTGCATGAACCACTGCCCGGTCTACACCCGCGTCGGCGGCCACACCTACGGCGAGGTCTACCCCGGCCCCATCGGCAAGATCATCACCCCGCACATGGCCGGCCTGAACAAGGTTCCTGATCACCCCAGCGCCTCCTCCTTGTGCGGTGCGTGCGGCGAAGTCTGCCCGGTGAAGATTCCGATCCCGGCCCTGCTGCGCCGCCTGCGCGAAGAAAACGTCAAGGCGCCCGACAGCCCCAACCCGGTAATGCGCGACCAGGGCCAGAAATACTCACGCAAGGAACGCCTGATCTGGAACCTCTGGGCGCGGCTCAACACCTCGCCTGCGCTGTACCGCGCCTTCGGCTTCATGGCCACGCGCCTGCGCGGCCTGACACCGGGCAATATCGGCCCCTGGACCCAGAACCACAGCGCGCCCAGGCCCGCCGCCCGCTCGCTGCACGACCTGGCCCGTGACCACCAGCAGGGCAAACCGCAGCCCCGCCCCACAGGAGAGCGTTGATGAACGCCCGGCACAACATCCTCGCCAAACTGCGCCACAGCCTGGCCGGCACCCAACCGATTGCCGACATTTTCAATGAAGCGCTGGTGACCGACCCCTGGTCCTACCCCGCCGACCAGCGCATCGCCCAGTTGCGCAAACTGATGGAAGCGGTGCACACCGAAATCCACCTGTGCACCGAACAGAACTGGCCGCAACGCCTGGCCGCACTGGTCGCCGAGCGGCAACTGGACAACCTGCTGATCGCCCCGACCACGCCCCACGGGCAGCGCATCACCGCGCACTGGGCGCAGCACCCAGGCCTGGCGCCGCTCAAGGCCTACGACCGGCCCATCGAGCACTGGAAACAGGAAATGTTCGACGACACCGCCGCCAGCGTTACCTCGACCCTGGGCGCCATCGCCGCCACCGGCAGCCTGATCCTCTGGCCGACCCGTGAAGAACCGCGCCTGATGAGCCTGGTGCCGCCGGTGCACGTTGCTCTGCTCAAGGCCAGCCAGATCTACGACAACCTGTACCAGGTGCAGCGCGAGCAACAGTGGGCCGGCGGCATGCCGACCAACGCCCTGCTGGTGTCCGGCCCGTCCAAGACCGCCGACATCGAACAAGTGCTGGCCTATGGCGCCCACGGTCCCAAGGACCTGGTGGTGCTGATTCTGGAGGACGCATGACCCTGCCCGCCGATTTCCTGCGCCAGGCGCAGTTGCTCATCCCGCCTGCGCGGCGCTTCGACGACCCGCTCTCGACCCTGGCCTTCGGCACCGACGCCAGCTTCTACCGGCTGATCCCGAAACTGGTGATCCGTGTCGAATCCGAAGCCGAAGTCATCGCCCTGCTCAAGCTGGCCCAGGCCTCGCGCGTACCGGTGACCTTTCGCGCCGCCGGCACCAGCCTGTCGGGCCAGGCCATCAGCGACTCGGTGCTGCTGGTGCTCGGCGATAACTGGAACGGCCGGGAAATTCGCCAGCACGGCGCGCAGATCCGCCTGCAACCGGGGGTCATCGGCGCCCAGGCCAACGCCTGGCTGGCACCGTTCGGGCGCAAGATCGGCCCGGACCCGGCCTCGATCAACGCCTGCAAGATCGGCGGCATCGTCGCCAACAACGCCAGCGGCATGTGCTGCGGCACCGCGCAGAACACCTACCACACCTTGGCCGGCCTGCGCCTGGTGCTGGCCGACGGCACCTGCCTGGACACCGAAGAACCGGCCAGCGTCGCCGCCTTTCGCACCCGCCACGCCCACCTGCTGGGGCACCTGGCCCGGCTGGGCCGCGAGACCCGCGCCAACACCGAACTGGCCGCCCGCATCCGCCACAAATACCGGCTGAAAAACACCACCGGCCTGTCGCTCAACGCGTTGGTCGACTTCGACGAGCCGCTGGACATCCTCAGCCACCTGCTGGTCGGCTCCGAAGGCACGCTGGGCTTTATCAGCGCGGTGACCTACGACACGGTGCATGACCACCCGCACAAGGCCTCGGCGCTGATCGTCTTCCCCGACGTCGAAACCTGCTGCAACGCCGTCACCGTGCTCAAGCAGCAACCGGTGGCCGCCGTCGAACTGCTCGACCGCCGCAGCCTGCGCTCGGTGCAAGACAAACCCGGCATGCCGGCCTTCGTGCGCGCGCTGTCGGACAACGCCTGCGCCCTGCTGATCGAAGCCCGCGCTGCCAGCCAGCCGCTGCTGCATGAACAACTGGCTCAGATCATGACCGCCCTGGCGCCGTTCCCGGTGGAAAAACAGGTCGACTTCAGCGAAGACCCGGTGGAAAACGCCCGCCTCTGGGCGATTCGCAAAGACACCTTTCCAGCGGTCGGCGCGGTGCGCCAGACCGGCACCACGGTGATCATCGAAGACGTGACCTTTCCGGTCGAGCAACTGGCCATCGGCGTGCGCCGCCTGATCGAGCTGTTCGACAAACACCGCTACGACGAAGCGATCCTGTTCGGCCACGCCCTGGAAGGCAACCTGCACTTCGTCTTCACCCAGGGCTTCAACAGCCCGGCCGAAGTGGCGCGCTACCAGGCGTTCATGGACGACGTCGCAGAACTGGTGGCGGTGGAATTCGGCGGCTCGCTCAAGGCCGAACACGGCACCGGCCGCAACATGGCGCCTTTTGTCGAAAAGGAATGGGGCACCGACGCCTACCAACTGATGTGGCAGCTCAAGCGCCTGCTCGACCCCAACGGCATCCTCAACCCCGACGTGGTGCTGAGCGACGACCCGCAGATCCACCTGAAAAACCTCAAACCGCTGCCGGCTGCCGACGACATCGTCGACAAGTGCATCGAATGCGGCTTTTGCGAGCCGGTCTGCCCCTCCAAGGGCCTGACCCTGAGCCCGCGCCAGCGCATCGTCATCTGGCGTGACATCCAGGCGCGCAAACGCAACGGCGAAGACACCACGGCGCTGGAGCGCGACTACCACTACCAGGGCATCGACACCTGCGCCGCCACCGGCCTGTGCGCCCAACGCTGCCCGGTGGGCATCAACACCGGCGAACTGGTGAAAAAACTGCGCAGCCAACAGGCGCACCACGACAAGGCCGCCGGCTGGCTGGCCAGCCACTTCAAGACCGCCCTGCAGGGCGCGCGCTTCACCCTGCACGCCGCCAACGGCGCGCGCATGCTGCTGGGCGCGCCGCGCCTGGCCAAATGGTCGGCCAGCCTGAGCAAAGCCTCCGCCGGCCGTGTGCCACAATGGACGCCGGCCATGCCCCAGCCCGAGCAAGCCATTCGCCTCAGCGCACCGATCCACGACGCCCGCCCCCGCGTGGTCTACCTGGCCGCCTGCGTCTCGCGGGTCATGGGCCCGGCCATCGGCGACCGCGAGCAATCCTCCCTGCTCGACAAGACCCGCCACCTGCTGGAAAAAGCCGGCTACCAAGTGGTGTTCCCCGACGACCAGGACACCCTGTGCTGCGGCCAGCCCTTTGCCTCCAAGGGCTACACCGAACAGGCCGACGCCAAGCGCACCGAACTGCTCAACGCCCTGCTCAAGGCCAGCCGCGGCGGCCTCGACCCGATCTACTGCGACACCAGCCCCTGCACCCTGCGCCTGGCGCAGGACCTGGCCGACACCCGCCTGGACCTCTACGACCCGGTGCGCTTCATCCGCACCCACCTGCTGGACAAACTGACCTTCACCCCGCAACAAGAAGCGGTGGCTGTGCACGTCACCTGCAGCACCCAGCACCTGGGCGAAAGCCAGGCCCTGATCGAACTGGCCCGGCGCTGCAGCGTCAACGTCGTCATCCCCGAAGGCATCCACTGCTGCGGCTTTGCCGGCGACAAAGGCTTCACCACCCCCGAACTCAACGCCCACGCCCTGCGCCCGCTCAAAGACGCCGTGCAACACTGCAACGAAGGCATCTCCACCAGCCGCACCTGCGAAATCGGCCTGTCCCACCACTCCGGCATCGACTACCACAGCCTCGTCTACCTGGTAGACCGCGTCACCCAACCCCGCCGCATCTAACCCAAAAAAGGGGCAGAAATGCCCCTCACCCAGCCCCCGCCACCAAAACCACTGACACCCCCGAACTTCATCCCCCACCCACCACCGTGGGAGGCGGCTTGCCGGCGATGACTGACGTCCAAACACCACATACCCATCGCCCATACCCGTCCCATACTCAGAACACCACCCGCAGCAAGCAGCGCCCAACAGAATCAATGTCCGCCTGAACCTCATGCCTCGCTCACTCAGCCCGTGGGAGGCAGCTCTGCTGGCGATGACTGACTTCCAAGCACTACATATCTATCGCCCTACCCAACCGCTACCACCCAGATCGCCCCCTTTCAGTGCATATTCACCGCATTTTCAACATTTCATTTCACCCCCAAAAATAAATAGAACCCCTGCCAAGCGGCACAGTCAATCCTGTAAGCCAGATGAAACAGATGGCTTTTTAATCTCGGAATCCCGTCCCACCGACGGACCCCACCGAGTCCACAGGTTTATGGAGAAACAACATGAAACGTACCGCTCTCACCGGACTGTTCTTCAGCGCTGCCCTGCTGGCCTCCCCCGTTTTCGCCGCAGACGACCTGTGCGACACCAACCTGCAAGTCCTCAAGGACGCCCAGGTCTCCACCAACAGCAACCTGAGCATGGACAAAAAGACCGCGCTCAAGACCACCCACGACGAAGCCGCTGCCGCCAAAGCCGCCGGTGACGAAAAGAAATGCATCGAGCTGACCTCCAAGAGCATTTCCGAGCTCAAGCTGATCGGTTCGGGCAGCCAGGGCGCCAAATAATCGCCGGCAGTCCGCTTCAGTGGGTCGACTTCACGCCTCGAAAGGCGTAGACTGCGCCCCACTGACTGCCCGCAAAGCAGTCACGGGGCCGATTTGGATTCGACGCCGGTGATGAAACTCTAGGTGCATGCCGACTTGGTAACAGAAGTCGTAAATCCACTGTTGCAACTTTCTATAGTTGCCAATGACGAAAACTACGAGGGCTACGCTCTCGCCGCGTAAGCGGTGCGACTAGCTCTTCTGGTAGCTTCGGCTCCAGCAATCACTAGGGGATGCCTGTAAACCCGAAGTGATTGTCATATAGAACAGGATCGTCACTTAGGACGTTGTGGCCGATGTGACTAAAACTTACACAACTCGCCCAAAGCACCCTGCCCGTCGGGTCGCTGAGGGTTAACTTAATAGACACGGCTAAGCATGTAGGACCGACAGCGGAGTACTGGCGGACGGGGGTTCAAATCCCCCCGGCTCCACCATTTGATCAACTAAAGACGTCCACGGACGTCTTTTTTTGTGCCTGGAGTCCAGCAAATACGGGGGTTTCAGCGCTTATGGGAGCTTTGGAGAGTTTCTGAGTTCCAGCCGCTTTGGTATCCCAGGTGGTATCCCGAACTGCCAAATGCTATTTTCAGGATACCAAAACGGTGCTGGAGGTAGCCCCATGCCTACTAACGCAACCCGCCTCTCAGATCGCCAGCTCAAGGCGGTCAAGGCAACTGGTAAAGATTTCGTCCTCAGCGACGGCGATGGCTTACAGCTTAGAGTCCGCGCAAGCGGCTCAATGATCTGGAATTTCAATTACCGCGAGCCCCTGACCAGACGCCGTATCAATATGGCGCTTGGTCCCTACCCCGACCTTTCGCTAGCCAACGCCCGGAAGAAAGCCGCAGAGGCGCGTGAGCTGCTCGCTTTGGGCACTGATCCCAAAACCCAGCGTGATGAGGTAAGGCAAGCCAAACTTGCTGAGACTGAACACACTTTCGAGAAGGTGGCCACCGCTTGGTTCGAGCTGAAGAAAGACTCCGTAACCAAAGCCTACGCCGAAGACATTTGGAGATCGCTGACGCTTCATGTATTCCCAAGCATGAAAACAACGCCGCTCTCTCAAATCACTGCTCCGATGGTTATCAAGATCCTTCGTCCAATCGAAGCTAAAGGGAGCCTCGAAACCGTTAAACGATTGAGCCAACGACTCAACGAGATCATGACCTACGGGGTCAATTCCGGGCTGATATTCGCGAACCCCCTCAATGGAATTCGGGCGGTGTTCAAGAAACCCAAGAAAGAGAACATGGCTGCGCTACCACCTGAGGAGCTTCCCGAGCTCATGATGGAAATCGCGAACGCCAGCATCAAGCGCACCACCCGCTGTCTGATCGAATGGCAACTGCATACGATGACCCGCCCTTCCGAAGCAGCCACCACACGATGGGCAGATATCGACTTCGACAAGCGCATCTGGACCATTCCGCCAGAGCGCATGAAAAAGCGCCGGCCGCACACAATCCCTCTTACCGATCAGGCACTTGCGTTACTGGAGACGCTCAAGCAACTCAGCGGTAACCGAGAGTACGTGTTCCCCTCAGATAGAAATCCCCGCACCCATGCCAATAGCCAGACCGCCAACATGGCGCTGAAACGCATGGGCTTTCAGGACCGTCTAGTCAGCCACGGTTTGCGCTCGATGGCGAGCACCATCCTGAATGAGCATGGCTGGGATCCGGAACTGATCGAGGTCGCGCTGGCGCATGTCGACAAGGACGAAGTTCGTAGCGCCTACAACAGGACTGACTACATCGAACGCCGGCGTCCGATGATGGCGTGGTGGAGTGAACATATCCAGAACGCGGCCACCGGCAGCCTGTCGGCATCGGCTATCAATCAAACCAGAGATCGCAACGTCGTACCGATTCGCTGAACATCCAAAAGGTACGCGGCACCGGCTACGATTCGTGTCGTGTAGTAGGGTGAAAGGAGACGACAGTTGCCAGATCTCTGGTATGCCTGCGCTTTTTCAGCCAAGCCCCTGAGGATGGGAAGGCTCCGCATTCCCATCCTCAGGGGCTCACGTTTAAAGGTCTATCAGGCAACCACCGTTTTTGCTTTTCTACGGCGGATCAACCCTGCTGTTAACTCGTAGTAATAGATGGTAGCTGGAGCTGAGCATCGCAAATAGTGCTCCAGAAACCATCTCACGTGCTTTTCCCTCCAGGACCAGGGAGTCGCGCAACCCCAGCGTTCACGAATCACCTCGTGCATCCTTTCTGCTTGCCTGATGTGCCGCTGCTGCGTGGCATGTGCACCTTTGAGCACGGGGCGCAGAAACAACGCTATGTCGAACTCGGCCGTCATTGCCGGCCTCCGATGTAGGCACTCACCACATCGATGCGGTTATGTCCCAACTCGTGGCTGATCTGCTTACGGGCTCGCTGATCGAGTGCTCGATCCTCTTGATGAACACGACCACCATTAACGGGTGCAGGAAAGCCGATTAGTTGCTCATAGCGCTCACAGGCGTAAGCCGCCCGCAGCTCATGAAAGCCTTTCAATCCATGTTCATGCAGGAGGTCCCGTGCCGGTCGCACAACTGATTGCATAAACTCTTTGTAGCTCTCGTTGGGAGCCAACAGGTTCCGACTGCCGCGGGGTGAAGCCTCCCAGGCCCTATCCAAGGCGCCACGGATTTGATCAGTGACCGCGATCCAGCGCGGTGCTGACGCGCCTGATCGACCACCTTTGGTGCCGTCTTGGATGTTGATCTTGCCCAGTTGCCCGGCCTCACGTTGCAGTCGGGGCAGGTCAGCCAAGATCGCTTCACGCAGGCGCATACCAGTCTCCCGAGCCAGATGCACAATTGCGGTCACTCGTTGCTGACCTCGCTCTGACAGTGCGCGTGCGATCAACTCGATCTGAGCACGATCTTGGCCTTGCGGTGCCTCCCCGCGCACGTTTGAGCGCTGCATACCCAGCGCCTTGCTCGGACTGGGGATTTTGACGTACTGATCACCGCGCAGCGCAGCCATCGTTCGGTTCACACTTGACAGTCGGTTCTGCGCGGTGGCGATGCCGACGTTGCCCTGGTCAACCTGCTGCCTCACATAGGCAGCGTACCGCATGAGGATCTCGCGGTCGATCTGACGCGCGTCATTGAGCCTCGGCCCTTCCTCGGATCGACACCAATTCACGAAGGCCTGCCAGCGATCGCTATGGGCTTTGACGGTAGCAAAATGGCCGTTGCCAAACAGGTCTTTCAGTGCTTGCGGTCCAGCATAGCTAAGCTGGCGACCGAAGCCGAAATTGCGCCCCGCTCGCTTACCGACCCGAGCCATTTTTCTGTTCCTGATCGACTGCCGCGAGATCATGCAAAAGGGCTCGCCAGTGCGGACTTACAATCGCGAACTGAGCCCAATCAGTCGGACGAAAACACAGCGTGTTGTCAGTGACGTAGAGATGCACGCCCTGCTCTTTCAACAACTGAATGATGGCTGTCGTCGAGGTGATAGTTTTACTGGTGGTGGCGACACCGGCGACAGCGGCGACATCCCTAGCCCTGCCTGGCTTTGAGCGTGGCGACAAAGTGGCGACAGTAACGGCGACAAATTGCGCTTTCGGCTCCTTTTCGCGCTGAGCCAGATGGTTGCGCAGCGCTTCATCAAGATTGAACATGGCGCACCTCGAAGGTGTGGCCGTCGGTGATGAGCCACTGATGATCAATCAACTCGACCAACAGCTTGGCGGTATGACGACTGCTTTTACGGGCAAAACGGGGACCGTTGCGATTCAATTCACGAATACTGAAACGCTTCCAATCTTTGACCTGTAGCCATCGCAGCAACCGGTCCGCCTCTTCCTTTACCCGACACACTGGCTCCCGCTCAGTCAGGCGCTGGATCTCGGTGAGGTAGTAGCCGACTAAAGCGGAGGCCCGTTGGATATGGTCGACCTCCACGACGCTGCTCTCCTCCACAACCGCAAGAATGCCGGCGACGCGCAGCAGGTTATCGGCGGCCTTTGATCCGCTGGGCCGTACGCTGGCCAGTTCGCCAAACTCCCCCAACTGAGCTTCGATGGCATCATGCAAATCAATCCAGCGACGGCGTGCTAACGGACTTAGTGTCAGCGGTGATAGCCGCAAGGCGCCGTCAGCGGAAAGTGACCAAGGCTGATTAAACAGGGCCGAAAGACGGTGGTGATATCGCTTTAGGGCGGGGTCTTTGGACAAGTCGACAGACTGGTAACTGCGTTGTCCGGCCAGGCTGGTGGGCCAGGTGATGAGGCAGCGACCGAGAATGCCTTGCCCCTGCAGCAATGGGTCACTGAGTAACTGCATGGCTAGATACGGTTGCAGCATCAGGTGCAGGCTCAGGCGTCGGTCATATGCTCGTAGGCTTTCGCCTGCCATAGAGCGAGCACGATCAATCGGGCTACCGTCCCAGAGTGACGACAAGGTCGTGACCGCTTTCAAACGGTTGTCCCGACTCATGGTGGTGCTACCGAGGAACTGCCCTCCTTCGTCACAGAACAGGCCCATGCTCGGTAAGTCATGGCAGAGTCCTTTTATCAGGGCCTCGATAGTCGGATCCGTGGTGATCAGCCTAGGTGCAGAGGGCTCAGCTTCAAGCGGTACGCCGTTTGTGGGGTTGGGATCGCCAGGGTTGATACGCTGGGCCTGTCGCTGCGCGACACGGTACCGAGCGAGCTGTTCGCGGTAGCGCTGCCACTGCTCACGCTCCCATTGCCGTGCTGGGAGCAATGCACATCGATCCGCCGCCGTTTTACGATCCCCTGACGCGGCCACCGTGATCAGGTACAGCGACAGCGGATAATTTCTCCCATCGAGCTGTAAGCCCGCATGACCTTGAGTGGCCAGCGCCGAAGCAGCCAGCATCGATTGTGCAGCCAATGCCTGGGGCACCCCGATGACCTCGGCCATGCGTTCGACTGCAGGCCCAAGAATCCCACCCAGTGCCTGCACCGGATAAGGCTGGGCCACGGGATTCGACTCAATCAGTGGTAGAGGTGGTTGTGGTAGTTCAAGCTTCGGATCTAACTGCTGCATGCGCCCTCTCCTCGTTATTGCTGGTCGTCCTCACGTAGTCCCGCCACGGCTGTTGAGTGTTATCAGGGATCAAGGCCCCTGCGGCCTGTGAGGTGTTCACTGACGCGGAACGAACGGCTCCTTACGACCGGGAGCAAGGGCATGACCCATGAATCTGGCCTCCTTAGACGCATCCGACGATGCGGGCGGGTGGAGGTTGTGCCGACTGACGAGTTCGGCACCTAGAGATCCTGGGTGAGAGAAGGCCACAACATCGACACCTGGGGCATGCCTGACCGTCAGTCAGATGCAGCCTTTCCATAGGCTGCGGCACCGGTGCCTGTGTCGTTGCGGAAGGCGACGAATCGGATTTGTCAGGCCGATTGTCACGAGAAAGGTTGCGGCAATGCCTTGTACGACATGGCTTGCAGCAGTGGTACGAGCGCCCGTCTCTTTCCAAGAGAAAGAGACGGGCGCGGTCTGGCGCAGCGTAGAGTGCCAAGATGTGAGGTTGCTGCAATGCAGCGAGGAGGGTCTATCGTCTGCCGCAGTGGGCAGATAGGTCGAGTAGGCATCCATCACGCTAGAAGAGTGACCGTGCGAGCCGCCGGACGCTAATCGCACTTGGGGAAGAACCACCACACAAGGGGCGTAGCCTTGAAGGTTCTGGCTACCTGGGCAGGTGCTGTCAACGACAGCGGTCCGTGCGCCAATTGTTATACCCACTCGAATAGGTGGTCAAGCATCACGAGCAAAGCGGCCAATAAGTGGCGACTGTCGCCACTTTTGTCGCCATGCCCCAGCCTGCGCCCTGCATGGGTTGTCGCCGCCGTCGCCGGTGTCGCCACATCTCTAGCTGTAGCCCTACGACAACCTCGACTCTGACGCTGAAACTGCGTTCGACTCGATAGAAATCACGGGCAATTACTGACGGATTGACAATGGCGTCGCGCGAATTAAATTTGAAATAGGAGGCTGGAACAAGGTGACTTCGAGAACAATGAGTGAACCCTCCGACCGGCGCGATCAAAGATCGCTTGATCGGAGGGTTTGGCGGGAAAAGAAAAGTCCCAAGCGTAGACTAGACTCTCAGCATGAACTGGTTTGTCGGGACGCAGTATGTGCACGGAGATTGAGCAGCGTTTGCCGCAACGCCACGGAAACCGGCCTCAATACTTTCTAAAAGCCCCCAGGACAATGACACTTTAGGCTCTGCACCAGTGACCGCAATCTTGGCATGAAGAGTTTTCGAAGCACGTCTAAGCACATCGAACGCCACCCTTAATACTCGAAACGAACTCACTCTCCATGGGATTGGATCGCGGGCAAACCTTCATCAGGCGAGACAGAGACTCACTCACCTATCTATCGGTGAATGCGCTAAGCGGACAAGCCATTCAGTATCGAAACACCTCGACGTCAGGCACCGTCGCGTCATCGGCACCCCTACCACCCGGTCAACGTCCTGCGGAAAATGAGCAGTTTCGTTCGATTGCGTCGTTATGTCTTAGGCATGTGAGTAAGAAAATGAGAACTTACCCAAATAGTTGCAGATTGCGCCGACTGGTGAAGATAAGGAATGATACTAATCAAAGCATCCCAGCAGATATCTCAAAAAATCGCGACCACCTACACTACTACAAGCCCCCCACCGCAAATCAGGTCATCCAAACAAGCATATATACCTTAAACTACACGCCACCAAAAAGTCAAAACCTCCCTAATAAAACAATATAATTGCGCCCCCCTTAAAGCCAGTGCGGGGGAATAGATAAATTATAATTTTTAGAGATAACTTGCAGTACAGAGATCAGTTCGTCATGCCTAACTATACTATCTGACCCCCAATTAGCACGCTGCTGCAAAAGTGCCTTCAACTCCACCAAGCCGTACATATCAAGACGAAGGAAATTACCCCAGCTGGGAATACCAAATAAATTGTAGATAGTCACGGTTGCGTCACGCTCACTGGCTAAGCGTTTGTCCCCTACTAGCTTTTCTGCAGCATCCTCAGCATCGTCACGATCTTCATACGTGTTCAATAATTTCATGTTCGCATCAACCTCGATTAGAGCGACACCATACCAAAACGAGATTCACCAAAGCGAGCGCGCTGTCATCAGCGTTTCACCAACGCGCCAAGCTTACGACGACGGCAACACATCAAAGCCAAACCAAAGAACCACAAGGCTTACAAAGACAGGTGACCCTATTATCGTCCGTACCTAGCACACGGGAAACCTAAGCCTCATACAGCCTAAGCTGCAGTCATGAACCGTCGCACTTACCTCAGCTAAAAGCATTCGTTCGGCAAATTTATCCACTGGCAAGCAGGGGCACACTCCCTACCAGCCCCTCTAGCGGCTATGGAAGGAATTTGGGACGGTAACCAAGACATATCTGATGCAAATTTCGCTGAGCACGTTTAGCTATGGGGACCTTTTCTGATCTCAAACAGAAGCCTCGATTATACGGGCGCTGCTGGCCCGGCGCGACACAACGTGGGATGATTGGCCACATTTGGCAGCTGCAGTTCAGTTTCGGCTCGAAATTCAGTGCGATGAGATCGCGGTTGTACCTCAGGCAACATAACGCTCGCGAAGGAAGCGGGGTCTCAAATGAAGACCGTCAGCTTGAACAAATGGGTAAATGTCGCCTCTTGGTCTGCCGTGCTGCCCGAGGATTCGGGCGTCAGAGCGCGTCGCGGGAGCCTAGAATGGCTAAGCGCCACCAAAAAATTTTACCGCAATGAATAAGGATAAACGAACTCGATGTCTCGATTGACTGACCTCATCGCGCAGGTCAAGAAAAACGATGCACAGCTGGGCAACGATTTGGAACGCGAGTTCAATGGTCTGTCGTCACGCTTGCCGTTTGGCCTGAACTTCGAACGCCATAGTCCAGAGGCCGTGGAACTGCCTCGGCGCCCAGTGCGCAAAGGTGACAAGGTTCGGGTAATGCCTGATCGCCATACCTTGAGCGGTGGTGATTCGCGCCTATGGAGAGTTGCTCGTGTTATAGCCTCTGAGCAGGGTAAGCTTGCCGAACTGGAGCTCTTAGAGCCTAGTGGCATCCAAACCCAAATAGCTGACTTAAAGGATCTGGTGGTTGTAGCCCAGTTTCGCGACGCTATATATCCTGGGCTGCAGAGCACCGGTAAAGTTGAACGCGGTGGAGAAAAGCCATTCCACAGCGTAATCAACGGTGAAAATTACCACGTGCTCAAGGCGCTCACTTATACTCATAGTGGAAAAATTGACGCGATTTACATAGACCCACCTTATAATACCGGAGCAAAAGACTGGAAATATAATAATGATTACGTAGAAGGTGATGATCTCTATCGGCACAGTAAATGGCTAGCAATGATAGAGCGCCGTCTATTATTAGCAAAAAGTTTACTTAATCCTGCTAGTTCAGTGCTCATCATCACGATTGATGAAAAAGAGTACCTCCGACTGGGATTACTACTTGAGCAAATCTTCGAAGGCTGCCGCGTTCAAATGGTGAGTATCACTATTAGCCCTCGCAGTACCAGTCGCGCAAACGAATTTTCACGAGTCGACGAATACGCTTTCTTCGTTTTTATTGGAAATATTGAACTTGGAAGCGGCGAGCGTTCCGGCAATGATGCAGAGGTTCGATGGCTTTACCTTCGCCGTACTCAGAAAGCATTGATTCGTGGCTCACGCCCTCGGCAGTTTTATCCAGTATATGTCGATAGAGAAACTATGCGTATCGTACACATCGGAAATCCGATGTCGAATGATGATCATATCGATGATGTGCCTGTGGTCAACGGCGCCGTACCTGTATTTCCAATCGCTCCGGACGGAACTGCTCTCATCTGGGGTCTAACAGGTCCTAGTCTGCAGCAAGCTATAAACGGGGGCTACGTTAGAGTTACGCCCGGCAATGAACATCAGCCGTACACCATCGCCTACCTCTCTACAGAGGACATAAAGCGAGTGGAGCGAGGCGAATATAAAATCACAGGCACTCGACCAGATGGCTCAAAGATCGTTGTGATACCTGGTGGGAAGGCAGCACGCCCAAGTACAGTTTGGCGAGAGTCGAAACATGACGCCGGAGCGTATGGAACTAGTTTACTCCGGTCTCTTATACCTGGGCGCGCCTTCCCTTTCCCGAAATCACTATACGCAGTAGAAGACTCACTGCGTCTTTTTTTAGCTAACAAACCAAATGCCGTGATACTAGATTTTTTCGCAGGATCTGGCACCACAGTTCATGCCGTTATGCGTCTAAACCGCCAAGATGGCGGGCGTCGCCAATGTATCAGTATTACCAACAATGAAGTGGGAGCTAATGAGCAACAAGCACTTCGCCAGAAAGGCTTGCGCCCGGGAGACCCAGAGTGGGAGGCATTTGGGATCTGCGACTACGTGACTAAACCTCGAGTGGCCGCCGCAATTACCGGCAAAACGCCCAATGGAGAAATCATTCCCGGAGATTACAAATTTACAGATGAGTTCCCAATCGCCGAAGGTTTTGAAGAGAATGCAGAGTTCTTTACATTATCATACGAAACTCCTATATCGGTGAGCCATAACAGCGCGTTTTCGCGTATAGCGCCTCTTCTGTGGTTGCGTGCCGGCAGCCGCGGCCGCAGGGCTGACCGACTGCCTGATACGGGCTGGGTGGTGATGGATGCCTATGCTTTATTAGTGGACGTAGATAATGCGGCTGCGTTCTACGATGCAGTAGCAAAGGCTGAAGAGCTACGCGTTGCATATATAGTAACAAATGACGAGCGCCGCTTTCAATCTGTCACTCGCCATCTACCCAGCCATATCGAATCAGTAAGGCTATACGAGTCGTACCTGACAAACTTCAGCTTTATGAATGGGGAATAGAGCATGAAGTTTACGCTCAAAGATTATCAGATCGATGCAGTCCGTGACGCCTTAGCCAACTTAAAAAAGGCGCGCAGGCGTTGGCAGGAAGATGGCGACAAACACGCCTTCTCACTAACAGCTGTAACCGGTGCTGGTAAAACAGTCATGGCCGCAGCAGTTTTTGAAGCGCTATTTTTCGGTGAAGATGAATACAATTTTGATGCTGATCCTGGCGCAGTAGTCATCTGGTTTAGCGATGACCCAACGTTAAACGAACAAACTAGATTCCGATTGATGGAAGCCTCTGACCGGCTGAAACACACTGACTTGATAGTTGTGGACAATAGTTTCAATCGTATAAAATTTGAAGCTCGTAAAATTTATTTTCTAAACACCCAAAAACTCGGAAAAAACAGTCTGTTAGTACGAGGCTTTGAAGGAGACAATAGCGGAGGGCTTTTCCCTGAGACGCGGCCAGATCTGCGGTCCAATACTATTTGGGATACTATACGCAATACGGTCAACGAACCATCCCTGACTTTGTATTTAGTGCTCGATGAAGCTCATAGAGGAATGGGAAGCCCTACAAGAGCAGCGCAAAATGCTAAGAGCTCGATTGTATTGAGACTTATCAATGGCGTGCAAAACGTACCAAGCATACCTATTGTGTGGGGTATATCAGCAACGGTTGATCGCTTTAATAAAGCAATGGATGGAGCTATCGGTCGCAGCACCCTCCCTCACGTGTCGGTGGATGCGCAAAAAGTCCAAGAGTCCGGATTACTAAAGGACACGATTATTCTTGATATTCCAGATGAGGCCGGTAGGTTTGACACCGTAATTCTTAGACGGGCAGCTGATAAACTTAAGGAGTCATCACTTCAATGGGCGGCGTATGCCAAACAACAAGACGAAAAGTCTTCTGTTACGCCCCTGATGGTACTTCAGGTTCCAAATACTCCAGACCCTGATGATATTGGACAAGCTCTTACGACGATTTTCCGACAGTGGCCAGATGCACCTAGTGACTGTATCGCGCACGTCTTCGGCGAACATTCTACGCAGCAGTTTGGCCCCTATAGAGTGCCTTATGTATCCCCCGAGCTAGTCCAAGATGCAAGCTGGATAAGAGTGCTAATCGCCAAAGACGCGATCAGTACCGGCTGGGACTGTCCACGCGCTGAAGTGATGGTGTCTTTCCGCGCAGCCGTAGACCGCACACATATTACTCAGTTACTCGGCCGCATGGTGAGGACACCTCTTGCCCGTCGAATTCCGGGCAATGAACAATTAAATACGGTGCACTGCTTACTTCCTTTATTCGATGCAAAAACGGTAAGCGCTGTAGCAGATGCCTTAATGAACGGCGGCAGCGACGGAGTTGATCAACCTCCAACTGGTCGAATTCTCGTCAACCCGCGCAGGATGCGCCCCTCCGATCGAGTACCAGACTCGGTTTGGACAAAGTTTGAGTCATTGCCATCTCAGACTCGGCCTCAGAAAGGAGCAAGATCCCCTAAACGGCTGACTGCGTTAGCTCATGAGTTAGCATGGGACGGTCTGTTTCCAGATGCGGGTAAGAAAGCGCACGCGGAGCTACATAAAGTGCTGGATGGTGCGAGGGCGCGTTGGCAAGATGACATCGCCATCAGACGTGATGGAGTGATGAATGTTGAAGGGCTGTCGCTAGTTGCTGACCTGAAGGGTAATTCGAAGTCATTCAATCAGTTCTGGGAAGGCGCGGATATGGCGGTTATTGATGATGCCTTTCGGCGTGCAGCTCGTATTATCACGCCTGATATTGCACGCACGTACACTGAAGACCTCGCTCGAAAAAAAGCGGGGCCGGATGACACAGAAGCTTATCTTGAAGCTTTAGTGGACGCGCGAGTCGACATTGCTGCGCTGGGGTTACTACCCGATCTGTTAGCTTTTTTTGATGCTGAAGCAGAAAAGATTGCAAAGTCTTGGTTTACAAAATATCGAGTAGACATCAAGAGCCTCTCTCATGAACGACAAGAGGCATATCGTCAGGTAAAGGAGATGAGCAACGAGCCCCAGGATATAGATTTGGTCAGACCTGAGGCGAAAGATGAACCTACTACGGCAATCGAACAGGACAGCATTACTATCCTGCCTACGTATCGCGATCACTTGCTATGCGATGAAGCGGGAGATTACCCTGCAGAGTTCAATACATGGGAAAAATCTGTCATCAAAATTGAGCGCGCGCGCGCCGGATTCTCCTTTTGGTATCGAAACCCGCAGCAGCCTGGACAGTCATCACTAGGTGTAGCGTATAAAAATGGCGAACAGTATAAAATTGTGCGGCCAGACTTTATATTTTTTGTAAAACAAAAGGATGGCAGTTTTATCGCGGATTTGATAGACCCGCATAGCCATCATCTGAGTGATGCCCTACCAAAGTTGCAAGGTTTGGCGGAGTATGCTGCAGCACACCCAGACGCCTATCGTCGTATAGAGTGTATAACTGAGGTTGAAAATAAACTGAGATTACTTGACCTCACTAGAGCAGAAGTCAGATCAGCCATTGCAGAGGCTAATGACGTTATATCTCTATATCGGAGCGAGCTAGCAAGTGACTACTTATAGCAGTTTTTGTTAAAACATCACTGAGGCCACTAAAACGATCCAAAGACCAGACGCTATGCGGGATCGATGCAAGACAACACCCGCATAGCTAACTTTATATAGAGCACTTAGAAAATATCACATCACAGGAGATAGGCAAATGGACTATACGCCCTCAAGATACTCACAAATAACGGAAAAGCCCCAGAGAGACATACTTTCCCTAACTAGTACTGCACTAGTTAGAAATCTCAAAATCACAAACGCTAAAACCAATCAAGACTTGCTATTGTTATACTTCGAAGGATGCAACCTTCCTCTCTCAATACCTAAAAATCACGCTATGACCTTTGGCACAGAGCGTATCTCGGCCTTAGATTATTTTAAAAGAGTTCTAGAGCGTGGCGACCACATTGACGTCGTAGTAAGTTCAGTTTCTCAGAACTCGATCACGATTGAACTATTTTGGATACATATCCTATACATCGGACAACCGAGCGACGCTGGAAACTTCTCGCAGAAAGAAGACGGTCTATTCGCGCTACGTGCCAAAGCCGGTGAAAAGGCCGAGCGAGTTGTAGCGCAGGTTTTAGTAAGTCAAGGGCACTCGTTCGATACCAATGTACTCCAAACTCCTGGCCACTTTAAGATTATTTACGACAAATCAAAAAAAATACGGCGCCCGGATTTAACTTGCAGAACGTGCAACATCACTTTTGAAGTTAAAAAACGCAATAAAGATACGCATTTCAGAGTATCTCATAGCGAAGGAAGGAAATTCTCTTCTGAGAATAATAGTTATGGGTGGCATGCCTTTGTATTTCCGGATATGACTCCTCATTTTTTATCAAATACGACAATCGCGCGAGCAATTACAATCGGTCAGTTTACCCCAGGCAAAGACCGGTATGATTCGTGGGCTGACATCCACGGGGTCAGTGAAACAACTCCCCCACAATGCGCACCTGGCCTGAACTATTGTTCGTGAGAAACTTATCAACCTGCGATTCCGGCCGATCAACCCTAACCTACGTTTATGCAAAGAATAGACAAATGTACCGTCCGCCATCTTTGGCAGACGGTACCTTTAAAGATAAAGTGCTGACATGACAGGCGACTTATGCCGATTATAAGCTACCACATGTATTAATAGCGCATAACAAATAGCGTAATTTATATAGTTACAGAACTCTTTAATACGCCACCGCCATCTAAGCTAGCACGTATTAATAATCCCTATGGAGCATTGCATATCCTACAAAAAAGATTAAACGTCCACCAAGTCATATGAATAACGTCGCAAACCTGAGAAACAGGAACTCCAGTCAAAGTGGATCTCACTTGCTTCCGCAATTAGAGGAAACGAGGCATTACCCTGGCATCTGTACTCTCAAATTTAGTTACAGTAATATTGACTGACCGTAGATGAAGCCTGCCTCCCCACCCAGGCAAGGCAAGGCAAGGCACACCTTGGATCTGACGAAGTAGAATATCGCAACAAGCGGACTTCTAGCCCCGTCCAAATTTGCATTACCGCCTCCTCCCATAACTCCAAGACTGAAGACCACAGTGCGGAGTATTACGTGGGCGACTATCCGCCATGGCCCGTTCAACCTCGACTGACTTCTATACTAGACCTTGTCCCCCTCGAGACCATATTGGATGGGGCAATTAACTTCATAGAAACATCACTTCTCACTAGTGAGGGGAGTGTGATTTTGCATCAGATAATCCTAACCTTCGCAACTTTGAACCGCCAAACCATTAGCAGGCGTTAGTCGTCTGAAACATCTAATATAGGGCTCAATAGACCTTCACATCGTAGCCCAATGCTCTCAACGCCTTGCTGGTACGACCGTTGCGCGGTGGGACAACCTCCGGTCGGGCCCAGCCGATCACCTCGGCTAGCGAATTCAGACCGTAGCGTGGAATGCTGTGCTCCCAGTCGCGCCCAGCATGGTAAAGGCGCAACCAGATTTCACTATCTTGCCCTTCATAGAGCACGTGGTGGAGTAGTTTACGAACATCCCAGCCCTTGCGGTTGCGCTGACGCAGAATGAGTTCGGCAAAGGGCCGCACACGTGACTCCCTATCCAGCGTCTTCAGCTCAGGAAAGCCAAGCTCGGCGGTTGGCACTTTTATTATGTGCTCCATGGTGGCGTGGGTGTTGCGACACAGGACGGCGAATTCCTCACTAGATAGTTCGAGCACCTTGTCCTGCGCCAGCAACTCACGCACCGCCGGTGCACTCTCATAAAGCGCGTAGTCTTCGTACGATGGCGCTTCCGACAAAGACTTCCACCACCTCAGTTCAACCTCCAGTGCAGCCTGCGGGTTGGCCCGGTGGTGTTCGTGGAAGTCCTCGTATGGCTTGCGCTGGGCGTCGCCGACATGATTGTAATAGTAACCATGCAGAAATTGATCGACATGCCAAGCACTTGGGACATTGGCACTCACCCATTTGGGTCGGTAGTCACCCAGTTGTTGCTGGATGCCCTGCAGAATACCGAGCGTTTCTAACCATTCCTGCTTGAAATTGTCCTTGCGTCGGTCAAAGGCGGCCTTCTCTTGGACAAAGCTCGGACCTTCCCATTCGGGATGGGTGCGCTTCTTGCGTGACTCGTCGTAGAGGCCCTTGTTCCAGAAGTTGAAGCGCTCCATTTCAGCGATGTAATCCGCCGAAATAGGGATGGTCACTTCCAGTTCACGTAGGTAGTCGAATAGGTCTTCCAACTGGTTGTCCAAGCCATTGGCGAGCAACTCGTCCGCCGTCAGGAAAACTCCCGCTTCAATGTTTGTAAGCCACCCATTATCAGTATGGTTGGCCGAGCCAATATAGGCGCCGTAGCCTTTCCACCAAATAACCTTGGGGTGGAAGCGGTCGGGGACAAAGCGCGCAAATACATTGTTTTTCTGATGCTTGAACAGTCGCTTAAGCAGTTCTACCGAAACGGGAACGGTATGGTCGTAGCGCATCCATAGGTCCAGACGCAGCTTGTTATCGACGCAATGGCCGACCAGATCTTGGGTGATATCGGATGCACTACTGCCATAGGCCACGGCAGCCAACACGCCATCTATCTCGACCTCGGCCCCAGGTAGTAGGTCACGCAGATGTACCCCGTTAATTCGATTGGCGATCAGCTTCATGTCGACTCCTTTCAACGTATTGCATTGGACAATGCGCACACGACGCTACTATATCCGTTCAATCACAAATTGAACGGTAAGCGTCCGCCCAATTCACCTTGCGCAAGTCAGTCAGGTATCCACAGACGCGGCAACAACTGATCACTCTCACTTACTCGCTGCGTCCGCAGCCGCGTCAGCACGTCCTTGAGACAAGCATACGGGTCATGCCCATTGATGCGCGCTCAGTGGATCAGACTCATGATCGCTACCGCCCGTTTACCGCTGCTCAGCGGGGCAAATGAAATTACCGACGTACTGCCGCACAGGTGAATGCCTTTCTAGTGGAGCAACCTCTGAAGGGGCACCGTATCAAGATCTGCCTAGTCAGTCGCCCGAATTAAAGGCAATGACGCTAATCTGGACATAATAATTATCGAATTCACTGCTTTCGATGATCGCGAAGCCCACCTAATTTAGAGCCTTGGCAGACGTTCATCAGAGCGAGCCCCTTGATACTGGGATATCAAGCTCCTCGCGTTGGGGAGGGACAAATGCGGATCACCAATCAGCGAAACAGCACTTGGTATTCCAATTGGCATTCCAGAAAAAATATCAATCTAGTATTATTAATATAAATCAATAGCCTACAAACAAAATTCAGATTACCCCGGCTACCAAATCTCAAAAAAAACGATCGTGTCCCAGGAAGTGGTGTAACTCATCATGGCTCTGGCCACTGAGTTTGCCGTTTAGTTGATYACGGCCGACAGCTTGGCCTGCGGATTATCGCTGACTGCCTCGAAGGCCTCCAGTTGCATGTAGCGCCGTTGCAGGCACCACTCGTCGTTCTGTTCCACTACGGCCGACAGCTTGGCCTGCGGATTATCGCTGACTGCCTCGAAGGCCTCCAGTTGCATGTAGCGCCGTTGCAGGCACCACTCGTCGTTCTGTTCCAGCAGCATCGCCCCAACCAGCCGGGTAATCGCCGGATCGTTAGGGAAAATACCCACGACTTCGGTGCGGCGTTTGATCTCCGCGTTCAACCGTTCCAGCGGGTTGGTGCTGTGTAACTGCTGCCGGTGCGCCTTGGGAAAGGCCATGTGTGCCAACACCTCGTCCTCGCAGCCGTCCATCAGCGMCGCGATTTTCGGGTACTTTTCCCTCAGTTGATCGGCCACCAGCCGCCATTGCTGATGACATTCCCTGCGGCTGTCCTGGGCGAACACCGTGCGCAGCAGGGCGGCCACCATGGTGCGCTGGCCCTTGCCGACATGGGCCATGGCGTTGCGCATGAAGTGCACGCGACARCGCTGCCAGGTGGCATGGAAMACCTTGGATACAGCGGCCTTCAGCCCTTCGTGGGCATCGGAGATCACCAGCTTCACGCCGCGCAGGCCGCGTCGCATCAGGCTGCGCAAAAAGTCCGTCCAGAACGGCTCAGCCTCGGACGGACCGACCCGCATGCCCAGAATTTCCCGGCCCCCGTTGGTRTTCACAGCCACGGCGATTATGACGGCGACCGAGACGATACGCCCGGCCTCCCGCACCTTGACGTAGGTGGCGTCGATCCACAGGTAGGGCCAGTCGCCTTCCAGCGGGCGATCAAGGAAGGCGTGGACGCGCTCGTCGATCTCACCCGCCAGTCGCGACACCTGGCTCTTGGAGATGCCGGTCATGCCCATGGCCTTGACCAGYTCATCCACCGAACGCGTCGAGACGCCCTGGATATAGGCCTCCTGAATGACGGCAGCCATGGCCTTCTCGGCGGTGCGTCTGGGCTCAAGGAAACCCGGRAAATAGCTGCCCTGGCGCAGCTTGGGGATCTTGAGRTCGACATCGCCGGCACGGGTCTGCCAGAGGCGATCCCGGTAGCCGTTGCGGCTGTTTAGGCGGTCTGGACTTTTGACGTCGAAGCCGGCGCCGCACAGGCCTTCGACATCGAGGTCCATCATGCGCTGGGCAACGTACTGGATCATTTGCTTGAGCAGATCRGCGTCTGCCCCTTTCTCAACCAGCTCGGTCAATGCGATAGTGGGTTTGGTCATCGTGGTTTCTCTGGTGAAGGTTAAGTCCGCAAACTCAACATTAGCCAAGAACCACGATGACCCTCCTCTTTCGCCCACAGGGCGCCTTCGGCTGGTTCAGTTACACCACTTCACGATGACCCTCCTCTTTCGCCCACAGGGCGCCTTCGGCTGGTTCAGTTACACCACTTC